>NZ_JAALAA010000010.1 GCF_011045035.1 Nocardioides turkmenicus
CCTCCTCCCCTCCACCGCCGACCTGCCGAGCCTGCTCGAGGTGGTCGAGGAAGAACCGAAACACCAGCCGTAGGTGCCGCCGCGGGATACCCTCCCGCGCATGAACCATCGAACCCTCCTTCGCGTCGCGACGGCCATCGCCGTCGCAGCGCTGGCGACCTTGAGCCCCGCCTCAGGCTCACTGGCCGCCACGTCCGGGCCGAGCGTCCAGACCGTGGCGCGACCCACCTACCCCTTCACCCTCGCGTCCAGCTTCAAGGTCACCTACGAGGCCTATCTCGGCAGCGAGCTGGAGGACGGCGGTCGGCCGGCGTACGTCCAGATCCGGGTCTCGAAGACGCCCCTCACCTCGACGAGCCGGCGAGCATGGACCTACCCGTCACACCTGCAACGCGTCGGGCTGACCTCGACGTGGCGGACGGGTCAGGTCACGATCGGCGTCAACCAGGGTCAGGCATCGTGCGTCGGGGCCCGTGCCGTGGATGCCGCCGGACGCGTCGGGCCATGGAGCTACACGACCTGCATCGCTCGCTTCTTCGACGACAACCAGCTCGAGCGCAAGGGCACGGTCAAGACCGTCCGTGCGAAGAGGTTCTGGCACGGCGTTGCCTCGGAGATCGACGGCGGCGGCCAGCTGATCCTCCGCCATGTGCCCCGAGGGAGCGATGTCTGGGTGCTGGGGCGGCCGGCGCCGTACTCGACCACCGCCTACTGGGGATTCACGCCGCGGATCATCGGCATGAACTCGACAGGGACGAAGCAGATCGTCCTCGGCCGGGACGGCGGAGACAACGTGAACCACCGGAGCATGTGGAGGGCCTCCATGCGGACCCAGCGCCTGGGCCCGGTGTGGCTTCGCCGTGACCCCGACGGCACCTTCCCCATCGAGGGCATCGTCGTGATTCCGCCGTGGGCTCGATCCTCGGTCTGATGGCCGCGGGGGTGCTTGACGGAAGGCAAACCAAGGCAAAGACTGGCGTCATGGCAATGACCAAGAAGCAGAAGAAGGCGATCCTGACCACCGGCGCGCTGGTGGCTCAGGCGGCGGTCGCCCCGGTGATCCTGCGTGACCTGCAGAAGCGCTCCGACGACGAGATCCGGGGACCGCGGACGCTGTGGCGACTGTGGGGCAGCACCAACCTGCTCGGCGCGGCGGTCTACTGGTTCTACGGCCGCAAGACAGCCGCGGCCTAGGTCTTCGCACCATTCCGGGGCGCGGTGAGCAGCCGGATCGCGAAGATCAGCTCCTCCACGTCGGCGAACCGGCGCAGGTCGCAGCCGGTGCGCTCGGCGATGCGCTCGAGCCGATGGTAGGCGGTGTTGACGTGCACATGCAGGCGCTCGGCGGCGAGCTTGGCGTTGAGGTCGCAGGCGACGTACGCCAGCATGGTCTCGATCATCACGCTGTCACGCGCGAGGTCCTCCTCGACGAACTGGCGCAGCGCCGGGCGCACCAGACGGCGAGCCGTCGGATCCTCGCGTAGCACCAGGTAGTCGATCGTCGAGATCATCGACAGCGCCATCACCCCGGGATCCCCACCCAGGACGTCGCGAGCGATCGCTGCCTCCGAGTACGCGGCGGGCACGGCGCCGAAGCCGGTGTGCACGGTGCTGGCGCCCACGCCCAGCCCGAACCCCTCCCGGGTGAGGCGGCGGTGGATGCGGCGCAGATCAGGCACGATCGACCTGACGTCGTCGGTGGCGACCGGCAGGATCCCAACGAGCTGCTCCTGACGGATCACCATGACCCCCTCGCGCAACGGGCCCAGCTCGGTGCGCACGTGCCGCAGCGCCTCCCGCAGGCTTCGTCCCGGCGCCTGCGGCCGTCCGGGAACAGCGACCAGGACGATGATCCGGCCGTCGGGTTCGAGCCGGCACCTGCGGGCCACCTCCAGCATCGGCCCGGGCCGGACGCCGCGTCCGGCGAGCAGGTCCTCCACCAGATCTCGGCGGATCCGGTCGCCCTCGGCGAGCTCGACCTGATGGGCGGCGAGGTAGGCCTCAGCCGCGACCGTGCTGCCGACCTCGATCACCTGCATCACGTGCGAGGCCACCGGAAGCGCCGCGCGACTGGTCTCCGGGTCGGCGGCGGCGATCTCCACGATGCGCTCCCACAGCGCCACCTGTCCGATGCGGAAGGCCTGCAGGAAGTCGGCGAGCGCGACCCCCTGGCGGACCCGGCGAGTCGCCTGGTCCACGGTGAACTCGAAGTCCTCGCGTACGGCGGCGCGTCCCTCCTCCAGCGTGGTGAGCACCGCCAGGAACACCGCCTCCGCGTGGTCGCCGACCTCCTTGCGCAGCTCGGGGTCGGGGCTGGCGGCATAAGCCGGCACCTGGTCCCAGTTGTGCTTCAGGAACAGCTCCACTGTGTGCGGGAGGTCGTCCCTGATGCCCGCGACGATGCGTCGGATCGGCTCTGTGCTCATCGCGCTCCCTCGTGTCTCGCTGGCGGTTGCGGCATCAACCAACCAACGCACCAGTGTGGCGACAGTCACGCCTGGGCAGGTGTGTGATCCGTCTCCATCCGGGTTGTCGCGCCCTCACACATTTCCCGACGCGCCCTTCCCAACCGAGATCTGGCTGGTGAAGGGTGCTATGTGTCGGGGGTCACAAACTCGGAACCTGCTCACGCCAGGAGTGATTTGCACATGGGGACGCACAACCCGGATGGCCCGTCTCGGGTCTCCAGACGATCGTTCGTCGGATACGTCATCGGCAGCGCCACGCTGATCGCCGCCGCCGACCTGGGCCTGGCTCCCACTGCCGCCCACGCGGCACCGATCCCGTCGGCGCCGCAGGTACCCGAGGTCTACGACCTCAACGACTTCCTGACCCACTGCGCGGCGCCGACCTCCAACCTGATCGCGATCGAGGTCGACGACAAGGGGCACGCCCACTTCGCGCTGCCTCGGATGGAGGTCGGCCAGGGCATCACCACGGCCGTCTCCATGCTGATCGCCGATGAGCTCGACCTCCCGGTCGACCACGTGCACGTCACCCTGGCGCCGGCCCGGCCCGAGCTGCTCTTCAACCAGCTGACCGGCGGCTCCAACACGATCATCTCGATGTACACCCCGGTGCGCGTCGCCGCCGCCATCGCCCGCAAGGCGCTGCTCGAGGCCGCCGCGATCATGCTCGGCGGCACGGTGGCGCAGCTGGTCGCCAAGAGTGGCGTGATCAGTGCTCCGGACGGGACCTCGGTGACGTACGGCGAGGCGGCCGCCAAGGCAGCGAAGCCGACGACCGAGAAGGTCGAGGTCGAGCTGAAGCGGACCTCCGAGCACGGTGTCGTCGGCAAGCCCCACCGTCGTGTCGACGCCCGCGACGCCATCACCGGCAAGAAGAAGTTCGCGATGGACCTCGACATCCCCGGCGCGCTGCCCACGATGGTCTGCCGGGCGCCCGAGCTCAACGGCACCCCGGACGAGATCCGGAACAAGGCCGAGGTCGAGAAGATGCCGGGTGTCACCCACGTGGCGATCATCCCGACCGGCGTCGCGGTGCGGGCCAAGACCTTCGGGCAGTGCATCGACGCCGTACGCGCGCTGGACGTCACCTGGAACTCCGGCACCGTGACCACCATGTCGGCCGACGACGTCCGGGCCGAGCTCAAGGCCGGCCAGATCCCGCTGGCGGTGCCGAAGGTCGGCGCGGCCTCGGTCGACGGCGAGTTCACCTTCCACTTCCGCAGCGGCTCGGCCCTCGAGCCCAACTGCGCGGTCGCCGACGTACGTGACGACTCGGCGACCATCTGGGGCGGACTGAAGTCGCCGATCGACGCGCAGGGCCGGGTCGCGAAGGCGGTCGGCCTGAGCCAGGACAAGGTGACGGTCAACGTCGTCCAGGGCGGCGGGTCCTTCGGCCGCAAGCTGTTCAGCGACGCCGCGGTCGAGGCCGCGCACGCGTCCAAGGCGTTCGGCGTCCCGGTCAAGCTGATGTGGCACCGCGCCGACGAGCCGCGCCAGGGCCGGGTGCACCCGATGGCGGTCTCCCAGATCCGGGCGACCGTGCTGGCCGGGAGCGTGCTCACCTTCGAGCAGCGGCATGCCAGCGTGGCGTGCGACTTCACCCACGGTCTCGGGGAGCGGCTGACCGCCGAGGTGGCCGCGCTGCCGACCGGTCTGTCGAACCTGAGCTTCTCGGAGTCGATCTTCCTACTGACCCAGGAGCTGCCCTACAACTTCGGGGTCATCACTCAGCTGCTCAACGAGCCGAAGCCCGCGGTCGACCGGTTCAACACGAGCTCGGTGCGCAACATCTACTCCCCCGACGTGGCCACCGCCAGCGAGCTGATGGTCGACCAGCTCGCCAAGAAGCTGAAGCAGGACCCGGTCACCTTCCGGCGCAAATACCTCAAGAGCGACGTGGTCAAGCGGGTGCTCGACCGCGCCGCCGAGCTCGGCGACTGGGGTCGTACGATGCCCGCCGGCACGGCGCAGGGCATCGCCATCCACAAGGAGTACAAGGGCGCCACCGCCGTCCTCGTCGAGATCGACTGCCGTCCCGAGACGGTCAACCGCAAGGTGCGCGACGCGGTCACCGGACCCCGGGTCACCAAGGCCGTCGTGGTCGCCGACGTCGGCCTGGTCGTCAACCCCGCCGGTGTGAAGGCCCAGATGATGGGCGGTTTCTCGGACGGCATGTGCCAGGCGCTGACCTACAGCAACCACCTGGTCGACGGCCACTTCCTGGAGGCCAGCTGGGACAACTCGGCCTACACCCGGCAGTGGAACACGCCGTTCGAGTTCGAGTGCGAGGTGATCGAGTCGCACGGCGACCAGCCGGGCGGTGTCGGCGAGGCCGGCGTGGCCGCCTCCATGGCCGCCGTCGCCTGCGCGTACGCCCGCGCGACCGGTGAGATGCCCACGGAGTTCCCGATCAACTTCCGCGAGCCGCTCCACTTCGAGCCCAAGTCCTTCATCCCGTCCGTGCCCGAGTCGCCGACCGACGGCCTCGCCTACACGTTCTGAGCCAGAGAATCGAGCACAGTGCCATGCCTTCACACACCTTCCAGCTCAACGGCGAGACCGTCACCGTCGACGTCGAGAACGACGTACGCATCCTGTGGGTGCTGCGCGACATCCTCGGTGTCACCGGCCCGAAGTACGGCTGCGGCATCAACGTCTGCAAGGCCTGTACGTCGCACATCAACGGCAAAGCGTTCAACCCGTGCTCGGTGCGGGTCGCCGACATCGGCGCCGACGACGAGATCACCACCATCGAGGGTCTCGCCGACACGGCCCCGGGCGACGGCCTCCACCCGATGCAGGAGGCCTGGCTCGAGCACGACGTCGCCCAGTGCGGCTACTGCCAGCCCGGCCAGATCATGACCGCGGTCGCCCTCGTCAACAAGGTCCGCGAGGAGGGCCGAGCCATCACCGAGGCCGACCTCGACACGATCCGCAACGTCTGCCGCTGCGGCACCTACTCCCGGATCCGGGAAGCCATCAAGACCGGCCAGGAGGCGATGGCCCGCGGGCTCTAATCTCCGGAGAGCTCCTGCTCGATCCGCTCGACCTTCGCGGTGAGCTGGCCGGTGTAACCAGGCCGGATGTCGGCCTTGAGCACCAGCCCGACCCGCGGGGAGACGGCGGCGACCGCGTCGACGCACTGCTTGATGACACCCATGACCTCGTCCCACTCACCTTCCAGGTTGGTGAACATGGCATTGGTCTCGTTGGGCAGTCCGGACTCGCGGACGATGCGGACCGCCTCCGCGACGGACGCGGCGACCGAGCCGTCGGGGTCGTCGGTGGTCGTCGGGGCGATCGAGAAGGCGACAAGCATGTCGAAACAGTATCCAAACGCTTCGTCTGCTTGCTTATAGTGGCGCCGCCGGGGGCCGAAGGTGCCACAGCCGGCGAGAGAGGAACCGATGAGTGAGGGACTCGACCGGCTCGCTGCCACCCTGGGCGTGCCGGCCACGCGGCTCGCGCCGCTGGAGGCGTACGACGACCAGCAGCTGGACCGCTTCAACGATCTGGCCCGGGGAGCGATGACCGCGGAGGACAAGGCCTTCGACGCTTCGCTCGACGAGGCGCTGAAACTGGTGCCGAAGATGCTGCGCGGGGTCGTCCAGAAGATGCTCGGAGGCGCCCGATGACCGCCCTGACCAGCGCGCTGGAGATCACCAAGCTCGCCCACGAGATGCAGGTGGACGAGGCCGACCTCGCCTTCCTCGCCACCACCTCCCCCGACGACCTCCACGACCTGCGCGGGATCGTCTCCCACGCGATGTTCAGCCGCAACGAGTCGCGGGTGAAGGGGCTGGCCGCGGTCAGCAAGAAGCTCCCGGCGGCGGTCACCGCGAAGATCACCGAGATCGCGATGGGCCCGATGCTCAGCGCCCGCGTGGCCGCGGTGATGGACCCGGCCGACGCCGCGAAGCTGGCCGGCCACCTGAAGCCGGAGTTCCTCGCCGACCTCTCCGTCCACCTCGACCCCAGCCGGGTCGAGGCGATCATCGCCAGGCTCGACCGGAGCCTGGTGGTCGACGTCGGCCGCCGGCTCCTGGCCGCCGGTCACGTCCTCACCCTGGCCAGGTTCACCGGCGTCGTCGGTCCCGAGACCTCGCTCCAGGTGATGGACGGCGCCTCCGGTGACGAGATCCTCCGGGTAGCGCTCTTCCTCGACGACACCTCGGTGCTCGACCCGATCATCGCCGGGCTCTCCGACGAGACCCTGGCCGAGGTGGTCGCCGCCACCGCCGACCACGGCGAGGCGGCCGACGCGCTCCTGGCCACTCTCTCCGAGGACAGCCGCACCAGGATCGCCTCGCTGGCCTGAGATCGCGTGGGACGCGGACCCCGGTGACGGCACGGCGCCCGCCGGGGTTCGCTCACGTGAGCGTTGTCTGAACGACTCCCGCGTAGCCTTCCGGGCAGGCCGGAAGCCTGGTTTCGTCGGGCCGTGAAAACTCCACGCTCACTCGTCGTCCGTGCCCTCGCTGCACTCGCCATCGTCGCGCTCCCGGCGCTCTCGACGGCCGCTCCGGCCCAGGCCGCCACCTCCGGGCAGCCGACACAGGTCGGTGCGCCGTACTCCCTGCTGCAGATGAACCTCTGCCTCAGCGGGGGCGCCCGCTGCTACCCCGGCACCGAGTACCCGAAGATCCTCGACGAGGCCGTCGCGCGGATCCAGGAGAACGACGTCAACGCGGTGACCGTCAACGAGGCCTGCAGCGGCGACGTCGAGAAGATCGCCGAGCGCACCGGCTACCACATGCGGTTCGCGACCGTCCTGTACCCGACGGCTCCCTACCAGTGCAAGACGCCCGGTGGTCGCGGGGTCTTCGGCAACGCCGTGCTCACCAAGGACGCCATCATGCGCTCCGAGGACGGGGCGTACTCGCGCTGGAACGGCTCCGAGCAACGCCGCTGGCTCTGTGCGACGACCGCCCGCGGCGTGGACGTGTGCACCACCCATCTGTCCACCGACGGTGAGGCCGACCCGGCCTCCGCCAACAACCTCCAGTGCGGCGAGCTCCGCGCGGTGCTCGAGTCCCGGACGAACCCGACGATCTTCGGCGGCGACATGAACCGGCAGGCCTCCTGCGCCCCCGAGGGCTTCTGGACCCTGACCGACGACGACGCCGAGCAGCTGCCCGGCATCCAGCACATCTACGGGAACATCGGCGAGCCGACCCTCGAGATCGAGCGCGCGACCTACACCGACCACGACGTGATGATCGCTCGCACCGTGATCCCCAAGCCCTGATCGGCACCCTCCGAGACGGGCGTCAGCCGGCCGCCAGGATGCTCTCCAGGCGGGCCCGGCACTCGGCGACGAACGCCGGGAAGCTGTCCCAGTAGTACGAGACGCCGCTGACCCCGACGGCGACCGCCCAGGCCCGCGCCCGGGTCCAGGTGTCGTCGTCGAGGTCGAGCGCGTCCCAGTACGCCTCACGGGCCGTCTCCGGCAGGTCCCAGACCGTGGAGTGCTCGGCGTCGGGGACCCCGACGGAGAGGCCACCGAAGTCGATCAGGGCGTGCAGCCGCCCGTCGCGTACGAGCAGGTTCGTCGGCTTGAGGTCGCCGTGGAGCCAGCCGTGCGGCGCGGGCGACTCCGGCAGCTCGACGCCGGCGCGCCACATCCGCTCCAGGGCGTCGACGTCGAGCAGGTCCCCGGCCTTGTCGCGGCAGTCGGCCAGCGCCTCGGTGACCCAGGGGTCGCACGGCGCGAGCGGGCCGCCGCGGTACCAGTCCAGCGGAGCCTCGCGGGTGGCCCCCATCAGCCCGACACCGTGCAGCTCCCGCACCGCCGCCGCCAGGTCGGCACCGAAGAGCGCCCAGTCCTCGACCGTCCCGGGCCCGGCCTCGGCACCCTCGATCCAGCGGTAGACCGACCAGACGAGCGGGTAAGCCGCCGACGCCGTCCCGGCATGGACCGGCTCCGGGATCCGTGTGCTCAGCCGGTCCGCCAGCCGAGGGAGCCATTCCTGCTCCTTGCGCAGCGACCCGGCGTTGGCGGCGGTCCGGGGCAGGCGTACGAGAAGGTCCTCGCCGAGGCGGAACATCGTGTTGTCGGTGCCCTCTCCGGCAGGCTTCAGCGGGAGCTGGGCCCACTCGGGTCGCTGGTCCTCCAGCAGGGAGCGCACCAGCGCCTCGTCGACCGGGATCTCGTCCTCGTGAAGGGTCACCCGGCGGAGTATCGCAGGACCCGAACCTGCGGCGCCCGCCGTTTTCGCCCGGACGCGGAACGGCCCGCCACCCTCTCGGGTGACGGGCCGTTCGCCTCGCGGATCAGTTGTTGTTGACCAGGCTGCGCAGGACGTACTGCAGGATGCCGCCGTTGCGGTAGTAGTTGGCCTCACCGGGGGTGTCGATGCGGACGACCGCGTCGAACTCGACGCCGGTGTCGGTGGTGACATTGACCGTCTTCGGGGTGCGGCCCTCGTTGAGCTCGGTGATGCCGGTGATGGAGAAGGTCTCCTCACCGGTCAGGCCGAGGCTGTCGGCGTTCTGGCCCGCCGGGAACTGCAGCGGGATGACGCCCATACCGATCAGGTTGGAGCGGTGGATGCGCTCGAACGACTCGGTGATGACGGCCTTCACGCCCAGCAGCGAGGTGCCCTTGGCGGCCCAGTCGCGCGAGGAGCCGGAGCCGTACTCCTTGCCGCCGAGGACGACCAGCGGGGTGCCGGCCGCGGCGTAGTTCTGCGCGGCGTCGTAGACGAAGCTGACCGGAGCGTCGGGCTGGGTGAAGTCGCGGGTGTAGCCACCCTCGGTGCCCGGGGCGACCTGGTTCTTGATCCGGATGTTGGCGAAGGTGCCGCGGATCATGACCTCGTGGTTGCCTCGGCGCGAGCCGTAGGAGTTGAAGTCACGCTGCTCGACGCCGTGCTCGAGAAGGTACTTGCCGGCCGGCGAGTCCTTCTTGATGTTGCCCGCGGGGCTGATGTGGTCGGTGGTGACCGAGTCGCCCAGCTTCAGCAGGACGCGGGCACCCTCGATGTCGGTGACCGGCGCCGGGGTCTTGGCCATGCCCTCGAAGTAGGGAGCCTTGCGGACGTAGGTCGACTCCTCGTCCCAGGTGAAGGTGTCACCGGTCGGGGTCGGCAGGTTCTGCCAGCGCTCGTCGCCCGCGAACACGTCGGCGTAGTCCTTCGTGAACATGTCGGAGGAGATCGCGGTGGCGATGGTCTCCTCGACCTCGGCCGGGGTCGGCCAGATGTCCTTGAGGAAGACGTCGTTGCCGTCCTGGTCCTGGCCCAGCGGGTCCTCGAACAGGTTCATGTTCATGTTGCCGGCCAGGGCGTAGGCGATGACCAGCGGCGGCGACGCGAGGTAGTTCATCTTCACGTCGGGGTTGATGCGACCCTCGAAGTTGCGGTTGCCGGAGAGGACCGAGACGACGGCGAGGTCGTTGTCGTTCACCGCGGCGGAGACCTCGGGGATGATCGGGCCCGAGTTGCCGATGCAGGTCACGCAGCCGTAGCCGACGAGGTTGAAGCCGACCTTCTCCAGGTAGGGGGTGAGCCCGGCCTTGTCGTAGTAGTCGGTGACGACCTTGGAGCCCGGCGCCAGGGTGGTCTTGACCCACGGCTTGCGGGTCAGGCCCTTCTCGACGGCCTTCTTCGCCAGCAGCGCGGCGCCGATCATGACCGACGGGTTGGAGGTGTTGGTGCAGGAGGTGATCGAGGCGATCGTGACCGCGCCGTTCTCCAGCTCGAACTCGGTGCCGTCGGCCAGCTTGACCGGGATCTTCGCGTCGGTCGCCGAGGTGTAGCTCGGCAGGTGACCCTCGAAGGAGGTCTTGGCCTCGGTCAGCTCGACGCGGTCCTGCGGGCGCTTCGGACCGGCGATGCTCGGGACGACGGTGGAGAGGTCGAGCTCGAGCTTCTCGGAGTAGCGCGGCTCGGCGGCCGGGTCGTGCCAGAGACCCTGCTCCTTGGAGTACTTCTCCACCAGGGCCAGCTGCTCCTCGGAGCGGCCGGTGAGCCGGAGGTAGTTGATGGTCTCCTCGTCGACCGGGAAGATCGCGATGGTGGAGCCGAACTCCGGCGACATGTTGCCGATGGTGGCGCGGTTGGCCAGCGGCAGCGCGGTCACGCCGGCGCCGTAGAACTCGACGAACTTGCCGACGACGCCGTGCTTGCGCAGCATCTCGGTGATGGTGAGCACCAGGTCGGTGGCGGTCGAGCCCTCGGGCAGGTCGCCGTGGAGCTTGAAGCCGACCACGCGCGGGATCAGCATGGAGACCGGCTGGCCGAGCAGCGCGGCCTCGGCCTCGATGCCGCCGACGCCGAAGCCGAGGACGCCCAGGCCGTTGACCATGGTGGTGTGGGAGTCGGTGCCGACGCAGGTGTCGGGGTAGGCCTGCAGCTCGCCGTCGACCTCACGGGTGAAGACGGTGCGGGCCAGGTGCTCGATGTTGACCTGGTGGACGATGCCGGTGCCCGGGGGGACGACCTTGAAGTCCTCGAAGGCGGTCTGGCCCCAGCGCAGGAACTGGTAGCGCTCGCGGTTGCGCTCGTACTCGATCTCGACGTTGCGCTCGAAGGCCTCGGGCGTGCCGAAGACCTCGGCGATCACGGAGTGGTCGATGACCATCTCGGCCGGCGAGAGCGGGTTGATCTTGGTCGGGTCGCCGCCGAGCTCGGCCGCGGCCTCGCGCAGCGTGGCCAGGTCGACGATGCAGGGCACGCCGGTGAAGTCCTGCATGATCACGCGCGCCGGCGTGTACTGGATCTCCTTGTCGGGCTCGGCGGTCTCGTCCCAGCCCGCCAGCGCCTTGATGTCGTCGGCGGTGATGTTCGCGCCGTCCTCGGTGCGCAGGAGGTTCTCCAGCAGCACCTTCAGGGAGAAGGGCAGCGACGCGACGTCGAGGCCCTCACCCTTGACCGCATCCAGGCGGAAGATCTCGTAGGACTTACCGTCCACGTCCAGGGTGCTCTTGGCACCGAAGCTGTCCTTGCTGGCCAACGCGTTCATCTCCTTGCTCGCGTCCACAGTGACGTACGTTCTCAAGTCTTTGGAGCCCATCCTGCCCCGGCCACCCGCGCCGGGAAAACAAAGGCTCACCTAACCCTTTACGGCGGCTGCCCGCCCAATCTCTTGATATCAAGATACATGATGTCGAACGACAATTCGAATCACCCGGCGCGCCGTGTTGTGACCACCGCCGCTGACAGCGATCCTCGGATGCACCATGATGGGCCCGACCGGGCCACCCGTCGGGCCGCTACTCGACGGGCACGAAGTGATGCGAGGAGAGCCTTGAGCACCCTGATCGCCGTCGTGGCGCTGGTGATCGCCGTGGCCGCTGCCGCTGTCGCCTGGCGCCTGAGGCGCGCCAACAAGGCGCTGCGCGCCGAGACCATCGGCCTGCTGTGGCGGCTGGAGCAGGCCGACATCTCGGCCCCGCGCACCGCCTACGCCGAGCTCCCGCCCGAGGACCGGCTGCTCAGCATCCGCATCCTCAACCCGCTCGAGCTGGCCTCCGCCCAGACCAAGGCGGCCACGATGCTCCACAAGGTGCGTCCGGCGCTGCTCTCCAAGATGGTCTACGACCAGGCGGCCGAGTCGCTGCGCGAGCGGCTCGCCGACGAGGGCGTCGTGGCCGAGGTGAAGGTCCATGCTGGTCGCTAGCCTCGCGCTGCTCGGCGCTCTCGGCTCCGCCGTCGTGGTCGGCCTCGCCTTCGCGGAGCAGCGCCGCCTCGAGCAGGCCCTGGAGGACGTACGTCTCGGGGACCTGAAGGCGCGCACGTCCCGTGCCGAGGCCGAGCGTGCCGCCAACTGGCTCGGCCCGATCACCGATCCCTTCGCGGAGGCGACCCGGTCGGTGGCCGGCGCGCTGGCCCGGGTGGTTCCCTACTCCGGCCGCCGCGGCCCGCGTGTCCTCAACGCGATGCCGGCCACGACGACCGGTGAGCTGCTCGGCACCCTCGGCCCGCACCTCGACGAGGCCGTCCTGGACCGGCGCCAGCTCATCACCGACCTCTCCGACGACCCGACGATGGCGATGCAGATCGTCGTCGACGATCGGTAGCGAGGGTCAGTCGAGGGTCTCCAGGCGCCCGCGGAGGCGGGTGCGCTCGTCGTCGGTGAGCGGCACCTCGAGCTCCTCGACGTAGCCCATCACCTCGTCGAGCCCGATCTCGCGGTGCTCGGTCTCCTCACCCGGGCGGCGGATCGTGACGGTGTTGTGGGTGAGGCTGATGTGTCTGTCCGCGAGCAGCTTGGTCACGATCAGGCGGTGGCGGAAGTGCACCGTCGGGTGGGTGCTGGTGTAGTGGTGGCCGAGCGCGACGTCGCTGGGCACGACCAGCGCCTCGTCGTGGGTGTGCATCAACTCCCAGCCGTCGTCCTTGGCCCGCTCCAGCGCCCAGCCGTGCTCGCCCCAGCGCACCCGGTGGGCGATGCCGCCGACCTCGTCGACGGCACCGTCGACCATCGGGATCGGCCGCCACACGCTCAGCCCGAACCCGGGGTCGGCCAGCAGCCGCTCCCCGTCCAGGTCGACGACGACCACCAGATGCGTACGTCCGGCCGCGGTCGGGTCGGGGCCCACCCGAGCGAGCCGCCGGTCGACGGCGAAGCCGAGTCGGTCGAGCACCGCGCCGAGCAGCGTGCCGTGCTCGAAGCAGTAGCCGCCTCTCCCCCGGCCGACGAACTTCTTCTCCACCTCGTGCAGGTCGACGCCGGGGTGCTGGTCGAGCAGCACGTCGATGTTGTCGAAGGTGAAGGTGCGCAGGTGGGCGTCGTAGACCTCCTCGAGCGCCTCCCGCGACGGGCCGGGTGGCTCGGTCACCCCGATCCGCTCCAGATATGCCGTCAGGTCGAGTCGGTCGGTGCCCCACAGATCATCGCTCACGGCAGCATCTCAACGCCGATCCGCGCGACGCGCAACCGATATCGGCGCGTCAGCGCTGGGCGAGGATCGCGTCGCCGATCACCGAGGCGGCGTCGGTGAAACCGCCGGGGTTGGGGCCGGTGAAGTTGAGGCGGAGGTACGGACCCGCGGGTTCGGCGGAGAACCACTCGTCGCCGGCCGCCACATAGACGCCGGCGGCCTCGCAGTCACGGACCAGGCGATGGACGTCGATCCCGCCGGGCAGCCGTCCCCAGAGGTGGATCCCGCCGGGCGGAAGGGTGCCGATGTCCACTGCCGAGGCGTGCTCGGCGAGGCTCGCGGCGAGCAGGTCACGCCGTTCCCTCAGCGCCCGGCGCAGGCGGCGGAGGTGGGTCGACCAACCCGGGTCGCTGACGACATCGAGCGCAGTCGCCTGGAGGATCGCGCTGACATAGGCGGACTCGGCCGCTTGATCCGCCAGGATCCGTTCGCGCGCGGGACCGCGGGCGATCACAGCGGCGACGCGGACCGCCGGCGACATCGACTTGGTCAGGGAGCGTACGTAGACGACGTGCCCGTCGTGATCCTCGACCGCGACCGGCCGCGGCTCGGTGGTGATCGCCAGGTCGTGAGCCCAGTCGTCCTCGACCAGGAACGCGCCACGATCACGGACCACGTCGAGCACGGCACGCCCACGTTCGGGGCTCCACTGGGCACCGGTGGGGTTGGCGTAGTTCGGCTGGGCGTAGAACGCGCGGGCGCCGGTCTCGCGGAAGGTCCGGTCGAGCTCGTCGGGGTCGGGACCGTCGGCGTCGCCGCGCACCGGGACGAGACGTACGCCCGCCAGGTGGGCGGAGTGGATCGCGCCCCAGTAGGTCGGCGACTCGATCAGCAGGGCGCCGCCCGGCGGCACCAATGCGCGGGTGATCGAGGTCAGCGCGCTCTGGCTGCCCGGAGTGATCACGACGTCCGAGAAGGCCGGAGCGGCGGTGCCCGCCGGGGTCAGCGCCGCGAGCTCGGTCGCGAACCAGGCCCTCAGCTCCGGCAGCCCCGCAGTGGGCGGCCGCGCGGTGGCCGCGGCGCTGCGCGCGGCCCGCCCGAGCGCCGCACGCACGAGGCGCTCGGGGAGCAGACCGGGCTCGGGATAGCCGCCGTGTAGCGCGTGCGCCTCAGGCGGAGCGGTCCGCAGCGGCTGGCTGCTCCTCGGCAGCGTGAACCGGGGCGTACGCAGCGCCGCGCTCTGCCAGCCGTAGTCGACCGAGCGCACGACGCGCTCGGCGCGGGCGAAGGTGCCGACCCCGGGCCGGGACTCGGTCAGGCCCTCGGCCGCCAGGCGGCGCAGCGCCTTCTGCACCGTCACCGGGCTGGCGGCGTACCGGGCAACCAGCTCGCGCGAGGACGGAAGCCGGGCACCGGGCGCGGCGGCCGAGATCCACCGGCGCAGGTCATCGACGATCCTGCCGGTGCTATCGTTTGACATGACAATGAATAGTAGCGCTACTGTCCTTCGTAGCGCTCCGCTACCGAACGCCACCGGCGGACCGAGCGGCTTGGCCTGGGGCTTCGTCGGCATCGTCGCGTTCTCGCTGACCGTGCCGATGACCCGGATCGCCGTCGGCGGCCTCTCCCCGCTGTTCATCGGCACGGGCCGTGCGGTCGTCGCGGCCCTCCTCGCCGCGCTCGTCCTCACCCTCACCCGCCAACCGCTCCCCGCCCGGCCGGCGGTGTGGGCACGGCTGGCGGTGGTCGCGGGCGGGGTGGTCGTGGGCTTCCCGGTCCTGACCTCGTACGCCCTCGGGACGGTCCCGGCAGCCCATGGTGCGGTGGTGATCGCGGTGCTCCCGGCGGTCACCGCGGTCGCGGTCGTGCTGCGAACGGCGGAGCGGCCCTCGTACGCATTCTGGTTCTTCTCCGTCATCGGGGCCGCCGTGGTCGTCGCGTTCGTCGCCGTGCAGGGCGGCGGACTCGGACAGATCCACATGGCCGACCTGCTGCTGATCGGCGCAGTGCTGGCCTGCGCGCTGGGCTACATGGAGGGCGGGCTCCTCTCGCGAGAGCTCGGCTCGTGGCAGACGATCAGCTGGGCACTCGTGCTCACCTCGCCGCTGATGGTCGTCCTCGCCGTCGTGGCGCTGGTCCAGGAGCCTCCCTCAGCGACCCCGGGCCAGATCGCGGCCTTCGGCTACCTGGCGGTGGTGAGCATGTTCCTGGGCTTCTTCGCCTGGTACCGCGGCCTCGCGATCGGTCCGATGACCACCGTCTCCCAGATCCAGCTCCTCCAGCCGGTGCTCACGATCAGCTGGGCCGCCCTGCTCCTCGGTGAGCACGTCGGGACCGCGACCATCGTCGGCGCGGTCGCCGTCATCTTCTGTGCGGCCGGCGCCGTCCGCTCTCGAGACGCTCGGCGGCTTCAGGCCCCAGAGCCCTCCAGCAAGGCGACAGCCTCCACGTGGTGGGTCATCGGGAACAGGTCGAAGGCGCGCAGCGTACGCAGCCGGTAGCCGTGCTCGGCGAAGATCGCGACATCGCGGGCCAGGGCAGCCGGGTCGCAGGCGACGTACGCGACCTTCTGCGGCGAACGCGCGACGACGGCCTCGACGACCGCCCGGCGCGCACCCTCGCGGGGCGGGTCGAGGACGACGAGGTCGAACGGACCCTCTTCGAGGCCGCCGAGCACGGTGGCGACGTCGCCGGCGGTGACCTCGGCCGCGGGAACGTTGCCGACCGAGAGCGCGGAGGCGGTCTGGTCGCCCTCGACCGCCACGACACGTCCGGTCGGTCCGACGGCGTCGGCGAGGAACGCGGAGAAGAGGCCGACACCGGCGTAGAGGTCCAGGACGGTCTGGCCCGGCGCGGGTGCCAACACGGACAGCACCGCGGAGACGAGCGTCGCGGGCGCACCCGGGTGGACCTGCCAGAAGCCGTCGGCGGCGACCTCGAAAGAGTGCGTCGCGTCCCCGATCTCGACCGTCTCCACGACCGTCCCCGCACCCGGTTCTCGGGCGCCGTCGGTCGCGATCAGGCAGTCGTCGACCGGGATCACGTCGTGGGAGCGATAGCGCCGCATCCCGCGGCCACCACCCGGCGCGGTGGCGTAGCGCTGACGGGTGCGCCACCGCAGCCCGTCGACGTCGCCGGGCACCGCCTCGACGACCAGGTCGGCGACGAGCGGGTCCTCGGCGGACAGGCCGCCCAGCCGCACCAGCTGCTCGCGCAGCACCGTCGCCTTCAGGTCCCGCTGGGCGGGCAGCGAGACGTGCTGAAAGTCGCAGCCGCCGCAGAGCCCGGGGCCGGCGTAGGGGCAGGGCGGAACGACCCGTTCCGGCGCGACCGAGAGAACCGAGACGGCGTCGCCGCGCCAGAACCGGTCACCGGCGGTTCCCTCGGTGATCTCGACGACCACCTGCTCACCGGGGAGGGCGTGGCGTACGAAGACGACGCGGGAGTCCTCCCCGATCGGCACCCGGGCGACGAAGTGACCGCCATGGGCGACCGGGCCGACCTCGATCTCGAACCGCCGGCCGACGTACGACTCGCCCTTCGACGCCTTCGGGCGCGCCCGCCGCCCACGCGACGGCGCCGGGCGTCGGGACCGGCTCATCGCCGGCCGCTTCCGCGGCGCAGGCCCGGCGCGAGCCAGTACTCCTCGCGCATCTCCTCGGCGCGCTCCTTGCCGGAGGCGAGCTGGTAGGGCACCGAGATGACCATGACGCCCGGGGTGAACAGCAGGCGGCCCTTGAGCCGCAGCGCGGTCTGGTTGTGCAGGAACTGCTCCCACCAGCGGCCGACGACGTACTCGGGGATGTAGACGGCCACGACGCCGCGCGGGTTGGCGTCACGGATCGCCGAGGCGTACTCGACGACCGGGCGGATGAGCTCGCGGTAGGGAGAGTGGAGCACCTTCAACGGCATCGGCAGGTTGCGCTCGTCCCACTGCTTGAGCAGCTCGGCGGTGTCGGAGTCGGTGGTCGAGACGGTCACGGCCTCGAGCGCGTTGGGGCGCGACGCCTGGGCGAAGGCCAGCGCCCGCAGGGTCGGCTTGTGGAGCTTGGAGACCAGGACGATCGCGTGGACCCGGGTCGGCATGACCTTGTCGGACTCGTCGGCAGCCAGCTCGCGGGCGACGTTGTCGTAGTGACGCCGGATGCCGAGCATGACCACGAAGAAGAAGCCCATGGCCAGGATCGTGATCCAGGCACCGGCGAGGAACTTGGTGATCAGCACGATCACCAGCACCACCGAGGTCATCCCGAGGCCGAAGGTGTTGATCGCCCGCGACCGCTGCATCCGGCGCCGCTCGGCCGGGTCGCGCTCGGTGGCGAGGTGGCGGGTCCAGTGGCGGATCATGCCCAGCTGGCTCAGGTTGAATGAGACGAAGACGCCGACGATGTAGAGCTGGATCAGCTTGGTGGTCTGCGCCTCGAAGATGACGATCAGGGCGATCGCCAGCACGGCCAGGAAGACGATGCCGTTGCTGTAGGCGAGCCGGTCACCGCGCGCGCCCAGGGCCCGCGGCGCGAAGCCGTCCTTGGCCAGGATCGAGCCGAGCACTGGGAAGCCGTTGAACGCGGTGTTGGCCGCCAGGACCAGGATGATGCCGGTGACGGTGATGACGAAGTAGAACCCCGGCGGGAAGTCGTTGAAGACGCCGGCGGCGATCTGGGAGATCACCGGGTGCTGCTCGTAGCCGTCGGGGACCGCGTCGCCGGCGGCGGTGCGGAGCTGGTCGAGCTTGTGCGGGTCGACGTAGCGGATGCTCATCTGCTTGGCCAGCACGATGATGCTCATCATCATCGAGACCGCGATCAGCGCGAGCAGCAGCAGCGTGGTGGCGGCGTTCTTGCTCTTGGGCCGCTGGAAGGCGGGTACGCCGTTGGAGATCGCCTCCACACCGGTCAGCGCCGCACAGCCCGACGAGAACGCCCGGGCGAGCAGGAAGACCAGCGCCACCTGGTTGAGCGTTCCCTCCCAGCCCTCCTCGGGCCGGATCTCGAGGTGGGCGCTCTCGGCCTGCGGCAGGTTGCCGCTCAGCAGCAGCACCAGGCCGTAGAGGCCCATCCCGAGGATCGCGACCATGAACAGATAGGTCGGGATCGCGAAGAAGGTGCCGGACTCGCGCACGCCGCGCAGGTTCATGGCGGTCAGCAGCACGACCGCGATCGAGGCGACCAGCACCTCGTGGCCGATCAGGCTGGGGATGGCGCTGGCGGCGTACTGGGCGGCGTTGGAGATCGAGACCGCCACCGTCAGCACGTAGTCGACGAGGAGCGCGCTGGCCACGGTCACGCCGGCCCGGCGGCCCAGGTTGACGGTCGCGACCTCGTAGTCGCCGCCGCCGCTCGGGTAGGCGTGTACCGTCTGCCGGTAGGAGGCGACCACTGTCAACATCACCAGCGCGACCGCGAGACCGATCTTCCAGGACCAGACGTACGCCGAGGCCCCGGCCACCGCGAGCATGATGAAGACCTCGTCGGGAGCGTAGGCGACCGAGGAGAGCGCATCGCTCGCGAAAACGGGCAGCGCGATCCGCTTCGGCAGCAGCGTCTCCCCCAGCTGTGAGCTGCGGAGCTTGCGGCCGATCAGAATCCTCTTGGAGACGTCGCCTACACCCACAGGTGGTGAGGCTATACGGTGGCGGAGTGCATGTAGTGATCATGGGCTGCGGCCGCGTCGGCTCGACCCTGGCGAGGAGTCTCGAGGACCGCAACCACACGGTCTCGGTCATCGACCAGAACTCGGACGCCTTCCGGCGGCTCGGACCTGGGTTCAACGGTGACAAGGTCGCCGGGATGGGCTTCGACCGCGAGGTGCTGCTGAAGGCCGGCATCAAGCGGGCCGAGGCGTTCGCCGCCGTCTCCAGCGGCGACAACTCCAACATCATCTCCGCACGCGTCGCGCGCGAGGAGTTCGGCATCCAGCAGGTCGTGGCCCGCATCTACGACCCCGGTCGCGCCGAGGTCTACCAGCGCCTCGGGATCAGCACCGTGGCGACCGTGAAGTGGACCGCCGACCAGGTGCTCCGCCGGCTCCTCCCTGCCGGGACCGAGCCCGACTTCCGCGACATGTCGGGCAACATCCGCATCGACCAGGTGATCATGCCCGAGTCCTGGGTCGGCGAGCGGACCATCAAGTTCCAGCGCCAGTCCGGTTCGCGGATCGCGTGGATCGACCGGCTCGGCGAGGGCGTCCTCCCGGTCCGCGAGAGCGTGATCCAGGAGGGCGACGTGCTCCACATCGTGATGCGCGAGGAGAACACCGCGCAGGTCTACAAGACGATCAAGAACGGCCCCGAGGAAGACTGATGCGAGTAGCGATTGCCGGGGCTGGGGCCGTGGGAAGGTCCATCGCCCGTGAGCTGATCACCAACGGCCACGAGGTGCTCCTCATCGACAAGAACCCGAGCGCGATCAAGCCCGAGCGGGTGGCCGACGCGGAGTGGCTGCTCGCCGACGCGTGCGAGCTCTCCTCGCTCGAGGAGGCCCGGCTCGACAACTGCGACGTGGTCATCGCCGCGACCGGTGACGACAAGGCCAACCTGGTCTGCTCGCTGCTGGCCAAGACCGAGTTCGGCGTGCCCCGCACAGTGGGCCGGGTCAACCACCCCAACAACGAGTGGCTCTTCACCGAGGCCTGGGGTGTCGACGTCAACGTCTCCACCCCTCGGATCATGTCCGCGCTCGTCGAGGAGGCCGTCACCGTCGGCGACCTGGTGCGGCTGTTCACCTTCCGGCAGGGGCAGGCCAACCTGGTCGAGATCACCCTGCCCGCCGACTCCCCCTACGTCGGCAAGCCCACCGGACTGGTGCCGTTCCCGGAGAACTGCGCGTTGGTCACGCTGCTGCGTGACGGTCAGGTCTACGTACCCACTCCCGAGCAGCCTCTCGAGCAGGGCGACGAGCTCCTCTTCGTCGTGCCCACCGAGAAGGAGGACGAGCTCGAGCGTCTCCTCGCCCCGACCGGTCACGGCGGCTAGATCCCGTACGCAGCAAACCCTCGATCTCGGCAGGACCCTGATTTGCCCGCTTCTCCCCTCCGCCAGACGCTTCGTCCTGTCCGGGGAAGGCTGGTCGGCAGCCTGCTGCTGATGGTCGTCTCGACGGTCGCCGGGCTGGTGCCGCTGGTCGGCATCGTCGAATTGGCCCGGATCCTGCTGCCCTCCGATGTGTCGGTGGACGCCGACCGCGCCTGGGCCGTGGTCTGGGTCAGCGTGGGCGCGCTGCTGGTGCGCCTGGCGACGGTGCTCGGCTCCTCGTGGCTCTCCCACGTCGCCGATCTCGACCTCTCCATCCACCTGCGCCGGCTGCTGGTCGCCCGGCTGGGCCGGGTGCCGCTGGCGTGGTTCACCGAGCGCAACTCCGGCACCGTGAAGAAGGCGGTGCAGGACGACGTCGCCGCGCTGCACCATCTGGTGGCCCACTCGGTCATGGAGCTGACCGCGGCCATCACGCTGCCCACGGTCGTCGCCGTCTATCTCTTCGTGGTGTCTCCGCCGCTCGCGCTGGTGACGCTCGTCCCGCTCGCGCTCGGACTCGTCGGGTTCCGGATCTCGATGCGCGGCGCGGGAGCGCTCTACCGCGACTACGACGCCGGGCTGGCCGAGCTCGCCGCCGCGACGGTCGAGAACACCGGCGGGATCGCGGAGATCAAGACGTTCGGCGCCACCGGGCAGGCTCACCGACGGCTGGCCGAGGTGGCGACCCGGTTCGGTGGGTTCAACCGGGCCTGGATGCGCCACTCGGCCCTCGGGATGCTGCTGATGGAGCTCGCGCTGACGCCGGCGCTGACCCTGGTGCTCGTGCTCGGAGCCGGGGTCTGGATGCTGCGCGCGTCGTGGATCACCGGGCCGGACCTGGTGCCGTTCCTGGTGCTCGGGCTGGCGATGACCGCGCCGGTCACCGTCGCCGGCTACGCCGCCCGCGAGCTGCGCGAGGCGACCGAGGCGGCCCGGCGCATCCAGCGGCTGCTGGCCGAGCCGGAGCTGCCGGAGCCTTCTGCCCCGGCGTCGCTCCCGGCCTCTTCCCGCGTCGAGATCCAGGACGTCTCCTTCGCATACTCCCCCGGCGCGCCGCCGGTGCTCCACGACATCGACCTGGTGCTCGAGCCGGGCACCGTGACCGCGCTCGTGGGCCACTCCGGCTCGGGCAAGTCGACGCTGGCCAAGCTGCTGCCCCGCTTCGCCGACCCCACCGCGGGTCGGATCACCATCGCCGGGGTCGACCTTCGCGAGATGACGAGCGCTCAGCTCTACGAGCAGGTCTCCTTCGTCTTCCAGGACACCGGGCTGCTGCGTACCTCGATCCGGGACAACATCCGGCTCGCCCACCCCGAAGCCCCCGACGAGGACGTACGCCGCGCCGCCGGGGCCGCTCAGATCGCCGACCGCATCGCCGAGCTCCCCCGGGGCTACGACTCGGTGGTCGGCGAGGACGGCCAGCTCTCCGGCGGCGAGCGGCAGCGGGTCGCGATCGCCCGTGCTCTCCTCTCCGACACCCCGATCCTGGTGCTCGACGAGGCCACTGCGGCCGCGGACCCGGAGTCGGAGGCGCTCGTCCAGCGGGCGCTGTCCCGCCTCGTCGCCGGACGTACGCTGCTGGTGATCGCCCACCGCCTCTCCACGGTCACCGGGGCCGACCAGATCGTCGTCCTCGACGAGGGCCGGGTCGCCGAGCGCGGCACCCACGAGGAGCTCCTCGCCCGAGGTGGGCGCTACGCCCGGCTCTGGGCCGCGGACCAGCGTGCCCACCCGGCCCCCGTCGGTCGAGCCGCGAGGCCGCCTGCGGCCGAGCGTGTCGAGACCAACACAGTCCCATCGAGCGCGACAAGGGACTGTGTTGGTCTCGACACGCCTCCGCCTAGCGGCTCCGGCGGCTCGACCGACGGCGGCAACGAGGAGTGTGCATGATCACGATCGTCCGTCTGCTGGCCGCGCTGGTCGACCGCCCGCATCGGCGCCAGCTCGCCCGCGTGGTCGCGATGTTCGTCGCGACCGGGGTGCTCCAGGGTCTCGCCTTCGCCTGCGTGGTTCCGGTCCTGGACGCCGCGCTGCGCCAGGACTGGGAGGCTGCGACGACCTGGCTCGCCGTGCTCGCCGGCCTCTTCGTGGTCCATCACGTGGCCCTGACGGTCGGCAACCTGGACGGCTACGACATGGCCTGCGACCTGCTCGACATCACCCTGGCCCGGCTCGGCGACCACACGGTGCGGCTGCCGCTGGGCTGGTACGCCCAGGACCGCACGGGGCAGCTCTCCCGGATGGCGTCGAAGGGCGCGACCGACATCGCCTCGGTGCCGGGGCATCTGCTGCGGCCGCTGATCGCCGCCGTGGTCAGCCCGGTCACCGTGGTCGTCGCGATGGCGTTCCTGGAGTGGCGGCTCGCGCTCGCGCTCCTCGTCGGCGTCGTCGCGGTGCTGGCCACCACCCGGCTCCTGGCCGTGATCGTCGGACGCGGCGAGGGCGCCTACGACGCCGCGATGGCGGAGGGCTCCGCGCGCGTGGTCGAGTTCGCGCTCAACCAGCCCGCACTGCGGGTCTTCGGCCGCACCGTCCACGGCAACGAGCTGGTCGAGACCGCGCTGCGGGAGCAGAAGCGCGCGTCGCGGCGGCTGCTGGTCACCGGCTTCGGCGGCCTGGGGATCCAGCTGCTCTCCATCCAGGCGCTGCTCACCCTGGTCATCGCGCTCGCCGTCCACCTCAGCCTCGGCGGCACGCTGACGCCGGCCACCGCGATCGGCCTCCTCGTCCTCACCGTGCGGTTCGTGGAGTCGCTGATCGACTACGGCGAGCTCTCCAGCGCGCTGCGGATCGCCGAGGGTTCGTTGCGACGTGTCCTCGACGTCCTCCGGGTCGAGCCGCTCCCCGAACCGGCCACGCCCGGTGAGCCGGCCGACAGCAGCATCGAGCTGCGCGAGATGGCCTTCTCCTACGACGCCCGCTCCGACGAACACAGCGCCCGGGTCCTCGACGACGTCTCGCTCACCGCGCCGCCGCGCTCGCTGACCGCCGTGGTCGGGCCGTCCGGCTCCGGGAAGAGCACCCTGCTGCGTCTGGTCGCCCGGTTCCACGACGTGACGGCGGGCTCGGTGATGCTGGGTGGGGTCGACGTACGCGATCTGGGGACCGAGGCGCTGATGCAGCGCGTCTCGATCGTCTTCCAGGACGTCTACCTCTTCGAGGGCACCCTGCGCGACAACGTGATGATGTCGCGGCCCGACGCCACCGACGAGGAGCTGTACGAGGCCGCGCGGCTGGCGAGGGTCGACGACATCGTCGAGCGGCTCCCCCACGGCTGGCAGACCCGGATCGGTGAGGCCGGCTCCACGCTCTCCGGCGGGGAGAAGCAGCGGGTCTCGATCGCCCGGGCGCTGCTGAAGGACGCCCCGGTCGTCCTCCTCGACGAGGCGACCGCCGCCCTCGACGCCGAGAACGAGGCCGCGGTCCAGGAGGCGCTGACCGCGCTCTCCGCCGACCGTACGGTCATCGTCATCGCCCACCGGCTGCAGACCGTCGTCGCCGCCGACCAGATCGTGGTCCTCGACGGCGGCCGGATCGTCGAGCGCGGCTCCCATACCGAGCTCCTGGCCCACGGCGGCCGCTACCTCGACTTCTGGCGCGAGCGCACCCAGGCCGAGGGCTGGCGACTGCTACCGGAGAGCTGACCGCCGGGGTCGTCCAGGAGGCCGACCCCGGCGGCAGGGCGCGCGTCTCAGAAGGCGTCGGGGTGCAGGCCCTCCGCGATCGTCCGCACCGCCGCGACGTTGCCGAGCGTGCCCGGGAAGGTGTCCGGGGTGCGCAGCACGACGAAGCGGTCCTCCTTGACGGCGGTGACGTCGGGGAAGGTCTGGCGCAGGTACGTCTCGACCCGCTCGGCCTCGGACTGCTCACGGACGGCGAACACGATGGCGTCCGGGTTGCGCGCGGCGATCTCCTCGGGCGAGACGACCGCGGAGAAGAACTGCTCGAAGAGCTTCTCGTCCGGGCTGAAGACGTTCTCGCCGCCCGCGCGGTCGATCATGTCGTACTCCACCCCGGCACCGATCGCGGAGATCGTCTTGCCCTCGACGAAGAGCTGCGCGACGGTGGGCCGTGGCCGGTCCGCCACCGCCTTCTCGACCGCCTCGAGGTCACCGCGGGTCTCGGCGACCAGCTCGTCGGCGGCGCCTGGGACCCCGAAGATGCTGCCGAGCGCCTCCAGGTCGGTGAACAGGTCGGTGACCTCGCCGGTGGCGCGGCGCTCGGGGCAGCCGCCGGCGGCGACGTACGTGGTCACCCCGGCGTCGCTGAGCTGGTCGATGGTGGCGAAACCCTGCTCGGCAGTGAACTCGTACTCGGTCGGCGCGACGACGGCGTCGGGCTGCACGTCGAGGAGCTGCTCCCGGGCCGGCGGCGCGTCGGTGCTCAGCTCGGGCACCTCGCTCGCCTTCTCGGCGACGTCCTCGGGCAGCTCGTGCATGGCGGTCTGCGCCTGGCCGACGAGCCGATCGGCGAGACCGAGGCGGACGAGCAGCTCGGTCTGGGCGGGGCTGAGCCCGACGATGCGCTCCGGAGCGGACTCGACCGTGACCTGGCGACCGCAGTTCTCCACGGTCACCGGGTAGCCCTCGGCGGCCTCACCGTTCGCCGCGGCGTCGTTCGTGACGCCGGTGCCACCGCATCCGGTCGCGGCCAGCAGCGTGAGCGCTGCCACCGGGACGGCGCGCAGCAGTGGGGTGGTGTTCATGTGTTCCTCTCTCGGGTCCGCGCGGACGTCCCGCGCAGGAGCAGGTGGGGGGTGCCGGCCTCCGGATCGGTGATCCGGCTGGCCTCGACACCGAAGACCTCACGCACCAGGGCCGGCGTGAGGATGTCGGCGGGCTCGCCCAGCGCGACGACGCGCCCGCGGTCGAGCACCGCGACGCGGTCGCAGTAGGCCAGCGCGAGGTCGAGCTCGTGCAGCGCGACCACGGTGGTGATCCCGAGCTCCGCGACGGTGTGCATCAGCTCGAACCGGTAGGAGACGTCGAGATGGTTGGTGGGCTCGTCGAGCAGCAGGAGCTCGGCCTCCTGCGCGATCGCCCGGGCGAGCAACGTACGCTGCCGCTCACCGCCAGAGAGCCGGTGCACCGGCCGGTCGGCCAGCGCGGCGACGCCGGCCAGCTCCATCGCCCGGCCCACGACCCGCCAGTCCTTGGGGCTGTCGCGGCCCAGCACTCCGCGGTGCGGCGTACGTCCCAGCAGCACGCTCTCGGCGACGGTCAGCCCGAACTCGTCCGGCGGCTCCTGGGCCATCACCGCGACCCGGCGCGCGATCTCGCGACGGCTCATCGTGGCGACGTCGGTGCCGTCGAGGCGCACCTGGCCGGAGACCGGCCGGAGCGCGCCGAAGCAGGCCCGCAGGATCGTCGACTTGCCGCTGCCGTTCGCGCCCAGGATGCCGAGGACCTCCCCCGGCTCGACGACGACGGACGCGGCGGTGACGACCTCGCGGCCGCCGCGGCCCAGGGTGAGGTCCAGCGTCTCGAGCCTCATCGCGCCATCCCCTGCTCGTCGGCGGCCCGGCCGCGCATCAGCCAGAGGAAGAACGGCACTCCGATCAGCGCGGTGATGATGCCCAGCGGCACCTCGGCGGGCGCCGAGACGGTGCGGGCGATCAGGTCGGCGCCGCACAGGAACAGCGCGCCGCCGAAGACCGCCACCGGGACGATGCGGCGGTGGTCGGAGCCGACCAGCACCCGCGCGATGTGTGGGACGACCAGGCCGACGAACCCGATCCCGCCGGCGACCGAGACCACGGTGCCGGTGAGCAGCGCGGCCGCCAGCAGCAGCACCGACCGCAGCCGGTTGACCCGGACGCCGAGCGCGGTGGCGGTCTCGTCGCCGACCTGCAGCGCGTTGACCGCGCGTCCGGTGGTGACCGAGACCACGAGGGCGACCACGAGGGCGACCAGCGGCCCGGCGAGGTCGGTCATGGTGGCCGCGGAGACGGAGCCCAGCAGGAAGAACATCACGCTGAACACGTTCTGCGCCTCGGTCGTGAGCGTCAGGTAGCTCGTGATCGCGCTGAAGAAGGTCCCCAGCGCGACCCCGGTGAGCACCAGGCGCTGCGGGGCGATGCTGCCGTTCTTGTACGCCACCCCGAACACCGCCGCCGTCGCGACCGCGGCACCCACGAACGCCGCGGTGCCTATCCAGGCGCCGACAGCGGCGGCGCCGAGCACCACCACGGAGACCGCGCCCACGCCCGCGCCCGAGGAGACACCGATGATCGCCGGCTCGGCCAGCGGGTTGCGTACGACCGCCTGGATGAACACCCCGGCGAGGCTCAGCGCCGCTCCGGCCAGCGCGGCCAGGAGAGCGCGCGGCAGCCGGAACTGCCACACCACCTGGTCCTGCAGCACCGTGTAGGTGCCGTCGCTCATCCACGGCATCCCGGGCAGCAGGTGCCCGGTGACGAGCTTGGCGGCGTCGAGCGCGGTCAGGTCGACGGTGCCCGCGGAGGCCGACAGCGCGACGACCACGGCGAGGGCGGCCGCGAGGCCGACGGTGAGCAGCCGGGCGCGCCATCGTCGCCGGGCAATGACGGCGGGGACCTGGCCGGACGGTCGCGTCCGTACTTCCGGTGGCGCTTCGTCCGTGGTCACGGAGACATCGGTGGGGGTCATCACACTCCTGTGGGTCGGTGAGCTGAGTCGAGGGCGAAGTCGAGGACGGAGGCGGCGAAGTCGTGCACGGAGTCGAGGTGGTTGCCGCCATGGCCCATCCGCGGGCGGTGGCTGCGTACGACCTCGGCGCCGCGGGCCCGCAGCACGTCGGCGAGCCGGTCGGTGGGTTCGGCGGCGACCCGGGAGTCCTCCGCGAACGTGGTCAGCAGGAAGCGCGGCCACCCTCGGTCCGGAAAGCGGCCCGCGCGCGCGAACGGCGAGTAGTCGTCCATGGCGGCGCGCACCGCCGGGTCGGCGGGGTCGCCGAACTCGTCGGTCCAGTGCGGGGCACCGGGATGCTCGGTGAAGCGGTGCGGGTCGAGCGGTGCGGCCGTGCAGGCGACCCCGGCGACGAGGCCCGGCTCGGCGAGCGCCGCCGAGACGGCGACCAGTCCGCCGAGCGACGCCCCCGCGAGCACCAGCCGTTCCGGCCGAGCGAGGCCGAGGCGCACCAGCTCGCGGGCCACCGCGACCGCGTCGGCGACCGTACGCACCTTGCCCGCGCCCTGTCCGGCGGCGTGCCACGACGTGCCGGCCCCGCCTCCCCCGCGCAGCCGGGCGGTCACGTGCAGCCCGCCGAGCTCGCACCAGGCCGCGACCGAGGGCTCGAAACGAGGCAGATCGACGACACCGAAGCCGCCGTAGACCTCGACGAGGGTCGCGCCACCGGGATCTCCGGTCACGACGAGCTCGATCTCGGCTCCGTCGTCCGCGGTCACCGTGATCAGCCGTGACCGCCGACCCTCGCTCGTCGAACGCGCCGCCTCCTCGATCGGCGCCACCTGGGGCACCTCCGCCGGCGACTCGATCCGCGCCCAGGCGCGGCCCTGCGCCCAGGACAGGCCCGAGACCGTACGCACCTCCTGCTGGTCCGAGACGGCAACTGTCTCCGTCGCGGTGAGCAGGCCGCCATCGGCGCCGAGCCGGACGATCGCCGAGTGGCCGTCCCGGACCAGGTGGACCAGGCAGCCGCCCGGGATGGCCTGGGCGTGCACGGGGACTCCCGGAAGGGTCTCCAGCCGGCATCGCGCCGATGCCTGTCCTTGCAGACTCACCAGCTCCTCGCCGGTGACCGCCACCAGCGTGTCCGCCGCCGCGCTGACGTTGCGGACCCTGGGGAGCTCGAGGATCTGGGCGCCGTCGGTGCCGACGAGCAGGGTCCGCTCCTCATCGGTGCGGGCGATCACCACCCTGCCGCCGACGCCGACCGGTGTCGCGCGCTCACCTGTCGCGGTCGTGAACAGCGTCCGGGCCGGCTCACCGGTCCGGACGCGCAGGCAGCGTCCTTCGGCGTCGGCGACGACGAGGCCGTGGTCGTCCCAGGCCATCCGGGCGTGACGGACCGCCACCCCGGGGATCCCGGTCGCCTCCCCCGACGTGGTGTCGAGCACGAGGAGACGCCCGTCCTCGGAGCCGTCGTCGCTGATCTCGACAGCGACCAGGCGCCCGTCCGCAGACGGCGCAGCGCCCTGGATCCGAGCGTCCGGGTCGAGGACGAGCCGGCCGTCCTCGTCCACCAGGACCGGCAGCAGGTCGCCGGAGCGTCGGGACAGCCGGAACCGGCCCAGCGGCAGGCCCGGGCGACCCGCGCGCTCGGCACGACAGAGCGCGTCGTGCACGCTCACGCGCGTCACCGCCCGACCCCGTCGACCCGGGTCTCGGGCTCCCGGAGGACGGCCAGGTGACCGCCCTCGTCGAACGGTGATCCGAGATCGAGGGTCGACTCGATGCCGGTGCTGCGGACGAGGTGGAGCTCGCCGTCGCCTCCGCGCGTCACCGCCGCCAGGTCGCCCGAGACCAGGGCGAGGGCACGCCGCTGCGCGGACCTGTCGCCGACCGGGTCCCAGGGCGCCACCCCGGGCTGCGGGGCGGCACTCATCGCCGGCAGCTCGACCTCGCTGAGCCGGCCGTCGGCGAGCATCGCCAGCCGGTCGCCGTCGGGGTGTATCACCGTCCACACCACGGTGCCGTCGAGCGCGTCCGGCCGGAACACCAGACCCTCACCGGTCCGGGTCACCTCGGCGGAGCCGTCCAGGCTCCACCGCACCACGTGGTTGGTCCAGGTGTGCCACCGCGCGGCGTCCGAGTCGGCACCACGGACGGCGCCCACGATCCCGGCCTTCGGGTCGAGACGGAGGAAGTACGCCCGGCCCGGCACCGGCCACGGCCAGGTCTCGAGGCGCTCGGGCCGACCGTCGGTGACCCGCAGCCGCTCGATGCCTGCCTCGGTGGAAAGGTGGACCACGCCGGACCGGTGGTCGCCGGCGTCGCCGTGACCGAGGTCGCCCGCCAGCTTCAGGCGCTCACCGCGTACGACCGGACAGTGGGGGCCGGCACGGAGGAGGGCGTGGAGCGGGATGACCTCGGCCTCGCCGGGCTCGCGGTGCCGCAGCACGACCATGGGCTCCCCCGTTCCGGTATCCGGAACGATCACGACGCCGGGCTCGCCGGTGCGGACCCGTACCCGCACCGCGGTGGCTCCGCTCGCATCGGCCAGGTCGACGACCGTGACCAGGTCGCTCCACGGCTCCCACGACGCACCCAGGCCGGTGGTGACCACGACGTAGCGCCCGGTCGGGTCGCAGGCGAGGTGCTCGGCGGGGATCGCGACCGGCACTCTCCGCGCCTGACCTGCGCCGTCGATGACGACGAGCGTGCCGAGACCGTCGTCGGCGAAGACCGCCCGCGCCCCTCCCAGCGCACCTGCCGGGAGCGTCAGGACGCCGGCGTGCTCGGCCAGCGTGGCGCTCGACCAGGGGCCAGGCAACGCGCCGGGATCGAAGGTCCGCCAGCGGCCGGCGCGGTGGTCTGCGAGGACCAGTGTGGGGTTCATGGTCGGACACACTACTGGTATTGGGAATGATTCTCATATACGTTTTGCCGCTGTCCGCACCAGCGGGCCCCGGCGATGCCGGGTGGAAACGATCCGACAGAGGAGCTAGACCGATGAACAACGACATCGTGAGCGAGATCGAGGACACCGAGCAGCTGGCGCACCTTTCCGCCACGCACTCCAACGCGCTGGTCGAGAACCCCTTCGACTGATCGCTGACGGGTGAGCACCCCGTGCCGTTCGGGTGAGCTGGCCACCGCCTGATCGCGGGGGCGCCGGGCTGACGAGCCCGGCGCCCCCGGCCCTGTCCCCACCATCGACCACCGAGCAGCCAGGAGATCCGATGTACCCCAGACACGAGTGGCGCCCCCTTCCCGCCGCGCGCGGAGAGGTCCGCCTGTCGCCGGACATGCCGGCGCTGCGTACCGGCTCGGGGGACTTCCTCAGGCTGCACGACCTGCCCGGTCCCGGCCGGGTCCCGACCTACCGCTACCTCCTTCGGGTACGCCGCGCCGCGCTCGAGCGCGAGGCGCGGATCCGCCGCTCGCGGTGGCCCGAGGGCCGGCGCAGCGTCCTCGTCCTCGGCCACGGCCGGCTCAGCCGCGCGCTGGCCGCCGAGCTCATCCGCTCGGGTGCAGAGGTCCGGCGCGGCGGAGGCAGGCTGCTGGCGCGGGCCGACGCCGTCGTGGACGTGCGCGAGGTTCCGCAGCGACCCGGGACCGACGAGTCCCTCGGACACCTGACAGCGGGCGGGGCCGTCCTGCTGCGTGCCAGGCGCGAGGGCAGCCGGATGCTGATCTTCCCGCTCATCGTCGACGGCAGCGAGGCCACCCCCGACCAGGTCCGCCGCCGCCGGCTGGCCGCCTCCCCGGCCGCCTCCGAGCTCTCCTCGTGGCTCTCGGGCAGCCGCCGCGACCCACGGCCGCTGCCCCGCACGACGCTGACACTCACGGTGGCCCGCTGCCTGTCCATCCTGGAGGACTGGGCTGCCGACGACCCGGCGGTCTCCGAGCACCGGCTCCTGCTGCGGGTCGTCGGCGACGGCCTGCGGGAACGCGCGCACACCGTCTTGGGGTTCGACGAGCCGGCACCGCGCCCGCAGGGACCCGCCCGGTGACCGAGCCGGAGATCCGTCCCTTCCCGGTCACGACCCGCGACGGTGTCGTCCTCGGCGGCTGGCTCGTCCGCTCCGTCGGCACCGCCCGAGCCGTCGTGCTCGTCCGCACGCCCTACGACGCCCAGGCCCACCTGCCGCTCGCCCGGTCGCTGGCGCGGCACGGCTTTGACTGTCTGGTCCAGGACGTACGCGGCCGCTACACCTCCGGCGGCACCTGGCGGCCCTACGCCACGGAGGCCGTCGACGGCATCGACACCGTCGACGCGCTGCAGCAGCGCTGCCCGCGAACGCCGGTGGTCGCCTACGGTGCCTCCTACGCCGCTCACACCGCGCTCGAGACCGCTCGTGCCGATCGGCGGGTGGCGCGGGTGATCGCCCTGGTGCCCGCTCTCGGCGCGTACGAGACCGCCTACTCCGTGGACGGGACCCCGCAGCATCTGGACCGCCTCGGCTGGTGGGCGATCCACGGCTTCGGACGCCGCGCCGAGCCCGCGCTCGCCCCCGAGATCCTGCGGGCCGCGACCGCCGTCGCCGACCGCGACGGCCCGGTCGCCGCCGCGGCCGGCCTCGGCTGGGACGCGGCGCGCCTCGATGCCTTCGGCGCGCTCTGGTCGACACCACCGCGCGACCTGCCCCACCACTTCGGCGCTGTGACCGCGCCGCTGCTCGTCGTCACCGGCGACGCCGACCCGTTCGACGCGTACGCCCGCCGGCTGGCTGCCGCCTGGGGCATCCGCAGCGGAGCCGGCAGCGCCCTGGTCAGCGGGCCCTGGGGCCACGACCTCGGCATCGGCACCAGCGACCCCGCGCTGCGGGCGGCGTACGAGGCCGCCGGCTCGCCCGGCCGCATCGTCCTGCGCTGGCTCACCGACGGTGTGCCGGCGACCGACCAGGAGCTCCGGCTTGATGTCGCTTCCCGGACCTGGTCCGAGCGACCACTCGTCACCGCGACCGAGCCGGCCATCGAGAGAGGACACGCATGACCGGAGCATCCACGGCGATGCCGCCCCTCGACGTCGAGCGGCTGGTGGACCGGGAGACCGGGCTGATCCGGCGAGTGCGCGAGGTGCTGCGCCCCGAGCGCGCGCCGCTGCGCTACACCTCGCTGACCGCCGAGGTCTCCGACGCCCGCTGGCTCGGCGACTGGCCGGCCGACCGGGTCTCGCTCGGCACCACCTTCGGAGACGTCGCCGGCGCCCGGATCGCGGCGATCGCCGAGGGCGTGGAGCGCTACTGCGGAAACTTCATCCCGGACAGGCTCGACCCCGCGGAGTTCCGGACCGGAACCGCCGCCGACCTCCGGCTCCAGGGTCTTCGTGTGGTCGACCTCGACGACCTTCCTCGCTGGAGCGCCGGACAGCTCGCCCGGCCCGGCTTCCCCTACCGCGCTCTCGACGAGGAGGTGCCGACGTTGTGGAGCCGCTGCCAGGAGCAGCCGGCCTCCGGCTACACCGAGGAGGCGACCGATCTGTGGATGCCGCACGCACTCGTCGGCCTCAACTGGCGCCAGCGCCGGTTCGCCCATCTGGACCGCGTCTTCCATCTCAACTACGCCGGCATCGCCACCGGACAGGGCACGGCCGACGCCCACGACCGCGGACTCCTCGAGGTCGTCGAGCGGGACGCCCTCGAGGTCTGGTGGCACCACGACGGACCTGCTCGCGGGATCGACACCGCGTCGGTCCCAGGACTGAGCGCCGACCTCGAGGGCGCACCCCTCGACGTCCACGTCGTCCAGATGCAGACCGAGCTCGCGCCGGCGATGGCGGCACTCGTACGCGACCGGGAGACGGGGGTGTACGCCGCGGGCTTCTCGGCGTCCACCGACCCGGTGCGGGCCGTCCGCAAGGCCGTCCTCGAGGCGGTCCACACCTGGATCTACACCCTCGGCTGCCTCGACGCGGACGGCTGGGTCTTCGAAGCCGTACGTGCCGGGCTGATGGCTCCGGGGCTCTACCTGGACCATCGCGAGGATCGCAGCTACCTCGACGCGGTGGGCCCGGACTTCGCGAACGTCCGCGATCTCGGCGCCCATGTGCAGGTCTGGCTCGATCCCCGGGTGCACAGGCTCGCCGAGCGGTTCACGGCGCCTGCCCTCGGCGAGGTGCCGATCTCGGAGGTGCCGGCCACGGACGTGGCCGAGGTCCGCCGTCTGCTGCACAGCGGCGGCCACCGCGTCATCACGCGCGACCTCACCACGCGTGATGTGGCGCAGACGTCGCTGCGGGTCGTACGCACCTTCGTCACCGGCCTGGTGCCGAACGCCCCCGCGGCGTTCCGCTACACCGGGATGCCGCGCTTCGCCGAGGCGGCACGGCGTCGCGGCTGGGCGCAGGCAGACCCCGACGAGGCGCTGGCCCTGTGCCCGCCGCCTCACATGTGACCGGGACTCGACCGTGACCTCCACCACGGCTCTCCTGGAGACCGCCTTCTCCCCCGACCTTCCGGGCGATCCGCTGCCTCCGGGCCCGCACGCGAACCGCTGGCCCGGCGAGCCCGTCGAGATCGGCGGCGCGGCGGCGACGGCGGTCCACCGGCTGTGGCGGGCGCGAGGTCACCATCCACGCCCCGACGGGACGCCGACGACGGTCCCGCGCCGTGCCGTCCCCTCGGCTGGCGGCTGCTACCCCGTGCAGTGGCACCTGGTGGTGCCTCCTGGGCGCGGGGCGCACCTCGGCCCGGGGCGCTACGTCTACCATCCGGTGGCCGAGCGGCTCGTGCGCCGACCCGAGCCTCCGGGATCAGCCGGCTCGGGGCGCGACGACGTCGAGATCGTCCTCACGGTCCAGCCTGGACGCACCTTCGGTCGCTACCGGCACCGGTCCTGGCCGCTGTGGGTCGCGGACGCGGCGTACGCGCTCGAGGCGCTGCTCCTGCTTCTCCCCGGCGCCCACCTGCCCAGAGACTGGTCGGACCTCGCCGCCGCCCGACATGCCCTCGGCCTGCCTCGAGCGGGACAGGCGGTCTGGTGGCTCGACCGTGGCCTGGTCCCCGAGATCGCCATGGCCCGGATCAGCTTGCCCCTGGCCCCTCGGCTCGACGAGATCGCCGCCGCGGCGATCTGCTCGCGCCGCAGTCCGGCGCTGGACCGCTTCCAGGAGCACCGTGCTCGTGGCCGCGCGGACGCGGAGGTCGCCGAGGTGGCCCGGCAGAGCGGCCAGTCGTGGGTGCTCGGCGCCGATCGCGTGATCGCCTGGGACCGCCCCCTACGTCTCGACGCCACCGGCTACGCCCGGCTGTGGCAGGTGCATCGCGAGGCCGCCCGGCACACCTACTCCCTGAACGCCCGAGGCCACGGCGTCCGCCCCGTCTCCGGGTTCTGCGTCCCGTCGGCGGGCGCCCCGCCGCTGGTCCATGCCATCGCCATCCTCGAGAACGGAGCTTCCGCATGATGGTCGACACCCTGCTCCTGCGCACCGCGCTGCGACATCCCGGCCCTGCCACGACGACGGTCGGGCTGCAGGTCCTGGTGACCGCCACCTACCTCCCGCAGGCCTATGCCCTGGCCCAGGGACTCTTCGCGGTGGTCGCCGGCGACGGCGACCGCGCGGTGACGGCAGCGCTGTGGATCGCCGCGATCGTGGCCGCACGCTGGCTGCTGTCGTGGGCGCATGCCCGGGCCGCGGCACGACTGGGAGAGGACGTACGCCTCGGGGTGCGGGACGAGGCGCTGCGCGGCGTCCTGGTGCCGGAGGCCCTGCACGACCCTGGCCGTCGCGACGGTGGTCTCCGGACGGCGCTCGTCGACGGGGTCGACGGGGTCGACGCGTACGTCACCCGCTACCTGCCCGCGCTCGCCCAGGCGTTCCTGCTGATCCCGGTCGTGACCGTTCTGCTGGTCGTCGTCCACCCGCCCGCCGGCCTGGCGGCCGGGCTGGCGGCAGTCGCGGCGCTGACGGCTCCGCTGCTGTGGAAGCGGCTCATGCGTCGACGCTCGGACGAGCACTGGGACACCTATGAGGGCCTGGGGTCGGACCTGCTCGAGGCGCTCCGCGGGATGTCGACGCTGCGCCTCCTCGGGCGGGTCGACCAGACCCGTGCCCGGCTGGCCCGGCGGAGCGAGGACCTGCACCGGGCGACGGTGCGGGCGATGCGTACGTCGCTGCTCGACACCGCGCTCATCGACCTCGCCGTCCAGGGAGGCACGCTCGCGGCCGCCGGGCTCGCACTGGTGGCGAGCGTGACCGGCTCCGGGGTGCCACCGGCCGAGCTCTACCTGGCGCTGATGCTGGTGAGCGAGGTCTTCCGGCCCATCCGGGACCTCTCCGGCGCTTGGCACGCCGGCTATCTCGGGACCTCCGCCGTCCCGGCGCTGCGACGGCTCGGCGTCGGCGGGGCGGGCGCAGTGACGGGTACCCCTGCCGCCGACGACCGGGACGCGACCCCGGCCGGTGCCCTCGTCCTCGACGACGTCTCCTTCGCCTACCCCGGCGGGCCGGCGATCCTCGACGGCGTCCGGGCGACCTTCGAGCCCGGCGCGGTCACCGCCGTCGTCGGCCCGAGCGGGGCCGGGAAGACCACGCTTCTCGACCTGGTCCTCACCCACCTCTCCCCCACCAGCGGCCGGGTTCTGCTCGGCGGTCGGCCGGTGCGTACGTCCGAGGTCGCCGTGGTCTCGCAGCGCCCGGTGCTCTTCGAGGGCACCGTCCGCGAGAACCTGCGCGTCTCCCGCCCCGACGCGAGCGAGGCAGACCTGTGGCGGGCGTGCACGGCGGCCGGCATCGAGCAGGAGGTACGCAGTCTCCCCGCCGGCCTCGACACGCCGATCGCCAGCGCCGGCGCGAGCCTGTCCGGCGGTCAGCGCCAGCGGATCGCGCTGGCCCGGGCGGTCCTCTCCGACCGGCCCGTCCTGCTCGCCGACGAACCGACCAGCGCTCTCGACCCAGCCGCCGCACAGACCGTCACCGAGACGCTCGCCAGGCTCGCCACCGACCGGATCGTGGTCGTCGTCGCCCACCGCGAGGAGTCGCTCGACGGCGTCGAGCGCGTTCTCGAGCTCGCCCGCGGTCGACTGACCCCACTGCTCGACGGGAGCCACGTATGACCACCTCGACAGCCTCCGCGCGCCCCCTCACCGCTCTGCTCGGCCACCTGGGCGGCGAGCGCCGCGCCATCGTCGCCACCATCCTCCTCGTGGTCGTCAGCCAGGTGTGCCTGGGAGCCATCTCGGTGCTGCTCGCCGCGGCCGTCGGCCACGCCGTCGTGCTCCGTAGCGCGCCTCCGGGTTGGTTCTGGGTGCTGTCGGCCGGCCTCGTGATCGTCCGGGCCGTGCTGACATGGGGCGAGATGGACGCCTCCCACGCGCTGGCGTTCCGGGTGCTCGCGCGACTCCGGATGGCGCTCTTCGACCGCTACGCGGTCGCGCTGCCGACCAGGCGCCGCGAGAACACCGGCCGGGCCGCATCCACCGCGATGGCCGACACCGAGCGGCTGGAGTTCTTCTACGCCCACACCGTCGCCCAGCTGGTCGCCGCGGCGGTCAACGCGCTCCTCGGACTGGTCCTGCTCGCCGTGGTGGAACCGGTGCTCGCCCTGGTGACGCTCACCGCTCTCGCGCTCGTCCTCTCGACCGTCCCGCTGGGCCGGCGCCGCCTGGAGGCCCTCGGGGCGGAGATGGTCGAGGCCACCGGCGCCCTGTCCGACCGCGTCGTCGACGTGCTCGGCGGCCTCCGCGAGGTGCTGGGCTACGGCCTGCACGAGCCGGTCCGCCACCAGATCAGGGAGACCGGCGCCGGGGCCGCCCGGGCAGCAGGCAGGCTGGAGACCACCCATCGCGTGCTCGCCGGAGCCCGTGAGGCGGCGGTGACCCTCGCGGGCGTGGGCGTGCTGGTCGGCGTACTCGGCCGCGGCGTCCCCGCCGAGCACGTCGCCACCCTGGTCGTCCTCGCGCTCGCGACCGTCGCACCGGTCGCCGACGCCGCCGCCACCTGCGCCCGGCTGCCCGCCCTGCGTGCGGCGGCCACCCGGGTCGGCGACGAGCTCGCCCGTCCCGCGGTGCTCACCCGCGACACTCCGCCGGCGCCCCTGCCCGACGGGCCGCTCGGCCTGCGGATGCACGGGGTGGGTTTCGGGTATGACGAGCGGCGCGTGCTCGACGGCTTCGACCTGAGCATCGCCCCCGGGGAGCACGTCGGCCTCCGCGGCCCTTCGGGGGCGGGCAAGTCGACCGTGGTGTCGCTCGCCAGCCGGCTCTGGGACCCCGACACCGGGTCGGTCGAGCTCACCAGCTCGACGCGTGCCGAGGTCGCGATCTCGGCGGTCGACGACGCCGCCCTGCGGGCTACGCTCACCACGGTCGAGCAGGACGGCGCGCTCTTCTCCGGCACCGTACGCGAGGCGATCGCCGGCCCGTCGACGACCGACGCCGAGATCGAGGAGATCCTCACCCGGCTCGGCCTCGCGGACGCGGTCACCCCCGACAGCCACATCGGCGAGGGCGGCCTCAGCCTCAGCGGCGGGCAGCGGGCCCGTCTGCGGCTCGCCCAGGCGGTCCTGCGGCGCCCACGGATCCTGATCCTGGACGAGCCGACCGCCGACCTCGACGAGGCCTCCGCCAGGCAGGTGACCGACCTTCTCGGCACCCTTCCGGCCACGCTGCTGGTGGTCTCCCATCGCCACCAGACCCTCGCCGGGATGGACCGGGTCGTCGACATCGCGGCGCCGGAGGTCTACGAAACGCCCACAAACCCCCGCAGACCGCGTAACCACGCGGGACACGCGGCGCGTGAACGTTGAAGATCCCCACCTCTGGCCTACGCTGGCGACGAGCCGCATCTCGTCTACCTTTGCGGCTCGGATCAACGATTAAAGGAGATCGCATGAACCGCACCGACCTGGTGAGCGAAATCGCCAAGCAGGCGGAGATCACCCAGACGCAGGCCTCCGCCGCCCTGGGTGCCGCCATCGAGGCGATCAGCGCGGCCGTCGCTGCCGGCGACAAGGTCACGCTGCCCGGCTTCGGTACGTTCGAGTCGCGCGAGCGCTCGGCTCGCACCGGCCGCAACCCGCAGACCGGCGCCGAGATCAAGATCCCGGCCTCGAAGGGCCCGGCGTTCAAGGCCGGCTCCGCCTTCAAGGAGCGGGTCGCCAAGGGCTGAGTCCCCTGGACACGCACGAAGGGCCGGGTCGTCACGACCCGGCCCTTCGTCTGTCTCGTGGTGCGTCTACAGCGCCACCTCGCGGTCGGCGAGTGCCGCCGAGAGGTCGACGTCATGGGTGACCACGAGCAGTGCGGCCCCCGATTCGGACACCTCGCTCATGAGCGCGTCGACGGTCTGCTCCTGGGTGACCAGGTCGAGACGTGATGTCGCCTCGTCCGCGAAGACCAGCGACGGCTTCGGCAGCATCGCGCGGACGACCGCGATCCGCTGCAGCTCACCGCCCGAGACCTGCCCGGGACGACGCCTCAGGATCTCGTACGGCAGTCCGAGCCGCTCCAGCATCGCCTCGACCTGCGACGCATCGATGCCGTGGCGTCGCATCACGTCGCCCATCGCCTTCTCCAAGCTGACCCGTTGCGGGAACGACAGCGCCGGGTCCTGGTAGAGCTTCTGCATCCGGCCCTTCCCCGCGCCCCGGCCGTACGTCACCGATCCGCTGTCGACCTCGGTCAGCCCGAGCAGCGCGTTGCCGAGCGTCGTCTTGCCGGCACCGCTGGGCCCGGTGATGGCGACCCGCTCACCGGCACGGATCTCGATGTCGACGCCGTCGAAGACCACCTTGTGGGCGTAGGACTTCGTGATCGCCTCGGCACGGACGAGCACGTCGCCGTCGTCCGGGGCACCGGTCCGCATCCACGGGTGTCTCCAGTGCACCGGCTCGGCAGCGAGCAGGCGCTTGGTGTAGTCCTCCGCCGGCGAGGTGAGCACGACCTCGGCCGGACCCGACTCGACCACCGCGGCTTCTCGCATGACCATCACCTCGCCTCCGAGCCGGCGGGCCAGCCGCAGGTCGTGGGTGATCGTGAGCAGCAGCCCGCCCTCGTCGAGGTGGCCGAGGAGGAGGTCGGCGAGCTGGTCGACCGATGCCCGGTCGAGACCCTTGGACGGCTCGTCCAGGATCAGCACCTTCGCGCCACCGACGGTGGCCGCGGCGTACGCCACCCGCTGGGCCATCCCGCCCGAGAGGGTGTGCGGATAGGACGAGCTGGCCCCGGCCAGACCCACCTGGCCGAGCCGCGTGTCGGCTGCCTCGAGCGCGGCCCTGCTTCGCGGCGTCCAGCCGGCGACGCCCTCGGCGACCTGAGCCCGCACCCGCATCGTCGGGTCGAGCGCGAGCGCCGGCTCCTGCGGAAGAAGGGCGACCTCGCGGCCCCACAGCCTGCGCCGCGAGTCCCGCTCGGCCAGGTCGAAGGCGGCGTCGCCGACCGCCAGGGAGCCGACCGCGGACAGCTCGGGCGGCAGCGTACCCATCAGGGCATGGGCCAGGATCGACTTCCCCGACCCGCTCTCCCCGACGATCGAGAGCGGCTTGCCGGCCTCGATGTGGACGTCGGGCACGTCAGCCAGGACGAGCGACCCGGTGCGTACGACCACTCCGGTGGCTTTCAGGTTCATCGCCCCTCCTCATGCGATCGCAGCCCGAGCAGGCAGATGGTCAGGCAGAACAACACCGCGACCGGCGCCAACGGCATCCACGGTGCCGCGTCGTAGAACGGGAACGACTCGGTGATCATCAGTCCAAGCTCTGCACGCGGCGGTTGCAGCCCGACCTTCACGAAGCCGAGCGTCGACATCGCCAGGATCGAGGTGACCATGCCCAACGAGGACAAGGTCACCAGGAGCGGCCGGAGCGCCGGCCAGAGGTGGCGGCGTACGACATGGAGCCAGCCGAGCTGCAGCAGTCCGGCAGCCTCCACGGCCGACGAGCCGAGCACCAGGGCGCTGCGAGCGCGCACCACCCGAAAGAACTCCACCCACTGCACGAGCGCGAGGCCGACGTAGAGGGCGACCATCGACCCGGGCGCAGCCAGGGCCGAGACCAGGAGCACCACGAGCAGGGCCGGGATGGCGACGAAGGCCTCCGAGATCGAGCGGAGCGCCGCGTCGACCCAGCCGCCGAACCACGCCGACAGCACGCCGGCGACGCAGCCGAGCACCAGCGCGGTGGCGACACAGACCGACGCGAGCAGCAGGGAGACGCGGGTCGCGTGGGCGACGCGCGAGGCGACACTGCGGCCGTAGTCGTCGGTCCCCAGCGGGTCGGCGACCGACGGTGGCTGCAGATAGCGAGCCAGGTCCTGCGCCGCCGGATCGGGAAGCACCAGCGGCCCGATCAGCGCGAACGCGATGATCAGCCCGAGCCCCGCCATCGACGCGACCCGCGTCCACGACGGACCAGGGCGAGCCCCCACGGTCTGCTCCAGCATCAACATGCTCATGCCGCCACCGCCCGTCCCCGCGGCCGCGGGTCGAGACCCAGCACGGCCAGATCGACGAGCGTGTTCACCAGCACGATCAGCAGCGCCAGCACGAGGGCCGATGCCTGCAGCACGGGGATGTCCCGCCAGAAGACAGCATGCACCAGCGAGTGGCCAAGCCCGTCCCAGGCGAAGAGGCTCTCCACCACCACGACTCCTTCGATGAGCACGACGAACTGCACGCCGAGGTACGGCACCAGCGACACGGCCGCGTTGCGCAGCACGTGGCGCACCAGCACCCATCTCTCGGGCAGCCCCTTGGTCTGCGCGAACTCCACATAGGCCGAGCCCCGGACCTCGATCACGGCGTCGCGGGTCACCCGCGCGACGAGCCCGGACAGGCTCAGCCCGAGGGTCAGCGCCGGAAGGACGATGCCGCCGTCGCCGTGCCCGACCGCCGGGAAGAGTCCCAGCTGGGCCGAGAGCACGATCATCAGCAGCAGGCCGAGCAGGAACGGCGGCACGGCACGTACGCCGGCCACCCACAGCGACGAGAACCGGTCGGCGAAGCCACCGGGCCGACGGGCCGCGACGACGCCGATCCCGGCACCAGCGATCACCGCGATCACGATCGAGAGCAGCGCCAACTGGAGCGTGGCGGCCAGGTAGTGGCTCACCTCGGTCATCACGGGCTGAGAGGTGACCAGGGACCTGCCCAGGTCGAGCTGGAGCAGGTCGACCACCCACTCCCCCAGCTGCTGCCACAGCGGCCGGTCGAGCCCGAGCTCGTCACGGACGGACGCCGCAGCGTCGGCGTCGACCATGTCGTAGCCGTATCGACCTGCGGCGATCCGGTAGGCGATGCCGCCCGGCAGCCGCTGGGTGATCACGAAGCAGAGCGCCGAGACGCCGATCGCCACCGCCAGTGCCTGAGCGGCCCGGCGGGCGACCACACCACCGAGGCGGCTCATTCGGCCAGCTCGATGTCGGTGATCCGCCAGCTGGTCTCGAGCGCGTCGATCTGGAAACCTTCCACGCGGTCGCTGACGGCGGCGTTCATCCGATACCAGGAGACCGGGACCAGCGGCAGCTGCTCCTGGGCGCTCGTCACGATCGTCCGGCGGTGCTCGGCCGCCTCCTCACCCTCGGCTCCGGCCATCAGCGCAGCCACGGCCTTGTCGACAGCAGGGTCGCTCCATCCCATGGTGCCCCAGTCGGAGCCGCCCTTGGCGAAGGTGTCGGCCACGGTGGGCAGCGGGTCGGAGATCAGCGCGAAGGACTTGGCGACAAGTGCCATCTGCAGACTGCCGTCGCCGTGCTTGGCCGGCACCTCGCTGGAGTTCGTGACCTCGACGTCGACCTTCACGCCGACCTTCTTCAGCTCGGCCTGGATCGCGGTGGCCAGCGCCGGCAGCTCCGGTCGGTCCGGGTAGGTCAGCAGCTCGAGCGTGAGCGGCCTCCCGTCCTTGGCGACGGTGCCGTCGGCGCCGGTCTTCCACCCGGCCTCGGCCAGCAGCGCCTTCGCCTTCTCCGCGTCGTACGTCAGCGGCTCGAGCTCCGCGTCCCAGTCCGCCAGGGTCGGGGTCAGCAGCTGGGTCGCGGCGATGTCCTTCTCCCTCAGGACCGCCTCGGCGATCGACTCGCGGTCGAGCGCCATGCTGATCGCCTGCCGGACACGTACGTCCTTCAGGGCCGGATCCGCGGCGTTCATCTTCATCAGGATCGTGCGCGGCTGCAGGGCGGACTCCATGTCCACGCCGTCGGTGCTCTCCACGCGCTCGCGGCCGGCGGGCTCCAGCCCGAAGACCACGTCCGCCTGGCCGCCGGTGGCCATCACCGCACGGCTCTCGGCGCGACCGACCGCCTGGAACGAGACCTTCTCGACCTCAGGCTCCTTGCCCCGCCAGTCGGCGACGCGTACGGTCTCGATGCGGGAGGGAAGCGACACCTTCGCGACCTCGTAGGGACCGGTCCCGACGATCTTCTCGACCTTCCCCTCCGCGTCGTAGGAGGACGGGGCCAGGATCCCGGTGCTGTAGTGGGACAGGGTCGCGGGAACGGACACGTTCGGCTCGCTGAGCTCGATCACCACCGAGGTCCCGTCGGCACGGATGGTCTCGACGCCGACATCGGCGAGCGGACTGGCGGCGTCGGCGGCCATCTTCTCGAGCACGGCGACGACGTTCTCGGGCGTCATCGGCTTGCCGTCGTGGAACTCGACCCCGTCGGCGAGCTCGAAGGTCCAGACCTTGTTCGCCTCGTCGGCCGACCACGTGGTGGCCAGGCCCGGGACGAGGTTCCCTTCGACATCGGCCGTGACCAGCGTCTCGGTGACGTGGAGTCGGGTGAAGAAGTAGCCGTCCGAGGACGGTTCGAGGCTGTGGATCTCGAACGGCCCGGCAATCCGGAGGGTGTCGGAGTCGGCGGACTGCGACGAGCCACAGGCAGTCACGGCGAGCGCGACGGCAGCGAGCGCAGCAGCGCGACGCAGGTGGGGGCGGTTGTTCATCGTTGGTGCCTTCCAGTCAGGAGGGCCACAACTTAATTGAGAACAATTCTCATCACCAAACCGATTAACGATGGGGAGGGCGTGACCACCATTGAGACTCGTTCCCATTATCGGTAAGCTGAAGATATGGCAAGCAGATCATCCGATGTACGCCCCAAGATCAAGCTTCGTTCCACCGCAGGCACGGGCTACACGTACATCTCCAAGAAGAACCGACGAAACACTCCTGATCGGCTCGTGCTGCGCAAGTACGACCCGGTGGTGCGACGCCACGTCGAGTTCCGCGAGGAACGCTGACCCTCGCGGCGCTCCGCGCCGCAGTCGATTGATCCTGGCTCCCGACACACAGACGGCGCCGAGCCCCGATTCCGGGGACTCGGCGCCGTCTGCGCGATTGATCAGCCCTGACGGGCCTTCAGCCGTGGGTTCAGCTTGTTGATCACGTAGATCCGGCCGCGGCGGCGTACGACCTGGGAGCCGGGCTGGTTCTTCAGCGACCGGATGGAGTTGACGACCTTCATGGGCGCTATCCCTTCGTGCTCGTGTAGGGCAGCAGCGCGAGCTCGCGGGCGTTCTTGATCGCCTTGGTGACGGCGCGCTGCTGCTGCGGGGTGAGTCCGGTGACGCGGCGCGAGCGGATCTTGCCGCGGTCGGAGATGAACGTACGCAGCAGCTGCACGTCCTTGTAGTCGACGTAGGTCACGCCCGGGTCCAGCAGCGGCTTGCGGCGCTTGCGGACAGGCGTGGGCGGGCGCTTGGGCATGGGTCAGCCTTTCGGGGATTCGGTTCAGCGGGCCTTGGCAGGGTCGACCAGCCCGCGCTGGACGGCTCGGACCAGGCGGCGGGGCACGTCGTAGGTCTGGCCATCGACGGTGACCGGGACGAGCGCGACCGGGGTCGCCTTCCAGCTCGACCGGCGGTGGCGGGTGTTGCTGCGCGACATCTTGCGCTTGGGTACGGCCATGGCGGCCTCCTTCGTGGTGGTTGACGGTCCGGGTCAGGCGGCGCGGCCGATGGGGCCGAGCCAGTCCTCGAGCCCGTCCCAGGACTCCTCCCAGATCTGACCGCGCTGGGCGATCTCCTGGTCGGTGAGCAGGGCGCGCTCGAAGGCGCGCGGGATCTCGTCAGCCTCGTCGTCGATGCCGATCACGACGATCCGGGTCAGCCGGTCGGTGCGGCCCCACTTCTGGGTCGAGCCGACGCTCGCCTGGCCGCCGGCACCGTCCCAGACGCAGATGTCGTCGGGCCGGGTCGGCACCCAGAAGCAGCCGCGGGAGCGACGCGGACCGCCGCCGAGGATCTCCAGCTCCTCCTGGAACCGGACCGGGTGGATCGGGCGCTCGGAGCGCAGGTCGAGCCGCCACGCGCCGCCCGCGGGCAGGGGCGGCAGCGGGTTGCGGCGTACCTCCGCGACCCAGGCCTCCACCGCGTGGTGGCGGTGCACACCGGCGACCAGGCCCGCGGCGTCCAGGAGCGAGGGGTCGGTCACCACCGGCGTACGCGGGCGGGCGAGGGTCGCCACCAGCGACTGCTCCTCGGGCTCGGGGGTCTCGGTGATGCAGACGAGGTCGGCGTACTCGACGATCGCACTGGCGACCTCGGCGACGCCGCGGCGGTCGTCCTCGGAGGTGGCCAGACCGCGCTCGTCGAGGAGGTCGGGACCGAGCAGGTCCTCGGCGACCGTCGTGCCCTCGAGCGCCGCGACGACGGCGGAGATGCCGATGTGCGGCGCCATCCGCGGCGCCCACGCCAGCACCCGGCAGACCTGGACCGCCTCAGCAGCGACCGGCAGGCAGGCCACGATGCTCCCCCAGCGACCCTGGGCGGCGAGCCGCTCGAGCGTCGGCACGATGTCCTCGCGGATCGCGCAGGCGACGCAGGCGTGGGCGAGGTTGATCTCCTCGTGCTCGATCACCCCGGTGACGTCGCTGACGACGCGGGTGAGCAGCTGGCGCTCCGGGTCGATGATGTGGCGGACCGTGACCGCGTCGGGGAGGCCGAACTGGAGCGAGATCGTCGCCGACAGCATCGCGCCCTCTTCGACGCCGCTGACCAGGACCACCGGCACCTTCGGACGGGACAGGTTGCGGGGGGACCGCGGACGAGGGGTGCCCATCAGCCGCGCCCGTAGCGGCGCTTGAACCGCTCGACCCGTCCCTCGGTGTCGACCACGCGGCCGCGGCCGGTCCAGAACGGGTGGCTGGCACTGGAGACGTCGACGTCGACGACCGGGTAGGTCTCGCCGTTCTCCCAGGTGACCCGCTCGTGGTCGTCGGCGAGGCGCTCGACGAGCGTCGACCGCATCAGGAAGAGCTTGTCCGCCGAGCGGTCGCGGAAGACGACCGGCCCGGAGACGGGGTGGATGCCTTGCTTCATGGGGACCTCCCGCTGTGGTTAATGATAACGATTCTCATCTTACACAGTCGGCGTCCGTCCTCCACATCGAAGTGCGACTCACCCCTCCGCGGTGTGGGTGTGCATGCGTACGCCGTCCCTGTTGAAGATGCTCAGCACCTGCGCCGGGCGGGATCCGGTCGCGAACATCGCGTGCGGCACCCGGGTGTCGAACTCGGCCGCCTCACCACGGGTCAGCACCAGGTCACGATCGCCCAGCAGCAGCCGCAGCTTCCCGGAGATGACGTAGAGCCACTCGTAGCCGTCGTGCACCCGCGGCTCCGGCACCTCGGTCACCGGCTGGTAGGTGATCTTGAAGGTGCTCACCGGCGACCCCTCGGGCGTCAGCGGCGCGATCTCCATGCCGTCGCGACGTTCCACCGGGCGCCTGACCCGCGGGTCCGGCACCGACGGCGTCACCAGGCTGTCGAGGCCGACGCCGAGGTGGCGGGTCAGCGGGATCAGCAGCTCGAGGCTCGCCTGCCGCTTGCCCGACTCGAGGCGGGACAGCGTGCTCGGTGACATCTCCGCCTTCGCGGCCAGCTGCTCCAGGGTCCATCCCTTGCTGTGCCGGATCGCCCGGATCCGCGGTCCGACCTGCTTGAGCTCGTCGATCATGTGCTCCATCTCCCATTTGCCATTTCAGCAAGAACTCTTGCCGTTCTTTCATTGTGCCACTGAACTGGATGACATGAACGCACACACAGAACACCTTGACGTGATCGTCATCGGCGGCGGTGCCGCCGGACTCTCCGCCGCCCTCATGCTGGGCCGCTCCCGCCGCCGGACCCTCGTGATCGACTCCGGCCTTCCCCGCAACCGCTTCGCGGCGCACATGCACGGCGTCCTCGGCCACGAGGGCATCGACCCCGCCGAGCTGCTCCGCAAGGGGCACGAGGAGCTGGCTGCGTACGACATCGCGATCCGGCAGGGGCGGGTCGCCCGCCTCGACGAGACGGACGACGGCGTGAGCGTCCTCCTGGAGGACGGGCAGCGGCTCGCGGCGCGGGTCGCGATCGTGGCGACCGGGGTCACCGACGAGCTTCCCGACATCCCCGGCCTCGCCGAGCGCTGGGGCAGCACCGTCCTGCACTGCCCCTACTGCCACGGCTGGGAGGTGCGCGACCGGAGGATCGGCGTGCTGACGACCTCGCCGCTCGGCATGCACCAGGCGCAGCTGATCCGCCAGTGGAGCGACGATGTCGTCGTCTTCACCGCCGGGCTCGGGCAGCTCGAGCAGGCCGAGAAGCAGCGGCTGCTGGCGCGTGGGATCACGCTCGTCCCTGGCCCTGTCACCGAGGTGCTCGGCGAGGGAGACCAGGTCACCGCGGTGCGTACCGCCGACGGGTCGACCATCGAGGTCGGCGCCATCTTCACCGCCGGCACCCTGCGCCCGCACGACGACTTCCTGACCCACCTCGGCCTCGAGCGCACCGACACACCGGCCGGCAGCTTCCTCGCCGTCGATCCGACCGGCAAGACCAGCAGCGACCGGATCTGGGCGGTCGGCAACGTCTCCAACCCGATGGCCAACGTGCCGATCAGCATGAGCGCCGGCACCATGGCCGGCAGCTTCGTGAACATGACCCTGGTCACCGACGACTTCGACCGCGCGGTCGCCGGCCCCGCCGAGCCGAGCGACCCGGTGGCCTTCTGGCAGGAGAGGTACGCCGGCAGCGACCGGATCTGGTCCGGCAAGGTCAACGCGGTGCTGGGTGACATCGCCGCGAGCCTCGAGCCCGGGACCGCGCTCGACCTGGGCTCCGGCGAGGGCGCCGACGTCATCTGGCTGGCCCAGCACGGCTGGCAGGCGACCGGCATCGACATCTCCGACAACGCCGTCTCCCGCGGCCGAGAGGCGGCGCGGGCCGCCGGCCTGGCCGAGGAACAGGCGCGGTTCGTGGTCTCCGACCTCTCCGACCCGGCCGTCCTCGACCGAGGCTATGACCTGGTCACCGCGAGCTTCTTCCACTCCCCCGTGGAGCTGCCTCGTACCGACATCCTGCGCCGGGCGGCCGAGCTGGTGAACGCCGGCGGCCACCTGCTGATCACCTCGCACGCCGCCGCGCCGCCCTGGGCCGACGCCTCCGCCCACGAGCACGACTTCCTCGACGCCAAGGAGGAGCTCGAGGAGCTCGGCCTGCCCGAGGACGCCTGGGAGACGGTCATCCTCGAGCACCGGCACCGCGCCGTCACCAGCCCGTCGGGCGGGCCGGCCACGCTCGAGGACGCGGTCGTCCTGCTCCGCCGCCGCTGATCGCCGGCGTCAGGCCGCGCCGCAGCTCTCGGTGAGGTACTCGCCGAGACGCTCGTAGGCGAGGTTCTGCGCCTCGCTGCGCTCGAGCGGGTCCTCGCCCCGCCCGGTGCGCAGCGCGTCCTCGATCATCATCCGCACACCCTCGACAGCCGCGGCCGGCGTGCCTTCCGGGACGCCCATCGACTGCAGGCTCGTGGCCGCCAACCCCAGCGCCGTCTCGTTCTCGTCGTTCGGCGTGGACATCTGGGCCGCGTGGGCGTTCGCCATGGTCTGGACGGCGCCGCAGAACTCCTCCAGGGACGCGACCGGCCCGGAGGCGACCGGGGCCGCCGACGATCCCGCCCCGGACGGAGCGGCTGCCGGAGCGTCGGAGCCGCCGAGGTCGCGGGTCAGCACCACGACGCCGATCGCGACCGCGATCAGCACGCCGACCACGAGCGCGCGCGGCGTGTGCGGCAGCCGGTCGCGCCAGGTCTGCTCACGCTGTGCCGCGGCCCGTCGGGCGGGGTTGCCGGAGCGTCTCGGGTCGCCCACTCGCTGACGCTCGCTCACTGGTAGGTGTTGGCCGGAGCCTCGCGCGGCTCGACCGAGGAGGCCTCGATGGCCGTCTCCGACTTGCCGCCCGGAGCGGTGCCCTCGACCCAGCGGCCGGTGACCGCGACCCAGGAGTCGCGCTCCGGAGCGTCGTCGTAGTCCTCGACCCGCACCCGGGAGGCGCTGGCGTCGGCGGCGCAGCAGGCGATGGCGATGCGGGTGACGTACCAGTTGCCGTTCTCGTCGGTGCTCACGAAGCCGGTGAGGCGTACGTCGCGGTCCTTGATCGTCGCGCCGTCCTCGACACCGGCACGCCACATGAACTCCGCAACCTCCACATCCACCGGGCCGTCCGAGGCCGGCAGCGGCAGGATCTCGGCGTCGGGAGCGGCCGCGACCGGGTCGCCGGCGCGGCGCTCGGCGAGGTAGGCGCCCAGCGACGGCGGGCTGGCGACGAAGACGATCACGCCAGGCAGGAGGGCCAGCCAGGTCATCGCCGGGACCTTGTGGCCGTGCCCGTCGTGCCCGTCGTGGTCTTCGATGTCGCCAGGCGCCGGACGCAGCAGCATCCACACCGTCAGTCCGAGCAGCACCACGCCGGTGGCTACCAGCGGCCACTTCATCCAGTCGGTGACGTACCTCAGATAGCCGTCGCCGAGCGAGAGCCGCAGCAGGACGGCGCCGAGGAAGCCGACGACGAGAGCCTGGGTTGTTCTGGTCACGCGGCCACCTCCGTTGCGCGAGCGCCATTGTACGGACGCGGCCGCGTGTTGATTGACTGGATCGCTCGCTGACGCTCGCTCACAGCAGCCACCATCCGATGCCGACGGCGGAGGCGACCGCCGTGATGATCACCAAGGGTACGAAGCGCAGGGCGAAGCCAATGCCGAACTGGCCGGCCTCCATCGAGGCGAGCTTGATGTCCATCGCCGGGCCGACGACGAGGAAGACCAGCTTCGCGGTGTCGGAGAAGGCGGTGAACGAGGCGGCGACGAAGGCGTCGGACTCCGAGCACAGCGCCACGACGAACGCGAACAGAGCCAGCGTGGCGATCCCCAGCACCGCCTGCCCGGCGACGGTGTTGACCACCGAGCGCGGTACGAAGGTGTTGACCGCCGCGGCCAGCATGGCGCCCAGCACCAGGAAGCCGGAGGCGTGCAGGAAGTCGTGGCTGACGTTGCCGAGGAACGACCGCTCGTGGGCGTGCACGTCACGCCCGAGGTTGGTGAGCCGCTCGAGGAGCAGCTTGCCGCGGGCCATCATGATCCAGCCGACCGCCACCGCGGTGATCAGCGAGGCCAGGAACCGGGCGAGCACCATCATCGGCTGACCGGGGAAGGCGACCGCGGTCGAGACGAGCACCGCCGGGTTGACCGCCGGAGCCGCGAGCAGGAACGTCAGCGCGACCGCCGGCGCTACCCCGCGGCGGATCAGCGAGTTGGTCACCGGCACCGCGGCGCACTCGCAGCCCGGCAGCCCGATCCCGGCCAGGCCGGCGACCGGGACGCCGAGCACCGGGCTCTTCGGCACGATCTTGCTCAGCGCCTTCTCCGAGAGGAACGTCGAGATCACGGCGCTGAGTAGCACACCGCCGAGCAGGAACGGCGCCGACTGCACCACGATGGCCACGAAGATCGTGCCCCAGGTGTTGAACAGGTCGTGGTCCAGGAGCGGCAGCAACCAGCGCTGGGAGAGCAGGATGACCAGCAGGACGATCGCGACGACCTCTGTCTGCCCCAGCCTGAACCCAGGCTTCTGCGCCGCCCGCACCGGGGTCTTCGTACTCATGAGGCGAGTGTCTAGCACAGCCCGATGACGGCCGGGTAGCGCCTCGCCGACTCGGAATGGTTCCGGTTAGGCTTGTGCTGGCGTCACCAGCTCGACTTGGTGATCCCCGGCAGATGACCCTTGTGGGCGAGCTCGCGGAACCGGATCCGGGACACGCCGGCCTTGCGCAGATATCCCCGCGGACGGCCGTCGACCTGGTCGCGGTTGCGGAGGCGTACGGGCGAGGAGTCGCGCGGGAGGCGGGACAGGGCGCGGACGGCCTCGGCCTGCTCGGCCGAGCCCGGCTCGGCGGTGCGGATCTGCTCCTTGAGGGCGGCACGGCGCTCGGCGTACCTCTCCACGACCTCGCGGCGCTTGGCCTCGGCCGCGATCTTCGACTTCTTGGCCATCAGACCTTCTCCCCTCGGGCGCGCATCTCGGCGACGACGGCTTCGATGCCGCGTACGTCGATCTGCTTGATCGCGTTGGTGCTGAGCCGCAGGGTGACCTTCCGGCCCAGGCTGGGGACGTAGTAGGTCTTCTTCTGCAGGTTGACCTCCCAGCGCCGGCGGGTCGCCTTCTTGGACCAGGGACGGTTGTTGCCGAAGCCGGGGCGGGCGCCGGTGACCTGACACGTGCGTGACATGAGAGCCTTTCGTCTTATCGGGAATCATTCCCAGTATGACACATGCCGCCCCGCCCCGCTGAACACGGGATCCATACCGATACCGACTAACATGGCGCTCATGGCAGCAACCCAGCAGGTCAAGCGGCGCGCCACCAACCAGGGCGCCGCGGTGAAGGACGCTCTCGCCGCCGAGGACACCTTCCGCAGCGCCCAGGACGTCTACGCGACGCTGCGAGCCAACGGCGAGAAGATCGGCCTCTCCACGGTCTACCGCCACCTGCAGATCTTCGTCGACGACGGCCTCGCCGACGTGATCCACAAGCCCGACGGTGAGTCGACCTATCGGCTGTGCGGCGACGCCTCCACCACCCATCACCACCACCTGGTCTGCCGCAGCTGCGGCAAGGCGGTCGAGATCGAGGGTCCGGCCGTGGAGACCTGGGCCGACAAGGTGGCGGCGCAGAACGGCTTCACCGACGTCAACCACACCGTGGAGATCTTCGGCCTCTGCGCGTCCTGCGCCGGCTGACCCTCAGCCGCGCCGGCGCACCGCGGCGAGGACGACGTCGACCGCCAGGAACGCGACCAGGCTGATCCCCAGCAGCGGGAAGAACCAGCCGACCGCCACGGTGGCCGCGACGCCGCCCACCAGGACCGGCCAGGGCAGCCGGCGCCAGGCGCCGGGCGGCACCGGGCGGCCGAACCGCAGCCGGCCCGCGCCACGAGGACGCCGCAGCCACCACATCCGGTAGCCGAGCAGGGTGACCGCGATCAGGCCGATCGCGAGCGCTGCCAGCGCGACCTGGTTGGCGACGCCGAACAGGATCCCCATGTGGGCGCCGATGGTCCAGGTGGTCAGTTTGGCCATCACCGGCCAGTCCTCGAAGTCGACCCGGTCCACGACGGCGCCGCTGGCGGGGTCGACGGTGACGGTGTCGTAGCTGGTGGGCCAGTCACGCTTGTTCTCCGCCGCCGTCCACGCGCTGCCGGCGTTGGGCGGCGGGGTCAGGTAGAGCGGGTCGCCCAGGCCCTCCTCGCGGGCGGTGGCGAGCACCCCGTCGATGCCGACGCCGTCGACCAGGAGCGCGTCCGGGTCGTCGGCGGGCGCCGCGGTGCCCGCTTCGTGGTGCTGGTGCCCGGCCGCGGGGGCGTCGCCGGCCACGGAGGTCGCGGGCAGCGGCTTCACCCAGGACAGGGCCGTACGCAGCTCCTCGACGTTGGCGCCGGCGTAGCGCGACCAGGTCACCCCGGAGACGGAGAGGGCGAGGGCGCCGAGCAGGATCCAGACGCCGATCGCCCCGTGCCAGGACATCACCCGGGAGCGTCCCCGCGCCTCGGGGTCGGGCGCGAGCAGCCGGCGGGCGCGCCGCTCCCCCCGACGCTTGCCGATCCAGAGCGCCAGTCCACCCAGGGCCACCACCCACAGCCAGCTCGCGGCGAGCTCGCTGTAGTTGCGGCCGAGGGCGCCGAGGTGCAGGTTGCGGTGGAGGTCGTCGAGCCACGCGCGGAAACCGAGCCACTGGCCGTAGCTGCGTACCTGGCCCTCGACCTGGCCGGTGTAGGGGTTCACGAACACCGACATGTCGTAGTCGGCCGGGACCGTCTCGTCGGTGAAGACGACCCGGGTGCTGCGGTCGGCGGCCTCGGGCACGTCGACCCGGATGACGGCGCCGTCGGGGTGGGTCGCCCGGGCGGCGGCGACCTGGTCGGCGAGCGGGACGGTGTCGCCGGCCGGGGTGACCTGGGTGAGCTCGCGGTAGGCGATCTGCTCGACCTGCGGGGCGATCGTGTAGAGCAGCCCGGTCACCGAGGCGACCAGGATGAACGGGGCGACCAGCACCCCGGTGTAGAAGTGCAGCCGCAGTACGAGCGGGCGGATCGCCGGCCACCAGCCGCGCCCCTGGCTCGGCGGCGCGGGCTCCGGGGTCTGTGGCTCTGCTGCTGGCGGTGCGGTCTGGAACTGGGTCGGAACGGACATGTGACGCTTCTCTTCTCGCGAATTCTCGGGTACGCAAGACAGCCACCGGGGCTCACCCGGTGGTGCTCGCAGAGGGATCTCAGAGGCCGGCCGGCCTCGGCGGTCCCCGTCGCGGAGAGACATCGGTCCACAGGGCCGGTCGTGGGAGGAAGTGCCCGGCCTCGGCAAGCAGCCGCCCGGCGACCGCGACCCGGGGCATCGGCAAGCGGCGTACGACCACGGCGAGGGCCCTGCGGTGCAGCACCCAGACGACGACCGAGAGCACCGCGGCGCAGGTGTGGGCCAGGAGCATCGAGCCGCCCTCGCCGGCGCCGGGCGTGATCGCGTGCCGGTGTGCGGCTCCTGGCGCCGCGGCGAGGGCCGCGAAGACCTCGTGGAGTCCCAGCTGGGTCAGTCCGGCCAGCACCGCACCCCCGAGCAGACCCACCCGGCGCTGGAGGACCACCACGCCGGTACCGAAGACGGCCAGGGCCGCGGCGACCAGCCAGCCCGCGCTCGGCAGCGTGCGTCCCGCGGCCAGGTGGGCGAGCGCCGCGCCGGTGGTGATCTCGAGGGTCGCGAGCAGGGCGAGCCACACGCTTCCGCGCGTCGGCCTCACCACTCGTAGCTGCACCTGCAGCACCGTCTCCCGAGAAGGGGCTCTCAGAGCCCGTTGGTCACTGCGTCTGCGTCTGCTGCACCGGCGTGTGGTTGCGTGCCAGGAGCCAGATCATGGTGCCGTAGCAGGCGATCCGCAGCGCCCAGCCGAGGCCGGTGCGGAGGATGCCGAGGGCCAGGATCGCCCAGTCGCGGTCGATGGCGCCGCTCCAGGCCAGGAACCAGATCGGCCCCTGGATAGCCGCGCCGATCGCGCCGGGGGCCAGGAACAGCCAGGTGAGCCGCGTGCACAGCTTCACGATCTGCTTGTCCTGGTGCCACTCGAGCGGGTCACCGCTGGCGACGCCGATGAAGAAGCCGAAGATCGGCCAGCCGATCAGGCACAGCCCACCGACGACGACGGTGTAGCCGAGGCTGATCAGGATGCCGGGCAGGAAGTAGGCCAGCGCCTGCTCCTCGGCCGAGCCACCCATCGACTGGGCCAGCCGCACCACCGCGAAGCCGATGAGGATGCCGAAGATGGCGTTGCCGACGTACTGCAGGCTCGAGCGCTGCACCAGCCGCACGACCAGGAAGATCGCCGCGGACGCCGCCGAGGCGATCAGGGCGACCTTGAGGTCCTTGACCACCAGCCAGGCGATGGTGAAGACGAGCCCGGGCACGCCGGCCTCCAGCATGCCGCGCACGCCGCCGAGCCCGGCGGCCATCTGGCGGCGTACGACCGCCTCGACGGTGTCGACCGTCGGATGGTTGTGGTCGTGGTGCTGGTCGGCACGGTCGTCGGCAGAGCCGTCGGCGGGGGTCTCGGAGGTCGGGCTCACGTGTGGTTGGCTCATTCGTTGGGGTCCGGGATCAGCTCGTAGCGGGGGTTGAACATGATGCGCTGGCCGTCGGTGCGACCGATACGGCCCTGCACCTGCAAGGACCGGCCCGGGCTGATGCCGGCGATGCGCCTGCGGCCCAGCCAGATGAGCGTCAACGTGCCGGAGCCGTCGAACAGCTCCGCCTCCAGCGCCGGGACGCCTCCGCGCGGCCGCAGCGTGATCGTACGCAGCGTCCCGCGCAGGCGCACCGACTCACGGTCGGGCGCGTCGGCGATGGAGGCGACATCCTTGGCGACGTACGCAGCCCGGATCTCGCTCGCGTCGATCGAGGCCGTGTTGGCCCACTCGCTGAGCTTGGCGCGCAGCCGACCCTTGGACACTACCGGCTCATTTCTCGACGCGGCGCGCGTTGGGCGGCAGCTTCACCTCGAGCGCCTCGCCCTTCGGCTTGGCCTCCGTGCCGCGGCGCACCACGACCTGCTCGAGGAGCTTCTCCCACTCCTTGCCTGCGCTCGGCTCCATCGCCGGGCGGCCGAGCATGGTGGCGCGGAGCATCCAGCGGGGACCGTTGACGCCGATGATCCGGGTCTGCTGGACGGCTGGCTGGCCGTCGGGCAGCTTGACCTTCATCTGGGTGATCAGCTCGGCGCCCCAGGGGCCCTCGAGGTCGGCGGTCGCGCCGCCGCGCTGCTGGACGTCCTGGCGCAGCATCGGCAGCGACTCGGTCCACAGGTCGCCGTTGCGGGGCGCGGCGAAGGCGCGCAGCTCCATGGCGCCGTCCTCGGCCGTCAGCATCACGGCCGCGATCTGGCCCGACTTCTCGTCCACCTGCAGGCGCAGCTCCTTGCCGGGTGCCGGGGCGAGCATCATCGAGCCGAGGTCCACCCAGTCGCCGGTGATCAGTCCCTCGGGAGCCGAGTCGATGTCGAACGGGCCGATCTCGGGAGCAGCCGGCACCGGCCGCTCCTCGGGCACGAGACGCTCATCGACCGATGCAGACGGCTCTCCCCGGTGGGAGGGCGTGGACTTGCGACGGAACTTCACGACCATCTGCTTTCAGGTTGCGGTGGATCTCTGAGGAGGCCTATCTAACACTGATCGCTCAGCGGCTGGAGAAGCCCCCGGTAGAACCGTATCCCCCATCTCCACGAACGGACTCGGGCAATGCGGAGACCTCGACGAAACGAGCCTGCTCGACACGCTGGATCACCAGCTGGGCGATCCGGTCGCCACGGCGCAGCTCGATGGGCTCGACAGGGTCGAGGTTGACCAGGGCGACCTTCACCTCGCCGCGGTAGCCGGCGTCGACGGTGCCGGGGGCGTTGACGATGGAGAGCCCGTGCTTGGCGGCCAGCCCGGAGCGCGGGTGCACCAGGCCGACATACCCCTCCGGCAGCGCCATCGCTATCCCGGTGGGCACCAGGGCACGCTCCCCCGGCTTCAGGGTCACGTCGACGGTCGTGCGGAGGTCGGCTCCGGCGTCCCCCGGATGGGCGTACGCAGGTGGCGGCAGCTCCGCGTCGAGACGTACCAGGGCTACTTCGAGATCGGACACATCCCGCACCTTAGATGCTCACCCGATTCGTGGCCGGCTTGACCGGCGTGAAAAACTCACGATTCGTGAGCACCCCGGCGTACGACGAGCGACTGACCGTGCCGCTGAGGTGGTGGGTCCAGGGCGTCATGTTCCTGGCGACCCTGTGGATCGCGGTCATCCTGTGGGTGCCGGCCGCGCTCGCCTGGGGCATCACCGCCGCGACCGTCGGCCTCTTCGCGCTGGCCATGATCGTCTACGGCAACGCCCGGATCACGATCGCCGACGGTGTCCTGCGTGCCGGCCCCGCGCGGATCGAGGCGCGCTTCCTCGGCGAGGCGGTCGCGCTCGACGAGACCGAGTCGCACCACCTGGCGGGCCGCGACGCCGACGCCCGGGCGTACCTGCTTCTTCGCCCCTACCTCAAGCGCGCGGTGCGGGTCGCCATCGAGGACCCGGCCGACCCGACGCCCTACTGGCTGCTCTTCACCCGCCACCCGGTGGCGCTCGCGAAGACGGTCAACGCGCTCCGAGCGAGTCTCTGAGCGGCATCCCCGCGGGCATGGCCTAGGCTCGACACATGTCCAAGTCCAACAAGGCTGACAAGGGCGACAAGATCTGGGCGATCATGGCCCTCGTCAGCGGAATCGGGGCCGCCAAGGTCACCAACAAGGTCCTCTCCTCCGGCTGGAAGGCGTCCACCGGACGCAAGCCACCGGCCAACCCCGCCGACCCCGACGTACGCCTCGTGGAGGCCGTGCTCTGGTCGGCTGCCACCGGCGCCACCGTCGCGCTCGCGCGGATGTTCGCCCAGCGTCGCGCGGCCAACTACTACGTGAGGTCGGTCGGTCGGTTGCCTAAGCAGCTGGAGAAGGACGAGTCCTGATCGCCTGAGAAGCAGAAAGGCCGCACGGTTTGCCCGTGCGGCCTTTGCTTTCCAACCTGGCTTGCGCCGGGCTTTCGCCGAGTCGGCGCGTTTGTACAGAACGCTTGCTAGCACAAGCTATACAAACGCGCCGACTCGGCGCTTTTGACTGCGCTTACGCGCAGTCAAAGCAGATCATCTTCTTCTCGTCAGCCAGCTGGCTGCGGTGGTGGACCAGGAAGCAGCTCATACAGGTGAACTCGTCCTCCTGCTTCGGCTTCACCTCGACCGCGAGCTCCTCGTGGCTGAGGTCGGCTCCCGGGAGCTCGAACGACTCGGCCGCCTCGGCCTCGTCCTCGTCAACCTTGCCCGAGTTCTTGTCATGACGACGAGCCTTGAGCTCTTCGATGCTCTCCTCGGACTGGTCCTCTTCATTCTTACGCGGTGCGTCGTAGTCCGTCGCCATCTGCGCCACTCCCCTTCTCACTCATCTTCAGTCCCCCCGCGCGCCCCCGAGGGCAGCGGCACGGCCCGTGATTGTGCACTATTCACGTGCATTTCGCACACTCAACCGGAACCGCGTCGCCGAAACGTTCTGTCATCTGGCGGTATTCCCTATCACGGGGATAGATGATCAGTGAGTTTCGGGTGGGTGAACGCGGCTGCGTCCAGCGGGGCTCCGGGACCGTCCCGGCCGCTGGCCGTCATACATCTACATCAACCAGCGGCTTTCAGTCGGGTACGACACCCGGGACCGAGTCAACTGGCAGAAAACCGGCCTGAACTGCCGCTTCTCGTAGCTCGTCGTAGCCGTGGGCGGGTGCGACGACGACGAACCGGCGGCCACCGGCACCGGTCGTCGCCTCCCAACGGGCACCGGCCGCCTCGGCCACCAGGCAGGCGGCCGCGTGGTCCCAGAGGTGCAGGCCCTCCTCCAGGTAGCCGTCGAGGGTCCCCTCGGCCACGCCACAGATGTCCAGGGCCGCGGAGCCGATGCGACGAACGTCACGGACGACGGGCAGGAACCGCACCAGCGCCTCGGCCTGGACGCGACGGAGACCGGCGTCGTAGGAGAAGCCGGTGGCGATCAGGCGCTGGCTCAGCTCGGCCGGCGGACGCACCATGACGGGCTCGCCGTCCCTGACCGCGGCCGCCGATCCGTCCGGCTGGCGGAAGGCCGCGTAGAGGGTGCCTGCGGCCACGTCGACGACCGCTCCGGCGACGACTTCCCCGGCGTACTCCGCCGCGATGGAGACGGCGTAGCGCGGCAGGCCGTAGAGGAAGTTCACCGTGCCGTCGATCGGGTCGACGATCCAGCGGACACCGCTGGTCCCGCCGGTCTCCTCGCCCTCCTCACCGAAGAAAGCGTCCTCCGGACGCTGTTCCGAGATGAGCCGCCGGATCAGCGCCTCGGTGTCCCGGTCGGCCTGGGTGACGACGTCGGTGGCGGTCGACTTGGTGTCCGCCACCTCGACGACGCCGGCGGCCCGCTCACGGACCAGGTCGGCTGCTGCACGGGCGGTCGCCACGGCGAGCGCAAGCAGGTCTCCGGCCTTAGGAATCGGGCGCTGTGGGGCGGGCTGGGCAGACGGTTGCTCTGTCATGGGGCCGACCCTATGCCGCAGGTGATCACTCCGAGTACTGGGGCGAGTCCTCCCCGGCCAGGGTCGGCAGCTGGGAGCGCTGGTTGAAGCAGCAGCCCGCAGGGCATCGGTCCGGCACGGGGCCCAGACCGCCGACGGTGGGCCGCTCAGCGGCCTCACCACGCTCGACCGCGGCGCGCTCGAGGAGCAGGTCGCGTACGGCTGCCACGAAGCGCGGGTCCTCCCCCGCGGTCGGGCTGCGCCGGGCGTGGATACCGAGCTTCTCGGCGGTCGCCAGCGCCTCCGTGTCGAGGTCGTAGACGACCTCCATGTGGTCGGAGACGAAGCCGACCGGACACATCACCACGGCCATGCCCTCGTTCGACAGAGCCTTCTCCGCCAGCTCCTCGAGGTGGTCGTTCACGTCCGGCTCGAGCCACGGGATGTGCGGGGCGCCGGAGCGGCTGCAGTAGACGAGGTCCCACTCGTGGGTGACCCCGCGCCGCTGACCCACCTGCTCGGCGATCACGCCGGCGACGTCGAGGTGCTGGGCGACGTACGCGTTGCCGTCGGGGCCGGAGTTGTCGTTCATCGACGTCGGGATCGAGTGGGTGACGAACAGGATCCGCGCGCTGTCGCGGGCGTCCTCGGGAAGGTCCTCGATCGAGGCGACCACACCGTCCACGACGGGCGCCACGAAGCCGGGGTGGTTGTAGTAGTGCCGCAGCTTGTCCAGCACCGGCGCGCCCTCGACGCCGCCGGTCCTGTCGCACGCCTCGAAGAGGTTCTCGCGGTACTGCCGGCACGAGGAGTAGGACGAGTAGGCGCTGGTCGCGAAGACCGCCGCCCGCTTGATCCCGTCGGCCCGCATCTGCGCGACCGTGTCGCTCAGGTAGGGGTCCCAGTTGCGGTTGCCCCAGTAGACCGGCAGGTCGATCCCGTGCTCGGCCAGGTCGCTGCGCAGCGCCGCCAGGAAGGCGCGGTTCTGGTCGTTGATCGGCGACTTCCCGCCGCGGTCGAAGTAGTGCTGCCCGACCTCGACCAGGCGCTCCCGCGGGATCCCCCGCCCCCGGGTGACGTTCTCCAGGAACGGCACCACGTCCTCGGTCTTCTCCGGCCCCCCGAAAGAGACGAACAACAGGGCATCGTAGGGAGATACGTCCACCGGTCCATCGTATTTCACCGGGCTGAGACGCGGCTGAGCGGCTCTCCTACTCGACGACGGAGGAGTAGGCCACGACACCTCGCTTGAGGAGATCCATGGTCTGCCGAGCCGTACGCCTCAGCGGGATGTCGCCGGCGGCGTCGGCGACCTGGCCGCAGAGGTCGATGAGCTGCTTGACCCAGCGGACGAAGTCACCGGCGGCGAGCTCGACCTCGCTGAGCACGTCGTCGAGCTCGTCGCCCTCGGCCCAGCGGTAGGCGGCCCAGGCGAAGCCGAGGTCGGGCTGGCGCAGGAAGTCGAGCTTGTGGTCGCGCTCGAGGGCGTCGAGCTGGCCCCACAGGCGTACGGTCTCGGCGATGACGTCCTTGACCCGGCCGCCGGGGATGCGGGGCGGGGTGGCGTCGTCGGCGCGCCGGGCCTCGTAGACCAGCACCGAGAGCGCGGCCGCGAGCTCCGAAGGGGTCAGGTCGTCCCACAGGCCCTCGCGGAGCGCCTCGGCGGCGACCAGGTCCATCTCGGAGTAGAGCCGCATCAGGTGGGTGCCGCGCTCGGTGACGGTCTCGCCCTCGAGGTAGTCGAGCGCGACCAGCACGTCACAGACCCGGTCGAAGGTGCGCGCGACGGTGTTCGTACGCGCCTCCACCCGGCGCCGCAGCGTGTCGGTGTCGCGCGACAGCTTGAACCAGCGCTCGGCCCAGCGGGCGTGGTCCTCGCGGTCGGGGCAGTCGTGGCAGGGGTGCATCTTCAGCTCGCGGCGCAGCTCGGAGATCTGGGTCTCCGCCGAGCTCTTGCGCTCCTTGCGGGCGGTCGGCGAGCCCTCGTAGGGCACCGGACGCAGGTCGCGGGTCTTCTCCCGCAGTCGCGAGGCCATGTCGCGGCGCATCTGCGGGTTGCGGCCGTTGAACGACTTCGGCACCCGCAGCCGGGTCTGGGCGGCGATCGGCACGTTGAAGTCCATCATCGCCAGCCGCCGGGCCTGCCGGTCCTGGGTGACGACGTAGGGGCGCGGGCCGTCGGGGTCGAAGCCCGGGTCGACGATCACGGCGTAGCCGGCGAACTTGCCGGTCGGCACGTCGATCACGTCACCGACCTTCAGCTTCGAGAGCGACTCGATGATCTCCTCACGCCGGTCGGCGCGCCGCTCACGCGAGGACGACTTCTCGATGTCGGAGATCTTGCGGCGGATCGCGGCGTACTCCATGAAGTCGCCACGGTCGCAGGTCGCGGCCTCCCGGTAGCCGTCGAGGGCGTCCTCGGCCTTGCGCACCTGGCGGGCCAGCCCGACGACCGCCTTGTCGGCCTGGAACTGCGCGAACGACTGCTCCAGCAGCTCGCGCGAGCGCGCCCGGCCGAACTGGTGGACCAGGTTGACCGCCATGTTGTAGGACGGCTTGAAGCTCGACCGCAGCGGATACGTACGCGTCGAGGCGAGGCCGGCGAGCTCGCGCGGGTTGAGCCCCTGTTGCCAGAGCACGACGCCGTGGCCCTCGACGTCGAGGCCGCGCCGGCCGGCGCGACCGACGAGCTGGGTGTACTCCCCCGGCGAGAGGTTGACGTGGGCCTCGCCGTTCCACTTCGAGAGCTTCTCGATGACCACCGTGCGGGCCGGCATGTTGATGCCGAGCGCGAGCGTCTCGGTCGCGAAGACGGCCTTGACCAGGCCGCGCAGGAACAGCTCCTCGACGACCTGCTTGAACGCCGGCAGCAGCCCGGCGTGGTGGGCCGCCACGCCGCGGGTGAGCCCGTCGACCCAGTCGTGGTAGCCGAGCACGTGCCGGTCCTCGTCGGGCAGGTCGGCGCAGGCCTCCTCGACGTAGGCGAAGATCTCGTCGCGCTCGTCGGGGGTGGTCAGCCGCAGGTTGGCCTGGATGCACTGCTGCACCGCCGCGTCGCAGCCCACCCGGGAGAAGACGAAGTTGATCGCCGGCAGCAGGTTGTCGCGCTGCAGCGCGTTGATCACCTCGACGCGCGACGGGATCCAGACGCGCCGGCCGTTGCCCACGCGCCGGTTGCCGTTCCCCTTGCGCCTGTCCTTCGGCGTACGCCGGTCCGTCATCCGTCCGGCAGCCCAGTCGTCGCGCGCCAGCCTCATCAGCTCGCCGTTGACCGGGGCGCCCTCCTTGACGAACCCGGCCGCCGCGTCGACGTCGGAGGAGGCGAACAGGTCCATGATCCGGCGACCGGCCATCACGTGCTGGTAGAGCGGCACCGGCCGCTTCTCCTCGATGATCGTGGTGGTCTCACCACGCACCGTGGTCAGCCACTCGCCGAACTCCTCGGCGTTGGAGACGGTCGCCGACAGCGACACCACGGAGACCGACTCGGGCAGGTGGATGATGACCTCCTCCCAGACCGCGCCGCGGGAGCGGTCGGCGAGGTAGTGGACCTCGTCCATGACCACGAACCCGAGACCCATCAGGGTCTGCGAGCCCGCGTAGAGCATGTTGCGCAGCACCTCGGTGGTCATCACCACGACCGGCGCCTCGCCGTTGACGACGTTGTCGCCGGTCAGCAGGCCGACCTGGTCGGGGCCGTAGCGCTTGACCAGGTCGTTGTACTTCTGGTTGGAGAGCGCCTTGATCGGGGTGGTGTAGAACGCCTTCCGTCCGGTGGCGAGCGCCAGGTGGATGGCGAACTCGCCGACGATCGTCTTGCCCGAACCGGTCGGCGCGGCGACCAGGACGCCCTTGCCGTCCTCGATCTCCCTGCACGCCTCGACCTGGAAGTCGTCGAGCCCGAAATCGTAGAGCGCGGCAAAGTCCCGGAAGACGGGGTAGTCCTTGTCACGCTTGTAAGCGGCGTACTTCTCCGCTGGCGAGGCGTCCATGGTGCCGAGCCTATCGACCGACACCGACAACGATGCCCTGGGCTCAGGAGAGCGACGGCACCAGTACGCCGAGAGCGGACGGCACGCACTCGACCTCGAGCGGCAGCGGACCGAGGCGCTCGCCGTCGCTGTAGGCGATCACGCCGGGCGCGGCGGCGGTGATCCGGCGGGCCCGGATGCGCTCGAAGGCGGGGTGGGTGAGGTGCTTCGCGTCGCGGACGCCGGGGAAGACCCGGAGGAACTCCAGTCGGGAGACCGGCTTGATGAGGATGGCGTCGAGCAGGCCGTCGGCGGGGTCACAATCGGCCGCGATCCGCAGGCCACCCCCGTAGGACTCGGTGTTGGCGATCGCCAGGAGCATCGCCTCCTGCTCGCGCACCACCCCGTCGATCTCGAGCCGGTAGGGAACCGGCGTCCAGCTGCGGATCACCGACAGCGCGGCGAGCGTGTAGCGGAGGTCGCCGTGGGGCCACCGCATCGCGTTGGCGCGCTCGTTGACCGCCGCGTCGAAGCCGGCCGCCAGGACCGTGGCGAACCAGGTCTCCCCGCTGCGCCCGAGGTCGATGCGGCGGGGGTGATCACGTACGACCACGTCGGCCGCGGCCAGCGGATCGCCGGTCGGGATCCCGAGGGCCCGGGCGAAGTCGTTGCCGGTGCCGAGCGGGACGACACCGAGGTTCACCTCGGTCCCGGCCAGGGCCTGGACCGCGACGTGGACCATGCCGTCGCCGCCGAGGGTGACGACCGTGTCCACGCCTTCGGCAGCGGCCTTCCGCGCCAGCTCGAGCGCATGGTCGGCGTCGTCCCCGATCAGGTGGTCGACCGAGGCCCCCGAGGCCGTCAGCCGGGCGGTGACCGCGTCGAGGATCTGGTCGGCGTTGCCGCGGCCGGCGGTGGGATTGGCGAGCAGAGCGATCTGGCGCGTCACGGGTGAAGACTAGGGCATGTCTGGTAAAGACACGGCGGCCGCGAGCGACGTTTCGGGCCGATCTGGCAAGGCGTCCGCCGCGAAGGCATCCTGGCGGCTGTCGAGCGGCGGCAACGCAGCCAGATCGGATGCGAAACGCCGCGTAGCGGGCGTGGATTTGCCAGACATGCCCTAGTGGTCAGATCACCGATGGGACGTCAGGATCCCCGATCATGTCCTTGCGCTTGCCGGCCTTCCGTCTGTCGTGGGCTCTGGCGATGACCTCGGAGATCCCGAAGAGGACGACCATCGGGCCAGCCATGATCGTCATCGTGAACGGGTCACCCGATGGGGTCGCGACCGCGGCGAAGACGAACGAGCCGACGATGATCCAGGCACGGTACTTCCCCAGCGCTGCGCCGGGCAGGACCCCGATCCGGTTGAGCAGGATCACGAAGACCGGGATCTCGAAGGCGATGCCGAAGACCAGGAGCGTACGGCTGAGGAAGCTGAGGTATTCGCTGAACTCGACGATGTTGGTCAGGCCGTCGGGGACGAAGGCGAACAGGATCTCCAGGCCCTTGGGCAGCGTGACGTAGCCCAGCACGACGCCGACGAGGAAGAGCGGGCCGGCGACAGCCACGAAGATCCTCGACATCTTCTGCTCGTGGGCGTGCAGGCCCGGCATCAGGAACGCCCAGATCTGGTAGAGCCAGATCGGCGCGGTGCCGATCAGGGCGGCCAGGCCACACAGCTTCAGGTAGAGCATGAAGCCGCCCGCGGCACCGTTGACGGAGCTCAGCGAGGCGGCACCGCCCTCCTGGTCCATCATCTTGACGGCCTTGAGGTAGGGATCCATGACCAGGTCGAAGAGCTGCTCGAAGAAGAACAGCGACACGACGAACCCGACGACCAACGCCAGGGATGCCTTGATCACCCGCGCACGGAGCTCGCGCAGGTGGTCGGAGAGCGCCATCCGGCCGTCGTCGCCGATGGGGTGCTTGGGGGTGCCGCGGAAGACCGCGACAACACCGGCGATGGACAAGGTCGGCCTCAGTTGCCGGAGAGGCGCTCGCGCTCGGCCTTGATCTCGGCCTCACGACGCTCGAGCTCCGCGATGCGCTCCTTCTCGGAGGCGGTCAGCTCGGCCGGCTTCTCGACCTTCTCCTTCTCGTCGTCGTCGCGAAGACCCTTGGTCTCGGTCTTGAAGATACGCAGCGCCTGACCGGTGCCGCGGGCGAGCTCGGGAAGCTTGGCGGCGCCGAAGACGAGGATCACGATCGCCAGGATGATGAGCCACTCGGCTCCCTGCGGCATACCGATCATTGGAGTGAACATGAACTACCTCATCTACGTCATAGGGGGAACGTCAGAAGTCTACGCGTCCGAACGGTACAGGCCGAGGGCCAGCCGTGCAGTCGCAGCAAACGATTCCGTGAACTCTGTGCCTGTCTGCCCGCTCCGGGCGTCGTCGGTGCCGACGATCTCGGCGTAGGGAGCGAGCCGCAGCAGCAGCCGGGTGAGCCAGCGCTGGTCGTAGACGCGCAGGCCCACCTCGAGCCCGCCGCCCGGCTGCTCCACGGGGTCGATCACCGCGTAGTACTCACCGACCCAGCGGGCCTCGGGCGCGAGTCGTACCCGGACGACGACGCCGGAGTCCGTACGCAGCACCGACTCGCCCTCGCCGTCGAGATCCGCACCCTCGCCCGTCTCCGGAGCGACCACGATCGGCGTGTCCAGCACCTCGGCGCCCCGGATCCGGTCGAGCCGGAAGCTGCGCGGCGCCTCGGCCTGGTGGCACCAGGCGTCGAGGTACTCGATGTCGCGGATGGAGACCAGCGCACGCGGGTCCACGACCCGGGAGGACTCCTCGTCGCGCGCCGGGACCCAGTAGTCGATGCGTACCTGGCGGCCCTGGTCGATCGCGGTCGCGATCGCGGCATGGATCTGGACGAGCGAGGTGTCGACCGGCTCCTCGCCAGGATCCACGCTGCCCGCGGCACCCTCGGCGGCCGCCTGCTCCAGCTTGGCCAGCGTGCGGTCGACGACCTCCTTCGTCTCCGCGCTCACCGCTCCCCCGCGCAGCGCGCGGAGCGCGACGATCACGGCGGTCGCCTCGATCGGGGTGAGCCGCAGCTGGCGGTCGAGGTAGTCGGCGTTGGAGATCCGGATCACCCGGTCGCCGTCGGGCTCGGTGAGCGCGTCGATGTCGACGTCGATCAGGTCGTCGGGGTAGCCGCCCGGCAGGCCGCACATGAAGAGCACCTGCAGGTCCTTGACCAGCTGCTTCTCCTCGACGCCGAGGTCGGCGGCAGCCTTGTCGAGGCGTACGTCGTCATCCTGGGAGTAGAGGTAGGGCACCAGCGTCAGCAGCCGCCCGACCTGCCCCTTGGCCCCCGTGTTCGCGCTCATCGGGTGGCTCCGTCCAGCCGTGCGACCAGCCGCTCGAGACGGGTCGCGACCTCGCGGCGCAGGTCCTCAGGCTCCTCGACGTAGGCGTCGGGCCCGTGGCCCAGCACGGCCCCGACCAGGTCGGCGGGCACCCGGGTCAGCACGACCCGGTCCCAGCCGTCGCTGCCGTCGGGACCGGTCACGCCCGGCTCGGTGGAGTCGGCGGCCCTCCGGAGGCTGTACCCGCTCCCCTGCCGCAGCAGCAGCACGGCCTTTCCCGTCGGCGGAGCCGGCGCCAGGTCTCGTGCGATATCGCGTACGTCAACCTCGGCCGGCACCTCGAAGGCATCGAACTCACCGACCGCCCGGGCCTCCCCCAGGACACGGGAGAGCCGGAAGATGCGGGTGTCGTCGCGGTCGACGTCGTGGCCGACGGCGTACCACCGGCCCGAGTAGCGCACCACGCCCCACGGCTGCAGCCGCCGGTGGGACGGCTCGGTGGCCCGGGACCCGCGGTAGTCGAACTCGACCACCTGCCGGTCCTGGGTCGCGGCCACGAAGACGTCGAAGGAGCCCTCTTCCGCGGCCAGGCGCGGCTGCACGATCTCCAGCGCCGAGACGTCGGTCTCGAGGCCGGCGGCGTTGAGCTTGCGTACGGCTTCGGTGGTCGCCTCGGCCATCGAGGCGTTCTCCCAGACCTTGGTGGCCAGCGCGACCACCGCGAGCTCGTCGGCCTCGAGGGTGATCGGCGGCAGCGCGAACTGCTCGGGGCTGATCCGGTAGCCGATCTCGTCCTCGAAGAAGTTGTCGATCACCCCGGTCTCGATCGGCACCCCGAGGCTGCGCAGCTCCTCCTTGTCGCGCTCGAACATCTTCTCGAACGCCTCACCGTGGGACGACGGGTAGAGGACCTCGCGGATCCGCTCCTTCGACACGTTGTCGCGCTGCACGAGCAGCATGATGAGCAGGTTCATCAACCGCTCGGTCTTACCCGCCGCCACGGTGTGTTTCTCCCCCTAGAGACTCTGCTACGGCGTCGCCGGAGCGGAGCCGGCCTTGACGACGTCGATGACGAAGTAGAGCGTGCTGTTGGCCGGGATCCCCGGCGTGCCACCCTGGCCCGGCTTCTCCTCAGCACCGTAGCCCAGCTCCGGCGGGATCTGCAGCAGAACACGGCTGCCGACCTTGACGCCCTCCAGGCCGTTGGTCCAGCCCGCGACCACCTGGTTGAGCGCGAACGGCACCGGCTCCTTGCTGAAGCTCTCGTCGAAGGGCTTCTTGGCGCCGTAGGTCATGCCGAGGTAGTTGGCCGTGACCGTCTGGTCGGTGGTGATCTTCTCGCCGTCACCTTCGGTGACGATGACCCGCTTGAGCACGTCGTCGGCCTTCGGCTTGGCGATGCCGGTGAAGTCGAACCCGGTCGGCTTGCCGTTCTTCTCCACGACTTTCGGCAGCTCGGAGGGGTCCACGTCGTGCGGCGTCTTGTCGGCGGCCGCCTTGACCACGTCGACGACGACCAGCAGCGTGTCGTGGTTGCCGATGCCCATCTGCGGGTTGCCGCCCTCGCCGAGCAGGTCGTCGGAGGCGACGAGCGCCTCGATCCGGTCACCGACCTTGGCGCCCTTCAGGATCGTGCTCCACGGCTTGTCCGCCGGAAGCTCCTCACCCTCGGGTGCCTGGCTCTGGTAGGACCACTCCTTGTCGAGGGTGGTGGCGTTGCCGATGTAGATCTTCGCGAAGACACCGCGGTCCTCCGGGATCTCCTCGCCGTCACCCTCGGTCAGCGTCTTGACCTTCGGGTCCTTCGGGTAGGAGATCGCCGACTTCCACTTCAGCGTCGGTGCCTTCTTCGTGTCGGCCGAGACCGTGACCCCGTCGAAGCCGGAGACGGTCTCGTCGCCGTAGCCCGTCACCTTCTCACCACAGGCGACCAGGGCCGGGAGAAGCAGGAACACAGTCAGCGCGCTCAGCGCATGGCTCAGGCGAGGCCGAGGAGCAGTGGACACAGTGCAAACCTTCATGACGTGAAAGGGACGGACGACAGCGGAGCACACCATATCCGTACGGTGGTTGCCCGGCGGCGAAGCCACCCCGGCCGGTGTTTCACATGCCGTCGATGAGCCGCTGGACCCGCTCGTCGTAGGCGCGCAGCGGGTCCTTGCAGAGGACGGTGCGCTGGGCCTGGTCGTTGAGCTTGAGGTGGACCCAGTCGACGGTGAAGTCGCGGCGGCGCTCCTGCGCCTTCTTGATGAACTCGCCGCGCAGCCGGGCACGGGTGGTCTGCGGCGGCACCGACTTCGCCTCGAAGATCTTCAGGTCGGTGGTCGCCCGCTTGACCGCGCCCTTCTTCTCCAGCAGGTAGTAGAGGCCGCGGTTGCGGTGGATGTCGTGGTAGGCGAGGTCGAGCTGGGCGACCCGCGCGTGGCCGAGCGGGAGGCCGTGCTTGGCGCGGTAGCGCTCGATCAGCTTCCACTTGATCACCCAGTCGATCTCCCGGTCGACCAGGGACAGGTCGTCGGACTCGATCGCCTTCAGACCGCGCTCCCACAGGTCGAGGGCAGCGATCATGGTCGGGTCGGTGATCTCGCGGCGGTCGACGAACTCGCGCGCCTTGGTGAGGTATTCGTTCTGGATGTCCAGGGCGCTGGCCTCGCGGCCGTTGGCCAGCCGGACCTTGCGCCGGCCGGTGAGGTCGTGGGCGATCTCGCGGATGGCGCGGATCGGGTTCTCCATCGTCATGTCCCGCATGACGACGCCCTCCTCGATCATCCGCAGCACCAGGTGGCAGCTCGCGATCTTCAGCATCGTGGTGGTCTCGGACATGTTCGAGTCACCGACGATGACGTGGAGGCGCCGGTACTTCTCGGCGTCCGCGTGCGGCTCGTCGCGGGTGTTGATGATCGGCCGGGACCTGGTGGTCGCGGACGACACGCCCTCCCAGATGTGCTCGGCGCGCTGGCTGACCGCGAAGCCGGCGCCTCGCGGCGTGTGGGTGACCTTCCCGGCACCGACGATGAGCTGGCGGGTGACCAGGAACGGGATGAGCACGTCGGCGAGCTTCGAGAACTCCCCGGCGCGGCTGACCATGTAGTTCTCGTGGCAGCCGTAGGAGTTGCCGGCAGAGTCGGTGTTGTTCTTGAACAGGTAGATGTCGCCGGCGATGCCCTCGTCGTGCAGCCGCTGCTCGGCGTCGAGGAGCAGGCCCTCCAGGATCCGCTCCCCCGCCTTGTCATGCGTGACGGTCGAGATCACGTCGTCGCACTCGGGCGTGGCGTACTCGGGGTGGGAGCCGACGTCGAGGTAGAGCCTCGCGCCGTTGCGGAGGAACACGTTCGAGCTGCGGCCCCAGCTCACCACCTTGCGGAAGAGGTAGCGGGCCACCTCGTCCGGGCTCAGCCGCCGCTGGCCGCGGAACGTGCAGGTCACGCCGTACTCGTTCTCGATGCCGAAGATGCGCCTGTCCATACGGAAACCCTAGACGGTCGACGGTCACTCCGGAGCCGTTCAGAGGTACGACACGGCGAGCCGCGCCGCCCACCGGCACGTCAGTCCTCCTCGCGCCGCAGGATGGCGATGAACTCGTCCGCCATGGCCAACTGCCGCTCCAGCTTCTCGCGGCGTAGGCCCGCCTCGGCACGGACGGCGGCCAGGCGCTCACGGGCCATAGCGACGTCGGCGAGGTCGGGCTCGGACTGACGCAGGATCTCGATGTCGGCCATGACCGCCTTCATCTCCTCGAGACTGAAGCCGAGAGGCTTCATCCGGCGGATGACGAGGATCTTCTCGACGTCTGCCTCGGTATAGAGCCGGAAGCCGCCCTCGCTCCGTCCCGACGGCTTCAGCAGGCCGACCTCCTCCCAGTGGCGGAGACTGCGCAGCGACAACTCGGTGCGCGCCGCCACCTCGCCGATCTGCATCGCCCCCTCCCGGGCAGCACTGCGCGTCATGGTGTCCCTTCTCACATGGCCGGCGATCCCAACCCTTACGTAACGTGAGAGTACGGTTTCTCGCGTCCCGCCCATCCTGCCAGTCGCGACTGATCGGACCGCCTTCGTGCCTTCATCACCACCCGCCTCCACCCCGGCCGACGCCACCGTGCTGGCCGCGCTGCGATCACCTCGGTTGCTGCGTACCGAGGTGCTGGCCGGCCTCGTCGTCGCGCTGGCCCTGATCCCGGAGGCGATCTCGTTCTCGATCATCGCCGGGGTCGACCCGCGGGTCGGGCTGTTCGCCTCGTTCACGATGGCCGTGGCCATCTCGTTCCTCGGTGGGCGGCCGGCGATGATCTCGGCCGCCACCGGCGCGGTCGCGCTGGTGATCGCACCCGTGATGCGGGATCACGGCTACGACTACCTGATCGCAACGGTGATCCTCGGCGGGCTGATCCAGGTCGCGCTGGCACTGGCCGGCGTGTCCAGACTGATGCGGTTCATCCCCCGCTCGGTGATGGTCGGCTTCGTCAACGCGCTCGCGATCCTCATCTTCGAGGCGCAGATCGCGCACATGGTCGACGTGCCGTGGCTGGTTTATCCGATGATCGCTGTCGGTATCGCCGTCATCGTGGGTTTCCCGCGGGTCAACAGCGTGATCCCTGCCCCGCTCGTGGCGATCGTCGCGCTCACCGCCTTCACCTTGGTCGGCGGCCTCGACGTGCCGAACGTCGGGGACGAGGGCAAGCTGCCCGACAGCCTGCCGGCCTGGTTCCTCCCCGACGTACCTCTCAGCGTCGAGACGCTGAAGATCATCGCACCTTATGCCCTCGGTATGGCGCTGGTCGGCCTGTTGGAGTCGCTGATGACGGCGAAGCTCGTCGACGACATCACCGACACCCACTCCGACAAGAGCCGTGAGGCGCGCGGCCAGGGCATCGCGAACGTCGTCACCGGGCTCTTCGGCGGCATGGGCGGGTGCGCGATGATCGGCCAGACGATGATCAACGTGAAGGTCTCCGGTGCACGTACCCGGATCTCCACTTTCCTCGCCGGCACCTTCCTGCTCATCCTGGTCGTCGGGTTCGGCGACATCGTGGCACTCATCCCGATGGCTGCGCTTGTGGCGGTGATGATCATGGTCTCGGTGGGCACCTTCGACTGGCACTCCGTCCGTCCGGCCACCCTGCGGCGGATGCCACGCTCGGAGACCGCGGTGATGGTCGCGACCGTCGCGGTGACCGTCGCGACCCACAACCTCGCGATCGGCGTCATCGTCGGCGTCCTGGTCGCGATGACGCTCTTCGCGCGCCGCGTCGCCCACCTCACCGAGACCCACCGCGAGCTGGTCGAGTCCACCAACGGAAGCGTGACCGCGGTCTACCGGGTCACCGGCGAGCTCTTCTTCGCCTCCAGCAACGACCTCTACACCCAGTTCGAGTACGCCGAGGACCCCGACGAGATCGTCATCGACCTCTCCGACTCCCACATCTGGGACGCCTCGACGGTCGCCGCGCTCGACGCGATCACCCACAAGTACGCCGCCAAGAACAAGTCCGTACGCATCGTCGGGCTCAACCAGGCCAGCGCCGACCGGCACGAGCGGCTGACAGGTCAGCTCAGCGGCCACTGACCCCGCGCAGCGAGACGCGAGCCACCACGGGCCGATGGTCGCTGCCCGAGCGAGGGAGGACGCGCAGGTCCGTCACCTCGGCGCCACGCGCGAGGACGTGATCGAGCTGCACGACGGGCAGCGCCGAGGGGAAGGTGAGCCGGAACCCGTGCTCCTCGCGCGAGACCTGCTCCGTGACGGGTTCGAGCCCGGGATCCCGCAGGTTTCCGTTGAGGTCGCCGGCCAGCAGCACCCTCGGCGCCGGGTCCTCGGCGATCCTCTCCGCCAGCAGCTCGGCGCTCCGGTTGCGGCTGCTCGCCGCGAGCCCGCGCGTCCCCAGGCGGACCGAGGGAAGGTGCGCCACGTAGACGGTCACGTCGCCCTCGGGGGTCCGTACGACCGCTCGCAGGCACCGGTCCCAGGACGCGCCGATGCCCGAGGGGCGGATGTCGACACGCGTACTCTCCGCGATCGGGTGACGCGACCAGAGCCCGACGGTGCCTTGGGTCGCGTGATGCTCGAACCTCGGCCCCAGCGCCGCCTCGTAGTGCCGGAGGTGCTCCGAGGTGACCTCCTCCAGCGCCACGATGTCGGGGTCCTCGGCCAGCAGCGACTCGACGGCGCCGCCGACGTCGTGGTTGTCGTCGGCGACGTTGTGCTGCACGACCGTGAGGTCGTACGCCGCAGGCTCGGCAGGCAGCAGCTGCGGGCCGAACACCCCCACCCAGGCGGCGAGCGGAGCCAGCGCGAGGAGCGCGGCGATGGCCGATCGGCGTAGCGCTGCCGCGAGGACCAGCAGCGGAACCGCGACGACGAGCCAGGGCAGGAACGTCGCCACCAGGGAGCCCAGGTTTCCCCAGCGGTTCGGCACCAGGTCGTGCAGCCCGATGACCAGGGCGAGCAGCACCGCCGTGAGCGCGAGCAGCCTCCCCCGTCGCCACATCGAGCCCTCCGCGTTCACGAACAGCGACCCTAACAACCGGCCATGGCCGTGTAGAGAACGGTGGGCCGGCCTCGTTCTCCTCACACAGACACCCGACACCCACGAGGATGAGAGTCATGACACAGCTGTTGCGGTTCGACCACATCGGCGTCACCGTCGCCGACATCGACAGGGCCACCGAGTTCTTCGTCGGCCTCGGCCTGGAGGTCGAGGGACGTACGTTCGTCGAGGGCGAGTTCCTCGACACGGTCTGCGCGATACCCGGCGCCCGCTGCGAGGTGGTCATGCTGCGCCCGCCGGGCGGCGGCACCGCGCTCGAGCTCGCCCGCTTCGTACGTCCCGACCACGTGCCCGGCTCACCCGAGGCGATGGCCAACGAGCTGGGCCTGCGCAACGTCTGCTTCGAGGTCGACGACCTGGACGCGGTCCTCGAGCGGGTGGCCGCCGACGGCTACGGCCTCGTCGGAGGCGTCGGCGTCTACGAGGGCGTGGTTCGGATGGCGTACGTCCGCGGGCCGGAGGGCATCGTGATCTCGCTCAGCGACCGTATCGGCTGACCCGGCGCACAGGCTCGAAACTGCCAGGCGGGAGGGCTCGGGCCTGTGGCAGACTTCGGGCCATGACTTCGAAGCACCTCGGTCTGCTTCCGCCGCCGGTCGCCTGACCGGAGCGGCCTCGCCGACCTGCCTGAGTGCGGGATCGGCTCTCTTCGGCGTGCTCCAGACGCTGCCCATCTCGTCCTGTCGAACCTGGAGCACCTCTTCGATGTCTTCGTTCTCCGCCCGTCTCGGGCTCGTTCAGATCTGCCTCGCCGGAGTCCTGTGGGGCACCGGTGGCCTCGTCCTTCAGATCGTCCGCTCGATCACGCCGCTGTCGGTGCTCACGGTGAGCGCCTACCGGATGCTGATCGCCACGGTCGCTCTGCTCGCCGTCCTCGCCGTCGTCGGCCGCCTGCGCGACCTTCACCTCGATGCTCGCACGGTGGTCGTCGGCGCCGCGACCGGCCTCTACCAGGCGCTCTACTTCGCCTCCGTGGTCGCCGTCGGGGTGACGGTGTCCACCGTCGTCAGCCTGGGGATCGCTCCGGTGATCCTGCTCGTCGGTGAGGCGATCGCGGCCCGACAGCTACCGACCCGCCGACAGCTCGTGGTGCTGGCGACCGCGCTGACCGGGCTGGTCCTGGCCTCCGTCTACGCCGGCAGCGGGGCCGGAGGCGACCGGCCGGTGATCGGCGTGCTGCTCGCGATCGCCTCCGGCTCTGCGTACGCGCTCACCACGGCCGTCGGACGCCCGCTCGCCCAGCAGCGCAGCCCGCTGCTGGTGACGGCCGGCGCGACCGGGGTCGGGGCCGTCGTCCTGGTTCCGTTGGCACTGCTCGGCAGCGGACCGCTCGTCTCGTCCTCGGCGACGGTGTGGGCCTGGCTGGTCTACCTGGGCGTGGCGACGATGGCCCTGGCGTACGGGCTGCTCTACGCCGGGCTGCGGACCACCCGCAGCAGCGCGGCCACGGTGGCGAGCCTGATGGAGCCGGTCGCGGCCGCGCTCGCCGCCGCGGCGGTCCTCGGCGAGCGCCTCGCGGCACCGGCAGTGGCCGGGGTCGCGCTGATCCTGGTCGCGATCTCCGGCCTCTGATCGGCCAGGCACGAACCAAGCCGGGGAGTCTCAGGCGCTGCTGAAACTCCCCGGCTTCTGGTTTCTGGTGTCAGTCCAGCGGCGGGGCGATCGGCGGCTCGCCGTCGTCGTCAGCCGGAGGAGCCAGCGGGGCCTCCTCGGCGGGCTTCTCCGCCGGCTTCTCTGCCGGCGGCTCGACAGCGGCCGGGGCGGCCGCCCCCACCTCGGGCTTCGCGGTCGAGGAGCCCAGGATCTCGACCAGCGTCGCCGGCCGGATCCGGCGGAACTTGCGCGGCTGGGTGCGGGTGCGGTCGAGGACCGCGACCTCGAGGTTCTTCGCCTCGATCTCCCGATCCTCGGTCTCCGTGTGACCGAGGGCGGCGACGGCGAGCTTGATCGCATTCTCGAGCGTGGCGCCCTCGGTGTAGCGCTCCTTCAGGTAGCCACCGACCGCCTCAGCCGCACCACCGATGGCGGCGAAGCCGTGCTCGTCGACGACCTGACCGTCGTAGGTGAGCCGGTAGAGCTGGTCGTCCGCCGCGGTGTCACCGATCTCGCCGACGAACAGCTCGACCTCGTAGGGCTTCTCCCCGCCCGAGGAGAAGATCGTGCCGAGGGTCTGGGCATAGGCGTTGGCCAGACCCCGACCGGTGACGTCACGCCGGTCGTAGGCGTAGCCGCGCATGTCGGCCAACCGGACGCCCGCGATGCGAAGGTTCTCGAACTCGTTGTAGCGCCCGACCGCGGCGAAGGCGATCCGGTCGTAGATCTCGCTGACCTTGTGCAGCGCCGCCGAGGGGTTCTCGGAGGCGAACACGATGCCGTCGGCGTACTGCAGCGAGACCAGAGCCCGGCCGCGGGAGATGCCCTTGCGCGCGAAGTCCGCGCGGTCGCGCATCAGCTGCTCGGGACTGACATAGAACGGCGTGCTCATCGGCGTCCTCGCTTCGCTGCGGGCGCCGACGAGCCCAGATCAAAACTGCACTGGATTGTTCGCATGCTCACTTGGCACCCTCAATCTCGGCGATGGGACCGTCGGGCCGCTGGAGCCTCCCGGCGATGACGGACTCCGCGACAGCCGCGACCTCGGCGTCGGGCAGGGTGCGCCCGCCGTCGGCCGTGATCACGTGAACCAGCGGGAACAGCTTGCGGGACAGGTCGGGACCACCGGTGGCCGAGTCGTCGTCGGCGGCGTCGTAGAGCGCCTGGATCAAGACCGCGACCAGGGTGTCCTCGTCGAGGTCGGGCCGGTAGAGCTTCTTCAGGGCGCCCTTGGCGAACAGGGAGCCCGAGCCCACGCCGGAGTATCCGGTCTGCTCGTAGCGGCCGCCGGTCGGGTCGTACCCATAGATCTTGCCGACGCCCGCGTCGGGGTCGAACCCGACGAAGAGCGGCACCACGACCAGGCCCTGCATGGCCATCGCGAGGTTGCCGCGCACGAGCGCCGAGAGCCGGCTGGCCTTGCCCTCGATCGAGAGCGTGGTGCCCTCGATCTTCTCGTAGTGCTCCAGCTCGGTCTGGAAGAGCTTGACCAGCTCGACCGCGAGCCCTGCGGAGCCAGCGATGCCGACCGCGGAGTATTCGTCGGCCGGGAAGACCTTGCGCATGTCGCGCTCGGCGATCAGGTTGCCCTGGGTCGCGCGCCGGTCACCGGCGATGATCACGCCGCCGGGGAAGGTGGCCGCGACGATCGTGGTGCCGTGCGGGGCGAGGTCGCCGAGGTTGCCGGGGGCGGCGTTGTGTCCCGGGAGCAGCTCAGGTGACTGCGCCGTCAGGAAATCGGCAAAGGACGAGGTGCCCGGCGTCATGTAGGCCGCCGGGATGCGGGACTCCGACATCTACTACTGCCCGCCCTTCTGGATGAAGGACTTCACGAAGTCCTCGGCGTTGGTCTCCAGGACGTCGTCGATCTCGTCCAGGATGTCGTCGACGTCGGAGTCCAGCGCTTCCTTGCGCTCGTTGACGTCGGTCTCGGGCGCGGTCTCGACGGCCTCCTCGGTCTCGGAGGACTTCTTCGGCTGCTTCTGCTCCTGTGCCATGGCTCCAACCTATCCACTAGGACCGACAAACCTGAGGCAACATTGCACGATTTCGCTGAGGGAGGAAGACGTACGTTCGAACAGGCCGTCCTCCGGCACGGTGATGTTCAGGAACCGGTGAGCCGGTTGAACAGGTCCATCGCGGTGTCCGAGGAGTCGAGCAGGCCGCCGACGTGCTTCTTCGTGCCTCGCAGCGGGTCGATGGTCGGCACCCGCTGCAGCGACTCACGTCCGGGCAGGTCGAAGATGACCGAGTCCCAGCTGGCCGCGGCGACGTTCTCGGAGTACTTCTCGAGGCAGCGGCCGCGGAAGTAGGCGCGGGTGTCGGTGGGCGGGTCGTGCATCGCCTTCTCGATCAGGTCGTCGGTGAGCAGGCGCTCGATCCGCCCGGCGCGGACCAGACGGTGGTAGAGGCCCTTCTCGGGGCGGATGTCGGCGTACTGCAGGTCGATCAGGTGGAGCTTGGGGTCGTCCCACTCCAGGCCGTCGCGGTCGCGGTAACCGAGCAGGAGCTTGTATTTCGCCACCCAGTCGAGCTCGGTGGCGCACTCCATCGGGTCGCGCTCGAGCCGGTCGAGAACCGACTCCCAACGCTCGAGCACGTCCTTGGTCTGATGGTCCGCGTCGGAGCCGTAGCGTTCCTCGACGAACTTCTTGGCCAGGTCCAGATACTCCATCTGGAGCTGGACGCCGGTCAGCTTGCGGCCGTCCTTGAGCGTGATCAGGGTCTTCAGGGTCGGGTCGTGGGAGACCGCGCGCAGGGCCGAGACCGGGCCGTCGACGCTGAGATCGCGGGTGATGTAGCCGTCCTCGATCATGGCGAGCACCAGCGACGTACTCCCGACCTTGAGGTAGGTCGAGACCTCGGCCAGGTTGGCGTCGCCGAGGATCACGTGGAGGCGGCGGTATTTCTCCGGGTCGGCGTGGGGCTCGTCGCGGGTGTTGATGATCGGCCGCTTGAGCGTCGTCTCCAGCCCGACCTCGACCTCGAAGAAGTCGGCGCGCTGGGAGATCTGGAAGCCGTGCTTGGGGCGCTCCTGGCCGATCCCGACCCGCCCGGCGCCGGCGAAGACCTGCCGGGAGACGAAGAACGGGGTCAGGTGCTTGACGATGTCGGCGAACGCGGTGCTCCGGCGCATGAGGTAGTTCTCGTGCGCGCCGTAGGAGACGCCCTTGTTATCGGTGTTGTTCTTGTAGAGGTGGATCTGCGGGTTGCCCGGCAGCCGCGCGGCCGCGCGGGAGGCGTCGAGCATCACCTGCTCGCCGGCCTTGTCCCAGCGCACCGCGTCGAGCGGGTTGGTCACCTCGGGGCAGGAGAACTCCGGGTGGGCGTGGTCGACGTAGAGCCGGGCACCGTTGGTGAGGATCACGTTGGCGAGGCCCAGATCCTCGTCGGTGAGCTGGCTCGGATCGGCCACCTGCCGCGACATGTCGAAGCCGCGGGCGTCGCGCAGCGGCGACTCCTCCTCGAAGTCCCAGCGTGCTCTCCTCGCCTTCAGGGTCGAGGATGCGTACGCGTTGACGACCTGGCTCGAGGCCACCATCGGGTTGGCCTGAGGCTGTCCGGCCACGGAAATTCCGTATTCGACCTCCGTGCCCATCACCCGTCGTACGCTCATGCCTGCAAGGCTACCGGCCACGTGCGCGAAGGCACGTGAGCATCCACACGCCACGCTGAGGTTGCCCGAGGTTGTTCGGCTGGGCGGCACCGGGAGGAGACCGTTCGTGAAGGGCTGTGCGCCGGGTCCACGTCGGCGACGGGGGCGGGTCATGGTGAGGTTGGGTCATGGGCACTCCTGAGATCCGGCGGGCCACCGCCGACGACCTCGACGACCTGTTCTCGATCTGCCTGCTGACCGGGGCGTCGGGTGAGGACGCCACCGAGTTCTACGACGACCCGCGGCTGCCGGGGAACATCTACGCCGCCCCCTACATCGTGCTGCGTCTGGGCCTCGGTTTCGTGGCGGTCGACTCCGAGGGCGTGGTGGGCTACGTCGTCGGCACCCCGTTCACGCGTGCCTTCGAGAAGGAGTGCGAGGAGGACTGGTGGCCCGCGCTTCGCGTGGTCAACCCCGACCCGGGTCCCGACTTCGACCGCAACGACTGGAACGCGCGCCTGCGGTCCCTGATCCACCGACCGGTGCGGACGCCCGGAGAGCTGCTGAGCGAGTTCCCGGCGCACCTGCACATCAACCTGCTCCCCCGCGCCCAGGGCCAAGGCGTCGGCAAGGAGCTGATCGGGATGATGCTCGGCTCCTTCCACGTCGCGGGCGTTCGCGGCGCACACCTCGGCGTCAGCACCGCCAACACCCGGGCGATCGGGTTCTACCGGCGCATCGGGTTCACGACCATCGCCGAAACTGATGACACGCTGCTCCTCGGTGTCCAGTGGACCGGTGAGATGGAAGAGTGAGCTCACATGGGACTCATGGGGATCTGGGAATCGCGGGTGGTGCCGCGGATCGTCGACCGCACCTGCGGGATGGCTCAGCTCGACCCCATGCGCAAGGAGGCCTGTGAGGGGCTCCGCGGGCGGGTCGTCGAGATCGGCTTCGGAAGCGGCAGCAACATCGGGCTCTACCCGGCCGAGGTCACCGAGATCGTCGCCGTCGAGCCGTCCGACGTCGCCTGGGAGCTCTCCGCGCCCCGGCGCTCGAGGTCGTCGGTCCCGGTGAGCCGCGTCGGCCTCGACGGCGCCCAGCTCCCTCTCGACGATGCCTCGGTCGACACCGGACTGGTCACCTTCTCGCTGTGCACGATCCCCAACGTCGCCGGCGCGCTCGCCGAGCTGCGCCGCGTCGTGCGCCCCGGCGGCACCCTCGGCTTCGCCGAGCACGGCCTCTCCCCCGACCCCGCGGTCGCCCGCTGGCAGCACCGCCTCGACGGCTTCCAGCAGCGTTTCTTCGGCGGCTGCCACCTCACCCGCGACATCCCGAAACTCCTGGCCGACCAGGGATTTCAGTTCGAGCGCCTCCACCAGGACTACCTCCCCGGCCCGGCCCCCTCAAAGCCGTGGGGATACGTGTCCGCGGGGCGCGTTTCGGCGTGACGCGACGCACGTTCGCGTCACTTTGACGATACCCAGCCGCAGCGGTCAAGATTTCTACCAAGCGAATCTTCGCCGCAACTCGGGACCAGCGAACCCGGGCCACCGCATGCACGTTTGAGAAAGCCTTCGCACCCTCGTGACCGATCTCTGGTCCTATGCCTTGACCCTTCTCGGAGTCGCCGGAACGGCGCTCGTCGGCAGGAAGGTCTGGTGGGCGCAGCACTTCCTGCTCATCACCCAGATCCCCTGGACCGCCTTTGCCCTCGCCACAGGGCAGTTCGGCTTCCTGCTCGGCGTGGTCCTCAACTCCGCCATCTACGTGTCCAGCGCACGTGAGTGGCAGCAGCAGCGACCTCAGCGCACCCCGGCTCCCACCACGGCGCCCTGAAGGTCGCTCGGTCGGGCTGTCAGTTCGACCCCCGCATCAGCGCTTGCGCGTACGCAGCGCGTGGGCGACGTTGACGCCGACGATGCCGACCCAGGAGACGACCAGCGCGCCGAGGTTGTCGGTCACGCCGAGGGTGATGCTGATCGGGATGCCGGCGACGGCCGAGCCGGCGCCGAGGACGAACTGAAAGACCGAGGTGCGCGACTCGTTGCGCTCGGCCAGGGTGCGGGCGGCGGCGGTGGCACCGACGCGCTCCTGGACCGTCTTCTCGATGCGGTCGGCGAAGCCGGCGACCAGCTCTGCGTCGAACGCATCCCCCAGCTCATGGCGGGTCTCCAACCCTGCCTCGATGTCCTTGCGTCCCATCTCGTCTGCCACGTCGTTCAACCTTAGGTGATCAGAAGCTGGGGTCCGTGCCACCCGGCTTGACTCGACCGGAGAGCGCCCAGACCAGGGCCACAACGGCGACTACGACGACGAGTGCCGCTGCTCCAGCCAGGACCAACAACCACGCTGCCACGTCTCTCCGTCCACCCCGCGCGGGCGACCCCCGCGAATATCCGAAGATTAACGCCGCGGCCCCACCCGCGCAGCCGAAATGACGTCAGGCATCGAGGACGAACGAGCCGATGAGTTGAGTACGTGGGCTCACGCGCCGCTCCCCCGCGAAGCGCTGCAATGGGCACATGGACACAGACGTACGACCGGTCGCGCCGCGGCGGCTCGACTGGCTGAGCAACGAGGCCGACCGCTGGGTCGGCGACGGCATCCTCACCGAGGACGCCGCGACGAGGATCAAGCGACAGTACGTCGCCTCCCATGCAGGCTCGCTGACGCGGGTGATCTCCTATCTCGGCGGTGCGTTCCTGGGTGTCGGGCTGCTGTGGCTCGTGGCCACGAATCTCGACGAGCTCTCACCGCTGGTGCGCTTCGCCGGCATCGCCGTCATCTGGCTGGCCCTCACCGCGACCGCGGAGACACTCACGCTCCCGCGGCCCCTGCGCGGCGCGTTCCGCGGCGTTGCGGCGATGAGCCTCGGTGGGGTCGTCTTCCAGGCCGCGCAGAGCCTCCAGGTGCCGGCGCTCGAGCCCTCCCTGGTCGGGGTCTGGGGTCTCGGCGCGCTGCTCTACGCGTACGCGAGCGGCGGCCTGGCGCCGCTGGTCGTCGGCATCGTGACCGCGATGATCTGGTTCGACTGGCAGGTGGTGGCGAGCAGCGAGAGCACGTTCGCCGGCGTCTTCGCGGTCCTGGTCGGCGGCGTGGTCGCGACCGCGACGGCCGCACAGCACGACAGAGGGCGAGAGGCGTTCGCCCAGGCGTGGCGGCTGGCGGGCGGCGTACTCGTCCTGGGTGGTCTCTTCGTCGCCGCCATCCCGCAGATCGGAGACCGCGACCTTGCGTGGAGCCCGGTCCTCCTCGGTGCCCTGGCGGTCGCGGGGCTCCTCGTCGCGGCGGCGGTGATCCTCACGGACGGGATGTCCCGGTGGGAGGTCCTGGCCTCCGCGCTCATCGTGCCGATCGGCCTTGCCCTGGTGGCCTGGGATCCGCAGGTGGACGACCTCGGCGCCGTGTCGGGCGAGGCGTGGCTGTCGGCGTTCGTGAGCATCGCGGTGTACGTCGTGGTGGCCGGTGCGGTCGCCATCGACGGCTCCGTACGCGACCGGCCGCTGCTCGTCGTGCTCGCCACCGGTGCGCTGATCGTCTTCACGACCGTGCAGAGCTTCGCGGTCTTCGCGCCGATCATGTCCGGCGCGACCCTGTTCCTGTTGCTGGGCGTGCTCCTGCTCGTCACCGGGTTCGTCTTCGACCGCGCCCGGCGAGGCGTGGCCGCCAACCTCAGCGAGGCCCTCTCATGAAGAATCGCACCTGGGTGGCGCTCGTCTGCGTCCTCGACCTCGGCCTCGTCGGCCTCGCGGTCGCCGACCAGCTCTCCGCGCGCCTCACCGGCGAGGAGATCCGGCTCCGCGTCGAGCCGGTCGATCCCATCGACCCGTTCCGTGGGGCGTACGTCGACCTCGGCTATCCCGACATCAGCCGGCGTACGACCGGAGAGGCCGGGGACGTGTACGTATCGCTCGCACGACGCGGCCCGGTCTGGACGGCCACCGGCGTCTCGACCGACCGGCCTGCCGAGCGGCCGTTCCTGAGGTGTCACGACGACGGCTGGCGCCTCAGCTGCGGCATCGAGAGCCTCTTCGTCCCGCAGGACCGGGCCCGTGAGATCGAGACCGAGGTCAGCGACGGTGATGCCGTCGCGGTGGTGAAGGTCGACTCCCGCGGCAACGCTGCCCTCGTCTCCGTCCTGACCGGCTGACGCACGTCCACACACACCCGGGCCCGCTGCCGCAACGGCAGCGGGCCACTTCCTCACGTGCGCCGAAGGAGGGGTGAGCGAACGCTCAAGAGCCGTTGACCGCCCATTTTCGGGCGACCTAGCCTCGATCGATCCCGGCCACACAGTCGCCGCCACGGCCTCGGCCACCGCCACTCGACACGAGAGGAACCCCGATGTCCCAGCAGTCCCCCGGCGTCGCGCGCCGAACCCTGCTCGGCGCAGGCATCAGCACCGCCGCCCTGATCGGCCTCGCCCGCTTTGCGCCGGAGAGCGCCGCCCTCGAGGGAGGCGACCAGTTCGACGCCCTCCGCGTGAAGTGGGTCGAGCAGCTCACCGGGGGCGACTTCGACCCCACGGTGCCGCAGATCGCCGCCCGGCTGGCCGCGATGAGCACCGCTGCCAGCGCCTCCTTCGCGGCGATGCACCAGGAACCCGGACGTACGACCCTGTGGGACGACCTGCCCATCACCGGCGGCACGGTCACCCGCAACGTCGAGTGCGTCGGCAACAGCTTCGTTCGGCTCTACGACCTCGCGCTCGCCTGGGCGACGAAGGGCTCCGCTCTCCACGACCGGCCCGAGGTGGCCGCCGCCCTGGTCGGCGCGACCCGCTTCCTGGCGGACACCGGTTACAACCCCGGCTCCACGTGGGGCGGCAACTGGTGGTGGTGGGAGATCGGGAACCCGAAGCGGCTGGGCGACCTGATGGCGCTCCTCCACGATGTCATGCCGGCCGAGGACCGAGACTCCTATGTGGCGACGCTGCGGCACTTCGTACCGGACCCGGCGAAGCGCAAGAGCCTCAACAACAGCACCTTCCGCGAGACCGGCGGCAACCGCACCGACAAGTCCCTGGCCTGTGCCATCCGCGGAATCCTGGCCAAGAACGGCGACGAGATCGCTCTGGCCCGCGACACCCTCAGCGACAAGGAGCTCGACGGCCGCTACAGCCTCTTCCAGTACGCCACCTCCGGCAACGGCTTCTACCGCGACGGGTCCTACATCGACCACAGCTACCTTCCCTATGTCGGCACCTACGGGAACGTCGCCATCTCCGGGATCGCCGCACTCCTGGCGCTGCTCGGCGGCTCGACGTGGGAGGTCACCGACCCCAACCGCACCATGATCCTCGACGCCCCGGAGAAGTCGTTCGCCCCGTTCATCTGGAACGGGCTGATGATGGAGACCGTCCGCGGCCGGGCCGTCTCGCGCCAGCGCGAGCGGGACACGCACGACGGGTTCAGCACGATCAGCTCGGTCATCCTGCTGGCGACCGGCATGGCCTCGTACGCCCCTCGCTATCACGAGCTCGCCAAGGGCTGGCTGGAGCGGACTCCCGGTGACTACCTCGCCAGCGCCACGATCCCGCAGATCAGCCGTGCCCTCGCGGTGATCGACGGGCCGGTCGCCCCGGCACCGGAGCCGGTCGGCTTCAGCTACTTCCCCGAGCAGGAGCGGGGCGTGCACCGCCGTCCCGGGTGGGCGTTCACGGTCTCGACGACGAGCCATCGGATCGGCCGATACGAGTGGGGCAACCGGGAGAACAACCTCGGCTGGTACCAGGGCGACGGGATGACCTATGTCTACGTCGACGACGACCGCGACCACTTCACCGACGAGTTCTGGCCCACCGTCGACCCCTACCGTCTCCCCGGCACCACAGTGGACCGTACTCCGCGGGCGAACGGTGAGGCCGACGGCACCGGGATCCCCCGGGGGTTCAAGGCGTGGGCCGGCGGCCTCTCCCTCCTCGACCGCTTCGGCGTCCTCGGCATGGACCACCTCGACCACGACAAGAACCTGAGCGCGAAGAAGTCCTGGTTCGCGCTGGGCGAGTCGGTGGTCGCGCTCGGTGCCGGCATCACCGGCACCAGCGGCCACGCCGTGGAGACGACCGTCGAGAACCGCAACCTCGGGGACCGACCCTCGGCGCGCATCACGGTCGACGGCAACACCCTTGTCCCCGCCGCCGGCGACACGACGGTGACCGAGGCGACCTGGGCCCACGTCGAGGGCGTCGGCGGCTACCTCTTCGACGGTGCCCGCGTGCAGGTGTCGCGTACGCCTCGCACGGGCACCTGGCGCGCGATCAACTCGGGCGCCGACACCGGCGGCGACACGGTCGAGCGGCAGCGCACCTTCGCCACCCTCGTCCTCGGCCACGGCGTGAACCCGACCGACGCGAGCTACGCCTACACGCTCCTGCCCGGAGCCTCCGCCGAGCGCACCCGCGACCTCGTCGCCGAGCCGGAGACCACGGTGCTCGCCAACGCCGCCGCCGTGCAGGCGATCAAGGCAGACGCCAAGCCCGGGGTCGTCGTGCTCGCCAACTTCTTCGGCGAGGCCACCACCTCCGCGGTCACCGCCTCAGCGCCGTGCTCGGTCGGGTTCCTGGCCACCAGCGACACCGTCGAGGTCGCGGTCTCCGACCCGAGCCGCACCACCGGCATGGTCGAGATCGTGCTTCCCGAGATCACGGTGCGCTCGGTGGCGGCCAAGGACGACCGGATCGAGGTCACCCGTCTCCGCGGCGTACGCCTCTCGGTCAACCTCCTCGGCACGCGCGGCGCGGCGCAGCGGGTGACGCTGCGCCGCTGATCTGCGGCTGGTCTGGGCTGCTGATCCGAGCGGCACGAGCAGGACGCAGCTCGTGCCGCTCAGATCAGCGCCACACCCGCTCGGGCCGCAGGACGGGAGCGGCCGCACCCACGTCGTCGAGCTCGAGCAGCACGACGGTGTTGAGGCCGGGGACGACCACCGGCCGCGGAACGTACAGGCTCAGCTGCGGGCCGACGGACCAGTAGCGCCCGAGGCCGAACCCGTTGACCCAGGCGTACCCCTTCCCCCACCCCGACAGGTCGAGGTAAGAGTCCCCGGGGGCAGAGGCGGAGAAGGTGAACGTACGGAACCCGGCACCGTCGCCGGCGATCTCGCCGACACCCGACAGATCGGGCAGCTCGCCCAGCTCGAGCGGCGTCATCGCCCACCCGTGCACCTCCTGCCGCTCGTGCAGCACGGCACCGGTGATGCCCTTGCGCTCCCCCACCAGACGGCCGTAGTTGACCCGGCCCATCGACTCCACGATCAGGTCGATCGTGCGGCCGGAGGCCGGGACCTCCAGGTCGTACGTCGTGGGGTGGTTGCGATCGAAGACGTGCTCGACCCGGCCGTCGATGACCAGCTGGGCCCGGTCGGCGAGCCCGTCGACGCTCAGCGGCAGCGCCGTGCGCGGCCCGCGCACGGTGGCGCGGTAGCGCACCAGGCCGTGCGAGAGCCCGAGCTCCTCGAAGCTCAGCGGGCCCGGCGCCGTCACCTCGCGACCAGCGGCGGCGAGCACGTCGAAGACGCCAGCCAACGGCACCACGGTGCCCTCCCCCAGCAACGTCGTCTCCGGCAGCAGCGGCTCGTCGAACTCCTCGAGCGCCGGCACGTCCCGGTGCCGCGCGATGACCTCGCGATAGGCGTGGAACTTGGGAGTCGGCGCGCCCCGCTCGTCCAGCGGCGCGTCGTAGTCGTAGGAGGTCACCGTCGGCTGGAACGAACCACCGGCGACCGCCCCCGGCGGCTCGTAGTTGGCGCCCGCGGTGACGCCGAAGCTGGTGCCACCGTGGGCCATGTAGAGGTTGACCGAGGCTCCCATGGTGAGCATCTCGTCGAGCACGGAGGCGGCCTCGGAGGCGTCACGGGTATGGCGGGTGTCGCCCCAGTGGTCGAACCACCCGTTCCACCACTCCATGCAGAACGGCGCGTCGTCGGGGCGGTGGCGGCGCAGCTCGGCGAAGGCCTCGGCCGGCCGCGACCCGAAGTTGGCGGTCGCTCTCGCTCCGTCCACGGTGCCGCCGGTGAACATGAAGTCCTCCGGGCCGTCCGAGGTGAACAGCGGCACGTCGATCCCCTGCTCGACCAGCAGATCGCGCACCCACTCCAGATGGGTCGTGTCCGAGCCGTAGGAGCCGTACTCGTTCTCGACCTGCACCATCGTGATCGGCCCGCCGCGGGTCTCGAGGTGGTCGAGGACCCGCGGGAGCAGCTCGCCGAACCACCGCTCGACCTCGGCTTGGTATCCAGGATCAGAGGTACGCAGCCGCAACCCGGTCCGTCCGGTCAGCCAGGACGGCAGCCCCCCGTTGTCCCATTCGGCACAGATATAGGGGCCGGGCCGCAGGATGACCCCGAGCCCCTCCTCCGCCGCGAGGCGGAGGAAGAGCTCCAGGTCGGCGATCCCGTCGAACCGGAACTCCCCGCGGGACGGCTCGTGGAGGTTCCACGGGACATAGGTCTCCACCGTGTCCAGGCCCATCAGCCGGAGCCAGTGGAGCCGGGTGCGCCACTGGTCGGGGTGGGTCCGGAAATAGTGGCAGGCGCCGCTGATGATCACCTCAGGCCGACCGTTCCAGCGCGTCGTAGTCCACCGGGTGCTCGAACGGCTGCCCGTTGACGAAGCGCTCGAGCTCGTCGATGGCGGCGCTCCCCATCCGGCGCAGCTCGTTGCCCTGCGAGCCGGCGATGTGCGGGGTGAGCACGACGTTCGGCAGCCCGTAGAGCACCGACCGCGTCGGGAGGATCTCGGGCTCGGTGTGATCGAGCACCGCGTTCAGGCGACCGCTGACCAGTTCCTCGGTGAGCGCGTCGGTGTCCACCAGGTGACCGCGGGCGGTGTTGATCAGCGTGGCACCGTCACGCATCAGCCCGAGCCGGCGCGCATCGAACATGTGGCGCGTGCTGGGCAGGGCCGGGGCATGCAGGCTGACCACGTGGGACCGGGCACAGAGCTGGTCCAGATCGACCAGCTCGACGCCGAGCCCCGCTGCCTGGGCCTGATCGACGTACGGATCGTGCAGGATGACCTCGAGGTCGAAGGGGCGTAGCAGCTCGATCACCCGGCGCCCGATCAGGGATGCCCCGACGATGCCCACGGTCAACCCGAAGTTGCCGACGCTCTCGGGCACGACGCGCGGGTGCCAGCCGGCTCGCATGTCGCGGTAGGTCCGCGCCAGCCAAGGCACCCGCTTGTTGGCGAGCAGGATCATCGCCAGGGTGTATTCGGCGACCGGGAGGGCGTTCACCGAGGCGGCCGAGGAGACCTCGATCCCGCGCTCGCGGCAGGCGGAGGTGACGATCCCCTTGACCGACCCGGCGGCGTGCACCACCGCGCGCAGCTTGGGCAGGGCATCGAGCGCGGCGACGTCCAGCTGGGGGGCGCCCCAGCAGGTGAGCATGACCTCGGTGTCGGGGTCGACCGCGTCGCGGTCCAGGACGCCGTGCTGGAGCTGGCCCAGCTGGATCGTGGTCAGCCTGTTCAGCCGCGCGATCGACGCCGCGTCGAAGAGCGCCGCGACGAGGCCCGGTTCCATACCCAGCAGCGCGACCGGGCGCGCATCCGTGCCGGTCACTTGACGCTCCCCGCGGTGAGACCAGCCTTCCAGAAGCGCTGCAGGCTGATGAAGATGATGACCAGGGGCAGGACGGCGATGAGCGAGCCGAGCATGACCACCGGCAGGAACTGCGGCCCTTCGGAGGGCAGCGAGGTGTTGAGCTCGTAGATCCCGAGGCTGACCGGGAACAGGTCCCGATCGGTCAGCATCACCAGCGAGAGGTAGAAGCCGTTCCAGATCGCGGAGAACTGATAGAGCAGGATCGTGGTGTAGCCCGAGCCGAGCATCGGCAGTCCGAGGTTCCAGAACATCCGCAGCTCACCGGCACCGTCGATGCGACCGGCCTCGAGCGCCTCGTCCGGGACGTAGCCCGACGCGAAGACCCGGGCGAGATAGACCCCGAACGGGTTGACCAACGACGGGATGAGCACCGCCCAGTAGGTGTTGACCAGGTCCGCCTTGGACGCGAGCAGGTAGAGCGGCAGCGTCGTGGCGGCCTGCGGCACCAGGACGCCGAGCAGCACCAGGCCGAACAGCTTGTCCTTGCCCCAGAAGTGGTATTTGTCGAAGGCGTAGCCCGCAGCCACGCAGATCAGGGCTCCGAGGCCCGCGCCGACACCTGCGTACAGCAGGGAGTTGACGAACCACCGCAGGTAGACGCCGTCGTGGTAGTCCCAGATCATCGCGACGTTCCCGATCGGGTCGAAGCCGTTGAGGCTGAACACGTCACCGGTCTGGATCGCGCCGGCGTTCTTGAAGGCGGCCAGCGCCGTCCAGGCGAGCGGCAGGAACGTGTATGCAGCCGTGATGATCAGCAGCGTGTTGACCCCGATCTTCGACGGGTTCCAGGTACGCCGCGGCCCGGCGGCCGCTCGGTGGGGCGTCGGCGCCACCTCGGTGGTCTCGACGGGACGTGTCTTGGTGGCGTTCATGCTTTCTCCCACGGGGAAGCGAACCGGGTGACCACCCAAGAGAGCCCAGCGGCGAGCAGGGCGAGCAGCAGCGAGGCCGCGGCGGCCGCGCCGAACTGACCGCTCTTGGTGAACGCCGCGGTGTAGGCGTACAGGTTCGGGGTCCAGTCGGAAGTCACCGAGCGGGCGCTGGCCTTGGCCATCATCAACGGCTCGGCGAAGAGCTGCAGGGCGGCGATCGCGGCGAAGATGGCGGTCAGGGCGACCGCGGACCTGATCAGCGGGACCTTGATGTGCCATGCGACCCGGAACTCGCCGGCGCCGTCCATGATCGCAGCCTCGATGACCTCACGCGGCACCGCCTGGAGCGAGGCGTAGTAGATGATGATGTTGTAGCCCAGGCCCATCCACAGCACGATGTTGATCAGCGCCGGGTACGTGAACGTGTGGCCGAGCAGGTCGATCTCGAAGCCCATCCCACCGAGCACCTTGATGATCGGGCTCACCTGCGGGGTGTAGAGGTAGACCCAGATCATCGCCGCGATCACGCCCGGCACCAGGTGTGGGATGAAGAGTCCGAGCTGCAGGAAGCGCTTGGCTCTGGCGTAGGCGGTGTCCAGCAGGAGCGCCACGAACACGCTGAGCCCGAGCATCAGCGGGACGCCGACCACTGCGAAGATCGCGATGTGCAGGTAGCTCGACAGGTAGCGGTCGTCGGAGAGCACCTGCTTGAAGTTGTCCAGCCCGACGAAGACCTGCTCGGTGCCCCCGAAGCCCAGTCCGGAGGATCGCTCCGCGAACAGGCTCAGGTACGTGGCATACCCGATCGGCGCCAAGGTGGCGACCACGAACAGCAGGAAGAACGGGCTGATCAGGGCGAGAGCGGCGCCGGTGCGGCGCCAGCCCCCGGGCACCGTCCTCCGCTTGGAGGACGCCGCCCGGAGGTCGGCTCGTTGAGGGAGGACAGACATCGCAGGATCAGTCCTGTGCCTCGACGTTGAGCCCCTGACCCGACATCTCCCGCTGGGCGCTGGCCTCGGCCGCCGCGATCGCCTCGGCGAGCGTGCCGCCGTGTCCGAACTTCTTCAGCTCGTCACCGAGCGTCTTGTTCATCGAGAGCATCGTGGGCCCGAAGGTGACCGGCTGGAGGCCGGACGCACTCTCCTCGAAGATGCCGTACACGTCGAGGTCGCCGTAGTAGTCAGCCTTGAAGGACTTCTTGGCCACCTCGCGGGCGTCCTTGTTGACGACGTACGCGCTCGAGGTGCCGTCGCCCATGCGGGGCGTGATCGCGTCCTCGTTGCTGGTCATCCAGGTCGAGAACTCGACGGCCGCGTCGACGTCGGCGGCCTCCTTGGAGACTGCGTAGGTCGAGCCACCGAAGACGCCACTGGCTGGCTGGCCGTCCCAGCTCGGCATCGGGGCGACGCCCCACTTGCCGGAGTGGTCCGGGAAGGTGTCGGCCTGGTAGGCCGCCTGCCACGAGGCCAGCAGCATGGTCAGCACCTTGCCCTTGGAGGCCTCGGCGTTGAAGCCGGTGCTCCAGCTCGCTGCGGTGGAGAGCGCCTTGTCGTCGGCGAGACCCTGCCAGTACTTCTCGACCTTCTGGGTGGCCTCGTCGTTGAACCCGAGCTTCCAGGTGTCACCGGAGGTGGAGAACCACTGGGCGCCGGCCTGCTGGGTCATCGCCTCGAGGTTCGCCGGGTCGTCGACAGTCAGGTTGGCGAGCTTCACGCCGGGCTGCTCCTTGGCGACCTTGCGGGCCGCCGCAGCGAAATCGTCCCAGGTCTTCGGCACCTCGATGCCGTACTTCTGGAAGAGGTCCTTGCGGTAGAACATGGTCTGGACGCCGACGTCGTACGGCACGGCCCAGAGCTTGTCGCCCAGTGTGGCGAGCTCGACGGCCTGCTCGTCGTAGCCCTTCAGCGTGTCCTCGTCGACCTTCTCGGTGATGTCGGCGACGTTTCCGGCGGCCACGAAGCTGGGCAGCGCGACGTACTCCGCGTTGAAGACGTCCGGGCCGTTGCCGGCCTTCATCGCGTCGCTGATCTTGGAGTAGCCACCGTCGACGCCGCTGGGGATCTCCTCGAAGTTGACCTGGATGTCGTCGTGCGACTTGTTGAACGCCTCGACCGCCTCGGCGCTGCCCTTGGTCCACGACCAGTAGGTCAGCTCGGTGACTTCGCCGGATTCGGACGAGGTACCTCCGCCACCGCAGGCGGTCGTGGCGGCCAGGGCCAGAGCGCTGAGGGCCAGGGCGCCGGTGCGAAGAGCGGCCCTGCTGCGTGCCCGGCGCTCCGCACCGGTGGAGCTGTTCGTGTCTGTCATCTGGTTCTCCTTCGAAAGCTGCCGACCTCGTCGGCCACACCCGCCGCGCCGTGCGCCGGGCTCGTGCACCCGAAACGTGGCCGTCATCCTGAAACTGATCGAATAACCGGGTCAACGGACATCGATCGATCGATCATGATTTGCGTGTCGGCGGTCACATCGAGCGGGTCACCGCCGCACGACTCGCGCACCCGCAGCTCGGGAAGCAGCTCGATGTGGTGCCGTGGCGAGAGGGGAAGCCCCGCGGAGGCACGCCGCATCTCGGCGAGACGACGCAGCGCCATCCGCGCCGCCGCCTGACCGACGGCGAACTTCTGCGGCGCTACCGCGGTGATGGCAGGATCGGCCAGACCGGCGATCTCGTCGTCGTACGCGATCAGGGAGACGTCCTCCGGGACCTGCAGCCCGCGCCGCTGAGCCAGCTGCAGGAACTGCACGGCGTCGGCATCGGAATGCACCAGAGCGCCGTCGATCCTGCCCTCGACCACATGATCGAGGGCGCGGTTGAGCGCCTGCTCGACCTCGGCCGGTGTCGCTGTCGTGGGTGAGGTGAGCACCAGCTGCGACTCCTCGGCGACGCCGAGATGCCGCAGCGCCGACCGTGCCCCGGCCTGAAGCTGCGCGGCCGTGGGCGACTCACGGGCGACAACGGCGATCCGCTGCCGCCCCAGGGACGCGAGCCGGCGCACGGCGAGGTAGCCGCCGTGGGCATGGGCCGAACAGACACGATCGAGCTCGTCCACACGGAACCCCAGCTGGCCGCGCCGCTCGACGAGCACGGTCGGCACGCCCAGCATCGCCACCCGGTCGGCCTCTTCCTCCGGCGCCATCCCGGTGGGCCACGCCGGGGTCAGCAGCAGCGCCTTGGCACCCCGCGACTGGAGCTGCCGGATCTGCTCTCGTTCCTCGGCCAGGTCGTAGTTGGTGAGCCCGATGAGGAGCCGGCCGCCGACGTCCCCGACCGCCGCGCGCGCTCCCCGGATCACGTCGGCGTAGTAGTAGGTGGCGCTCGGCACCACCATGCCGACCACCGGGCCCCTCGGCCTGCCGTTGCCCTGCCGTACGTCGGCGCGGGCCCGGGCCGACCTGGCCGGCGCGGCCCCGGCATCGAGGGCGTACGCCACTCCATGGCGGCGATGCAGCGCGCCATGCCGCTCGAGCAGCTCGACATCCCGGCGGGCGGTCACGGCCGAGACGCCGAGCTCGTTCGCCAGGTCGCTGACCCGCATCTGGCCTCGCTGCCCCAGCAGCTCGATGATTCGTTCGTGACGTTCGGTGATCGACGTGCGCATGAGAGGGATCATCGCGCCGTGATGATCATTCGGTCAATCGCTCTTCAAACGAAAACTCCAGGTTGCTACCGTGCCGTCCATGACCGACGAGACCGATACCGAGCGCAACGGGTGGCTGCGCGGATTCTCCACGTTGGGCTGTCTCGAGCTCTCGATCGACGACCTCGGCCGGCTCGCCCGCGCCCACGGCGTCTCCGGCATCGAGCTACGCACCGGCCTGGTCCCCCTGCCTGATGCTCACGTGGTCAAGACCACGCTCGCGGCGTACGACGTCGAGACATTCTCGATCGCCTCCTCGGCGCGCCTCACCGACCCGGAGTCGGCCGAGGAGCAGCGCCGGGTCCTGCGCTCGGACCTCGCGTTGGCTCACGACCTCGGCGCGGCCTACGTCCGGGTGTTCCCGGGCGGCACCAGCGTCGAGACCGCAGCGACCCATCTCGAGGCCGTCGCCGACCTTCTCGACGCCGACGACTCCCCCATCGTCGCCCTCGAGACCCACGACCATCTACCCACCGGACGCGCGATCGCCGAGGTCATCACGACGCTCGGCCACCCGCGTCTCGGCGCCGTGTGGGACGTCCTGCACCCATGGCGCCATGGCGAGCCGATCGCCGCCTCGGCCGAGGCGCTGCTCGGGCTGCCGGGCTACGTCCAGGTGAAGGATGCGGTCTCGCTCGACGACCCGACGCCCTGCCTGCTCGGCACCGGCGCCGTGCCGCTGCACGAGTTCCGCACGCAGCTGGGGGCACATGCGTACGCCGGCTGGGTGAGCCTCGAGTGGGAGCGGGCCTGGCACCCCCACGTGCCGCCGTTGGACGTCGTGCTCGAGTCAGCACACGACTGGTGACCGTCAAGAAATGAACTGATCCGGGTCGAGCTCCACCGGCAGCGGAGCGTCGGGATCCAGCGGCTCACCGCTGAGCACCACGCACGTCACGAAGACTGATTCCCCTCCCGACGTCACCCCACGAAGGAACGGGACACCGGAGCGGCCGCCCAGCGCGTCGCAGTCGTCGTCGAGGTCGACGCCCGCCTCGGCATCGGCCCAGCCGTGCAGCGGCGAGATCGCCGTGGACCAGCCGCGCCGGTCGACGTACGCCGTCCAGTGGCGACCGCTCTCGGCGCTCCCGGCCGCCGCGCCCGAGAGGTTGTATCCGGTCTCGGTCACGATCCAGCCGCGCGGTGCCCTGATCCGGTGCACGCGGACCTCGAAGCGGCCCCGCACGTGCACGCTGCTCAGGATGTGGACCTCGGGAGCGGGCTCGTGCCAGGAGGAGCTCGAGGTCAACGGGTGGATCCGGCCGCGGCCGGTCATCACGCCATCGGGAAGCGTCACACCGACATGGTTGTCCGGAAGTCCGGACGTACGCGGGACCACCGAGGTGGAGTACGCGAGCCGGGCGTAGTGCGGGTCGTCGGTGACCTCGCTGTCCCTGATCCCGTCGGAGCCGTGGTTGTGCACGCGGACGATCCCGTCCGCCGCGGTCCCCTGGACCAGCCAACCAGCCGGCCGGATCTCGTGGGCCATGTCGCCCTGCTCGACCGGCAGCGGCAGCTCGGGTTCGGTCCAGACCGGATGGTCGGCCGACAGCAGCAGGCCGAGGAAGCCCTTGCTGGCCCAGAGCGGCGAGGCAGGGCCGGAGTAACGCTGCACGGTCCCCCGGTGCGGGTGCAGCCAGCCCAAGCTCAACAGCCCACTCTCGTCCGGGACCCCGCGGTCCATGAACGAGTGCAGGATCCCGTTCGCCGCGCGACGCGTGAGCCCGGGCGGAAGAGGCGTGGCCTCATAGAGAGCTCCCATCCACAACGGCGCCGCCGAGGCCATCCGGTAGATGAGGGAGCGCCCTTGGTGCAGGGGCGCCCCGTCCCCGCCGATCAGATGTACGTAGTCGGCCAGGAAGGCCCGCAATCTCGCGCGGCAACGCTCCGACACCTCCTCGGCCAGCGCCGCGCGCGGCCCGCCCGCGGCCAGGTCGGCCCACAGGTGGGGGTAGAAGTGCAGGGCCCAGCCGTTGTAGTGGTCGATGTGACGCCCGTCGCCGTCCGTGTACCAACCACCGCCGAGGTGCCAGTCCTCGATCCGGCGCAGGCCGGCGACGATCTCGTCCGGCGAGTGCGGACCGCCGACCGACGCGAGGAACTCCCCCACGATCGACTTGAAGAGCACCCAGTTGTTGTCGGGGATGTCCCTGCCTACGACAGCACCGAACCAGTCGACCAGATGCCCTCGGGTGGGCTCATCGAGCCGGTCCCACAGCCACGGGCGGGTCAGATGCAGCCCGATCGCGATCGACGCGGCCTCCACCACCGGCTGGCCGATGGCGCCGTCGGCTCGAGGCCAGGCATCTGGATGCCGTGGGTCAGACCCCGCCGCGAGTCCGCCCGCATACCGATCCACGAGCCCTTCGGCTTGACCCCGGGAGCCTGCGATGCGGATCGCGGCGAGCAGGAACGACCGGGCGAAGCCCTCCAGCGCGTCGCTGTCCGCACCCGACCAGGACGCCTCGCCAGGTAGCGCGATCCGCGCATACGACGCACTCGCATAGGGCCTACATGCGTCCAGGAGCCGGTCGGCGTACGCCTCCCAGTCGGAGCGGGTCAGCCCGGTCGCAGCCATCGGCCGACGATCGCTCTTGGGTAGGGTCACCAGATCATCCCCTCGTTGGAAAGCGCTTGCCAAGGCACTGTACCAACGCCCGTCTCCAGGCAGGTCGCCGCCCGTGGCTACGGTCCAATCCGGGCGCGATGGTCGCCACAACACCCAGGATCCCCGCCACGACAACGACAATCCGCCCGTGACCCAGAACTCCAGGTCACGGGCGGATCATCGAGCAATGTGCTTACAGGTACTGGCCCGTGTTCGACACCTGCTCGATCGAACGGCCGGGCTCGGTGCCCTGCTTGCCGGTGATGAGCGTGCGGATGAAGACGATCCGCTCGCCCTTCTTGCCGGAGATGCGGGCCCAGTCGTCGGGGTTGGTGGTGTTGGGCAGGTCCTCGTTCTCCTTGAACTCGTCCACGCAGGCCTGGAGCAGGTGCTGCACCCGCAGGCCCTTCTGGGCGTTGTCCTCACCGGAGTCCAGGAAGGACTTGATGGCCATCTTCTTGGCCCGGTCGACGATGTTCTGGATCATCGCGCCGGAGTTGAAGTCTTTGAAGTAGAGGATCTCCTTGTCACCGTTGGCGTAGGTGACCTCCAGGAAGCGGTTCTCCTCGGACTCGGTGTACATCCGCTCCACCGTGGTGCGGATGAGCTCGTCGACGGTGGCCTGCTTGTCGCCGTTGAACTCGGCCACATCGGTCGGGTGCAGCGGCAGGTCGGGGACGAGGTACTTCGAGAAGATGTCACGGGCACCCTCGGCGTCGGGACGCTCGATCTTGATCTTCACGTCCAGACGCCCCGGGCGCAGGATCGCCGGGTCGATCATGTCCTCGCGGTTGGAGGCACCGATGACCAGCACGTTCTCCAGCGCCTCGACGCCGTCGATCTCCGAGAGGAGCTGCGGGACGATGGTGTTCTCCACGTCGGAGGAGACACCGGTGCCACGCGTACGGAACAGCGAGTCCATCTCGTCGAAGAAGACGATCACCGGGGTGCCGGCCGCGGCCTTCTCACGAGCACGCTGGAAGACCAGGCGGATGTGGCGCTCGGTCTCACCGACGTACTTGTTGAGGAGCTCCGGGCCCTTGATGTTGAGGAAGTAGGACTTGCCGTCCGCTCCCGTCTTCGCGGCGACCTTCTTCGCCAGCGAGTTGGCGACGGCCTTCGCGATCAGGGTCTTCCCGCACCCCGGAGGCCCGTAGAGCAGCACGCCCTTCGGCGGCTTGAGCTGGTGCTCGATGAAGAGCTCCGGGTAGAGGTAGGGCAGCTCGACCGCGTCCTGGATCTGCTCGATCTGGCCACTGAGGCCACCGATCGACTCGTAGGAGATGTCGGGCACCTCCTCCAGGACGAGCTCCTCGACCTCGGACTTGGGGACCTTCTCGTAGACATATCCCGAACGGGGTTCGAGAAGCAGCGAGTCGCCGGCACGGATGGCGTCGTGCAGGAGCGGCTCGGCGAGCCGCACGACCCGTTCCTCGTCGGCGTTGGCGATCACCAGGGCGCGCTCGCCGTCGGCGAGCAGCTCCTTGAACATCACCACCTCGCCGACCTTCTCGAACTCCATCGCGGCCACGACGTTGAGCGCCTCGTTGAGCATGACCTCCTGGCCATAACGAAGCTCGTCCAGGTCGACGTTGGGCGATGCGGTCACCCGGAGCTTGCGCCCGCCGGTGAAGACATCGATCGAGTCGTCCTCGTTGCGCCCGATGAAGGTGCCGAAGCCTGCCGGCGGCTGGGCCAGCCGGTCGACCTCCTCCTTGAGCTTGATGATCTGGTCTCGGGCATCCCGAAGCGTGACGGTGAGTCGCTCGTTCTGCGACGTCACCGCGGCCAGGGAGCGCTGCGCGTCTGCGAGCCGCGCCTCCAGGCCACGCGAAGATCCGGGCATCTCGGCCAGTCTGTGCCGCAGGTCGGTCACCTCAGCTTCGAGGAAACGGACATGACTCTCGAGCTCCTCGGGGCTGCGCCCCTCGGAATGGAATCCATCGGATGTCGACATCAGCACACCTCCTCTACTCCTTCGACCCTACAAGGCGGAGGGGTAGGAGCGGAGAAGGATTTATCGGTGTTGGACACTATTCGGTCGACTTCGACCGGTTCGTGTCGACCCGTGGCACGGCACATATCGCCGGACTTCCGCTCGGGGCCGGTCGATCCTCAGCGGCGGATGGTGTCTCGACCCGCTTCGCGGGTTCGCAAGCTCACCCGCTGCGCTCGCTCGACCCCTTCGCGTTGCCACCCTGCTCGTCCCTCGCAGGGTCGGCAGGCTCAGGCATGTCGGCCGGCCGCGGCCCCGTGTAGTCAGGTCCGTACGCCCCGGGAGCAGGTCGCCGCGTCTTGCGAGGCGCGCGCTCGCCCGGTGCCAGCCGCCGGGCCGTGACCAGGAAGGCGGTGTGGCCGATCATCTTGTGGCCCGGCCGGACCGCAAGCCCCTCGACGTGCCAGTCGCGAACCAGCGACTCCCACGCCTGCGGCTCGGTGAAACCGCCGTGGGCGCGTACGGTCTCGACGAAGCGGGACAGCTGGGTGGTGGTCGCGACGTAGGCACAGACCATGCCGCCCGGGTAGAGCGCGTCGGCTGCCGCGTCGATGCACTCCCACGGGGCGAGCATGTCGAGGATCAGCCGGTCGCACCGGATCTGCTGACGTGGGAGCTCCTCCTGGAGGTCGCCGAGGTTGAGGGACCAGTTGGGGTGGGACTCCCCTGCCGGGGTGCCGAAGAACTGGTCGACGTTCTTGCGGGCGACCTCGGCGAACTCCTCGCGGCGCTCGAAGGAGGTCACCTTGCCGAAGGGGCCGACCGCGCGCAGCAGCGAGCAGGTCAGGGCACCGGAGCCGACCCCGGCCTCGACCACGGAGGCACCCGGGAAGATGTCGGCCATGGCGACGATCTGGGCGGCGTCCTTGGGGTAGACCACGGCGGCCCCCCGCGGCATGGAGACGACGAACTCGCTCAGCAGCGGGCGGAAGACCAGGTATTCGCCTCCGGTCGAGGCGGTGACGGTGAAGCCCTCCTCGCGGCCGATCAGCTCGTCGTGGTCGATGTGGCCCTTGTTGGAGAAGAAGCGCTTGCCCGCGACGAGCTCGAAGTTGTGGCGGCGACCTTTGGTGTCGGTCAGCCGCACCCACTCGCCCTCACGAAGCGGCCCGCGGTGCACACCTGCCCGGGCCTCGGCCGGAATGTCTGGGATCTCAGCGCTTGACACCCGCCGAGGCTACCCGTTTCCCCTGCCAACCCGGCAAACCACGACGCGGCCGGGCCCAGGCTCGGGCTCAGGCTCCTGCGCGGAACGCGGCGTCCACGTCGGAGGTGACCAGCACGCCGAAGATCGAGCCGTCGGGCTCGACCAGGAGGTATTCGGGCGCCGGCTTCTTCGAGATCGCCTGGATCAGGGCCTCCCCGTCGATGTCGGCGGGAAGCGTGAGACCCTCCTCGAGCCGGCGGGTGACCGTCGAGGTCGCCATCCACGGGCGGCGGTCCTCCGGTGTCGCCAGCAGCGCGGTCTCGTGCACGAGACCGATCGGCTCACCGCCGCTGGTCACGGTGACGATGCTGCCTGCCTCGGCCTCCTGGGCACGGCGTACGGCCTCGGCCAGGGGGAGGTCGGCAGGCACGGCGAGGGTGCGGCGTGCGAGGTCTCGGGCGACGAGGAGCGGGAGCCGGAGGCGTACCTTCCCGGACATGATCGCCGCGGACGCGCCGCTCCAGAGGAACACGCCGATGATCACGGCGAGGACGTAGTCCGTGAGATCCGGCCGGCCGCCGAGGACCTGGCCCAGGACGAACGGCCACAGCAGCACGATGACGGCGAGCACCCGGCCCGCCCAACCGGCGACGATGCTGCCGCGGTTGGGGTTGCCGGTGCCGGCCCAGACGCCCGCTTTGAGCAGCCGGCCGCCGTCGAGGGGCAGGCCGGGGACGAGGTTGAGCACGCCGACGAAGAGATTGGTGGCGCACAGAGCCATGACGAGCAACCCGATGAGCCCGCCGGGGGTGACGAAGGTGGCCCCGTAGGCGGCGGCGCCGACGGCAAGCGAGACCAGTGGCCCGACGACGGCGATCCAGAACTCGTCGCGAGGCCGCTTCGCCTCCTTCTCCACGGCGGTCGCGCCGCCGAGGAAGTGGAGCATGATCACGCCCACCGGATAGCCCAGGCGCTTGGCGACGATGGCGTGGGCCGCCTCGTGCAGCAGCACCGCACCGTAGAGCACGATCGCGAACACGAAGCCGGCGACGTACTTCAGCCAGCCCAGGCCCGGCTCCACGGCATCGATCGGCTCACCCATCCACCAGGCGATCAGGGCCGCGATGAGGAACCAGGACGGCGTCACCAGGACATCGCTGCCTGCGATGGAGCCGACCTTGATCGTGCCCGGGGCTCGGGAGGTCGGCGCCGCCTCTTCGGCCGGCTTGTCGCCGCCGGGGCGTGGGTCAGGGTCTGCCACGTTCCGAGGGTACTTGAGCGGCGGTTGCCATGACGTGGGTGCCCTTGGTCTCGACCCGCTTCACGGCTTCGCAAGCTCAGCCGTTGCGCTCGCTCGACATCCGAGCCTTGCCCGACGCAAGCGCCGGGCAAGGCTCGGATGTCGGTGCCTGCGCATAGTGTCGGTCCCATGAGCACCTCACCAGCCGACGCGCGGTCGACACCTGTCGACGGCGTCGACGTGCTGGGGTCGCTCTCGCCCAGCCGTGCCAGCGACTTCACCGCCTGCCCGCTGCTCTTCCGGTTCCGCACCATCGACCAGCTCCCCGAGCCGCCGTCGGAGTCGGCCGCCCGCGGGACGGTGGTGCACAAGGTGCTCGAGGACCTCTTCGACCTGCCCGCCCCCGAGCGCACTCCGAGGCAGGCGAGGTCGATGGTGGAGCAGGCCTGGGAAGACGTACGCAGCCTCGACCCGGCCCTGGCGACGCTGTTCACCACCGACGCCGGCGAGGCGGAGGCCGACTGGCTGGAGTCGTGCCGCCAGGTGCTGCGCCGCTACTTCGACCTGGAGGACCCGCGTCGCCTGGAGCCCGCCGAGCGCGAGCACTACGTCGAGGCCCTGCTCGACTCCAAGCTGCTCCTGCGGGGCTTCATCGACCGGGTCGACGTCGCCGCCGACGGCCGGATCCGGGTGGTGGACTACAAGACCTCGCGGATCCCGAGCGAGGCCTACGAGGCGAAGGCCCTGTTCCAGCTCAAGTTCTACGCCCTGGTGATCTGGCGCACCCGCGGCGTGGTGCCCGCGATGCTGCAGCTGATCTACCTCGGCTCCGGCGACATCCTGCGCTACGTGCCCGACGAGGCCGACCTGCTCGCGACCGAGCGCAAGGCCGAGGCGATCTGGCGCGCCATCCGCACCGCCCAGGAGACCGGCGACTGGCAGCCGAACCCGGGGCGGCTGTGCAGCTGGTGCGCCCACAAGTCGCTGTGCCCTGCCTTCGGTGGCACTCCTCCCCCACTTCCCCGGATTCCGGGCCCTGTGACCGCCGGCGACGACCTCGATCTCGACTAGCGTGCTAGGCGCGTCTACCAGGATCGGCAGGTTACGGGAGTTATCGTCGCGACGAATGTGACGGATGCGCTTGGCTGAGGGAGGTGGGCTGCCCGTGAGCTCGACAGGCCCGACGACCGGGAGCTCGACCTCGTCTCGGCACCGCCCCGACATCCAGGGCCTGCGTGCGATCGCGGTGCTCGCCGTCGTCGCGCTCCATGTCGGATTCGGCTCGCTGACCGGTGGTTTTGTCGGCGTCGACGTCTTCTTCGCGATCTCGGGCTTCCTGATCACCCAGCAGCTGATGCGCCAGGTACGCACCGAGGGCCGGGTCAGCCTGCTCGGCTTCTACGCGCGCCGGGCCCGCCGGATCCTGCCCGCGGCCACCCTCGTCCTGCTGGCGACGGTCGTCTACGCGGCCGTCTTCCTCGGTTTCGTACGCACCCGCGAGATCGCCCTCGACGCGCTCTGGTCGGCGGCCTTCGCCGCCAACTTCCGGTTCGCCTCGCTGGAGACCGACTACTTCTCGGCAGCCCTGCCACCGTCACCGTTGCAGCACTTCTGGTCGCTCGCGGTGGAGGAGCAGTTCTACCTGGTCTGGCCGCTGGTGATCCTCGGCTGCCTGTGGGCGTTGAGGCGACGCAGCGAGAACGCCGAGCCCGACCAGCGCCGCCGCAGGCGCGTGCTGGTGATCGCGCTGGGCGTGGGCATCGTGGCCTCGCTGCTGGCCTCGGCGGTGCTGACCCGCACCAGCCCGGAGGCGGCCTACTTCTCGCCGTTCACCCGGGCCTGGGAGCTCGGCCTGGGTGCGATCGCGGCGATCGCGTTCCGTGACGACGGGCCGCAGGACGCCACCGCGCGCTGGCGGGCGCAGGTGCTCTCCGCATTCGGGATGTTCTTCATCGTGTGCGCGTGCCTGCAGTTCAACGACGCGACCCCGTTCCCCGGCACCCCGGCGCTCGTGCCGGTGCTCGGCAGCGTCTTCATCATCGTGGCCGGCACCCTGTGGCACGGGCCGACGGTGGTCGGCCGGCTGCTGTCGGTGCCGCCGCTGCAGGTGATCGGCAACTGGTCCTACTCGCTCTACCTGTGGCACTTCCCGGTGCTGGTCCTCGCCGAGCTGCAGCTGGGCCGCGAGCTGCGCTGGTGGGAGCAGGTGCTCCTGGTGGCGCTGGCGTTCGTCCTGGCGGGACTCTCCTACCGCTACGTCGAGGAGCCGTTCCGGCGCGGTGTGCTGTGGCGTCGCCCGGTCCTCGCCAGGGCCGGAACGCTCGGCCCGGTCGCGCTCTACCCGCTGAGCATCACCCTGGTCGCGGTGACCTGCTTCGGGGCCAACTCCTACGCCACCGGCGCCGCCCGCGACGACTACCAGCCGGCCATCACGCTCGCCGAGGCCGACTCCTCCGGCTCGGCGGAGCAGTCGAAACAGCCCGACCGGCCGGCCTCGAGCGACGCACCGCCCGCCGCCAAGGTGCAGCCCGACCCGCTCCCGGCCCTGCTGAAGGCGTCGGTGCTCGCCGCCCGCAAGAACCAGGCCATCCCCACCAACCTCAAGCCGGGACTCACCAACCTCTCGGACGACGTGGAGACGGTCGGCGCGTGCAACTACTACTCCACCAACGTACGCAAGCTGTGCCCGCGCGGTGACGCCGATGCCGAGAAGACGATCGTCGTCATCGGCGACTCCCACGCCCGCCACTGGACGCCCGCGGTCGAGGAGATCGCCGAGCACTCCGGCTACCGCGCCTACATGCTGGCGATGCCGCAGTGCACCGTCTCGCTGGTCACGCCCGACAAGATCGACAGCACCGAGCCGATGACCTCGTGCGACGACTTCCACGACTTCATGCTCTCCTCGGTCAAGAAGCTCCAGCCCGACCTGCTGCTGATCGCCTCGCGTCCGATCAGCGCCGCCTACCACGACTCCTCGGGCCGTCACACCGACCGCGAGGACGTACGCCGGGCGGTCTATCGCGGCTACCAGCGGCTGCTTGCCCAGGTGAAGCCCGCGGCGAAGCGCACCGTGTGGCTGCGCGACGTACCTGCGCTCGAGTTCGACCCGGCCACGTGCCTGAGCAGCAACAAGACGCTCTCGCCGTGCACCTACAAGCCGCTGGCGACCCAGCAGGACGGCGCCGATCTGCAGATCCAGGCGGCGAAGTCGGCTCGCGTCGAGACCCTCGACCTCGACGACATGTTCTGTGACAGCGTCGGCATCTGCACCACCGTCGTCGGTGACACCATCACCCACCGCGACGGCCACCACCTCACCGCCACCTATTCCAAGGAGCTCGCCCGCACGCTGGGCGAGCGGCTCAAGGTCTGGTGACGCTCACTCCTCGTCGGGAGGCGTCTCGGCGCCGTCGCGCTCGTCGCGCTCGGCCCACTCCAGCAGCGGCTCGATCGAGAACGGATGGTCGTCGATGTCGGCGTGCAGGTCGCCGATCTCCGCGAACCGAGCCGGCACGGTACGCATCGTGAAGTCGCGTGGGTCGACGTCCTTGGCCTCCTCCCAGGTGATCGGGGTGGAGACCCGGCCGTCGGCGACGCCCCGGATCGAGTAGGCGCACGCGATCGTGTGGTCGCGGGTGTTCTGGTTGAAGTCGACGAAGAGCTGCGCGGGGTCGCGGTCCTTGCGCCACCACGCGGTGGTGACCAGCTTCGGTGCCCGGCGCTCGACCTCGCGGGCGAAGGCGTGCGCGGCGCGGCGTACGTCCTGGAAGCCGTGCTCCGCGGGGATCCGCACGTAGACGTGCATCCCCGAGCCGCCGCTCGTCTTCGGGTAGCCGACCGCGCCGAGCTCGTCGAGCAGCTCGCGGACCACGCCGGCGACGGTCTGCACCGTCGAGAACGGGCACTCGGGGCCGGGATCGAGGTCGATGCGCCACTCGTCGGGCTTCTCGGTGTCCTCGCGGCGGCTGTTCCACGGATGGAACTCGACCGTCGACATCTGGACCGCCCAGATCACCGCGCCGAGCTCGGTCACGCAGAGCTCGTCGGCCGTGCGTCCCCAGCGCGGGAAGTAGAGGCGTACGGTCTCGACCCAGTCGGGAGCCCCCTGCGGCAGCCGTTTCTGGTGCACCTTCGGCCCCGCCAGCCCCTTGGGGAACCGGTGCAGCATGCACGGCCGCTCCCACAGCGCGTTGACGATCCCAGGGCCGACAGCGAGGTAGTACTGCGCCACGTCGAGCTTCGTCGCACCGGTCTCGGGGAAGTAGACGCGATCGGGGTTGGAGATCCTGACGACGCGGTTGTCTGCCCCAGAATCCGGCAGAGTGATCTCCACCGACGGCGATGCCTTGGCCATGGTCGCCAGCGTAGGCCACGGATCCTGCGATGACTCGGCGATCGACGTGCCGCTCTCTATATTCGGGGCATGGACTTCGACCAGCCTCCCGTCGTACGCGTCGAGGCGGGCCCCGAGCGGGAGCGGCTGGTGCCGGGCGAGTGGCCGATGACGATCCCTGCCGTCGCGCAGGTCGTGGAGAAGGGGCTGGATCTCGCCGACGGCGTCACGTTCCTGGTCGGGGAGAACGGCTCGGGGAAGTCGACGATCGTGGAGGCGGTCGCGATGGCGTACGGGCTCAATCCGGAAGGCGGGTCGCGCAACACCAGGCACTCGACACGGGCGTCGGAGTCTCCGTTGGGCAGCGCCCTGCGCCTCCAGCGCGGCCTGGGCGCCGGTCGCTGGGGGTTCTTCCTCCGCGCGGAGACGATGCACGGCTGGTACACCTACATGGAGGATCTCGGCGGCCCGCCCGCGGGCGAGCCCGCGTTCCACGAGATGAGCCACGGCGAGTCGTTCCTCGCGGTGCTGCGCCAGCGCTTCGACTCCCCCGGCTTCTACTGCCTCGACGAACCCGAGGCGGCGCTGTCGTTCATGTCCACGATGGGGCTGATCTCCACCCTCGACGGGGTCGTCCGCGACGGCGGGCAGGTGCTCTGCGCCACCCACTCACCCGTGCTCGCCGCGATGCCCGGCGCCACCATCATCGAGGTCGGCGACTGGGGTCTGCGCGAGACGACCTGGGAGGACCTCGAGCTCGTCCGCCACTGGCGCAGCTATCTCGACGACCCACGCCGCTACCTGCGGCATATCCTCGACTGACTGCCTTACGCGGGTGTGCGGCGCAGCAGCGCCAGGAACATCGCATCGGTGCCGTGACGGTGCGGCCACAGCTGAACGGTGCCCTCGATCGGTCCGGCGCTGTCCGGGACCTTGCCAGCGGTGGCGACGATGGGCTCGAGGCGGACGTCGGAGCGATCCGCGAGCACGGCCTGCACCACGTCCCTCGTCTCGGCGAGGACCGGTGAGCAGGTCGCGTAGAGCACCACACCTCCCGGCCGGGTCAGGTCGATGGCCCGGTCAAGGAGAGACCGTTGGAGGCCGACGAGTACGTCGAGGTCTGCCGTGGCTCGCCGCCACCGGGCCTCCGGCCGGCGCCGCAGCGCACCGAGGCCGGTGCACGGGGCGTCGACGAGGATCCGGTCGAAGGTGGCGTCCTTGAACGGCGGCTTGGCGCCGTCGCCCGCGACGACCCCCGAGACTCCGTCGACCGGCGATCCGGCCGACCGGTCGGTCAGGTTGGCGAGGACGAGCCCGGCGCGGTGGGGCTGGCGCTCGTTGGCGACAAGTGCGGCGCCCTGGTGCGCTGCCAGGGCAGCCAGCAGCGCCGACTTCCCGCCCGGGCCGGCGCACAGGTCGAGCCAGGACTCTGCCCGGTCGCCGTCGCGCTCGACGGCGGCCTCGGCCAGAGCGATGGCGACGAGCTGCGAGCCCTCGTCCTGCACGCCCGCACGTCCCTCGGCGACGGCGGCGATCGCCGCCGGGGAGCCGGCATCGAGGGTGACGCCGTACGGCGAGTAGGACGTCGGCGTGCCGCCGAGCTCATCGACGGTCGCACGCCCGGGACGGGCCACGAGGGTGACCGACGGCGGCACGTTGTCGGCCTCGAGCAGCGCGTCGACCTGGTCACGGCCGACGGCCTCGGCGAGCCGCTCGACGACCCAGCGCGGATGGCTGAAGGCGACCGTCGCCCAGCCGTCATGGTCCTGCTCCCGCGACGGCGCGACCTCGGCGACCCACTCGTCCAGGGACTTGCGGGTGACCTTGCGCAAGACGGCGTTCACGAAGCCCGCCGGGCCCTGGCCCACCTTCGCGCGGGTCAGGTCGACGCTGGTCGAGATCGCGGCGTGGTCGGGGACCCGCATGGAGAGCACCTGGTGTGCCCCGAGCCGAAGCACGTCGAGCACCTTCGCCTCGACCTTGGCCAGCGGCCGGTCGATGCAGGCGGCCAGCACCGCGTCGTACGTCCCCTGCTGTCGCAGCGTCCCCGAGGCGAGCTCGGTGGCGAAGGCCGCGTCGCGACCCTCCAGACCGAGGCGGCCGAGGACGTGCGGCAGCACGAGGTTCGCGTACGCCTCGTCGACCCGCACCGCCTTGAGCACCTCGAACGCCGCCAGCCGAGCCGGGTCGGCGGGCCGGGTGCCGCCCCGCTCGCCCGGTCGCCGCGGTCCTTGGGGCCTCCGGCCGGGGCGCCTCCTATTCGAAGGCGACACCGGACTCCAGACGTACGCCGCGGGCCCAGTCGGCCGCCGGCATCTCCTTCTTGCCGAAGGCCTTCACCCGGCCCAGGCGTACGGCGGTGGTGCCGGTGCCGACGAGCACCTCGTTCTTGCGGACGACGAGCTCTCCCGGGGGCGCGGTGTCCTCGGTCACGGTGACCGGGCCGACCTTGAACCGCTCGCCGTCGAGGAGGGTCCAGGCTCCGGGCGCCGGGGTGCAGGCGCGGACCTGCCGGTCTATGGCCACCGCGTTCTGCGTCCAGTCGATCCGAGCGTCGTTGACGGTGATCTTGTCGGCGTAGGAGACGCCGTCGGTGGGCTGCTCACGAGCCTCCAGGGTGCCGTCCTCGATCCCGTCGAGCGTGGATACCAGCAGGCCCGCGCCACCAGCGGTGAGCTTCTCGAAGAGCGACCCCGAGGTCTCGTCGGGTGCCAGCGCCTGGGTCATCGTGCCGAACACCGGGCCCGCGTCCATCGCCTTCACGATCCGGAAGGTGGTCGCGCCGGAGATCTCCTCGCCGGCCCAGACCGCACGCTGCACCGGAGCGGCGCCGCGGTAGGCGGGCAGGAGCGAGAAGTGCAGGTTGACCCAGCCGTGGGGCGGGATGTCCAGCGCCGACTGCGGCAGCATCGCGCCATAGGCGACGACCGGGCAGCAGTCGGGCTCCAGCGCCTTCAGCGCGGCCTGGAACTCGGGCTCGCGGGGGTGCTCCGGCTTGAGCACCGGCACCCCGAGCTCCTCGGCCAGCTGGGCCACCGGAGAGGGCACCAGGCGCTTGCTGCGGCCCTGGGCGGCGTCGGGCCGGGTGACCACGCCGACGAGCTCGTGGCGGGAGGCGGCGATCGCGTCCAGGGAGGGTACGGCGACCTCGGGCGTACCGGCGAAGACGACCCTCATCAGAAACCGAACCCGTTCGTCGCGTGCGGCGAGATCTTCACGGTCGGCTTCTCCAGGCCGAACCACTCCGACTCCCGGATCTCCTTCATCGCCGCCTTGCGGGCGGCCTCGTCGAGCCGGTCGATGAACAGGATGCCGTCGAGGTGGTCGGTCTCGTGCTGGATGGCGCGGGCGAGCAGCTCGGAGCCCTCGATCGTGACCGGCTCGCCGTGCATGTCGAAGCCCTTCGCAACGACCGACATGGCCCGGCGGCAGTCGAAGGTGATGTCGGGCAGCGACAGGCAGCCCTCTCCCCCGTCCTGCGTCTCCTCCGACAGGGTGAGGTCGGGGTTGACCAGGTGACCGACCTGGCCGTCGACGTACCAGGTGAAGACCCGCAGGCTCACGCCGATCTGCGGAGCGGCCAGTCCGGCGCCGGGCGCCTCGAGCATGGTGTCGGTCAGGTCGGCAACGAGCTTGCGCAGCTCCTTGTCGAAGTCGACGACCTCGATGGCTGGCTTGCGCAGCACGGGGTCGCCGAAGAGTCGGATGGGCTGGACTGCCACTGTTCTCCTAGGTGGTCGAGCGTGTCGGGTCCACAATACGTGGGCTGAGCCGTGGTCAGAGCGTCGGCGGATCCACCTGGACGCGCACCGGGTCGAGCTTGCGCGCCGACCGCACCCGCTGGAGCTCCCCGAGCGCCTCGGTGAGCTTGCCTCCGAGAGATCTGGGGACGCGTACGACCGCCCGCAGGCGTGGCTCGCCGGTGGAGGTCGGCTCGGCGGGGACGGGCCCCAGGACCTCCGCACCCGGCGGCAGGGCGAGCAGCGTGAGCGCGTCGTCGAGCGCACCGGGCGTGGCGGTGATCGTGGCCATCCGCGAGGCCGGCGGAAGGTGGGCCTCCTGCCGCGCCGACGCCTCCCGCTGCGCGAACCCGGGCTGGTCCCACCGCACCAGCGCCTGCAGCACCGGCAGCGCCGGGTCGCCGACGACCAGGACCCGTCCACCGGGCCGCACGAGCCCGGAGGCGTTGCTCCAGCGGCGCAGCGCCTCCTCGTCCGTACGCAGGTCCGGCCGCCCCAGCAGCAGCCAGGTGTCGAGCAGCAGCACGGCCGCGTAGCCGCCGTCGGCGACGGGCTCGGCGCCGATCGTCGCGACGACGATCGCCGGTGTGCCGGGCACCGTCTGCTTGACCGCCCCCGCCGAGGAGGTGATCACCCGCACCCCCGGGAACGAGCGTCCCATCTCCTCGGCCGTGCGGGCCTCGCCGATGATCGGCGCCCGCAGGCCGAAGCCACCGCAGGCTCCGCACGCCCACGCCGCCTCGACATGGCCGCACCAGGCACACGTCGGCGGCGCGGCCGGTCCGCCGAGCTGCAGCGGCCCCTGGCAGGCAGAGCACCTGGCCGGCGTACGGCATCGGTCGCAGGCCAACGAGGCCGCGTAGCCGCGGCGCGGGGTCTGCAGCAGGACCGGTCCGGTGGCCAACGCGGCCCGGATCGCCTCGTGGGCCTCGCGGGGCACGCGGGAGGCCCGGGTGAGCGGGTCCTTCTCGAGGTCGAAGTCGGTGTCGCCGGTGACCTCGACGCTCACCCGCTCGCGCGCCAGTGCGCGGGTGGGCCGGATCTCCTGAGCCCAGCCGGTCTCGGCGAGGAACCCGGCCTCGACGGTCCGGGCGAAGCCACCGACCAGCGCGGCCGCCTGCTCCTGCTCGGCCCGCAGCAGGAGTACGTCGCGGGCGTGCGGATAGGGCGAGCGCTGCTCGGCCAGCAGGTCGTCGCCGTCGTCCCAGACGACGACGAGCCCGAGGTCGCGTACGGGCGCGAAGGCGGCGGCGCGGGTGCCGATCGCCACCTTCACCGCGCCCCGGGCGACCCGCAGGAACTCTCGGTAGCGCGGCGCCGGGCCGGCGTCGGCGGCCAGCACGGCATGCTGGCCCTCGCCGAGCACCTTGGTCATCGCGGTGTCGAGGCGGGCGAGGTCCTTCCAGTCAGGCACGACGACCAGCGCGCCACGTCCGGAGGCCATCGTCGCGGCGGTGGCGTGGGCGATCAGGTCGGCATGGTCCGTGCCGGCCGCGGCGTGCCAGACGGCGCGCGGGGAACCCCCGGTAGCCAGGTGTCGCAGGAACGCGGCCGCGGGCTCGTGGCCGGCCCAGGCCGCGGTCGCGGCGGCGGGGTCGAACGTGCGAGGTGCCGGGGCCGCCGCTGACGGGTCCTTCTCGGTCGAGGCGTGCCGGGGCGGGACGGCGAGTCGGAGCACGTCGGCCCGGGGACCCGCGTAGCGCCGGGCGACCGCCTCGCTCAGCGCCGCCACCTGAGGCGTGAGCACCACCTCGGGGCTGACGACCCGTTTGAGCGGCTGCAGCTTCGTGTGCTCGGAGGCCTCCGCGCGCGCCACGACGAACCCGTCCACGTCCTTGGGCCCGAACCGCACCTTGACCCGCACGCCCGGCCGCGCCTCCTCGGCCATCGAGGCCGGAACCGCGTAGTCGAACGGCCGGTCCAGATGGGCCATCGGCAGGTCGACCAGGACCTTGGCGACCGGGTCCACCTCGGCGGTCTCCGCTTCGGCGGCCTTGCGCGCTCGCGTCGCCGCGGCCTTGGCGCGGCCCTCCTTGACCCGGTCGCGAACCAGCCCGGGCAGCTCCAGCTCGGCTGCCCCGGCTGCCTCCTGCGGTCCCCGGCTCACAAGGGCCATTACTACCAGCAGCCACCGACGAAATGCCGAGTCGGCCCGTCTTGACCAAAAGCATGCCGAGTCGGCCCGTCAAGACGGGCCGACTCGGCAGCAGGCGGTGCTGTGGATCAGGCGCCGGCAGCAGCCTTCAGCGCCTCGGCGCGGTCGGTGCGCTCCCAGGTGAACTCAGGAAGCTCGCGGCCGAAGTGACCGTAGGCAGCGGTCTTGGCGTAGATCGGACGGAGCAGGTCGAGGTCGCGCAGGATCGCGGCGGGGCGGAGGTCGAAGACCTCGAGGACGGCCTTCTGGATGTTGGCCTCGGGCACCGTGTGGGTGCCGAAGGTCTCCACGAAGACACCGACCGGCTGGGCCTTGCCGATGGCGTAGGCGACCTGGACCTCGGCGCGACGGGCCAGGCCCGCGGCGACGATGTTCTTGGCCACCCAGCGCATCGCGTACGCAGCCGACCGGTCGACCTTCGACGGGTCCTTGCCGGAGAAGGCGCCGCCGCCGTGGCGGGCCATGCCGCCGTAGGTGTCGACGATGATCTTGCGACCGGTCAGGCCGGCGTCCCCCATCGGGCCACCGACGACGAAGCGGCCGGTCGGGTTGATGTGGAGCTTGTAGCCGTCGAACGGGACCGACGACTTGAACTGCTCGAGCACCGGCTCGATGACGTACTTCTTGATGTCGGCGTGCAGCTGCTCCTGGCTCGTGTCCTCGGAGTGCTGCGTCGAGAGGACGACGGTGTCGACGCGGACGGCCTTGTTCTCGTCGTCGTACTCGATGGTGACCTGGGTCTTGCCGTCAGGGCGGAGGTAGTCGAGCGTGCCGTCCTTGCGGACCGCGGTGAGCTTCTCGGCCAGCGTCTGCGCCATCTTGATGGGCAGCGGGAACAGCTCCGGGGTGTCGTCGCACGCGTAGCCGAACATCAGGCCCTGGTCACCGGCACCCTGCAGGTCGAGCTCGTCGACCGAGGAGTTGAGGCGGTGCTCCTCGGCGGTGTCGACGCCCTGGGCGATGTCCTGGCTCTGGGCGCCGATGGCGACCTGGACACCGCAGGAGTGGCCGTCGAAGCCCTTGAGGGACGAGTCGTAGCCGATGTCGAGGATCTTCTGGCGCACGAGCTGGGCGACCGGCGCGTAGGCGTCGGTGGTCACCTCGCCCGCGACCACGACCAGGCCGGTGGTGAGCAGGGTCTCGACGGCAACCCGGCTCTTGGGGTCGTGCTCGAGCAGGTAGTCGAGCACGGTGTCGCTGATCTGGTCGGCGATCTTGTCCGGGTGCCCCTCGGTCACCGACTCCGACGTGAAGAGACGTCCGGTCACGTGTAGCTCCGTTTCACAGGTTCGTGTGGGTGTTCAGGTGGTGAATCGTCAATCGTTCTGGTCGACAAACATAGACCCCGAATCCCAGGACTGCTGCGCTGGTCCTCATCGTGGCGCGTGGCGTGTCGTCAGTTCGTGCGTTGTTCATCCAGGCGTAAGGCGATCTGGTCCCAGATCACCTCGGCGAGGGCGGACTTCGCCCCTTCCTGCACGTCGACGTGGCCTCCGTCGGCATCCAGGATCACTGCCTTGTTGACCTCGCTGCCGAAGACCGCGCCGCCGCTGACGTCGTTGACTACGAGCAGGTCGCAGCCCTTCCGCTTCAGCTTGGCGGCGGCCAGCTCGAGCACCGACCCGGTGTCGTCGCCGGTCTCGGCCGCGAAGCCCACCACGACCTGACCGGGCTTGGTCCGGTTGTGGGAGATCTCGGCCAGGATGTCGGGGTTCTGCATCAGCTCGATCGTCGGCGCAGACCCGTCGGAGGCCTTCTTGATCTTGGCCTCGCTCACCCCGGTCGGACGGAAGTCGGCCGGGGCCGCCGCCATCACGATCGCGTCCGCGCCGACGGCCGCGGAGACCACGGCGTCGCGCAGCTCGGCGGTGGTGCCGACACGTACGACCTTGAGGCCGGCCGGGTCGGGCAGGGTCACGTTGGCGGCGACCAGGGTGACCTCGGCGCCGCGGGCGGCCGCCGCACGGGCGATCGCGTAGCCCTGGAGCCCCGAGGAGCGGTTGCCGAGGTAGCGGACCGGGTCCAGGAACTCCCGGGTGCCACCGGCCGAGACGACGACGTGACGACCGGTCAGGTCCGCACGGGCGCCGTGGGCGAGCACCGCACGGCACAGCTCGAAGATCTCGCTCGGCTCGGGCAGGCGGCCCTTGCCGGTGTCCTTGCCGGTCAGCCGGCCCTCGGCGGGCTCGATGACGATGTTGCCCCGCTCGCGCAGCGTGGCCACGTTGGCCTGCGTGGCCGGGTGCTCCCACATCTCGGTGTGCATCGCCGGGGCGAACACGACCGGGCAGCGTGCGGTGAGCAGCACGTTGCTGAGCAGATCGTCCGCGAGGCCGTGGGCCGCCCGCGCGAGCGTGTTGGCGGTCGCCGGGGCGACCACGACGAGGTCGGCCTGCTGCCCGATGCGTACGTGCGGGACCTCGGTGATGTTCTCGAAGACGCCGGTGGCGATCTCCTTGCCCGACAGCGCCGCCCAGGTGGGGGCGCCGACGAACTCGAGGGCGGAGGCCGTGGGGACCACGGTCACGTCATGGCCGGACTCGGTGAACCGGCGCAGCAGCTCGGCCGCCTTGTAGGCGGCGATGCCGCCGGCGACCCCCAAGACCACTTTCGGCCGCCGCTCGTCGTGAGCGGCGGCCGGGGTGGTGCTGTTGGTGGACAGCGAAGTGCCTAGATCAGGCGTCGGCGGCGGGCGCCTCGGCGGCAGCGGCCTGAGCAGCGGCAGCCTGGGCGGCCAGCTCGGCCGGGTCGATGTCCTCGCAGGTCAGCAGGTCCTCGTTGATCTCGCGCAGCGCGATCGAGAGGGGCTTCTCCTGAACGTGGGTGTCGACGAGCGGGCCGACGTACTCCAGCAGGCCCTCGCCGAGCTGGGAGTAGTAGGCGTTGATCTGGCGAGCCCGCTGGGCGCTGTAGAGAACCAGCTTGTACTTGCTGTCGGTCTTCGTCAGCAGGTCGTCGATCGAGGGGTTGGTCACGCCCTGGGCGTCGATCTGAGGGGCAGCCACGTGAGCCTCACTTGTCGGCTTGGTCGGATTTCTTGCTCGGGAGCCCGAGCGTCATCAAGGTTACCAACTCATCGGCTGCCTGATGAACTTCGTGGTTCACGATGGTGACGTCGAACTCCTTCTCCGCCGCCAGCTCGACCCGCGCCGTCTCGAGGCGTCGCTCCCGCTCGGCCTCGGTCTCGGTGCCACGACCGACCAGGCGGCGTACGAGCTCCTCCCAGCTCGGCGGAGCGAGGAACACGAAGATGGCCTCGGGCATGGTCTCGCGCACCAGCCGGGCGCCCTGCAGGTCGATCTCGAGCATCGCCGGGCGGCCCTCGGCCAGCGCCTCCACGACGGGGCGGCGCGGGGTGCCGTAGCGGGCCATGTTGTGGACGGTCGCCCACTCCAGCAGCTCGCCGCCGGCGATCATCGCGTCGAACTCCTCGTCGGAGACGAAGAGGTAGTGCACCCCGTGGACCTCGCCCTCGCGAGGCTTCCGGGTCGTCGCCGAGACGGACAAGAAGACCTCGGGGTGGTCGTCGCGGACCGCCGCGGAGACGGTGCCCTTGCCGACCGCGGTCGGGCCGGCCAGGACCACCAGTCGCTTCTCCTGGCTCTCGCCGGCGCCGGTCGGGGCCTTCTCGTCCGTCATCAGACTCATCGGCGAGCGAACTCCTCGACCAACGCGGCGACCTGCTTGGGGCCGAGGCCCTGCACACGTCGGCTCATCGCGATGCCGAGACGCTCCATCATCTGGGTTGCCCGCACCTCACCGAGGCCAGGGTGGGAGGTGAGCAGGTCGATGACCTTCATCTTGCCGACGACCTCGTTCTTCTTCCCCTCCTCGATGACCTCGATGACGGACATGCCGCCAGTGCGGACCTTGTTCTTGACAGCAGCCCGCTCCTGGCGCGAGGCCGCGGCTTTGGCGAGCGCGGCAGCGCGCTGTTCAGGGGTGATGTCCGGAGGCAGAGCCACGAAGACTCCCTTTCACGATCAAATGTGTAGTCAACAGGGCAACCGGGTCGCGCGGTACAGGGATCGTGCCCCCCGGCCGAGCGCTGAAAGCAAGCGCTCGCGCCAATCTAGCCATTACGTTGCCAGGGCGGCAATCGGGGTCGCCTATCTGGTGTCCATCCGGTTCACAGCGTCAGCGATGTGTGACAGACGTCCCGTGCGTGCTGCTGGACGCGTACGGACGCCTCCTGCGTCTTCGTGCTGCTCACCTTCGTGGCCGCGTCGGCGATCTTCTTCGCCTCGGCGTCGCTGACACCCTCGGGCGGCTTCCCGTTCTCGTAGTCGTCGGCGGAGACCCCGGCGTCCTCCAGGGCAGTGCTGAGCCCCGAGACCGCCCCCGTGATCGTCGCCCAGTCCTTCTCGATGTCGTCGGGGGCGTTGCTCTCGAGGTCCTCGAACACGGGCAGCGCGGCGATCAGCCCGCCGGTGCCGCCCTCCCCCAGCGTCCGCGTCAGCTCCTCCTGGTGGCCCTTCAGGGACTCGCAGTAGCCCTCGATCGGGTCACCGCACGAGCTCAGGGTCGTGGCGAGGATCGGGAGTACGAGGAGGTGGGCGGCCATCCGGAGACTGGTCATCGGGCCAGTGTGCCAGCGATGTGGGTCACCCACATCCTCAGCCGAGCTCGTCCCGCAGCCGCAGCGCCTCGTCGCGCAGCGCGGCCACGTCGGGCCCCTTCCGGAGCAGCCCGCGGCTGGTGCTGGCGACGACGTGGGGGTTGGCGGGGCCGAAGATCCGGGCGAGGTCGCCCGGGGTGCCGCCCTGCTCACCGAAGCCCGGCGCCAGGATGGGGCCGTTGAACCCGAAGTCGTACGCCACGCCGGCACCGTCCGCGCCGTCGATCGTCGCGCCAACGACGGCTCCGAACGAGCCCAGGGGCGTCTCGGCCTCGTTCAGCCGTCGTAGGTGGTCGAGCATGACCCGCCCGACGCTGCGGCCGTCCTCCACCGTCGCGTGCTGCACCTCGGGGCCCTCCTTGTTGGAGGTCAGGGCGAGCACGAACAGCCCGGCGTCGAACTTGGTCGCCGTCTCGACGAAGGGCGTCAGCGAGCCGAACCCGAGGTAGGGGCTCACCGTCACCGCGTCGGAGCCCAGCGGGCTGGCCGGATCGAGGTAGGCGTCGGCGTACGCCTGGCTGGTGGAGCCGATGTCGCCGCGCTTGATGTCGAGGAGCACCAGCGCACCGGCGGCCTTCGACTCGGCGATGACGCGCTCCAGGACCGCGACGCCGCGCGAGCCGAAGCGCTCGTAGAAGGCGCTCTGCGGCTTCACCACCGGGACGTACGGCGCCAGGCCCTCGACCGCGGTCAGCGCGAACCTCTCCAGGCCGGCGAGGTCGTCGTCGAGCCCCCAGTCGAGGAGCAGCGAGGCGTGCGGGTCGATCCCGGCACAGAGCCGCCCACGCTCGGCGAGGGCGGAGGTGTAACGAGCACCGAAACTCATGCGCGGACTCCGTTCGCGATCCGGCGGGCGTAGAGCGGGCCCTCGTAGATGAACCCGGTGTAGCCCTGGAGCAGATCGGCCCCGGCCGCCACGCGCTCGCGGGCGTCCTCGACGGTGGCGATGCCGCCGACGCCGACGAGGGTCATCTCGGGGCTGACCCGGCTGCGGAGCAGCCGCAGGACGTCGAGCGCGCGCGCCTTGAGCGGGGCGCCCGAGAGGCCGCCGGCACCGGCCGCCGTGATCTCGGCGGGCGCCGAGGCCAGGTGTTCACGGCCGATGGTGGTGTTGGTCGCGATGATCCCGTCGAGCCCGATCGCGCTCGCCAGGTCGGCGACCTCGACCACGTCGGAGTCGGCCAGGTCGGGAGCGATCTTGACCAGCAGCGGGACCCGGTGCTTGGTGACCTGGTCGGCGATCGAGCGGACGTGCTCCAGCAGCGGCTGCAGCTTCTCGACCGACTGCAGCGTGCGCAGTCCGGGCGTGTTGGGCGAGGAGACGTTGACGACCAGGTAGTCGGCGTAGGGCGCCAGCAGCCGGGCCGACTTGGCGTAGTCGGCCTCGACCGCGGCCTGGTCGTCCTCGGGGACCACCTTGGTCTTGCCGATGTTGATGCCCAGGATCGGCCCGCCGGTGGCGGTGCCGCGCCGCTCCAGGCGGCTGGCCAGCCGCGCCGCGACCGCCTCGGCACCGTCGTTGTTGAAGCCCATCCGGTTGATCACGGCGCGGTCTGCGGGCAGCCGGAACAGCCGCGGAGCCGGGTTGCCCGGCTGGGCCTCGCCGGTGACCGTGCCGATCTCGACGTGGCCGAAGCCGAGCCCGCCCAGGGCGTCGATCCCGACCGCGTTCTTGTCGAAGCCCGCGGCCAGGCCGATCACGTTCGGGAAGGTGAGCCCCATCGTGTGGACCGGGGCTCCTGGCGTACGCGTCTTGGACAGCGCCGGGCCGGCGGCCCGGATCGCGGCGAACGCCTGCTGGTGGGCCCGCTCCGGATCCGTCTTCGTCAGCACCTTGTCGAACAAGGCGCGATAGGCCCTCACTTGGCCGACACCCCGCCGTCGTGGTGGCCGACGACGTCGCGCCACTCCTGCAGGCTGCGTACGTCGATCTCGCCGCGCCGCAGCGCCTCGATGCCCTGCACGGCGGCGCCGAGGCCCTGGACCGTGGTGATGCAGGCGATGTTGGCCATCACCGCGGCGGTGCGGATCTCGTAGCCGTCCATCCGGGCGGACTTGGCGTTGGAGGTGCCGTTGGGCGTGTTGATGACCAGGTCGACCTCGCCACCGAGGATCCGCTGCACGGTGGTCTTCTCGCCGTCGGGACCGACACCCTCGGAGTGCTTGCGCATCTGCCGGGTGGCGACGCCGTTGCGGCGCAGCACCTCGGCGGTGCCCTCGGTCGCGAAGATCTCGAAGCCGTGGTCGGCGAGCACCTTGATCGGGAAGATCATGGTGCGCTTGTCGCGGTTGGCCATCGAGACGAAGATCCGGCCCTGGGTCGGCAGCGGGCCGAACGACCCCGCCTGCGACTTCGCGAAGGCCCGGCCGAAGTCGGAGTCGAGCCCCATCACCTCGCCGGTCGACTTCATCTCCGGACCGAGCACCGTGTCGACCTGCTGGCCGTCGGGGGTGCGGAACCGGTTGAACGGCATGACCGCTTCCTTGACCGCGATCGGCTGGTTCGGCGGCAGCGCTCCCCCGTCGCCGGTGGCCGGCAGCACCCCGGCCGTACGCAGCTCCGCGATCGACTCGCCGAGCATCACCCGGGCCGCGGCCTTGGCCAACGGCGTCGCGGTCGCCTTGGAGACGAACGGGACGGTGCGGGAGGCACGCGGGTTGGCCTCGATGACGTAGAGGACGTCGGAGCCGAGCGCGTACTGGATGTTGAGCAGGCCGCGTACACCCACGCCTTCGGCGATCGCCAGGGTGGCCGCGCGGATGCGCTCGACCTCGGCGGCGCCGAGGGTGATCGGCGGCAGCGCGCACGAGGAGTCGCCCGAGTGGATCCCGGCCTCCTCGATGTGCTCCATCACGCCGCCCAGGAACAGCTCGGTGCCGTCGTAGAGGGCGTCGACGTCGATCTCGACCGCGTCGTCGACGAACTTGTCGACCATCACCGGCTTGTCCGGGGTGACCTCGGTCGCCGCCTCGATGTAGGAGCGCAGCGCCTCGTCGTCGTAGACGATCTGCATGCCGCGGCCGCCGAGGACGTAGGAGGGGCGCACCAGGACCGGGTAGCCGATCTCGGCGGCGATCTCGCGGGCCTCGTTGAACGTGGTCGCCATGCCGTGCTTCGGCGCGACCAGTCCGGCCTTGTGGAGCACCCGGCCGAAGGCACCGCGCTCCTCGGCGAGGTGGATGGCCTCCGGCGAGGTGCCGACGATCGGCACGCCGTTGTCCTTCAGCGCCTGCGCGAGACCCAGCGGGGTCTGGCCGCCGAGCTGACAGATGACGCCGACCACCGGGCCGGCCAGCTGCTCGGCGTGGACGATCTCGAGCACGTCCTCCAGGGTGAGCGGCTCGAAGTAGAGCCGGTCGGAGGTGTCGTAGTCGGTCGAGACCGTCTCCGGGTTGCAGTTGACCATGACGGTCTCGTAGCCGGCCTCGCTCAGCGCGAGGGAGGCGTGGACGCAGGAGTAGTCGAACTCGATCCCCTGCCCGATCCGGTTGGGCCCGGAGCCGAGGATGATGACCGCTTCCTTCTCGCGCGGCGCGACCTCGGTCTCCTCGTCGTAGGAGGAGTAGTGGTAGGGCGTACGCGCCTCGAACTCGGCCGCACAGGTGTCGACCGTCTTGTAGACCGGCCGGATGTTCAGCGCGTGGCGTACGCCTCGGACGACGTCCGCGGTCATGCCACGCATCTTGCCGAGCTGGTAGTCGGAGAAGCCGTGGCGCTTGGCGTAGCGAAGCACGTCGGCGGTCAGCTCCGGCGCCGCGATGATCTCCTGGGCGATCTCGTTGATCAGGAAGAGCTGGTCGATGAACCAGGGGTCGATCTTGGTCGACTCGAAGATCTCCTCCGGCGTCGCGCCGGCCCGGATCGCGTCCATGACCCGCTTCAGACGGCCGTCGGTCGGGGTCTTGATCTCCTCGAGCAGCGCGGGCTTGTCGAGCTCGACGACCTCCTGGGTCCAGTCGAAGACCGCCTCGGGCTTCTCCAGCGACCGCAGGGCCTTCTGGAGCGCCTCGGTGAAGTTGCGGCCGATCGCCATCGCCTCGCCCACGCTCTTCATGTGGGTGGTCAGGGTGGTGTCGGCGCCCGGGAACTTCTCGAACGCGAACCGCGGGACCTTGACCACGACGTAGTCGAGGGTCGGCTCGAAGGACGCAGCGGTCGATCCGTTCGGGCCGGCGGTGATGTCGTTCTCGATCTCGTCGAGGGTGTAGCCGATCGCCACCTTGGCGGCGATCTTGGCGATCGGGTAGCCGGTCGCCTTGGAGGCCAGCGCACTCGAGCGGGAGACGCGCGGGTTCATCTCGATGACGATGATCCGGCCGTCGGCCGGGTTGACGGCGTACTGGATGTTGCAGCCGCCGGTGTCCACGCCGACGGCGCGGATGATGCCGATCGCTAGGTCGCGGAGCTTCTGGTACTCGCGGTCGGTCAGCGTCATCGCCGGGGCGACCGTGATCGAGTCGCCGGTGTGCACGCCCATCGGGTCGAGGTTCTCGATGGAGCAGACGATGACCGAGTTGTCCTTGCGGTCACGCATGACCTCGAGCTCGTACTCCTTCCAGCCGAGGATCGACTCCTCCAAGAGCACCTCGGTGGTCGGGCTGGCGGCGAGACCGGCGCCGCCCAGACGCCGCAGGTCGGCCTCGTCGAACGCGAAGCCCGAGCCCGAGCCGCCCATGGTGAAGCTCGGCCGGATGACCAGCGGATAGCCGAGCTCCTCGGCGCCCTTGAGCAGATCGTCGATCGAGTGGCAGATCACCGACCTGGCGCTCTCGCCGCCGAGCTCGGCGACGATCTTCTTGAACTCCTCGCGGTTCTCACCGCGCTGGATCGCGTCGATGCTCGCGCCGATCAGCTCGACGTCGTACTTCTCCAGGATCCCGCGCTCGTCGAGCGCGACCGCGCAGTTGAGCGCGGTCTGGCCGCCGAGGGTCGCCAGCAGCGCGTCGGGGCGCTCCTTGGCGATGACCTTCTCGACGAACTCCGGGGTGATCGGCTCGACGTAGGTCGCGTCGGCGAACTCCGGGTCGGTCATGATGGTGGCCGGGTTGGAGTTGACCAGGACGACCCGGATCCCCTCCTCGCGCAGCACGCGGCAGGCCTGGGTGCCGGAGTAGTCGAACTCGCAGGCCTGGCCGATGACGATCGGGCCGGAGCCGATCACGAGCACGGACTTGATGTCCTCGCGCTTGGGCATCGCTCAGACCTCCTTCGCCATGAGAGAGATGAACCGGTCGAAGAGGTAGGCGGCATCGTGCGGGCCGGCCGCTGCCTCCGGGTGGTACTGGACGGAGAAGCCCTTGAGCTTCCCGGTCTCGGCGTCCTTGAGCTCGAGGCCCTCGACGCAGTCGTCGTTGAGGTTGACGTGGGAGACGGTCGCGATGCCGTAGGGCGTCGTGGTCTCCTCGCCGATCGGGGCGTCCACGGCGAAGCCGTGGTTGTGGGCCGTCACCTCGACCTTGCGGGTGGTGAGGTCCATGACCGGCTGGTTGATCCCGCGGTGGCCGTACTTGAGCTTGTACGTCCCGAAGCCCAGCGCTCGGCCGAAGAGCTGGTTGCCGAAGCAGATGCCGAAGTAGGGGATGTCCTCGGCCAGCGCCGCCTTCAGCAGTTCCACCTGGCCGGTGGTCGCGGCCGGGTCGCCGGGGCCGTTGGAGTAGAAGAGCCCGTCAGGGTTCACGCTCTTGACGTCCTCGAGGGTGGCGGTCGCGGGGAGCACGTGCACCTCGATGCCGCGCTCGGCCATCCGCTCCGGAGTCATCTCCTTGATGCCGAGGTCGAGGGCCGCGACGGTGAACCGCTTCTCGCCCTTGGCCGGGACGACGTACGCCTCCTGGGTGCTGACCGCGTCGGAGAGGTTCGCACCGCTCATCTCGGCGGAGGCGAGCACCTTCTTCAGCAGAGCCTCGGGGTCGGTCTCGATCGTGGAGATCCCGACGCGCATCGCGCCGCGCTCACGCAGGTGGCGGGTGAGGGCGCGGGTGTCGATCCCGCTGATACCGACCACGGACTGGTCGCGGAGGTCGTCGTCGAGGCTGCGCTGCGCGCGCCAGTTGGAGGAGACCCGGGCAGGGTCGCGGACGACGTAGCCGGCGACCCAGATCCTGCGCGACTCCGGGTCCTCGTCGTTCACGCCGGTGTTGCCGACGTGGGGCGCGGTCATCACGACCACCTGCTGGTGGTAGCTCGGGTCGGTCAGCGTCTCCTGATAGCCCGTCATGCCGGTGGAGAAGACCGCCTCGCCGAAGGTCTCACCCTCGGCGCCGAACGACTCCCCCCGGAACGATCGACCATCCTCGAGTACGAGGAGTGCTTCTTTGTGGGCATGCAGCGGCACGCCGTACCTCCTTCTCCGCCTCACGGGACGGTGCTTAAAGGATGTCGGTCAACTTGCTGGTGACAGTATCAAGCAGATGCCGGTTGACGGCAGTTGGCGTCCGCCGCGTACGCCAGCATGTGACGTACGCGGCAGTCGGCCCTGCTGGATCGCGCTCAGCTGTGCGAGTGGGGCGGGACGACCGCGCCCTCGGACGGCTGCACGATGACGAACCCGGCGCCCTGGAAGGCGACCTGGAACGCCTCGCCGCTGCCGCGGCCGATGAGCGCACCCGCGGTGAACGACTTCTGCAGGCTGGTCTGGAGGCCGAGCGACCAGCCGACGACCGCGTTGGTGTCGGTGAAGGTCGGCGCCTCGGCTGCGTTGAGGACCACGGGGTCGCCCTCGGTGGTGACCGCGACCCAGCCGGTGCCGCGCAGGGTCGTGTTGAAGAGGCCGCCGGTGAGCATGCCGGCACCCTGGACCCGCTCGATGTTCCACTGCAGGCCCCCGGAGAAGGCGAGCACGTGGTCGCCGTTGATCGAGATGCCGGAGTTGTTCAGCCGGAGGATGTGGACCTCCTTGGCCGCGTCGGCCAGGAACACGTCGCCCTGCCCCTCGACGCCCATCAGGCTGAGGCCCTCGCCGGTGACGGCCTTCTTGAGGAACTTGCCGACGCCGCCGCCCTGGTACTTGAACTGCACGTTGCCCTGGTAGGCCACCATCGACCCCTGGCGTGCCTGGAACGGCTCCCCGACGCGTACGCGCAGGAGCTTCTTGTTCTGCAGCACCGCCCCGTCGCCCTCGATCTCGGAGAAACGACCGTCGATCAGGTCACCTGAGATTCCTGCGAACGCGTCGCCGGCGGGCTGCTGGGAGTGGGCAGGCTGCTGCCCGTACTGGGCCTGCTGCGCCTGACCGCTGTCGCCGTACGCCGCCTGGGCGGCCTGCGCCGAACCGACCTGCGTCGGGGCCTCCTGCGCCACCGTCGCCTGCGGCGGCGTCAGCGGCGCCGTCGACTGCTGCCCGCCCGTGGACACGTGCTCGGTCCACTGGCTCCCGTCGTAGTATCGAAGCTCGGCCTGTCCGGTCGGGTCCGGGTACCACGCTGCGTCCGTCATCTCTAACCCTTGCGTTCACGGACCCACATCGGTCCTTCTCGGCTCCATCCTGGCATGCGGCCGATGTGCGACTCACCGGTGTTCCGCACGCTCGTCATATTCTGTGACCGTGGCGACCAGGTTCGGGGCGGCCGACGCCCGCTACCCGCTATCCGGCGGTGGGCATGCAGCGCTCGTGGCGAGCGACGACCCTAGGTTCGGCACGATCGTCGAGCAGCACACGGCGTGGCTCGACGAGGTGGCCGACTACGCCCCCGGCAGGTTCTACGAGCGGGAGCTGCCCGCACTGACGGCCCTCCTCTCCGACGTCGACCCGCTCGACGTGCTCGTCGTCGACGGCTACGTCGACCTCGACCCGGACGGACGGCCTGGCCTGGGATGGCATGTCTGGCATGCCGGGCTCGCTCCCGCGGTCATCGGTGTCGCCAAGACCAGCTTCCACGCCGCCACCCATGCCGCACCCGTCCTCCGCGGAATCTCGACCAGACCCTTGTACGTCACGGCCACCGGCATAGCGCAGGCCGATGCTGCCGACCTGGTTCGTGCCATGTCCGGTCCTGCTCGCCTCCCTGACGCGCTGCGACTCGTCGACCGCCTTGCTCGATCCATGTCCTGACGGTCTGGCTCTCGTTCAGCCGCCGGTGTTTGTGCAAGCACCCCTTGCACACTAGCGAGAGAGCCTGGACTGGGCATGGGTGTTTGCGCAACGGCCTGATGCACAAATACCCAGGTGACTGCGACACGATGTGACGGTTGTCGCAGGTCATTGCGTTGCATGTCGAGCGCCGCTAGCGTTCCGATGTTTCATCAGATTCCGTGCGGGGGTACGCAATGACCGAGACGTCGATCAGCATCGACAAGGAGCTGTTGGCCGAGGCGAGGAAGATCGCCGGCACGACGACCAACCAGGCTGCGATCGACCACGCGCTGCGTGACCTGGTCGAGCGGGAGGCCGCCTCCGCGGAGTTCGACCGCATCGTCGAGCGCGAGCTCGGAGACACCAAGGTCACGCTGGAGTTCTGACCTCGCCGAGCGCGTCCAGCGGGATCGGCCAGAAGTCCTGGTCGGTCGCGAGGTGGATGACGTCGATCGGCACCCCGGCCACGGCACACGCACCGTAGAGCTCGGCGGCGTTCCTCCGGTCCGACCGGTTCGGCGGGTCACCGCCCGGTCGGCAGAGCAGGAGCTCGACCCGGTCGAAGCCGTGCTCGTCGACCAGTTCACGCAGCAACGTGGCCAGCTTGGCAGCACCGTCGTCGGCGATCTCTGCCGGCACGGCCTCGATCTGGCACAGCTGCGGAAACGGGACGCCGTCGGCATCGACGAACATCAGCCACAGCCGCGGCTCCGGCCAGCCGAGCGGGTTGATCAGATGTCGCCAGGCGGCCTCGACGTCGGCCTGGGTGCGGAGGACTGGGGCGTACGGAATCTTGTCGGTCATGAGCCAACCGCACCACGACCCGCCGAGGAGGACAACGACGGTCCGAAGCCCTGTGGACAACGCTGCTCATCCACAGGGCTTCGCCCGTAAGTGGCCCGCCCGCGACCCGTTTCAGGGCACCAGGCGATGCTCCGGGCCCGACCAGCCGCGGCGCAGCCAACGGTCGTGTGAGGCGACCACCATGGTCCCCGGCGTGGCCGCGATCGCCTCCTCCAGCTCACCGGCCAGCGTGAGCGAGATGTGGTTGGTCGGCTCATCGAGGAGCAGCAGGTCCGGGCCGGTCGCGATGGCGATCGCCAGGTCGAGCCGGCGCCGCTGCCCGACGCTCAGGGCACCGACCGGGCGGTTGAGGTCGCGCGGATGGACGAGCCCGAGATCACGCAGCGGCACCTGGGTCGCCAGCACCTCCCCCACCGACTCGGTGTAGACGTCGGCGACCTTGCGCCGCAGGTCCCCGAACTGCGGGTCCTGGGTGAGCTCCTCGACGTGCCGCGCACTCACCTGGACCTCACCGGACGTCGGCTTGAGACGCCCGGAGATCACCCCGAGCAACGTGGACTTCCCGCTGCCGTTGGGGCCGGTGATCAGCAGGTGCTCACCCGCCGTGATGTCCAGGACGGGCACGCTGACCCGGTCCTCGACCACGAGGTCGCGGACCACGACCGTCCTTCCGCTCGCGCCCGCGGCCGACAGCGAGGCGTTCAGCCGCAGCGGCGGAGGCGGCTTGCGTACCTGCGCCTCCTCGGCCTCCTCCAACCGCCGGTGGGCGTCCTTCTTGCGGCGGGCGACGGTGCGCTCGACGTTGCTGCCCTTGAACTTGTAGATGAACTTGTCGTTGTCGGTCGGGCCGCGGTTGTGGGCGATCGCGTCGTTGCCGATCTTGGTCGCCGTGCGGAGTCGCTTGAGCTCCTCCTGCTGCTCCGCGTACGTCTGCTCCCACCGCTCCCTGGCGGCCTTCCGTGCCTCCTCGTAGTCGCTCCACCCGCCGCCGAAGAGCCGCCCACCGGCTCCGTCGGTGCCGAAGGCGGTCGGGTCGAGGTCGAAGAGCCCGGTGGCGACCTCGTCGAGGAAGACACGGTCATGCGAGGCCATCAGGACGACACCAGGCAGGTCGCGGAGGAACTCCCCCAGCACGCCGACCGCCTCGTCGTCGAGGTGGTTGGTCGGCTCGTCGAGCAGCAGCGCGTCCGGGCGGCGGGTGATCGCGGTCGCGAGCGCCAGCCTGGTGCGCTGCCCGCCCGAGAGCGTGCTGATCGGACGGTCGCGGTCGAGACCGCTCAGGCCGAGCCGCTCGGCGGCCAGGATGGCGCGCCGGTCGGCGTCCCAGGCGTCGTGGGCGACGGCGAAGTCGAGCGCGCTCGCGTACGTCTCGGCGACCTCGGGATCGTCGAGCCGGTCCGCGAGCGTCTCGACCGTGGCGACGGCCTCGCGGAGCGGCCGCAGGGTCGTGGCGAGTACGTCCTCGATGCTCGCCTCGTCGCGGAACGGCGGCTCCTGCGGCAGCCAGACGAGGTCGTCGGGCGCCTCGAGCGTGCCTGTGCGTTGGGCGGTCCGCGGCAGCCGGTGTGCGATAGCGCGGAGCGCTGTGGACTTTCCGGCGCCGTTCTCCCCGACGAGCGCGATCCGCTCGCCCGGGGAGACGGTGAGGTCGATCCCGGTGAGAACGGAGCCGCTGCGGAAGGAGACGGAGAGGTAGCGGACGACGATCGGGTTCATAGACATGAGCGCTGGCCTTCACGAGAGACAGGAAGACCCGCCGGGCGGTGCCGCGGTCGCGGGTCGAGGTCAGCGCTTGGTGATCATGATGAGACCAGCGTACGCGACCCCGACCCGCGACCGCGAATGATTAACGCGCGACCTCGTCGATGATCCCGGAGAGCCGCTTCATCCAGGTGTACTTCGAGGCGCTGATGGTGTCGTCGCCGTCCAGCTTGCCGTCGCGGTCGAGGGCGTAGCTGAAGATCCCGCCCTTCCCGCCGCCCTCGGGCTGCCAGTTGGCGTACGCCGCGGCCCGGCTCTCGCCGAACGGGACGGTGGTGTCGAGCCAGTGCCAGCCGCGCTCCTCGTAGAAGGAGAACCCGGGCAGGAACTGGCACGAGCTGATGTAGGGCGCGAAGGTCTCCCAGGTGCCCTGCAGGCGGCCCGGGTCACGGCCGTAGGCCTGCAGCAGGACGTAGTCGACGTACTCGGCGATCTGCGGGAAGAGCGGGTGGTTGCCGGTCATGTTGGTGTCGTAGATCAGGTAGCGCCCGGTACCGGACTGCGGGCCGAGATACTTGCCGAGCGCGCGGATGATGCCTGCCGCCCGCTCGGTCTGCTCGGGGTCCAGGCTGCGCTCGGTGTCGATGTCGAGACCGTCCAGACCGGCACGGTCGACGTACTCCTCCACCAGCCAGCGGGCATGGGCGTCGTAGGCCGCCTCGTTCAGCTCGACGTCGGCGTCGGCGATGTCGTCGATGAAGATCGTGAAGACGACCTCGGTGCCCTGGGCGTGGAGAGCAGGGACGTACGTGTCGCGCAGGGCCACCCAGAAGTCAGGGTCCTGCGCCGGCTTGGTGGCGAAGGCGGAGACGATGTCGAGCTGCGGCGGGATCTCGTCCATCCGCTGGACGTTGGGCGCGCGGTCCTCCTCCTTCGTGGTCTCGACATCGCGCCACTGACGGTAGTAGCCGAACGCGATCGGGTCCTTGCACTCGGTCGGCCCTGTGGTGGCTGTGGCGGACGGGACGGTTGCCGGTGCCGGCGCTGCGACCGCGGGCGCGGTCGCGGCACCGAGGGACGCGACGGCACCGGCGGCCACGGCGAGGCGAAGACTCTGGATCAGGCGGGGGCGATCAGACATCAGGCATTCCTCTCCTGGGCGCCCGGAACCCGATCGGCACTCTGCCGCCACCCGGACGCGACTGTGACTCGCCCCACAACCTGGCAGACTAAACCGATTTAGTCCAGAGGGCTCACAAACCTAGCCGCGCAGGATCTTCTCCATGGCCTTGCCCTTGGCCAGCTCGTCGACGAGCTTGTCGAGGTAGCGCACCTGGCGCATCACCGGGTCCTCGATGTCCTGGACGCGCACGCCGCAGACGACCCCGGTGATGAGCTCCGAGCTCGGGTTGAGGTCGGCGGCGGCGAAGAACTCCTCGAAGCTCGTCTCCGCCTCGATGTGCTTCGCGATCGTCTCGTCGTCGAAGCCGGTCAGCCAGGTGATGACCTGGTGCAGCTCGGCCGTGGTGCGGCCCTTCTTCTCCACCTTCGTCACGTAGTGCGGGTAGACGGAGCCGAAGGGCATCCTGTAGACGCGCTCGAGGTTATCCACGCGTGCGAGCCTAGGGCGTGTCCGGCCGCTCCGCGACGAGCTGGTACATCCCGGCGATGCGTACGAACGGCTCCTGGTCGCACAGCGCCCGCTCGAGCTCCAGGAGGCGGTCGAAGTAGTCGGGATCGTGCTTGGCGGCGTCGTCGGTGAGGAGGTCGTTGGCGACCCTGCTGCCGAAGCGACCGGTCACCCGGAGTCCGGAGGCGGCGATCTCGGCCTCGAGGTCGGCCATCGGCACCTTCCGTACGTCATGGTCGAAGGTGACCGTGCGCTTGGTGTCCGCGCGCAGCTCGGTGAGCGCGGCCTCGGGACCGCCGGTGACCAGCTGCCGCAGCACCATGCTCGCCGGGTTGGGGACCATCACCGACAGCCGGCCGCCGGGGCGGACGGCGGCCGCGAGGCGGTCTATGTCGCCGGCGTCAGCTGGGCGGTAGTGGAGCACGAAGTGGCACAGCACCAGGTCCCACTCGCCCTCGGGCAGGTCGTCGACGCCACCGACGAGAGTGGTAATCGAGGCGCCGGCCTCCGCGGCCCGCCGCTTGGCCTCCGTCAGCCAGGACTCCGACGGGTCGAGGATCGTGACGTCGTGCCCGGCGAGCGCCAGCGGCAGCGCGTCCATCCCGTCGCCGCCGCCGACGTCGAGGATCCGCAGCCGCTCCCCCAGCTCGGCGCACTGGCGCCGGAGGACCTCCTCGACCACGGTGTAGCGGATCCGGCCCCACGGGGTCGCAGTGTAGGCGCGCCACTGTGCCAGCTTGTCGGAGAAGACGTCGGTCATGGCCGGGGAGCCTATCCGCACGTCTCGCCGAGTCGGGTTGAATCCTGCGCCGGGCGTGGCCCCCGCGACTGCTCACCGAGGTAACTCGGCCAGCAACCACTTCCTTCGTGGAGTCCCACGAAGGAAGTAAGCCCTCACCGAGTTACCTCGGTGAGCATCCAGGGCTATCCGGCGTAGGTCTGCTTCCCTCGCAGGAAGGTGGAGACGACGCGGCCGGTGAGCTTGCGGTCGTGCCAGGGGTTGTTGCGGGAGAGCGAGCGCGAGCGGTCTCGGTCCACGACGTAGGTCGCAGCCGGGTCCACCAGGGCCAGGTTGGCCGGCTCGCCGACCGCGATCGGGCGGCCGTGGCCCTCCAGACCGGCGATACGGGCCGGGGTCGTGGACATGACTCGGGCGACGCCGGCCCAGTCGAGCAGCCCGGAGGAGACCATGACGGTGGACACGACCGAGAGCGCCTCCTCGAGCCCGAGCATCCCGAAGGCGGCGTCGACGAACGCGTGTTCCTTGTCCTGGCGGGCGTGCGGGGCGTGGTCGGTCGCGACGGCGTCGATGGTGCCGTCGGCGAGCGCCTCGCGCAGCGCCTCGACGTCCTCCGCGGGACGCAGCGGCGGGTTGACCTTGAAGGTCGGGTCGTAGCCGGCGAGCAGGTCGGTGGTCAGCAGCAGGTGGTGAGGCGTGACCTCGGCGGTGACCGCCCAGCTGCCGTCCTTCTCGGCCTGGGCCTTCGCCCAGCGGAGCACCTCGACGGTGCCGGCGGTGGAGGCGTGGGCGACATGGACGCGCGAGCCGGTGTGGCGGGCGAGCATCACGTCGCGGGCGACGATGACCTCCTCGGCGACGCCCGGCCACCCGGGCAGACCGAGCCGTCCGGAGAGCTCGCCCTCGTGGCAGCAGGCCGAGCCGTACGGCGCCAGCGAGGGGTCCTGGGAGTGTTGGGAGATCACGCCGCCGAACGCCTTGACGTACTCCAGCGCGCGCCGCATCACCCGCGGATCAGAGACACAGCGACCGTCGTCGGAGAAGACCTTGACCGCGGCTCGGGAGCGGTTCATCAGGGCGAGCTCGGCGAGCTCCTCGCCGCCGAGGCCCTTGGTCACCGCGCCGACCGGGAACACGTCGGCCAGCCCTGCCTCGCGGCCGAGCTCCCACACCGAGACCGCGGCCTCGGCGGTGTCGGTGACCGGCGAGGTGTTGGCCATCGCGAGCACGGCGGTGTAGCCGCCCGCGGCGGCCGCGGCCGCACCGGAGGCCACCGTCTCGGCGTCCTCACGGCCCGGCTGGCGCAGGTGGGTGTGCAGGTCGACCAGGCCCGGAAGGAGGACGAGGCCGGAGGCGTCGACGACCTCGTCCACGGAGTCGCCGGAGACCGAGACCGTGCCGATCTCCCGGATCACTCCCCCGTCGACGTAGACATCGGTCGGCTCGGCCCCGAGGACAGAGGCTCCCTTGATCAACAGGCTCATGCGGACTCCTCGCCGGCAAGCAGGTGGTAGAGGACGGACATCCGGATCGCGACACCGGCCGAGACCTGGTCGAGGATCCGGGAGGAGGCGGCATCGGCGGCCTCGGGAGAGATCTCCAGGCCACGGTTCATCGGGCCGGGGTGGAGGATCGGGACACCGTCGCGCAGCAGGCCGAGCCGCTGGCGGGTGAGCCCGTAGCCCACGGTGTACTCGCGCGAGGTCGGGAAGTAGCCGCCGCTCATCCGCTCGCGCTGGACGCGCAGCATCATCACCGCGTCGACCTCGGGCAGCACGTCGTCGAGCGTGTAGGAGGTGGCGAAGCCGTCGGCCTTGGCCCACTCGGCGATGCCCGAGGGCATCAGCGTGGGCGGGGCGACCGCCACCACGGAGGCGCCGAGCTTGCCCAGCGACTTCACGTTGGAGCGGAACACCCGCGAGTGGGTCAGGTCGCCGACGATGGCGATCCGCTTGCCCTCCAGCGAGCCGGGGCTGCCGAGCTGGCGCTGCAGCGTGTAGCCGTCGAGCAGGGCCTGGGTCGGGTGCTCGTGCATCCCGTCGCCGGCGTTGATCACCGGGATGTCGAGCCAGCCGGCAACCTGGTGGGCCGCGCCGGAGGCCGAGTGACGCATCACCAGGCCGTCGACGCCCATCGCGGTCACGGTCAGCACGGTGTCGCGCAGCGACTCGCCCTTCGAGGCCGAGGAGCCCTTGGCCGACAGGTTGATCACGTCGGCCGAGAGCCACTTCCCGGCGATCTCGAAGGAGGACCGGGTGCGGGTCGAGTCCTCGAAGAAGAGGTTGATCACTGTGCGCCCGCGCAGCGCCGGCAGCTTCTTGACCTCACGCTTCTGGACGTCGTGCATCTCGGCGGCGGTCGCGAAGAGCTGCTGGATCTCCTCGGCACTCACGTCGTCGATGGACAGCAGATGGCGCGTCATGCGGTCACCCCTTCGAGCTCCACGATGCGTACTTCGTCGATGCCGTCGGTCTCCTCCAGCCGCAGCCCGACCCGCTCGGAGCGCGCCGTCGGAAGGTTCTTCCCGACGTGGTCGGCCCGGATCGGCAGCTGCCGGTGGCCGCGGTCGACGAGCACCGCCAGACGTACGACGGCGGGGCGGCCGTAGTCGGCCAGCGCGTCGAGCGCGGCGCGGACCGTGCGGCCCGAGAAGAGCACGTCGTCGACCAGCACCACGGTCTTGCCGTCGATGCCGCCCGGCGGGATCTCGGTGTGGTGCGGCGCCCGGGTCGGATGGGTGCGCAGGTCGTCGCGGTACATCGTCACGTCGAGCGCACCATGGGCCACCGGATGGCCCTCGGCCGCCTCGATCCGCGCCGCGATCCGCTTGGCCAGCGGCACGCCGCGGGTGTGCAGGCCGAGGAGCACCAGGTCCTCGGCGTCGCGGTTGCGCTCCAGGATCTCGTGGGAGATCCGGGTCAGCGCCCGGGAGATGTCACGGGAGTCGAGCACCACGCGACCATCGGTCGCGGGCTCGGACACGGCGTCAGACAAGGTTGTGGTCTCCTTCTCCGCCTCACGGGACGGCTCGTTAAAGGATCGGGCCAACCTTATCCTCACTCCAGGTCGATCAGCACTTTCCCGATCGCGCCCGCCTCGACCGCGTCGTGGGCGGCGGCCGTCTCCTCGAGCCGGTAGTGGTGCAGAGGTACGCCGGCCTCCGCTCCCACGCGCAGCGCCCCCGCCGCCACGGCGGCGGCGACGTCTTCGGCCGCGGCCTGGATCTGCTCCGGCTCGATGCCGTAGAGCTGGATGAACTGGTAGCGGAGGTTGAGCGAGAAGGTCGCCCGCAGCGGCATGGTGAGCTCGTCGCCGCCGTTGTTGGCGTAGATCGCGATCGTGCCGCGCTTGGCGATGACGGCGCGGTCGAGGTCGTTGTTGTCCGCCGGCGCGACCTCGACGATCTGGTCGACTCCGTCCGGCGCGATCTCGCGGATCTCCGCGGCCGGGTCGCCCTCGCGGTAGTTCACGATGTGGTGGGCGCCCGCCGCCTTCGCCAGCGCGGCCTTCTCCGGGGAGCTGACCGTGGTGATCACCGTCGCGCCCGCCCACACGGCCAGCTGGATGGCGGCGTTGCCGACCGCTCCGGCGCCGCCGTGGACCAGGATGGCGAGGCCGTCGAACGAGCCCGGCGCCACCCGCTCCACCTTTCCGCAGGTCAGCGCCCGGTGGGCGGTCATCGCCGGGACGCCGAGCGAGGCCCCGAGGTCGTAGGACGCACCCGGTGCCAGCTCGACGGCCTTGTGGGCGGGGACCGTGACGTACTCCGCCGCGGTGCCCCACGCCTGGCCGTGCTGGACCATGAAGAGCCAGACCTGCTGGCCGACGACGTGGGTGGTGACCCCCGCGCCGATCTCCTCGATGACGCCGGCGCCGTCCTGGCCCGGAGTCGCCTCGGGAGTCGTGAGGGTCGCGCTCAGGCCGGCGCGTACCTTCCAGTCGGTGGGGTTGACCCCGGCCCGCACCAGCCTGACCAGGACCTCGCCCGGGCCGGGCTTCGGCACCGGGCGCTCGGTCAGACGCATCACGGAGGAGGAACCGTTCTCGGAGTAGACGACTGCGCGCATGACTCCGACGTTAGGGCATGCCGGCTAGAGCGCGTGCGCCATCCCAGCGCAGGCCTTCAGCCACGACATCTTGGTGTCCTCCGAGAGCTGGGAGTACTGCACCGTGGAGCCCGCGACGAGCACCGGGTCGAACGGGACCCGGTAGACCCCGCGGGTGCGCTGCTGGTAGACCTCGGTGAGATCACGGGCCAGGTTGGTGTCGACCTTGGGTGACGGGTCGGAGAGCACCGTGATCGTCTTCAGCTTGAGGTCGGCGTAGCCCGACTCCTGGAGGGCGTCGAGCATCCACAGGCCGCTGTAGCCGGTGTCCTCACGCACGGTCGAGGTCACCACCAGCAGGTCGGCGGTGTCGGCGGCGGCGAGCCAGTTCTCGGCCCGCATGTTGTTGCCGGTGTCGACCAGGATCACCTTGTAGAAGCGCTCCAGCAGGTGGTGCACCTGCCCGAAGTCGTCGGCGTGGATCTGGCCGGTGACGTCGGGGCGCTCGTCTGAGGCGAGCACGTCGAAGTGGGCGTCGCCCTGGGAGCGTACGAAGGCACCCAGGTCACCGATTCGGGACTGGTAGACGTTGTTGAACGCGGCCAGGTTGTCGAGCAGCTCCCGGGTGGTGTTGCGGTGGGTGCTGCGCATGCCGCGGATGCCGAGGGTGCCCCGGGTCTCGTTGTTGTCCCAGGCCACGACCCCGCCGCCGCGTACGGTGCCGAAGGTGTAGCCCGCGGCGAGCACGCCGGTGGTCTTGGCGGCGCCGCCCTTGGGGTTGATGAAGACGATCGTGCGCGGACCGTCGAAGTCGCGCTGGATCATCGCCCGGTCCTGCTCGTAGGCGATCTCGGCGGCGCCCATCTTCGGGCTGATCAGCCCGCCGGACATCTTGCGGATCGCGCCTCGCCAGCCCCAGGTCGCGGGGCCGAACCCGGCCGACTCCGCGCGCCGGTCGAGGAAGTCGGTCGCGCTGGGGACCTCCTGCGCGTGGACGCTCGGGGGCGGCGGTGTCACCACGGTCGCCGGAGGGGGCGGCGCGGGTGTCGTGGTGACCTGTGGGTTGGTGATGCGGGTCGCCTCCTGACTCGGGTCTGGCTGGGGGTAGGGCTGGGCCGGCCGTGAGGGCTGGAGCGGCTGTCCCGCCGAGCTCGGCGGAGGTGGTGTCACCCAGTGCGAGGGTGCTCCAGTCGGCCGGGTGCGCGAGTCCGGCTCGTCGTACGGGTTGTTCTCCTGCGTCATGCGCTCTCCGAATACGGGTGCTGGGTTGCGGCCTCCATCTCAGCCTCGGGTCCAAACATACGGTCCCGACCGAAGCAATCGTCGATAACCGGAAAACACACGCGTCGCGCCGCACCCAGAAATGACGTCACGCCTGCCCGGATCGTCCCGGACAGGCGTACGTCACCTGCTGGTCAGCGCTTCGCGACGTCCTTCGCGACCGCGGCGAGCACTCCGTTGACGAAGGAGGGGGACTCGTCGGTGGACAGCTCGGTCACCAGCGCCGTCGCCTCGCTGATCGCCACCTCGGCCGCGACGTCGCCGTCGAGGATCTCCCAGACGCCGATGCGGAGCACGTTGCGGTCGACCGCCGGCATCCGGACCAGCGTCCAGTCCTTGGCGAAGGCGGAGATCAGGGCGTCGATCCGCTCGGCCTCGGCGACCACGCCCCTGACGATCTTGACCGTGAACGGGTTATTGGGCACCTGGCCCTCGCCGATCTGCTGGTCGAGCAGATCGCCGGCGGAGATCCCGCGGGCCTCGGCGGCGAAGAGCACATCCAGGGCCCGCTTGCGGGCCTTGGAGCGTGCGGTCGCGACGTGGGCAGCCAACGTCAGCCCTTCACGCGGGAGAGGTAGGAGCCGCCCTCGCGGGTGTCGACCTTGATCTTCTCGCCCTGCTCGATGAAGAGCGGCACCTGGATCTCGGCGCCGGTCTCGAGGGTCGCCGGCTTGGTGCGGCCGGTGGCGGAGTCGCCCATGACGCCCGGCTCGGTGTAGGTGATGGTCAGCTCGACCGACGGCGGCAGCTCGATGAAGAGCACGCGGCCCTCGTTGGTGGCCACGATCGCCTCGCTGTTCTCCAGCATGAAGTTGGCGGCGTCGCCGACGATCTCCGGGGCGACCTCGATCTGGTCGAAGTCCTGCACGTCCATGAAGACGAAGGAGGTGCCGTCGTTGTAGAGGTACTGCATCGTGCGCTTGTCGACGGTCGCGGTCTCGACCTTGACGCCGGCGTTGAAGGTCTTGTCGACGTTCTTGCCCGACTCGACGTTGCGGAGCTTGGTGCGGACGAACGCCGGGCCCTTGCCGGGCTTCACGTGCTGGAACTCGGTGACCTGCCAGAGCTGGCCTTCGATCTTGAGCACCATGCCGTTCTTGAGGTCGTTCGTCGTCGCCATAACCGTCCGTCAGCCTTCGTCTTCGTCGTCCTGCAGCGGTGCAGGCCTCGTTGTCAATGTTCGGGGGCCCACAGGGCCACGCTGAATCCTAGTCAACGAGACGTACGCCCACCCAATCCGTCAGGGCGTGCCGAGCTTCGACGCGATGACCTGGAGCGCCTCGTGGTAGCCGTCGATGCCCTTGCCCGCGACGACCGCGGTGGCGTGGGGGGTGACCACGCTGGTGTGCCGGAACACCTCGGGCCGCTCGAGCGGCTCGGAGATGTGCACCTCGATCAGCGGAGCGGTCAGCTGCGCGCAGGCGTCGTAGATGGCGTAGGAGTAGTGGGTCCAGGCGGCGGCGTTGAGCACGACCGGGATGTCCTTGTCGGCGGCGGCGTTGAGCCAGTCGACCATGTCGCCCTCGTGGTTGCTCTGACGTACGTCCACGGCGAAGCCGAGCGCGTGGCCCCAGTCGATGCACATCGCGGCGAGCTCGTCGTGGGTGGTGTGCCCGTAGATCTCGGGCTGACGCTTCCCGAGGCGCCCGAGGTTGGGGCCGTTGAGTACCAGGACCTTCTTCAACGCGTTGCTCACGCCCGCATCCTCGCACGATTTTCGCGAGCCGAATCTAAGCGCTCACTTACCTTTGTGCCAGACTGAGGGGCATGAGCGACGTACGCACCAGCACCCAGGCACGCGGAGACCGCAGCCGCGCGCGTCTGCTCGACGCGGCGGTCCAGGCATTCTCCGCCAAGGGGTTCCACGGCACCAGCACTCGCGACATCGCCACCGCGGCGGGGCTGAGCCCGGCAGCGGTCTACGTCCACCACCGCTCCAAGGAGGAGCTCCTGCACGCGATCGCGGTACGCGGCCACGAGATCATCCTCGAGGCCGTCACCGAGGCGACCCGCACCGACGCCGCGCCCGCCGAACGGGTCGCCGCCGCCGTACGCACCTATGTCCTCTTCCACGCCCGCTCCCACACGACGGCCCGGGTCATCAACTACGAGCTCGCAGCGCTGACCGAGGAGCACTTCCGCGAGATCGCGGGCATGCGCCGCGCCATCGACACCGTCATGCGTGAGGTCGTCGAGGAAGGCGTACGCAGCGGCGACTTCGACACCCCCGACCCCGCCAAGGCGGCCACCGCCCTGCTCTCGCTGGGCATCGACCTGGCCCGGTGGTACCGCGACGACGGCTCCTGGACCCCGGAGTCTCTCGCCGACTTCTACGCCGACCTCGCGCTCCGCGTCGTCGGCGCCCGCCCCTGAGGCTCCGCCCGACTTCCGTTTCGACCCCGAGAAGAAAGCACGATTGATGCGCCGCACCATCTACACCGAGGACCACCAGTCCTTCCGCGAGACCATCCGCTCGTTCATCGAGAAGGAGGTCGTCCCCGTCTACGACGAGTGGTACGAGGCCGGGATCGTCCCCCACGACTTCTACCTCAAGCTCGGCGAGCTCGGCGTGTGGGGCATCCAGGTGCCCGAGGAGTACGGCGGCGCCGGGATCGAGTCGTTCAAGTACTCCGCCGTCATGACCGAGGAGCTCGCCCGCGCCGGCGTCTCCTTCGGCGGCTCGAGCACCCACGTCGGCCTGTGCCTGCCCTACCTCCTCAAGCTCGCCACCAAGGAGCAGATGGAGCGCTGGATGCCCGGCTTCGTCTCCGGTGCGGAGATGTGGGCGATCGCGATGACCGAGCCCGGCACCGGCTCGGACCTGGCCGGCATGACCACCAACGCCAAGCTCACCGAGGACGGCAAGCACTACATCCTCAACGGCGCCAAGACCTTCATCACCGGTGGCGTCAACGCCGACCGGGTGATCGTCTGCGCCCGCACCGCGCCGGCCACCCCCGAGGACCGTCGCGGCGGCATCACGCTCCTCGCCGTCGACACCAAGCTGCCGGGCTACGAGGTCGGCCGCAAGCTCGACAAGCTCGGCCTCAAGGTCTCCGACACCGCCGAGCTGTCCTTCACCGACGTGCAGGTCCCGGTCGAGGACGTGCTCGGCGAGGTCGGCAAGGGCTTCTCCTACCTCGGCCAGAACCTCCCGGTCGAGCGTCTCGGCATCGCCGTCGGCGCCTACGCCCAGGCCGCGGCCGCCGTCGAGTTCGCCAAGAAGTACGTCCAGGAGCGGAAGGTCTTCGGCACCACCGTCGCGTCCTTCCAGAACACGAAGTTCGAGCTGGCCGCGTGCAAGGCCGAGGTCGACGCCGCCGAGGCCGTGGTCGACCGCGCCATCGAGGCCGAGGACGCCGGCACCCTCACCGCCGCAGAGGCCGCCTCGGCGAAGCTGTTCTGCACCGAGGTCGCCCACCGTGTCGTCGACCGCTGTCTCCAGCTCCACGGCGGCTACGGCTACATGAACGAGTACCCCATCGCCCGCCTCTACGCCGACAACCGCGTCAACCGCATCTACGGCGGAACCTCCGAGGTCATGAAGCTCATCATCGCCAAGGACATGGGTCTGTGACCTGCTAGAACCCTGCCGAGTCGGCTCGTCATGACGAGCCGACTCGGCATACGCTCGGGCATGTGACACCGCGCGAGGACGAGAACCGCCGCCTGCTGCGGGCGCGCGACGCGATGGACCGGCACTACGCCGAGCACCTCGATGTGCCGGCGATCGCGCGGGTCGCCCATGTGTCTTCCGCGCACTTCACACGCAGGTTCAAGGCGGTCTTCGGCGAGACGCCCCACCGCTATCTGCAGCGCCGCCGGATCGAGCGGTCCATGGCACTGCTGCGAGACACCTCGATGCCAGTCACCGAGGTCGCGCTCACGGTCGGCTTCACCAGCCTCGGCACCTTCAGCCGTACGTTCCGCGACATCGTCGGCACCTCCCCCAGCGGCTACCGCGCCCGGGCCGACAGTCCCGCGGTGCCTGGGTGCGTGGCCCGCGCCTGGATGCGGCCGGCGAGCTGAGCAGTTTCGGAGAAGCGCTCGGTGCCGAAGGCGCCGCAGACTGGTCGCATGCTGACCAACATCAACATCACCGGAATCTACGTCCTCGACCAGGACGAGGCCCTCGACTTCTACGTCGGCAAGCTCGGCCTCGAGGTCGGCAGCGACGTCGACATGGGCTTCATGCGCTGGCTCACCGTCCACCTTCCCGGCGACCCCGACCACCAGCTGCTGCTCGAGGTGCCCGGAGGCTCCCCCGCCCACAGCGCCGAGACCGCCGCCCAGCTGCGCGACCTGGTGACCAAGGGTGCGATGGGCGCCGCGGTCATCTTCAACACCGACGACTGCCAGAAGCTCTACGAGGAGCTCTCCGCCAAGGGCGTCGAGTTCACCGACAGGCCCACCCAGCAGCCCTACGGCATCGACTGCGCCTTCCGCGACCCCTTCGGCAACCACATCCGCGCCACCCAGCGGGTCGAGGGTCCCGTCGAGATCACCGACGAGGACATCGCCCGCTGGTCGGGGAAGTGAGTCGAACCCCGCATCCATCCGCGCTCGCGTCAGGAGGCTGCTACGACGTCCTCGGCGGGCGCATCCGATCCGATGGAGAACCACGCGAGGACCGAGCTCGAGTGGAGCAGGGCGACCGACGCCAGCGCGGCGAGCGCCACCACCCCGAGGATCGTCGCAACGAACGGGTCTGACGGGGCCACGGTCCCTACAGCGTGGCGCAGGTAACCGATCGCGACGGCCGCGGACAGCACTATCAGAGCAGGCGCGAACCGTACCCGCCGGAAGCACGCCAGCGCGGCTACGAATGCCGGCAAGGAGAGCGCGACCATCTCGAGGCCAAGGAGTAGCGCGATGTCGCCGCCGATGAGAAACGGAAAGAGCGATTCGAACCACGGCTGCGCCGCCCTGTAGGACCAATCCACCCTGGCGACGAAGAAGATCGCGACAACCAGGAGCGGAAGCGACCAGACCAGCGCTGTCAGGGCACCGAGCGTGGCCTGCAGAGGGCGGCGCGGCTCGTGAGCGTCCCTCGGCATCGGCGCCAACCAGCGGTTCACCCCGGGCAGGTGGAGCAGCACGATCACGGCCACCGAGATCATGGTCGGTGGAACTGCTCCCGCGATCTCGTACATGTCGGGAGTCAGGGACAGAAACGTCACGACGAAGCTGGCCATGCATGCAGCGGTGAGGACTGCTCGGGCTGCTGCCGACCGACGGAGCAGCAACGCCGCAGCGACGACCTCGATGATGCTGCGAGCAATCACCACGACCGTGATGGTCGCGACGCTGACCTCGTCGACGGCGGGGACGAGTCCGGGTTCCGCCCCGAGCAACAAGACCGGGATCAGCTTGAACGGTAGCCCGAGCCCCGAGGTGATGAAGACAGTGACGACGGCGAGGATGACGGGCACCGGGATCCCCGTACGAACTCCAGTCGTGGCAGTGGGCTGCGGGGTCATACCCGAACCCTAGGGGGCATCGATCGTCGATGCGTGTCGGTCCATCCGATCCGCCCGATTCGTAGGTTCGCCAACGGGGTCGTATGACAGAGGGTCCGACCTTGTGAACGTTTCACAAGGTCGGACCCTCTGTCATAGTCGGCGCCGTCGCCTCGCGAGCCGCGGCTCCTGCTGGTCGAGCTCTGGCTAGCCTCCGACGACTGCGTACGCCTCGCGCAGCTGCTCCTCGGTCGGCCCGGTGAGGATGCGCGGGACGGCGAGGTCGTGGAGGACGAGGAAGCGGAGGACGGAGCCGCGGGTCTTCTTGTCGACCCGCATGGCACCGATCAGGTCGTCGAAGCCGGCCTCGACACCGAGCTCCTTGACGGTGGTCGGGAGACCGACCTTCGCGAAGGCCGGCGCGTGCCGGGCGGCGACGTCGTCGGAGAGGACCCCGGCGATGCGGGCGAGCTCGGCGGCGTAGACGCAGCCTACGGCGACCGCGTCACCGTGGCGGATCGAGAAGCCGGAGTGCTTCTCGAGCGCGTGGGCGAGGGTGTGGCCGTAGTTGAGGGTCTCGCGGCCGGGGTGGCCGTCGGCGCCGCCGGTCTCCTTCAGGTCTGCGGCGACGACCTCGGCCTTGACCCGGATCGCGCGCTCGACGAGCTCGGCGAGAACGGGCGAGTCGGCGGTGATCTCGTCGCTCTCCTCGACCAGCCGCAGGATCTCCGGGTCGGCGATGAAGCCGCACTTGACGACCTCGCCGAGCCCGGCGACCAGGTCCTCCCGGGGCAGGGTCTTCAGCAGGGCGAGGTCGCAGAGCACGCCGGCGGGCTCGTGGAACGCGCCGACGAGGTTCTTCCCAGCAGCGGTGTTGACACCGGTCTTGCCGCCGACCGCGGCGTCGACCATGGCCAGCACGGTCGTGGGCATGTGCACGACGCGTACGCCCCGCAGCCATCCGGCCGCGACCCAGCCGCCGAGGTCGGTGGTCGCGCCGCCGCCGAAGGTGACGACGGCGTCGGAGCGGGTGAAGCCCTTCTCCCCCAGCGCCTCCCAGCAGTCGTTGGCGACCGCGACCGTCTTCTGGTCCTCGCCGCTGGGCAGGCCGAGGCCGAGCACGTCGTAGTGCTTCAGCAGCTCCTCGAGCACGGGCTCGGCGTACTCGGCGAGCTCGGCGGCGTACAGGAACGCCACCCGCTGGACGCTCTCGCCCAGGAGTCCCTGGAGCCGGTCGGCGAGGCCGCTGCCGATGATGACGTCGTACGCCGCGGCGCTCTCGACCCGGATGACTGTGTCGCTCATGCCCGCACCTTCTCGACCAGCTCGTCGGCCACGTCCTCGGCCGACCGGTTGTCCGTGTCCACGACGAAGGTCGCCACCGACTCATAGATCGGCGCGCGCTCCTCGAGCAGAGCCTTGATCCGGCCGCGTACGTTGCCGAGGAGCAGCGGACGGCCCGAACCGAGACCGACCCGCTTGACCGCGTCGGCGACGCCGACCCGCAGGTAGACGACCGTGTGCTCCTTGAGCAGGATCCGGGTCTGGTCTGCGAGAACAGCGCCGCCACCGAGCGAGACGACGCCGTCGTGCTCGGCCAGCGCCGCGGCGACCGCCTCCTCCTCGACGCGACGGAAGTGCTCTTCCCCCTCGTCGACGAAGATGTCCTGCACGCTCTTGCCGGCGGCCGCCGCGATGTCCTGGTCGGTGTCGCGCAGCGTGACCCCGAGCCGGGACGCGAGCAGCGCCCCGACCGTCGACTTCCCGGCGCCCATCGGGCCGACGAGCACGACTGCCGGCATCAGGAGTACCTCAGGTTCTCGAGGTAAGACTTGGCGTTGCGTGCCGTCTCGGCGACGGAGTCGCCGCCGAACTTCTCCAGCGCCGCCTCGGCCAGCACGAGCGCGACCATCGCCTCGGCGACGACACCCGCAGCAGGCACAGCACAGACGTCGGAGCGCTGGTGGTGCGCCACCGCGGACTCACCGGTCGCGACGTCGACGGTACGCAGCGCCCGCGGCACGGTCGCGATCGGCTTCATCGCGGCGCGGACCCGCAGCACCTCACCGGTCGACATGCCGCCCTCGGTGCCGCCGGAGCGCCCGGAGGCGCGGCGGATCCCGTCGGCGGACGGGACGATCTCGTCGTGGGCCTTGGACCCGGGCGTCGCGGCGAGCTCGAAGCCGTCGCCGACCTCGACCCCCTTGATCGCCTGGATGCCCATCAGCGCGCCGGCCAGGCGCGCGTCGAGGCGACGGTCCCAGTGGACGTGGGACCCGAGGCCCGGCGGCAGGCCGTGGACGGCGACCTCGACGACGCCGCCGAGGGTGTCACCGTCCTTGTGGGCCTCGTCGATGCGGGCGACCATCTGCTTGGAGCCGTCGGGGTCGAGCACCCGCACCGGGTCCTCGTCCAGGCGCGCAACGTCCTCGGGCGAGGGGACCTGGTGGCTGGGCGTACGGACGCCGCCGATCTCGAGGACGTGGGACACCAGACGTACGCCGAGCGCCTGCTCGAGGAAGGCCGAGGCGACCGCGCCGAGCGCGACCCGGGCCGCGGTCTCGCGGGCCGAGGCACGCTCCAGGATCGGACGGGCGTCGTCGAAGTCGTACTTCTGCATCCCGACCAGGTCTGCGTGACCGGGCCGCGGCCGGGTCAACGGGGCGTTCCGGGCCTGCCCGGCGAGCACCTCGGCGTCGACCGGGTCGGCGGACATCACGGTCTCCCACTTGGGCCACTCGGTGTTGCCGACCTCGATCGCGACCGGACCGCCCTGGGTCTCCCCGTGGCGTACGCCACCGGTGATCCGCACCTGGTCCTTCTCGAACTTCATCCGAGCACCGCGGCCATAGCCGAGCCGGCGCCGAGCCAGGGCATCAGCGATGTCGTCAGAGGTGATCCGGACGTGGGCGGGCAGACCCTCCATCACGGCCGTCAGGGACGGACCGTGGGACTCGCCCGCAGTGAGCCAACGCAACATGGGAGCAGTCTTTCATCCTCCCCACGCAACCCCGTGCACCCGGGCTCACAGCGAGACGCCGAGCACCCCGACGAGCATGCCCCAGATCATGAACGGCCCGTACGCCAGGGGCTCGCGCATCGCCGTGCGCGAGCGCTGCGCGACCGCACGCCCGATGCCCCAGACACCGAAGATCGCCAGCCCGGCCCACAGCCCGACCGCCAGGTGATCCCAGCCGAGGCGGCCGAGGACGAGGCCGACGAGCGCGGCGAGCCGTACGTCGCCGAAGCCCATCGCGTGCGGCAGGATCCGCCACAGCAGCCAGAACGCCGAGCGGGCGATCACCAGGCCGGCGAGCGCACCGAGGGCGACCTCGGTCCCGCGGGTCCAGAGCCACTCGGCGCCGAGCAGCGCGAGCCCGACCCCGGTCGCCGCCAGGATCGGCAGCTTCGGCAGCCGCTGCACCCGCCAGTCGACGTAGGCGAGCATCACGAGCAACGGCGCGAGCGGCACCACGGCCACCATCAGGCGGGAGGGCTCCACCCGCCAGGCCAGCAGCCCGGCGAGCGCAGCCGAGACAGCCACCGCGAGCGGCAGCAGCGGCCGCCAGGCGGCGAGAGTGGGGTACGGAACCGCGGGCGGGTCGTCGGCGGGCTCGGGGAGACGACGGAGCACTGCCGGCATGCCGAGGGCGAGCACGCCGGCGACGGCCGCACTCACCAGCACGACCGCCCCGGGGCTCATGCCGGTGAGGGCTCCGTGATGCCCAGGGCCTTCTCCCCCGCGGCCCGCATCGCCTCGAGCGGGGCGGGACGGCTGGTGAAGAGCTCGAACTGCAGCACCGCCTGGTGCACGAGCAGGTCCAGGCCGCTGACGGTCACGCCGGGCGCGACCGAGAGCAGCGGCGAGGGCCACGGGTCGTAGACGACGTCGAAGACGACCGGCGTCGACGCCCAGCGGTCGACGAGCTCAGGAGTCTGGGCCTTCGCCGGGACGGTGGAGACCACCGCATCCACTCCGTCGACCACCGAGTCGAGCGGGAGCACGGACACGACCGGCTTGCTGCGGTGACGCGAGATCATCTCGATCGTCTCCCCCGCCGCACCCGGGTTGCGGGCCAGCAGGGTGATCCGGGAGGCACCCAGCTCGGCGAGCGCCAGCCCCGTCGAAGCAGCCGTGGCGCCGGCGCCGAGGATCGCACCATGGGAGCAGGAGACATCGTCGCCGGCCCGCTCCCGGATCGCCGCGACCGCGCCCGGCAGGTCGGTGTTGTCCCCCACCCAGCCGTGCGACGAGCGCACCAGGGTGTTGACCGCTCCCACGAGCCGCGCCCGGGGAGAGACCGACCGCGCCAGCTCGAACGCCTCCCGCTTGAGCGGCATCGTCACCGACAGCCCCCGCCACCGGCTCGGCGGCCAGTCGCCGCCGAGGCTGTCGACGTAGGCCACCAGGCCACCGGCCTGCACCCGGGTGGAGGTGTAGGACCAGTCGGACATCTCCAGCTCGGCGTACGCAGCCTGGTGGAGGGCCGGGGAGAGCGAGTGACCGATCGGGTCACCCAGGACGGCACATTTCACTCAGGCCTCCTCCTCAACAGCTCTTCGACTCGGTTTCGCAGTAGTTCTTGTACTCGGCCTTGAACTTCAGGAACTGGTCGTAGTTCTTGGCGAACTTCGTCTCACCGGTCTTCAGGTTGACCGTCACGTAGTAATACCAGTCACCTTCCGCAGGGTTGAGCGCAGCCTGGATCGCGTGGTCACCCGGCGCACCGATCGGCCCCGGCGGCAGGCCCTTGTTGGTGTAGGTGTTGTAGGGCGAGTCGACGGTCTGCACGTCGACACCCCCGAGCTCAGTGCTCCCGGACTTTCCGAGGGCGTAGTTGACCGTGGCGTCGATCTGCAGGAAACCCGCCTGGCCGGCCGTGCCGGGGTTCTCCACGCGGTTGTAGATCACCCGGGCGATCTTGGCCATGTCATCGCCACGGCCCTCGGCCTCGACGAGCGAGGCCACGGTCATGATCTGCTCGGGCGTGCACGCCTTGCCGTCGCCGCACTTCAGCTGCTTGGCGCGCGCCTCGATGTCGTTGTCGCCGAGCGCCTGCTCCCACCGATCGACCATCATCGCCAGCATCTCGGTAGGCGTGGCGTCGGGCGGGAAGGCGTACGTCGCCGGGAACAGGTAGCCCTCGACGTTGCCCTTGGCGTAGTCGGGCAGCCCGATCGCCTCGGTGTCCTCGGCGGCCTTCTTGAACTCGGCGGGCTTCTTCTTGGTCTTCTCCGCGAGCACCTTGTAGATCGCCTTGGCACGCGAGCCTTCGGTGATGGTGACGTTGATCGTGTCGATGTTCTCAGGGTTGGCGAGGATCTCGACGACGTCCTTGGACGCCATCTTCTTCTTCAACGGGTAGAAGCCGACCTGGACGCTCAGGCCCTTCTCGTTGGCCGCGTCGATGAACGCGTCGACCGACTCGACGACGCCGGCCTCCTTGAGGTTGCGACCGACGGCGGCGACCGAGTCGCCCTGGTGCACCTCGAACGAGACCGGGTCGGTGCCCGGGCCGGGATAGTCGGCGGGCGGTGCCAGCTGGTCCTTCACGTAGTCGATCGCGCGGTCACCGGCGACGTAGAAGCCGCCGAGAACGACCGCCAGGGCGACGAGCACTGCCAGGCAGCCGCCGAAGCGGCGTTTGCGCGTGGGCGGCTCCTCGTCGAAGTAGTCGTCGTGCTCCGAGGGGCCGGCGTCGAAGAAGCCGGGGTGCTGCTGGTAGGTCGGCCCACCGTAGCCGTCGGGACCCCGCGGGGGCTCCTGGCGACCGTAGCCCGGCGGGGGTGCGCCGGCTCCCGGCATCGGTCGAGGTGCGGGGCGTCGACCGGGGTGTCCCTGCTGCTGCGGAGGCATCTGGCCGCCGGGCATCTGCGGCGGCATCCGGCGCGGGTCTCGAGGATCCTGCGGAGGCTGCTGCCTTGGCGGGTAGCCACCGCGCGGATCGCGACCGTATGACCCCGGACCAGGGCGACGCGGGTCGCGCGGGTCCTGAGGGTAGTTGCGCTCACTCAATGACCGACCTCAACGATCTCTCCAGGCGCGACCCCCGAAGCGCGCTCACTGTCCAATGCGTGTTGCAGGATCACAACCGCCGCGGCCATGTCCACTACTGCTCGACGGTCCTGCCCCTTGCGACCTCGGTCTCGCAGCATAGCCTCCGCAGAAACAGTAGTAAGTCGCTCGTCTACGAGACGCACCGGGACCGGGGCCACCCGCCGCGCCAAGGACGCGGCGAAGTCCCGGACCTTAGCAGTCGCCGGATTCTCCCCTCCCTTGAGGGACCGGGGCAGCCCGACGACCACCTCGAGCATCGTCGACTCCTCGGCGATCTCGGCGACGATCTCCTTCAGCCGCGCCAAGTCGCCACGGCCCTTCTTGACCGTCTCGAGCGGCGTCGCCAGGAACCCCGTGGGGTCACTCCTGGCGACGCCGATCCGGGCGTCGCCAGGATCCAGACCGAGGCGTACGCCGTGCCGCATCAGGCTCCAGTCACTGCATCGGTCACCAGCGAGGCGACCTTGGTGACGGCCTCGTCGATCTTGCCGACCTCGGTGCCACCACCCTGGGCGAAGTCGGGCTTGCCGCCACCACGTCCGCCGACGACCGGCGCGAGCTCCTTGATCAGGTCGCCCGCCTTCACCCCGGCAGCGATACCGGCCGGGTTGACCGCGGCCACCACCGCGACCTTGTCGTCCGCGTCACCGAGGAGCACGACGGCCGCGGGCGCGTCGCCGAGCCGGGAGCGTACGTCTTGGGCGAGCGTACGCGCGTCGCCGCCGCCCACACCCGGGACCCGCTGGGCGACGACCCGGACGCCGTTGACGTCGATCGCGGACGCCGCGATCGAGCCACCGGAGGCGAGCAGCTGAGCCGTACGCGCCCGGGCGATCTCCTTCTCGGCAGCCTTGAGCCGCTCCATCAGGTCGGAGACCCGGCCGACGACGTCGTCGGACTTCGTCTTGAGGAGCAGGTTGAGCTCGGAGACCACGTCGCGCTCGCGGGCGAGGTAGTTGAAGCCCTCGACGCCGGTGTAGGCCTCGATGCGGCGGTTGCCGGACCCGACCGAGGCCTCCGAGGTGACCACGATGGTGCCGATCTGGGCGGAGTGGTCCACGTGGGTGCCACCGCACAGCTCGCGCGACCAGGGGCCGCCGATCTCGACGACGCGCACCTTGGAGTCGTCATAGGTCTCGCCGAAGAGCGCGATCGCGCCCCACTCCTTGGCCTGCGGGAGGGTCATGTAGTCCCAGGAGACCGGCAGGTCGGCCCGCAGCGCGTTGTTGGAGACCTCCTCGATCTCGCGCATCTGCTCGGGGGTCAGACCCTTGGTCCAGCCGTAGTCGAGACGCAGGTAGCCGGGGCGGTTGAACGACCCGGACTGCAGCGCGGTCGGGCCGAGCACCTCGCGCAGCGCCGCGTGCACCACGTGGGTGCCGGAGTGGGCCTGGCGGGCGCCGAGGCGCCACTCGGGGTCGACCTTCGCGTGCACGAGCGACTCGCCGCCGTGGAACTCGCCGTCGACGACGCGGACCTGGTGGACCACGAGGCCCTTGACCGGGCGCTGCACGTCGACGACCTCGAGCCGGCCACCGTCGAACTCGATGATTCCCGCGTCGGCGGACTGACCACCGGACTCGGCGTAGAACGGGGTGCGGTCGAGGACGATCTCGCCGATCTCGTCGGGACCGAGCACGTCGACCGGCTTGCCCTCACGCAGGAGCGCCACCGGCTTCGACTCGGTGTCGAGCGTCGTGTAGGCCTGCCAGTCCGTCGGGCCGTTGCTGTCCAGGATGCCGCGGTAGACCGTCAGGTCGGCGTGCTGTCCCTTCTTGGCGCGCGCGTCGGCCTTGGCCCGCTCGCGCTGCTCGGTCATCAGACCGCGGAAGCCCGCCTCGTCGACCTCGAGGCCCGCCTCGGCGGCCATCTCGAGGGTCAGGTCGATCGGGAACCCGTACGTGTCGTGGAGCTGGAACGCCTTGTCACCGGTGAACGTCGTGGATCCGCTCGCCTTCACCTCGGTCGCGGCCAGGTCGAAGATCTGGGTGCCGGCGGCGAGGGTCTTGCGGAAGGCCTCCTCCTCGGCGTCGGCGACGCGCTTGATCCGGTCCCACTCGGTGTGCAGGTCGGTGTAGGTCTCCCCCATCTTGTCGCGGGAGATCGGCAGCAGCTCGGGCATCGCCGGGTCCTCGTAGCCGAGCAGCCGCATGTTGCGGATCGCGCGGCGCATCAGCCGGCGCAGCACGTAGCCGCGGCCCTCGTTGCCGGGGGTGACGCCGTCGCCGATGAGCATCAGCGAGGAGCGCACGTGGTCGGCGACGACACGGAAGCGGACGTCGTCCTCGTAGGCGGCGCCGTACTTCTTGCCGGTCAGCTCCATCGCCTTCTCGATGACCGGGAAGACGACGTCGGTCTCATACATGTTGGACTTGCCCTGCATGAGATAGGCGACGCGCTCGAGACCGAGGCCGGTGTCGATGCCGGTCTGCGCGAGCGGGCCGTCGATGTCGACGTCGTACTTGGACCGCGCCGCGACGACGTTGTCCTGCATGAAGACGAGGTTCCAGAACTCCAGGTAGCGGTCACCCGCGTCCCAGTCGCGGTCGGCGCCGAACTCGGGACCGCGGTCGATCAGGATCTCCGAGCACGGACCGCCCGGGCCGGGCACGCCCATGGACCAGTAGTTCTCGCTCGGGGGCAGCCGGACGATACGGTCGTCGGGCAGGCCGGTGATCTTCTTCCAGAGCGCGACCGCCTCGTCGTCGCCGTTGAGCACGGACGGGTAGAGGACCGACTCGTCGAAGCCGAAGCCACCGTCGGCGACCGACTTGGTGACCAGCTCCCAGGCGAGCGTGATCGCGCCCTCCTTGAAGTAGTCACCGAAGGAGAAGTTGCCGCACATCTCGAAGAACGTGCCGTGGCGGGTGGTCTTGCCGACCTCCTCGATGTCGGGCGTGCGGATGCACTTCTGCACCGACGTCGCCCGGTCGTAGGGCGGGGTGGCCTGACCGAGGAAGTAGGGCTTGAAAGGCACCATGCCTGCGTTGACGAAGAGCAGGTTGGGGTCGTCGAGCAGGAGCGATGCCGACGGCACCACCGTGTGCTCGCCGACACTCGTGTTCTCGGCGAAATGCGCCGTGAAACGGCCGCGGATCTCCGCCGTGCTCAACCACTCCATCAGGGGGTACTACCTTCCGTGTTCTTCCTCGGGTCCTCGGTTGGCCCGTTCAGTCCAAGTCTCTGCTGCTCGGCACCCGCGGCGCCAATCTGTTTCGGTCCCGCGGTGCGGGCCTCGATCCACTCGCGGAGCTCGAGCTCCTTCTCGGCCTTCCCGGTGGCCAGCTCCTCGCGGAAGATCCGCGCGCCGACCCCGAGCGCCTGGGCCCGGTCGCGCAGCCCGTCGGCGGTGAACGCCTCGGCGGCACGCCGCCCCTTGACCATCGCGTACACGCCCGCGCCCGCACCGACCACGAACCAGATCGCGCCCCTCATCGGGAGTCCTCCATACGTACGTCCTCGTCAACTGCCGCGCGCTGGCGCGCCCGGTATTCCCGCAGCGCCTCGCGCATCTCGCTCTTCCGGTCCTTGCGAGCCCGCTTGACCTCGCGGTGCATCTCGTAGCGGATCTTGAACCGCACCTCCGGCGAGAGCGCCCGGCGCACCCCGTGGACCAGCGCGGCGCTGTGCACCATCGTCTCCCGGAAGACGGCGTCCGCGAAGGCCGGTGCGGTCAACGTACGCTGCACCACCTGCTCCACCTCGGCAGGCTCGCCGTCCTCTCCCAGGGAGGTGATGACGTATTCCTTCTCGTCCCGGCGCCGCCGCCTGACCTCGGGCTGGGCCAGCCGCTTCTCCAGCGCCTCGAGCCGCTCGCGCAGCTCGGCCTCGCTGGCCTCGGCCTCCTCGAGCCGGCGCCGCGCGCGGCGGCGCGCGCCGAGCGCGAGCAGCACGACCATCAGCGAGATGAGGACCAGAACCCCCACCGCGATCAGGGTCGCCACCAGCGCCCACCCGGGCATGCTCGAGTTCGTCATGGTGGGCCTACCTTATCCATCCTGTCCGCGCACGATTTTCCGGACACGCTCCCACCGTTCCTTCACCCCGGCTTCGGCTCCGTGGGTCGTCGGGCGGTAGTACTCCGCGTCGGCCACCGCCTCCGGCGCGTACTGCTGCGTCGCGATGCCGAACGGCTCGTCGTGGGCGTACTTGTACGCCTCGCCGTGCCCGATCTTCTTGGCGCCCTCGTAGTGGGCATCGCGCAGGTGCGGCGGGACGTTGCCGATCTTCCCGGCCGCGACGTCGGCGCGCGCCGCGAAGATGGCGTTGGTGACCGCGTTGGACTTCGGCGCCACCGCGAGCGCGATCGTCGCGTGCGCCAGCGTCAGCTGGGCCTCGGGCATACCGATCAGCTGCACCGTCTGCGCCGCGGCGACAGCGGTCTGCAGCGCCGTCGAGTCGGCCAGGCCGATGTCCTCGGAGGCTAGGATCATCAGCCGGCGGGCGATGAACCGCGGGTCCTCCCCCGCCTCGATCATCCGTGCCAGGTAGTGCAGCGCGGCGTCGGCGTCCGACCCGCGCACCGACTTGATGAAGGCGCTGACCACGTCGTAGTGCTGGTCGCCCTGGCGGTCGTAGCGCACCGCCGCCTGGTCGACCGCCCGCTCGGCGGCCTCGAGGGTGATCTCCCCCTCGGACGCCGCTCCCGCGGCGGCCTCCAGATAGGTCAGCGACCGGCGCGCGTCACCGCCGGCGAGGCGTACCAGATGGTCGAGCGCCTCGTCGGAGATGGTCACCGAGCCACCGAGCCCGCGCTCGTCCTCCAGAGCCCGCAGGAGTACGCCGCGGATGTCGTCGTCGGTAAGCGACTCGAGCCGCAGCAGCAGCGAGCGGGACAGCAGCGGGGAGATCACCGAGAAGAAGGGGTTCTCCGTGGTGGCGGCGACGAGCGTGACCCAGCGGTTCTCCACGCCCGGCAGCAGCGCGTCCTGCTGCGCCTTGCTGAACCGGTGGACCTCGTCGACGAAGAGCACGGTCTCCTTGCCGGTCGCGACCAGCTCGGCGCGCGCGGCGTCGATCGCCGCCCGGACCTCCTTGACCCCGGCCGAGACCGCAGAGATCTCGACGAAGCGCCGGTCGGTGGAGCGGCTCACGATCGAGGCGATCGTCGTCTTCCCGGTCCCCGGCGGTCCCCACAGCAGCAGCGAGAGCGACTGCCCGCCCTCGACGACCTGGTGCAGCGGCGACCCGGGAGCGCGCAGCGAGCTCTGCCCCACCAGCTCCTCGAGCGTACGCGGCCGCATCCGCACCGCCAGCGGCGCAGCCGCATGGTCGCTGTGGCTCAGCGAACCGCCGCGCGAGGCACTGGCGGCGCCCATCTCGAACAACCCATCCACACGCCAACCCTAGTGGGCGGCACCGACAGGACTCAGGAGAGGCGTACGCGGGGATCGAGGACGCTGTAGAACAGGTCGACCACGAGGTTGGTGATCACGATGATCACGGCGGAGATCAGGGTGGTCGCCTCGATGACGGGCAGGTCGCTCTGCCCGACGGCGTCGAGGGCGCGAAGACCCAGGCCGTTGATGCCGAAGATCTTCTCGGTGAAGATCGTGCCGGTCAGCAGGGCACCGAAGTCGAGGCCGAATATGGTCACGATCGGGACGACCGCGGCGCGCAGCGCGTGCTTGTTGACGATCGTCCGCTCCGGCAGGCCCTTGGACCTCGCGGTGCGGACGTAGTCCTCGTTGAACGCCTCGATCATCGAGCCACGGGTGAAGCGGGCGTACTTGGACGAGTTCACCAACCCGAGAGCGAGCCAGGGCAGCAACAGCGCCCATGCCCACTTCAAGGGCGAATCGGTCAGCGGCTGGTAGCCGTCCTGCGGGAAGATCCCGGCTCCGACGGCGAGGTAGAGGAAGGCCAGCAGCACGAACAGGTAGTACGGGATCGACTCGATCACCAGAGTCGCACCGATGACCGCCTTGTCCGCCGAACTGCCCCTGCGTCTGGCCGCGAACATCCCGATCGGCACCCCGATGAGCAGGATGGTGACGCCGGCGCCGACCGCGACCGACACCGTCGGCCCGATCCGGTCCTTGATGTCGTCCCAGACGTTGACCCGGTAGATGAAGCTGACCCCGAAGCACGGGGCGTCGCAGTCGTACGACTCGGAGCCGAACGCGATCTCGCGGCCGTTGACGATGCCGGACATGTATTCGCCGTACTGGACGTAGATCGGCGCCTCCAGGTTGAGCGCCTCCCGGATCGCGTCCTGGCGCTCGGCGGTGCACTTCGGCTCGGGGCACATCGCGTCCGCCGGGTCGCTCGGGCCGTAGGTGAAGAGCGCGACCACCGCCACCGAGATGACGAACAGCACGAGAAGTGCCGAGATCAGCCGGCGTACGACAAAACCGAACATGGGACGGAGGTCTCGCTTCCTAGAAGTTCGTGCGCGGGCGCTGGCCCGGTGTTTTCCGAATTCGGGGTTCCGGCCGGCGTGGGGATCGCCCACGCCGGCCGGCTCACCTCACTTGAGGTACATGATGGAGAAGCTCGGCATGCCCTTGACCGGGTCGTTGACGACCCCGCCGACCTGCGAGCCCTTGATGAAGGCGTTCGCGTCGTAGCCGGCGTTGATCTCGACCATGTAGGTCTCCTGCATCCACTTGTCGAACTCACCCCAGGCCGCGGGCACCTCGTCGGCGTCCATCTTCAGGATCTCGGCCTGCTTCGCGTCGGCGTCATCCTCCTTGAAGTTGGTCGGGTTCGGCATACCCGGCTTGTTGGCGTTGGAGCCGATCCACTGCGCCGGGAACCACGAGCCGCCCGAGGGCCAGTCGGAGCACCAGCCGCCGTAGCGGAGGTTGACCGGGGCGTCCAGGTTGCTCTCGTCGTCGCGGTAGGTCTCGTCGGTCGAGGCCACCGGGGTCGCCTTGAAGCCGGCAGCCTCGAAGCCCTTGACCATCTGGTCCTTCTTGGCGACGGAGTTCTCGTCGTCACGCTGGTAATGCCACTTCAGTTCGAAGCCGACAGCACCGGCCTCCTCCAGGAGTGCCTTGGCCTTCTCAGGGTCGGTGGTCTGGCCGTCCTGACCCTTCGGGTACTGGTACTCGACACGGCCCGCGGTGCCCGGGGGCAGGAGCGAGGTGCCGGGCTGGATGGTGACGCCGACGATCTCGCCGGACGCCTTCCAGGCGGCCTGGTAGGGGTAGGCCCAGCTGATGGCCTCGCGGATCTTCTTGTCCTTGATCTTGGTCTGGTCCGGACGGTACATGTAGGTGCACGGCGAGGTGCCCTCGATGAGGTTGTCCGGAGCGCTCTCCTTGATCGACTTGTAGGTCGGAGGCGTGACGTCGTCGTACGTCATCATCGTCTGCGCCGCGCCCTTGTCGCCGAGGATCTGGTTCTCGAGCTTCGCGGTGTCCTGAGCGAACCGGAAGTCGAAAGCGTCCGCGGCCTGGATGCGGCCCGGGTCGGTGTCGGGATCCCAGTGCTCGTTCTTGACCAGCTTCAGCGAGACACCCGGCTTGTAGGACTCGAACTTGTAGGGGCCGGTCGCCATCGGGTGGCTCTCGTAGGCCAGCGGGTCCTTGTCCTTGGCCTTCGGGATCGGCGAGAAGACCGGGAACGAGGCGTAGTAGTCGAGCTCGGGGAACGGCTGGGCGAGGTGGATGATCACCTTGTTGCCGTCGGCCTCGACGCCGTCGTAGTCCTCGCCGCCGTACCAGCCGGCGCTGGCGTCGTAGTCGGGCAGCTTCTTCAGCTCGGCGTCGGTGTCCGCGAACGGACCCTTGTACTTGTCGCCGTCCTTGAAGAACGTCAGCTGGTAGGTCGGACCGTCGGTCAGGGTGTCCACGGCGAAGGAGCGCTTGATGCCGTAGACGACGTCCTCGGCGGTGACGTCAGTGCCGTCCTCGTACTTGAGCCCGTCCTTGAGCTCGAAGGTCCAGGTCAGGCCGTCCTCGGAGACCTGGCCGAGGTCGGTGGCGAGGTCGGGGACGAGGATCGAGTCGCCGCTCTTCTCGTCGTAGACGTACTGCGTGAGCGATCGGGTCACCAGGCCGGACATGATCGCACCGGAGTCGGTGTAGTAGGTCCGGGTTGGGTCGAGGGTGTGGGGCGCGTTGTTCGACAGCACCGTGATGGTGCCGCCCTTCTTGGCGTCCGACGGGATCTCCAGCGGTCCCTCGGCCGTCGCGTCCTTACCGGCACCGGCGCCGCCGCCGGCCTTGAACTCGCCGGTCGAGTCCTCGCCACTCCCGCTCCCGCCACCACACGCAGCGGTGAGCGTCAGCGCAGCGATCGCGCTGGCGGCGATCACTGTTCTCTTCAATCGCATCGTAGGTTTCCACCTTCCATGGTTGATGCCTCTCTCCGACGACGTGCTCACCGGAAAGACTTGGGGTCGAAGGCGTCGCGGATGGCGTCTCCGAGCAGGTTGAGCGCGAAGACCAGGACCACGATCCCGACGATCGGCGCGTAGAGGAACAAGGGGTATTCGTCGAACCAGTTCTGGGCACGCAGGATCGTCTGGCCCCACGACGGGCGTCCGGTGACGCCGACGCCGAGGTAGGCCAGCGTCGCCTCCGCGGCGATCGTGGCCGGCAGGCTCAGCGAGAACGAGACGACGATCGGCGCCACCAGGTTGGGCAGCAGCTCACGGAACAGGATCCGGTGGGTGGGCATGCCGAGCACACGCGCGGCCTCGATGAACTCGCGCTCGCGCAGCGAGACCACCTCACCGCGGATCAGCCGCGCCAGGCCCATCCATCCGAACACCGAGAGGATCACGATCAGCGCGATCAGGGACGCGTTGTCGAGCATCGCCGGGTTCTCCTTCCAACGCTCCACGAGCATCGGCGAGACGGCGATCGCGACCAGCAGGAACGGCAGCGTCAGGAAGAGGTCGGTGGCGAAGGTGACCAGGCGATCGCCCCAGCCGCGGCTGTAGCCCGCGATCAGGCCGAGAACCACTCCGACGATCGTCGAGACGATGGTGGCGACCGTGGCGACCAGCAGGGACGTACGGGCGCCGTAGAACCACTCGGCGAGCAAGTCGTTGCCGGAGTTGGGCTCGAGCCCGAGCGGCGCCTCCCAGGTGAACCCGTAGTTGGGCGGCCCGATGACCGGGTAGTTGAAGGAGTCGGTGTCGGTGACCGGGTCGCCGGCACGCACCTCGACGCCGAAGAGCTTGCACAGCAGCGGCGCGAAGATCGCGATCAGGACGAAGACCAGCACGATCCCGGCGCAGACCATCGCGACCTTGTCGGAGCGCAGCCGGTCCATGGCGATCCGCATCGGCGAGCGGCCGGCGACCTCGCTGGAACTCGGCTCCGGATTGATCTCGGGATCACGGCCGCCCTTGATCAACACTTCGGACACAGTCATACGTTCGGATCTCCGTTCGAATGCCTCGGGCTCGGCTCGCCCAAGACCAGATCACTTGGCGCAGTCCCGAACCAGCGCGCTGGCTCAAGTTATGCCAAGTTCCAGCAGTTGGGGCGGGCCTACAGATAACGGTTCGATACCGACAGTGACGCGTGACACATCCGTAACAAAGACGGCCCGCAGCCGATGGCTGCGGACCGTCTCTCGTGATCCTGCTGAAATGCGGAAGATCCTCAGGCGCGTCCGCGGGTGTTGTTCGCCAGGTCGTACCAGGTGTCGGCGTACCCCGGACCGTCGCCAGGGACCTCGGCCGGGCTCGCGCCCGGGTCCGGTGCGCCGAACTCGTCGACGCCCAGGAGCGGGGCGGTCACCGGCTTCTCCGGGTGCTGGTGGATCTCACCCGGGAAGTGGCAGGCGACCTTGTGCTTCTTGCCGATCTGCAGCAGCGGCGGCTCGACCACGGAGCAGATGTCCTTGGCGAACGCGCAGCGGGTGCGGAAGTGGCAGCCCGAGGGCGGGTTGATCGGCGACGGTACGTCGCCCTGCAGCCGGATCCGCTCACGACGGCCGCCGATGGCGGCCTGCTTCACGTCCGGCACCGCGGAGAGCAGCGCCTGCGTGTAGGGGTGGTGAGCGTGCTCGTAGATCGACTCCCGGTCACCGATCTCCACGATCTTGCCGAGGTACATCACCGCGACCTCGGGGCAGAAGTGGCGGACGATCGCGAGGTCGTGCGCGATGAACAGGTAGGAGATGTCGAACTCCTTCTGCAGGTCCTGCAGAAGGTTGATCACCTGGGCCTGGATCGACACGTCGAGCGCGGAGACCGGCTCGTCGGCGACGAGCAGCTTCGGCTGCAGGGTCATCGCCCGGGCGATGCCGATGCGCTGGCGCTGACCGCCGGAGAACTCGTGCGGGTAGCGGTTGTAGTGCTCTGGGTTCAGTCCCACGAGCTCGAGCAGCTCCTGGACCCGGCCGAGCACCTTGTCCTTCGGCACCATGTTGTGGATGCGGAGCGGCGCGCCGATGATCGAGCCGACCGTGTGACGAGGGTTCAGCGACGTCGACGGGTCCTGGAAGATCATCTGGATCTCCCGGCGCATCGGGTGCAACTGCCGTCCCGTGTAGCTGGCGATGTCGGTGCCCTCGAAGTTGATCTTGCCTTCGGTCGGCTTGTAGAGCCGGGTCACCATCCGACCGGTGGTGGACTTGCCACAGCCGGACTCGCCGACGAGGCCCAGGGCGCTGCCCTTGGCCACCTCGAAGGAGACCCCGTCCACGGCCTTGACGTGCCCGACCGTACGCCGGATCACACCGCTGCCCTTGACCGGGAAGTGCATCTTCAGGTTCTCGACGGAGAGCACCGTCTCCGTGCTCGACGGCGCGACCGAGGCCGCGGTGGCAGTCGTGGTGTCGCTCATCAGTCCTCCACCAGGTCAGGGGCGATCTCGGGCAGGATCTCTGCCTCATAGACCTTGTCGGCGTTCTTGATGTGGCAGCGCTTGGTGTGGTTGCCACCGCTGGTTGCCGGGGTGAGATCCGGGAGCGTCGTACGGCACAGGTCACCACCCACCTTCGCCACGTGGTCACAGCGCGGCTCGAAGGCGCATCCCGGCGGCGGGTTGAGCAACGAGGGCGGGTTGCCCCGGATCGGGAGCAGCTTGGCCTCGGTCGACGCCGTCAGGTCCGGCACGCTGGAGAGCAGACCCCAGGTGTAGGGCATCTGCGGGTGGGTGAGGATCTCCTTGCACGGGCCGTACTCGACCGCCCGGCCGGCGTACATCACGAGTACGTCGTCAGCCATCTCGGCCACGACGCCGAGGTCGTGGGTGATGATGATGACCGCCGCGTCGAAGTCGCGCTGCAGGTCCTGGAGCAGGTCGAGGATCTGTGCCTGGACGGTCACGTCCAGCGCGGTGGTCGGCTCGTCGGCGATGAGCAGGCTGGGGTTGTTGATCAGCCCCATCGCGATCATCGCGCGCTGGCGCATACCGCCGGAGAACTGGTGCGGGTAGTCGTCGACGCGACGGTCGGGCTGCGGGATGCCGACACGGTCGAGCATCTCGATGGCGCGCTTGCGCGCCTCCCTCTTCGTCACGTCGTTGTGGACCTGGTAGGCCTCCATGATCTGGTTGCCCACCGTGTAGTAGGGGTGCATCGCGGAGAGCGGGTCCTGGAAGATCATCGCCACGTCGCGGCCGCGGCGCTTGCGCATCTCCTCGTTGCTCACCTTGAGCAGGTCGACCCCGTCGAGGAGGATCTCGCCGCTGAGCTTGGCGTTGGTGCCGCGGTGCAGCCCCATGATCGCCGAGCTGGAGACCGACTTGCCGGAGCCGGACTCACCCACGATGCCGAGCGTCTTGCCGCGCTCGAGGTCGAAGGAGAGGCCGTCGGTCGCCTTGACGATGCCGTCGGAGGTCGAGAAGTGGACCTTGAGGTCCCGCACCGAGAGGAACGCGCCACCTGTGGCCGGCGTCGCCTCGTGCGTCTTGGAAAGGTCAGTCATGGTTCAGATCCCTCCTCAGGCGACGCGCACGCGCGGGTCGATGAAGGCGTACAGGATGTCGACGATGATGTTCGCGACGATCACCAGCGCGCCGAGGAGAAGCACCAGACCCACGATGGTGGGCAGGTCGAAGGTCTCGTTCGCGGTCACCGCGAGCTTGCCGAGGCCGTAGTAGTTGAAGACCTCCTCGGTGATGATCGCGCCGCCCAGGACAGCAGCGAAGTCCAGACCGAACATCGTCACAAGAGGGGTCAACGCAGCGCGCAGGGCGTGCTTGAAGAGCACCTTGCCGCCCTTGACGCCCTTGGACCTGGCGGTGCGGATGTAGTCCTCGCTCATCGACTCCAGGACGAACGCACGGGTCATCCGGACGTAGCCGGCCATGTAGACCGCCGCGAGGGTGAACCCGGGGAGCAGAAGCTGCAGCAGCCACTGACCGACGCCGCCTTCGGCGATCGGCACATACCCCGGAGCTGGGAAGAGTCCCCACTTGATCGCAACGAAGTTGATCAGCAGAGCACCCACGAAGAAGGTCGGGAACGCGTAGAGGGACAGTGTCGCGCCAACCACGCCGCGGTCCACGAGCGTGCCTTTGAAGACCGCTGCGAGCACACCGAACAGGACGCCGAAGATCACCCAGATCACCACCGCCACCAGGGCGATCGAGATCGAGATCGGCGCTGCCTCGGCGATCTCCTCGTTGACCGTCATCTGCAGCTGCTGGGAGAAGCCCAGGCAGGGTGCGGCGCACTCGGTGACCAGCTCGGGGTTGGCCTCGCGCATCTTCTCGTCAGCCGGGTATTCACGGCCGACGACGACGCCCTTGAGGAAGCTGCTCCATTGGACCATCAGGGGCTGGTCATAGCCAAGAGCCTGACGCGTCTCCTCGATGCGCTCGGGGGGACAGTTCCTGCCGCAGGAGAACTGCGCAGGGTCGACCGGGTTCTTCATGAACAGTGCGAAGACGATGAAACTCATCGCCACCAGCATGAGCAAACCGACGATCACGCGCCGGATGATGTAGGCGACCATCGGTGGGTCTCACCTTCATTGGGATCGGCCGGACCACCGTCGTGGGGTGACGTCCGGGGGGAATCGTGTCCAGGTACATGGGGGGAGGCGGGGCTCTGGCGAGCCCCGCCTCCAGGTCAGGACGGCTCAGCGCGTCCTAACGGTGTTGCTTAGCTGGAGGATCAGTCCTCGACGTCGATGCCAGCCAGGTCCGGGTAGGACGAGGAGGCGTCGGTGGTGACGAAGTTCTTCACCTTGGAGCCATAGACCCAGTTGAAGGTCGCGATCTCCAGCGGGATGTAGGCGACGTCCTCACCGAGGGCGGCGTCTGCCTCCTGGAGGAACTTGTTCTGCTCCTCGATGGTGGCGGAGTTGGCGGCCTGGTCGAACAGCTTGTCGACCGCCGGGTTCTTGTAGTTGCCGTAGTTCTGACCGTTGGTGGTCTTCTCGATCTGGCGGCTGTCGAACAGCGCCGCGGTGACGGTCATCGCGGAGCCCCAGTCGGCACCCCAACCGCCCCAGATCACGTCGGCCTTGTTGGAAGGCTTCTGGATGTTGGAGTAGTAGACGTCGCCCAGCGGGTCGAGGGTGACCTTGAAGCCAGCGGCCTCCCAGCCCTCCACCAGCGCGGCGGCCTGCTTGTCAGCGGTGTCGCTCTGCGGGTAGGAGAAGGTGATCGGGTACGGCGTCTTGACGCCGGCGTCGGCCAGCATCTTCTTGGCCGCGGCCGGGTCACCCTTGAGGTTGCGGTCCTTGTAGGCCGGGTTCGGGACGTAGCCCGGAACGGCCGGGTTCACGATCGAGTCGGCCGGGGTGTAGGCCTTCTCGCCACCACCGGCGGCGATCCAGGACTCGACGTCGGTCGCGAGCGCCAGCGCCTTGCGGACGTTCTTGTCCTTCATCTGGTTCTGGTTCGGCACCAGGTAGTCGACGTACGGCGACTGGACCTGGACGTAGCGGTCCTTGACGCCGGCCTCGGTGAGACGCGGGTAGAACTCCGGCGGGACGCGCGAGCCGCTGACGATGGTGGTCTGCGAGTCGGGGCTGTCGGAGAACAGCTTCTCGTAGGTCGTGGTGGCCTTCTCGCCGAACTTCCAGACGATCTTGTCCGGGAGCGCCTCACGGAGCGACTTGTCGTCGGTCTCCGGGTCGTAGTGCTCGTTGCGCACCAGCGTGCCGCCCTTCTGGGCGTTCCACGACTCGACCTTGTAGGGGCCGTTGGAGAAGATCTTGTCGTCGTTCTTGGCACCCTTGTCGAAGGACTTCTTGTAGGGGTCCATCATGTGCAGCGACGAGATCGCCAGCGGGAAGTCAGGCCACGGGGACTTGAACTTGTAGGTGATGGTCTTGCCATCGCAGGACACAGCCTGGTCGAAGTCGGCCTGCTGCTCCGGCGTGGCGGCGTACGGGCCCGGGTACTCACCCTTGAGGGCGAGCTTTGCGGTCAGGTAGAAGCCCGGACCACCGGTGAGCTCGTCGGCCGCGAAGTTGCGCGAGGCGCCGTAGGCGAAGTCCTCACACGTGATGTCGGAGCCGTCCTCCCACTTCACGCCGTCCTTGATCGTGAACGACCAGGTCTTGGCGCCGTCGGTCGAGGTGCCCTCGTCGGTGGCGAGGTCAGGGATCGGCTTGCTCGAAACCTTGGGGTCCGTCGACGACGGCGGCGAGAGCAGCTTGCGGTAGACCAGACGCGTGGTGTGCGAGATGGTCTCACCGACGTAGATGCGCTGCGGGTCCAGGTGGTCGACCGGGTCCTCGGCGACGATGGTCAGCGTCTTACCCGAGCCCGAGCCACCGCCGTCCCCGCCGCCACAGGCAGCCAGGCCCAGCGAAAGGCCGAGCACGCCCGCGGCACTGACCGCAACGTACTTAGCTCGCTTCTTGAGCATTCGTTTCTCCTTGATGTGGTCGCCGTCAGCCTCTGACAGCTGACGCCGTGATGGTGTCCCGGGCGGGTCACCTGTGTGTGTTCGGAGCCCCGAGGCTCACCTGTCACCCTTGGGGTCAAGGGCGTCTCGCAACCCGTCCCCGAGAAGGTTGAACGAGATCACGATGATCGCGATCAGGATCGCGGGCATGAAGAAGTAGAACGGGTCGACCTGCGCGTACTTCAGGGAGTCCGTGAGGACGTTACCGAGCGTGGGGGTCGGCGGCTTGACGCTGACCTGGAGGTAGCTCAGCGCGGCCTCCGCCGAGATGTAGGCGGGCATCATCAGGGTCACCAGGACCAGCAGCGGCGCCCACAGGTTGGGCAGGATCTCCTTGAAGTAGATCCGCGGCTTGGAGGCGCCGAGGACGATCGCGGCCTCGACGAACTCGCGTTGCTTGATCGAGAGCACCTGGCCCCTGACCACGCGAGCGGTGCTCGTCCAGCCGAAGAGCGCGAGCACCACGGTGCAGTAGATCCCCTGGGCCAGTGGCCCGTTGGGTAGACCCGTCACCTGCTGCACGAGCTCGAGACCGAGGGCGGAGAGCGCCAGCAGCATCAGCGTCGAGGGGAAGGAGAGGGTGAGGTCGGTGAAGCGGCTCAGGACGGCGTCGAGCCAGCCACCGCTGAAGCCGGCGATGATCCCGATCACCGCGCCGATGACCACCGAGAGGATCGCAGCGGTCAGCGCGATCATCAGCGAGAAGGTGATCCCGTACCAGAACCGCGACATCGCGTCGCGGCCGGTGCCGGGCTCCACGCCGAGCGGGTGAGAGGCGCTCGCGCCGCTCCAGCCGCCCTCGGGAATGGTGTTGGCGTCGAGCAGCTCCTGGTTGTAGCCGAACGGGTCCAGCACACCCATCTTGACGAGAAGCGGGGCCAGGACCGCCGCAACGACCACCAGGACGACGACGGTCAGTGAGACCATCGTCAGCTTGTCCTTGCGGAGTCGCATCATCGCCAGCTTCATCGGCGACTTGCCGGCGATCGCCTTCGCCTCTCCCGGTGCGACGGGAGGTGTCGATCCACCCGAGAGTTCTTCACCTTCGAACACGGTGGCCGATTCGCTCATGGTTCCTCTGTCTAGTCGTCATTTGTGGGTGCCGCCGTCGCATGGCAGCGTCCGACCCACGAGGTCGACGGATGGAACTCTATGTGATCCCTTTGCTCGGATGGAGCCCGGAGCGGTAACGATCCGATTTCATCCAGTGATACGCCAGACCGGGACTCCTTGTCGCCATTTCCGGCAAGACAGCAAGAGTCTCCGGGACCGGCGGACCGGTCCCGGAGACTCTGTTGGCTTTACCTGAGGTGACCTCAGTTGGCCGATTCGCCCTCGGCGGGCGCCGAAGGCTTCGCGTCGACGCCAGCCTCCTTGCGCTGCTCGGGGGTGATGGGAGCCGGAGCGGCGGTGAGCGGGTCGTAGCCGGCACCCGTCTTCGGGAACGCGATCACGTCGCGGATCGAGTCGGTGCCGGCCAGAAGGGCGACCACGCGGTCCCAGCCGAAGGCGATGCCGCCGTGGGGCGGGGCGCCGAACTTGAACGCGTCGAGCAGGAAGCCGAACTTCTCCTCGGCCGCCTCCTCCCCGATGCCCATCAGGTCGAAGACCCGCTTCTGGACGTCCTCGCGGTGGATACGGATCGAGCCGCCGCCGATCTCGTTGCCGTTGCAGACGATGTCGTAGGCCCAGGCGAGCGCGTTGCCGGGGTCCTTGTCGAAGCCCTCGACGTCCTGCGGGCTGGTGAAGGCGTGGTGGACCGCGGTCCACTCCCCCGCACCGACCGCAACGTCGCCGGACTCGACCGCCTCCGAGGCGGGCTCGAGCAGCGGAGCGTCGACGACCCACAGGAAGCTCCACTCACCGTCCTTGCGCAGGTCGAGACGGTTGCCGATCTCCAGACGGGCGGCACCGAGCAGCGAGCGGCTCGACTTGGGCGCACCGGCCGCGAAGAAGATGCAGTCGCCGGGGTTGGCGCCGACGTGGGCGGCCAGGCCGGCGGCCTCGGTCTCGGAGAGGTTCTTGGCGACCGGACCGGTCAGCGAGCCGTCCTCCTGGACCAGGACGTACGCCAGGCCCTTGGCCCCGCGCTGCTTGGCCCAGTCCTGCCAGCCGTCGAGCTGACGCCGCGGCTGGCTGGCGCCGCCCGGCATCACCACGGCACCGACGTACGGGGCCTGGAAGACGCGGAACGTGGTCTCGGAGAAGTAGTCGGTGCACTCGGTGATCTCGATGCCGAAGCGCAGGTCGGGCTTGTCGGAGCCGTACTTCGCCATCGCGTCGGCGTAGGTCATCCGCGGCAGCGGGAGCGGCACGTCGTAGCCGATCAGCTTCCACAGCGCCGCCACGATCTCCTCGCCGAGCGCGATCACGTCGTCCTGCTCGACGAAGCTCATCTCGATGTCGAGCTGGGTGAACTCCGGCTGACGGTCGGCGCGGAAGTCCTCGTCGCGGTAGGCGCGGGCGAGCTGGTAGTAGCGCTCCATGCCCGCGACCATGAGCAGCTGCTTGAACAGCTGCGGGGACTGCGGCAGGGCGTACCAGGAGCCCGGCTGGAGGCGGGCCGGAACCAGGAAGTCACGCGCGCCCTCGGGGGTCGAGCGGGTCAGCGTCGGGGTCTCGATCTCGACGAAGTCGTGGGCCGCGAGCACGTCGCGGGCCGCCTTGTTGGCCTTCGAGCGCAGCCGGATCGCGTTGCCGGGTGCGGTGCGGCGCAGGTCGAGGTAGCGGTGCTTGTAGCGGACGTCCTCGCCGACCTCCACGTGGTCGTCGATCGGGAACGGGAGGGGCGCGGAGGCGCTGAGGACCTCGAGGTCCTTGGCCACGACCTCGATCTCGCCGGTGGCGAGGTTGGGGTTGCGGTTCTCCTCGGTGCGCGCGACGACCTCGCCGGTGACCTTGATGCAGTATTCGTTGCGGAGCGCGTGGGCGATCTCCTCGTCGCGGACGACGACCTGGACCACGCCGCTGGCCTCGCGCAGATCGAGGAACGCGACCCCGCCGTGATCGCGTCGGCGGCCTACCCAGCCGGCGAGGGTCACGGTCTGGCCGACGTGCTCGGCACGCAGCGTGCCGGCGTCGTGGGTGCGGATCACTTCTTCTCCTCGTTGTTCGCGACGACCTGGGGCTTCAGGTCGCTCTCGTTCTGCGGCGTCCAGGTGGCCGGGTCGGCCGGGACCTGTTCGCCGGTGCGGATGTCCTTGATCTCGTAGCCGCCTTCGGTGGCGAAGAGGACGTACGGGATGCCGCGGCGCTCCGCGAAGCGGATCTGCTTGCCGAACTTGGCGGCGTTGGGCGAGACCTCGCAGGCAACATTGTGGGCGCGCAGCTGCTGCGCCGCCGCATCGGCGTCGCCCCGGCTCTCCTCGTCGGCGACGGCGACCAGCACCGTGCTCGGGACCTTGCGGTCACCGTCGAGCACGCCCTTCTGCACCAGCGGGACCAGGACCCGGCTGACGCCGAGCGAGATCCCGACACCCGGGTAGGTCGTCTTCCCGTCGCTGGCGAGCGCGTCGTAGCGGCCACCGGAGCAGATGCTGCCGAGGCTCTCGTAGCCGTCGAGGCGGGTCTCGAAGACGGTGCCGGTGTAGTAGTCGAGGCCGCGGGCGATGCTCAGGTCGGCCACGACGCGGACGGACTCCGTGTTGAGCGGCGCGGTCGCGTTGATCAACGTGGCCAGCTCGGCCAGGCCCTCGTCGAGCAGCTCGCTCTCGACGCCGAGGCCACGGACCTTCTCCACGAAGGAGTCGTCGGTGGCGGTGATCGTGGCGAGCTCGAGGCACTTGGCGGCCTGCTCGTCGGTCAGCCCGGCCTCCGAGACCAGCAGCTTGCCGACCTCCTCGGCCGGCATCTTGTCCAGCTTGTCGATGAGCCGCATGGTCTCCTCGACGTCGGGGGCGCCGAGGCCGGCGTAGAAGCCCTGGATCAGCTTGCGGTTGTTGACCTGGAGCGTGAACCCGGGCAGGAACGTCAGCTTGCCGAGCGCCTCGAGCATCACCCGGGCGACCTCGACGTCGTGGTGGAACGGCAGCGTGTCGCGGCCGACGATGTCGATGTCGGCCTGCGCGAACTCGCGGAAGCGGCCCTCCTGCGGGCGCTCGCCGCGCCAGACCTTCTGGATCTGGTAGCGGCGGAAGGGGAACTCCAGCTTGCCGGCGTTCTCGAGCACGTAGCGGGCGAAGGGGACGGTGAGGTCGAAGTGGAGCCCCATCCCCTTGTCCCGACTGCTGTCGTCCTCCTGCAGCCGGCGCAGGACGTAGACCTCCTTGGAGGTGTCGCCCTTGCGCAGCAGCTGGTCCATCGGCTCGACGGCACGGGTCTCGATGTTGCCGAAGCCGTGGAGCTCGAAGGTGCGGCTCAAGGTCTCGATGACCTGGCGCTCGACGGTGCGCTGGCTCGGCAGGAACTCCGGGAAGCCGGAGAGGGGTGTTGGCTTGTTCATGGTGTGGTGATCAGGTCCTGGAGGAAGGGGTTCGTCGCGCGCTCGCGACCGATGGAGGTCTGTTCGCCGTGTCCGGGGAGCACCACGATGTCGTCGGCGAGAGGCAGCACCTTGGTCGTCAGGGACTGCAGCATCGTGGCGTGGTCACCGCCGGGGAGGTCCGTACGCCCGATGCTGCCCGCGAAGAGCAGGTCGCCGGAGAACATCACGTCACTGACCTCGGCGTGGTCGGGGTAGGGAGTCCGGAAGGTGACCGACCCCTCGGTATGCCCGGGCGTATGGTCGATCAGGAAGCTCATCCCGGCCAGGTCGATGAGCGCCCCGTCGCCCAGCTCGCGGACGTCGTCGGGCTCCACGAAGTCGTAGGTCCCCGCCGGCATGCCGAGCAGCATCTGCGCGGACTCCGGCGAGATGCCCTGCAGCGGGTCGGCCAGCAGGTGACGGTCGTTGGGGTGGATCCAGGCGGTGGCGTCGTACGTCTTGCTCACCGGGGTCACGGACCACATGTGGTCGACGTGACCGTGGGTGAGGAGCACCGCGACCGGCTTGAGGCGCTGCTCGCGGACGATCTCCTCGATCCCCTTCGCTGCGTCCTTGCCGGGGTCGATCACGACACACTCGGAGCCCGGTCCGGTGGCGGCGACGTAGCAGTTGGTGCCCCACGGACCGGCGGGAAAGCCTGCGATCAACACGAGAAACACCCTATCCAGCGGTACAGTGCAGCGCCGCATCGTGGCGTCTGACTACGATGGGCATCCCGAGGTGTGTCGGGACACCACGGGGACCTGCAAGTTGAGCCGACCGGGACTGTGACGAGCACGGTGTCCGGCGGGGGAGATTTCATAAGAGGTTAGCGCCTCATGCGAAGAGTAGGGACATTGTGACCAGCGAGCAGTGGGGTCGGGTCGAGGAAGACGGAACGGTCTACGTGAAGACCGCAGAGGGCGAGCGCTCCGTGGGGCAGTACCCGGAAGGCACGCCAGAGGAGGCGCTTGCCTTCTTCACCAACCGGTTCGACCAGCTCGCCTTCGAGGTCGAGCAGCTCGAGCGGCGGGTGCATGCGGGCAAGACGTCGCCCGACGAGGCGACTGCGGCGGTGAAGACCGTCGTGGAGAAGGTGACCGACGCCAACGCCGTCGGTGACCTCGCGTCGCTGGTCGCGCGGCTGGAGGCGCTGGGGCCGGTGATCGCCACCCAGCGCGAGGCCCGCAAGGCCGAGCGGGCCGCCAAGGCGGCCGAGGCGAAGGTCGCCAAGGAAGCCCTCGTCGCGGAGGCCGAGAAGCTGGCCCAGAGCAACGACTGGCGCAACGGCGCCAACCGGCTGCGCGAGCTGCTCGACCAGTGGAAGGCGCTCCCCCGGATCGACCGCGGGTCGGACGACGCGCTGTGGCGGCGCTTCTCGACGGCGCGTACCGCCTACACGCGACGCCGCAAGGCTCACTTCGCCGAGCTCAACGCCCGGCGCGAGGACGCCAAGGTGATCAAGGAGCGGATCATCGTCGAGGCCGAGCAGCTCTCCTCCTCCACCGACTGGGGCCCCACCGCGGGCCGCTACCGCGACCTGATGCGCGAGTGGAAGGCCGCCGGCCCCGCTCCCAAGGACGTCGACGACAAGCTCTGGAAGCAGTTCCGGGCCGCCCAGGACGTCTTCTTCGGTGCCCGCGACGCCGCCAACGCGGCGCTCGACGCCGAGTTCGCGCAGAACGCCGTTGTCAAGGAGGGTCTCCTCGCCGAGGCCCAGGCGCTCCTTCCGCTGCTCGAGAAGGGCGACGATCTCGACGCCGTCAAGCGCTCCTTCCGCGACATCGCCGACCGCTGGGACGAGGCCGGCAAGGTCCCGCGCGACCGCATCAAGGAGCTCGAGGGCGCGATGCGCAAGGTCGAGCAGGCCATCAAGTCCGCCGAGGACGACCAGTGGCGCAAGTCCGACCCCGAGAAGTCCGCTCGCGCCGACGACATGATCGCCAAGCTCGAGGACGCCATCGCCGGTGTCGAGAAGGACATCGAGAAGGCCCGCGCTGCAGGCGACGACCGCAAGGTCAAGAGCCTCGAGGAGAACCTCGAGTCCCGTCGTCAGTTCCTGGAGATGGCCAAGCGCGCCAGCGCCGACTTCTCCTGACCCACACTCGCCCGAGTCGGCGCGTCATGACGCGCCGACTCGGCGTCGGGTCACATGCCGGCGCCGCCGTAGTAGTCGCCCCTGGCTGCGTTGTCGCGTTTGATGTTGCGTACGTCCTCGGCGTCGACACCCTTGGGCGCCATGCCGATCGTGGTCCAGGCGAGCCCCAGGAAGAGAAGTACGCCGCCGATGATGAGGATCCAGGTGAACATGCCGTGCTCCCTCTGCCAGGCGCCCGAGTCGACGCGTTCGCTTTACCTTACAACGAACGACGCGGCGCGGTTGTCCCCATCGACGACCGCCCCCGCCTCGGCTACTGCGTGACGCGGTAGGCGTCGAAGACGCCGGGGACGGTGCGTACCTGCTTCAAGACGGTGTCCAGGTGCTTGGAGTCGGCCATCTCGAAGGAGAACCGGGACTTCGCGACACGGTCGCGCGTCGTGGTGAGCTGGGCGCTGAGGATGTTCACGTGGGCGTCGGAGAGCGCCATCGTGATGTCGGACAGCAGCCGGGCTCGGTCGAGCGCCTCGACCTGGATGTTGACCAGGAAGACCGAGTTGGACGTGGAGCCCCACTCGACCTCGAGCAGGCGCTCCGGGTGGGAGCGGAGCTCGGCGGCGTTGGTGCAGTCGGTGCGGTGGACCGACACTCCCCCACCCTTGGTGACGAAGCCCAGGATCTCGTCGCCGGGCACCGGGGTGCAGCACTTGGCGAGCTTGACCCAGACGTCCGGGGAGCCCTTGACGATCACGCCCGCGTCGGAGTTGGCGGTGGAGACCTTGCCGTGACGGCGGCGGCCGACGTTGATGGCCTCGGCGAGGTCCTCGGCGGCTCCGTCGTCTCCGCCGTGGTCCTCGATGACGCGGCGTACGACCGCCTGGGCGGAGAGGTGGCTCTCGCCGACCGCGGCGTAGAGCGCCTCGACGTCGGCGAGGTCGAAGTGGTCGGCGGCGAGCATGAGCGACTCGCGAGACATCAGCCGCTTGAGGGGCAGGCCCTCCTTGCGCATGAGCCGCGCGATCGCGTCCTGGCCCTTCTCGATGGCCTCGTCACGACGCTCGCGGGTGTACCACTGCCGGATCTTGGCCTTGGCCCGGTTGGACTTGACGAAGGACATCCAGTCCTTCGACGGACCGGCGTTGGGCGACTTGGAGGTGAAGACCTCGACGACGTCGCCGCTCTCCAGCGTCGACTCCAGCGGCACCAGCCGGCCGTTGACCCGGGCGCCGATGGTCTTGTTGCCGACCTCGGTGTGGACGGCGTACGCGAAGTCGACCGGGGTCGCATCGGCGGGCAGCGCGATCACGTCACCCTTGGGTGTGAAGACGTAGACCTCGGTGCGCTTCATCTCGAAGCGCAGCGACTCCAGGAACTCGCCGGGGTCGTTGACCTCGGACTGCCAGTCCATGAGCTGCTTGACCCAGCTCATGTCGTTGTCCATCGGCCGGTCGGTGTCGACACCGTTGCGGCCGTCCTCCTTGTATTTCCAGTGCGCGGCGACACCGAACTCCGCGCGGCGGTGCATCGCGAACGTGCGGATCTGCAGCTCGACCGGTTTGCCCTGCGGGCCGATCACGGTGGTGTGCAGCGACTGGTACATGTTGAACTTCGGCATCGCGATGTAGTCCTTGAACCGGCCGAGGACGGGGTTCCACCGCGAGTGCAGGATGCCGAGGACGGAGTAGCAGTCGCGCTCGTCCTCGACCAGGATCCGGATGCCGACCAGGTCGTTGATGTCGGAGAAGTCCTTACCGCCGACGATCATCTTCTGGTAGATCGAGTAGTAGTGCTTCGGGCGTCCGGTGACGGTCGCCTTGATGCGGGCGTCGTGGAGGTCGCGCTCGACCTGGTCGATGACCTGGGCCAGGAACTTCTCCCGCGACGGGTTGCGGTCGGCGACCAGGCGGACGAGCTCGTCGTACATCTTCGGGTAGAGGGTCGCGAAGGCGAGGTCCTCGAGCTCGAACTTGATGGTGTTCATGCCGAGCCGGTGGGCCAGCGGCGCGTAGATGTCGAGCGTCTCGCGCGCGCTGCGCTCCTGGCTCTTCTGCGGGACGTAGCGCAGCGTACGCATGTTGTGCAGGCGGTCGGCGAGCTTGATCACCAGCACCCGGATGTCGCGTGACATCGCCACGACCATCTTCCGGATCGTCTCGGCCTGGGCCGAGTCGCCGTAGGTGACCTTGTCGAGCTTGGTCACGCCGTCGACGAGGTGGGCGACCTCCTCACCGAAGTCGCGGGTGAGCTCCTTGAGCGTGTAGGGCGTGTCCTCGACGGTGTCGTGGAGCAGCGCCGCGACGAGGGTCGGCTCGGTCATACCGAGCTCGGCGAGGATCGTGGTCACCGCGAGCGGGTGGGTGATGTAGGGGTCGCCGCTCTTGCGCATCTGGGTGCCGTGGAGGCGCTCGGCGGTGACGTAGGCCCGCTCCAGGAGGGCCAGGTCGGCCTTCGGGTGGTTGGACCTCACCGCCCGGAACAGCGGCTCCAGCACAGGATTGCCCGGCGTGCCCCTGCCACCGATCCGGGCCAGGCGCGCACGGACGCTGCGACCCGACGGGGCCGGGCCACTGCTCTCCCGGGCCTCGATGTTGTGCGCACGAGGCTGCGCGACGATGCGATCCTCTGCCATAGCCAGAGTCTACCGGCCGCACCCGGAGCATTGGCTAGGACGGCACCTGCATACTGGACCTGTCAACTGACCAACAGCGAGTGCACCTGCGTGCCCGGCAGCTTGCTGCGCGGGTCGAGGAAACCGAGCTCGAGCAGCACCGAGACCCCGGCGACGACGCCGCCGCAGCGCTCGACGAGCTCGATGGTGGCGGCCGCGGTGCCACCCGTCGCGAGGACGTCGTCGATGACCAGCACCCGCTCCCCCGGCGCGACCGCGTCGGTGTGGATCTCCAGGGTGGCCTCGCCGTACTCCAGCGAGTAGGAGACCGCGTGGGTCTCGCGCGGGAGCTTGCCGGCCTTGCGTACCGGCACGAAGCCGACGCCGAGGTGGAGCGCCGCCGGCGCGCCGAGGATGAAGCCTCGAGACTCCATGCCGAGCACCTTGGTGACGGTCACGTTGCCGTCGGCGTCGCGCCCGGGAGCGGCGAGCGCCTCGACGACCTGGGTGAAGCCCGCGTGGTCGGCGAGCAGCGGGGTGATGTCCTTGAACCCGACGCCCGGCTCGGGGAAGTCGGGGACGTCGGCGACCAGCCGCTCGAGGGTTTCCTCGAGCGACCGGCCGTCGGCGGCTGTCTCGGAGACGGTCACTTGCGCTTCGACCTCGACTCGCGCTTGGGCTGCGGACGCCCGGCGGCGCCGCTGTCGGTCACCTCACGCTGCGAGGTCGGCACGTTGCGACCGCGTCCGAGCGCGGCGCTGTTCGGGCTGGTGCCCCGGCTGACGCCGGCCTCGTGGAGGTCCTCCGACGGCGCTTCGCGGAGCTCGTCGGGCTCGCCCTCGGCGAGGGCCATGCCCTCGTCGAAGACCGGGACCGCGGCGTACTTGTCGGCTTCTTTCATCCGGGCGGCGGCCCGCTTCTCGGCGTCGACGATCTCCTTCTCGCCCGACTTCAGGTGCACCAGCATCGGCGTGGCGATGAAGATCGAGGAGTAGGTGCCGACGGCCATACCGACGAACAGCACCAGCGAGATGTCCTTGAGCGAGGACGTGCCGAGCTGGACGGCGCTGACGTAGAGGATCGCGACGACCGGCAGCAGACCGACGATCGAGGTGTTGATCGAGCGCACCAGGGTCTGGTTGACCGCCAGGTTGGCCGCCTGGGCGTAGGTCTGCTTCTTCAGGCTCAGGTTGCGGGTGTTCTCCTTGACCTTGTCGAAGACCACCACGGTGTCGTAGAGCGAGTAACCGAGGATCGTCAGGAACCCGGTCACGGTCGCGGGCGTCACCTCGAAGCCGACGATCGCGTAGACGCCGACGGTCAGGAGCACGTCGTGGGCCAGGGCCACGACGGCCGCGACCGACATCTTCCACTCCTTGAAGTAGATCCAGATGAACGCGATCACGCCCAGCAGGAAGATGCCCAGCGCGACACCGGCCTTGGTGGCGACCCGCTCACCCCAGCTCGGACCGATGCCGGTGCGCGAGATGTCGTCCTCGGGCACGTCGGCGGTCTCGGTGATCGCCTTGATCATCGTCTGGTCGTCCGCGGAGCCGTCCGGGATCGCCTCGGTCTCGATCACGATCGAGTCGGAGCCGGCCGTACGCACCGTGGCGCTGTCGGCCTCCTCGACCTCGGTCTCACCGATGACTCCGCGCAGCTCGTCGGCCAGCTTCTGGTCGGCGCCGTCGACCGAGACGGTGTAACGGGTGCCGCCGGTGAAGTCGATACCGAGGTTGAGCGGCTTGAGGAACATCCCGGCCACGATGACCGCGAGCAGGACGACGGACGCGGCGTACCAGATCTTGCGCTTGCCGACGAAGTCGAACGACTTCTCGCCGGTGTAGAGCTCCTTGCCGAGCCGCGAGAAAGAGAACTTGCTCATCAGGCCTTGCCTCCAGCCAGAGTGGTGCCCGAGGCGGGCATCATGCCGATAGCGCGCTTGTCCATGCCCGAGAGGACGTGGCCCTTGTTGTAGAAGCCCCAGCCGGCCAGGAGCTTGGTCATCGGGTGGGTGAACCAGAAGAACACCAGCACGTCGATGACCGTGGTCAGGCCGAGCATGAACGCGAAGCCCTTGACCTCGTTGGTCGCGAACACGTAGAGCACGAACGCGGCCAGGAACGAGACACCGTCGGAGGCCAGACAGGTGTTGCGAGCCCGGACCCAGGCGGTGTCGACGGCCACCCGCATGGAGCGGCCCTCACGCATGTCGTCGCGCATCCTCTCGTAGAGGATGATGAACGAGTCGGCGGTGATGCCGATACCGACGATCAGACCGGCCACACCGGGCAGGTCGAGGGTGACGCCGGCGGTCTCGCTGAGCAGCAGGATCATGCCGTACGTCGCAGCACCCGCCACGAGCAGCGACCCGATCACGACGATGCTCATGCCGCGGTAGTAGAGCACCGAGTAGATCACCACGAGGATCAGACCGACCAGGCCCGCCCACAGACCGGCGGTGAGCTGGTTGCCCGCCAGCGTCGGGCCGATGACCCGGGTCTGGATGCCGTCCTCGGGGAAGTCGAGCGGCAGGGAGCCGTACTTCAGGTTGTTGGCCAGCGCTGCCGCGCTCTCCTGGGTGAAGTCGCCGCTGATCTGAGCGCCGCCGCTGATCCGTGAGTCCGCGGTCGGGGCGGAGATGACCTTGGCGTCCAGGACGATCGCGAACTGCTCGCCGGTGCCGGCGATCGCGCCGGTGGTGTCGGCGAAGACCTTGTCGCCCTTCGACTTGAAGTCGAGGGTGACGACGTAGTTGGCCTGCTGCTGCGGGATGCCGTAGGAGGCCTCGTCGATCTCGGTGCCCTCGATGACCGCGGGGGTCAGCAGGTAGGGGATGCCGTCGTCGTCGCAGGTCAGCAGCGGCTTTCCGGGGATGTCCTCGGCCGGCTCGGCTCCCGGGGCGGGGCAGCTGAAGGAGTTGTAGGCGGTCGCCCACTCCTGCGGGACGTTGCGCATGAACTTCACCGCGTCGTCGACCTTGACGACCGCGTTGTCGTTCTGCTTCTCGGGCTCGGCGCTCGCGGAGGCCGAGGGGCTGGCGCTCGGCTCGGCCTTCTCCGAGGACTTGTCGGACTTGTCGGATGCAGTCGCCGTCTCCGTCCCGCTGGCGGTCTCGCCGCCGAACGGCGCGCGCGGCGAGGTGCCGGGCACGGTGCCGGTCGAGGGGTCCTCGACCATGGAGCCACCGGCGTCGGCGCCGGCGCCACACTGCCGCTGCGGGCTGCAGGCCACCAGGCGGAAGCGGAGCTTCGCGGTCTGGCGGACGCGCTCGGCGGTCTCCTGCTGCACCTTGCCGGTGCCGGGGATCGAGACCTTGATGACGTCGTTGCCCTCGGTGGTCACCCGGCCGCCGGTGATGCCGGAGCCGTTGACGCGCTGGTCGATGATCGACTTCGCCTCGTCGAGGCTCTCCCTCGGGACCGAACCGCCCTCGGAGTTCTCGGCGGTCATCGAGATCTCGGTGCCGCCGCGGAGATCGAGGCCCAGCTCGGGTTTCCAGGTGCCGGCGAACGCGATGCCGCCGAACATGATCGCGATCGCCAGGAACAGCAGTGCGAGTGTCCGCCCTGGGCGCGCGGTCTTGCGTGCCATGAGTTCGGTCAGTCCTTCTTGTCGAGGTCCACGATGACGTTCTCGGCATCGGCAGAGGTCTCGTCGGCAGCAGCCTCGACCTCGGTCTTCTCGCCGGTCTCCTCGTCAGACTCCACCGCGGGCGCCTCGGTGACCTTCTGGGCCACCGCCTGGCGCACGACCTGGACGACGACGCCGTCGGCGATCTCGACCTTGATGTTCGTCGTGGTCTCCTCGACCTCGGTCACGGTGCCGAAGAGCCCGGAGGTCAGCATCACCCGATCACCCGGCTGGAGGTTGAGCTGGAGCTCACGAGCCTCCTTCGCACGCTTCTGCTGCGGCCTGATCAACAGGAAGTAGAACAGGACGATGATGACGATAAAAGGAAGGAATTCCACGGGGGTTCGGCTCCGACAGTCTCAGTGGTCGCCGGCAGGCGCACGGCGACGTGCAAGTCTAACCAGGCACCTGGTTGGGACTGTGAATCAGGCCTCATCCCAGAGCGTGTCCTTCGACCAGGCCGCAGCCTCGGCGCTGGCCGGCACCGGCAGCCCCAGGTGCTCCCAGGCCGCCGGGGTCGCGACGCGGCCCCGTGGCGTACGTGCCAGGAAGCCGGAGCGCACCAGGAACGGCTCCGCCACCTCCTCGACGGTCTCCCGCTCCTCCCCCACCGCGACGGCGAGGGTGGAGATGCCCACCGGGCCGCCTCCGAACCGGCGGCAGAGCGCGTCGAGGACGGCCAGGTCGAGGCGGTCCAGGCCGAGCGGGTCGACCTCGTAGAGATCGAGGGCCTTCTGGGCGACCTCCTGGGTGACCGTGCCGTCGGCCTTGACCTGGGCGTAGTCGCGTACGCGGCGCAGCAGGCGGTTGGCGATGCGTGGGGTGCCGCGGGAGCGGCCGGCGATCTCGGCGGCGCCGTCGTCGCGAAGGGTGACGTCGAGCAGGCCCGCGGAGCGGCGCACGATCAGCTCGAGATCCTGTGGGTCGTAGAGCTCCAGATGGCCGGTGAACCCGAACCTGTCGCGCAGCGGTCCGGGAAGGAGGCCGGCGCGGGTGGTCGCGCCGACCAGCGTGAACGGCGGCAGGTCGATCGGGATCGCGGTCGCGCCGGGGCCCTTGCCGATGACCACGTCGACCCGGAAGTCCTCCATCGCCAGGTAGAGCATCTCCTCGGCGGGGCGGCTCATCCGGTGGATCTCGTCGACGAACAGCACCTCGCCCTCGTTGAGTCCGCTCAGGATCGCGGCCAGGTCACCGGCGTGGGTGATCGCCGGGCCGGAGGTGATCCGCAGGGGCGCCGACATCTCCGCGGCGATGATCATCGCCAGGGTCGTCTTGCCGAGCCCCGGCGGCCCGGACAGGAGTACGTGGTCAGGGGCCCGCTCGCGCTGCCGAGCCGCCTCCAGGACGAGGCTGAGCTGCTCACGGACGCGTTGCTGGCCGATCAGCTCGTCGAGGGTCTTGGGGCGCAGCGCCGCCTCGACGGCACGGTCGTCGCCGTCGGCCTCGGCGACGGTGAGCGAGGAGAAGTAGTCCTCCTCGGCCCGGGTCAGGTCGTCCTCGTGCATGGGTCCCTATGCCTTCGACAGGGTGCGCAGCGCCGCTCGCAGGAGCAGCGAGATGTTGGCCTGGTCGCCGGCCTCGGGCTCGATCGCGGTGACCGCCTTGTCGGCGTCCTTGGCGGAATAGCCCAGGCCGACGAGAGCCTCGGTGACCTGGTCGCGCCAGGGAGCCGCGGCGGCCACAGCGACCGGAGCAGCGGCGGTGCCGCTCGGCGTACCGATCCTGTCCTTGAGCTCCAGGATGATCCGCTGGGCGCCCTTCTGGCCGATGCCGGGGACCTTGGTCAGGGTCTTGGTGTCCTCTCCCGCGATGGCCAGCCGGATGCCGTCGGGCGAGAGGACGGCGAGCATCGCCTGCGCGAGCTTCGGGCCGACGCCGGAGGCGGTCTGGAGGAGCTCGAAGAGCGTGCGTTCGTCGGTGTCGGTGAACCCGAAGAGGGTCAGCGAGTCCTCGCGCACGACCAGGCTGGTCGGCAGGTGCGCCTCCTCGCCGGTGCGGAGCGTCGCAAGCGTGTTGGGGGTGCAGAGCAGCTCGATGCCGATGCCGCCGACCTCGACGACGGCGGTGGAGAGACTCACGGCGGCGACCTTGCCGCGCACGGACGCGATCATCTACGTACCTTCCCGGCCGCGGCCACCGCGGCTTCGATGCGGTTCTGGGCGCCTCCGCGCCACTGGTGGGTGATGGCCAGCGCGAGCGCGTCGGCGGCGTCGGCGGGCTTCGGCGGGGTCGGGAGCCGCAGGATCCGGGTCACCATGGCGGTGACCTGGGCCTTGTCGGCGCGGCCGTTGCCGGACACGGCCGCCTTGACCTCGGAAGGCGTGTGCATGGCCACCGGGAGACCGCGCCGCGCGGCGCAGACCATGGCGAGGCCGCTGGCCTGGGCCGTACCCATGATCGTGGAGACGTTCGAGCGCGCGAAGATCCGCTCGATCGCGACCGCGTCGGGCCGGTGCTCCTCGATCCAGGCGTCGATCCCCTTCTCGATGCTCACCAGCCGCTCCCAGACGGGAAGGTCGGAGGAGGTCCGGATCACGCCGACGTCCACCATGGACAGCGGTCGGCCCAGCGAGCCGTCGACCACGCCCATCCCGCACCGGGTCAGACCGGGGTCGATCCCAAGCACCCTCACACGCGCACCTCCATCGAACGTCTGTTCGCAGACTACAGACCCCGCGCCGAATCATGAGGTATGGCGTGCCGAGAATGCAGTTGTGGGCGACGAAAGTCGAGTTTCGTCGCCCACAGCTCACGATTCGGCAGGCCGTTTCTGCCGACTCGGCGCGTGCGGAGGTCAGGCGTCGACGGTCTCCATGACCTCGTCGGGGACGTCGGCGTTGGAGAAGACGTTCTGTACGTCGTCGAGGTCGTCGACCGCGTCGATGAGCTTGAACACCTTCTCGGCGGCAGAGGCGTCCGCGACCGGGATGTCCATGGAGGCCACGAACTGGACCTCGGCGGAGTCGTAGTCGATCCCGGCGTCCTGCAGCGCGGTGCGGACCGCGACCACGTCGGAGGGGTCGGAGACGATCTCGAAGGACTCACCGAGGTCGTTGACGTCCTCGGCGCCCGCGTCGAGGGTGGCCTCGAGCAGGTCGTCCTCGGTGACCTCCTTGCCCTCCTGGGCCTTCGCCACGACGACGACACCCTTGCGGTCGAAGAGGCGGCTCACCGAGCCGGGGTCGGCCATGGTGCCGCCGTTGCGGGTGACCGCGGTGCGGACCTCCATGGCCGCCCGGTTGCGGTTGTCGGTCAGACACTCGATGAGGAGCGCGACGCCCTGGGGGCCGTAGACCTCGTACATGATCGTGTCGTAGCTGACCCCGCCGCCGTCGAGCCCACCGCCGCGCTTGACCGCGCGGTCGATGTTGTCGTTGGGGACCGACTGCTTCTTGGCCTTCTGGATAGCGTCGTAGAGGGTCGGGTTTCCGGCCGGGTCGGGACCGCCGGTCTTGGCCGCGATCTCGATCGTCTTGATGAGCTTGGCGAAGAGCTTGCCGCGCTTGGCGTCGATCGCCGCCTTCTTGTGCTTGGTCGTTGCCCACTTGGAGTGGCCGCTCATCTGAAAACCGTCCTTTGCCCCGCGTCGTCGCTGTGCTTTGTCAAGCCCGTCGAGCCGCCACCGGAGTCGTCACAGGGCAGCAAGGCCCCATTCTAACTACGTGGCGTGCGCGACCGTCAGCAGCAGGTGTCCAGGAACAGCCGGTGCAGCCGGTCGTCGGCGTTGACCTCGGGATGGAAGCTGGTGGCCATCAGCTGGTCCTGACGTACGCCGACAGGATGACCGGCCACGCTCGCCAGCACCTCGACCCCGGGGCCGACCTCCTCGACCCACGGCGCCCGGATGAAGACGCCGTGGACCGTTCCGTCCAGCCCGGTGACCTCCAGGTCGGTCTCGAACGACTCCGTCTGCCGCCCGAAGGCGTTGCGCCGGACCGTCATGTCGAGCCCGCCGATGGTCTCCTGGCCGTCCGCCCCGTCGAGGAGGCGATCGGCCAGGAGGACCATGCCGGCGCAGGTGCCGAGCGTCGGCATCCCGGTGCCGACACGGTCGCGGAGCGGGTCGAGCAGGTCGAACGTACGGGCCAGGCGCCACATCGCGGTCGACTCGCCGCCGGGAAGGACGAGCGCGTCGCACGCGTCGAGCTCCTCCCGCCGCCGCACGGAGGTGCCCTTCACCCCCAGGCGGTCGAGTGCGGCGAGGTGCTCGCGGACGTCGCCCTGGAGGGCGAGTACGCCGACCGTGGTCACCAGCCGCGCTCCGCGAACTGGATCGAGCGGGCCGGCTCGTCGACGTTGATGCCGACCATCGCCTCACCGAGACCGCGGGAGACCTTGGCGATCACGTCGGGGTCGTCGTGGAACGTGGTCGCCTTGACGATCGCCTCGGCACGCTGAGCCGGGTTGCCGGACTTGAAGATGCCGGAGCCGACGAAGACGCCCTCGGCGCCGAGCTGCATCATCATCGCCGCGTCGGCCGGGGTGGCGATGCCGCCGGCGGTGAAGAGGACGACCGGGAGCTTTCCGTTCTTGGCGACCTCGACGACCAGCTCGTAGGGAGCCTGGAGCTCCTTGGCCGCGACGTAGAGCTCGTCCTCGGCGAGCGCGCCGAGGCGGCGGATCTCCTTGCGGATCGTACGCATGTGGGTGACCGCGTTGGACACGTCACCGGTGCCGGCCTCGCCCTTGGAACGGATCATCGCCGCACCCTCGGTGATGCGGCGCAGGGCCTCGCCGAGGTTGGTCGCACCGCACACGAACGGCACGGTGTAGGCCCACTTGTCGATGTGGTTCTCGTAGTCGGCCGGGGTCAGCACCTCGGACTCGTCGATGTAGTCGACGCCCAGGGACTGCAGCACCTGCGCCTCGGCGAAGTGGCCGATACGGGCCTTGGCCATGACCGGGATGGAGACGGCCTCGATGATGCCGTCGATCATGTCGGGGTCGGACATCCGGCTCACGCCGCCCTGGGCGCGGATGTCGGCGGGCACGCGCTCGAGCGCCATCACCGCCACCGCCCCGGCGTCCTCGGCGATCTTCGCCTGCTCGGGGGTGACCACGTCCATGATCACGCCGCCCTTGAGCATCTCCGCCATGCCTCGCTTGACGCGCGAGGTCCCCGTCTCATTCGTGCTTGTTGCCATGCGGCGATCGTAAGTCGGGAAGCGACGTACGCCACCCTCGGAAAGGCCTGGTCAGGCCACTGTTCCCGAAGTGGACTGCTAGGAGGCCAGTGCGTCGGCCGCCTCGGCCACCGCCGACGGGGCTCCGGCCAGGGACCAGAGGACCCCGCCCGCCTCGACCTGCGCCGTGGCGCCGCCGGCGCCCAGGACGAGCGCGGCGCCGGGGAGGCGGTCCCAGTCCGGGACGGAGTGCTGGCAGAAGAGGTGGAGCTTGCCCTGGGCGATGGCGGTGAGGTCCATCGAGCCGGACCCGAGGATCCGGATGGAGGCGGCCAGGCTGGCGACACGGACGTAGGGCTCGCCGACCGGGAGTCCCAGCTTGGCCGGGTGCAGATAGGTGGTCAGGCAGGCGAGCGAGAGCGGGGTGTCGGCCATCGCGTCGAGCCGGACGCCGTTGCGGGTGGTGGGCAGCTCCGGGCCGCCGACGTAGACGGCGTCCTCGGCGGGCGAGTAGACGGCGCCGAGGACGATGTCGTCGCCGTCGGTGAGCGCGAGCGCGGAGCACCACCAGTCGAGACCGCGTACGAAGTTGTAGGTGCCGTCCACCGGGTCGATGGTCCAGACCCGACCGGTGATCGACTCGCGGGCGGAACCCTCCTCACCCAGGACGCCGTCGCCGGGGCACTCGGCGGCGAGGCGGTCGACGATCGCCTTCTCGGCGGCCTTGTCGGCGGCGGTGACCAGGTCGGAGACCGAGGTCTTGGTCTCGATCGAGTCGCCGATGCCGGCATGGCGCATCTTCGCGGCGAGCGAGCCGGCGCCGCGGACGAGCTCTGCGGCCAGGCGTACGTCTGCGTCGGTCGGCGCGGTCACGACGCCGCCTCCTCGGCGAGGGCCTGGCGACGCACCGTCCAGACGCGCTGGCCGACGGTGACGGTCGAGGCGACGGCGAGGATCCACAGCGCGATGTAGATGAGCAGGTCGAGGTCGAAGATGCCGGCGAAGCCGGTCATCACCAGGACCAGGACGAGACGATCGGCCCGCTCGGCGATGCCGACGTTGGCGGTGAAGCCGAGCGACTCCGCGCGGGCGCGGGCGTAGGAGGTGACCGCGCCCATCACGACGCACCACAGGGTGAGCGCGAGGTAGAGGTCGGAGTCGCCCGGTCCGGCGAAGTAGAGCGCCAGACCGCCGAAGACCGCGCCGTCGCCGATCCGGTCGAGGGTGGAGTCCCAGAAGGCGCCGAACTTGCTCGTCCGGCCCACGGCTCGCGCCATCGCTCCATCGATCAGGTCGCTGAAGACGAAGCAGGTGATGAAGATCGTGCCGGCCAGCAGCTCGCCGCGCGGGTAGAACGCCAGCGCCCCGACCGCTACTCCGATGGTGCCGACGAGCGTGACGGCGTCGGGGCTGATCTTCAGCGCCACGAACAGCCGGACGATGGGCGCGAGGACGACTCCCTGGACGAAGCCTTTGATGTGATCCAACATGGCGCGGCCACGCTATCGGATCCCGCCGAGACGTCGCTCCCGCGCGCCGAATGGTCACGCACATTCTGCCGAGGCGTCACTTGCGTCGGCCGAAGCGTCGGCCGCGTCGGCCGAGAGGTCAACGCGTGACATCTCGGCCGACGTACGTGACGTCTCGGCCGACGCGGGCGCCCTCTCGGCCGACCGGGGCGACGCCTCGGCTAGACGCCTTCGGTCAGGTCGCGGACCTCGGCGTAGCGGGCGCGGACAGCGGGGTCGGGGTCCGCCTCGTACGTCTCGGTGCCGGCGAGCTCCCAGGCCGGCGGCTCCTCACCGCCGGTGAGGGTCCAGGCGGCCTGGCGCGCGGCGCCGTCGGCGACGTACTCCCCCGGCTCGGGGACGAGCACGGGGTGGCCGATGACGACGGGGGCGAGGCGGCGTACGGCCTCCGAGCGGGCACCGCCGCCGACGAGGAGGACGCGGTTGATCGCGACGCCCTGCGCCTTGAGCGCGTCGATGCCGTCTGCGAGGCCGCAGAGCAGACCCTCGACCGCGGCTCGGGCCAGATAGGCCGGCTCGGCGGTGGCCAGGGTGAGCCCGTGGATCACGCCACGCGCGTCGGGGCGGTCGGGGGTGCGCTCGCCCTCGAGGTAGGGCACGAGCACCAGACCGCCGGAACCGCTCGGCGCCTCCAGTGCGAGCCGGGAGAGGCCGTCGTGGTCGACCCCGAGCAGCCGGGCCGAGGCGTCGAGCACCCGGGCGGCGTTGAGCGTGCAGACCAGCGGGAGGTGGCGCCCGGTGGCGTCGGCGAAGCCCGCGACCAGTCCCGTCGGGTCGGCGGACGGCGTCTCCGAGACGGCGCAGGCGACCCCCGAGGTGCCGATCGAGACGACCACGTCGCCGGGCCGCGCGCCGACGCCGAGCGCGGCGCCCGCGTTGTCGCCACACCCGGGACCGAGGATGGCGCCGGAGCTCGTCGTGCCGGCCGACTCGGTCGGTCCGAGCACCTCCGGCAGCACCAGGTCGTCTCGTCCGAACGCGCGTTTGAGCAGGTCGCGACGGTATTCGCTGGTCGCTGCCGAGTAGTAGCCGGTGCCGCTGGCGTCGCTCCGGTCGGTACGCAGCGCCTCCAGCCCCTGCGCCCCGCCGAGCTTCCAGGTCAGCCAGTCGTGCGGAAGACAGACCGCCGCGACCCGGGCCGCGGCGTCGGGCTCGTGCTCGGCCAGCCAGCGCAGCTTGGTGGCCGTGAAGCTGGCCACCTGCACCAACCCGACCGCCTCGGCCCAGGCAGCGGCGCCGAGCTCCGTGTTGAGCGCGGCGGCCGCGGCGGCGGAGCGGGTGTCGTTCCACAGCAGCGCGGGACGTACGACCTCTCCGGCCTCGTCCAGGCAGACCATCCCGTGCTGCTGGCCGCCCACGGACACGGCGGCGACGTCGTCGAGCCCGCCGGCGGCCTCCGCGGCCGCCTCGAGGGCGGTCCACCACGCCGCCGGGTCCACCTCCGTCCCTTCGGGGTGGGGCGCGGAGCCGGAGCGCACCAGCGCCCCGGTCTCCGCGTCGCGGACGACGACCTTGCAGGACTGGGTCGAGGAGTCGACCCCGGCGACGAGCGACATGCCCCGCAACCTAACGAAGGCCGAGGAGGTGGTCCATGGCCAGCTGGTCGAGGTGCTCGAACGCGTAGCCGTGGTCCAGCTTCTCGATGTCGTAGGACGCGTTGCGGATGTCCTCGAGCGTCTCGCCCTCGGCGAGCGTCGGCACGGACAGCTCCGGGACCTGCGAGGCCTCGAGCGCAGCCTGGACCTCCGGGTCCGCGCGGAACGCCTTGGCCCGCTCACGCAGCACGAGGTAGTTGCGCATGCAGCCCGCTGCCGAGGCCCACACGCCCTCCTCGTCCTCGGTGCGCGGCGGCTTGAAGTCGAAGTGGCGCGGGCCGTCGTAGCCCTTGGACTCGAGCAGGTCGACCAGGTTGAACGCGCCGCGCAGGTTGCCGGCGCCGAAGCGGAGGTCCTGGTCGAAGCGCGGGCCGTGCTGGCCGTTGAGGTCGATGTGGAAGAGCTTGCCGTGCCACAGCGCCTGGGCGACGCCGGAGGCGAAGTTGAGCCCGGCCATCTCCTCGTGGCCGACCTCCGGGTTGAGGCCGACCATCTCGGGGCGGTCGAGGGTGTTGATGAAGGCGAGGGCGTGGCCGATGGTCGGCAGCAGGATGTCGCCCCGCGGCTCGTTGGGCTTCGGCTCGATCGCGAACCGGATGTCGTAGCCCTGCTCGGTCACGTAGTCGCCCAGCAGGTTGACCGCCTCGCGGTAGCGGTCCAGCGCCGCCGCGATGTCCTTCGAGGCGTGCGACTCCGCGCCCTCACGGCCACCCCACATGACGTACGTCGTGGCACCGAGCTCCGCGGCGAGGTCGATGTTGCGCGCGACCTTGGCGATCGCGTAGCGGCGCACCTCGCGGTCGTTGGAGGTGAACCCGCCGTCGCGGAAGACCGGGTGGCCGAAGAGGTTGGTCGTGGCCATCGGCACCTTGAGTCCGGTCTCGTCCAGCGCCGCCTTCAGCTTGTCGATCTCCGCCTGACGCTCGGCGTCGCTCGCGTCGATGGCGAAGACGTCGTTGTCGTGGAAGGTGATGCCGTAGGCACCGAGCTCGGCCAGCTTGTGGACCGAGTGTGCGACATCGAGGTGCAACCGGCTCGCCGATCCGAACACGTCCTGACCGTTCCAGCCGACGGTCCAGAGACCGAAGGTGAACTTGTCGTCCGGGGTGGGGGTGTACTCCGTCATAGCCTTGCTTCCTCACTTTAGTTCACGACTCGGACTATGTATCTCAGATGAAACGCGACGGCCGTCACATTGTCAACAGGTTCGCGACCGAAATACCGATTGGTTGACCTCAAGTTCAGAACTTGCTCTAATCCCGTCCATGACGGTCCGAAGCGAGCCTGCCCAACATGCCGGGATGCGGGCGAGCAACCTTGCGCTCGTGCTCGGCGAGATCGCCCGCACCGGCTCGGTCTCCCGAGCCCGTGTCGCTGCACACACCGGCCTGACCAAGTCGTCGGTGTCCGCGCTGGTCACCGACCTGATCTCCGCCGGCCTGGTCGCGGAGAGCGGTCCGGCCTCGACCGAGCGCGGCCGACCCGCCACGGCACTCGCCCTCGCTCCGGCCGGCGCCGCCGGGCTCGGCCTGGAGATCAACGTCGACTACTTGGCCGCCGTCGTCACCGATCTGGCCGGCGCGCCGCGCTACCACCACGTCGTACGCCGCGACAACCGCGACCGCGGCGTCGACGAGGTGGTCGCCGATCTCATCGACGTGGCCCGCACCGCCGCCGGCAGCGCGGCCGCTCAAGGTCTTCCGCTGGCCGGGGCCTGCGTGGCGGTTCCCGGCCTCGCCGTCGACGGCACCGTCGTACGTGCCCCCAACCTGGAGTGGCCGCGGGTCGACCTCGCGGACTCCGTCGGCGACGCCATCGGGTTGGAGGTCGTCCTGGAGAACGAGGCCAACCTCGCCGCTCTCGGCGAGATGTGGTTCGGCGGCCACCAGGACGACAGCGCACCCCTGCGGGACTTCGTGCACGTCTCGGGCGAGATCGGCATCGGCGGTGGCATCGTGATCGACGGCGAGGTCTTCCGCGGAGCACACGCGGGCGCCGGCGAGCTTGGCCACGTCGTGGTCGCCCCCGGCGGTCCGCGGTGCGCCTGCGGCGGCCACGGCTGCCTGGAGCGGATGGCCGGCCAGCAGGAGATCCTCGCCCGAGCCCAGGTCGCGACGATGGCCGACCTCACCCACGCCTGCGAGGCCGGCGACCAGGCCGCCCTGGATGCCGTCGCCGACGCCGGGCGGCACCTCGGGGTCGCGCTCGCCTCGGTCCTCACCCTCCTCGACCCCGCCGCGATCGTGCTCGGCGGCGCGTTCGCCACGCTCGCGCCGTGGCTCTCCGCGGCGACCTCGGCCTCGATCGGTCACCACACCGGCGCCACCGAGCCGCCACCGCTGCTGGTCTCCGGCCTCGGCAGCGACGCGGCCGTGCGCGGCGCCGCCGGGACGGTCGTACGCCGCGTGATCGCCGATCCCGCGGCGTACCTCGCCCAGCGCCCGGCTGGTCGAGTCGGCCCGTCCTGACCCATGATCCCGCCGAGTCGGCCCGTCTTGACACCGAGCCCGGTCGAGTCGGCCCGTCAAGACGGGCCGACTCGGCAGGGATCTCGGTCAAGACGGGCCGACTCGCCCGGCGCCTAGCGCACGACCGTCGCGGTCGTGATCCGGCGGTCGGCGGGGCCGACGCGGTGGACGTCTCCGGTGATGGTGACCAGCGCCTTGTCGCTGCCCGACCCGCTGGCGGCGGAGGCGGCATCGATCTCGGAGAGCTCGGCGATGCCCTCGGCGACCGCGGTGGCCACCTTCTCGCCGGCGGAGGCGGCGACCCAGACCTCGACGTCGCCGGGTTCGACGACCCGGGTGAGGCCGCGGTCGGCGAAGGCCAGCCTCGTCGTCGGCACGTCGAAGCGCACCACCGCCGACTCGCCGGGCTCGAGCGCGACCCGCTGGTAGCCGAGCAGCTGCGAGACCGGCCGGACGACCGATGCCTGCAGGTCGCGCCCGTAGAGCTGGACCACGTCCACGCCCGCGACGTCACCGAGGTTGGTGACGGTCACCTCGACACCGAAGCTGTCCCCGGCCTCGACCGTACGGTCGGCCGAGAGGCCGCTGTGACCGAAGGTCGTGTAGGAGAGCCCGAAGCCGAACGGCCGTGCCGGGGTCGGGTCGGTGGCGGTGACCTCGGAGGGACCGCCCAGCAGCGGCTGCAGGTAGCTGTAGGGCTGGGTGCCGGAGACCCGCGGCAGCGACACCGGCAGCCGGCCCGACGGGTTGACCGCGCCCGAGATGATCCGGGCCACCGCCGCTCCGCCCTCCTCGCCGGGGAAGAACGCCTGCAGCACGGCCGCGGGACGCTCCTCGTCCTCGAGCGCCCAGCCGATGGCGTACGGCCTGCCGGTGACGACCACGAGGACGACCGGCGTCCCGGTCGCGACGATCTCGGTGACCAGCTCGCGCTGCACGCCGGGAAGGTCGAGCGACTCGGAGTCGTTGCCCTCCCCCACCGTGCCACGGCCGAAGAGCCCGGCCTGGTCGCCGACGACGACCACGGCGACGTCCGCACCTTCGGCCGCGGCGACGGCCGCCGGGAAGCCGGAGCGGTCGGAGCCCTCGACGTCACAGCCGGCGACGACCTCGTAGGAGGACGCGCCGAGCTCGGTCCGGAGCGCGTCCGCGATCGTCGGCAGCTCGATGCCCAACGGCTTGTCGGGGTAGCTCGCCATCACGTGGTTGACGAAGGAGTAGCAGCCCATCAGCGCCTCGGAGCGGTCGGCGTTGGGGCCGATGATCGCCACCTTGCCGGCGCCACCCGCGAGCGGGAGGACCCCGTCGTTGCTGAGCAGCACCACCGACTCCTCGGCCAGCCGACGGGCCAGCGCACGGTGGGCGGGCGAGTCCAGGTCGATCGACTCCGGCGCACCCTCCTCCAGAGCCGTCGCGAACGACGGGTCGAGCAGGCCGAGCGACTCCTTCTGCGCCAGCGCCCGGAGCACCGCCCGGTCGACGAGCGACTCGGACACCTCCCCGGAGCGGACCAGCGCCGCGAGCGGCTCGAGGTAGGCGTCCCCGCTGGGCAGCTCCACGTCGACGCCGGCCTCCAGGGCCAGGGCCGCGGCCCGCCCCCGGTCGGCGGCGATCGCGTGCATCACCGCGAGGAACGCCACCCCGAAGTAGTCGGCGACCACGACCCCGTCGAAGCCCCAGGTCTCACGCAGCAGCGTGGTGAGGTGCTCGACCGAGGAGTGCTGCGGCACCCCGTCGATGTCGTTGTACGACGCCATCACCGACCTCGCGCCACCGTCCAGCACCGCCATCTCGAACGGCGGCAGATAGATGTCGGCGATCTCGCGCGGCCCCGCGGAGACGGGAGCGTGGTTGCGGCCGGCACGAGAACCGGAGTAGCCGACGAAGTGCTTCAGCGTGGCATGCACGCCGGCTGACTGCAGCCCCCGGACGTATGCCGTCCCGACCGTCCCGACGAGATAGGGGTCCTCGCCGATGGCCTCCTCGCAGCGGCCCCAGCGGGCGTCGCGGATGACGTCGAGCACCGGGGCGAGCCCCTGGTGCACGCCGAGGGCGCGCATGTCGTCACCGATCATCCGGGCCATCTCCTCGACGGCCTCGGGATCGAAGGACGCACCCCACGCCAGCGGCGTCGGGAAGGTCGCGGCCTCCCAGGCCGCCAGCCCGGTGAGGCACTCCTCGTGGACCAGGGCCGGGATCCCCAGCCGGGTCTGCGAGACCAGGCGTCTCTGCTCGGCCCACAGCCAGGCGGCCCGCTCGGCGGGATCGACGGGCCGGGTGCCGTACACCCGGGTGTAGTGGCCCAGGCCGTGGGCGGTGATCTCCGAGAGGCGCGGGGCGCCGCCCTCGGCGTCGGGAGCCATCTCGTTGGCCATGGGTGCGACGACGTCGCCGCCGCGGTCGAGCCAGTAGCCCACGATCTGGGCGAGCTTCTCCTCCAGGGTCATCCGCGCGTGCAGGTCACGTACGCGTTCGGAGACCTGTGGCCAGGCAGGGAGGGGTGCGGATTGAGTCACAGGAACGTTCCGTTCTAGCCCTTGACCGCGCCCTGCAGGCCGCTGACGAGCCGGCGCTGGAAGGCGAGGAAGAGCACGAGGGCAGGGATCATCGCGAGCGTGGTGAACGCCAGGACGCCGGCGGTGTCGGCGGAGTGCTCGGTGGAGAAGTCGGCGACGCCGAGCGGGAGTGTGCGCATCTTGTCCTGGAGCAGCAGGAGCGGAAGCAGGTAGGCGTTCCAGGAGGTCACGAACGCCAGCACCCCGACGGTGATCATCCCGGGTGCCGACAGCGGCATCAGGACCCGCCAGAAGACGCCGATCCGGCTGGCGCCGTCCATCAGCGCCGCCTCCTCCAGCTCCTTGGGCAACGCCATCAGGAACGGCCGCAGGATCACCACCGTCATCGGCAGCGCGAACGCCGCCTGCGGCAGGGCCACGCCCCACCAGGTGTTCGCCATGTGCAGGTTGCGGGTGATGATGATGAACAGCGGGATGATGGCCACGGCCGCCGGGAAGAGCAGTCCGAGCACGAAGACCATGAACAGCGCCTCGCGCCCCCGGAACTGGTAGCGAGCCAGCGGGTACGCCGCCATCAGCCCGAACACGACGGTCACCACCGTGGTGATGACCGCGATCATCGTCGAGTTGAGGGCGTACTGCCAGAACGACGGGTTCGACAGCACGCCGGCGTAGTTGGTCCACACCCACGGGTCGGGCAGCCCGGCCGGCTTGTCGGCCAACTGGGCGTTGGTGCGGAATCCTCCCAACGCGCCGTAGAGGACCGGGCCGATCGTGATCGCGACGACGATCAGCGCGATCAGGTAGACCCACAGGTTGCCGCCGTCGCTGCGACGGCGCGGGGTGAGATCAGCGATGACGCTCATACCGTGTCCTCCTTGGTGTCACGTCGCAGGACGAAGACCTGGTAGGCAAGAGCCATCGCGAACGCGATGACGAACAGGATCACCGAGGCGGCGCCGGCGATGCCGTAGTTGTGGCGCTTGGTGCCCTCGTCGATGAGGTACGTCGCCATGGTGGCCGTCGCGTCCGCGGGACCACCCTGGGTGAGCACCCAGATCATGTCGAAGCACTGGATCGAGCCGATCATGGAGAGGAAGGCCCAGGTACGCATCGTGGGCCCGAGCAGCGGGACCGTGATCCGCCACTGCGTCTGCCACCAGGAGGCGCCGTCGAGCTGGGCGGCCTCGTAGAGCTCCTCGGACACACCCTGCATGCCGGCCAGGAAGAGCAGCACGGCCAGGCCGAGGTACTTCCAGGTGAGCACCAGGAGCACGATCCACAGCGCGTACTCCGGGGTGCCGAGCCAGCCCTGCTCGGGCGGGGTGAGCCCGATCTGCGCGGTGACCGCGTCGATGAAGCCATATTGCGGCTGCAGCAGCTGGAGCCAGACCACCGCGGCGATGACCTCGGCCAGGACGTACGGCACGAAGATGATCGTGCGCAGCAGACCCTGACCCTTCATCTTCCGGTTCAGCAGGAGGGCGATGGCCACGCCCAGCGGGAGCTGGAGCAGGATCGAGCCCACCACGATGACCATGTTGTGGCCGACCGCGCTGCGGAAGACCTCGTCGCCGAGGACCTCGGCGTAGTTCTCCAGGCCGACGAAGTCGGTCAGGTCGCCGAAGCCCTTCCAGTCGTAGACGGAGAAGCGCACCGCGGTGACGATGGGCCAGGCGACGAAGAGCGCGATCAGCGCGAGCGCGGGGGTTACGAAGATCAGGATCTCCAGGCGCTTGCGCCAGGCGTCACCACGATGTCCGGTACCCCTCGGACCGCCGGAGGCCCGGCGTACAGGCTCTGTACGCCGGGCGCCCGATGTGGCGTGCCCTGGCGCCGCCGGAGCGGGTTCGGTCACGTCATGTGTCACAGGTTCGACTCACTTTTCCTTGTCAGCCGCGGCCTGGGTGGCCGTGACGATGTCAGCAGCGTTGCCCTTGCCTGCGAAGACGTTGACGATGGCGTCGTTCATCGCGCCGCCGACGGACTGGCCGAAGGCGGTGTCGAAGTAGAGCTGGACGTACGGCGCGCTGTCGCGCACCTTGATCAGGTCGGCCAGGGCCGGGTCGGTCAGCGCGCCGGTCGCGTCGGGGTTGGTCGGCAGGCCCATCCCGTTCTCCGCGAAGCCCGTCTGGACCTCGGTGGAGAGGAGGTGCTTGACGAAGTCGACCGAGGCGTCCGGGGCACCCTCGGAGACGGCCCAGGCGTCGCCGCCGCCCATCTGCGCGGCCGGGTCACCCTGGCCACCCTCGATCTGCGGGAAGGCGAACCAGCCGGTCTTGTCCCCCAGGCCCTTCTTGTCCTCGGTGATGCCCTGCATCACGCCCGGCTCCCAGTGACCGGCGAGCTCCATGGCGACCTTGCCGGTGGCCAGCAGACCCGACGCCGAGGTCGGCCCCTCCTGGGCTCCCGTGGAGAGGAAGCCGTTGTTGAACGGCTTCTTGGCGACGATGTCGGCGACGTCCTCGCCGGCCTTCTCGAAGCACGGGTCGGAGAAGTCGAGGCTCTTGACCGCATCGGTGAGCACGTCCTGCGAGCACTCCCGGACCGCGGTCCAGTAGTAGTAGTGCGCGGCCGGCCAGCCGTCCTTGGCGCCGACCGAGACCGGCTGGATGTTCGCCGCCTTGAGCTTGTCGACGGCGGCGTAGAAGTCCTCCATCGTCTCCGGCGCGGCGGTGATGCCGGCCTTGGCGAACAGGTCCTTGTTGTACCAGAACCCGACGACGCCGATGGAGAACGGCAGCGCGTACGTCTTGCCCTCGACCTGCCAGCCGGCGACCGAGCCGCCGATCATCTCGATCTCCTCGGCCGCGTCCTCGGACAGGTCCTTGGTCAGGCCGGCCTCGACGTGGTCGGCGAGCTCGCCGCCGCCACGCTCCATGTAGACGTCCGGGACCTGCTCGGGGTCGCCACTCTGGAAGGCGGCGTCGAGCTTGGTGAGCATGTCCTCGTGGGCGAACGCCTGGACCTTGACGTCGACGCCGGGGTTGGCCTTCTCGAAGTCCTTGGCGACCTGCTCGTAGTAGCCCTTGCCGGGATCGTTGTTGGAGTTGTGCCACCAGATGATGGTGTTGTCGTCGCCACCGGAGTCGCCCGAGCCGCCACAACCGGTGGCGGCAATCATCAGTCCGGCGCAGAGCGCGGCGAGTGCTTGTGTCTTCCTCGACATCGTGGAACCTCTTCGTTGCAAGCTCTGGGTGGGTGGGGTATGTGACTGCCGCCACATCGTCGGGGTCGAGCATGGCTGGTGTGGGCGGGCGATGTCAATCGTTGTCGATAACGATTTCGTAGAGAGGCGGAAGATGACCCGAGTGGGCTAGTGTCAGATCATGAGCACGCTCGACCAGCCCCGCCCGCGACGGGTGACGATCACGGACGTCGCCCGGGAGGCGGGCGTTTCGGTGGCCACGGTCTCGAAGGTGATCAACGAGCGCTACGGGGTCAGCGAGGCGACGACCGAGAAGGTCCTCGCCGTCATCGACCAGCTCGGCTACCAGTCATCGCTCATCGCCTCGAGCCTGCGCCGCAAGTCGACCGGCGTCATCGGTGTGCTCGTCGCCGAGTTCGAGCCCTACTCCGCCGAGCTCCTCAAGGGCATCTCGGCGGCCTTGGACGGCACCGGCTACGAGCTGCTGGCCCACGCCGGCCGCACCGGTGCCCACAACCACACCGGCTGGGAGCGTCGCTCGCTCTCCCGTCTCGGCCACACCCTCATCGACGGGGCGATCGTGGTCACCCCGTCGATGATCATCACCGACGAGACCACCATCCCGGTGGTCGCGATCGACCCTCACACCGGACCCGACGGCCCGATGACCGTCGACGCCGACAACATCACCGGCGCCAGGCTCGCGGTCGACCACCTGGTCGGGCTCGGCCACCGGCGCATCGGGTTCCTCGGCGGTCGCCCCGACCTCCGCTCTGCGGCCCTGCGCGAGCAGGGCTTCCGTGAGGCTCTCCACGACGCCGGCCTGAGCGTCTCTCCCGAGCTGATCCGGGTGGGCGGCTACCACCCCGAGCTCGCCGAGGCACCGGCCCGCGAGCTGCTCTCGCTGCCTGCGGGCGAGCGCCCGACCGCCATCTTCGCCGCCAACGACATCTCCGCGATCAAGGTCATCGAGGTCGCCGGCTCGCTCGGCCTGAGGGTTCCCGAGGACCTCTCGGTGATCGGCTTCGACAACGTACCCGAGGCCCGCGACGCCACTCCCCCGCTCACCACCGTCGCCCAGCCGCTCCACGAGATGGGCCGGGCCGCCTTGGAGCTCCTCCTCGAGCTGCTCGAGGGCAAGCAGACCGAGCGCCACCTGCGGCTGCCGGCCGAGCTGGTCGTCCGCAGCAGCACCGCCCCGCCGAAACCGTAGTCCTGGCGGGCCGAGACCGTAGAAGTGGCGGACGAAACTGTCGTTTCGTCCGCCACTTCTGCAGTTTCGGCGAGAGGGGCTACACGTGTCCGGTAGCCGAAGCCCGGCGCCGGGACAGGGCGTCGACGCTCGCCGCGACCAGTAGGACCAGGCCGGTGACCATCCAGACGGTGCCCTGAGGCTGGTCGAGCAGGCCCATCCCGTTGTCGATGACGGCCACCACCGTGCCACCGATGACCGCGTCGATGACCCGGCCCTTGCCGCCGAAGAGCGAGGTGCCACCGATGACGGCGGCACCGACGGCGTACAGCAGGGTCGTCTCGCCGCCGGTGTTCGGGTTCACCGAGTTGGTGCGGCTCGCGATCATGATGCCCGCCATCGCAGCCATCGTGGAGCAGAGGATGAAGCACGACAGCCGCACCCGGAACACGTTGATCCCGGCCCTCCGCGCCGCCTCGGCGTTGCCGCCGACCGCGTAGACGTGCCGGCCCCAGGCGGTGCGGGTCAGCATGAAGGTGAGCACGATCAGCAGGCCGACGATCACCAGCAGCGAGACCGGCACTCCCTTGAGCGAGGTCAGCGCCGGGTTGCGGCTGCGCTCGACCGAGAGGTAGCCGACCACGGCGAGCACCACGACCGTCAGCAGCCCCGTCTTGAGCGCCCACAGCAGGATCGGCTGCACGGTGAGGTTCTTGGCGCGGCGGCGCGCGTCGGTGACGTACGTCGAGACCGCATAGCCCACGATGCAGACGATCCCGAGCGTCCAGCCGAGCCAGACCGGGAGGTTGGCGTTGTTGAGGCCGTTGATGAAGTCGTTGCGGTAGGGAATCGTCCCGCCCTCACCGATCATCGTCAGCAGCACGCCCTGCAGGCCGAGGAACGCGGCCAGGGTGACCACGAACGACGGGATGCCGAGCCTGGCCACCAGCAGCCCGATGAGCAGGCCGATCACCGCGCCGGTGAGCAGCGCCGCGACCAGCGCAGGCAGGAGCGGCCACTCCTGCCGGGTGAGGAACACCCCGAGCACGCCGGCGCAGGTGCCGCCGGCGAAGCCCGCCGAGAGGTCGATCTCGCCCAGCAGCAGCACGAAGACCAGGCCCATCGCGAGCACCGTGACGCCCGCCGACTGACCGATCAGGTTGGCGAAGTTGAACGAGTTGGTGAACTGCTCGGGACGCAGCGCAGAGAAGACCACGACCAGCGCGATCAGGCCGAGCACCGCAGGCAGCGAGCCGACCTCCCCGCCCTTGATCTTGGCGAGGTAGGCGCGGAGGATCCCGCCCAGCGAGTTGTCGGGCATCGGGTCCGGCGAGGCCGGATCTGCCACCGGACGGTCGTCGACGTCAGCACTCATGCCGCTCCTCCTTCGGGAACAACGCCGGTGGTGATCGCCTCGACGACCCGCCCACGCGTCGTGGAGGCGGCCTCGATCTGGCCGACCATGCGGCCCAGGTGCAGGACCGCGATGTCGTCGGCGACCTCGAAGACGTCGTTGAGGTTGTGGCTGATCAGCACGACGCCCAGGCCCCGGTCGGCCAGCCGCCGCACCAGCCGGAGCACCTGCTCGGTCTGCGCCACGCCGAGGGCCGCGGTCGGCTCGTCGAGGATGACCAGCTTGGAGTTCCACAGCACGGCCCGGGCGATCGCCACCGTCTGCCGCTGGCCACCGGAGAGGGAGGCGACCGGCGTACGCACCGACTTCAGCGTACGCACCGAGAGCCCGTCGAGGGTCTCCCGAGCACGCTGCTCCATGGTGTCCTCGTCGACCAGCCGGAACCGCCGCATCTCCCGGCCGAGGAACATGTTGTGGACGACGTCGAGGTTGTCGCACAGCGCGAGGTCCTGGTAGACGACCTCGATCCCGAGCGCGGCGGCGTCCTTCGGGCTGGTCACCTTCACCGGCTCGCCCTCGAAGAGGTAGTCGCCGGCGTCGAAGAGGTGGATGCCGGCCATCCCCTTGACCAGGGTGCTCTTGCCGGCGCCGTTGTCGCCGACGAGCGCGGTGACCCGGCCCGCCCGTACCGAGAGGTCCACTCCGCGCAGGACCTGCACGGCGCCGAAGGACTTCTCGACGCCGTGCAGCTCCAGCAGCGGACTCACTGAGGCACGCCGTTCTCGGTGCACAGGGCGGCGATCGCGCCGGCGCACACCTCGGCGGCATCGGCCTGGCCGTCCTTGATGACGGTCACGACCGACTCCTTGGTGATCCAGACGGGCTCGGCGAGCACCGAGGGCACGTCTCGGCCGGCCTCGGTGTCCTCCACCGTCCCGGTCGCCAGCGCCGCCGCGGCGTCCTCGTCACCCTCGATCAGGGCGATCGCGAGGTCGGCGGCGGCCTTGGCCTCGAGCGCGGTGTTCTTGTAGACCGTGCCGCACTGGAAGCCCTGCAGGATGTTCTGCAGACCCTCGACCGAGGCGTCCTGGCCGGTCACCGGGATCTTGCCCTGCGCGTTGTTGGCCTTCAGCCGGGCGATGATGCCGCCGGCCATGGTGTCGTTGGCCGAGACCACACCGTCGATCTTGCCGCCGTTGGCGGTGTACATCTGGTCGAAGACCTTCCCGGCCTTGGTGGCGTCCCACTCGCCCGACTGGTCGCCGACGAGCTTGTAGGTGCCGTCGGCGATCTTCGCCTCGAGCGCCTTCTCGTAGCCCGACTTGAACAGGGCCGCGTTGTTGTCGGTGGCCGCGCCGTTGACGTAGACGATGTTGCCGCCCTTCTTGCCCGAGGCGGTGATGCACTCGTCGAGGCCCGTGCCCATCAGCTCGCCGACCTTCACGTTGTCGAACGAGACGTAGTAGGAGGCGCCGCCGTTGAGGGTCAGCCGGTCGTAGTCGATGCTCGTCACTCCGGCGTCGGCGGCCTTCTTCAGGCAGGCCGCGCCCGACTCGGAGTCGAGGTTGGTGATGATGATGACCTTGACGCCCTCGTTGATCATGCTGTCGCAGAGCTGGCCGAACTTGGCGGTGTCGCCCTGGGCGTTCTGGATCGTGGCCTCGAGGCCGGCTTCGTCGAACGCCTTCTCGAGGTTGGGCCGGTCCTGGGACTCCCACCGGGGCGACGTGGTCGCGTCGGGCAGGATCACCCCGACGTCGGTGCCGCCGGAGCCACCCGAGTCGCCGCCACCGTCATCCGAGCCACCACATGCCACGAGCGACGCGGTCGACAGGGCAGCGACCGCTGCGACCGCCATCAGACGGCCGATCTTGTGCGTGTTCATCGTTCGAACTCCTCAGTCTGGGTGTGATCCAAGTCACGTCGGGGTGCAACCTATCTCCTGCGGCGGCGATGTGAAACGGTTTCGAGGAGATCCCGATGACGGATTGACAACGTCCGTATGCCAACAGGTCACCACTGCTCGTTAGGGTGCGACGGCTCCCACCCACCGACGTCCATCAGAACAGCGATCACGTGACCGCCATCCCGGATATTTCCGCTCCCCCCACGACCCGGACCGACAGCGATCCCAAGAACCCCAGATCTGGGCAGGCCTCCGGGCACATCAGCGAGATCCACGGCCTGCGCGGCATCGCGCTGGCGCTCGTGGTCGCCTTCCACCTCTTCGGCAACGGCCGGGTCTCGGGCGGGATCGACGTCTTCCTGGTGATCTCGGGCTTCCTCGCCACCCGGTCGCTGGTGAGCAGGGCGGAGCGCGGCCGCGTACGGCTGGGCGAGCACTACGGACGTACGTTCGCGCGGCTCGCCGCGCCGGCGCTGATCGTGCTGGCCGCGACGGCCGCACTGATGGTGGCCTTCATCCCGCAGACGCTGTGGACGCAGACGACGCGCGAGATCGTCGCGGCGGCGACGTACACGCTCAACTGGGAGCTCATCGCGAGCCAGCTCTCCTACGGCGCCGCGGGGCCGTCCTCGACCCCGGTGCAGCACTTCTGGTCGCTGGCGGTGCAGGGGCAGTTCTTCCTGCTGTGGCCGCTGGTGGTCGTCGGGCTCGCCTTCCTGCTCCGGGTGGTCACCCGCGGCCGGATGCGGGGTCGACTGGGTCTCGCGCGGGCGCTGTTCGTGCTGACCGCGGCCGCGTTCGCGGTCTCCTTCGTCTATGCGATCAAGGTCTCCGGAGCCGACCAGGCCGCTGCGTACTTCAACTCCGTCACCCGCTTCTGGGAGATCGGCGCCGGTGCCCTCACCGCGCTCGCGCTGCGCCGCCTGAGCCTGCCCGAGAAGATCAAGCCGTACGCCGCATGGACCGGCCTCACCCTGATCGTGACCTGCGGGTTCGTGATGGACGGTGCCGACCACTTCCCGGGGCCGCTGGCGCTGTGGCCGGTCGCCGGGGCGCTGCTGGTGATGGCCGGCTCGACGCCGTCGCCGCACGGGCCGCGCCGCCTGCTGGAGACCCGACCGCTGCGGTTCGTCGCCGACATCTCCTACGAGCTGTACCTGTGGCACTGGCCGCTGCTGATCGCGTGGCTCTACTACACCGGCGGCGAGCGCCTCACCCTCCTCTCCGCCGCGGGCGTGCTGGTCGTCTCGACGGTGCTCGCCTGGGCGACCAACCGGCTGGTGACCCGGCCGGTCCAGACGTACGTCATCAAGCCCGGCGGCCCGCGAGCCCTGGTCGCCACCCTGGCCGCTCTCGCGGTCGCCGTCGGCGGGGGCTGGAGCGGGCTGGTCGCGATCAGCCACTCCGAGACCAGGGCGATCGAGGCGGCGGCGCGGCTGGCGACCGCCGACCCCTACACGACCGAGTGCCTCGGCGCCGCCGCGATGGCGGTCGCCTCGGCGGGCGGGTCCTGCGACAACCCGGACCTGCGCGGCGAGCTGATCCCGGCGGTGGCGGCGATCGGCGAGGACGACGACAACCGGAGCGAGTGCTGGTCGTTCGAGGAGCGTCCGGTGCGCTTCAGCGCCTGCCCGAACGGAGCGGTCGAGGGCTACGAGAAGCGGCTGCTGATGGTCGGTGACTCCCACGCCGTCGCCCCGGTGGGCGCGCTCGACCTGATCGGCAAGCAGCGCAGCTGGCGCATCGACGTCGCCTCCCGCGCCGCCTGCCACTGGAACACCCGTCCGCTCGGCCGGAACGTCGCCGACAACCGCCCGGCCTGCGCGGAGTGGAACCGGCAGCTCGAGGACTACCTGCGCGCACCCGAGCAGCGGAACATCGACGCGATCATCGTCACCCACTCGGCCCGCAAGACGACCCAGCCGCTGGGCGACGAGACGCCGTACGAGTCCACCGTCAACGGCCTGGTCGAGGCCTGGAGCCACCGGCCCTCGATGAAGATCCCGGTGATCGCGCTCGTCGACAACCCGATGTTCGAACCCGACAACGCCGCCTATCTCCGCACCACGCTGGGCTGCATCCAGCGGCATTCGCCCGAGACCGCCGGCAAGGCGTGCGGGCGGCCGCGCGCGGACGTACTCGTCAAGGACCCGCACCCCGACGCGGTAGTCCGCGACCCCAACGCGCACCTGGTCGATCTGACCCACCTGTTCTGCGACGACACGCTGTGTCCGGCGGTGATCGGCAACGTCATCGTCTACCGCGACGGCAACCACATCACCTCGCGCTACGCCCGCACGCTGGCGCCCTACCTGGGCCAGGAGCTGGCCCGGATCATGGGTTAGCGGGCGACGGCGAGGGCGTCAATCTCGACGAGCATCTCCTCGCGCGGCAGGCCGGTCATCACGGTCGTGCGGCACGGCAGGATGCCGCCCTCGCCGACCCGGGAGCCGATGAACTCGCCGTAGGCCTCGTTCATCGCGGCGAAGTCGGCCCGCGTGGTGAGGTAGACGCGGAGCATCAGCACGTCCTCGAAGCCGGCACCGGCGGCGGCCAGGATCGCCTCCACGTTCTGCAGGGTGCGTACGGTCTGGGCCTTCACGTCACCCGGGAAGAGGTACTCGTTGGTGACGGGGTCGACCGGACCCTGGCCGGAGACCTGGATCATGCCGCCGCGGACGACCCCCTGGGAGAACGTGTGCGCGGGGGCCGGAGCCTGGTCGGTGGAGATGCGGATGTCGGACATGGGTTGGGTTTCCTCTCGGGGTGTTCTCATGAGCTCCGGCCGGCCCAGTCGGCGGAGATCGCTCCGGTGGCCGCGAGGAGCTGCGGCACCAGGGCACGCACCCCCTCGCGGGGCAGGATGACGTCGGGCACGGAGACGGAGACCGCCGCGATGACGCGCCCGGCCTCGTCGCGTACGGGCGCCCCGACGCAGTTGATGAAGTCCTCGTGCTCGGCCGCGTCCTCGGCCCAGCCCTGCTCGCGGGTGCGGGCGAGCACCTCGCGGTAGGCCGCGGCGTCGGCGATGGTGCGGCTGGTGAAGGGGCGGAAGTCGATGCCGGCGATCACCGCGTCCTGCTCGCCGCGCGGCAGGCCCGCGACGAGCACCTTGCCGACGGCGGTCGCGTGCAGGGCGGCGGGCAGACCCACGCGCGAGTACATCCGCACCGCGTGGGTGCTCTCCACCTTGGCGAGATAGATCGCGGCGCCGTTCTCGTACGCCGCCAGGTGGACGGCCTGACCACCGGTCTCGGCCGCGAGCCGGGTCAGGTGGGGCTGAGCGACGTCGCGGATGGCGTGCTGGGCTAGGGCGATCGTGCCGAGCGCGAAGAGCCGGGAGCCGAGGTGGTAGCGCTGGCGGTCGTCGCGGCGTACGAACCGGTCCGCCTCCAGGGTGTGCAGCAGGCGCATCGCGGTGGTCTTGTGGACCTGGAGGCTGGCGGCCACCTCGTCGAGGGACCGCTCCCCCTCACCGAGCTCGATCAGGATCTGGAGCGCACGGGACAGGCTCTGGCTCATCGGACTCCCTCCCGGGACGCCAGCGCCGGCGAGTCGATGCCGGCGGCGCTCACCCGGGTCGCCGCCCACTCCTCCGCAGAGCAGTCGAGCAGCCGGGCACGTACGTCGGCGGCCGGCGGGTCGGCATGGTCGCCGGTCGCGGCCAGCACGCCCGCGGCGACCAGGTGGCCCTGGCGCAGCCGGCCGACGGGGCCGATCCCGTCGACGAGCGCTGCGAGGTAGCCCGCGGCGAAGCCGTCGCCCGCGCCGACCGGCTCCACGACATCGACCCGGAGGGCGGGGACCTCGGTGGCACTCCCGTCGGGGTCGTGCTCACCGGCCGCGTGGGAGTCGGCCTTGATCACGAGCCGCGGCCGCTCGCCCAGGAGCGCACGCAGGTCCGAGGGAGTGTCCACGCCGAGCGCCGCTCGGGCCTCGTCGGCGCCGAGCAGGACCACGTCGGCCGCGCGGAGCAGGTCGAGCAGGGGCGTGGTGTCGCGGCCGAACCACAGGGCCGGTCGCCAGTTGAGGTCGACGCTGAGCCGGAACCCGTGCTCCTCACGCAGCGCCAGGAGGCGGGCAACCAGAGCCGATCCCTCCTCGAGGATGCCGACGGTGATGCCCGAGGTGTGCACCACCTCGGCCGAAGCCAGCGCCTCGGCGATGCCGGGCCGGTCGAGCAGGTCCGCATCCATCGCGGCCGCCGCGGAGCCGGCGCGGTAGTAGTGCATCCGGCTGCCGCCGGGGGCGGGCTCCTTCACGTAGAGACCCGTGGGCCGATCGGGGTCACGCTCGGCCTCGACCTCCACACCGCGCCCGGTCAGGTCGTCGGTCACGACGTCTCCGAACGGGTCCCGGCCGAGCCGGGACACCCAGGCGGTCCGCACACCGAGAGCGGCCAGGGCTCCCGCGACATTGGCCTCCGCCCCACCGACCGAGCGACGCAACGTCGTCGCCTCCGCCAGCGGCCGGTCGCCATCCGGGCGCAGGACGACCATCGCCTCCCCGAGACAGACCGCCCGCACGTCTCCGCTAGTGCCCACGAATGGAGCTCCTCCCTGTCGCTTCGTCGCCGGCCCGTTGACGACCGGTGTGACCGATGCTACAACTATTGAATCACATTACGCAATCACCGTTGCACATTATGCAACACAGGAAGGACGGGTCATGGATCACCCGGCAGCCCACATCGACACGACGGCCGTCGCCGCGCTGCGCGACGAGCGGGTCGACTGGCGCCACAAGGCGATCCCGCCCGCGCTGTGGGGACGCACGGTCGCCGAGGTGCTCGACGAGGCGCCGCGTCTCTCGCAGCTGCCGACGCCCGTGCTCTCCCTCTCCCGGGTCGCGATGACCCACAACCGCGACGTGCTGGCGGCGTGGTGCGCGGAGCGCGGCACGGCCCTGGCGCCTCATGGCAAGACCACGATGGCTCCGCAGCTGTGGGCCGAGCAGCTCGCCGCGGGGGCCTGGGCGATCACCGTCGCCAACCTCCCCCAGCTCGCCGTCGCCCGCGCCTTCGGCGTCTCCCGGGTGATCGTGGCCAATGCGATCGTCTCCCCGCTCGCGCTGCGCTGGATCGCCGACCAGCTCACCGAGGACCCGGACCTCGAGGTGCTGGTCTGGGCCGACTCGCCCCGCACCGTCGCGCTGATGCACGACGCGCTCGCCGCCCATGCCGCCACGGCCGGGCCGCGACGCGCGCTCGGGGTGCTCGTCGAGCGCGGGGCCGCGGGCGGGCGCACCGGCGCCCGGGACGAGGAGACCGCGGTGGCCGTCGCCGAGGCGGTCGCGGCCTCTCCCCACCTGGAGCTCGCCGGCGTCACCGGCTACGAGGGCGCGCTGGCGCACACGACCGACGAGGCGGCGCTCGGCGTCGTCCATGCGTACGTCGACAGCCTGGTCTCCCTGCACCGGCGGATCTCCGGCCTGCTCCCCGGCGAGCGGATGCCGGTCGTCAGCGCCGGCGGCAGCGCCTACTTCGAGCAGGTGGCCGACGCGCTCGCCCCGCTCGTGACGAGCGACGAGGCGCGGGTGGTGCTGCGCAGCGGCGCCTACATCACCCACGACGACGGCTTCTACCGCGGCATCTCACCCCTGGGCAGCGCGCCCCGCACCACCGGCCCCGGCCTGCGCAGCGCCCTGCACGGCTGGGTGCGGATCAGCTCCCAGCCGGAGCCGGGGCTCGCCCTGTTCGACGCCGGCAAGCGTGATCTGCCCTTCGACGAGGGCCTTCCCGAGGCCCAGCTGCTGCGCTCGCGGACGACCGGCTTCCCCGCGACTCCGCTCGCGGGCGTCGAGGTGACCGCGCTCAACGACCAGCACGGCTTCCTCCGCTGGGACCCCGCCACCGAGCCGCCCGTCGTGATCGGCGACGAGCTCCGCCTCGGGCTCTCCCACCCGTGCACCGCCTTCGACAAGTGGGGCCTGATCCCGGTCCTCGACGACGCCGACGCCGACGACCCGGTCGTCGTCGACCTCGTGCGGACCTGGTTCTGAGAGGACTGACCATGACCGACCTGCTCATCCGCGACGCGACCGTCATCGACGGCACCGGCGCCCCGGCGTTCCACGCCCACGTCAGCATCGACGCCGGGCGGATCACCGGCATCCACACCGACGGCGCGGCACCGAGAGCGCGACGCACCATCGACGCCGCCGGCCGGGCGCTGACCCCCGGGTTCATCGACATGCACGCCCATTCGGACCTGCAGATCCTGGTCAACCCCGACCACACCGCCAAGGTGAGCCAGGGCGTCACCCTCGAGGTCGTCGGACAGGACGGGCTCTCGTTCGCGCCCGCCGACGCCACCGCGCGGGCCCATCTGCGGCGTCAGATCGCGGGCTGGAACGGCGAGCCCGACGACTTCGACTTCGACTGGGACACGGTCGCGGGCTACCTGGACCGGCTCGACCGCGGGATCGCGTGCAACGCGGCGTACCTCGTGCCGCAGGGGACGCTGCGGCTCATGGTCGTCGGCCCGGACAACCGGCCCGCGACTCCGGCAGAGATCGCCGAGATGGCCCGGCTGCTCCGAGTCGGGCTCGACGAGGGTGCGGTGGGGATGAGCAGCGGTCTGACCTACCCGCTGAGCATGTTCGCCGACGACGAGGAGCTGGCCACGCTGTGCCGGGTCGTCGCCGAGGCGGGCGGCTACTACAGCCCGCACCACCGCTCCTACGGGGCCGGAGCGCTGGAGGCGTACGCCGAGATGATCGCCGTCGCGCGGGCCTCCGGGTGCGCCCTCCACCTCACCCACGCGACCATGAACTTCGAGCCCAACCGCGGGCGGGCCGGTGAGCTCGTCGACCTCATCGAGACCGGTCTGGCCGACGGCGTCGACATCACCCTCGACACCTATCCCTACCTTCCCGGCGCAACCACCCTCAGCGCCGTGCTGCCCAGCTGGTCTACCTCCGGCGGCCCGGACGCCCTGCTCGCGCGGATCGCCAACCCGGCCGACCGAGCCCGGATTGCCCACGAGCTCGACCACGTCGGCACCGACGGCTGCCACGGCTGCGTCACCGACTGGCGCACGATCCAGATCAGCGGCGTACGCAACCCCGAGCTGTCGCGCCACGTCGGCCGCACCGTCGCCGAGATCGCCGAGGAGTCCGGTCAGGTGCCCACCGACGTCTTCTTCGACCTGCTCGTGCGCGACCGGATGGCCACCACGATCCTCCAGCACGTCGGCCACGAGGAGAACGTGCAGACGATCATGCGCCACCGCACCCACTGCGGCGGCAGCGACGCGATCCTCGTCGGCGAGCGCCCGCACCCGCGCGCGTGGGGCACCTTCCCCCGCTACCTGGCCCGCTACGTACGCGACCTCGGCGTGCTCGACCTGGTCGACTGCGTCCACCACCTGACCGGCCGCCCGGCCTCCCGGCTGCGGCTCCACGCGCGAGGCCTCGTCCGGGAGGGGTACGCCGCCGATCTGGTGCTCCTCGATCCCGAGACCGTCCAGGACACCGCCACCTTCGAGGAGCCGCGGCAGCAGGCGCGCGGCATCGACTGGGTGCTGGTCAACGGCACCGCCGTCATCGAGGACGGCCACCGCACCGACGCGCTGCCCGGCCGGGCGCTGCGCCGCACCGACGAAGGAACCCGAGCCCGATGAGCGAGAACCCGATGAGCAACCCCGTGCTCGACACGCTCCGCGCCGACCAGGCGCTGGTCGTCGTGCGGGCCTCTCGGATCGACGATCCGGTCGCGCTCTGCGACGCACTGGTCGCCGGCGGCATCCGGACGGTCGAGCTGACCTACACGACGCCAGGGCTGACCGGCCTGCTCGCCGCCGTCGCCGCTCGCTCCGGCGACGGCATCGTGATCGGCGCCGGGACGGTGCTGACCGCCGACCAGGCCCGCGCCGCGCTCACTGCCGGCGCCCGGTTCCTGGTGACGCCCGGCCTTCCGGCCGAGGCCGCGGAGATCGTCGAGGAGGGCCACGCCGCCGGAGCGGCCGTCATCCTCGGCGCGCTCACCCCGACCGAGGTCCTCGCGGCGACCACGCTGGGCGCCGACGCGGTCAAGATCTTCCCGGCCCGGGCCGTCGGCCCGCGCTACCTCTCCGACCTGCGGGGCCCGTTCCCCGAGGTCGCCCTGATCCCTTCCGGCGGAGTCGACGACGACAACGCCGCGGAGTTCCTGCGGGCCGGCGCCATCGCCGTGACCGCCGGGACGTCGGTGGTCGACCCCGCCGACGTCGACGAGGCCCGGTGGGAGCAGATCACCACCAACGCCGCCCGGTTCCGCGCAGCTCTGCGCTGAGTCCAACCCACCCATCCCCC
>NZ_JAALAA010000011.1 GCF_011045035.1 Nocardioides turkmenicus
GCCGCCGCCCCGATACAGGCGAAATCTTTTCTCGATCGGGTGCCGGGTCAAGGATGGCCGAAGGCCACCGCGAAGCGGCGCCCGAAGGGCGTCCTTGACGCGGCGGCTGATCGAGAAACACTCAAAGCAAGGGTCGGCGGCGAACCCCGACAACGAAAACACAGTCGCCAACCGAGGTTTCCCGAGAAGAGAAATGTGTTGGTCTCGACACGCCTCCGCCTAGCGGCTCCGGCGGCTCGACCAGCGGGGGAAGCGATCCACAGTGAACGAGATCCACATGTCGGCCACCCCACCAGCCCCCACAGTCTCAGACCACGACCGCTCACACCCCGCGGTGACCCGCTCCCAGAACCCCGCAGCCACAAGATTCCGCTCCTGATAGGCAACAGCCCACTCCCCCGGCGCACCAGAGACGACAGCCCGAGCAAACCCGAGCCCGAGCCCAGCACGCCGCGCACCGGCGACGACGAAGAAGCTGTTCAGGATGCGTACAGGCTGGTCGGCATCGCGCACGAGCGCGAACCCGATGGGATGGATGCCGGCGGTGAGGATCCAGGCCCGCCAGCCGGGGTCGGAGCGGAGCGCGGCATCGAGCCACTCGGAGCGGAAGGTGCCATCGGCGTACGGAAGGATGGAACTGAAGCCCGACATGTCGTGCCGGAAGAGCAGCCACAGGTGGCGGAGGGCGGCGTGATCCTCGGGCCGGGCGAGGCGGGCGATGACCGGCTGCGGAACGTCGAGGTGAGTGTGGAGTGTGGTCATACACGAAAGCCTCGGAACGCGATGCGCTCCGAGGCTTTCGGTCATTCTCTCACGCCATCGGCCGAGGGAACGTCACTAAAGTCCTCACGGTGACCACAGCTGTCGGTTCGGACGACAACAGCCTCGGGGCGATCCATCCGGACACCGACCACGAGGATGCGGAGAACGCGCTCCGCGAGGCCGGGTGGACGCGATGCGGAGCAGGCGACTGGGCCATCGCCCTCAGGTCGCCGAACGGACGCAGAGCGGCCCGGATCAGCCCGTTCGATCCGGCGGGACCGTGCAACGCCGCTGTGGCCAGGTCCTCTCGACCTCAACCCGACGAACGTGATGCGCAGGCCCGACGGCAGGCTCGTGATCATGGACATCTTCGCCCTCGACGGACCGCGGTTGTACGGCACCGCGGCGACGGACCCCGATCTGGTCGCCGCACTCATCCCGGAGGGCGAGCGGCGGTTCATCACCGAGATCCCGATCGCGAACACCGGAGGGCGACAGGACGACGAGATGCGCGATCGGCGCGGCCCTGGCCAGCGCGGACGCTCGCCGGCGGGTTCGAGGGCTACAACGTACGGAACCTCGGTCCGGATGATCGCTCATCCGGACCGAGGGTCCGTTGGTAGGGGTCAGGCGATGTGGAAGTCGCTCACGTTGACGTTCACGGCCTCGACGTCGATGTCGAAGTAGTCCTCGACCGCCTCGATCACCTGGGTGCGGATCGCGACGGCGTTGGTCTTGACCGGCGTGCCGTAGGCGATCACGTAGGACACGGTGATGTTGGCGACGCCGTCGACGATGTCGACGACGGTGCCCTCGTCGTCGATGGCGTGTACGCCCTCGATCTTAGCCGCGATGTGGTGGACCAGACGCTCGACCAGGCCCTCGCTCACCGTCGACGTGCCGCGCTCCTCGCGAGCGGCGCGCAGCACACCGGTCAGGGTCGAGTCGCCGGTCGGCTCCGGCTCGACGACCGGCTCCGGCGCGAAGCCCGGGGCGGGCGCCTCGGAGACCGCCTCCTCGGCCGGGGCGGGCTCGACATCGGCGACCTCGTCGGCGGCGACCTCGTCGGCAGCCGCCTCCTCGGTGGTCTCCTCGGTGGTCTCCTCGGTGGTCTCCTCCGCCTCGGCGGGGGCCGCTTCGGTCTCGACCTCTGCCTCGGCCGGGATCTCCTCGACAGGCTCGGTCGGCTCGGCGGCAGCCTCGATCTCCTCGGTCACCTCGGTGGGCTCGTCAGCGACCTCGTCAGTGACCTCGTCACCGGCCTCCTCCGCGACCTCGACGGCAAGGTCGGCGTCGCTCGGCTCAGCTTCGACGTCGGCAACCGCGTCGGTCTCGGAGGTCATGGGGACCTCCTCCGCCTCCACCGGGGTCTCCTCGACAGCAGCCTCGGTCGAGTCAGTGGCCTCCTCCGCCTCGATCTCCGACTCGACCTCGGCCTCGACCGGCTCGATCGCGTCGGTCGTCACGTCAGCGCTCTCCTCGACTGCCTCGGTGTCACCCGCGACCTCGGTGACCTCACCGGACTCGGAGGCAACGAAGACGTTCTCCGTCTCGACCGGCGCCTCCTCGGCCGGCGCCTCCTCGACCGCACTCTCCGGAGCCTCGACGCTCTCCTCGCCCTCGACCGGTGCCTCTTCCGCGGCGACCTCGTCGAGCACCTCACCCTCCGGCTCGACAGCGGTCTCCTCCACCGCGACGTCCTCGGCCCCGGCCTCGACCACGTCAGCGACCTCCGCGTCTGCCCCGACCTCGGTCACCTCACCCGCCTCGACGGCCTCGTCGGTCGCGCTCTCGGCCACGACCTCCTCAGCGGCCGCGTCGGTCTCCGCAGCGTCCGTGACTTCGGCGTCCGTGACCTCGGCGTCCGTGACCTCGGCGTCCGTGACCTCGGCGTCCGTGACCTCGGCGTCCGTGACCTCGACAGCGGCGTCCTCGACAGCAGTCTCCTCGGTGGTCTCGGTGGTGGTAGGGGCTTCGGCGTCGACGCCCTCGAGCGGCGCCTCGTACGTACCCTCGGTCTCGGCCGCGACAGCCTCGGTCTCGACGACCTCGCCCGCGACGTCGCCAACCACTGCGACGTCCTCGGCGGCGAGCTCGGCCACCTCGGCGGCCGGGGTCTCCTCGGTGTCGGTGACGACGTGCTCGGGGTCGGAGAGCGGGTCCACCACGGGAGCCTCGGCGACCGGCTCGGTGACGGCCTCGGCGACCGGCCCGGCGACCGGCCCGGCGACCGGCTCAACGACCGGCTCGGTGACGTTCTCGCCGACCAGAGCCGCGGCGGGCTCCGCGGCAGGCTCGGCGACGTACGTGCTGGCCTCCGGGGTGGCCAGGTTCTCGCCGACGACCGGGGCAGAGGCGTCGGTCGGCTCCACCTCCCCCGGCTTCGGCTGCTCGTTCTTGTGACGGTTGAAGATGCCGCTGATGAAGTCGGACATGGCTTCGCATTCCTTCGAGTGAGGGGAGGGTTCGGGTCGAGCGCCCACGACGGGCGTGATGCTAGGGCCGGCACGCTGTGAGTCGGGTCACGTGTCTTTGATTCCCATGTCTTGTACCCCAACGGTGACCGCGGTGAGGAGCATCTGTGTCAAACCTTCCGGGGACATTCGCCCACCGTTCAGCCAACGTCGGAGACCCGCCGGAGCACGCGCTGTAGAACGACAGAAGAGCACGTACGTCACGACGGAACCGCGCGGGAGGGACGATGAATCCACTGCTGCTCCCACTGGTCGCCGCGCAGGCGGCGTACGTCCATCGGACCATCGGCAAGGAGCCTCGTCCGGAGGGTCCGACGAAGGGCTTCGTGCCGGGTCCGGCACCGGCGGACGACTCCGATCCGCTGCGCCTCCTGGTGATCGGCGACTCCTCCGCGTCGGGCCGCGGCGCGCCCACGCACGACCTCGCCTTCGCCGGGTCGATGGCCCGGGCGATCGGGAAACGGACCGAACGTCCGGTCGAGTGGCGGGCGCTGGGGAAGTACGGCGCGACCAGCGAGCGGATCCGGTACGGCATCCTCACGAAGGTCACCGGCGAGTGGGACCTCGCCGTGCTCCTGGTGGGCGTCAACGACATCCTCGCGCGGCGCTCGGTCGAGGCCTGGACGCGCGACCTGACCGCGATCGTCGAGACCCTCCAGGAGCACGCCGCCCACACCGTCCTCCCGGGGATCCCGGAGTTCGGCGCGTTCCCGTCGCTCCCCCGCACCCTGCGGCGCTACCTCGCCGAGCGCGGGAAGGCGCTCGACGTGGCGGCGCGGCTGGTCTGCGCCGGGCGTACGTCGGTGCAGTGGGTCAGCTCGGCCGACCTGGGTCCCGCTGAGCCGTCCTTCTTCGCGGCCGACGGCTTCCACGCCTCGCCGGCGGGGTACGAGCGCTGGGCCCAGGCGATCTGCGACCACCTGGACCTCTAGCTCACCGCACTCCCGGCTGCGGCACGACGAGCTGGGCCAGCGGAACGTGGTGCTGCCCAGCGTGGGTGTCACGGTCGCGCAGCGACCCCTGCGAGACCGGGCGCGGGTAGGAGATCTTGACGACGTTGAGCGACGGGATCCGGAAGATCTGGACCGACGCGGGGTCGACCCGGTAGAGCTCGGCGACGACACCCTCGTGGAGGAACGTCTCGTCGGCGGCGATCCGGTAGCCGTCGGCGTCCCGCATGAACAGCTCCATCGTGATCCAGAACGGCCCGGCGTTCTTGGAGCGGACCTCGATCGCGAGGTCTCCCAAGGTGGTCTCGGGCAGGGTGGTCTCAGGCATCGTGCTTCTCTCCCATCTCGTCGATCTCGGTGCGGAACATCGCCGTCGGGGTGAGGCTGTCGACGGCGTGGTTGAGCACGAACTCGTACGCCGCACCCCGCTCGACCTCGGCCGGCGACCCGGGGAACGCGAGGCTGGGCAGGTAGTCCATGTCCTGCGCGGGCAGGTGCAGCATCAGCGGGTTGGCGACCTTGGCGACGGCGGTGGCGAGGGCCTGGTCGGCGGCGCGTACCAGGAGCATCACCCCGACCTCGCGCGGCGGCTCCGTGGCCGGGTCGAGGTCGCCGAGGACGGCGTTGTAGCCGTACAGACGCAGGTCGTAGTCGTAGTCGTCCCTGGTCAGGCCGAGGGTCTGCTCGACCCGCTGGGTGAGCACCACATGCATCAGCGAGGCCCAGCCCTCGATGTCCTTGAGGATCAGCGGGTCGCGGATCGCGGAGAAGGACATCGTCTCGTAGCCGGTGATCCGGGCACCCTCGAGCTTGACCGTGTGCTGCTCGGCGTGGTGGAAGAGCGATCCCTCGACGCGCACCCGGCGCTCGTCGAGGGCGGTGTAGACGGCGTCACGGACGTCCAGGGTGCCGTCCGGCTCCCTCATCAGATGAGGGTTCGCGGTCTCGTACAGCATGTGGGCGGCCACCGAGATCGGCGTGCAGGCGGCGCTCTCGTCGAGCGGCTCGATGGTGAACCCGGTCCGGTCGACGGTCGCGAAGACCCCGCCCGCCCGCGGGTTGGTCGTGCACTGGCCGCCGCACTCGACGATCTTGGCCGCGTGCCACGACGGCCCCGCGGGCATCCCTTTCAACAGCGCGTACGCCGCCGCGTTGGCCGTGTCGGTCGCCCGCCCGGCCAGGACGACCTGAGCCCCGGCTGCGAGCGCCTCGGCGATCGGCTCGTGGCCCATCATCGCGACGATGTGGGTGCAGTCCTCGAGGGTCGCGCCGTCGAGGTCGCCGAGCGGCGGCAGCGGGTGGATCCGGCCGGCCTCGAGCGGCTCCTTCAGGTCGGCGGCACGCTGCTCGCTGTAGATCCGCGCGACCTTCATCGACAGCCCCTCCTCGGCAAGCAAGCCGGCGACGATGCCGGCGACCCAGTCGACGCCATCGTCGGTGCCGCTGGTGCCGCACGACCCGACGACGAGCGGGATCCCGGCCTCGGCCGCCGCCCGGAGCAGGATCCGCAGGTCGCGGGAGACCGCCGCGGCCGTGGTCTTCGGTTTCGAGGCACCCAGGTAGTAGGGGCCGGAGTCGGTGGAGCCGCCGTCGACGGCGATCACGTCGGCGCCCAGGGCGATCCCGCGGGTGATCGTCTCCTCCGGGAACCCGGCGCCGAGCATGCCGCTCGGCACCAGGATGCTGACAGCATCGGCGTTGGTCATCTGTTGTCTCTCTCGATCAGGTGGGCGTTGACAGCGTGGTGCGGGCCGCCGGCGAGGGCGTCGAGGAGCTCGCGCGCTCCCGCGATGCCGGCGGCCCTGCGGGCCTGGGCGGTCTGCCCGGCCAGGTGGGAGTGGACGACGATCCCGGGCACGCCGCGCAGCGGGCTCTCGGCCGGCAGCGGCTCCTCGGCGACCACGTCGAGCGCGGCACCGGCGATCCGCCCCTCCCGTACGGCAGCCGCGAGCGCGTCCTCGTCGACGATCGCGCCGCGAGCGGTGTTCACGAGCACCGCTCCCGGCTTCATCAGCCCGAACGCCGTCGCGTCGAGCAGCCCGCGGGTACGTGGGGTGAGCGCCGTATGGACCGACACGAAGTCGGACTCGGCCAACAGCTCGGACAGCTCCACGAAACCGACGTCGGCGTCGGCTCGCTCCGCGGCCGGGACACCCGTCGTGCACAGCACCCGCATCCCGAACGCTCTGGCCAGCGGGACCACCGCACGGGCGGCCGCGCCGTAGCCGATCAGGCCCAGGGTGGAGCCGCGCAGCTCGCGGCCGTCCTCGCGTGGCCAGCCGCCGGAGGCGACGCCGGCCGCGCTCTCGACCAGGCGACGGGCGGAGGCGAGGAGCAGCCCCATCGTGTACTCCGCGACCGCGTTGGCGTTGATCCCGGGCAGGTTGCTGACCGTGATCCCGGCGCGGGCGGCCGCCTCGACATCGATCGCGTCGTAGCCGACCCCGGTGCGTACGACCGCCCTCAGCCGGTCCGCAGACGTCAGGATCTCGGCGGTGAGAGGGTCGTGGCCGACCAGGGCGCCGTCGACGCCGGCGAGGTCCGCGACCAGGTCCCCGGAGGCGAACCGGGTGTCGTGGCCGTGGGAGCGGAGGAGGTCGTCGACCTCGTCGCCGGGCCGCAGGTAGTCGGTGGTGATCAGGATCCGGGCCACCGCGCTCACACCGCCCGCTCGGCGTCGGAACGCCGCTGGAGCCGGTCGATCCGCACCACGATGACGACCGCGACCGCCGCGACGACCGCGATGTCGAGCAGCATCGTCGGCCAGCCCAGGACGTCCACGGCCCCACCGATCACTGCCGGCCCGAGGAAGGCGCCGCTCTGCCAGCCCACCGCGTAGAGCGCCGCGTACGTCCCGAAGACCCGCGCCGAGGGCGCCAGGTTCCACAGCACCACGACGGCGTTGACCAGGAAGGCCGAGGCACCGGCGGCGCCGATGCAGAGCGCCACGACCGTGCCGGTCGGGGTCTGGACCAGGGTGCCGAGGAGCATGGCGGCCGCGAAGACCGTCATCCCGGCGATCATGGTGCGCAGCCGGCCGAAGCGCTCGGCGAACAACGCGGTCGGGTAGGCGGCGAGGAGGAACGCGACACCGCTCGGCAGGGTGAGCCCGCCGGCGTCGCCGCGCGACAGCCCGAGGGTCTCCATCCCGTAGGGCGTGACGAGCGCACGCGACCCCGCCCAGGCGCTCCCGAAGACCAGGATCGCCACGATCAGCAGCAGTCGGCTGCGGTCGGGGTCGCGCACGATCTCCCGGACGGTGTCGCGGATGCGCGCCTGCCCGACGGCCGTCGACTCTGCCGCGTCCTCGGCGGCGTCCTCGGCCACCGCCGCCCGGTAGCCGGGTGAGGCGCTGTCCCGGATCGAGAGACACAGCACGGTGACCGAGACGAGGGTGATGAGGGCGATCACCGCGAAGGCGAGGGCCGGGTGGTCGTCGACCAGCAGGATGCTGACCAGGGCCGCGACGATCACGGTGAGGCTGGAGGCGATCTTGACCGCGGCGTTCGCGCGGCTGCGCCGCTCGGGGGCGATGAAGTCAGGCACGAGTGCCTCGCCGATCGGCTTGAACGAGTTCGACACCAGCGCGAACACGACGATCACGACGATCAGCAGCGGCAACGTGCCCGCGGTGTGCGGCAGGATCACGAACAGCAGCGCCGCGAGCGGCATCCCGACGGCGAGGTAGGGCATCCGCCGTCCCCAGCGCGTGCGCGTCCGGTCGGACCGGTTGGCCATCCACGGCTGGATGAAGATGCCGAGCAGGTTGTCCATGCCCATGATGAAGCCGACCAGAGCCGCGCTGGCGAGGTGCTCGCGCAGCAGCGGCGGCACCTGGCTGTCGTAGAAGTTCCACATCGACTCCTGGGCGAAGACCGCCAGCGCGACGAGGAGGGTGATCCGGCGAGGCCCGAGCTGCCGTGGTGGTGCGGTGGGAAGGGTGGTGCTCACGCGAGGGACCTCCGTGATCTCTGGGCTGTGGCGGCGCTCACAGTAGTTTTGCTACAGCAAAACAGTCAAGAGGTGGCATTGCTGGAAAAGTGGCCTAGGATCAGACCCATGTCGCTCTCCTCCCCTGAGACCACCGCGGCGACCACGACCATCGCCGAGCGCGTCTACCAGGCGTTACGCAGCCAGATCGGCTCCGGCGAGCTCGAGCCCGGCGCCAAGATGACCGAGCGCGGCATGGCCGAGCGACTCGGCGTCAGCCCGACCCCGGTTCGCGAGGCGATCCGGCGGCTCGAGCTCGACGGTCTCGTGGAGCGGGTGGGGCCGCGTACCACCCTGGTCGCGCGCATCGAGGAGGACGCCAGCCACGACCTGGCCGAGGTGGAAGTCGCACTGCGTGGCCTGGCCGCGCGGTTCGCGGCGAGGCACGCGACCGACGACGAGCTCGACGAGCTCGACCGGCTGCTCGACGAGGCCGACGACCTGGTGATCCTGATCCGCGCGCGCCACCGCGAGGGCAAGCCGGTCGAGAAGCACGCCGACCGCTTCCTCGACGTGCTCGGCCGCTTCAACGAGCAGGTCAACGCGGCCGCCCACAACCCGGTCCTCGTACGCCTCCTGGAGCAGTCCCGCTCCCTGACCCCGTCACGCCAGCGCGAGATCTCCCGGTCACACCTGCTCGCCGGAGACGACTTCGGCGCCGACCGCTACGCCGAGCACCGCGCCCTCGTGGTCGCGCTGCGCGCCCGTGATGCCGTCGAGACCGAGCGCATCGTCACCGAGCACGCCGCCCGCGGCCTCCTCGACCTGCGGCGCGAGATCTAGTGGCGGGCGTCTTCACCGGCTTCGCCACGATCAGCGTCCTCATCGCCCTCGGCGCCCTGCTCGCCCAGCTCGGGATCCTCGACCAGCACGGCCAGCGCACCCTCTCGACGCTCGCCTTCTACGTCGCCAGCCCAGCGCTGCTGATCACGGTGATGGACGACAGCGACCTCGGCTTCGTCTTCTCCGGCAACCTGGTCGCCGTCGCCGGGGCCGTGCTGGTCTCGGCCACGCTGATCGTCACCGTCGCACGCCTGCGCCGCCGCGACCTCGGCACCACGGTGGTCGCGACGCTGTGCGGCTGCTACGCCAACGCCGGCAACCTCGGCCTCCCGATCGCGTCGTACGTCCTGGGCGACCCGGTCCTGGTCGCACCGACGCTCCTGCTGCAGATGCTCGTGCTCCAGCCGCTCGCCCTGGTCGTCCTCGACGCCGACGCGAGCACCACCCGGCTCTCGTTCTGGGCGATCCTGCGCCGTCCACTGACCAACCCGATCACCGTCGCCTCGTTGATCGGCGTGGCGCTCTCGGTCACCGATCTCGACCTGCCGACCGCGGTCTCCGACCCGCTGGAGCTGGTGGCCGGGATGGCGGTCCCGTCGATGCTGATCGCCTACGGGGTGGCACTCCGGCTCGGCCCGCTCCCCGGGCGCGGCGTGCCGCCGCTCGACCTCGCCGCGGTGGTCGCGACCAAGCAGGTGGTCCAGCCGCTGGCGGCGTACGTCATCGGGCGGTTCCTGCTCGGGCTCGACGCCGAGGCGCTGCTGGCGGTGACGGTGCTCTCCGCCCTGCCCACCGCGCAGAACGTGTTCGTCGTCGCGCAGCGCTACAACCGTGCCGTCCTGCTGGCCCGCGACGTCATCTTCGTCAGCACGCTGGCCACCGTGCCGGCGATCCTGCTGGTCGTCGTGCTCCTCACCTGACGCCGGACGACCGAGCCCGGATGAAAGTCCCTTGCGACCGCATTCCTTCCGGCGTACCCTCGCGATATATCGGGACACTACGCCGACAGTCGAAGAGCTTCACGAGGACACAAGGGGAGACGACATGAGCAACCTCGACAACCTGCGGGTGAGCGAGGCCGATCGGGAGGAGGCGTCGGCGAGGCTCGCCGAGCACTACTCGACCGGCCGGCTCTCCGACGACGACTACTACGAGCGCCTGGACGCAGTGTGGTCCGCGAAGGTGCGCGCCGACCTGGAGATGCTCTTCACCGACCTACCGAGGACGACGCCGCAGCCGGCACAGGTCGTCCGCCGGCCGCGACGGGACCGCCCACGAGCGTTCCCGCTGATCGCCTGCTTCCTGCTCGTGGCGATCGGGCTGATGGTGATGGGAGTGCCCTGGTGGGCCTTCGCGGCGATCGCCGGTGGTGCACTCGTCTTCCGCACGAAGCACCGGCACCACCGGGCGACACATCACGGATGTCCGCCGGCCCACGGCCGGGCCGGGGCACAGCCGTAACCGAGTCAGTCCACCGCGGGAGCCAGGATCCAGACCGCCGAGTCGGTGGGCAGGTCGCCGACCACCGGGTCGCCGCTGTACATCACGATCTCGCCCTCGGGCAGCGGCGTCGGCTCCATGCCGCAGTTGAGCACGACGATCAGCTCGCTCTTAGTGTCGTCCGAACCGCCGGCCCCGCCACGCCGGAACGACACGACACCCTCGGGCGAGTCCAGGATCTCCACGTCCTCGTCGGCGCCGAGCGCAAACGCCCGACGCGCCGCCAGCGCCGCCCGGTAGAACTCCAGCGTCGAGTCCTTGACACCGTTCTGCGCCGCCACGGTGAGGTCGACCCACTCGGCGGGCTGCGGGAGCCACGGCTGCATCGGCAGGTCCTCGTCAGGCACCTGACTGAAACCGAAGGGCGGCTCGAACCCGCTCCACGGCAGCGGCACCCGGCACCCGTCACGACCGCCCTCACCGGTCTCCGACCACGGATCCTCCTGGTACTCAGGCGGCAGATAGACCTGTGGCAGGCCCAGCTCCTCCCCCTGGTAGAGGTACGCAGACCCCGGAAGCGCCAGCATCGTCAGCGTCGCCGCCCGCGCCCGGTGGAGCGCCTGAAGGCCGTCGCCGTAGCGCGAGCGGTGGCGTACGACGTCGTGGTTGGAGAGGACCCAGGTCGGCGCTGCGCGCGACGGACCGAGCGCCTTCAGCGTCGACTCGATGACCTCGGTGAACGCCTCGGCGGACCAGGGCGCCTGCAGCCAGGAGAAGTTGAACGCCTGGTTGAACTCGTCGGCCCGTACGTAGCGCCGCAGCTCCGCCGGCCCAGGGGTCCAGGCCTCGGCGACCATCATCCGGTCGCCGTCGAAGGAGTCGATCAGCTTGCGCCAGGCACGGTAGATCTCGTGGACCTCCGGGTTGTCCCACATCGGCGCGTCGGTGACGCCGCGCTGATACATGACGGCGGCGTCGGAGGTGAGCGCCAGCCCCTCGGGGACGACCTGGTCGCGCAGGTCCTTGAAGAGCCCGTGGGCGATGTCGACCCGGAAGCCGTCGACGCCGCGGTCGAGCCAGAAGGTGAGGATCTTGGTGAACTCGGCGACCACCTCGGGGTTGTGCCAGTTGAGGTCGGGCTGGTCGTCGTCGAAGAGGTGGAGATACCACTGGCCGTCCTCGACCCGGGTCCACGCCGGACCGCCGAAGACCGAACGCCAGTTGGTCGGCGGCTCCTCCCCCGCCTCGCCACGGCCGTCGCGGAAGATGTAGCGGTCACGGGCGCTCGACCCGGGCACGGCGGCGAGCGCCTCGACGAACCAGGGGTGGGCCGAGGAGGTGTGGTTGGGCACCAGGTCGACGATCACCTTCAGGGCGAGCTCGTGCGCCCGCGCGATCAGGTGGTCGGCGTCCTCCAGGGTGCCGAAGATCGGGTCGACGTCGCAGTAGTCGGCGACGTCGTAGCCGTGGTCGTTCTGCGGCGAGGTGTAGAAGGGGCAGATCCAGATCGCGTCGACGCCCAGCGCGGCGAGGTAGTCCAGATGGTCGGTGATGCCCTGCAGGTCGCCCAGCCCGTCGCCGTTCGAGTCCGCGAACGATCGCGGGTAGATCTGATACGCGACTGCTTCGCGCCACCATGGCTGGTCCACGTAGACCCCTATCTCGTCGGTGGATTCGGCGGTACCCCGATCTTGTCGAGGCGATGCTCGGGGTTGTCAAACCGAACCTCTCGTACGTTCCCGGCCTCACGCCGGATCCGGTGCCTGAAACGCCGAAAAATCGGGGATGCCCGAAGTCGGCCCGTGGCATGTAGGCTTACCGGCGTTGAAGGAGGCGTCCCCACGCGCTTCGCGGTTGCTCTCGGTGACCGTTCGTGCAGCACTTGGTCTTCCGCAGAAGCAGAAATCAGTACTCGTGGATTCAACGCCCAAAGGGCGGCACGGAGTCGCCCTGTGTACACAAGGATTAGATTCATGACTCAGGGAACCGTGAAGTGGTTCAACGGCGACAAGGGCTTCGGCTTCATCGCCCAGGACAACGGGGGCGACGACGTCTTCGTGCACTTCTCCGCGATCCAGACCCAGGGCTACAAGACCCTGGACGAGAACCAGCGCGTCGAGTTCGACGTCACCCAGGGCCCGAAGGGCCCGCAGGCCGAGAACGTCCGTCCGGTCTGACTCTGGCTTCCACGGCAGCCCCGCTCCTGCTTCGGCAGGGCGGGGCTGTCCCCATTTCGGGAGCGGTCCGGTCAGTCGGTCTCGGGAAGCTTGGTGACGTCGACCCAGCCGCGCGCCTCGCTGATCGTCTCCAGGTCACCGAGAGTGAGCGCGATGGTCGTGTTGGCGCCGCCGGCAGCCGGGTAGACCATGTCGAAGCGCTTGAGCGAGGCGTCGAGCCAGACCTCGGCCGACGACGGGTTCCCGAACGGGCAGACGCCGCCGATCGCATGGCCGGTCATCGGCTCCACGTCCTCGGCCGCGAGCATCCGGGCCTTGGTGCCGAAGTGGGCCTTGAACTTCGCGTTGGCGATCTTGGCGTCACCGGCCGCGACGATGAGGATCGCGGCGGTGCGGTCCTCGGTGTAGAGGCTGATGGTCTTGGCGATCTCCGCCGGAGAGACCCCGAGAGCCACCGCGGCCAGCTCGACGGTCGCCTTCGACTCCTCCGACTCGATGATGTCCCCACCCCGTCCGAAGCGATCCAGGTGGGTGCGGGCGAGCTCGATCGACATGCTCGCAGACTAGCGGGCCGTCCCACCGCCGAAGGAGTCGGCGACCGCGCGGCCAGTGAAGATGCGGTACTCCATCGGGGACGGCGCACCCAACGGACTCTCCGGCACCGCGCCGCAGACGACCACCAGATTGCCGGGGCGGCGACCCTTCAAGGTCGCCGGCTCGACGCCGAGGACCACGTCGCCGAGATCACGGGCGGCCGCGACGAAGTCACGGACCTGGGCGAACGGCGCTCGGTCGACGAGGTTGGCGACGAAGACGCCGGACGGCGCCAGCACGCGGCGTACGTCCTCGACGAAGGCAGCGGTGACGAGCTCGTCCGGGGTGCGGCCGCCGGCGAAGGCGTCCAGGATCACCATGTCGGCGAAGCCGTCGCGTACGCCGCCGATGCCCGCCTTCCCGTCGACGGGGCGCACCTTGATGCCGCTGCGCGGCGGGAGCGGCGCCTCGCTGCGTACGCGGTCGATGACCTCGATCGACGGTTCGAGCACGATCTGGGAGGAGCGCGGCCGGGTGGCGTGCACGTAGCGCGGGAGCGTCATGGCCGCGCCGCCGACGTGCACGATCCGGACTGGCCCTGGCGGCAGTCGATCGATAACATCACCGACCCGCCTCATGTAGTCGAAGACGAGGCGGCTCGGGTCCACCAGATCGACGGCCGACTGCTGCATGTCGTCCATCTCGAGTACGTAAAGATCTTCGTGCATACCGAGAAAAAGGGTACCCCCGGGCGTGTTTTGGGGACCTGTGCCTCTATTGTGACCCAGACGACAACGGAACCATCAGCCATTCATGGGTACATTTCGGATACCCCCTAGGGCATCCGTTCTGTGCTGACGCTACCTCGCCCCCGATCCCCCACTCGGCGAGGAACGAGAGGAAGTACACCAGCGTGACCACCATCGAGGAAGTGACCATCGGAGCGTTCAGCCAACCGCTGGTCGCGATGTCGTTCATCATCTCCGTCCTCGGCTCATGGGTCGGTCTGACCTGCGCGCTCCGCGCCCGTAGAACCACCGGCACGGGCTCATGGCTGTGGCTCTTCGGCGCGGCCGCCTCGATCGGCGGCGGCGCGATCTGGTCGATGCACTTCATCGGGATGCTGGCCTTCGACAGCCACGTCGCGTACGCCCTGGACATCGGCATCACGCTGATCTCGCTCGCTGCGGCGATCATCGCCGCGATGGTCGGCATGCTGATCGCGACGGCGATGCGCGGCAACGCCGGCTACATCGTCGGTGGGCTGGTCACCGGCGCCGGCGTGTGCGCGATGCACTACACCGGCATGTACGCCATGGACATGAGCGCCAAGATGGCCTGGAAGCCGGCGGTCGTCGTCGCCTCGGTCGTCATCGCGCTGGTCGCCTCGGCCCTCGCGCTCTTCTTCGCCTTCAACGTCACGACCAGCCTCATGCGGATCGGCGCTGCCGTCATCATGGGCATCGGCGTGTGCGTCATGCACTACACCGGCATGCTGGCCCTCGAGATCCACAGCTCCCCCGACGACAAGCTCGGCCACGTCAGCGGCGCCGACCCGGTCTACCTGGCGATGCCGATCTTCGCGATCTCGGCGGGCATGCTCATCGTGATCGGCTTCGGCACCATGTTCGCCGGCATCAACGACGACCTCGACGACCCCTGGACGCCGAGCCAGCGTCCGGGCTCCGACTCCGGCGCCCACCCGATGATGCCCCAGCGCCCGATGCTCGGCCAGCCGACGAACGCCGGCCCGCAGCCCGGCTACCAGTCCGGCCCGCAGCCCAGGTACCAGCCCGGCCAGGAGCCCGGCCAGCAGTTCGGGCAGCCCGACCTGCCCCAGCAGCCGCTGCAGCCGCTCCCGACGCGCCAGCCGGCAGCGTCCGGAAGCCCGCAGGCGGGCCAGGCCGTGGGCGAGGGCATCGGCGGCATGTTCACCCAGCGTCCACAGCGCCCGACCCAGCTGCGACCGCAGACCGGGCGCTGGACACCGCGTCCCTACGCCCAGCAGGCCTCCAACAGCGCCGCGGAGCCCCAGCCCGACTTCTTCAAGCCGAAGAGCGGGCGCCCGACCGGCGAGGGTGACGGGTCGCAGGCGCAGCCGCAGCCTCGTGGCCAGCGTCCCCCGGGCTGGCTGCCGCCGCGCAACAACAGCCTGTAGCGAGTCGCGGTCCGGTCACTCCCAGAAGACCCGCTCGACCACACCGTGGGCGAGCCGCGTCATCCGCAGGTAGTCGTTGACCAGCTCGTCGGTCGCGCCCGCCGGATAGCCGAGGATCGCCGCGACCGCGTGCTGCTCGACCGGTCCCGCGGGCAGCGAGTCCGCCGGGCGACCACGGGCGAGCGTGACCGCGTTGCGCACCCGGCTCACCATCCGCCAGGCGTCGATGAGGGTCTGGGCGTCGTCGGCATCGATCAGCGAGGCGTCGCGGGCAGCCTGCAGCGCCTCGACGGTGCGGGGCGTACGCAGTCCGGGGACGGCGTACGCATGCCGCATCTGGAGCAGCTGGGCGGTCCACTCGATGTCGGCGAGCCCACCGCGGCCGAGCTTGAGATGGGTGTTGGGGTCGGCGCCGCGCGGCAGCCGCTCGTGGTCGACCCGTCCCTTGATGCGACGCACCTCGATGACGTCGTCCTCGCTCAGCCCGCCCTCGGGGTAGCGCAGCGGGTCGATCATCTCGGTGAACGCCTGGCGCACCTGCGGGTCGCCGACCACCGCGTCGGCGCGCAGCAGCGCCTGCGACTCCCAGATGCCCGACCACTTCGCGTAGTAGGAGGCGTACGCAGGCAGGGTCCGCACCAGCGCGCCCTGCCGCCCCTCGGGGCGCAGGTCGGCGTCGAGCTCCAGGGGCGGGTCGGCACCCGGGAGGGCGAGCAGCCGGCGCAGGTCGGCGATGACCTTGAGGGCGAACTGGGTCGCCTCGCCCTGGTCGGCGCCCTCGACGGGCTGGTGCACGAAGAGCACGTCGGCGTCGGAGGCGTAGGAGAGCTCGAACCCGCCGTAGCGGCCCATCGCGATGATCGCGATCCGGGTCGGCGCCTCGTCGAGCTCGCGGCGGGCGACCTCCTCGGCGACCACCGTGCGCAGCGACGCCTCCAAGGTGGCGTCGGTCAGCCGGGACAGGGCGGCGCCGACGGTGTCGATCTCGGCCTCGCCGAGGAGCTCGGCGGCCGAGATCCGGAACAGCTCGCGCCGGCGGATCGCGCGGATGTGGCGTACGGCCTCCTCGGCGGAGGTGGTGGTGCGGCGGCGCGCGGCTCGGGCGACCATCTCATCGGTCAGCGCCTCGGCCGACAACGGGGCCAGGTCGTGGCCGAGCAGGCGCAGCGCCTCGGGCTCCCGCTCGAGCAGCGCGGTGGTGTAGCGCGAGGTGGACAGGATCGTGGCGAAGTACTGGGCGACGCTGCCCTCGTCACGCAGCGAGCGGAGATACCAGGGCGTGGCACCGAGCGCGTCCGAGATCCGCCGGAACCCGAAGAGCCCGGCGTCGGGGTCGGAGCCCTCGGAGAGCCACTGCAGCATCACCGGCAGCAGCGCGCGCTGCAGGGCGGCGCGGCGCGAGACGCCGGTGGTGAGCGCCTCCAGGTGTCGCAGCGCCGCCTTGGGGTCGGCGTAGCCCAGGGCAGTCAGCCGCTCCTCGGCAGCCTTCGCGGACAGGTGCGCCTGTCCGGACGGGATCCGGGCGACCGCATCGAGGAGCGGACGGTAGAAGAGCTTCTCGTGGAGGCGGCGCACCTCGATCCGCTGGTGTCCCCACTCCTTCTCCAGCCGCACGACGGGGTCGCGGAGATAGCCCAGCGAGCGCGCCAGCCAACGCAGCGACTCCTCGTCGTCGGGCACGACGTGGGTGCGCCGGAGCCGGTAGAGCTGGAGGCGGTGCTCCATCCGGCGCAGGAAGGCGTACGCCTCGTGCATGGCCTCGCCGTCCTCGCGGCCGACGTAGCCGGCCCGGGTCAGCGCGGCCAGTGCGGAGAGCGTGGTGGGCTGGCGAATGCCGGTGTCGGTGCGGCCGTGGACCAGCTGCAGGAGCTGCACGGCGAACTCCACGTCGCGCAGGCCGCCGGCGCCGAGCTTGAGCTCGCGGTCGACATCCTTGGACGGGATGTGGGCGATGACCCGGCGCCGCATCGCCTGGGTGTCGGAGACGAACCCGTCGCGCTCGGCCGCCTTCCACACGAACGGGTTGACGGCGTCGACGTAGGCCCGGCCGAGGTCGAGGTCGCCCGCAGCCGGACGCGCCTTGAGCAGCGCCTGGAACTCCCAGGTGCTCGCCCAGCGCTCGTAGTAGCCGACGTGGCCGGAGATCGTGCGCGAGAGCGCGCCCGCCTTGCCCTCCGGGCGCAGCGCCGCGTCGACCGGCCAGATGGTGCCCTCGGCGGTGTGGGCCGAGCAGACCTGGATCAGGTTGCTCGCGAGCTGGGTGGCGACCCGCAGCGAGACGTCGTCACCGACGCCCTCGGCGGCCTCGTGGACGAAGATCACGTCGACGTCGGAGACGTAGTTGAGCTCGTGCCCGCCGCACTTCCCCATCGCGACGACGGCCAGCCGCACCTTGGCGGCGTCGGCTCCCACCCGCGCGCGGGCCACTGCCAGCGCGGCCTCGAGGGTCGCGCAGGCCAGGTCGGAGAGCTCGGCGGCGACGTCGTCGACCGGGAGCTGGTGGGCCAGGTCGCGGGCGGCGAGCCGGAGCAGCCAGCGGCGGTACTCGACGCGCAGCGCGTCGACCGCCTCCGCGTCCGGGACCGTGGCCACCGGGCTGGCGTCACGCGGCGCCGCACCGACCGCCTCGAGCAGCGACTCCCGGAAGACGTACGCCGCGGGCCTGGTCGTGCCGAGGGTCGGGTCGGCCAGCTCGCGCCAGTGAGCGGGATGACGGGCGAGGTGGTCGGCCAACGCGGGCGAGGCGCCGAGCACCGAGACCAGCCGCATCGCGGTGCCCTCGTCGTCGGCGAGCTCGTCGACGAAGCCGTCCCCCTGGGACTCGGCCAGCGTGACCAGGCCGGCAAGCGCGGCGTCGGGGTCCGCGGCCTGACCGAGGATCGCCAGCAGCTCCTGGGTGCCGTCACCGAGACCTGCCAGACCCTCCAGGGCCGTGTCCGGGTCGTTGAAGCCGAGCCGGAGCAGCTCGCCCTTGCCTGGCAACGTCATGGCCCCGATTCTGTCACCCGGTCCGGGTCACGCGCTCCAAGGCCTAGGGGTCGGGATGACACCGCCACGGGTGCCACCGGGGGCAACGGCGGCGGCGCGCTCGCGGACCAGACGGGCGAACCCGAAGGCGAGCGGCTGCCAGGTCTTGATCAGCTCGTTCTCGGCGAAGGTGGCGGTCGCGACCACGTCGTCGACGCTGCGCCCGATCTGCTCGAGCTCGTCGACGGACTCGTTGGCCCAGACGGCGACCGCAGCGGCGTCGACCTCGGGGTGGAACTGCACGCCCCACACGGTCGGCGCGAACCGGGCCGCCTGGACCTGACCGTCGATCGAGCCGGCCAGCTTGACCGCGCCCTCGGGGAGCTCACCGACGACGTCGCGGTGCCAGTGCAGAGCGCGGTCGTCGCCCGCGAGCAGACGCATGAGCGGGTCGAAGAGCACCTCGGGCTCCCAGGTCACCTGGTGGACGCCCACGGTCAGCCCGAACGGGCTGCGCTCGACCGTGCCGCCGAGCGCCATCGCGGCAAGCTGGTGACCGAGGCAGATCCCGAGCGTCGGGATACCGGCCTCAGCGGCCTGAGCGATCCGCTCCCGGGTGACCGCCAGCCAGGGGTGTGCGTCGTCGGAGTCGGCGTCCATCGAGCCACCCAGGACGAGCAGCCCCGAGTAGGAGGCGTCCAGCGACGAGAGCGGCGGGATGGGGTCGGCGTACGCCCGACAGACGTCGATGCACATGCCCGCCTCGGCCAGCCAGTGACCGAACAAAGCCGGCGGACAACTCTCCTCGTGCTGGATCACTAGCACTCGGGGAAGACTCAACGACATCACTCCCACTCTCCCGTTCGAACCAGTGTGGCAGCACCGGATCGGAAGTGTGGAATCGGGCTTGAGTTTCCCTGACAACCAGTTTGCGGGCTCAGATGACGGGCAGCATCCGGGAGCGCTCGTAGGCGGTCACCTGTTCGCGGTAGGCGGCCCACTCGGCGCGCTTGTTGCGCAGGAAGAAGTCGAAGACGTGCTCGCCCAGGGTCTCGGCGAGCAGCTCGGAGTCCTCGGCCATCCCGATCGCCTCGTCGAGGTTCTCCGGCAGCGGGTCGATGCCCAGGCTCTTGCGCTCGCGCTCGGTCAGCGCCCACACGTCGTCCTCGGCCTCGCGGGGCAGCTCGTAGCCCTCCTCGACGCCCTTCATGCCTGCCGCCAGGATCACGGCGAAGGCGAGATAGGGGTTGCAGGCGGCGTCGAGACTGCGCACCTCGATGCGGGTCGACTGGCCCTTGAGCGGCTTGTACATCGGCACCCGGACCAGCGCCGAGCGGTTGTTGTGGCCCCAGGCGATGTGGGCCGGTGCCTCTCCCCCGCCGATCAGGCGCTTGTAGGAGTTGACCCACTGGTTGGTGACCGCGGTGATCTCCGGGGCGTGGCGGAGCACGCCGCTGATGAAGCTGCGGCCGGTCTTGGAGAGCTGGTATTCGGCACCCGGCTCGTAGAAGGCGTTGACGTCGCCCTCGAACAGGCTCAGGTGGGTGTGCATGCCGGAGCCCGGGTGCTCGGTGAACGGCTTGGGCATGAAGCTGGCCCAGATGCCCTGGCTCAGCGCCACCTCACGGATGACGGTGCGGAAGGTCATGATGTTGTCGGCGGTGCTCAGCGCGTCGGCGTAGCGCAGGTCGATCTCGTTCTGGCCGGGCCCACCCTCGTGGTGGCTGTATTCGACGCTGATGCCCATGGCCTCGAGCATCGTGATCGCCTCACGCCGGAAGTCGGCGCCCATCGACTGGGCGGTGTGGTCGAAGTAGCCGCTGGAGTCGACCGGGGTCGGCTCGGTGCCGTCGACCGGGTTGTCCTTGAAGAGGTAGAACTCGATCTCGGGGTGGGTGTAGAAGGTGAAGCCCTTCTCCGCGGCGTTGGACAGGGTGCGCTTGAGCACGTAGCGCGGGTCGGCGTAGGACGGCGAGCCGTCGGGCATCACGATGTCGCAGAACATCCGGCCCGTGGAGGGGCCGTCCGTACGCCACGGCAGGATCTGGAACGTGCTCGGATCCGGCAGGGCCAGCATGTCGGCCTCCGTCACCCGCGCGAACCCCTCGATCGCGCTGCCGTCGAAGCCGATGCCCTCCGCGAAGGCGCTCTCGAGCTCGGCCGGCGCCACCGCGACCGACTTCAGATAGCCGAGCACGTCGGTGAACCACAGCCGCACGAAACGTACGTCCCGCTCTTCGAGTGCCCGGAGCACGAAGTCCTGTTGCTTGCCCATGCATGAACACTAACGGTCCGACGTTACGGCTGGGACCACCGCGCCAGCGTCAGCGACCTGGTCCTCGGAGGATCGAGATCACCAGCGCCACTCCGAACCCCGCGAGGGCTGCTCCGATGACCGACCAGGCGGTGCTGGTGCCGCCTCCGCCGAGATAGCCCATACCGGTCAGCGCCAGCGCTCCACCGGCCACGAGAAGCACCGCGGCCACCACGAGCGCGAGAGCCTTACCCACTGTCATGGCATGCAATCTAGACCCGGGTCAGGTGATGACCAGGGCGAGGGTCACCAGCGAGGTCATCCAGGAGACGAAGCTGCCGACCAGGAAGTATTCGGTCACGTCGTTGATGCTCGGCCCCTCGCCGTCGCCGCGGTTCTCACCGCGGAAGGACTGCAGCTCCGGCCAGCGGATCAGCCCCTTGGCCGCGACCACCAGGCCCGCCGCGGCGATGCTGCCGGTGAGGCCGAGGCCGAAGATGGTCAGCCGCTCGAGCGGGCCGAGCAGCCTGCCGCCCTTGAGATTGTTGCCGTCGACCCCGTCGAGCGGGTTGGCCACCTTGGCGACGTCGAGGACGAGCTGCACCACGACGTTGCCGGTCGAGATCTGGACCAGCAGGCCGCCGAAGGCGAGCAGCACGACCTCGGGACGCGCCGCCTCGACCCAGGCCCACGGCGCGCCGTCCGCCCAGGCCGCGACCGGCCCGGCGACCTCGCCGGCCACCGGCGCCAGCAGGATGCCGAGGAAGATCGTCCCGCCCAGCAGGGCCAGCGGGAGCCCAGGACGCGGGTTGTCCGCCGATCCCTGGGGCTGGTGGGCCAGGAAGCCCCACAGCACCGTGATCCCGGCGATGACGATCACCGCCGCCAGGTCGCCCCCGAAGAGCGCCGAGAGCAGACCGAAGGCGATCACGACGACGGCCCCGATCGCCTCGGGCACCCAGCGGATCCGGCGGAGCGGGTCGAGGATCGCGTGGGCGAAGTCGACCGTGCCGACCCCGATCAGGAGCAGCGCTATCCAGCTCATCCGATCTCTCCCAACAGCTCGTCGGCACGCACGATCACCGCGATGCCGTCACGGCGGACCCGCTGGGAGACCGCGGAGGGAGTGATGTCGAGCTCGTCGGCCATCGCCTTCTGAGACATGCCGGAGAGCATGCCAGAAAGCACCGACACCGAGGACCGATCCAGTCGGGAGAACAGCTCGTCGCGCGCGATCAGCGCGGCGTTGATCGCGGCCGCGTCGGGACCGCCCGCGCCCTCCACGGGCTGATACCAGGTCCGTACGCTGCGCGAGGCCGCCTTGTTCTCGGCATCCTCCGCCGCCTCGATCGCCGCGCGGGCGGACCACCAGCCCGGCCCGTCCTCGACCCTCGGGTCGTCGCGAAGCACCCGCGTCTCGCCCCAGCTGATGCCGTGGCGTACGCCGACGACGGGGTCGAGCGCGATCCGCAGCCGGAACGTCGCCTGGATCGCAGCGCCGACGGCCTCGAAGGCACCCTGGTATTCGTCGCCGACCGTGATCCGCAGCGGCGTGACCGGCTGCCACTCCCGGTTGATCTCCTCGACGGCAGCGACGAACGCCTCGTGGACCTTCGCGCGGTCGGACTTGGTGCGCGAGCCCACGAGGTCGCCGATGACGGTCGCTACAGGTTCCATATATGAAGCATATGTCTTCACTTCACGCAGATTAAGGTATCTGCTTTAGATATCGGTTTCGAAAGGCGAGAACTTAACCTTTGACGGCTTCACAGCAGGCCGCTCACTCGTATGATCTTCGTCACACTCGTCCGACAGGTCCCCCAACCCCTACGGAGCGACGATGCACGTACTCCCCGTCCGGCCGGCACGTCTGCTGGCACTTCTCACCGCTCTCGCCCTGGCTCTCACCATGCTCGCGGTCGCCTCGACGGCCCCGGCGAAGGCGGCCGGCGGCTCCAGTCCCTATCCCGACGACTACGACGGCTCACAGATGTGGCTGGGCTACCGGCCCATCGAGGACGAGCGGCTGCTGGCGGCGTACCGGCCGCTGGCGAGCTCGATCGTCGTCGAGAACGCCACCGCCAACCCCGTCCACCGGCACACCGACGATCTGGCCATGGAGCCCGGCGGCACCGAGAAGTTGGTCACCTCGAGCCTGGAGGCGGCCCGCGAAGAGCTGACCCGCGGGCTCGGCAGCATGCTCGGCACCGACATCCCCGTCGCTGACGAGGTCTCCCCCGGCGCGGTCGTGGTCGGCACCCCGACGTCGTCGGAGGTCGTACGCAGCGAGATCCCGTCCCGCGACCTCGATCGTCTCGGGTCCGAGGGCTATCTGATCCGGTCGGTCGGTGGCCACACCGTGGTCGCCGCCAACACCGAGGTGGCCGCGCTCTACGGCACCTTCGGCTTCCTCCGGCTGATGCAGACCGGCGAACCGATCAGTCGGCTGGACGACGTCGAGGTGCCGAAGGTGCAGGACCGCTGGATCGACAACTGGGACGTCGAGCGGCTCTACGCCGGCAACGCGGACACCGCGAAGGGCCCGAACACCGGCGGGCTGGCCGGCGAGGACGGCTCGATCTTCAACTTCGCGGCGACCGGCGAGAGCGCCGACCGGAACCTGCCGGTGATCCTGGACCGCTACATCACCGTGGCCAGGGCGCTGGCGTCGGTCGGGATCAACGGCTTCAACATCAACAACGTCAACGCCCGGAACACCTACATCACCCCGGAGTACATCGAGCAGGAGGCGGCGCTGGCCGACGCGCTGCGGCCCTACGGGATCAAGCTCGCCCTCTCCATCCGTTACGACGCCCCGACCGACCAGCGGTTCGCACCCGACACGCTCACCCGCGATCAGCTCGACCCGACCAAGGCGCCGTTCCGCGACTGGTGGAACCGCAGGGCCACCATGATCCAGAAGGCGATCCCGGACTTCGCCGGCTTCACCGTGAAGGCCAACTCCGAGGGCCAGCCCGGCCCGCAGGACTTCGGCTTCGACCACGGCGACGGCGCCAACGGCATGGCCGCGGCCGTCGAGCCGCTGGGGATGCAGATCAAGTGGCGTACGTTCGTCTACAACGCCGACGTCGACGAGGACCGGCTGAAGCGTGCCTACCTCGAGTTCGGTCCGATCGACGACGAGGTGCAGCCGGACGGATCGCGCGGCCGGATCGCCGACAACGTCTTCCTGCAGACGAAGAACGGACCGCTGGACTTCCAGGCGCGTGAGCCGTTCAACCCGATGTTCGGGCGGATGGAGAACACCAACCAGGCCATCGAGCTGCAGATCACGCAGGAGTACACCGGCCAGTCGACGATGCTCGCCTACCTCGGCCCGATGTGGCAGGAGATCTTCCACGCCGACACCGGCGCGACCGACGAGTCGGGCCGGCTGCTGCCGAAGCGGAAGGTCGGCCACATCGTCGACGGCACCGCCCAGGGCCAGGAGCGGACCGCGATCGTCGGCGTCGGCAACCTCGGCAACGCCGACAACCTCACCGGCCACCACTTCTCCCAGTCCAACCTGTTCGCGTTCGGACGGATGGCGTGGGACTGGACCCTGGACTCGCGCGGGATCGCGGAGGACTGGACCCGGATGACCTGGAGCGGTGACAGCCGGACCGTCAACAAGATCGTCGCGATGATGATGGGCTCGTGGGAGTCGGTGGTCAGCTACCAGACACCGCTCGGCATCGGCCACCAGTTCGGCGCCGACATCCACTACGAGCCGGGCCCGGAGGAGACGCTCGCCCGCCCGGACTGGAGCCCGACCTACTACAACCAGGCCGACTCCGTCGGGCTCGGCTACGACCGCTCGGCCAGCGGCAGCGGCTACTCGGCCCAGTATTTCCCGACGCTGACCGAGCGGTTCGACGACATCGAGACGACCCCGGAGAACCTGCTGATGTGGTTCCACCACGTCCCCTGGGGCCACGAGATGGACAGCGGCCGGCCGTTCTGGGACGAGCTGGTCTACCGCTACCAGATGGGCGTCCAGTACGTCACCTGGATGCGCCGCACCTGGGACTCGCTCGAGCCCTCGATCGATGCCCGCCGGTTCGGTGAGGTGAAGGCCAAGCTCGCCCAGCACGAGGCCGACGCCGAGATGTGGCGCAACGAGTGCGTCTCCTACTGGCAGACCTTCTCCGGCCGCGAGATGCCCACCGACGACGGACCGACCTCCATCGCGGTGGAGATCGGCGGGAAGACCTATGACGGCTTCGACCTGTCGCTGGACGCGTACGCGCTCGACGTGCCGGACGGGACCTCGCCGAGGATCACCGCGGTCGTCCCGGCGGATCCCCGGGCGACCTACGACATCGTCGAGCAGGCCGGGTCGGTCCCGGGGCGCGCGGTCGTCGAGGTCGAGACGGAGGGCTTCTTCGGCCCGCTGCTGAAGAGGTACGTCTTCGATCTCGAGTGAGTCACCAGCGCCCGGGTCCGGTGAGCTCGCCCGGCTCGACCGGACGGCCCGACAGCGCGAGCACGAGCGCGATCGCGGTGCCACGGACCTCGGGACCGGTCCCGATCACCGCGTCGGCGTCGGTGGCAACGAGACGTACGCGCTGGGCACGCTCCTTGCCGCCGCCCCACTTCTGTGAGGTGTCGGCAAGGTAGCGCAGCGCGGTCACCACGTGCTCGACCGGGTAGTCGCGCTCGATCCCCAGCGGCCGGCGGATGTCCTCGCCGTGCGCGAACTCCTCGACCAGACGCGTGGCGAGCGGGGCGGGCGGCGTGGCCGTCCGCCCCGCGACCCGCCGGTACGCAGCCAGCGTCTCGGCCGGGTCGTCGGCCCGCTCGCGGTCGACGCCGGTCTGGTTGTCCCGGTCGAAGTCGCCGCGGGCGGCGATCATGCGGCGTACGAATCCCAGCCGGGTGGTCGTGGCGACGTCGATCATGTGGGCGAGCACGTCGTGGACGGTCCACCCGGCACACAGCGACGGGGTCGTCCAGCGTGCCGGGGCGAGGGTCTCGAGGTCGCGGATCAGCGCCTCACGCTCGGCGTGCACCACGGACCAGATCGCGCTCTTGGACGACATGGTCCGGACGCTACCGCGGCTCCGCGTCCCTCGCCCCGGCATAACCGCCCGCTACCGCACCGGCTGCTGGAGCTCGGTGACCCAGCCGTCCTGGTCCTCGGGCGTCTCCAGGTAGATCTCGCGGCACGGTCCCGCGAACTCGAGTCCCGCGTCGGTGACGTGGCGGGCCAGCTCCTGCCAGGCGTCGCCGATGCCCGTCATGGGGCCGCGGTAGATCGTGGTGACCGCCCGGTCGTACGCCCGCAGGGTCCCGACCTCGAGGCCGTCGACGGCCTTGCCACCGAGGTCGGCGCCGGCACCGAACGTCATCCCGTCGCCGACGGCGTCGTACCAGCCGATCCCGGGTCCGGACGGCTCGATCCCGGCCGCCGCGAACGCGCCGTAGACGCGGTCGAAGAGCGGGCCGACGCGCTCGCCGACCTCGCCGGTCTCGTCGACGTGGTCGGTGAGCTGGGTCAGGGTGAGAGCCGCGAGCGGCTTCTCGGTGTAGGTGAGGGTGGACATGGCATCTCCTTCCAGAAGTCGGAGACGTCGCTCCACCTCGCCGAGGCGACGGCCGTCGGCCTCGATCTGGGCGCGCAGCTCGTCGCGGCGGCGGTGCAGCAGCGCGGCGAGCTCGGCCGGCGTACGGCCCTCGTCGAGCAGGTCGCCGACCTCCTCGAGCGAGAAGCCCAGCGACCGGAACGCGACCAGGGCGTCGGCCCGGGCCAGCAGCGCCGGCTCGTAGAACCGGTAGCCAGTGTGCGGGTCGACCCGGGACGGCGAGAGCAGGCCGAGGGCGTCGTAGTGCCTCAGCATTCGCACCGACACCCCGGCGAAGCGGGCGAAGTCTCCGATACTCAACATGACGCCATCAGCCCACCGTCTGACACCGTGTCAGGGTCAAGCCCTACTCGACCGGGACCCTCGCCTCGATCTCGGCGAGCCAGGCCGCGGGCGAGGCGTCCGAGGGCATCCGCCAGTCGCCGCGGGGCGACATGGTGCCGCCGTTGGAGACCTTGGGGCCGTTGGGCAGGGCGCTCCGCTTGAACTGGTTGGCGAAGAACCTCTTCACGAAGACCTCGAGCCAGGCCCGGATCTCCTTCATCTCGTAGGCGGTCCGCTTCTTCTCCGGGAACCCCGGCGGCCACTCGCCGGCCTCGACGTCGTGCCAGGCGTTCCACGCCAGGAAGGCGATCTTCGAGGGCGTGAAGCCGTTGCGGACGGTGTGGAAGAGGGTGAAGTCCTGCAGGGCGTACGGGCCGATCTTCTGCTCGGTCGACTGCAGCTCCTCCCCCGGCACGAGCTCGGGCGAGATCTCCTGGTCGAGGATCTCCTGGAGCACCTCGTCGGCGGTGCCGTCGAACTGCTCGGTGGTGATCACCCAGCGGATCAGGTGCTGGATCAGGGTCTTCGGCACACCGGCGTTGACGTTGTAGTGCGACATCTGGTCGCCGACGCCGTACGTCGCCCAGCCGAGCGCGAGCTCGGAGAGGTCGCCGGTGCCGAGCACGATGCCGCCACGCTGGTTGGCGATGCGGAAGAGGAAGTCCGTACGCAGCCCAGCCTGGACGTTCTCGAACGTCACGTCGTAGACCGACTCGCCGTCGCCGGCCGGGTGGCCGATCTCCTTGAGCATCTGGGTCGCCGTGGCGCGGATGTCGAGGGTCTCGTAGGTCGTCCCGAGCGCCTCCATCAGGTGGATCGCGTTGGACTTGGTGTCCTCGGAGGTGGCGAACCCGGGCATCGTGAACGCCAGGATGTCGCTCGCCGGACGGCCGAGCCGCTCCATCGCCTTGGCCGCGACGATCAGCGCGTGGGTCGAGTCGAGGCCACCGGAGACGCCGATGACGATCTTCGTGTCCGGGCCGATCGACTGCAGCCGCTTCTCGAGCCCGGAGACCTGGATGTTGTAGGCCTCGTAGCACTCCAGCGCGAGCTTCTCGGGGTCGTCGGGGACGAAGGGGAACCGGTCGACCTTGCGCCGCAGCCCGTCGCCGGTGAGCGGCGGAGAGAGCTCGAACTCGATCTCGGAGTGGAACGTCCCCTCGGCGCGACGGTTGTCGTCGAAGGTGCCCTGCCGGATCCGCTCCGCGCGGATCCGCTCCAGGTCGACGTCGACCACGGTGCGCCGCGGACCGTCCGGGAACCGCTCGGTCTCCCCCAACAGGTCGCCGAGCTCGTAGACCATCGTCTGCCCGTCCCAGGACAGGTCGGTCGTCGACTCGCCGGGGCCGGCGGCCGTGTAGACGTACGCCGCCATGCACCGCGAGCTCGCCGACTGCACCAGGAGGCGCCGGGCGTCGGAACGGCCCACCGTGATCGGGCTGGCGGAGAGGTTGAGCAGCACGGTCGCGCCGGCCAGCGCGCCCTTGGCACTCGGCGGCACCGGGACCCACATGTCCTCGCAGATCTCGACGTGGAAGACGAGATCCTTGACGTCGGTGCAGCGGAAGAGCAACTCATTGCTGAGCGGCACCTCCTCGCCGCCGAGCATGATGGTGCCGTCGGCACCGTCGCCGGTGCCGTACCAGCGCTTCTCGTAGAACTCGCGGTAGGTCGGCAGGTAGGTCTTGGGCACCACACCGAGCACCTCGCCGCCGTGGATCACGACCGCGGTGTTGAGCACCCGGTCGCCGTGGCGCAGCGGGGCGCCGACGACGATCACCGGCAGCAGTTCCTCGGAGGCCACCACGATCGCGCTGATCGCGGCGTGGACGGCGTCGAGGAGCGTACGCTGCAGGACGAGGTCGTCGATCGAGTAGCCCGAGAGACACAGCTCGGGGAAGACCGCGACGGCGACTCCCTCGTCCGAGCACTCGCGCGCCTGCGCGATCACCTCACGCGCGTTGGCCGCCGGGTCGGCGACGGAGATCGGGATGGTGCACGCCGCGACCCGCGCGAAGCCATGGGAGTAGGCGGAGTAGAAGTCCACACCCCGGAGTCTAGGCGCGACCGGCTACCCAGCCACCCGATGCCCGCCGCCGACCGCGTACGACCTCAGGAGAGCTCGCGGATCCGGATGTTGCGGTAGGACACCACGTCCGGGGCGCTGCCGTGCGCCTGGACGCCGACGTGACCCGTCAGGCCCCGGCTGCTGGAGTCGGGGTCGTTCGGGCGTCCTGGGAACGGCAGTCCGGGTAGGTTCTCGAACTCGTTGATCACGACGCCGTTGCGGATCACGGTGTAATGCTGGCCGACGACGCGGATCTCGAGGTCGTTCCAGGTGCCCTTCGGGGTCGGTCGCGCCTGAGCGAGGTTGAGGTCGGCGAAGCCGTAGATCGACCCGGTCTTGCGGGGGTCGTTGCCGCCACCCTCGGGCGAGTCGTTGACCTGGATCTCGTGGCCGCAGTTGACCGCGATCCAGGAGAGGTTGCCGGTCTCGCTGCCGTTGAACGTGGTCGGGCATCCCTCGACCGGACCCCACAGCTCGGGGAAACGCACCTGGACGCCACTGTTCCCGCGGGCCGTGCCGGGCGCGTCGTCGCGGAACTGCAGGCGGAGGGAGAAGTCTCCGAACTCCCGGGCCGGGTACCACAAGGTTCCGAACCCACCACCGGCTCCGGCGCGGCTGCGGATGGTGCCGTCCGGCATCAGGTCGAACCCGCCGTCGCCGGCGTACGCCCAGTCGGCGAAGGAGCCGGCCGAGCCGTCGAAGAGCCAGTCGTAACCCTCGACCTTTCCCACCTGCGAGCGGGCCGCGGCGGACTGCAGCCGGCTGGCGTCGGCCTGCGTCACCTCGCCGGTGGCGACCAGCTCGGTGGTGACGGAGCGTACGTGTGCCACGAAGGCCCCGTGGGTCGGCCAGGTCCGCTCGTCGTCGATGACATCGTTGAGGGTGCAGCCGGAGCGCAGGGTGCTGTTGGCGACGCCGCTGTCGAGATCGAGGAAGACCACGGTGGGGCGGGCGTCGGGTGCCGGACAGGCCGCGAGCGTCGCGGCAGCTTCGTCGGGAGCCGCCGCTGCTCCGGTCTGGCCGCCCAGGCAGAGGGCGGTGATCCCGAGAAGGGCAGACCCGATGGCGAGCCGGGTCCGGGGGTGGCGTGAGGGCAGGAAGCGAGACATCGAGACTCCGAACGTCGGGACGCCGAGTGGGCATGTGATGCGCGTCACGTCGGATGTTAGTGTCGCTCGACGCCGACTTTCAACCATTCCCGAACGACTTTCGAGGGTAATCTTCGAAAGTTCGCCTCGTTCGATAACCAGGAGCGCCGGGGCTGTCGTTCGGTCTAGCGTCGGACCGTGCTGATCCGACGTGAACGTCCTGAGGACGTGGCCGCCATCCGCGCGGTCACGGCCGCCGCCTTCTCCGGGGTGGAGCACTCCGCCCCGCCGGTCGAGCCCGACGGCACGCCCGGGGAGGCGACGCTGGTGGGGTGGCTACGCGAGGACCCGGGCTGGGTGCCGGAGCTCTCGCTGGTCGCCGAGGTGGACGGCGAGGTCGTCGGCCACGTGGTGGCGACCCGCGGGGAGCTCGCGGGACGGCCCGCGCTCGGCATCGGGCCGGTGAGCGTCTCCCCCGATCGTCAGCGCGACGGGATCGGGTCGGCGCTGATGCATGCGGTGCTGGGCGGCGCGGACGCGATGGGTGAGCCGGTGGTGGTGCTGCTCGGCTCTCCGGACTACTACGGGCGATTCGGCTTCGTGCCGGCCTCCTCGCTCGGGATCGAGGCGCCCGATCCGGCGTGGGGCGACTACTTCCAGGCACGGCCGCTGGCGGCGTACGAACCGGGTCTTCGGGGCACCTACCGCTATGCCGCTCCGTTCGACCGGCTGTGATCACCACCACAGCGCGCAGGACACCTTCTCGGCCTACGCTGGACACAGTCCGTGGACTCCATCAGGGAGCTGCGAGATGACACCAGAAAGGCTCGATGATGAGCACGAACCCCTCTGCCGAGGAGACCGCTCCTTACGGTTCCGGTGCCGCAGGAAACGCACCTGCGAAGTCCGTACGCAAGGTGCGCACGCATCATCTTCGCGAGATGAAGCAGCGTGGCGACAAGATCACGATGCTCACCTCCTACGACATGTACACCGCCCAGATCTTCGACGAGGCCGGGGTCGACCTGCTGCTCGTCGGTGACTCCGCCTCCAACAACGTCCTCGGCAACGAGACGTCGCTTCCGGTGACCGTGGACGAGCTGCTGCCGCTGACCCGCGCGGTCTCGCGCAGCGCGAAGCGGGCGATGGTCGTCGGCGACCTGCCCTTCGGCTCCTACCAGGCCTCCCCCGAGCAGGGCTACCTGACCGCGGTGCGCTTCATGAAGGAGGGCGGCGCCCACTGCGTGAAGCTCGAGGGTGGCGCCGAGATGGCCCCGGTGATCAAGAAGCTGACCGAGGGCGGCATCCCGGTCATCGCCCACATCGGCTTCACCCCGCAGTCCGAGCACGTGCTCGGTGGCTACCGCGTCCAGGGCCGCGGCGACACTTCCGACCGGATCATCGACGACGCCAAGGCCGTCCAGGAGGCCGGTGCGTTCGCGGTGGTCATGGAGATGGTCCCCGGTGACGTCGCCGCGCAGATCACCAAGGAGCTCGACATCCCCACGATCGGGATCGGCGCCGGCCCCGACTGCGACGGCCAGGTGCTGGTCTGGCAGGACGCCTTCGGCATGCGCAGCGGCAAGATGGCCCGCTTCGTGAAGCAGTACGCCGACGTGAAGTCGGTCCTCTCCGACGGCGCCGAGGCCTACATCGCCGACGTCAAGGGTTCGACCTTCCCGGGCCCCGAGCACACCTTCTGAGGATCTTCTCCGACGAAGTGGTCAATCTGGGCCGTCCGCCGGCTCGTCGCCGGGCCCATTTTGACCACTTCTCGGGTCCTGTTCCCACAGCGAGCCGCGCCACAGGGCGTACCAGGCGTCCAGGCGGGTCGGGTCGTAGGTCCGGCCGAGCGCCTCGTCGGCCTCGCGCAGGATCATCGCCGCACGAAACCTGACGTCCGGTGCGACGTACCCGTGGCGGACGTAGCCCGCGTCGGCGAGACGGGAGTCGCGGCGGCGGTCCCGGGCGTACTGGCCACGGTCGCGGTGCACTGCTCCGTCGTACTCCTGCAGCGTCCTGGTCCCAGTGATCAGCAGATCCGCTCTCGCCACGAAGCGACCGGTGTCGTCGCGCACCTCCGCCTGAGGCTCGACCGGCACACCGCACGCCACGTGCAGGAGCCGTAGCAACGACTCCCACGGCGACTCCGACCTGGCGTCGGCCAGCGCGAGCGCCTCGCGCAACCGCGGGCCGCCGCGGCGACCGCGCGCCACATTGTCGAGATCGTCGCGCGTGCACCCCTGCTCATGGAGCACACCGTCGACGAGCACGGTCAGGTCCAGCAGGCCGAGACGACCGGCCGCGGCGAGGACAGTCTCCGGCACCGTCGCGATCCGTACGCCGCCGATCCCGTGACTGTGCGGAGGGAGCCGGTGGCGGGTGACGTCGACCTGCGGCCGGCGCACCCGTACCGCGCGCGGGACCGAGATCTCCACGGGACGGTCCGGAGGAAGCGGCGACAACCAGAGCCCGTACGCCGCCGCAGCGGTCAACCCGGTGAAGATCGTGCCGTCCGGCAGGCGCTCGGCCCAGGCCCGCATCCGAGCCCAGTCCGGATCCTCGTCACCGAGATCCGCCCGTAGGCGCACCCCAGGGGCCAGAGCCACCCAGCGGCTGCTCCGCCGCCGCGGCGCTCGGCCCGTCGTGGTCGTCCGCATGCGCCCACGGTGCCTCGGCGCAGGCGCCGCCGCCACCGCAATCACGCATGGCTGTGGATAACTCCCCTTCGCGACCTGGGCGCTGCCTACACGTCGCTGCGTCGAGCCCTGGCGGCCGCGAGGCCGACCAGGCGGGCGACGACCAGGGCGACGTAGAAGACCCCCGCGACCTGCTCGATCATCACGATCGAGCGGGCGTGGGGTAGCACGGGGACGATGTCGGAGAGGCCGACGGAGGTCAGCGTCGTGAAGGAGAGGTAGAGCAGGTCGAACCACTGCCGGTGGTCGCCGAACGAGCCGGGCCAGATCACCTGCACCGCGGCGTAGAGGTAGGCGAAGGCCCAGGCGACGACGGTGAACGCGGCGCCGGTCGCGAAGAGCTCGTCGCGGGTCACCACGTCGTCGTGGAAGAGATAGCGGATCATCGCGTAGGAGACGAAGAGATAGAACGGGACGTGGAAGAAGGCCGAGGTCAGCACGACCCAGCCCTCGGTGGGCGCGACCGACTCCCACACCGCGAAGATCGTCGCCGGACCGCCGAAGATGCAGGCGAACCAGGAGAAGGCCGGGGTGAGACGTACGGCCGCGACGGCCGCGAGCAGGAGCAGCAGCTGGAGCACGCCGAGCCCCGCGCGGCCGGCCGTGGAGCCGTCCAGGAACGGGTAGGCCAGGACCGCCACGAGCTGGCCGAGCAGCAGTACGGCGGAGGGGTGGTCACGCATCGCCCTGATCACGTTCGTCACAACCGCCCACCCTAGGGCCCCATGGGCCAGTAGCGTCGACACCATGCGCGCAGCCATCGCCCTCGCCTCCGTGGTCGCTCTCGGGCTCTCGACCGCCGCCTGCACCGGAGAGTCCTCTCCGGCCACCACCCCGCCGCCGCTGAACCCGTCGGGTTCGGCCAGTGCTCCCGCGAGCCCCTCCTCGTCCACCCCCGCTGCGGTGCTGCCGACCTCCGACCGGGTGCCCACGCTCGACGTCCAGGTGGTGGGCGACGGGCTCGACCACCCGTGGGACATCGCCGACATCGGCGAGGACCGGTTCCTGGTCACCGAGCGCGACCGGGCGGTGCTGTCGCTGGTCGAAGGCGGCGAGCGGCGGGAGATCCCGCTCGAGGACCACGACATCTGGGTCTCCGGCGAGACCGGCCTGATGGGCCTCGAGATCGACCCGGGCTTCGCGGAGAACCGCCGCATCTACACCTGTCAGGGGTGGAACGACGGCCAGGACGTACGCGTCATCTCCTGGACCCTCGACGCCGGTCTGACCAGGGCCACCCAGGAGCGGACCCTGATCGACGGCTTCCCCACCAGCTCCGGGCGGCACGGTGGCTGCCGGCTGCTGATCAGCGCGGACGGAGCGCTGTGGGTCGGCACCGGCGACGCCGCGACCGCGGAGAACCCGCGCAGCCTCGACTCGCTGGGCGGGAAGACGCTCCGGCTCGACCCGGAGACCGGCGAGCCCTGGCCGGGCAACCCATGGGCGGGTGACGAAGGACCGCGCCGGTTCATCACCAGCTTCGGCCACCGCAACGTGCAGGGGCTGGCGCAGCGGGCCGACGGCACCATCTGGTCGATCGAGCACGGCTCCGACCGCGACGACGAGGTCAACGAGATCACGCTGGGCGGTGACTACGGCTGGAACCCGGGCTCCGGCTACGACGAGTCGGTGCCGATGACCGACCAGAACCTGCCTGGCAAGCAGGTCGAGGCGGCCTGGGACTCCGGCAACCCGACCGTGGCCACCGGCGGCGGCACCTTCATCCCGGTCCAGGAGAGGTGGGGTGCCTACGGCGGGGCGCTCGCCGTCGCCGTGCTCAAGGATCAGGAGCTGCGGATCCTCTCCTTCGACGAGGCCGGGAAGCTCACCGACGACAGCTCTCCCGAGGCCCTGCACGAGCACGGGCGGCTGCGTACGGTCTCGCCGGCCGCCGACGGGGACCTCCTCGTCACCACCGACAACGGCGGCGGCGAGGACGTCCTGCTCCGGGTCACCCCGCGCTGAGGATCATCGGTCCTCGGTGCCGGCGTCGCCCTCCCAGGCCTTGTCCTCCTTGTCCCAGCGCTCGTTGTTCTCCTGGACCTTCTGCAGGGCCAAGGAGGCTTCGGCGTGGGAGGCGTAGGGGCCGAGACGGTCCTTGGCCTTGCAGCCCTCGTACGGCTCGACGGTCTTGTGCTTGAGGCAGTAGTAGTACTCGCCCGCGTGCTCGTCGCTCATGCCGCCAACCTACCGTTGTGCAAGATGTTCGCGTGGGCAACAGCGCTGTTACACGGATTTCAGTAGGTTGCCAGCATGAGCCAGATGTTCGACGCCTACGAGACTCGGGATCCGGCCTTTGACGAGATGTTCGTCGGCAGCGAGCTCCGGCCTCCGTACCAACGGCTCGGCGACTCCCTGCGCCGGCTCAGCGCGTCGGAGCTGATCAGTCGCGTCGAGGCGATGCAGGCCAGCTATCTCGACCAGGGCGTCACCTTCGACATCGGCGGCGAGGAGCGCGCCTTCCCGCTCGACATCGTGCCGCGGGTCATCGAGCGCGACACCTGGACGACGATCGACAAGGGCGTCCAGCAGCGGGTCAAGGCGCTGGAGCTCTTCCTCGCCGACGTCTACGACGAGGGCAAGGTCTTCGACGACGGGGTGATCCCGCGCGAGGTGATCACCACCTCCAGCCACTACCACCGAGCCGCCGCGGGCGTGCACCCGCCCAACGGCGTACGCGTCCAGGTCTCCGGCATCGACCTGGTCCGTGACAACGCCGGCGAGTTCCGCGTGCTGGAGGACAACGTGCGGGTCCCCTCGGGCGTCTCGTACGTGATGACCAACCGTCGCGCGATCTCGGCCGCACTCCCGGAGACCATCGCCGAGCACCGGATCCGGCCGGTGGCCAACTACCCGCAGAAGCTCCTCGCGGCGCTGCGGGCGGCCGCGCCCGCCGGCGTCGCCGACCCGACCGTGGTCGTCCTGACCCCCGGCGTCTACAACGGCGCCTACTTCGAGCACGCGCTGCTCGCCCGGACGATGGGGGTCGAGCTCGTCGAGGGGCGCGACCTGGTCTGCCGCAACGGGCAGGTGCTGATGCGTACGACCAAGGGGCTGGCCCCGGTCCACGTGATCTACCGGCGCATCGACGACGAGTTCCTCGATCCGGTGCACTTCCGGCCCGACTCGATGCTCGGCTGCGTGGGCCTGATCGACGCCGCCCGGATGGGTAACGTGACGCTGGCCAACGCGGTCGGCAACGGGGTCGCCGACGACAAGCTCGTCTACACCTACATGCCCGACATCATCCGCTACTACCTGGCGGAGGATCCGATCATCAAGAACGTCGACACCTGGCGGATGGCCGACGCGTCCTCGCGCGAGGAGGTCCTCGACCGGCTCGACGAGCTGGTCCTCAAGCCCGTCGACGGCTCCGGCGGCAAGGGCATCGTGATCGGGCCGTCGGCCTCGGCGCGCGAGCTCGACGCGCTGCGCGGCAAGATCCTGGACGACCCCCGCTCCTGGATCGCGCAGCCGGTGGTGCAGCTCTCGACGGTCCCGACCTTCATCGATGGACATCTCGGAGCGCGGCATGTGGACCTGAGGCCGTTCGCGGTCAATGATGGCGACAAGGTCTGGGTTCTTCCCGGTGGCCTGACTCGGGTGGCGCTCGCCGAAGGCGAGCTGATCGTGAACAGCTCCCGTGGCGGCGGCTCGAAGGACACCTGGGTGCTCGCCGGACCGACGTCGACCCGTCCGGGTGGCCGGGGTCAGGGTCAGTCACAAGCGCAGGGGGTTGCGTGATGCTGAGTCGCATCGCCGAGTCGATGTTCTGGATCGGTCGCTACGTGGAGCGTGCCGAGGACACCGCGCGGATCCTCGACGTACAGACCCAGCACATCCTCGAGGACGCCGCCACCGACGAGGAGACGGCCTGCCGTTCGCTGCTCGCGGTGATGGGCGTCGAGATCCCTCCGACCGAGGAGGTCGGCCTGCCGCAGACCCTGGACATGCTGGCGTACGACACCACCGCACCGACCTCGATGGCCTATGCGCTGGGGGCGGCCCGGGAGGCGGCCAGGGGCGCACGGGAGACGCTCTCGGTGCCGCTCTGGGAGGCGCTCAACACCACCTACCGGGCGATCCCGGCCGGCCAGTTCAAGCACATGCGGGCACCGTTCATCTTCGGCTGGGTGCGCGACCGGGTGGCCCAGATCAACGGCACCGCCGACGCCACGATGATGCGTGACGAGTCCTGGCAGTTCCTGATGCTGGGGCGCTACGTCGAGCGCGCCGACATGACCTCGCGCCTGGTCGCGACCACCTCGTTGACGAGCGCCAGCGGCGCGTCGCAGTGGAACTCGACGCTGCGTGCCTGCGGTGCGTACGACGCGTTCCTGCGGGTCAACCGAGGGGTCGAGACCGAGCAGGCGGCCGCGGAGTTCCTGCTGCTGGACCGGATCTTCCCGCGCTCGGTGGTGCACGCGCTGCAGCGGGCCGAGGGGGCGCTGGACACGCTGGAGGGCACGACCAGGCGGGCCGGCTTCTCCGACGAGGCCCACCGGCTGATCGGCCGGATGCGGGCGTCGCTGGAATACCGCTCGCTCCACGATCTGCTGGCGGACCTGCCCGCCGAGATGGAGCGGCTCCAGGTCACTTGCGCCGAGGCCACCGAGGCGGTCACGAAACGCTACTTCTCCGGTGCCGAGGCGCTGGCGTGGCAGCCGGTCTGAGGAGTCTGATCGAGATGAGCATGCAGTTCCGCATCGTGCACACCACGACGTTCAGCTACGACGGCCCGGCGGTCGCCTCCTACAACCAGGCGCGGCTGACTCCCCTGACCACGCCCAATCAGATCCTGGTCCACCACCGGCTCGACGTCTCGCCGAAGCCGTGGACGTACGAGTACAAGGACTACTTCGGCAACGAGGTCACCGCGATCGAGGTGCTCGATGCGCACCGGGCGCTGAAGGTCTCCGCGACCAGCACCGTCCAGGTCTCCCGTGAGCCCGGGCCGGCGCCCGTGCTCACCTGGGAGGAGGCCGCGCTGCCCGGGGTCGCGGACCGGTACGTCGAGTTCCTCGGGCTGCCCGAGCACGTGACGCCGGGCGAGGAGCTCGAGGCCCGGGCCAAGGCCATCGCGGCCGAAGCCGGGCTTCCGGGCGAGGCGGCGTTCGAGATCGGCCGCGCGGTCGCCGACGCCGCGTCCTCCGACGCCGCTCACCGGCTGCTGGGGGCGCTGCGTACGGTCGGGATCCCGGCTCGCTACGTCTCCGGCTACGTCTACCCCGGCGGCGCACACTCCTGGGTGGAGTGGTGGGACAACGGGTGGCACGGCATCGACCCGGCCACCGGCACCGAGCCCGGCGACACGTACGTCGGTGTGGCCACGGGTCGCGACCACACCGACGTCAGGGCGCTGGGCGGGATCTACTCCGGCCCCGCGGAGCCGGCTGTCGAGGTCAGCGTCGAGATGACGCGCCTCTCCTAGTCGAACTCAGAGCGAGGACTCGGCCGAGAGCGCGTTGATCACCTTCGCCAGCGCGATGTCACGGCTGGTGACGCCGCCGGCGTCGTGGCTGGTGAGCCGGATCTCGACGTAGGGGTAGCGCAGATCGATGTCGGGGTGGTGGTTGGCCTCCTCGGCCTTCGCCCCGATCGCGTTGACCAGCGAGAGACCGGTGACGAAGTCACCGGTCTCCACCCGGGCGACGATGCTGTCGGCGTCGCCGGAGGCGTCGAAGGTCCAGCCCGGCAGCTCCTCCTGGGCGACCTGCTCGGCGGTGAGGGTCGTGGTGTCAGGTTCCATGCCTCCACCCTGCCATCGCCGTGGTCGTCCCGTCACCCGGGTCACCCTTCGCGCTCGGCCAGCCGGTTGCGTACGCGGTAGACGGCTGCGTGGTGGTCGTAGTCGTCGCTCATCACGGCCGCCAGGCGCAGCGGGCCGAGGGCCTCCTCGAGACGGTCCTGGCGCTCGAGCACGCGACCGAGGGAGTGCTGGCTCCAGGCGTCGCTGGGGTCGCGCTCGACGAGCCAGCGCAGCTCCGTCTCCGCCTTGGCGAGCTGAGCCCGGAGCATGTAGGCCCACGCGCGCATGCTCCGCAGCCCGATGTTGTCGGGGTCGTCGGCGAGCGCCGGCTCGAGGATCTCCAGCGCCTCCACCGGGAAGCGCCGCGAGAGCAGGTCGTGGGCCGTGCGGTAGGCGGCCTCGTGGGCGGTCTGGCCCGGGAAGACGATCGCCGGGGCCACGTACTCGAACTCGTTCTCCGTCATCACACCCTCCGAACGTGATACCCCGCCACGGTATTCCATCCGCGCCCGCGATGGGAGCACCATGGTGACGGTTAGGAGGTGAACGCGCATGCACGCATCAGTCGGTGACCACCTCGTCGTCATGGGACAGCACGTCGGCGACCACGTCCGGGAGGCCGAGATCATCGAGGTCAGCCACCCCGACGGCACCCCGCCCTACCTCGTACGGTGGAGCGACAGCGACCACGAGTCCCTGGTCTTCCCCGGTCCGGATGCCCACATCGAGCCCGCCTCGCACTAGACTTTTACGTGCGGACGGGCTGGCCGGGCGATCGCGTCGTAGAGATACGTCGAGGAAAGTCCGGGCTCCACAGGACAGGGTGGTGGCTAACGGCCACCCGGGGTGACCCGCGGGACAGTGCCACAGAGAACAGACCGCCTCTACCCTCCAGGTAGCGGTAAGGGTGAAACGGTGGGGTAAGAGCCCACCAGTCCTCGTGGTGACACGAGGAGCTAGGTAAACCCCACCCGGAGCAAGACCAGACAGCGTACGTTTGAGGGCGGTCCGTCCGAGTGCGCGGGTAGGTTGCTAGAGGCCATCGGCAACGATGGTCCGAGATGGATGGTCGCCGATCACAGAACCCGGCTTACAGGCCAGCCCGTTCGCTCTCCTGGCCTGGTCGGCGTGTGCAGACCAGGAGGTTGTACGTGATCCCGTGGCGGCTCAGCTCACGCCGCTCGACCGCGAGGCCCGCCTGCTGGAGCGCGCCGACGACGTCGGTGACCGGGCGCAGCGTGAAGTTGTCCTTGATGAAGGGCTGTGAGGCCATCCAGTCGGGGTCGGCGATGCCGATCACCCCGCGGCCATCGGGGGCGAGCACGCGTGCCAGCTCGGCGAAGGCGGGCTCCACGTCGGCGATGAAGTAGATCGTGTTGAGGCTGATCCAGCCGTCGAGAGCCGCATCGGCGACGGGGAGCGACGACATCGACGCCTGATGGAGGACGAGCCGTCCGGAGGCCACCGCCTCGCTGAACCCGCGCCTGGCACGTGCGAGCATGTCGCTGGACGGCTCGACTCCGTGCACCTGGCCGTTCGGGGCGGCGGCGAGAAGCAGCTCGAGCCCGACGCCGCCACCGAAGCCGATGTCGGCGACGGTCTCGTCACCCTGCAGGTCGAGCGCCTCGACGGCCGCTGCGATGGCGGGGCGGTTGCCCTTGTTGAGCATGCGCGCGACCAGAGCACCGACCGGTCCTGTCGGCCCACCGAGCTGGCGGCTGAGCATGCGGAGCGCGGCGTCCGGGAGAGGAATCCTCACGACCCCAGGGTCCCACACCTGACCAGGCAGAACATACCCAACTCGTGGCATGCCCCGGGCGTATCAGCGCGGGTCCGTCCCCGCTCTTCCCAGTGAGGCTCCGGTCGTCGTTCCGGAGGGTCCGGAACCCGGAGTCAGCAGGGGGAGAACATGAACAACGAAGATCTGTTCATGGCACAGTCGGAGGCCGTGCCCGAGGAGCTCGCGCCGGTCGCCGAGTCGAGGGCATCGGCCGAGGAGGAGCTGCTCGGCCTGGACAACGTGGTCGGCGTCGGGGTCGGCCTCAAGATCACCAATGGCGAGCAGACGGAGACGCCGAGCCTGATGGTGCTGGTCAGCCAGAAGATGCCGGCCGAGCTGGTCGGCAGCGCGGACACGGTCCCGGAGACGGTCGACGGCAAGCCGACCGATGTCCTCGAGGTCGGGCACCTGTTCGCCGGCGGCAGCCAGCAGCTCATGGAGACCCAGGAGGTCGACGCCCAGACGCTGGCGACCCGGATCCGTCCGGCCCGGCCAGGGTTCAGCGTCGGGCACTACAAGATTACCGCGGGAACGATCGGCGCCGGCGCGTACGACCTGAGGTCCGCGCCGGGGATCCCGCCGCGCTACTACATCCTCAGCAACAACCACGTCCTCGCGAACTCCAACGACGCGAGCATCGGCGACCCGATCCTGCAGCCGGGGCCGTTCGACGGAGGTACGGCACCGGCGGACGTCATCGGCCGGCTGGCCCGGTTCGTGCCGATCCGGTTCGACGGGACCTGCAACTACGTGGACGCCGCGGTCGCGGAGGTGCCGTTCCACCTGATCGACCGCGACATCTACTGGAACGGCTACCCGGCCACCGCGGCCAAGGCAGCGACCGTCGGGATGCTCCTCAAGAAGTCCGGCCGTACGACGAACTTCACCACCGGCCGGGTCACCGCCGTCGCGGCGACTGTCAACGTCAACTACGGCGGCGGCAAGGTCGCGAAGTTCTGCAACCAGATCATCACGACCAACATGTCGGCCGGAGGCGACTCCGGTTCCATCGTGCTGGACCTGCAGAACAACCCGGTCGGGCTGCTCTTCGCGGGATCGAGCGTGGCGACGATCCTCAACCCGATCGCGATGGTCCAGCTCTCGCTGCAGGTGCGCGTCTGGCCGTGATCGGTCCCGGAGGCGTCTCAGTCCTCGGCGCTGAAGGCGTCTCCGGTCTCCACCCGCACCGGGAGGCCTTCGCACTCCTTCGGCAAGGACCGCACGGCATCCGAGGTCGGGTCGACGGCGTAGACCACCACCGCCGGTCCCCCGTCCTCGGCGGCACCGATCGCGACGCCCTCGATGCCCTCCCCGATCCACTTCTCGGCGACGGTGAGGGCGTGCCGCGACCGCTCATCAATGATCGGGATCTCGGCGTAGAGGTCGTCGTCGCTCATGACACCCAGGCTACGCCGAGCGCCCACCTCCCGTCGTCGCGTACGCGGCCGTGATCGCCCGTCAGTGCACGCCGGCCATCAGCTTCCGGATGGGCTTGTTGCCGACGAGCAGGAGGACACCGACGACGACGGAGGCGAGGCCGACCCACCAGAAGAAGCCGCTGTCGTTCGAGACGTCGTAGAACTCGGCGAGGCGGCCGGACATCGCGGTGCCGAGCGCGACCGAGAGGAAGAACAGCGCCATCATCTGGGTCTGGAAGCGCTCGGGGGCGAGCTTGGTGGCCAGCGAGAGGCCGACCGGGGAGAGCAGCAGCTCGGCGAGGGTGAAGAGCAGCAGGATGAACGCCAGGCCGACCAGCGGCACCGAGTGCGAGCCGTTCGGCATCAGCAGGAACACCCAGAAGGCGATGCCCATCAGGATGGTGCCGATCGCGAACTTCACCGGGGTCGACGGCTGACGCGAGCCGAGCCGGGTCCACAGGGCGGCGAAGACGCCGGCGAGCAGGATGATGAAGACCGGGTTGATCGAGTTGACCCAGGAGACCGGCATCTCCCAGCCGAGGATGTCTCGGTCCAGGCGCTGGTCGGAGTAGACCACCATGACGGTGAACTGCTGCTGGTAGAGCGACCAGAAGACCGCGGAGGCGATGAAGAGCGGGACCATCGCCCACACCCGGCTGCGCTCGACGGAGGAGATCAGGCGGCTGGAGAGGATGACGGCGAAGAGCGCGATCGCGGCGACGATGCTGATGCCGATCACGATGTTGGCCAGGCGCGGAGCGGTGATGACGCCGGTCAGGCAGAGCACGACGATGAGCGCCACCGCGGCGACGGCGATCCCGATCCAGCGGCCGCGTTCGGCGGCAGGGAGCGGGTTGGGGACGACGCGGCTCGCGGCGGGGAGCGACCGGCGGCCGAGCGTGTACTGCACCAGACCGAGGATCATGCCGACCGCGGCCAGCCCGAAGCCAAAGTGGAAGCCCCACTGCTTCTGCAGCAGGCCGGTCAGCAGCGGGCCGACCAGGGCGCCCAGATTGATGCCCAGGTAGAAGAGGGAGAAGCCGGCGTCGCGACGCTCGTCATCGGCGGCGTACAGGGTGCCGACCAGGGAGGACGCGTTGGCCTTCACGCCGCCCGAGCCGAGCGCGATCAGGACGAGTCCGACGCCGACGCCGACGATCCCGGGGATCAGGGCGAGGCCGAGGTGGCCGAGGACGACCAGGCAGGCAGAGAAGAAGAGCGTACGCTCCGCGCCGAGCAGGCGGTCGGCGATCCAGGCCGCGATGATGGTCGAGAGGTAGACCGCGCCGCCGTACGCACCGACGATCCCGAGCGCGACCGTCTCGCTGATCCCGAGACCGCCCTGGGCCGCGGAGTAGTAGAGGTAGATCGCCAGGATGCCCTGCATGCCGTAGAAGCTGAACCGCTCCCACAGCTCGACACCGAACAGGTTGGCCAGGACGCGTGGTTGGCCCAGGAAAGACCGCTCGCCGGGATCGCCGGCGGTGGTCTCACTCTTCAGTTGAGTCATTACTTCAGGTTCACAAGGCCCCGCTCCCCCGCCCAAATCGTGAACGGCCGATAACCACCGAATGTGACCACTACCACGCGAGCTCGCCGTCCTTGTCCTGGAGCGTCCCGGTGGGGACGTCGAGGTCCAGGGTGGCGAGGCGTACGACGATCTTCGCGCTCTCCGCGGGCGGCCCGGCGATGTCGTCGATGCCGAAGCCGGCGGTCATGTCGGTGGCCGTGGGTCCGGGCTCGACGGCGTTGAACCTGATGTCGGCGTACGCCTTGGCGTACTGGACCGTCAGCATGCTGGCGGCGGCCTTGGACGCGGCGTACAGCGGCAGGAACATCCCGTGCTCGACCCGGTCGGGGTTGGTGTTGACCCAGAACGATCCGAGGCTGCTGGACACGTTGACCACCCGCGGGTTCTCCGCACGGCGCAGCAGCGGCAGGGCGGCCTCGGTGACGCGGACGATCCCGACCGCGTTGACGTCGAAGACCCGCAGCGCGGTCGGGCCGTCGAGGGGGTCGGCGACGAGGACGCCGGCGTTGTTCACCAGTACGTCGAGGCGCCCCTCGGTCTCCTCGACGGTCGCCAGCGCGGCGTTGACCGAGGCGTCGTCGGTGACGTCGAGATGTACGAAGCGCGCGCCGATCTCGGCGGCCGCCTTCTCTCCTCGCTCGGCGTCGCGTGCGCCGAGGTAGACGGCGTAGCCGGCCTCGGTGAGCTGGCGGGCGGTCTCGAAGCCGATTCCCTTGTTGGCGCCGGTGATGAGTGCGACAGTCATGTGCGTCTCTTCCCTTTCGTCAGATGGCCCGATCGGCCGTCTTCGACGCTAGGCACGGCGGCCGGGTCCACCCAGAGCCCTGGTCAGACCGGGGCCTGACAGGACCCCCGCTGTCTGCTCGCCGCCGACCTAGGCTGGAGGGCATGAGCGAGGCGACGAACCCGTTGGGCGCATTCCTCCAGGCCAGGCGGGCGCTGGTGACGCCGGAGGCGGCGGGCATCCCGGCCGTGGGCGTACGCCGTGTCCCGGGGCTGCGTCGCGAAGAGGTCGCCATGCTGGCCGGGATCAGCGCGGACTACTACCTGCGGCTGGAGCGCGGCCGCGACCGCAACCCGTCGGCGCAGGTGCTCGACTCGATCGCCCGCGTGCTCCAGCTGGACGACGACCACATCGCCCACATGATGTCGCTGGTCGCCGAAGGTCCCCGCCGCCGACGGCCGCGCCGGCGCAAGGAGACGGTCCCGCCCGGGGCGCTCAAGCTGCTCGAGTCGCTGGTGCAGCCCGCGTTCATCGAGGGGCGCTACTTCGACATCCTGGCGTCCAACGCTCTTGCGCGAGCGCTCTCGCCGCGGCTCGCGGCGGGCGGCAACCAGCTCAGGGACCAGTTCCTCGACCCGGGCCAGCAGTCGTTCCACCCGGACTGGGTGCCGATGACGGAGTGCTTCGTCGGCAACCTGCGCCAGGCGGTGGGCACCGACATCGACGACCCGCGGTTCATCGAGCTCATCGGCGAGCTCTCGCTGGGCAGCGCCCGCTTCCGAGAGCTGTGGGCACGCCACGACGTACGCGGCCAGATCGGCACCCCGGTCCGGATGAACCACCCTCAGGTCGGCGAGATCACCCTCAACCGGGAGCGGCTGGCCATCAACGGCACCGACGACCTGGTGCTCGTCGTCTACCACCCCGACCCCGGCTCGCCCGACGCGGACAAGCTGGCTCTGCTGGCCTCCGCGGGACTGCCCACCCGGCCTGCTGAGTCCGAGGCCCGATCGGCCTGAGGGCTATGGCCGGGGCAGCAAGCCCGCGTCTCGGTGCTCGACCAGCTCGGTGCGCTCGCGGGCGATGCGGTCCATGCCCCAGCGACCGAGCGGCCCGAGCGCGGCATTGAGGGAGCGGCCGTGCTCGGTCAGCGAGTACTCCACCCGCGGCGGCACCTCGGGATACACCTCCCGGTGCACCAGCCCGTCCTGCTCCATCTCGCGCAGGTGCTGGGTCAGCATCTTCTCGCTGACGCCGGGCAGGCCACGGCGGAGCTCCGCGAAGCGGCGTACGCCATGGGTGTCGAGCTCCCACAGGATCAGCCCCTTCCACTTGCCGCTGACCACGTCGAGCGCGGCGTCGATGCCGCAGATGTAGGGACCGTTTCGGGGCGCCTTCGCCATCGGGTTCTCCTCACTCACCTTTTGGTAAGCACCCCAGTAAATAGTGGGTACTCCCGCCATCGTACGTAAAGCCCGAGGATTGTCTTCATGAATCAACCTCTCACCGCCGTCACCGTCATCGGCCTCGGCCCCATGGGTCAGGCGATGGTCCACAGCCTGCTCGCCGCCGGACATCCGGTGACCGTATGGAACCGCACGGCATCGCGAGCCGACGAGGTCGTCGCCGCCGGCGCCCAGCTGGCCGACTCGCCGGCGAAGGCCGTCGCCGCCAGCGACCTGGTCATCCTCAGCCTGACCGACTACCAGGCGATGTACGACGTGCTCGACTCCGCCACCTCCGAGCTGACGGGGCGGACGATCGTCAACCTCAGCTCGGAGTCCCCGGACGGGACCCGCCGGGGCGCGGAGTGGGCGGCCTCGCACGGCGCGCACTTCCTCACCGGCGGCGTGATGGTCCCGGCCCCGATGGTCGGGACGCCCGATGCGTACGTCTACATCAGCGGTCCGGCCGACGTGCTCTCTTTGCACCAGGATGCGCTGGCCCGCATCGGGTCCGTCCGCTACCTGGGTGAGGACCCGGGGCTCGCGCAGCTGATGTACCAGGCCCACCTGGACATCTTCCTCACCTCCCTCTCCTCGCTGCTCCACGCCGTGGCACTGCTGGAGACGGGCGGCATCAAGCCGTCGGCTGCTCTGCCCGAGCTCATGCAGACGATCGCCGACATCCCGCCGATCCTCGCCGCCGGCGAGGACCTCGGCGCCCAGCTCGACGCCGGCAAGCACCCCGGCCACCTGAGCACCATCACGATGATGGGCGCCACCGCCGACCACCTCGTCGAGGCCAGCGAGGCCGCCGGCATCGACACCGACCTCCCCCGCGCCGTCCAGGCCCACTACTCCTGGGCCCGCTCGCGCGGGTACGGCGCGGAGAACTGGTCGCGGATCATCGACGCCATCCGGCCGTACGTCTGAGGTGATCGTCGGCGCCTGGATCCTCAGGCGCCGGCGATCAGCCATTCAGGCAGCGCTCGAATCTCCGGGACCCGGGCATGGCGCCGTTTCTCGGGTCTGATGACATCCTTCGTCTATGCCCCAGATCTGCCGACGCTGCGGTAGAGCGGTGAAGTCGAGCGCAACGAACTTCGAGACCTTCGAGCAGATGCATTACGTCTGCTTCCACTACGAGTTCGAGCACGGCGACGTCGACGTCGATGACGAATGCAACGCGGGCGGCTGCCCGTCAGCCTCGATCGGCGGAGGGCGGGACGCCGTGGTCGCGACTGCGCGCGAACTTGCGATGGAATCGGCGTCCGGTGCCCCTTGGCGTAACGCTGAGTTGCATGAGTACCTCGAAGCCTTCGCGTCCTGGCTAGACGATTCTGGTGGCATCTATGCGGAGAACGGCGACATGCGCGTTGTCGGCAATGGTTGGGAGGTCGTGCGACTCGGCCTCCGCGCCGCCACGGGGTACGAATGACCGCCCTGAGACTGCCCGCAGACGTCGCTCGCTTCATGCAGGATATCGACGTCGAACAGGTATGGCTGACCGTCCTCCAGCCCAGCGAGGCCGCGACGTACGACGACGTCGCCCGCATTGCCGGCATCGAGCCGCTCGGGAAGGCGTGGATCGAGATCAGCCGGTCAGAGGCGCGGGCACTCCTCGCCGGACTCCTCCATAGGAGTCTCCCTTATCAGGCCGAACTCATGCCCCGTCACCGCGCCGGTTGGCTCGCGGACGAATTCATCGATGCCTTTGGCCCGTACGGCGGCCGCTTCGCCACGAACGGCGTCGACCGTGGCTGGACGCCGGCGACCGACTACGTCATGGACCGCGGTGTGGTTGTCATGAGCGAGATCGGCTCCGGGATCTTCTGGGTAGCGGAGACGAAGACTGACAGCCGCTGGTCGCGGACGCGCACTTCCGCTGCCTACCTCAGCTGATCCTTCCCGCTGGCGACCGACCCTCTCCCCAACACAGGGGACGTGAACCATGAGACCAACACGAGCAACCAAACCGCCGGTGTTCTGGTTGCGTGACCTTCTTGGAGGAACCTGCGCCGAGCGCCGGCCAGGAGAAGTTGTACGCCGAGGACCTCGCCGACGACGGCTACGTCTGGGACCTCACCCGGGTGTGGGCACATCAGCCGGAGATGAAGGAACAGCTCATGCGGCTGTTCGACGCCACCGCAGACGCGGCAGGCCTGACACCGCGCGACAAAGCCGTGATCGTAATCGCGCAGGCAGCGACAATCGGTGACTCATACTGTGCCGTCGCCTGGGGCAAGCGCCTGACCGACTGGTCCGACCCGCAGACCGCGGTCGCCGCCCTCACCGGCGACGACGGATCGTTCAGTGAGCGCGAGCAGGCCTGCCCTGGCCGCCTGGGCACGCACCGTCGCCCGCTCCCCCGGCAGCAGTACGCCGCAGGACATCCAGCGTCTGCGTGACGCGGGGTTCAGCGAGCCACAGATCGTCGCGCTGACCGTCTACGCAGGACTGCGCACGGCTTTCTCCAGTATCAACGGCGCCCTTGGCGCCCGGCCAGAAATGGCGCTGGCTTCTTCGCTCGACCCCGCCGTACGTGGTGCCATCATTTGGGGACGCATGCCCACCTAATGCTGTCCAACTCCGCCCGCCGGAGATGAACCTGAGCCGGAAGGCATCGATGACAGCCCATACGACCAGCCACGACCAGGTCGTGATGCAACGGGCGGCATCGCTTTCCGGGTTGAACGCAGCAGGCGCTCGCTTGCTGAGGAACGGCTCCAACGCGATCTATCTACTGCCGAACGCAGGGGTGGTGGCCCGCGTCGGCCGATCCGGAGCAACCGAATGCCAAGCGCCAGGTTCAGATCGCTTCCTGGCTGTCTGCCAATGGCATCGAGGCCAACCTGCCGATCGACGGATTGGACCCAGTCACCGTCGACAACCGCCCCGTTACTTGGTGGATGCCGATCGCGGGCCATCGCCACGCGACACCTGCCGAACTGGGCGCCGTTCTCCACAAGCTCCACAATCTCCCAGCGCCGGCCACCATCGCCCTGCCGAACCTCGACATGGTCAGCTACCTCACCGAGCGCCTCGAATCTGCGAGCGGGATCTCCAGAGTCGACCGAAACTGGCTTCAAGACCGACTCGTCTGGCTGAGCGCGGAGTTGGCGACCACCGAGGTTTTCCAATCCCAACGGGTCGTCCACGGCGACGCTTGGCAAGGCAACCTAGTCGTGCCCGCCAATGGCGCGCCGATCCTTCTCGACTTCGACCACGTCTCGATCGGGCACCCGGACTGGGACCTGATCCCACTCGCCGTCGACCACGAAGACTTCGCACGGATCGGCAGCACCGACTACGGCGCCTTCGTCACCGCCTACGGCGGCTACGACGTACGCGAAACGGCGTGGTTCCGAGCGCTCGCTGACCTACAAGAACTGCGTTGGACCGCGTTCGTTGCAGTGAAGGCGGCGCACAACGCCGACGCAGCGGCCGAGGCGGCCCAACGCCTCGCTTGCCTGCGCGGCGAGGTCCCTCGTCCCTGGAGATGGACCGCCTTCTAACCCGGCCGAACCCATGGTTCAGCCAAATGAGCACCCTGCTGACACGACTTATATGGCGTCGGAGCAGTTCCAGCCGCTCGCGGCGTCGCCCGGTCGAAGACTCCGCAGAAGCATCTGGTGTGACGGCATGACGTCCGGCACAGCTCAACGGGACGTCATTCCGCCCAGACTGACGCGCCTGCCGACTCGGCCCAGCCAACACCAGGGCTCGAACCCCAACGTCCTCAAGAGCGGCCTGTCCCTTTGCCAATGTAGGTGTCGAACGGAACTCGCTAATATTCACATACGTGTTTCCGCCCACCCCTCATCGAACTGGCTGCCCGGGGAAAGGAGATCTACAAATCGGCGCGATATCTGCCAATCCTGTCGCCTTACCTGCTGGTTTTCGACCTCAAGTGTTCGCGATAATCGGCACGTGCACCTGCGAACTGCTCGTCCGTATGGGACGCCAAGTATGAGACTGCGTCACCCGACCAGACGTGAACAACTCCGTTACTGTGTTTCCAGGCGTACCTCGGATTCTCCCGCAGCGAGTCTCTCCAGCAGATGGCCTGCATGTCGTACGACGTCAGGGCGCGCCCAGAGCGCTTCTCATTCACCTTCTTGAGCAGTTCCTTGGCACTGAATGGATGCGTCTGATTTGGGTCAGTTTTCCGCACCACCACCTGCCCGTCAGCAGTAGGCGATACTGCAACGACCAGGTCTGCGCTCGACATCTTCTTCACCGACTGCATGTTGATGTCGTAGATCGTTGCGACCCTGGACATGTCTCCTCCTGCGTTTTGCGCGGCATCCATCAAGTCCCGCAACGCATTGATGAACTCCTCGACCTCGGTAACCATCGTGGCGTTACGGTCGACTCTCATGAACTGAACCGCATCAGCTGGTGCCGTGGCGCCCAGAGGCAACAACTGCCACGTCATTGACTCCGCCAGATCCTTCTTGAACCGCGCAAGCATGAAGTCTCGAAAGTTAAGGACGTTCTGCTGCAGGAACGGATAGATGACTGCCCCCAACCCCTGCGCGTTATACAAGTGGATCACACGGTCGCGATACTCCGTGAGCGCCTCGATGTTCGCGGTCACTGCGGGACCGTCCACCGTCTCCGGCCACAATCCGTGCGCATTCATCCTGCCAAGCGCATCATCGATACTGATCGATCGATAGCGCTCGCCTCGCTGCTTTGGATAGAAGATCGAGCGGTTGTCCTGTCGCAAGGTCGCCTTGGCTGCAAGTTCCCAGGCATTCACAACGAGCGTCACAGTGACCTCGTCCCGGTAGGTCATCTGGGGCTTGTTGTAAACCTCAACTGCGGACAACATAGCCGCCATCGAATTATCGGCAAGACGTTTGATCGAGACGTACGGTGCGCTCATTGACTCTCAGATTCCACTATCGACCCACACGCCACGCTGCCCGAGAGTAATCATACCGACGTCGACGTAGATTCGGATACCACTTCCACGCGCAAGGATATATCCGGGCCGCCCAGACGCGCAGCGAAACAGGATGGTTGTTTGCTCCGCCCGGCGCCACGGGACGGCCTCATTCTCTGAAGATGCGTCACGATGCGGCGGCCACTTGAGTTACTGTCGAAGGATCGGCGACCTGACCGAGGAGGACGGGGTGAAGCGATACGTGGACGGCGAATGGGCAGGCTGGGATGGCGACACGATTGTCAAACTGACTGACCGGACGGTTTGGCGTCAGGTCGAGTACTACTACGAGTACCAATACGCTTATCGACCTGAGGTGACCATCTCCGCAGGAAAGATGATCGTCAAAGGTATGCGCCGAGCGGTCGGCGTCCAGCAGATGGTCTAGTCGCTCGGGCAGCGCGCGCCGGGACCTACTGGCGACAGACCCTTGGTCCCACGACCCTTTGCATCATTCCGCCGCCTATGACACAGGTGGTGTGGAAGGATCCGAGTCCATGATTCGGGCGGTGGTGTTCGATGTCGGCGAGTGCCTGGTGGACGAGTCCCGCGAGTACGGGACATGGGCAGACTGGCTGGGAGTGCCGCAGCATACGTTCTCAGCGGTTTTCGGGGCGGTGATCGCTCGCGGGATGGACTATCGCGAGGCCTTCCAGGTGTTCCAGCCGGGGTTCGATCTGACCGAGGAACGACGGAAGCGGGAAGAGGCCGGGCAGGCGGAGCGGTTCGGGGAGGATGACGTCTATCCCGACGTACGCCCTGCCTTGAAAGCGCTGCGCGAGGACGGATTGTGGTTGGGGCTGGCCGGGAACCAGACGGTGAGTGCGGGGCGGATCCTGCGGGAGCTGGACTTTCCGGTGGACATGGTCGCGACGTCCGACGACTGGGGTGTGAGCAAGCCGGATCTGGGGTTCTTCGAGCATGTCATCGACGCGGCTCCGTACGCGGCCGAGGAGATCCTCTACGTCGGGGACCGGCTCGACAACGACATCCGGCCAGCAGCGGAGTCGGGGATGGCGACAGCACTGATCCGCCGGGGACCGTGGGGCGTGATCCAGGAACATGACCCGGCCGCAGACGAGATCGCGACGCTCCGGATCTCCTCACTCACCGAGCTTCCCAAGTGGATCGCCGCCCTCAACGAGAGTGGGCCGGACGGCCGCTAAGTTGATCACCATGGCCGAGCGCAGCGCGACCCAGTGGATCATCCATGACGAGAAGATCGTCGACGACAAGCTGAAGATGGTGCTCAGCAGGGCGAGCGTGGAACTTCCTGACGGGACGCTGTTCGATCAGTGGGTGATGCGGATTCCCGCGGCGGTCCTGGTGCTCATGGTCGATGACTCCGAGCGCGTGCTGATGATGTGGCGGCATCGGTTCATCCAGGACCGGTGGGTGTGGGAACTGCCTGGTGGTTACCTCGACGACGGCGAGGAGTTGCAGGTCGCGGCTATGCGCGAGGCCGAGGAAGAGACGGGCTGGCGGCCACGCACGATCGAGAAGTTCCTCGAGTTCCAGCCGTTGGTCGGGACTGTGGACCAGCCGAACATCATCTATCTCGCGCGAGGAGCCACAGACACTGGCGCGGTTCCTGATGTCAACGAGACCGACACGGTGCGCTGGATCCCGCTGGACGAGATCGAGGGCTTGATCGCCGAGGGCAAGATCATCGGGGCCGGCTCGGTCGCGCCGTTGTACAAGCTGCTGCTGGCTCGCGCTGAGGGCAAGCTTCGACCTCAGGGGGCCTGAGCAGGCGACAGGAGAGACATGAACTCCTGCACCTTCGTCAGCCCGACGTGAGGCGCGAGCCTGCTGGCCAGGTCGCGTAGGTAGTCGCGCGACCGCTCCGACTTCAGCTCGACCGCTGCCTTCGCGGCGTCGACGGCAACCTCGGCAGCTTGCTCGACCTCTCCCGTCTGGTGGTGAGCCCGGGCCAAGAGCGCCAGGTTGAACTGGCGGCCCCTCGCATAGGCGCTGTCCATGTCCAAGGAACGTTGGGCGAACGGCAGCGCGAGGTCTCCGCGGCCGAGCGCTGTGAAGCACTGGCCGAACTTCGCCGCCAGGTACGACTGGTCGAAGTAACCCAGCCACTGGGGTGTGGCAGTGTTCGCGGCCTTGTCGAAGGCACGCTCGGCACGGTCGAGAGCGACGGCGCTCGCTGCCTGGTCCCCGAGCACGGCATGTCCCTGCGCCTCCAAGACCGCCGCCTCCGCGGCGAGGGCACCGATGCCCGAGTCGGTGGCAGCGCGTTCGGCAGCTCGGGCAAGGTCGACCGCTTCCATTCCGTGTCGGAGGTAGGCCGCCTGATGACTCATGGCGGCAAGGATCTCCGCGCCGAGCGGACGGTCGTCTGCGGCGGCCGCCATTCGCAGTGCCTGGGTGAGATATCGCTGCGCCGTCGCATGCCGGCCGACGTCATAGGAGGTCCATGCCGCCAACTGCGTCACCTGGGCAGCGGCCGAGAGGAGGCAACTGCCCACCGCACGGTCGTAGCGTCCCTGGAGCAGGGCAGCGACGTCGGTGCTGAGGAAACGTACGACGGCATCACGGACCTGGCCGCCACCGAACCTGTTGTCGACCTCGCGGAACGCTCGCAGCATCTGGTGTATGAGCTCGATGTCCGGTGTGCCGACGAGTCGGGAGCCTGTGCCGACGGGGTCTGCAGCCGGCGGGGCGGTGAGCCATCTGAACGCTGGGACCGTGTACGCCGAGGCGCTGAAGCCTGCTCCCAGGAGGAAGTCACGGCGGTTCATGTCTTGCTGCCACATCGTCATCGCCTCTCCCAAGCTCAAGGCCCAGTCGGGGTGGAAGTCGAGACCGTTCTTAGCGTTCCCGACCAAGGCGGGCGATGTCGCCGACACCACAGGTCGAACGAAGAGAGCCTGCTCGGCCCTGGATAGGTGGGCGAGGTCCAGGGCATCGACCAGGTCCGCAGGTGCACAGCCGTGGCCGAAGGCGACTGCAAGACCGGCGAGCGCCTCGGGCGTGGGTTTGGTGCCGCCATAGGGCCAGTTCTCCCATTCGGATATGCGGCTCTCGGTGACCGCGAGACCCGGGTTGGCGACGCGGAACTCCTGGGCCAGACGCCATTGCGGCCAGTCGAGCGCGTAGCGCCACGCCAGGCGCGGACGCAGCCCGAAGCGGTCCGCCATTCCAGCAGCCACCGCTGACACCGAGAGTCCGGCGGCGAGCAACTCGTCGCGTACCTCATCTCGTGACGCCTTCGCGCTTCGCGCAGCCATGTCCACCTCCCGAGCGCTGGCCGCCACCACCTCGTCCCTTGCACCTGGATGGAGACTACGCGGGATCGGCCCTTTCGGGCGGCGCCGGAAGACGCCACGAGCAGATCTTCCACGGTCTGGAAGTTTCTGCGGAAGGTTCCACAGGGAGCAGGGTCTTTGGGCCCGGTCCGAGTCAAGACTCAACTCATCCGGGCGGGCGGATGGCGTTGAAGCCACTGTCCGCCCGGACTCCAGCAAGCAGAAAGCGACGGAGAGACTCGGATGTCATCGTTCAGCAGGGTCCGCCCAGGCAGACCACGACTCGTCCCGGACATCGGCGTGGGTACGCCGCGCGAGCAGGTCTTGGAAGCGGCCGCACGCTTGTTCACGAGCAAGGGGTTCGCCGCGACCTCGACTCGCGAGATCGCCGAGGCGGTCGGGATCCGTCAGGCATCGCTCTACTACCACTTCGCGGGCAAGGACGAGATCCTCGCGGCGCTGCTGGCCACGACGGTGAGGCCGACCCAGGTGGTGGTCGAGGAGATCGTGGCGTTGGTCCCGCCGGAACGGGTCGAGACCGCCTTGTGCCTGCTCGCGCTGGTCGATATCGACACGCTCGCACGGGTGCCGCACAACGTCGGCGTCCTGTATCAGCTGCCTGACGTCGTCTCCGCGACCAACCTCGACTACGCGAGCTTCCGCCAGGCCCACAGCGAGCTCACCGAGGCATACGCAAACCTCGGATCCCGGGTTGCCGAGCGATACGGAGTGTCGACCTCTCCCCCAGCGCTCGGCTCGATGCTGATCCAGCAGGTCGAGGGCGTCATCACTCTGCGCACCGATGGCAAGGCCGTCGACAGCGACCGCGCGACCGAGATCGCCGCCGGCTGCCTTCGCCTATGTGGCTGCGACCGGGCCGAGGTCGACGAGTCGATACGCAGAGCGAAGGCTCTTCACGAGCAACTGACTCCGAGAACGACTCAGTCGGTGATGTCGCCGGGTTAGCCGTACGTGGTGTCGGGCCAGGCGCCGTTGGTTGCTGGCGAGCTTCGGCCGAAGACTCTGGGGGCCGAGATCGACCGGACAGCTACTTCGAAGTATCCACCCGGCCGCCCATGATGTGGATCCCCGTTCCGGGGTAGATTTCCACCCGCATCAGGTTTCGTTGGCCCCTTCCGCCGGGTCCATGGAATGTGCCCGGATCTCGGTCTCGTCGAAGTCGAGATCGCCTTCGGCGGGTGCTTCGCTGTGCATGCGGCTCTCGGGAGGCTCGTCGGTTCGTTCCTCGCCGGGGACACCTGAGATCGCTGACATGTGAATCGCCTCGATTCTGGCTGGATCTCCTATTCCCTGAGTCCAGGATAGGTCGGCGGCACCCACCATCGCGATCAGTGACACGGCGCCGTCGATATCCGCGTCAGCGTGCGGTCCAGGTCGTCGAGGACCTCGGGCCAGGTGGCCTCGCTCGGTGGCTCGCTGTGGGCGAAGCTGCCGGCCAGCTCGAGGGTGACGTAGCCGTGGATGAGGCTGGACATCAGGCGGACGGCGTACGTCTCGTCGGCCTCGGTCACTCCGTAGCTGCGGACGACGGCCAGGGCGAGGTCGGCGTTGCGGCGGCCGGCCGCGATCGCGTCGTCGACCGAACGCAGATCCGACTCCGGCGCGGATGGGATGCGTTGGCGGGTGGTGGCGTCGTAGCGGCCGGGTGAGCGGCGGGCGAAGTCGCGGATGGCGTTGGCGTAGGCAACGAGGAGGTCGCGGCCCTCCCCCGCCGACATGGCAGCGCTGGTGGAGTCGGCGAGCTCGTCGAGGACGTACGCGGTGACGGCGGTGCGGAGGTCGGTGGCTCCGGTGATGTGGGAGTAGAGGGTCGGTGACCTGACGCCGAGGTGGCGGGCGAGGACCGAGATCGTGACGGCGTCGAAGCCGAGCTCGTCGGCGAGGTCGGCGGCGGCCGCGATCACGGCGGCTCGGTTCAGCCCTGGACGACCCATCAAGACCCTCCTGAATAGCGAGTTGCCTAACAGTTGTAGGAAATCCTAGCCTGATGAGCATGAAGCCGCTGACCGAGACCGACGTACGTTCCTCGTTCGTCAACCTCACCAAGGGTGCGACCAAGCGCCTCAATCTCCCTGCTGACCTGGCCGAACGGCCATGGGAAGACCTCGACTACCTCGGCTGGCAGGACCCGAAGGCGCCGCAGAACCACTACCTCGTCGCCGAGCACGACGGCCGGCTCTGCGGGGTCGCGCTCCGCGCATCGCGCGAGACGCGCGGACCGCGGAAGACGATGTGCGCGCTGTGTACGACGGTCGGCGACGTCGCGCTGCTGGTCGCCTCCCGGGCCGGCCGCTCCGGGCAGGAGGGAAACTCGGTCGGCACCTACATCTGCGCCGACCTCGACTGCTCCCTCAAGGCCCGCAACAAGCGCAAGCTCGACACCCCGGTCATCCACGAGACCCTCAGCGTCGAGCACAAGATCGACCGGCTCCTCGGCAACCTCGACTCATTCGTCGCGCGGGTGCTCCGGCCCGCGTAGCGGCCTGACGCCGAGGGTTCGCGACTTCCGTGCCGTCGCATAGGCGGGCGCACGTACGCGGCGGTGCCATTCGTAGATCTCGAGCCCCGGTGGCGTCGCGCGGGTCGGGTCGAAGGAAAGCAGCAGGTCGCGGCCGGACTCGACGGTCAGCTCGAGGGTCGCGAACGACGTCCAGTCCGTCCCTGCCCGTGCCCACATCAATTGCCACGTGCCTTCGACGAGCTGCGCTCCGACCCAGACCGGCCCGGTGGGCGTGCGGTACGGGAGCAGCGTACTGAAGAAGCCGTCGGGCAGACCGGTCCTGGGAGCCAGCAGGAAACGGGTCCATCGACCTTGGCCGGTGGTGGCGAGCAGGAGGTCGGCGTGTTCGCCGCGGATGGTGGGAACGCGCAGGGCAAGCCCGTTGACATCGGGCACGGGCTCCGGCAGGCCGGTGGCGCGGGAGAGTCGGACCACCACCTCGTCGGTCCCGCCCTCATCGAGGAACGCAGCACCCGTGGTGGCTCCCGGGTGCCGCCGCAGCACGGCCAGGTGCACCGTGCCATGCGGGTGCAGGGGCTTGTCGGCGGGTCGCAGGTGGGCGAGCACGCCGACAGCGGTCTGCAGCACACGGCCTACGACATCAACTGGATTCACGCGGTTCGCCTTCCTGAGGACGGACCGCCCCATCGAAAGCGATCGTGCAGGATGGCGGCACGGCCTGCGTTGCTGCCGGCTGCGCCGTGCACGCCCCCGCCAGGGTGGGCGGAGGCAGACCCGAGGAACAGTCCGGTGATGCCGGTCTCCGCCCGCCCCATGCCCGGCACCGGTCGAAAGACCAGCTGTTGGTGGAGCTGGGACGTGCCGCCGCCGATCGCGCCGCCGATGAGGTTGGCGTCGAGGGCTTCGAACTCATGCGGCCCGAGGACGCGTCGTGCGGCGACGGCGCTGCCGAAGCCGGGGGCCAGGCGCTCGATGCGCGCCTGCATGCGGTCGGCGAAACGCTGGCACTCCTCTTCGTCCCATCGCCCGCACAGCCCGTCAGGGCCCGCATCGCGCCGCACCGTCTGCGGCACGTGCGTGTACGCCCACACCGACTCCGTCCCGGCCGGCGAGCGGGTCGGGTCGGTGGTGGTCATCTGACCTGCCAGGAGGAACGGAGCCTCGGGGATGACGCCGGCCGACACCTGGGACAAGGACTGGGTCATCTGCTCGACCGAGTCGGCGACGTGGAAGGTGCCGGGCGCGTACGCGGGTTCGGTGAGCCACGGGATGGGCTCATTCAGGGCCCAGTCGACTTTGACCGTGCCCGGGTCCAGCTGGAAGTTCTTCATGCCGGCTGCGACGCGTCGCGGCACGTCGGCGGGATCGAGAAGCCGACCGTATAGATGGGGTGCCGCGACGTCGGCGATCACGGCGCGGCGGACCTTGATCCGGTCGTTCTCACGGGAGCGGACCTCGGTGACGCGACCGTCCTCGACGCCGAGGCGGGTGACCTCGGCGCCGCATCGTACGACGCCACCACGCTCACGGAAGCGGCGCTCCAGCGCTGCGGCGAGCATGCCGGCACCGCCCTCCGGGACGGGGAAGCCGACGGTCTGGCCCAGCATGGCGAGCAGAAGCCCCATCACGCCGGAGCCCGGCGCGTCGAGCGGGATGTCGGCATGTCCGGCGTTGCCGGCCAGGAGCAGACGCGCACCTTCGCCCCCGAAGTGGTTGCGTGCGAGGTCTCCGGCAGGGGTGAGCAGCGTACGCACGGCCGCCAGGCCGCCGGCACGACGAAGGGCGTTGAGCAGGTGAGCCCCTGGACGCAGGGGCGGGAACGGGGTCAGCAGAGCGTGCACCAGCGGTTCGCCGATGTGGTCCCAGAGGCCGCACAGCTCCAACCACGCGTCGCCGTCGCCGGCGTGCTGGGCATCGAGCAGCTCTGCGGTAACGTGTCGGTCGCGGTGCAGCAGCGCCCAGTTGCCGTCCTGCATGGGGTGACCTAGGACAGCGGGGGCATACCTCCATCGCAGCCCGTACTCGTCGAGGCGGAGACCGCGGATGGTGGGCGATGCCGCCGCGAGCGGATAGAACGCGCTGAAGGTGTCGTGGATGAAGCCCGGCTGGACGTCCTCGGAGCTGCGTACCGCTCCCCCTGTGGTGGGCTGGGCCTCGAGCACCAGCACCGACCAGCCCTTGTCGGCGAGCAGGTTGGCCGCGACCAGGCCGTTGGGTCCGGCACCAACGACGACCGCGTCGTAGGAGGCCTCGCTCATGGGCGGCGTTCGACGATGTAGGCCAAGCGCCGGAGAGCCTCCACGTTTCGCCACTTGAGGATCGGATCCTGCACCAGCCGTGGAATCAGAGCGCCCGGGCCCGCGACGGCCTGTTCTCGGATCGCGATCTCGGTGTCCTCCCCTGCTGGCTCCACCGTGATCTCGACGTGCGCGGCGCCTACGGGCCAGCCGCGCGCACGGAGCAACAGCCTGCGCCCGGGCGTGCACTCGAGCACCTCGGTGCTGTCATCGAGCAGCAGCGGCCAGACGCCGACCGAGTGGTACAGCTGTGAGCCGACGTTCGGCCAGTCCTTGTCCGCGTCGCGCAGTCGAGACGCGCCGACCACCCAGAGCGGGTAGAGCCAGCCGTCCGAGAGGACGTCCCAGACGTGCTCGGGTGATGCGTGGACCAGCCTGTGATTTCTGCTCATGAAGACGTCCTCGGCGGCTCGGGATCACTGGACCTAGCGGTACCCCGCCCCGGGCGCGTTATGCGGACGACCAGGTTGCGCACGATCCCCAGGGCTGCGTTCTCGCGGTGGCCGCGCATGGCGTTCTCGTCGTTCATGGTGGTCAGGACGTTGCCCGGGTGTGGGTCCACGGGGCGGGTGAGGTCGGTGAACAGGAAACCGAGGACCGGCGCGACCACGCGGTCGTAGAGGATGGGCATCTTATGCCCCAGCTGGATCACCTCGTTGGCCACGCTCAGCTGTGGCCGGCCACGGCCGCGGTCGACCCTGCGCAGGATCTGTCGCGCTGCTCGTTCAGGGCTGGAGACCGGAAGCGGGGGCCGACCCTCATGACCGATGACATTCGCGGCATGGCGATAGATCGGAGTGTCCACGCCACCCGGCGCGACGTACACGATCGCCACGCCGGGTCGATCGCGGTTCTCCAGACGCAGTTGGCGAGCCAGCGCGCGTACGCCCCACTTGCTGATGACGTAGGCACTCATCGAGGGTGCCGTGATGTGGCCGAGCGCCGAACCGACGAGGAGCAGCGTTCCGCTGCCCTGGCTGCGCAGCACGGGCACCACGTGACGGGCCACGTTGACCGACCCGAGGAGGTTGGTACGCAGCACCCCCTCGAAGAGCTCGGACGGCAGGGACTCCGTGCGACCCAGTGCAACCACGCCAGCGCAGTGGATGACCGTGTCGAGCTGACCGTGTCGATCGAGCACCTCCCCGACACACTCCCGCACCGCATCGTCGTCTCCCACGTCGAGCGGCAGCACCATGGTCGACGCGGCACCCAGCCGCACACACCCACGGGCAGCGGCGTCCAGCGACTCACGACCCCGGGCGACCAGCACGACGTGATCGCCGCGGGTCGCGGCCAGGCGCACGACAGCCAGACCGATCCCGCTGGATGCTCCGGTGACAAGGGTGATCGCCATACTCCGACGTGGTACCCGTGAACGACGACTTCATGCGACGACGCTCTGCGCCGACGCAGCCGTCCGGCTCAGCACTCGATGACGTTGACGGCGAGGCCTCCGCGGGAGGTCTCCTTGTACTTGACCTTCATGTCGGCGCCGGTCTCGCGCATGGTCTTCAGCGCCTTGTCGAGGCTGACCTTGTGGGAGCCGTCGCCGTTGAGGGCGAGGCGGGCGGCGTTGATGGCCTTCACGCTGGCGATCGCGTTGCGCTCGATGCACGGGATCTGGACGAGCCCGCCGACCGGGTCGCAGGTGAGGCCGAGGTTGTGCTCGATGCCGACCTCGGCGGCGTTCTCCACCTGCTCCGGCGTACCACCCAGCACCTCGCACAGTGCCCCGGCAGCCATCGCGCAGGCCGAGCCGACCTCGCCCTGACAGCCGACCTCGGCGCCGGAGATCGAGGCGTTCGTCTTGCACAGAATGCCGATGGCGGCGGCGGTGAGCAGGAAGCGGACGATGCCGTCCTCGATCGCGGCCTCGTCCAGCCCGGCCTCGGGCGCCACGAAACGTACCCAGTAGTGCAGGACGGCGGGGACGATGCCGGCCGCGCCGTTGGTGGGGGCGGTGACGACCCGGCCGCCGGAGGCGTTCTCCTCGTTGACCGCCAGGGCGAACAGGTTGACCCAGTCCATGACCCGGAAGGGGTCCTTGGCGCCGGCACCGGAGGCCAGGTCGCGGTAGAGCAGCGGCGCCCGGCGCGGGACCCGAAGACCACCAGGAAGTACGCCGTCGGTGACCGGGTCGCGGTCGCACCCGGCCTGCACGCAGTCCGCCATCACCCGCCAGATCTCCAGGAGACCGGCGCGGATCTCGTCGTGCGTACGCCACGTCAGCTCGTTGGCCGCCATCAGGTCGGAGACCCGGAACTGCTCGCGCTCACAGATGTCGAGCAGCTCGGCACCGGTGGCGAACGGGAAGCGTACGGGCGAGCGGTCGGGGACGACCCGCGCGGCGCCGGCGGCGTGCTCGTCGACGACGAAACCGCCGCCGACGGAGTAGTAGGTGCGCTCGCGCAGCACCTCCCCCGTGGCGGCGTACGCGGTGAACACCATGCCATTGGGATGGCCCGGCAGGCTGGCGCGGCGGTGCATGACCAGGTCCGCGCGGCTGTCGAAGCGGATCGGACTGTGACCGCCGAGCGACAGCGACCCGGACTCGCGGATGGCCGCCACCCGCGCGGACGACGCACGTGTGTCGACGGTCGCCGGCTCCTCGCCCTCGAGGCCGAGGAGCACCGCGCCCTCCGAACCGTGCCCGTGACCGGTCGCGCCGAGGGAGCCGAAGAGCTCGGCCTTCACCCGTGCCACCTCGTCCAGCCGCCCGTCGGCGACGAGACCGTCGACGAAGATCTTCGCGGCCCGCATCGGTCCGACGGTGTGCGAGGACGACGGGCCGATCCCGATCGAGTAGAGATCGAAGGCGCTCAACGCCGTCGCGACGACCGTGGAGCCGGCGACCTCGGCGGTCACGTCACTCCTCGATCAGGGCGTCGTAGGCCGCGGCGTCGAGCAGCTCCGGAGCGCCCGAGACGCGCATCTCGAAGAGCCAGCCGGCGCCGAACGGGTCGCTGTTGATCAGCGCAGGGTCCTCCACGACGGCCGCGTTGACCCCGACGATCTCGCCGTCGGCGGGCGCGAAGATGTCGCTGACCGACTTCGTCGACTCAAGCTCTCCGCAGCTCTCTCCCCCGGTGATCTTGGTGCCGACCTCGGGCAGCTCGACGAAGACGATGTCGCCCAGCGCCTCGGTGGCGAAGGCGGTGACACCGACGCGCGCGACGTCGCCGCGGGTCTCGAGCCACTCGTGCTCGGCGGTGTAGGACAGGTGGGTCGGGTTGGTCATGGCGGTGCTCAATTCTTGGATCGGAAGGGCTTGGAGTAGAAGGGAAGGTCGATGATCTCGGCGTCCTCGCGGCTGCCGCGTACGTCGACCTGGACCTTGGTGCCGGCGGCCGCGAGATCGGGCCGGACGTACGCCATCGCGATCGGGTGGCCGAGGGTCGGTGACGGGGAGCCGCTGGTGACGACGCCGATCTGGTCGCCGGTGGCCGGGTCGACGACGGCGTAGCCGACCCTCGGGGACCGGCGCCCGGCGGCCACCAGGCCGACGAGCACGCTGCGGGGACCTTCGTCGCGACGCGTCGCCAGCGCCGCCTCCCCCACGAAGCCGTCGGGCTTGTCGAAGGAGACGACTCGGCCGAGGCCGGCCTCGAAGGGAGTCGTGTCGCGGTTGAGCTCGTTGCCGTAGAGCGGCATGCCCGCCTCGAGCCGGAGGGTGTCGCGGCAGGCGAGCCCGGCAGGGATCAGCCCGTGCGGCGTACCGGCCTCCGTGAGAGCCGACCAGACCGCAGCCGCCGACGAGGGGGCGCAGTAGATCTCGAACCCGTCCTCACCGGTGTAGCCGGTGCGGGCGAGCAGGACCTCGATCCCGGCGACCGTGCCGGCGTCGATGGCGTAGTAGCGCAGGGAGGGGACGTCCAGGTCGGTCACCGCCGCGACGATCGCCGCCGAGGCCGGGCCCTGGACCGCGATCAGCGCGAACTCCGCCGAGGCGTCGTGGACCTCGGCGTCGTACCCCTCCGCTCGCTCGGCCAGGGCCGGAGCGACGACACCGACGTTGCTCGCGTTGGCGACGACCAGATAGCGCTCCTCCTCGAGCCGATAGACGACCAGGTCGTCGATGATGCCGCCGTCCTCGGCGCAGATCATCGAGTAGCGGGCGCGGCCGATGCCGATCGCCGACGGGCGGCCGACCAGGGCGTGGTCGAGGGCGCGCCCGGCCTCGGGCCCGGTCACCTCGATCTCCCCCATGTGCGAGAGGTCGAAGAGGCCCGCGGCGGTGCGTACCGCCTGGTGCTCGGCGGTCTCCGAGCCGTAGCGGACCGGCATGCTCCAGCCGGCGAAGTCGGTGAACGAGGCGCCGAGCTCCTGGTGGATCTCGTGCAGAGGGGTAGGGACAGGTGAGGTCATGTGTGCGGGAGGCTCCCTGGTGGTGGGTGCCGACAGCGGCACCCGTGGACGGGTGACCTCCCCGCTCTGTCATCGCTACCTGAGAGCTTCACCGCCCCGTTGGGACGGTTTGCACCGTGGGTGCAGGATCGTCGGATCCTGACTTTCCAGAGGTCGCCTCACCACAGCGGTCATGGGGCCTGAGAGATTCTGGGGAGGTTTGCTCCTTCGGCGCCTCGCCCGGGATGGACGAGGACTCTCCCGCTGCAGTTCGAACGGCGGATGTGAAGTTGTGCGGCAAACCTAGGTCTGGCCATCGCGGGCGTCAAGATTCGGGCTCCGCGGACGCCCTGGGACCCACTATCGGGAACTGTTCTCACTGGGTTCTACGATGACGGGGTGCCACCGAACGACGTCAGCTCCCGCGTTCCCGTGGTCATCCTGACCGGTCATCTGGGGTCCGGGAAGACCACGCTGCTCAACCATCTGCTGCGCCAGCCCGGCGCCCGGGTGGGCGTGGTCGTCAACGACTTCGGCGACATCAACGTCGACGCCGGGCTCGTCACCGGACAGATCGACGAGCCGGCCTCGATCGCCGGCGGCTGCCTGTGCTGCCTGCCCGACGCCGGCGGCCTCGACGACGCCCTGGAGAAGCTGACCCACCCGCGACTTGCGCTCGACGTGGTCATCGTCGAGGCCAGCGGGCTCGCCGAGCCCGGGACCCTGGCGAAGCTGGTCCGGTTCAGCGGCGTCGAGCGGGTACGCCGCGGTGGGCTCATCGAGGTCGTCGACGCCGCCTCCTACTTCGACACCGTCGACGACGGCCGGGGCCCGGCGCCGGTCCGGTTCGCCGCCGCCACGCTGGTCGTCGTCAACAAGACCGACCTGGTGCCGCCCGCCGAGCGGGAGGCGATCCTGGCACGGATCGAAGCGCGGGTGCGGGAGCACAACCCCGAGGTCCATGTCGCGTACGCAGTGGGCGGCCGCATCGACCCGCGGCTGGTCTACGACGCAGCCGTGCCGGAGGACCCGCCCGACGAGCTGCCGATCGCTGCGCTGCTGCGCGAGGCGGCCCACGACCACGCAGCTCACCAGCACGCCCGGTCGGTGACCGTGACCACCCCGGGCACCATCGAGCCGGCCCGGTTGGTCGACCTGCTCGAGGAGCCGCCGGAGACGGCGTACCGGATGAAGGGGACCGTCGCGGTCGCCACCGCCCAGGGTCCGCGCAGCTACCACGTGAACCTGGTCGGGCGCAGCGCCCACGTCGCTGCGGCACGTACGCCCAGCGCGGCGAGCGAGCTCGTGGCCATCGGCCTGGAGCTCGAGACCGACGCGGTCCGGCTGCGCCTGAGCGATGCCCTCGCCCCGGCCGAACGGCCGAGCACCGAGGGTCTCCGCCGGCTGCGGCAGCTGGTCCGCGTCAGTCTCTGAGTGTGATCAGCCGGCGCGGCGGACGATCCGCTCCATGTCGGTGATGATCACGCCGCGGGACTCCAGCTTGACCCAGCCCTTGGCCGCGAAGTCGGCGAGCGCCTTGTTGACCGTCTCCCGGGCTGCGCCCACGAGCTGGGCGAGCTCCTCCTGCGTCAGGTCGTGGCGTACATGGAGGCCTTCCTCGGTCTGCTGACCGAACCGCTCGGCGAGGTCGAGCAGCGCCTTCGCCACCCGGCGCGGGGCGTCGGCGAAGACCAGGTCGCCAATCACGTCGTTGGCCCGGCGCAGCCGACCCGACAGCAGGGCGAGCAGCCCGCGGGTCACGGCCGGGCGGCCGTCGAGCAGGCCCAGCAGGTCGTCGTGCGAGAGCGAGGCGAGCTCCACCTCGTCGGTGACGGCCGCGACCGTCGAGGAGCGCCGACCGGGGTCGAAGAGCGACAGCTCACCGAACACCTGGCCCGGCCCCAGGATGGCCAGCAGGCTGTCCTGTCCGTTGGCCGCGGCGCGGCTCAGCTTCACCTTGCCGCTCACCACGGCATAGAGCCGGTCCGCGGCGTCTCCCTCGTGGAACAGCACCTCGCCACGCTTGAGGCGGGTCTGGCCCATCATCGCGAGCAGCGCCGTCATCGACTCGTCGTCCAGCTCGCTGAAAAGCGGTGCGTGCCGAAGCACGTCTTGATCCATTACCCAGCCGCTCCTGTCGTCATGTGGGCGAAGCCATCAGCGTACCGAGAGCGAGGCCGCGAACGCCGGTTCTGTGGCCCGCATCGCAGGCTTCTCGAGTGCGTTCTTCGCCACACCGGAAGCGGCGGGAAGCGTCCCGGCCACCGCGTGGTTGGGCCTGGTGTGAGGCTCTCCATGCTGGACCGCTCCCGTACGCGCACGGGCCATCCCGAAGGCGCTGCGCTGACCCACACGATCGAGCGGGCGGTGGCGGCCGAGCGGCTCGGCTACCACCGGTTCTGGGTCGCCGAGCACCATGCCGTGCCCGGGATCGCCTCCGGGGCTCCGCCGGTGCTGATCGGTGCGCTCGGCGCGCACACCTCCACGATCCGGCTCGGGTCGGGCGGGGTGATGCTGCCGCACCACCAGCCGCTGGTCGTGGCCGAGCAGTTCCTCATGCTCGACGCGCTCTACCCGGGCCGCATCGACCTGGGGCTCGGGCGCACGTTGGGCTTCACCGCTCCCGTACGCCGCGCCCTGCGGCACGACCTGGACGAGCCGGACACGTTCGCCGAGGACATCGAGGAGCTCCGGGGCTACCTCGACCGCACCGGAGCGGTCACCGCCCGCCCGGTGGCCGCTCATCAGATCCCGATGTTCGTCCTCGCCACCGGACGTGGGGTCGCGATCGCGTCCCGGCTCGGGCTGCCGGTCGTCGTGGGCGGTCCGGTGCTGGACAGCCCGCGGCTGGGTGAGGTGCTGGGGGCGTACCGGAAGGACTTCCGGCCATCTTCCCGGGCTCCCGAGCCGTCGGTGATGGTCTCCGTCGACGTGCTCGTGGCAGACACCGACGCTGAGGCCGCCGAGCTCGCGCTGCCGGAGGCCTGGGCGATGGCCAGGTCGCGGCAGACCGGCGAGTTCGGTCCGCTCGAGCCGGTCGCCTCGATCCGGTCGCAGACCTGGACGAACCAGGTGCGCGAGCGGGTCGAGGCCCATCTCGCCCGCACCACCGCCGGCTCGCCCGAGACCGTCCGGCGCCGCCTCGAACGGCTGGCCGAGACCACCGGCGCCGACGAGCTCCTCGCCTTCACCTCGACCTACGACCGCGACGCCCAGCTCGCCTCCGACGCGGCGCTCGCCCAGATCCTGACTGCCCGGGTGTAGGCGCTCAGCCCAGCCGGTCGAGCATCCGGGCCGCGGTGTCCTCGTCGGTGATCAGGGTGTCGAACCAGCCGGCCCGCGCACCCGCGATGATGCTCGGCACCTTCGTCGGGCCGACGGCCATCGCGATGGTGTGCGGAATCGCCCTGAGCTCCTCGTAGGTCGTGGCGATCAAGGACTCCTCGGGATAGGGCAGCGGCTGCCCTTCTTCGTCGAAGAACCTGGTGCAGATGTCGCCCGCGGCCTCACGCAGCCAGGGGGCGTCGCGCGGCACGTAACCGGGCAGCGACTCCCGGGTCAGCGGCGGCGCGCCGATGCCGAGCACGGCGACCCTCGCCTGGCTCCACAGATCGAGTACGCGACGCGTGCTCGGGTCCTGGAGGAGCAGCCGGTGCAGGTCGGCTCCCGGTTGCGCGGGGGCGTAGAGGAAGACCGGGCGGCCGTCGAGCTGCTCGGCGAACATACGGGTGATCTCGTTCGTCTGGTACCAGGCCTCGGGCTCGTCCTGTCCCCCGACCGTTGGCGTCACCACGACGCCGGGAAAGGACGGCAGCGCCTCCTGGCTGACCTCCCACACGGTGCGACCGGAGGAGACCAGCAGCACGTCGCCGGCCTTCAACCCGATCTCCGTCATGGCCTCCCCGAGCCTCGCGGCGAGCGCCGCGCCGGTGAGCGATCGGTGGAACCCACGGGCGACGAACACCCGAGCGAGGCCCAGGGCCTCGCCCAGCCGCTCCTCCATCTCGGAGGCACGCCGAGTCGCGGGATCGACCACCTCGATCCGGACGATGCCCGTGCGGCGGGCCTCGGAGAGCACGCGGCTGACCGTCGCGCGGCTGATGCCGAGCTGCTGCGCGACCTGCGCCTGAGTCGCCTCCTTGAGGTAGTAGAGCGTCGCCGCCGCATGCATGACCTCGGGGGTAAAGCGTGTGCTGGCTGTCCCTGCGACCTCCAGGATCGGCTGCTGGCCGCGCGCTCCGCCTGTGTTCTCCACGGCACCACTCTTCCACAGCCGCGCTCACGGATTCGACCATTCGTGAAAATCTGTTCTGGACATTTGTTCGCGACCGTGGGACGGTGGATGAGTTCGAGTGATCAACATCACTAACTGGAGGTCTCCATGACGCAGGCAACTTCAGAGCTCGACCGGCGCACCATGCAGGCGGTCGTCTGCCACGGACCCGAGGACTACCGCTTCGAGGAGGTCCCGGTCCCTGTCCCGGGACCCGGCGAGGCGCTGATCCGGGTCGAGGCCGTCGGCATCTGCGCGAGCGACTTGAAGTGCTACCACGGCGCCGCGAAGTTCTGGGGTGACGAGAATCGTCCCGCCTGGGCCGAGACCGAGGTCATCCCCGGACACGAGTTCACCGGCGAGGTGGTCGCGCTCGACGAGGAGGCGCGCGCACGGTGGGGCGTCGATGTCGGCGACCGGGTCGTCGCCGAGCAGATCGTGCCGTGCGGAGAATGCCGCTACTGCCGTCGCGGCGAGTACTGGATGTGCGGGCCCCACGACATGTTCGGGTTCAAGCGCAGCACCCCCGGGGCGATGGCCGAGTACATGGTCTTCTCCCCCGCGTCCCTGGTGCATCGGATCAGCAAGGACCTCCCTCCGGCGCACGCGGCGTTCGCAGAGCCGCTGTCCTGCTCCCTGCACGCCGTGGAGCGGGCCCAGATCAGCTTCGACGACGTCGTGGTGGTCGCCGGCTGCGGGCCGATAGGCCTCGGCATGATCGCCGGCGCCGCGGCCAAGTCACCGGCACGGGTGGTCGCCCTCGACATGGCACCCGAGAAGCTGGACCTCGCCACCAAGTGCGGCGCGACCGACATCGTCAACATCGCCGAGCAGGACCCCGTCGAGTTCGTCCGCTCGATCACCGGGGGCTACGGCGCCGACGTCTATCTCGAGGGCACCGGGCACCCCTCCGCCGTGCTCCAGGGGCTCAACGTGCTCCGCAAGCTCGGGACGTACGTGGAGTACGGGGTCTTCGGCTCCGAGGTGACTGTCGACTGGAGCATCATCAGCGACGACAAGGAGCTCGACGTACGCGGCGCCCACCTCGGCCCGAACTGCTGGCCGGCCGCGATCCGGATGCTCGAGTCGGGTGTGCTCCCGCTGGACGAGATCTGCACCCACCAGCTGCCGCTGGCCCGGTTCCAGGACGGCCTCGACCTGGTCGCACGCGGCACCGAGTCGATCAAGGTCTCGCTGATCCCGTGACCTCCGTGGCTCCCTTCTGGCTCGGCACGAGCTGGAAGATGACGAAGACCCTGGACGAGGCCGCGGCGTACGCCGACGACCTCCGATCGGCGGTCGAGGCGGGAAGCGTGCCGCCCGAGGTTCGGCTCTTCGTCCTGCCTGCCGCCACCGCCCTGGCCTCCGTCCGAGACCGACTGGCCGGCACCGGCGTGGCTCTCGGCTCCCAGAACGCGCACCCGGGGCCCGACGGCGCCGTCACCGGCGAGGTGTCCATGAGCATGGTGCGCGACGCCGGCGCGAGCATCGTCGAGATCGGGCACGCGGAGCGCCGCACGCTGCTCAGCGAGACCGACGACATGGTCGCCGACAAGGTCGCCGCCGCCGTTTCCGCAGGGCTGCGACCCCTCATATGCGTGGGCGAAACCAGCGCCGAGCGCGCCGGCGGCGTGACCCAGGACGTGCTCGCCCGGCAGCTGCGCCATGCACTCAGCCGGCTCGGGACCTTGCGGCCGATCGAGCTGCTGGTGGCGTACGAACCACACTGGGCAATCGGTGACGGCGGTCGCACCGCCACGCCCGGCGAGGCTGCCGAGGGACTGGCAGTCGTACGCCGTGTCCTCGCGGAGGACCTGGCCGATACGCCGACCGCCGTCCTCTACGGCGGCAGCGTCCACGCGGGCAACGCCGCCGGCCTGGTGACGGGCCTGGACGTGGACGGCCTCTTCGTCGGACGCGCCGCCTGGACGGCGCCGGGCCTCCTTGACATCGCCCGCCGTTGCCACGACGCGCTTCGTCGACGAAGCCTCCGTCAGCCAAGAAACCCCGACCTCGTGTCCGCGATCGTTCGAAAGGACCCAAGATGACACGACACCGCCGCCTCACCCCCTTCCGCATCGGCGGAGCGGTGGCCCTTGCCGCGCTCCTCGTGGCGATGACCCTCAGCACCCGTTTCGTCACCCCCGACGAGCTGGCCTCGATCGGCCCGGAGAAGTTCGATCCGGCTCAGACCGCCGAGGACCTCTTCGCCGAGGCGAACCAGACCATCCCCGATGCGGCGACGCCACTTCCCGAGCTCCTCACCGGGCTCCAGAAGGATGTCGCCAAGACGGCCGACGATCTCGAGGCATCCAGGCCGAACGACACCACCTACCTGTTCCCTGTACGTGGCGTCGCGACCGTCGTCGCGGCGCAGCAGCAGGCGATCGAGATCACCGTCCAGGAGGTCCCCGTCACGACGCCGCTCAGCCTGGCGTACGGACCGGCCGCCAACGGCGCCGTCCTGCGCGACGCCCTCGGCTTCACGTTCGGTGACGCCTCCAACCAGACCACCTACCAACAGGTCGGCGACGAACTGAAGGCGCTTGTCCGCGAGCAGATCGACCAGGGCACGGGCGGGCAGATCGCTCCGGGCGCGAAGCTCGACTTCACCGGCATCGTCAGCGTAACCGACACCGGCATGCCGCAGCCCGCGGACAAGCCTGTGCAGATCCAGCCCCTGACCGTGGAGGTCGCGCGATGAGCGCGCCGGCCACCGAGACCGTGTCGGCAGGCTCGACAGAGATCGGCCAGGTGGTCCTGCGTGCCGTCGGGATCTCCAAGACGTACGGCGTCACCAAGGCCCTCAAGGGCGTCGACTTCGAGGTGCGCGCCGGGCAGGTCACCGTGCTCTTCGGTGAGAACGGCGCCGGGAAGTCGACGCTCATGAAGATCCTGTCAGGCGTCGAGCAGCCCACGGGCGGGCAGCTGGTCCTGCACGACGAGCCCATCACCCTGGAGAACACCGTCGACGCGGTGGAGCGAGGCGTCTCGATCATCCACCAGGAGACCAACCTCTGCCCGAACCTCAACGTGCGGGACAACATCTTCCTCGGCCGCGAGCTGCGTACCCGGATCGGTGGGATCGACTACGCCGGCGAGACAGAGGTCACCTCGCGGCTGATGCGCCAGCTCGAGGAGGAGATCGCGCCCCAGACACTGGTCGCGGATCTCCGGATGGGTCAGCAGCAGATCGTCGAGATCGCCCGGGCGCTGGCCGCCGAGACCCGGATCCTGATTATGGACGAGCCGACCTCGGCCCTCAGCGCGAGCGAGGTCGAGGTGCTCTTCCGGGTCATTCGGGAGCTCACCGCCAACGGCGTCGCGATCGTCTACATCTCCCACCATCTCGAGGAGGCGATCAGCATCGCCGACCACGCCGTGGTGCTCCGCGACGGCGAACTGGTGGCGCACGAGCCGGCAGGCGGGATCGACCTGCCCTGGGTTGTGCACCAGATGACCGGCCGGCAGGCGGAGTACGACTTCCGCGACGAGCCCCGTGACTCCGGTGAGGTCGCACTCTCGGTCCGGAACCTCACCGTCGCGGACCACGCCACCGGACGGGTGGTGGTCGACGGCGTCTCCATCGACGTACGCGCCGGCGAGATCGTCTGTCTCTACGGCCTGATGGGTGCCGGGCGCACCGAACTGATGGAGACCCTGGCCGGCCGCGACCCGATGACCGCAGGCGAGGTGCTGCTGAACGGCGAGAACATCGCCGGGCTGAGCGTCGGCGAGCGCATCTCCCGGGGCCTCGGACTCGTCCCGGAGGACCGGCAGCGCGACGGCGTCGTCCAGCTGCTCAGCGTCGGCAGCAACCTCTCGCTCGCCGGCCTGCGCTCGGTGGTCCGCAAGGGCCTGATCTCCCGGGTCTCGGAGTCCGGACGCATCCGGCGCGGGATGGACGAGGTCACCGTCAAGGCGGCCGGTCCGGACACCCCGATCACGTCGCTGTCGGGCGGCAACCAGCAGAAGGTCGTGATCGGAAAGCTGCTGATGACCGACCCGACCGTGCTGCTCCTCGACGAGCCCACCCGCGGCATCGACGTCGGAGCCAAGGGCGAGATCTTCGCCCTGCTCTTCAAGGAGGCCCAAAAGGGCCTCGGAGTCCTCTACGTCACTTCGGAGATCGGTGAGGCGATGACCGCCTCCCATCGCATCGTCGTGATGCACAAGGGCCGCATCGTGCGCGAGTTCGACCCGCGCACGAGCACCCGAGCCGAGGTCATGGCCGCGTCCGGCGAGTCAGCGAGCCCGACAACCAGCACCCCGACCACCGACCAAGCCATCGGAGGCACGCAATGACCACAACGAACGCACCCGCCGAGGTGACGCCCCGCCCCCAGAGCCCGGCAGGCGGCCTCGCGTCCCGGCTCCGCTCGATCACGCTCAGCAGCGCCCTGATGGAGGGCCGGGCCCTGCTCGCCCTAGTCCTCATCATCGCGGTGTTCGCGACGCTCAGCGACAACTACCTCGACCCGGGAAACCTGGTGACGATCACCAAGCAGGTCGCCTTCAACGCGATCCTGGCGCTCGGGATGCTGATGGTCATCCTCAACGGCGGCATCGACCTCTCGGTCGGCTCGACCGTGGGCCTGACCGGCGCCGTTGCCGGAAACCTCTTCCGTGGACTCGACCTGCCGCTGACCCAGGCGATCATGTTCCCGCAGGTCTGGGTCATCGTCGTCATCTCGGTGGGGGTCGGCGCGCTGGTCGGCTACGCCAACGGGCTGCTGATCTCGCGGCTCCGCCTCGCCCCGTTCATCGTCACGCTTGGCATGCTCTACGTGGGTCGAGGCCTGACCGAGGTGCTCCTCAACGGCCAGAACATCACCAACGAGCTCCGCGGCCAAGAGGGCCTCGGCAACACCGGGTTCTTCGAGGTCTTCGCCAGCCGCCCCCTCGGGCTGCCTATCTCCGCATGGGTGATGATCGCGCTGGCGATCCTGGCCTCGATCCTGCTGGTGCGCTCGCCGTTCGGCCGGTGGTTGTACGCCAGCGGCAGCAACGAGCGCGCGGCCGAGCTCTCCGGCGTACCGGTCACTCGGGTGAAGGCGCGGATCTACGTGATCGCGGGGACCTGCGCCGGCATCGTCGGCCTCCTCCAGATCGCCAACATCAGCTCGGCGACCGCCGACCTCGGCCAGTTCTACGAGCTCAACGCGATCGCCGCGGTTGTCATCGGTGGCGCGGCTCTCTCGGGAGGCCGCGGCACCGTCCGCGGCACCATCATCGGCGCCTTCGTGATCGGGTTCCTCGCCAACGGGCTGGTCATCGTGGGCGTCTCGCCGTTCTGGCAGCAGGTCATCACCGGTGCGGTGATCATCCTCGCCGTCGCCGTCGACCGGGTCCAGCAGATCGCCCAGAACCGCGGGGCGGCGCGGCGCGCCGCGGCCGAGGTCCGCTCCAAGACCCCTGCCGCGAGCAGGTCCGCATGAACGCCGTCATCCACCGTTCCCACCCCAGGACGCGGCAGGTCCGCAACCATTCGAGAGGACACACATCATGAAGCGAATTCTCGCCGGCATCGCCGCCACCGGGCTCGCCCTGAGCCTGGCCGCGTGCGGCTCGGAAGCCACCGACGACAAGGGAGGCAAGGGCGGCGGCACCATCGCCATCATCACCGTCGACCCCTCCAACCCCTACTGGAAGGCCGAGGTCGACACCGCGAAGAAGGCCGCCACCGCCCTGGGCTACGACTCCTACACCGCTGCCCACGGCAACGACCCGGACGAGCAGAACACCCTGATCGAGACCGCCGTCAACGACGACGTCGACGGAATCCTGCTCGACCCCGCCGGGGCCGACGAGTCGATCGCCGCGGTGCAGAAGGTCGTCGACGCCGACATCCCGATCGTGCTGATCAACGCCGAGATCTCCGAGACCGGGCTCGCGGCCTCGCAGATCGTCTCCAACAACGCCCAGGGAGCCACCGTCGGCGCCGAGGCCTGGGCCGCCTCGATGAACTACAAGGGGACGTATGTCGAGCTGTTCGGCAACCCCAGCGACAACAACGCGCAGGTCCGCTCCGACGGGTACGAGCAGGTCCTCGGCCAGTACCCGGACCTGAAGAAGGTCGGCGAGGAGATCGCCAACTGGGACCGCCAGGAGGGCCAGGAGAAGATGGAGGCGCTGCTCGCCAAGAACCCCGACATCACCGGGGTGATCTCGGGCAACGACGAGATGGCGCTCGGTGCGGTCAACGCGCTCAAGGCCAAGGGCAAGCTCGACCAGGTCAAGGTCCTCGGCTTCGACGGCAGCCAGGACGCCGTCGACGCGGTGCGGTCCGGCGAGCTGGTGGCCACGGTGGTCCAGCCGATCGTCGAGGGCACCAACAGCGCGATCGAGCAGCTCGACAGCGTCATCAAGTCCGGCGAGACCGGCGCGGCCGAGGAGAAGCAGGCCCTCGACTGCGTCCTGGTCACCAAGGACAACGTCGACTCCGTCGAGAACTTCGTCATCAGCGAGTGACCGATGACCCACATCTACAACGACCCCGACACATTCAAGAGCGACGTGCTCACCGGCTTCGCCGCGGCTCACCCGCGCTACGTCGAACGCGTCCCCGACGCCTCCGGCTTCATCCGCGCGGGCGGTCCCCTGGCCGGCAAGGTCTCGCTCGTCATTGGGGGCGGTTCTGGCCACTATCCCTCCTACAACGGAGTCGTCGGCCCCGGCTTCGCCGACGGCGCCGTGCTCGGTGACATCTTCGCCTCGCCGTCCGCCGAGCAGGTCTACCGCATCGCCCGCGCCGCGCACGGCGGCGCGGGGGTGGTGCTGGCCTTCGGCAACTACGCCGGCGACCGGCTCAACTTCGGCGTAGCGGCCGACCGGCTGCGCGCAGAAGGCGTGGACGTACGCGTCGTGTGGGTGACCGACGACGTGGCCTCCGCACCGCCCGGCGCGGAGGCGGACCGCCGCGGCATCGCCGGGACCTTCACCGTCTACAAGATGGCGGGCGCCGCGGCCGAGGAGGGCAAGGACCTGGAAGAGGTCGAGCGGCTCATGCGGCACGCAAACGCTGCGACGTACTCCTTTGGGGTGGCGTTCGACGGCTGCACCCTGCCAGGAGCGAGCGACGCCCTCTTCCACGTGCAGGAGGGGCAGGTGGACTTCGGTCTCGGGATCCACGGCGAGCCCGGCATCAGCACCACCGACTGGATGCCCGCCGCGCGACTGGCCGAGCAACTCGTCGAGCGGGTGCTCGCCGAGCGTCCGGCTTCGGCCGACGGGCGGGCCGCTGTCCTGCTCAACGGCCTCGGATCGACGAAGCACGAGGAGCTCTACGTGCTCTGGAGCGAGGTGGAGCCCAGGTTGCGCGCCGCCGGCCTCGACCTGGTCGACCCGGAGGTCGGCGAGCTGGTCACCAGCCTCGACATGGCGGGCTGCTCGCTCACCGTGACCTGGCTCGACGACGAGCTCGACCCGCTGTGGCGGGCGCCGGCCGACACCCCGGCATACCGCCGGGGCCAGGCTGTCGCCAACGGACGGTTCACGGAGCGTACGGTGCCTGTCGGCGTCCAGGCGGAGGAGACGCAGGACGCGGCGAGCCCGGCCTCGCGCCGGCACGCTGCCGTCGCGCGCGACCTCATCGCCACCCTGGCCGCGACCGTCGAGGAGCACAAGCAACGTCTCGGCGAGATCGACGCGGTCGCCGGCGATGGCGACCACGGCATCGGGATGAGCCGCGGATCCAGGGCCGCCCTCGAGGCGGCGGAGTCGGCGGTGTCTTCCGGCGGCGGAGTCGGATCGGTGCTCAGCGCGGCGGGGGCCGCGTTCGGTGACCGCGCCGGCGGCACCAGCGGCATCCTGTGGGGCCTGGTCCTCGACACCGTCGGTGACGGCCTCGGCAACCAGGAGCCGGTCAACCTCGGCCGGCTCGCCGAGGCCGTACGGGCGGCGACGACCCGCGTGCAGACATTCGGCCGGGCCGAACTCGGCGACAAGACGATGCTCGACGCGCTCTGTCCCTTCGCCGACGCGCTCGAACAGGCCACCGACACCGCGCTCACCCTTCCCGAGGCGTGGCGGGCGGCGGCGGAGAGCTGTGCGAAGGCCGCCGAGGCGACCGCCCCGATGGTGCCGAAGGTGGGGCGCGCCCGCCCGCTCGCCGACCGCAGCCTCGGCACTCCGGACCCCGGTGCCGTCTCGCTCGCCCTGATCGTCGCCGCGATCGGCGAGCGGCTCGACCAGACCTGCCAGACCATCCACGAGGAGTCCTCATGACCGAGTCAGCCCCGACCGAGCCGGTACAGACCGCGGAGGCAGCCGGCGGGCTGCGGATCGCCGTCGGCTGCGACGATGCCGGCGTTTCCTACCGCGACATCCTGAAGGCCGACCTGGAGGCCGACCCACGGGTCGCCGTGGTGGTCGACGTCGGCGTCACGACCGACGAGCACACCGCCTACCCCCACGTCGCGGCCTCGGCGGCACAGCTGGTCGCCAACGGCAGCGTCGATCGCGCGCTGCTCGTGTGCGGCACCGGGCTCGGTGTGGCCATCAGCGCCAACAAGGTCCCCGGCGTACGCGCCGTCACGGCGCACGACAGCTTCTCGGTCGAGCGGGCGGTGCTCAGCAACAACGCTCAGGTCCTGTGCATGGGCCAGCGCGTCGTCGGGATCGAACTCGCCCGCCGCCTGGCCAAGGAGTGGCTGGGCTACGAGTTCGACCCCGAGTCGGCCTCGGCCGCCAAGGTCGCGGCCATCGGTGAGTACGAGCAGGGCACCACGGAGCGGGAACAGCCCTCGAGCTGCTGAGGCCCCGACAGCCATTAGGATCGACCGATCACGCCGTCAAGGCTGTCGGACACGGCTGTCCGGCGCGACTGGGAGGGTATATGGCTGCCTTGGTCGTGGGGGTCGATGTCGGCACCGGAAGCAGCAAGGGCGTGCTGGCCACCGCCGAGGGGGTCGTTATCGCCAAGACGATGCGCCGTCACCAGATGTCGCTGCCCCGGGCCGGGTATGCCGAGATGGACGCCGAGACCATCTGGTGGGACGAGGTGGTCTCGATCTGCCGCGAGCTGGCCCTGCACGCCCGGGGCCACATGATCGCCGGGATCTGCGTCAGTGGGATCGGCCCGTGCGTCCTGGTCACCGACGATGACCTCACCCCGCTCCGGCCCGGGATCCTCTACGGTATCGACAGCCGGGCCTCGGCCGAGATCGAGGAGCTCACCGAGCGGTTCGGGGCCGAGGCCATCCTCGACCGGGCCGGCAGCGCGCTCAGCTCCCAGGCGGTCGGCCCCAAGTTGCTCTGGCTGCGGCGCCACGAGCCCGACGTGTGGGCACGGACCCGCCGATGGTTCGGCTCCAGCTCGTACGTCGTAGCCCGGCTCACCGGCGAGTACATCCTCGATCACCACACCGCCAGCCAGTGCGCGCCGCTCTACGACCTCGCGGCCCAGGACTGGGCGACCGACTGGGTGGAGGAGATCGTCGGCGACCTCCGGATGCCCCGGCTCGCCTGGTCCGGGGAGGTGGTCGGCACGTTGCGGGCCGACGCGGCCGCGGCGACCGGACTGCCCGTCGGCACGCCCGTGATGGCAGGGTCCGTCGACGCCTGGACCGAGGCATTCAGCTGTGGCGTCCGGCAGCCGGGCGACCTGATGCTGATGTACGGCTCCACGATGTTCTTCGTCCAGATCGGCCGCGACCTGAAGGCCTGTCCCCCGTTGTGGACCGCCCAGAGCGTGCAGCCGGACGTGATGACGCTCGCGGGTGGGATGGCGACTTCGGGGAGCCTGCTCTCCTGGGTTCAGGAGCTCACCGGGAAGGTCGACATCGCCACCGTCGCCGAGGAGGCCGAGCTCACCCCGCCCGGCGCGGAGGGACTCGTCGTGCTTCCCTACTTCGCGGGCGAGCGCACCCCGCTCTTCGACCCGCATGCGCGCGGCGTCGTCGCCGGGCTGTCGCTGCGTCACGGCCGCGGGCACCTGTACCGAGCCGTCTACGAGGGGATCGCCTACGGCGTACGGCAGATCTTGGAGCTCCTCGAGGTCGCGGGCGGCCCCGCCTCCCGTGTGGTCACCGTCGGCGGAGGCACCCGGAGCGGGCCCTGGAGCCAGATCGTCAGCGACGTGACCGGGATCCGCCAGCTCGTGCCCGAGCAGACCATCGGGGCCTCGTACGGAGACGCCCTCCTGGCGGCGATCGGCTCCGGCCTCGTTCCGCCCGACACGGACTGGACCAGGATCGTCGGCGAGATCGTGCCCAGCCCCGAGAACCGGGCCGTCTACGACGAGCTCTACGGCACCTTCACCGAGCTGTATCCCGCCACCCGCGACCAGGTCCACCATCTGGCTCGGATCCAGGAGGCACTCACCCGGACGTAGCCTTCGCCGTCAGGGCGTGGGCCGCCTCCAAGAGGAGGCGGCCGAGCTCGGCCTGGCGCGGGGGCGCGAGGCGGGCCTCGATGCCGGTGATGCTCAGCGCGCCGTAGGGCTGGCCGTGGGCGTCGAAGACGGCGGCGCCCAGACCCCAGCTGCCGACCACGATCAGTCCCGGGTTGACCGCGAAGCCACGCTCGCGGGTCGCGGCGATGCGCTTCCGCAGAGCGGACGCCGAGTGCTCCTCGCCGTAGGCGGGCACGAGGTCGGCGCGAGCCAGGTAGGCCTCGCGGCGCGACTCGGGCATGAGCGCCAGGATCGCCAGGCCGGCCGAGGCGACCCCGAGCGGGAACCGGATGCCCTCGTGGAGCACGTGCGAGCGGATCGGGAAGCTGCCGTCCTCGCGCAGGACGCAGACGGTCTCGTCGCCACGACGGATGGAGAAGAACGCGCTCTCCCCCGTCTCCCGGGCCAGGCGCAGCACCGCCGCCCGGGCCGCCGGGGTGATGTCGTGGCGGGTGGTCGCCGCGGCTCCGAGCAGGAAGCACTCCGGCCCCAGGTGCCACGCGCCCGTGGTGTTGTCGCGCTCGACCAGCCCCTCCTCCTGGAGGGTGCTGAGCAGCCGGTGGGCGGTGGGGCGCGGGATGGCGGCAGCGGTCGAGAGCTGGGTGGTCGTCGCGCCCTCCGGCTCGCGCGCGGCGAGCAGCCGCAGCAGGTGCGCGCTGCGGCGGATCACGCTGGGCTGGTTCGTGCCGAGACCGGGTTCCATGGGACGTACGTTAGTCGACGTCCACTCAGTGAACGCTCCTGAGCCATCGGGGTCGTTCATCGAAAGATCAAGCGTGAACCTGCGCTCACCTATTGACCGAAGGCGCCGCCCACCCTTGACTGATCATCATGGACAAGGTCATCTCCTCAGCCGCCGAGGCGGTCGCGGACATCCCGAACGGAGCGACCCTCACGGTCGGCGGGTTCGGGTTGTGCGGCATCCCCTCGGTGCTCATCAACGCAATCCTCGAGGCCGGCGTCACCGACCTCGAGGTGGTCTCCAACAACGCCGGCGTCGACGACTGGGGCCTGGGCCTGCTGCTCGGCGCCGGGCGGCTGCGCCGGGTCGTCGCCTCGTACGTCGGTGAGAACAAGGAGTTCGCGCGGCAGTACCTCTCCGGCGACCTCGAGGTCGAGCTGACCCCGCAGGGCACGCTGGCCGAGCGGATGCGCGCGGGCGGCTCCGGCATCGCGGCGTTCTACACCCGCACCGGCGTCGGCACCCAGGTCGCGCAGGGCGGGCTGCCGTGGAAGTACGACGACGCGGGCAACGTCATCAAAACCTCGCCCGAGAAGCCGGTGATGACTTTCGAGACGCGCGACGGTGAGCAGGAGTTCGTGCTCGAGGAGGCCATCGTCGCGGACTTCGGCATCGTCCGCGCGTGGAAGGGCGACCGCCACGGCAACCTGGTCTTCAAGGACTCCGCCCGCAACTTCAACCCGCTGGCCGCGATGGCCGGCCAGATCACCATCGCGGAGGTCGAGCAACTCGTCGAGCCCGGCGAGATCGCACCGAACGACGTCCACCTCCCGGGTGTCTACGTGCACCGGGTGGTGCCGTTGACGCCGGAGCAGGCCGCAGACAAGCGGATCGAGAAGAGGACGGTGCGCTGACATGGCATGGACACGTGAAGAGATGGCCGCCCGTGCCGCCGCGGAGCTCTCCGACGGCGACTACGTCAACCTCGGCATCGGGCTGCCGACGCTGGTGCCCAACTACGTCCCCGACGACGTCGAGCTGGTGCTGCAGAGCGAGAACGGCATCCTCGGCACCGGCGCCTACCCGACCGAGGACGCCGTCGACCCCGACCTGATCAACGCCGGCAAGGAGACGGTCACCGTACGCAAGGGCGCGTCGTTCTTCGACTCCGCCACCAGCTTCGGGATGATCCGCTCCGGCAAGATCGACGCCGCCATCCTCGGCGCCATGCAGGTCTCCAAGGGCGGCGATCTCGCCAACTGGATGATCCCCGGCAAGATGGTCAAGGGCATGGGCGGCGCGATGGACCTCGTCCACGGCGCCAAGAAGGTCGTCGTGCTGATGGAGCACGTCGCTCGCGACGGCTCCTACAAGATCGTCGAGGAGTGCTCGCTCCCCTACACCGGCCTCGGTGTCGTGCAGCGCATCATCACCGACCTCTGCGTCCTCGACGTCACCCCCGAGGGCTTGCGGCTCGTCGAGCTCGCGCCGGGGGTGACGCTGAACGAGGTCGAGGAGAAGACCGAGCCGCCGATCCTCCGCTGACCCGGCCGAGAGGTCAGCTGCGTCGGCCGAGATGTCACGGGTGTGACGTCTCGGCCGACGTGCGTGACGGCTCGGCCCTCACCGGTGGAAGTCGCGCCAGAAGTCACCGAGCGAGTCGGGGTCGTTCTCGATGAGATCGCGGATGCGACGTACGTAGGCCAGCTCGGCCTCGCACAACGCCAGCCGGTGCTCGTGCTCGAGGAGAAAGACCCGCTCGACCCCTTCTCCCCTCACCCGGGCGAGGCGGTCACGGATCTCGTCGACGTCCTCCTGGAGCGAGGACTCGCGCTTCCGCAGGAGCGGCGGCACGTCCTCCGGCGGCAGGGCGACCAGGAGGGAGAGCGCCGACCTGAACCTCGGAAACTCCTCGTCCGGTGTGGCGATCAGGGCGGCGAGGCGCTCGCGGAGCTCGGCGCGGCCGGAACCGGTGATGGCGTAGGTCGTCCGTTCCGGCCGACGGCCGGCACGCGAGGAGTCGCGCGCCTCGATGTAGCCGTCACGACTGAGCTGGTCGACGACCATGTAGAGCGAGCTGGGACGGAACTTCACGCTCGCGCCGACGTTGCGCTCCTTGAGCAGCTGCCCGATCTGGTAGGGGTGCATCGGTTCCTGGGTGAGGTAGGCGAGCACCACCAGCGCAAGGGGATTCTGGACCGGCATGGCTCCCATCGTCACAGGTCCACGACGACGCGGTCGCCCACGACCCGGGAAACGCATGGGTAGATGACGTCGGTGCGTGTCCTCTCGTCCGGCTGCAGGACGTCGTCGCGGTGATCCGGGGTGCCCTCGAGAACCCTCAGGACGCAGCTGCCGCAGACCCCGTCCTCGCACGACATGTCCAGGGCCGGCTCCACCTGCTGGATCGCCGCGAGCATCGTCTGGTTCTCGGCGACCTCGACGACCTGCCCGGTTCGCGATAGCTCCACCTCGAAGGCACGGCTCTCCAGGTCGCTGCGGTCCGTGGCGGTGAACCGCTCGAGCCGGAGGGTCCGCCCCGGGGCCGCGGCGACCGCGCGCTCCGTCGCCTCGATCAGCGAGTCGGGGCCACAGCAGTAGACCGCGGACCCCGGTGCGGTCTCGGCGACCAACGCGGCGAGATCCGGGCGCGGACGAGCATCCGCGGGAACGAGCTCGACGTCGGCCGGAAAGTCGGCGGCGAGCTCGCGGGCGTACGCCATCGACTCGATCGAGGCTCCGCGGTAGACCAGTCGCCAGTCCTCGCCACGAGCGGCGAGCTCGCGGACCATCGGGACGAACGGAGCGATCCCGATGCCGCCGGCGATGAAGAGATGCTGTGCGGCGGTGGCGAGCGGGAAGTGGTTGCGAGGGCCGCGCAGACCGATCCTGGCGCCCGGCTCGAGCCCGTGGATCTCCACCGAGCCACCGCGGCCCGCGTCCTCGCGCAGCACCGCGACGCGGTAGCTCGTCCGGTCTGCCGGGTCGCCGCAGAGCGAGTACTGCCTCACCAGTCCCGAGGGCAGCACCAGGTCGACATGCGCACCCGGCTCCCATGCCGGAAGCTCGGCCCCGTCGACGGTCCGAAGCCTCAGCTCGCGGACACCGTCGGCGATGTCTGTCATCTCCGCGACGACAGCGATCTCCGCGCTCCCTGCGCCTTCGGTGCGGGCCCGGCGGGTGCGCTCGATCGCACGGCGGCCGAGCGGCGTACGTCCACCCGGCTTGTAGAGCGAGAGCAGCATGGCGATCAGCAGCTGGCCGAAGGCGAACCCGAAGCCGGCGGCGATCAGCACGGGCGAGGTGGTGAGGTCGGCGGGCGATCCGCCGGTGGCGGCGAGGTGCTCGGCCTCCATGGCGGCGGCCTCCAACGGACCGTGGATCCAGGTGAACGCCGAGAACAGGATCACCAGCGAGATCGCCAGCTTCGTGGCCACCCACCAGTAGCGGACGACGCCCCATTGCGTGCACATGCCCACAGCCACCCCGGAGAGCGTGGCCGCGAAGTTGAGCCAGGCGAGCAGGTTGACGTCGAAGATCTCCATCACCTGGTAGGCGACCGCGACGTACGTGATGTCGTCGCTGGTCAGAGCGCTGATCCCCACCGCGGACATCATCAGCGCCACGCCCGTCCAGCAGGCGGCAGCGACCACATGGAAGACCACCAGTGCCTTGCGGCTGCGCCCGGTGAGCTGGCCCGTCAGCGAGGCGAGGATCGGTGCCGCGGCGAACATCGCGACCAGAGCGAGCAGGTCGACGACGACGAAGGCCTGGACGGTCGCCAGGACGAGCAGGACCCAGCCCAGGCTCAGCACGATGCCGCGCGCCGGCCGAGCTCTCCGGACCAGGGCGATCACGAGCGTCGTGGTCACGGCGGAGGCGATCCAGACCGGCGTGCGCGCGTCCGGGAACCGCAGGGCTCCGGCGACCAGCGGGGGCGTCACGGCCAGCACGGCACTGGCCACGGCGAACAGCACGAGCGTGATCACCGTGCCTCGGCGTCCCGTCCGCGGGACCGGGTGGGTCGTTGTCATCGTCAGCTCCATACAGTCGATAGCGAATAGTCGATATCGACTATCTTCGACAGAACCGATCGTCCGGGGTATCCGGGAACGCCCTGATCCGCCACTGACCCGGTTGTCTGCGACAATGTCCGGCGTGGATCTGAGGGTGGTGCGGCCGACACGCGGAAGTGTGTGGCTGGCGCTGCTCGCGGCGGTGGAGATCACCACCGGGTCCAGCCTGGCCCACCTGGCCGGCGGCGGGGAGCTGCCGGACGCGTTGTGGCTGGTGGCGACCGGGTTCGCCGCCTTCGGCACCGGAGTCGTGGTGCTGCAGCGGCGGGTCGGGATCGCGCTCGGGGCGGTGCTCGCCGGAGCGACCCAGCTGGGGATGCACGAGGCCTTCGAGGCGTACGCAGCCCCTGCCGCCCACGCGCACACCAGCGGCACGGGCGACACCTCGATGCTGGTCGCGCACGCCGCGGCCGCGGTGCTCACCGTCGTCGTGTGGATGCTGCACCGCCGGGCCTGGCAGGTCATCTCCCGGGTGCTCACGACGCCCCGGACGCCGATCCCGCTCCGCTCTCTCCCCCTGACGCAGGCGATCGTTCTGCGCAACCACCTGTGGACGTACGTCGCTGCCGGACGCGGGCCGCCGGTCCTCGCCTGAGGACCCGACCCGACCCACTGGGCACCAGCCCAGCAGACACTCCACAGAAAGCAACAACCCCATGTCTCGACGTACCCTCGCGCGCCTCGGCGCGCCCGCTGCCGCTGCCGCGGCCGTCACCTTCCTCGTCGCCGCCCCGGCCTCCGCGCACGTCACGGTCACCCCGACCGAGACCGCGGCCGGCGCCTACACCGTGCTGACCTTCAGCGTCGGCCACGGCTGCGAAGGCTCGCCGACCAACAAGATCACCATCCAGGTGCCGGAGGGGATCAACACGGTCACCCCGACGCGCCAGCCGTTCTACGACGTCAAGGTCACCAAGGAGAAGCTCGCCGAGCCGATCAAGGACGCTCACGGCAACGAGCTGACCGAGCGCGACGCGACCATCGTCTACACCGCGAAGACCCCGCTGCCCGAGGGTCAGCGTGACGCCTTCGAGGTCTCCCTGCAGCTGCCGGAGAAGGAGGGCACCCTCAGCTTCCCGACGGTCCAGACCTGCGAGAAGGGCGAGACCGCCTGGATCGAGGAGACCCCCGAGGGCGCCACGGAGGAGCCGGAGAGCCCGGCCCCGGCCTTCGAGGTCACCGCGGCGGAGTCCGAGGACGGCCACGGGCACGGCCACGGCGCCGAGGAAGCCTCCGAGGAGAAGGCCGAGCCGGTCGCCGCCGAGGCGGAGGACGGCGACAGCAACCTGTGGGGAGGCGTCGGCGCCGGCGCCGGCATCCTCGGCCTGATCGCGGGCTCGACCGCCCTCGCGCTGGGGCGTCGTAAGGCGTGAGTGCTCCCCTGACGCGCCGGTCCGGCCCCGACCACCGGGGCCCGGGCCGGCGCGGCCTGGGACGGCTGCTGGTGGTGCTTGCTGCCGCTGCGTACGCCGTCCTGATCAGCATCTCCCCCGCCCAGGCCCACGCGACGCTGATCGGCACCGACCCCGAGGAGGGTGCGGTGCTGGAGGTGGCGCCGGAGACGATCACCTTCACCTTCGACGAGGCGGTGACGCTGCCGCCCGCGGGCGTGACGGTCTTCGACGCGAAGGGCGAGGAGGTGACCTCCGAGGCGACCGCGAGCGGCACCGAGATGAAGGTCGCCCTCGCGAAGGCGAGCAGCCTCGGCGACGGCACCTACGTCGTCGCCTGGCGAGCGGTCTCTGCCGACGGCCACCCGATCTCCGGCTCGCTCACCTTCGCGGTCGGTGCCCCGAGCCTCAGCGTCGCCCCGCCGCCGTCCACGGAGCCGTCGAGGGCGACGGCGGTGATCCACGGGGTGCTCCAGTTCATCCAGTACGCAGCCCTGCTGCTGGTCGTGGGCCTGGTCTGGTTCCGCGCACTGATCATCGGTGAGCACCGCGTCCCCGACCGCGCCACCGCCCGGGTGCAGCGCGTGGAGATCGTCGCCGGCATGGTCGCCGTCGTCGCGCTGGTGCTCCTGGCCCCGGCCAGCGGCGCGCTGCAGAGCGAGAGCCCACCCGGAGCGATCCTCACCTTCGACGCCTGGTCACCGGCCTCCGTCGGCAAGGAATGGCTCAGCGCGCTGGTCGGGATCATCGGGATCGCGGCAGCGCTCGCGCTGCGCGAGCGGCCGCGCCTGGCCGCGGCCGTAGGACTGGTCGCGATCTGCGCCCCGTCGCTGGTCGGCCACTCCCGAGCGGTCGTACCCGCCTGGCTGGTCACGTTCACCGACGTCATCCACCTCGTCGCCGGCGCACTGTGGCTCGGCGGACTGGTCGGCCTCGCGCTGACCCTGCCGCTGATCACCCGGCGAGGCACGGTCGCGGCGGAGATCGTCACCCGGTTCTCCACCCTCGCCGCCGCGTCTCTGGCCGCGCTCGCGGCGACCGGCGTGCTCATGGGCTGGCGGATCCTCGGCTCCTGGGACAACCTGCTCAACAGCACGTACGGCACCCTGCTGATGACCAAGATCGCCCTGGTGGTCGCGGTCGCGGTGATGGCGGCCGGCAACCGGCTGCTGGTCCTCCCCCGGGTGCGTCAGGCGGCCGGGCACGACGACACCGTCGAGGCCGGCTCGATGCTGCGCCGGGCGGTGCTGATGGAGGCAGGCGTGCTCGTGGTCGTCCTCGGCGTCACCGGCTTCCTGGTCGACCAGCCGCCGCAGGCGGGTGTCGGCTCGACCGGGGCCGGCACGGCCACGGTCGCGCAGACCAACACCCAGGCCGCGGAGCTGGGCGACGACCACCGGGTCTATGCCACCCTGACCCCCGCGGGTCCGGGTCCGAACGTGCTCCGGCTGCAGATCCAGGACATGGCCGGCGAGCCGGTCGAGGCGGCGGCGATCCCGACCGCGAAGCTGCGTTCAGGCGATGTCGACCTGGGCAGCCTCGCGCTGCGGTCGGTCGGCGCCGGCACCTGGGAGGCCGACGTGGTGCTGCCCAAGGGCGGCACCTGGGAGGCGACCGTCGGGCTGCGGCTGGGCGAGTTCGAGAGCCCGCTGGGAGTGCTGAAGTTCCCCGTCAGGCAGTGACCCTCAGGCAGTGACTCTCAGACGGTGACCGGGAGCCGGAGCGTGTGGATCATCCCGTCCACCCGCGCCTGCACGAAGAAGACGTAGTCACCCGGCTTCGGCGGCTTCACGTGGATGCCGAGCCGGGTGCCGTCCTCGCCGTTCTCGGGGCCGCCGAGCGGGTGCAGGTGGATGACCTCGCCGGTCTCGCGGCTGAACGCGGTCACGTGGGCGTAGACCCCGAGGTAGGTGCCGAGGTTGACCGGCTTGCCGGCCGGATCGGAGAGCACCACGCCGATCTCCTGGTCGATCCCTGGCTTCGGGGTCTCCTCCAGCGCCGCGATCACGGTGCCGTCGTCGGAGCCGGGTACGTCGACCTCGGTCGGCCCCGCGACCTTCGCCGTCGCACCGAGCATCGCCTGCCGCCCCTTGCCGTCGGGCGTCCGGGCGGCGAACTCGACGACCACCCGGTAGGTGCCGCCCGCCGGGAGCGTCAGGTCGCCGGACCAGGCACCGGGCTCACCCTGGGTCGGGTGCAGGTGGCGGAAGACCTCCAGGTCGTCGCGCACGACGTAGAGGTGGATGTCCTTGGTCTGCTCCTCGATGTAGTCGGTGACCGGGTCGCCGTCCTTGGTGATCGTGAAGCTCACCTTGCCGGGGGTGCCGGCCTCGGCGGGCAGGCGGACCTCGCCGAGCGTGTAGCCACCGGCGGACGCGGTGGTGCCGTCGGCGCCCTCGATCTCGGTCACGACTGTCGCCACGCTCGGGGTCGAGGTGGGGTCGGCGGCTTCTGGTTCGCCGCCGCAGGCGATCAGGGTGACCGCGAGGCCGAGGGTCAGGACGACAGCAGCAATACCGACACGCACGGGGTAAAGAGTGTCATGACCATGGTCAGAACCCGACACCCGGATTGAGAATCCCCAGCGGGTCCAGGGCGGCCTTGATCCGGTGCTGGAGGTCGATCGAGTCCGCGCCTATCTCGGGCTCGAGCCACTTGCGCTTGAGCCGGCCGACGCCGTGCTCGCCGGTGGTGGTGCCGCCGAGCTCGATGGCGAGGGCGAAGATCTCGTCGCCGGCGAGGGTCTCGGCCGGCGGCATCACGCCCGGGACGTCGTCCGGCGAGGGGTTCCAGCCGATCACCGGGTGGAGGTTGCCGTCGCCGGCGTGGGCGAGGGTGTAGGTGCGTACGCCGTGCCTCTGCGAGATCTCGGAGATCCGGTCGACCGCCTCGGCGAGCCGGGAGCGGGGCACGCAGATGTCCTCGATGAACCAGGATCCCTCCGCCTCGATCGCGGGCAGGACCTGGCGGCGGGCCTCGACCAGCCGGTCGGAGGACTCCTCGTCGACGCCCTGCTCGATCCAGGTGGCCTCCTTGCCGACGATGGCGGCGATCGCCTCGATCTCGGTCGCGGCCGCCGGCCCGTCGGCCTGGGCGATCACCAAGGCGTCCCCGCGCTCGGAGTAGGACGTGCCGGCGAAACGGTCGACCGCTTCGAGGCAGCGCCGGTCGATGAACTCCAGCATCGACGGCAGCCGCCGGGCGGCCGCGATCTCGGCACAGGCGCGCGCGGCGGCCGCCACCGAGGCGTACGCAGCCGACGCCGTCAGCGTGGAGACCGGCCTCGGCTTGAGGCGCAGGGTCGCGCCGACGACGATGCCGAGGGTGCCCTCGGAGCCGACGAACAGGGCGGTGAGGTCGAGACCCGCGACGCCCTTCATGGTGCGACGGCCGGTGTGGATCAGGGTGCCGTCGGCGAGGACGACATCGAGGCCCAGGACGGCCTCCCGGGTGACCCCATACTTCACGCAGCGCAGCCCGCCGGCGTTGGTCGCGACGTTGCCGCCGATCGAGCAGATCGCCGCCGACGCCGGGTCGGGCGCGTACCGCAGCCCCACCTCTGCCGCCGCCGCGTCCAGCCGCGCGTTGAGCACTCCGGGCTCGACGACCGCGACCTCGTCGACCGGGTCGAGCTCGAGGATCCGGTCCATCGCGGAGAGGTCGACGACGAGGTGTCCGGTGCCGGCCACCGCTCCCCCGGCCAGGCCGGTGCCCGCGCCGCGCGGGACGACCGGGACCCGGTGGGCCGAGGCGACCCGCATCGCCGCCTGCACGTCCTCGACGCTGTGGGCCCGCACCACCGCCAGCGGCAGGCCGGCGGCGACCGATCCGGACCGGTCGGTCGATGCCGCCAGCAGCGAGAGCTCGTCGGTCACCACCTCGGAGACGCTCGCGTCGAGGTCGTCGACCAGGGACAGCTGTGACTCCGTCGTCATCCCACCATTCTGGCGTGAGACGGCGATTTGCGAACCCCTTCGGCGATACCGATACCCTTTACTCCGAGGGGAGTACCTCATCAAGCTCATTCCGGTCAGTACGTCGGTGCCGACACCGTCCCGGAGTGGCGCCCTGCATCTCGGGGTGAGGGAGACCTCAGACGTTCATCGACACGCCTGAGGACCCTGCATGCTGCATTCCATCGCCACGCCCACCCTGTGGGCGGTCACCATCGCTGCCGTCGTGGTGCTGATCGCCCTGGACTTCGTCCTGACCCGCAAGCCCCACGACGTCTCCATGAAGGAGGCCATCGGCTGGTCGGCCTTCTACATCGCGCTCCCGCTGGCCTTCGGCGTCTGGGTCTGGAACGCCCACGGCAGCCAGACCGGATTCGAGTACTACACCGGCTACATCGTCGAGAAGTCGCTCAGCGTAGACAACCTGTTCGTCTTCATGCTGCTGCTCGCGGCCTTCGCGGTGCCACGCCACCTGCAGCAGAAGGTGCTGCTCTTCGGCATCGTCGGCGCGCTGGTGCTGCGCGGCATCTTCATCGCCCTCGGCGCCGCGGCCCTGTCCCAGTGGGACATCGTCTTCCTGATCTTCGGCGCGATCCTGCTCGTCACCGCCGCCAAGATCTTCATCGAGGCGCTCCAGGGCCACGACCAGAAGGTCGACCCCGAGGAGATGCTGGCCGTACGCATCGGCCGCAAGATCGGGCTCAAGCCGATGGCCATCGTGGTGCTCGCCATCTTCGCCACCGACATCATCTTCGCGATCGACTCGGTGCCGGCGGTCTACGGCATCACCGGCGACCCCTACCTGGTCTTCGCCACCAACGCGTTCGCGCTGCTCGGCCTGCGGGCCCTCTACTTCGTGCTCGAGGGCGCGCTGTCCAAGCTGGTCCACCTCTCCTACGGTCTGGCCGCGATCCTCGCCTTCATCGGCGTGAAGCTCGGCCTGCACTGGGCCCACGACCACTGGGACAGCGTCCCGGTGGTGCCGACCTGGCTCTCCCTGGTGATCATCGTCGGCATCCTCGCCGTCACCGTCACCACCAGCCTGATCGCCTCCGCGCGTACGCAGGCGTCCGAGGAGGCCAAGGACCTGGAGGAGACGAACGCGTAGGCGACTGTGTTGGTCTCGACACGGACTCGTTCGTTCCTCACGAGTCCGGCTCGACCGACGGGGCCACCGTCGGTCGAGCCGCCGGAGCCACTAGGCGGAGGCGTGTCGAGACCAACACATCGACGTTGGCGCGTCAGTCCAGCGCGAGTCCCTCCGCCGGGCTGACCTTGGTGGCCCGCTTGGACGGCACCACGCAGGAGACCAGGCCGGCCACGCCGGCGACGACCACGACGCCGATCAGCTGCAGCACCGGCGGGTCGAACCTGGCGTCGGGCAGCATGTCGCCGATGAGGATCTCGCTGCCGCCCCAGGCGAAGAAGACGCCCAGCGCGGTGCCGACCACGGCGGCGACCGCGGAGAGCAGCACCGCTTCGGCGGCCAGCGTCCGCCGCAGCTGACGCTTCGTCAGGCCCAGCGCCCGCAGCAGCGCGTGCTCACGGCCTCGCTCGAGCACGGAGAGGCCCAGCGTGTTGGCGATGCCGGCCAGCGCGATCAGCACCGAGATCGCGAGCAGCCCGATCACCGCCCAGGTGAACACGTCCAGCTGCAGCTCGACCCAGGCGCGCTGGGCCTTGCCGTTGATCAGCTCGGCGTCCGGAGCGAGCACCCCGAGCGTCCCGGCCAGGTCCTCCGGGTCGGCCCCGGCGTCGGCGCGGACCCAGACGGCGTACGTCTGCGGGTCGGTGGTCAGCTCCCGGAGCGTGGCCGCGGAGATCTGCGCGGCGCCGTCGATCTCGCGTACGTCCAGCGTCACGGTCGCGGTCCGGTCCCCGACGGTGAGCGTCACCTTCTCCCCCGAAGCCTCGAAGGAGTCCTCCACGAAGGCCGAGGCGGCGACCGGCGAGAGCACCATCGTGCCGGGCTTCACGGTGAGGTCCCTGAGCGCGATGTCGCCGGCCGGCGGGGCCACGACCGGCACCGGGACGGGCTTGCCCTCGGCCTCCACCGAGGCCAGCGCACCCGGCACCGCCACCGCGTCCGCGACGCCCGGGACCGCCTTCGCGTCCCCGACGACCGAGTCGGCCAGCGGCTCGGACTCCGCCTGCAGCGCGATGTCGATCGGGTGCTGCTCGGCCATCTCGTCGAGCGTGGCCGCGCGGATGGTGTTCATCCCGGTGAGCACGCCGGTGGTAAGCGTGACGCCGACCAGCAGCGATGCTGCGGTGGCGGCGGTGCGCTTCGGGTTGCGTCCGGCGTTGGCCGCCGCCAGCTTCGCCGGCGATCCGGCGACCCTCGCCAGGCCTGCCCCGGCCAGCCGCACCAGGCCCGGCACCAGCGCCGGCCCCAGGAGCATCACGCCGAGGAAGGTGATCCCGCAGCCGACCAGCACGATCAGCATCCCGGTCTGGGCGTCGTCCCAGCCGACGGCGACGAAGATGATCCCGATCCCGGCCAGCGTGCCGAGCACGCCCAGCCCGAGCCGGAACATCCCGGCACCGCGTACGTCGAAGCCCTCCTGGGGACGCAGCGCGGCCAGCGGGCTGAGCCGCATCAGCCGGCGGGTGGGCAGCCAGGAGGCCACGAGCGTCGTGAGCGTGCCGAGGACGAACGCGCTGAGCAACCACGGCCACTCCAGGGCGACCTCGCCCAGCGGCGCGGTCTCGGCGAGCTGCCGCACGATCGCGACGATCCCCCAGCCGAGCACGGCGCCCACGACCAGTCCGAGCACGGAGGCGAGCAGGCCGAGGGCGAGCGCCTCGCGGCGTACGGACCTCAGGACCTGGCGCTTCGTCGCGCCCATCGCCCGCAGCAGCGCGAAGTCGCGCATCCGCTGGGCGAACAGGATCGAGAAGGTGTTGGTGATGACCAGCACCGAGACGAACAGGGCGATGAAGGCGAAGATCAGGACCATGTACGCGACGACGTTGACCTCCTTGTTGAGCTGGGTCTGCAGCTCGGTGAGGTAGTCGTCGGTGTTCAGCCACTTGTCGGCCTCGTCGCCGGTGCCGGCGGTCAGGACGGCCTGCACGTACGGGTTCTTCCAGCCCTGCATCTCGGGCCAGGTGACGTAGACCGGCGAGGACCACATCGACGGGGCGTCCACGAGACCGACGACGGTCGTCTCGACCGCCGACTCCCCGGTGCCGACCCGCAGCGTGTCTCCGATGGCGACCTTGTTGGTCTTGGCGGCGTTGGCGTCGACGACGGACTCGCCGGCGCGGGTCGGGAACCTGCCCGCCTCGAGCTCCTGCCACTGCCAGCGCTTCTCGGTGGAGACGGCGCCGACCATGACCTCCTGGCCGAGCATCGCCTTGTCCGTACGCACCGGCTGCATCGACGCGGCCAGGGCCCAGCCGCCCTTCTCGGTGTACTTCTGGGTGACCTCCTCGGTCGGGAGGTCGACCGCGCCGACGGCGTTGCGGAACGGCGCGTCGATGCCCGCGAACAGGCCCGACTTCGTCGCGGAGGTCAGCGCGTTGGTGACGACGATCAGCGCGACCGCGGCGACGACCGCCACCACGGCCGCGGCGTACCGGCGGGCGTAGGTTCGCAGGGATGCGAACAACACCGTCCGCATCAGCGCGTCACCCCCTCGATGTGACCGTCCTTGACGGTGACGACCTCGTCGGCGTACGCAGCGGCGGAGGCCTCGTGGGTCACCATGACCACGGTCTGGCCGAGCTCGCGGACGCTGCGACGGAGGTGGTCGAGCACCTCGGCCGAGGTCTCGGAGTCGAGGTTTCCGGTGGGCTCGTCGGCGAAGAGGATCGCGGGCTGGGTGACCAGCGCACGGGCGATCGCCACGCGCTGCTGCTGGCCGCCGGAGAGCTCGGAGGGCTTGTGGCCCAGGCGCTTGCCGATGCCGAGGGTGTCGGCGATCATCTGCGCCCGGGCACGGGTCTCGTCGGTCACCCGCTTGCCGGCCAGCTCCAGCGGCAGCTGGATGTTCTGCCCGGCGGTCAGCATCGGCAGCAGGTTGAACGCCTGGAAGACGAAGCCGACGTTCTCCCGGCGGAAGACGGTCAGCTGGTCGTCGTCGAGGTTCTGCAGCGGCTGGCCCGCGACCATCACCTCACCGCTGGTGGGGCGGTCGAGCCCGGCCAGGCAGTGCATCAGCGTCGACTTGCCCGAGCCGCTCGGGCCCATGATCGCGGTGAACGCGCCGCGACGGATCTCCAGGTCGACCCCGCGCAGCGCGTGCACCTCGGTGGCACCCTTGCCATAGGTCTTGGTCAGGCCCACCGCTCGGGCGGCGGCCGTCATCGTGGGAACAGAGGTCTGTGTCATGTCCCAGAGCCTCTCGGTTCCGGGCGTCACTCCACATCGGGCTGGGGGCTGATCCGGGCGTACGACCTGGGGTTGATCGGCAAGGGTCGGCTCGGGGTCATCCCCGGGTCAGCGTCACCCCGTCGGCCAGCCGATAGGGGTTGGTCGAGACGATGGCACCGATCGAGCGGCGCAGCCGGGAGACCTCGGCGCGCACGGTGACGACGTGCTCGGCGTCGCCGAAGACGGCCTCGCTGAGCCCGCGGGCGGTGAGGCCTTGGGGGCCGGCCTGGTCCACGAGGGTGAGGATCTCGACATGGCGCCGGGTCAGCGTGGTGCGCCAGCTGCCCGACCCGGAGACGACCTCGAGGGTGCCGTCGGGATCGAGCCGGGCGGTGAGGTTCCCCGATCCGGAGGAGGTGGGGCGGACCAGCCAGCCGCGTTCGCCGACCCGCTCGGGCAGGCACAACCCCAGGCCGGGGACGGTCAGCATCTTGTCCTGCCGGGGCGCCGCGATCCGGTCGCGGGCGGCCATCCCGGCGTGGTGGGCGACCCAGCCGTCGTCGTCGACGACCAGCAGCGGACCCTTGACGGCGGAGACGACGTGGTCGGTCTCGCGACGCAGTCGCTCCAGCCACTCCTGGTGGTGGCGCCACAGGCTCATCTCGGCCAGGCGCACCGCGCTCTCCACCAGGGCACCGATCGCCGGGTGCAGGGTCAGCGCCGGCCCGCTGACGTCGACGACGCCGAGGAGGGCGCCGGTGCGAGGGTCGTGGATCGGGGCGGCCGTGCAGTACCAGGGGTGCTGCGCCTGCTCGAAGTGCTCCGCGGAGAAGAGCTCGACCGGAGCCGCCTCGGCCAGCGCGGTGCCGATGGCGTTGGTGCCGACCGCGCGCTCGGTCCACAGCGCGCCCTCGACGAAGCCGAGCTGGTCGGCGATCTTGAGCACCCGCGCCGAGCCCTCGCGCCACAGCACGACGCCCTCCGCGTCGGTGACCACCATCAGGTACGTCGCGGCATCCGCCGCCGCGGTCAGCACCGCCCGCAGGTCGCCGATCACCGTCGCCAGCGGCGAGCGGGCCCGGCGGGCCGCGCACTCGGCCGCCGACGGCGTACGTCTGCCGTTGCTGCCGCCGGGCTCGAGGCCCATGCTCATCACGCGGCGCCAGGAGCGCTCGACCAGGATCCGGGGCGTGCTCGGCGGACGGCTGCCGGAGAGGACGGCGTCGTGGACGCGTACGAGATCGCGGGCGAGGCGCGGCAGGTCTGCACCCGCCGGCACTGCTCCGGTCACTGTCATCTGGCGTCCACCTCCGCCTCCGAGGGTAGGTGCATTGCTGTGACCCGCGCCACATGCAATCCGTTGCAACCCTTTCTCCGGCGACCGCGGGGCGGTGTGCTGGTGCCATGACGCAGACACTCGAACCCCCTACCGCGGCCGCCCAGTCCGGTCCGGCGCAGACCTGGCTCGCCGACTTCGAGGCCGCCTTGAAGGAACGCGACATCCCCCGCGCCGCCGGCCTGTTCGCCACCAAGAGCTTCTGGCGTGACCTGGTCGCCTTCTCCTGGAACATCACCACCGTCGAGGACCCGACCGGGGTCACCGACCTCCTCTCGGCCACCTTGGACCGTGTCGATCCCTCCGGCTTCGCGCTCGAAGAGCCCGAGGCGACGGCGGACGGCGTGACCACGGCGTGGTTCACGTTCGAGACGGCCGTCGGCCGTGGCCGCGGGCTGCTCCGTCTCAAGATCGAGGACGGCCGGCCCAAGGCGTGGACGTTCCTGACCACCCTCTACGAGCTCAAGGGCCACGAGGAGCCTCGCGGCGAGCGTCGCCCGAAGGGCGCCGAGCACGGCGTCAACCGCAACCGGGTGACCTGGGCCGAGAAGCGGCAGGCCGAGGCGGAGACGCTGGGTCTGACCGAGCAGCCGTACGCGGTGGTCATCGGCGGCGGCCAGGGCGGCATCGCGCTCGGCGCACGGCTACGCCAGCTCGGCGTACCGTCCCTCGTGATCGACCGCTACGAGCGGCCCGGCGACCAGTGGCGCGGCCGCTACAAGTCGCTGTGCCTGCACGACCCGGTCTGGTACGACCACCTGCCCTACCTGAAGTTCCCCGACAACTGGCCGGTCTTCGCGCCCAAGGACAAGATCGGCGACTGGCTGGAGTCCTACGTCAAGGTGATGGAGGTGCCCTACTGGTCCTCGACCACGGCCACCAGCGCCTCCTACGACGAGGCCGCCGGCGAGTGGACGGTCAACGTCACGCGCGAGGGGCAGGAGATCACGCTCCACCCGAAGCAGCTCATCCTGGCCACCGGGATGTCCGGCAAGCCGAACATCCCCGACCTGCCGGGCATGGACATCTTCCAGGGCGAGCAGCACCACTCCTCCAAGCACCCGGGCCCGGATGCGTACGAGGGCAAGCGGTGTGTGGTGATCGGGTCGAACAACTCGGCCTTCGACATCTGCGGCGCGCTCTTCGAGCACGGCGCCGACGTGACGATGGTGCAGCGCTCCTCGACCCACATCGTGAAGAGCGACACCCTGATGGACATCGGTCTCGGCGACCTCTACTCCGAGCGAGCGCTCGCCGCCGGGATGACCACGGAGAAGGCCGACCTGGTCTTCGCCTCGCTCCCCTACCGGATCATGCACGAGTTCCAGATCCCGCTCTACCAGCAGATGGCCGAGCGCGACGCCGACTTCTACGCCCGCCTGGAGGAGGCCGGGTTCCAGCACGACTGGGGCGACGACGGGTCGGGTCTGTTCATGAAGTACCTGCGCCGCGGCTCGGGCTACTACATCGACGTGGGCTCGGCCGAGCTCGTCGCCGACGGGTCGGTCAAGCTCGCTCATGGCCAGGTGTCGCATCTGACCGCGACGTCCGTCGTCCTCGAGGACGGCACCGAGCTCCCCGCCGACCTGGTCGTGTACGCCACCGGCTACGGCTCCATGAACGGCTGGGCCGCCGACCTGATCAGCCAGGAGGTCGCCGACCGCGTCGGTAAGTGCTGGGGGCTTGGCTCCGACACCACCAAGGACCCCGGGCCGTGGGAGGGCGAGCAGCGCAACATGTGGAAGCCGACCCAGCAGGAGGCGCTGTGGTTCCACGGCGGCAACCTGCACCAGTCGCGGCACTACTCGCTCTATCTCGCGCTGCAGCTCAAGGCTCGATTCGAGGGGATCTCGACGCCGGTCTACAACCTGGCGCCGGTGCACCATCTCTCCTAGGCGCTCGTCTCGGTGGTCGAGGTTGTCGAGACCAACACAGCTCCCTGCCGGAACGTTCCGCTGAGGGCCGGTGTGGGCCGCCGACCCGTTCTCGAGGGTCTTCTCGATCTGGACCGGCGTCAAGGACGGGCCTTCGGCCCGCCGGCTTCGCCGGCCGCTTCGCGGTCCTGGACTCCGGACCAGATCGAGAAAAAACTTGGCTGGCTATCGGGGCGGCGGCCCGGGTGTGGCGCAGCAGAAGAAGTTAGTTCGCTGACCGCGAAAGTGGGGGTTGACCTGGGAAAATAGGTTCCCGCAGGGGTGGTTCCGGAGTAGATTAGGGCTACCACAGCACACCCCTTGAAAGCGGGAAGCGATGAGTCTCGGGAGCGGGATCGACCACTGGGGAACCAGCCCCAGAGACTCGATCGACGCTGCCCTGACCGCCATCGAATCCTCGGTTCAGGAGCTGTTGGCCGGTGATCCTGCGTATTGGCGGACCGGGCAGAAGAAGGACCTGCTCGAGCGGCTCGAGAAGCTCCAGGCCCAACAGGCCGCGCTGAAGCTCCGGGTGCTCGCGACTGCGGGTGACATCGCCGAGGAGACCGGGGCCAAGGACGCGTCGCGGTGGATGCGCGCTGAGTTGCTGGTCGACACCGGCGTGGCTCGGTCGCAGATCAAACTTGCAACAGGAGTCGCGAAGTACGAGGTCGTGGCCGCCGGCCTGGCCGAGGGTGTCGTGTCGCTGGACAAGGCCCGGGTGATCACCAAAGCGCTCGACAAGATCGACGCCGATCCGGTCGCCAGCGCTGAGGACCTGGTGCTGGCCGAGAAGCTGCTGGTCGACCACGCCACCCGGCTGACCGCCAGCGAACTCAAGATCGTCGGGAAGCGGATCCTCGCCGAGATCGACCCGGACCGGTTCGAGGACGCCGAAGCCAAAGCGCTGTTGGCTGAGGAAGAACGCGCCCAGCAGAAGACCGCCCTGAGGGTGTGGGACAACCACGACGGCACCATCGGGTTCGACGGCGTCCTCCCGACCTCTGTGGGGATGCGGTTCAAACGGCTGGTCGAGGCCTACTCCCAACCTAGGAAGCAGCAGCTCGTCGACAAGGGCGTCCCGCTCCCGCCGTGGGAGCGGCTGATGGGCCAGGGCTTCGCCCGGCTCCTGGAGACCATCGACCCCTCAGCGCTGCCCCGCCACGGCGGGGACGCCACGACCATCAACGTCGTCATCTCCCTCGAGGAGCTCCGCAAGGACCTCGGCCTCGCCACACTCGGCTACGACGAGACCAACGGCACCACCATCACCGCCGCCGAAGCCCGACGCATGGCCTGCAACGCCACCATCATCCCCTGGGTCCTCGGCAGCGACAGCGAAGTCCTCGACGCCGGCCGAGCCAGCAGACTCTTCCAACCCATCCAACGCAAAGCACTCCGACTACAAGCCAAGTGCTGCCAAGCCGAAGGCTGCGACATGCCACCCGAGTGGTGCGACGCCCACCACCTAGAACCCTGGGCATCCGGCGGCAAGACCAATCTCAAAGACGGGGCGCTGCTGTGCCCGCACCATCACCGTCTGGCGCACAACCCGGCGTACGTCCATGAACGACTTCCGGACGGCACCATCCGATTCACCCGCCGCCCGTGAGCGATGGAGGATCGGCGACGGGAGTGCTTGACGAGCGCGCGTCGCGGCAGCACGATCATCGAGGCACCCGAAGGAGGCCCGATGACCAAGGTGACCACCGGCACCATCGAGGCGCCCGGCGCCGTCCTGACCTACGACGTCCACGAACCCGAGACGCCGAGCGAGCACCGACCGCTGTTCGTCTTCGGTTCGCCGATGGCGGCCTCGGGCTTCGAACAGCTGATCAGGCACTTCACCGACCGCACGGTCATCACGTACGACCCGCGCGGCGCCGAGCGCAGCACGCTGACGCCCGATGGCACGGTCACCGGGGAACTCCATGGTGAGGACATGCACCGCGTCGTCGAGGCCTCCGGCCTGGGGCTGGTCGACGCGTTCGGCTCCAGCGGCGGAGCAGCCTTCGCGCTGCACTGGATCGTCCGGCACCCCGGTGACGTCCATACACTCGTCGCGCACGAGCCGCCCCTGTCCACCATCCTCGAGGACCGCGAGATGGCCCTGCGGGTCAGCGACGACATCGTCGCGACCTACCAGCGGGAGGGCTACGGCCCCGCGATGGCGAAGTTCATCCAACTGGTCATGCATACGGGTCCGCTTCCGGACGACTATCTGGACAGGCCGGCTCCGGATCCTGCCGCCTTCGGCCTTCCCACCGAGGACGACGGCAGCCGCGACGACGCCCTGCTGAGTCGCAACCTGGCGATGCCGCCCTTCGAGCCGGACCTCGACGCGTTGCGTGCCTCGTCGGTCCGGATCGTGCCCGCGACCGGGGCCGAGTGGGAAGGCACGCTGGCCCGCAGAGGCGGTGAGGCGCTGGCAGCGGAGCTGGGCGTGGAACCGGAGGTGTTCCCAGGAGACCATGGCGGGTTCGCAGTGAGCCCGATGTCGCCCGACAACGATCCCGCGGCGTTCGCCGCGAAGCTGCGCGAGATCCTCGACGACGCCTGATCGGACACCTCGCGGATGGTCGCGGCATCATCCGATCGGCTATCCGATCGTGGCCCGTTGCCAGATGGCTGCGGGCCGCGATCGGGCGCTCGTTGAGGCATGAAGAACTTCTCGATCTCCGCCAAGCCCGTCCGTCTCGTCGCCACCTCCGTGGCCGCCCTCGCCACCGCGGCCGTCCTTGCCGCCTGTGGCGCGACCCGCCACATCGTCGCCAAGGACGAGGCCGGCGAGGTGCTGTTCGAGCGCGACTCCGACATCGTCACCCTGACCGAGGACGAGTTCACCTACCGGGTCTTCCCCGACGAGAACGACACGTCCGTCTACTACGACATCGTCCACACGCCCACGGACCACGCCGAGCCGGCGAACTGACCTCCTCGGTCAGGGTCAGCGGCCGACCAGGCCGGTCTCGTAGGCCAGCACCACGAGCTGGACGCGGTCACGAGAGCCGGTCTTGGCCAGCAGCCGGCCGACATGGGTCTTCACGGTCGCCTCGGCAACCACGAAGGTCTCCGCGATCTCGGTGTTGGACAGGCCGCGGCCGACCAGCGTGAGCACCTCGCGCTCACGCTCGGTCAGCCCGGCCAGCCGCTGCTCGGCGGCAGCCGGCGCGGCGGTCGAGGGGGCCGAGGCGGCGAAGTGCTCCAGCAGGCGCCGGGTGGTGCTGGGTGCGACGACCGAGTCGCCGGCGTGCACGGTGCGGATCGCGGTGAGCAGGTCCTCGGGGCGGGCGTCCTTGAGCAGGAACGCCGCGGCGCCGGCGCGGATCGCGGCGAAGGCGTACTCGTCGAGGTCGAACGTGGTCAGCACGATCACCCGCGGTGCGCCCTCGCGGCCGGCGATGAGGCCGGTCGCCTCGACCCCGTCCATGCGCGGCATGCGTACGTCCATCAGCACCACGTCCGCCTCGGTGCCGTCCTGGGTGATCGCTGCCACGGCCTCCTGGCCGTCGCCAGCCTCGCCGACGACGCTGAGGTCGGGCTGGGAGTCGATGAGCATCCGGAAGCCGGCGCGCACCAGCTCCTGGTCGTCGACGAGAAGGACGCGGATCGTGGAGCCAGTCATAGCGCCAGTCATATCAAGGGGAGTTTTGCGTAGACGCGGAAGCCGCCGCCGGGCGCCGGGCCGGTCTCGAGCGTTCCGTTGTGGGCGGTGATCCGCTCCTCCATCCCGACCAGTCCGAGCCCGCCGGAGCGGCTCGCGTCCGCGGCTGCGCCGCGGCCGTCGTCGACAACCTCGATCTCCAGGCCGCCGCCACCGGCCGTCACGGTGACCCGAGCTGCGGCGCCGGGGCCGGCGTGCTTGCGTACGTTGCTGAGCGACTCCTGCACCACCCGGTAGGCGGTCAGCGCGACGCCCTCGGGCACGGCGAGGCCCGGCTCGGGGAGGGTCGCGGCCAGCTCCATCCCACCGGCCCGGGTCTCCTCGACGAGCGTCGCGATGTCGCCCAGCCGCGGCTGCGGACGGGTCAGGGTGTCGCCGTCGCGGAGCAGGCCGAGCAGCTGCCGCATCTCCGTCAGCGCCTCCCGCGCGGTCTGGGCGACGGTCTCCAGCGCCTTGGGCGCCAGGGTCGGGTCCTGCTCGGCGGCATAGCGGGCACCATCGGCCTGCACCACGATCACGCTCAGCCCGTGGGCGACGACGTCGTGCATCTCGCGCGCGATCCGCGCCCGCTCCTGGGTCGCGCCGAGCTCGGCACGCTGCTCGGCCTCACGGCGCAGCTGCTCGTTGCGCTGGATCAGGGAGTCGACGTACGCCGCTCTGGTGCGCGCGAGCGCACCCAGCGCCCAGGCGGCGACCGGGAAGGTGGCGAGCGAGAGGACGACCGGGACGTACGTGCTCCAGTTGATGCCGTCCTGGGGCTCGCCGTTGGTGGTGGCGTCGACCGCCTGCATCCAGTCGTGGGTGCCGAGCACCGAGCCGAGGAGCCCCACCGCGAGCGCGGCCAGGCCCCAGCGCGGGCTGGCGTAGCGCGCCACCGAGTAGACCGCGATCGGGTAGGAGACCTGCGAGACCAGCGGGTAGTCGATGAGGAGAACCTGCAGGCCGCACGCGCCGGCCACGATCGCGTAGACGATCACCGGGTGGCGGCGGCGCCACAGCAGCGGCACGAGCTGGAGCACCACGAGCACCAGGTCGGCGACGTGGCTGGTGCTCGTGACGTCCTTCGCGGCGCCGCCGTTCACCATGACCTGGATGGCGTAGAACGGGATGATCAGGAACAGGGTGCCGGCGAGCATGACGTCGAACCACCATCGCCCACGCGGGCCGAGCCGCCAGGGGCGCACCAACTCCTCCACAGGCCCACCGTAGAGGAGCCGAGGCGGTCACGACGTCAGCCCGGGGACGGATGTCAGGGTCAGACCGCGGGCGGACTAGAATCCAGAGGCTGGCAATGGATCTGGCATCGGTGTCTGGGTTGGATGACTGGGGTTGGAGGACTCGTGGAGGCAGTGCGCTACGTCGCGATCGGTGACTCGTTCACGGAGGGAGTCGGCGACGAGATGCCCGACGGTCACGTGCGCGGTTGGGCCGACCTGGTCGCGCAGGGCTGGGCGGCCTCGGGGACCCGGGTGGAGTACGCCAACCTCGCCATCCGCGGGCGCCTGATCCGCCCGATCGTCGAGGAGCAGCTCCCCGCCGCGCTGGCGCTGAAGCCGACCCACCTCTCCTTCAACGGCGGCGGCAACGACATGCTCCGCCCGAAGGCCGACGCGAACGCGATCGCCGACCAGCTCCAGCCCGTGCTCGAGGCCTGCGACGCCAACGGGATCACCCTGATCCTGCTCTCCGGCGCCAACCCGTCGGCCCGGCTCCCCCTCGGCAAGGTCTTCCAGCGCCGCGGCGACGAGCTCTGCGACCTGGTCGAGCAGCGGGTCGCCCACCGCGACGACATCGTGCGCGCCTACAACTGGCCCGACACGACCCTTATGGACGGTCGCTTCTGGTCCGAGGACAGGCTCCACATGAACGCCCGCGGCCACCACCGCGTCGCCGCCCGCGTCCTCGACTCGCTCGGTGTCGACGTCCCCGAGGGCTGGTGGGACCTCGACTTCGAGGCCGTCGAGGGCAAGAAGGGCCTGGCCTACTACCGCGAGTTCGTCGGCCCGTGGATCCACCGCCGCCTCACCGGCCGCTCCTCCGGCGACGGCCGCACCGCCAAGTTCCCCACCTGGACGGCGATCGCCGGCTGAACGCCGAGGCGTCACCGGCGTCGGCCGAGGCGGCACGTACGAACGGTCAGGACCAGTGGCGGCGGATCACGGCGGTGACGTCGAAGGGGTCGGCGCCTCGCTGGGCGGCCAGGAGGCCGGCGCCCTCGGGTGAGCCGGTGTAGAGCAGGCCGGAGCCGCCGACCCAGTGCTCCCAAGCGGCGCGGTACGCCTTCGCGTCAGCAGCGCGACGGCCGAGGGCAGTGGGGACGGCGTGCCAGGTCTCGGCCTCCGCGGCATGGCGGCCAGAGACGCCCAGCCGCAGCCGCGCCAGCGGGTCCAGGTCGCCGACGACCGGGCGTGAGACCAGGTAGCGGGGCGCGGCGATCGGCGCCAGCGCCTCCTCGAGCGAGGTCGCGAACAGCGCCGACTCGGCCTCGGGTACGCCGACCAGGTGGAGGCGGTAGCTGCCGTCGGAGTCCACCGCGATCCCGAGGGCATCGGCTCCGGCCGACGTCTGGCCGGTCGTGTTCAGCGCGTCGGCAACCGCTGCGCCGACGGCTCCGACGCTCGGTCGTCGTCGCAGCTGGGAGGCGATCCGGGTGCCGTCGCGATAGACGTACGCCGCCCAGAGTGCCCACAGGCCGCCGGCGGCCCCACCAACGGCCCCCATCACTGCGCCAGCGGCACCGGAGACCAGTGCTTGGACCAGCCCGATGCTGAGCAGGACTGTGGCGGCGAGGACGGCCTTCGCCGGCAGCCGCCACTCAGGCACCCGGCCCTCCAGCAGCCGGAACCCTGGCGGCCGCGGAGCGAGCACGACTCCCGCCGGCGCGCGCAGCGCACCGGCCCGGCGGAGGCGGATCCGGACGGTGCGGCCGGCGACGTCGGCGTACGGCTCCCCGATCCGCCACCGCTCCCGGATCGCCGCGCGGTCCTCCGAGCGGGTGACCATGCGGGCGTTGATGGTGTCGAAGTCGGACTCCGGCGGGGCGGCGTACGGGGAGAAGGACTCGTCGATGTGGCCGACGCCGTCGACGACGGAGCCGTCCTCGTCGGCGCCGAAGAAGCCGGTGTGCTTGCGGACCAGCCGCTTCCAGTCGTTGTCGCCGCGCGGATGCTCCTCGTCGACACAGACCACGGTCCAGTTGACGGCGACCTTGTCGGGCCGCTCCGGATCCGTACGCAGGGACCGCCCGCGCAGCTGCACGACCGCCGTCGTGGTCGTCGCGGCGGTGAGGTCGACGATCCCGGTCACCGACCGGGCGTCCCAGCCCTCCCCGAGCAGGCCGCGGGTTCCGACGAGCACCCGGCAGCCGCCGGCCTCGAAGAACCGGGTCACGTGCGCGACCCACTGCCTGCTCGTCCAGCGCCCCAGGAGCGTGGCGTACGCCTCCCCCGGCTCGACCACCAGACCGCCGGCCAGCGCCGGGTCGGTCTGCGCGATGTGCGCGACCAGTGCGGCCAGGGTCGCCGGCGGACCGGCGACGGTGGCGCCGGTGACCAGCAGGACGTCGTCGTGGGACGCGCACAGGTTCGCGAGCACCGCCCGCGCGGAGCCGGACTGCTCCGCGATCACGCCGCGGAGATCGACCGGCAGCGTGGCCGAGGCCCGCTCGTGGTCGGTCACGACCAGCAGCCGCAGCGAGTCGCCGTGGGCGAGGCGTTCGTGGTCGACGATGGCGGCGGTCGCGGTCGTCTTGGCCTCCGAGCGCGCCAGCACCCGGTCGACCGGTGACCGACCGGACCGGATGCCGCGCCGGGTCAGCGAGTAGCCGACCGCGGGCAGCGCCTGCTTGATCGCGGCCAGCGCCTCCTGGTCGGTCGCGTCCTCGGAGGAGAGAAGATGTCCCCGCACCCAGTCCCCGATCAGCGCCACCCAGTCCTCGGCGGACGGGTCACGACGATGGGCCTCGGTGAGAGTCGCGCCCTCGGGCAGGGCGAGCAGCCCTCGGTGGTGGGCTCGCAACGCCGCGGTGGCGAGATCCGGCGACGCCTTGTCGAGCTCGGCCCAGGAGGGCGCGCCCGCCGGCCGCGCCACGAACCTCCGGTCCAGCCAGGTCAGGAACGGCACGCTGCCCAGATCGGCCGAGGTCAGCGCGGTGAGCAGCTCCTCGAACCGCTCCGCGCTCCCCCGCAGCCACTCGCGCTCGGCCGGCGTCGGCGCGGTCAGCCACACCAGGTCGGCGAACGGCGCCAGGTCGCCCTCGCGCACCACGGCCGGGATCGAGGTCGAGAAGACGATCTCGCCGAACAGGGTCCCGACCAGCGCGGACTCCTCCTTGGTCAGCGCCTCGGGCGGGGTCGCGGTCAGCCCCAGCACCCGCGCGTCCGGGAGCAGCTGCAGGATCTCGCCCAGCAGCTCTCCCCAGACCTCGAGCAGGTGGTGACACTCGTCGAGCACGAGCAGCAGCGGCCCGGCGGTGCGTAGCGCCGAGACCAGCGCCCGGCCGTTGTCGTGCAGCCTGGCCAGGTGGCTCTCCCCGGTCTCCGCCTCGTCGTCGGGGTCTCCGAAGACCGCGACCGACTGGTAGGTCAGCGACGTCAGCGGCGCGTCCAGGTCGCGCGACGGCGACGCGTGCAGGTCCCGCGCGGCCGCCTGGCGCAGCCACTGTCCCTGGATCGCCGTGTTGGGGCTGAGCACCACGACCTTCGCCCCGTCGTCGATCGCCTCCCGCGCGGTCTCCAGCCCGACGAGCGTCTTCCCCGCACCCGGCGGCAGCACCACCCACGCCCGCGACCGCCCCGCCTCCCAGGCCGCGCTCAGGGCCGACAGCGCACGCTGCTGATGAACACGGAGCCTCACCCCGCGAAGCGTAGTCAGCGAGACGTCAGCCGCGTCGGCCGAGGCGTCGCGTACGTCGGCCGACCGGGCAGCCGAGTGCCATCTCGGCCGACGTACCTGACGCCTCGGCCTGCGGCGCTGACGCCTCGGCGGGGGTCAGCGGTCGACGCGCGCGATGGAGCCCTGAGCCGCGGCGACGAGGACCTCGGAGCCGTCGGCGGCGACGGTGAAGACCTCGCAGCGGGTCAGCGCGTTGCGGCTGGTGTGGTGGACGACCTCGGCGTACGCCCGGAGGTGGTCGCCGTTCGACGGCCGGAGGAAGTCGATGGAGAAACCACGGGTGAGCACCTGGGGCCCGAGGATCGTGCCGGCGGCGAAGGCGAGGGAGTTGTCGGCGGCGTACGACAGCACTCCCCCGTGGACCGTGCCGAACTGCTGCAGCAGGTCCTCCCGCAGCGGGATCCGCAAGGTCGCATGGCCGTAGCCGACCTCGCCGACCTCGACGCCGATCAGTCTGCTGAAGGGCTGGTTCGCGAGGATCGCCTCTGCCTCGGAGGCCGTCACCCCAGGTGTCTCTGCCATGGCGGAAAACCTACCGGCCCACGCCTCAGGCAGCCGTGGCGAAGGCCGCCTCCGACTCCGGGTTGCGGGCGACCGAGCGCCGGGCGAGGGAGAAGGCGACCGCGCCGAGGACCGAGGTGACCACCATGGTGATCGCGAGCGGCACCGCGGTGTGCTCGCCGGCGACCGCACCGAGCGGCGATGCGAGGCCGCCACCGAGGAACATGATCCCACCCATCAGCGCCGATCCGGCGCCGACCGAGGGGCGGGCCTGCTCGATGGCCAGCGCGCCGGTGTTGCCCATGATCAGGCCGACGGAGGTGGTGACGACCACAATCGGCAGCAGGATGAGCACCTTCGGCACCGGCAGCAGCGCGACGACCAGCACGGACAACGCCGCCAGGGCCATCACCGGCTGTGCCGAGCGGATGATCCGGGCGGGGTGCACCTGGCGCTTGGCCAGCCGCGCCGAGACCAGCCCGGCGACGGTCAGGAAGGCGGCGTTGACGGCGAACCCGATGCCGTACACGGCCGCCGACGTCCCGATCACCGACTGGTAGAGGAACGAGGAGGAGGAGACGTACGTCATCAGGGTGGCGAACGTGAGCGACTGGGTCAGCGTGTAGCCGAGGAAGGCGGGCTTGGCGAGGAGGCGGCCGAGGTCGGCGTACTCGACCCGGCTGCTGCGCCGCTCGGCCGGCAGGCTCTCCCGGATCACCAGGAGCACGACCACGACCTGGAGGACGGCGATCGCGGCGACGATGCCGAGCACACCCCGCCACGGCACGAAACCGGCGATGGCGCCGCCGATCACCGGGGCCAGGATCGGCGCGATCCCGCTGATCGACATCATGATCGACATCGCCCGGGCGGCGGCGAAGCCGTGGAGTACGTCGGCCACGATCGCCCGCGCCATCACGATCCCGGCCGCGGCGGCGAGCGCCTGGACGAAGCGGGCCGCGATCAGCAGCTCGACGGTCGGTGCCAGCGCGGCCAGCACGCCCGCCACCGCGGCCACGACCGAGCCGATCAGCAGTGGCTTGAGCCGTCCGAAGCGGTCCGAGATCGGCCCCCACGCGATCTGTCCGAGCGCGAGCCCGATCAGGAACGCGGTGAGGGTGAGCTGCACGTTGCTGGCGGCGGCGCCGAGGTCCGAGCCGATCTGCGGGAAGGACGGCAGGTAGAAGTCGATCGCAAGCGGCGCGGAGGCCGAGAGCAGGGCGAGCGCGAGCAACAGCCGCGGCGGGACTGACGTCACCGAGGGGACCTCCGGAAGAGTCTGGTTGAAGAAGACAACCAACTGAACGTCGTAGCCCCGCCGGGCATTCCTCACCAGAGCGTGATCGACCTCTCGAAGATCCCGGTCAGGTCCTCCGCCGACGGCTGCTTCGGGGCGGTGGCGAGCAGCCGCTGCTGCTTGAGCGCGCCCTCGACCAGGTCGGGGATGTCGCCGGCGCCGTAGCCGACCTCGCCGAGGCCCGCGGGGATGCCGATGTCGCGCATCAGGTCGGATAGCACCCGGGGCAGCAGGTCGCGCGGCTCGACCGACGACTCGTCGAAGCCGGGCGCCAGCAGCCGGGCCGCGTGCAGATGCCGCTCGGGGGCGGCGTCGAAGGTGTAGCGGAACGCCTCCGGAGCGGTCAGCGAGACCGCCATCCCGTGCGGCACCAGCGGCTCCTCGCCCGGATAGTCCGCCGGGTGGAAGTCCCGTACGCGTCCCGCGATCGGGTAGGCGTTGGCGTGCGGGATGTGCACCCCGGCGTTCCCGAAGCCCAGGCCCGCGAAGGTCGCCGCGAACGCCATGTCACCGCGCGCGAGGACGTCGTCGCCGTGCGCGACCGCCTGCCGGAACGAGCCGGCCAGCAGGGACAGCGCCTTCTCCGACCACATGTCGGAGATCGGGTTGGCGCCGCAGTAGGGCACCCGCTGGGCGGGCTCCTTGCGGTCGTACGAGGTGTAGGGACGGGCCGTGTAGCTCTCCAGTGCATGACACAGGATGTCCATCCCGGACGCGGCCGTCACCCCGGCCGGCTGGGTCATCATCAGGTCCGGGTCGACGACGGCCAGCGTGGGCCGCAGGCGCGCGTGCGAGATCCCGGTCTTCACCTTCAGCGACAGCACGTCGAGCACGCACACGGTCGTCGACTCCGCGCCGGTGCCGGTGGTGGTCGGCACCGCGACCAGCGGCAGCAACGGCTTCGCGGGCGCGAGGCCACGACCGACCGGTGCGTTCAGATAGTCCTCCAGCGAACCGTCGTTGGTGGTCAGCAGGTTCACCGCCTTGGCGGTGTCGATGCTCGACCCGCCGCCGACCGCCACGATCGCGTCGAACGGCCCGTTCTCGCGGGCGAACTCCACCGCCGTCCGCATGCTCTCGTCGGTCGGCTCGACATGGACGCCGTCGAAGACGACGGCCTCGACGTCGTACGTCTTCATCTGCTCGGCCACCCGCTGCGGCAGTCCCGTGGTGGAGATGCCGGGATCGGTCACCACGAGGGCTCGGCGGGCGCCGAGCGAGGCCAGGTCGTAGCCGATCTCGGCCGATGCGCCGGTGCCGAACTTGAGCTGTGGGGAGCCATAGGTGAACACGGTCTCGGATGTGGCGAGCGTCATGAGCGCACGATATCCACCGGCCCCCACTCCCATCATTGTGCGGAGCGCCCAAACGTCACGTGAGACACCCGTGGTCTTAAGTCATGTATTTCACTAGACTTAATCCATTCCCAAGCGACGCCACCCGAGGAGACCACGCATGACCATCACTGAAGCATCCGCCGTCACCGAGCTCACCGTCCACAAGGTCGGCGGCCGCATCGGCGCCCGCATCGGCGGCGTCACGCTCTCCGGCGACCTGCCCGCCGAGACGATCGCCGAGATCCGCGCGGCGATCCTGACGCACAAGGTCGTCTTCTTCCGCGACCAGGGTCATCTCGACGACCGCACGCAGATCGCCTTCGGCGAGCGCCTCGGCCCGCTGACGACCGCGCACCCGACCGTCAACACCGGCAGCGCCCGGGTGCTGACCCTCAAGGCCAACCGCGGCATGGCCGCCAACTCCTGGCACACCGACGTCACCTTCGTCGACCGGCCGCCGGCGTTCTCGATCCTGCGCGGCGCCGAGATCCCGGAGTACGGCGGCAACACCGTCTGGGCCAACACCGCCGCCGCCTACGAGCGCCTCCACCCCCAGCTCAAGGCACTGGTCGACAACCTGTGGGCGGTCCACTCCAACGACTACGACTACGTACGTCCCGACGAGCCTGCGTCGACCGACGACGTGGCCGCGCGCCGCCGCGAGGAGTTCGTCTCGACGATCTACCGGACCGAGCACCCGGTGGTCCGGATCCACCCGGAGACCGGCGAGCGCACGCTCGTCCTGGGCCACTTCGTCAAGCACTTCACCGGCCTGAACCAGAAGGAGAGCGCGACCCTGTTCAACCTGCTCCAGGACCGGGTCACCGCTCTGGAGAACACCGTCCGCTGGCACTGGCAGCCGGGCGACGTCGCGATCTGGGACAACCGCGCCACCCAGCACTACGCCGTGGCCGACTTCGACGAGCTGCCGCGCGAGGTGCGACGGATCACCGTGCAGGGCGACGTCCCCGTCTCCATCGGCGGCGAGCACAGCCGGGTGATCGAGGGCTCCGCCGAGGTCTACAACCGCCTCGACGAGCTGATCTCCTGACCGACGTACGTCCGGAAGGTCGGCGCGTCAGGCGCGTCAGACGCGTCAGGCGACGGCGAAGCTGACCTTCCGGGCGACGACGTCGGCCGACTCGAGGCGCACCTGGACCTCCTCGCCCAGCGGCAGCGCGGCGGTGCTGATGACGCCGGCCTCGATGGCCGGGTCCTCGACCGTGATCGCACCCTTCCGCTTGTCCTCGTCGTCGACCTCGACGATCACCGCGTCGAACGTCTCGCCGACCCGCTTGGACAACAGCCCGGCCTCGACGAGGTCGACCACGCCACGCTCGTAGGCGCCGCTGGTGCGGGACGACGCGCGCATGGTGTCGGGGAGCGTGGTGAACGCACTGGTCACCCAGTCGGGAACCGGCCGGTCGGCGCAGAGCGCCAGGCAGACCTCGCCGGCGTAGCGGTCGATCAGGCGGCGCAGCGGAGCGGTCACGTGCATGTATTCGTTGGCCAGCGCCGAGTGCTGGGTCAGCTCGGGGAGCTCACCGTTGAACGAGGCGTACCCGCTCCCCCGCAGCAGCCGGGTGCAGGCGATCGCCATCGCGGCGTGCTTGCCGTTCTTACCGTCCAGCGAGCGGATGAAGTCGGGGTAGAGCATCTCCGCGGGCCACTCCAGCCCGAGCGCGCGGGCGGTGCGGTGCAGCCGCTGGACGTCTCGGGGGTCGGGCTCAGGGAGGGTCCGCAGGAGCCCGACGCGGGCGTAGACCATCAGGTCCGCCGCCGCGAAGCCGGTGAGCAGCGAGATCTGGGCGTTCCAGTTCTCGACGGGCAGCAGGTCGCGGTATTCGAGCGACCACTGGTCGCCCACGACCGAGATCTCCTGGTCGCGCAGCGGCAGATTCACCCCGCCGCGGGCAGCCTCGAGGGCGATCCGCTTCTCACCGATCTCCTTCAGCAGCTCGAGCGACGTCGAGTAGTCGTGATCGCCGAACCCCTCGCCGTCGAACATCTTCTGCACGCCGTCGTAGGAGAGCTTCGCCCGCGACCTCACCAGCGCGCGCTCGACGAAGGTATCGACCCCCTCGCCGGTGGCGTCGAGCTTGTGGGTCCACAGCAGCGCGGGACGCACCTGCTCGGGGAGGAGCGAGGCGGCGTCCTCGGAGAGCACCTTGGGGTGGAGCGGGATCTTCGCGTCCGCGGCGTAGAGCGACTCGCCGCGCTTGTTGGCCTCGATGTCGACCGGGTCACCGGGAGCGACGAAGGCGGCAACGTCGGCGATCGCGTAGTGCACCACGTAGCCGTCGCCGTCTCGCTCCAGGTGGAGCGCCTGGTCGAGGTCCATCGACGTCTCGGGGTCGATGGTCACGAACGGCAGGTCGGTGCGGTCCAGCTCCGGAAGCCTCGGGTTGGCCGCGGCGGCGGCCGCCGCCTCCTCCACCTCCGGAGGGAACTCGGCGCTCACCCCCAGCTCGGCCTGGAGCGCGGAGATCCCGTCGCGGAGCGTGGTGGCGGCGACACCGTCGTCGGCACTGGCCACCCGGATGATGCGTGCGGAGCCCATGGCCAGACTCTAGTGGCTATTTCTTCTTCTTCGCCTTGTAGGTCTTGTACAGCGCGGCGGCGTCCTTGCCGAACGCCTTCGGGTTCCCCTTGAAGGCCCCGAACTGCTCCCACAGGTCCTTCCTGGACCCGTTGTGCGCCTTCGCCGACCGGTTGATCCTGGCCACTGCCCGGCGCTGGGACGAGGTCAGCGAGCGACGCGCCCTGAGGTGCTCCGAGCGCGCCCTGGCCTTCTTCGAGAGGTCCTGGATCATCCAGAAAACCCCGATGATGACGACCACCAGTAGAAGGCCGCCGAGATTGGTCCCGGAGACGGGTTCGGCGGCCAGGGCGATCATCCCTGGACTGTAAGCTCGACCATTCCCGCAGGTCACAGCCGCTTTGAAAGATACCCAATCCTCGATTCGGCCATCCTCGCCGCGGGCGGCACCATAGTCACCGTGCTGATCCTGCTGCCGCCCTCGGAGGGCAAGACCGCGGCCGTACGCGGCAACCCGCTCTCCCTCGACTCGCTCTCGGTCCCCGTCCTCAACCCGGCGCGCGCCAAGGTCATCGACGCGCTGGTCGAGCTGTGCACCACGCGCCCGGACGAGGCGATCGACATCCTCGGCATCCCGAAGACCCAGCCCGAGCTCGTCACCCTGAACGCCGGGCTGAGCGAGGCCCCGACCGCGCGCGCCGACCGGATCTACACCGGCGTCCTCTACGACGCCCTCTCCGCTGCGACCCTGTCCCCCGCCGCCAAGCGCCGCGCGACCAGCCGGGTCATGGTCACCAGCTCCGTGTTCGGCCTCGTCGGCCTGGCCGACCGCATCCCGGCGTACCGGCTCTCGGGGGACACCACCCTCCCCGGCATCGGCGGCATCCAGTCCCACTGGCGCGCCCACCTCGGCGCCGGCGTGACCGAGGCCCTCGGCGACGGCCTGCTCGTGGACCTCCGGTCCGGGACATACGCCGCGTTCTGGCGCCCCGACGACGTCGCGGCCCGCACCGCCACCGTCCGCGTCCTCCACGAGCACAACGGCCAGCGCAAGGTGGTCAGCCACTTCAACAAGGCCACCAAGGGCCGCCTCGTCCGCGCCCTCCTCGAGTCCGGCGCCAACCCCCGCACCCCCGCCAAGCTCGCCGAATCCTTCCGCGACCTCGGCTGGACCGTCGAGGAAGGCACCCCCACGAAGAAGGGCACCCAGCTCGACATCGTCGTCACCGAGATCTGAGTCGTCCCAGCCGAGTCGGCGCGACTGTCCCACCAGCGACCGTCGAGTCGGCGCGTCTGTCCCACGACCATGAGACAGACGCGCCGACTCGGCGCTGGAATCCGGGACAGACGGGCCGACTCGGCGTCAGAAGGTGCCGGTGGCGAAGGGGTCGCGGGAGACGGGGAGGCCGTTGAAGAGGCGCAGGGAGGCGCGGCCGTCGCCGTAGAAGGCGACGACGGTGACCGAGGCGGGCGAGAGCTCCATGTTGAAGACGCCGCCGATCGGGGTGCCGAGGGCGTGGGCGACGATCAGCTTGATCGGCGAGACGTGCGAGGTGATCACGACGGTCTTGCCCGCGTGCTCCTCGAGGACGCGGGAGAGCCCGTCGAGCACCCGGACCTGGGCGGCGTCGAAGGACTCGCCGCCGGGCGGCGCGACCTCGGTCGCGCCCATCCATGCCTTCATCTCGACGGGGTACTGCTGGGCGACCTCGGCGAAGGTGAGCCCCTCCCACTTGCCGAACTCGATCTCCGCGAACCCGGGCTCCTCGACCAGCCGGGCACCGAGCGTGCCGGCGAGGATCTCACCGGTCTCGGCGGCCCGCAGGACGGGCGAGGTGACCACGGCGTCGACCGCGGGAGTGAGCGGCTTGAGCCACTCGGCGGTGAGCAGCACCTGCTCGCGGCCCTCCTGGGTCAGCGGCGGGTTGTCGCCGCCGAGCCCGCCGGAGAACGCCTTCGAGGCGGTGTGCTTGGTGACGCCGTGGCGCACCAGGACGAGCGTGGTCGCCTCGGCGCCGGCTCCCCAGCCGCGGGCGGGTTTCTCGCTCACAAGCCCGACTCGGCGGTGCGGACCAGGATGCGGGAGCACTCCTCGCAGCGGACGACCTCGTCGGCGGCGAGGCCACGGATGCGGGAGATCTCGGCCGGGTCGAGCTGGAGGTTGCAGCCGCCGCAGCGACGCGCGCGCAGCTCGGCCGCACCGACGCCGAGCTTGGCGCTCAGCCGGTCGTAGAGGGCGAGCAGGTCGGCGGGGATGCCTTCGAGGGCGGGCGCACGCTCCTCGGCCACTGCGGCGAGCTCGGCGTCGATCTTCGAGGTCTCGACGTCCACCGAGTCGACCGCGACCGCCAGCTTCTCGGTGACCTCGGCGAGCTCGGCCTCGAGCCGGGTCACGGTCGCCTGAGCCTCCTCGAGCTGCTCCATGACCTCGAGCTCCTCGTCCTCGAGCACCGAGATCCGGCGGTCGAGGGTGGCGAGCTCGTGCTGCATGCGCTCGAGGTCCTTGGCGCTGCTGATCGCCCCGGAGTCCATCCGCTCCTGGTCGCGCCGACGGCGGGTCTTGACCGCCTCGACGTCGGCGTCGGCCTTCTTCTGCACCCGCTCGAGGTCGTCGCGGGTGACCCGGGCGTCGCGTACGGCATCGTCGGTGGTCTTCTTCGATGCCTGCAGCTCCGCCACGACGGCGGCCTGCGGCAGATGCGCACGGCGGTGGCGCAGCTGGAGCGCACGCGAGTCCAGCTCACAGACGTCGAGCAGCTTCACCTGGGCGAACGGGTCGGCTTTCAGCGGATTCTCCTCAGCTATTCACAATCGCAAAGTCCACGGGTCGGTGACGATCTCCGAGACCCGGGTGTCCACCGTATCCCCGAATGCCTCCCGAAGTCGCCTCGCCAGCACCGGCAACCAGGTCCACTCGGCGGCCCAGTGCGGGATGTCGATCAGCGCACCGCCCTTCTCGAGGAACTCCGAGGCCGGATGGTGGCGCAGATCGCTGGTGACATAGACGTCGTACGCAGTCACCTGGTCGAGCAGGAAGTCGCCCGCGCCGCCGCACAGTGCCACCGAGGACACCTGGCGGTCGAGGTCACCGGCGACCCGGATCCCGGCCGCGGTCGCCGGCAGCGCCGCGGCGACCGACTCGGCGAAGGCGCCCAGCGTGGTCGGCTCCACGGTCCCGGCGCGGCCCGTGCCGACCTCGGGAGTCAGCCCCGGCACCAGCGGCCGCAGCGAGCTCAGCCCGAGCGCGAGAGCCAGCGACTCCGAGACACCACCGATCGCCTGGTCGGCGTTGGTGTGGGCGGTGAGCAGCGCGCACCGAGCGGAGACGAGCGTCGAGAGCGTGCGTCCCTTCGGGGTCGTCGCCGCGAAGCCGTGCACCCCCTTGAGGAAGAGCGGATGATGGACCACGACCAGGTCCGCACCCCACGCGGCTGCTTCCTCGGCGACCGGGAGGGTCGGGTCGACGGCGAGGAGCACCTTCGAGACCGGCTGCGAGGGCTCGCCCCAGACCAGCCCGACGGCGTCCCAGTCGTCGGCGGTGGCTGGCGGATACCAGTCGTCCAGCAACGAGGTGACGTCAGACAGTGTCGGCGGGGTCGGAGTGGTCGGCATGGTGTAACCCTAGATGCCTTCACCGAGGCCGCAGCCACCGCCGAGGCCCGGCACGGAATCCAGTTCGTAACCGTTCTTTTACAACCGATTCCGTACTTTTCCCCGGATCTTGTGGTGGAATGCAGCGCTAAGTGAACAATCGACTGGAGCAGCGATGACCACGACAGCTACCCCGGACCCACCCTCCGGCTCGGTGACCATCAGCGGCCTGACCAAGACCTACGGCCAGGCCACGGCGGTCGACGGCCTGGACCTGGAGATCCGGGCCGGCGAGTTCATCTCCCTGCTCGGCCCCTCGGGCTGCGGCAAGACCACCACCCTGCGGATGATCGCAGGCTTCGAGAAACCCGACGCTGGCAGCATCGTGATCGGCGGCAAGGACGTCGTCCGGCTCGCGCCCTACCAGCGCGACGTGAACACGGTCTTCCAGGCGTACGCGCTATTTCCCCACAAGTCGGTCGCGGAGAACGTCGCCTACGGCCTGCAGCAGCGCAAGACCCCCAAGGCGGAGATCCGCGAGCGGGTCGTCGAGGCGCTGCGGATGGTGCGGATGCTCGACTTCGCCGACCGCTCGCCGACCCAGCTCTCCGGTGGCCAGCAGCAGCGCGTCGCGCTCGCCCGGGCGCTGGTCAACCGCCCCAGCGTCCTCCTCCTCGACGAGCCCCTGGGCGCCCTGGACCGCCAGCTGCGCGAGGAGATGCAGCTCGAGCTCAAGCTGCTCCAGTCCCGCCTGGGGATCACCTTCGTCTTCGTCACCCACGACCAGGGCGAGGCGCTCGCGATGAGCGACCGGATCGCGATCATGCGGGCCGGCCGGATCGAGCAGCTCGCCGACGCCGACACCGTATACAACCAGCCCGCCAGTGCGTACGTCGCCGGGTTCGTCGGCCAGCAGAACTTCCTGCACGGCGAGGTCAGCGCCGACGGCACCACCGTCGAGACCCCCTTCGTCGTCGTCGAGGGTCCCGCCAAGCCCGACGGCAAGCCCGGGGAGCCCCACCAGGCCGCGATCCGCCCCGAGGTGATCTCGATCGAGCCCGGGACCCGGGCCGAAGCACTCAACACCGTCGCCGGGGAGGTCCTCCAGGTCTCCCTGCTGGGCGAGGTGATCCAGTACCTGGTCAAGGTCACCGACGAGGTCAGCCTGCTGATCCGCCGCCCCACCCACGGTGCCGTCCGGCTCTCCCCCGGCGACGCGGTCCTCTGCGGCTGGGCCGCCGAGGACGTACGCCTCTTCCCCCTCGATACCCCGTCCGACCCCAGCACCGCTAGGAGCCCACAGTGAGCAGAGACAACAACGTACGCATCCTGGCCAGCCATGCGGGCGCGCGAGCGATCCGCCAGGAGCTCTCGCGGCGTCACTTCCTGAGCCTGGCGGCGCTCGCCGGTGCGTCGGCCGCGCTCAGCGCCTGTGGCTCGGGCGGCGGCGGTGGCGAGTCCAGCGCGGTCGAGCCGGGCGCGGGCGCGACCGGCGGCCCGGTGGAGAAGTCGCTGTCGATCTACACCTGGGGCGACTACGACTCCCCCGAGGTGATCGACGCCTTCGGAAAGACCGGCCCGAAGGTCACCCTCGACTCCTACGGCTCCAACGAGGAGCTGATCTCGAAGCTGGTCGCGGCCAAGGGCACCAGCGGCTACGACATCGTCGTGCCGACCGGGGTCTACATCCCGCAGCTGATCGAGAACGACATCATCGTCCCGTTCAACAAGGACCTGATCCCCAACATGGCGAAGGTCGACCCGCAGTTCCTCGGCCAGGACTGGGACCCGGAGAACGAGTACTCGGTGTGCAAGTGCTGGGGCACCACCGGGTTCGTCTACGACACCACGGTGATCAAGCGCGACCTCGTCACCTGGAACGACTTCATCGACGCGATGCAGAACGAGGCCTCGGGCAAGACCTCGCTGCTCGACGACCCGCAGGGTGTCGCCGGCCTCTACTTCTGGGCCAACGACATCGACTGGAACACCGAGGACATGGCCGACTACGACGCCTACGAGGCCGAGGCGGTCGAGAAGTGGGCGCCGCACATCGCCGGCTTCGACTCCTACCCGGCCACCGGCGCGATGCAGCAGAACACGTTCGCGCTGATGCAGAACTGGAACGGCGACTCGCGACTCGGCATCCTCGAGCACAAGCAGCCCGACCGCTGGAAGTGGGTCCTGCCTGGGCCGACGACCGAGCTGTGGATGGACAACTGGTGCATCCCGACCGGCGCACCCCACCCCGAGGCTGCCCACGCGTTCATCGACTACGTGCTGGAGCCGGAGAACTCGTTCCTGGAGATGGACTACATCGGCTACAACACCGGCATCCAGGGCATCGAGGAGATGGCCAAGGAGCGCAAGGTCGAGCTGCCCGAGATGATCTTCTTCACCGACGAGCAGCTCGCCACCATGAAGAACGGCGCGGTCAACGAGGCCCAGGACCGGCGTACGGAGGTCTACGACAAGCTGAAGGCCGCCGCCAGTGCCTAGGAGCGCGTCCAGCAGGCTTCCCGGGTTCGTCCTCGCCGTCCCCGCGTGGGTGTGGCTGACGGTCTTCTTCGTCGTGCCGTTCCTGCAGATCGCGTGGTTCAGCCTCGGCGAGAAGCCCGGGATGTTCGGCACCCACAGCAACGCGGTGATGTCGCTGGACCGCTACGCCGAGGCGTTCAGCCCGACCTTCTTCACGATCTTCCGGGCGACGCTGTGGATGAGCGTGACGGGGACGATCGCGTGTCTGCTGATCGCGCTGCCGGCGGCGTACTTCATGGCGCTGAAGGTCCCCGCGCACCGGCGCGGGCTGCTGGTCGCACTGGTGATGGTGCCCTACTGGACCTCGTTCCTGATCCGCACGATCGGCTGGAAGGTGATCCTGTCCTCGGAGGGCGCCCTCGCCGGGTTCCTGACCGACGTCGGCCTGGTCTCCGACCCGCATGCGCTGCTCAACACCCGCGGCGCGGTGCTGCTCGGCCTGATCTACAACTACCTGCCGCTGATGATCCTGCCGTTGTACGTCGCCTTCGACCGTGTCGACAGCGCGCTCGGTGAAGCGTCCAAGGACCTCGGCGCGGGCAGGGTGCGGACGTTCTTCCAGGTCACCCTGCCGTTGGCGCGACCGGGCATCATCGCCGGTGTCATCCTGGTCTTCATCCCGATGATGGGCGACTACGTCACCCCGGCCGTCCTCGGCGGCGCCAAGGGCACCATGGTCGGCTCGCTGATCGCCAGCCAGTTCCTGACCGCGCAGAACTGGGCGCTGGGCTCGGCGATGGCGGTCGTGCTCATCCTGCTCACCATGCTCGTCGTCGTGCTCGCCATCGCGCTGCTGTGGGGTGTGGGATGGCTCGTGGGGCGGCGGAGCAGGCTGGTCATCGGAACGAAGAGCATCGGAACGAAGAAGGTGGCGACGGCATGAGCAGACCCTCCGGCACCAACATCGCGCTCGGCGTGTGGACCACGCTGGTCTTCGTCTTCCTGTTCGCCCCGATCATCGTGATCGCCATCTACTCCTTCAACGGCGGCCGCCTGCTCACCGCCTGGGACGGCTTCAGCCTCGAGCCCTTCACGGCGATCGTCGAGCGGCCGACCGTACGCCACACCGTCGCCGTCTCGCTCCAGACCGCCGTGATCGCCGCCCTCCTGGCGAGCGCGCTCGGCACCCTGGCCGGGATGGCGATGGCCCGGTTCCCGGGCCGCTGGACGGGGCCGTTCACGCTGCTGTTGCTGCTGGTCTCGGTGACCCCCGAGATCGTGGACGGCATCGCGCTGCTCCCCTGGTTCGTGACGCTCGGGCAGGACTGGTCGCTGCTGCCGTTCAACAACGGCTACGTACGCCTCGTGATCGGTCACTCGCTCTTCGCGACCGCGGTGGTCACCTACATCGTCCGGGCCCGCCTGGTCGGGCTGGACGCGTCGCTGGAGGAGGCGTCGGCAGACCTCTACGCCCGGCCGGTGGCGACGTTCTTCAAGGTCACGCTGCCCCTGGTCGGCCCGGCGGTCCTGGCCGGCGGGCTGCTCGCCTTCACGCTCAGCCTCGACAACACGGTGATCTCCTCGTTCATCAACGTCTCCGGCACGACCTCGTGGCCCGTCTACGTGCTCTCCTCGGTCCGCTCCGGTCTCAAGCCCGAGATCGCCGCGGTCTCCACCATCCTGCTGGTCTTCACGCTCCTGGTCCTCGGCCTGGTGGCGCGGGTGCTCAAGCGCTCGGGCTCCTCGGTCACCGACACGATGGCCGTGGCCTGATGGGTGGTCGCCCCGATCCGGCGGAGCTGGTGCTCCGCGGTGGCCGGGTGCTGCGCGAAGGGCGGTGGGAGGATGCGGCTCTCGCCGTCCGCGACGGCCGGATCGCGGCGATCGGGGCGTCTGCCGATGCGCTGGTCGGGCCTCGGACCGTCGTCGAGGACCTCGACGGCCGCTGGGTGCTGCCCGCCTTCCACGACTCGCACGTGCACCCGGTCCAGGCCGGGCTGGAGATGAACCAGTGCGACCTGACCGGGCTGTCCACGCTCGAGGAATATCTGGACGCCATCGGCTCCTACGCCGCTGCGAACCCCTCACCGGCCTGGATCACCGGCGGCGGCTGGTCGATGGACTCCTTCCCCGGAGGCGTGCCCAGCGCTTCGCCTCTCGATCAGCTGCTCCCCGACCGGCCGGTCTTCCTGCCCAACCGCGACCACCACTCGGCCTGGGTGAACAGCCGCGCGCTCGAGATCGCCGGGATCGACGCCCGCACGCCCGACCCGGCCGACGGGCGGATCGAGCGCGACGCCTCCGGCCGGCCCACGGGCGCACTGCACGAGGGTGCGATGGCGCTGGTCGGCTCGCTGGTCCCCGCCCCGACCTCCCACGATCTGATGGAGGCGCTGCTGACCGCGCAGCGCCATCTGCACTCCGTCGGGATCGTCGGCTGGCAGGACGCGCTCGTCGGCACCGGTCTCGGGATGCCCGACTCGCTGCCGACCTACGTCGCCGCCCACGACTCCGGCGCGCTCACCGCGAAGGTCGTCCTCGCCCAGTGGTGGGACCGCGACCGTGGCCTGGAGCAGCTGCCCTCGCTCATCGAGCGGCGCTCTCTGGCCGCTCAGGCAGGGCTTGACGCGAGCAGCGTGAAGCTGATGCAGGACGGGGTCTGCGAGACCCACACGGCCGCCATGCTCGATCCCTACCGCGACGCCCACGGCCATCTCACCGACAACCGCGGGCTCTCCTTCATCCCGGCCGATGCGCTGGCGGCGTACGTCGCGGCGCTGGACGCGGCCGGGTTCCAGGCGCACATCCACGCCCTCGGCGACCGGGCGGTGCGCGACAGCCTCGACGCGGTCGCCCACGCGCGGGCGGCCAACGGACCCAGCGGCCTGCGGCATCATCTGGCCCACGTCCAGGTCGTCGACGCCGCCGACGTCCCCCGCTTCGCCGAGCTCGAGGTCACCGCCAACATCCAGCCGCTGTGGGCCTGCCGCGACGAGGCGGTGGAGGTCCTGACCCTGCCGTTCCTGGCACCGGCCGCGCGCGAGCAGCAGTACGTGTTCGGGTCGCTGCTGCGTACGGGTGCCCGGATCGCATGCGGCAGCGACTGGCCCGTCTCCGACCCGGCGCCCCTGCTCGGCATGCACGTCGCGGTCAACCGCCGCTCCCCCGACCAGCCCGCCGACGCCGCCCCGCTGCTTCCCGACGAGGCGCTGTCGGTCACCGAGGCCCTCGCCGGCTACACCACCGGCACCGCCTTCCTCAACCGCCTCGAGGACTCCACCGGTCGGATCGAGACCGGGTACGCCGCCGACCTGGTCGTGGTCGACCACGACATCCTCGTCCAGGACACCACCGTCCTCGGGCGGACCCAGGTCACCCACACGTACGCCGACGGCCGCGAGGTCCACCGGCGCTGACCGCGTGCAAGACTCGTTGCCTTGATCATCTTCGGGCTCAAGGCTTACACGCGGCTTCTCGCGACGCTCTCGCTGGTCTGCCCGACTGTGGGCGGCGCAACTGTCCCGCCAGATCCCGCCGACTCGGCGCATGTGTCCCGCCGGAACCCGCCGAGTCGGCGCGACTGTCCCACGTTCGCGGGACAGATGCGCCGACTCACCCCGAATATCCGAGACAGTTGCGCCGACTCGGCGTGGATTTCTGGGACAGATGCGCCGGGTCGGCGGTCAGTTGACCTTGCGCTCGCGGTCGCCCCAGTAGGGCTCGCGGAGCTTGAACTTCTGCAGCTTCCCCGTGGCCGTGCGGGCCAGGGAGTCGCGGAACTCGACGACCGTGGGGGCCTTGTAGCCGGCGGCCCGCTCCTTGCACCAGGCGATGAGCTCCTCCTGGGTCGCCTCGGTCCCGGGCGCGAGGACGACGAGGGCGAGGATGGTCTCGCCCCACTTCTCGCTGGGGATGCCGATGACGGCCACCTCGGCGACCGAAGGGTGCAGGAAGAGGACGTCCTCGACCTCGGCGGAGGAGACGTTCTCGCCACCGGTGATGATGACGTCCTTGATGCGGTCGGAGATGGTGAGGTAGCCGTCGTCGCCGACGCTGCCGCCGTCGCCGGTGTGGAACCAGCCGTCGGCCAGCGCCTTCTCGGTCTCCTCCGGCTTCTCCCAGTATCCCTCGAGCACCACGTTGGAACGCGCCAGGACCTCCTTGTCGGGCGAGATGTCGAGGCTCACCCCGATCGCGGGCGCGCCGGCGCGGGTCAGCTTCGCGGCGCGCTCCATCGGGTCGAGGTCGTCCCACTCCGCGCGGGTGCGGTTGATGGTCAGCAGCGGCGAGGTCTCGGTGAGGCCGTAGATCTGGATGAACTCCCAGCCGAGCTCCTCCTGGACGCGGACGACCGTCTTCGTCGGCGGCGGAGCGCCGGCCATGATGATCCGCACCCGGTCGCGGCCCGGGATCTCGCCCTCGGTCTTCGTCCACTCCGGGATCGCGTCGAGCACGGCGGCCGCCACCGCGGGCGCGGCGCACATGTACGTGACCCCGTGGTCGCGTACGCGGCGGAGGATCTCCATCCCGTCGACCTTGCGCAGCACCACCTGCGTGATGCCGAGGCCGGTCGCGGCGAACGGCATCCCCCAGCCGTTGGCGTGGAACATCGGCAGCGTGTGCAGGTAGACGTCACGGTCGCTCAGCCCGGCGTGGAGCCCGAAGGTCAGCGCGTTGGTCCAGATGTTGCGGTGGGTGATCTGCACGCCCTTGGGCCGGGCGGTGGTGCCGGAGGTGTAGTTGATCGTGGCCGTCGCGTTCTCGTCGGGTTCCCACGGCTTCGGCTCGACGCCGTCGGCGGCGTAGAGGTTGGCGTCGTCGCCGAGCACGAAGCGGTGCTTGGCCGTCACGTCCTTCAGTGCCTCGTCGATCTCCGGGTCGACCCACAGCACCGAGGCACCCGACTGCTCCACGATGTAGGAGACCTCGTCGGGACGGAGCCGGAAGTTGACGGGCACCAAGATGCGGCCGTAGCCGGAGACGCCGTAGAACGCGGTCAGCAGCCGCGCCGAGTTGTGGGAGACGATCGCGACCCGCTCGCCGACCCCGACGCCGAGCTCGTCCAGCTTCGCCACCATCCGCTTGGCGAGCGACTTCATCTCGGCGTACGTCACCTCCCCCAGCGGGGCCGCCGGCTGGTCGGGTTCGTCGATGATGCCCACCCGCTCGCCGTAGACGGATGCGGCACGGTCGATGAAGTCGTTGACGCTGAACGGGACGAACACGGGCGTTACCTCCAGGTGCAAGTGGTGACCCGGATCACTGTATCGATGAGAGGTCTCTCATGGACCCCCACTTCGGACAGGTGGTCAGGCACTATCGGAGGGTCATGTCCCGCACCCTGAAACTCGTCCTCCCGCTGGTCGTCCTGGTGGCCGTCGGCGTCTACCTGGCCGGCTCCTTCGCAGGAGTCTCCGAGAACGACCCGCCGCCGCGCGAGCCGGTCGTGCTGCCCTCGCAGTCGGCCTCGCCGTCCTCGCCGAGCACCGGATCGTCTCCGAGCACGGATCCCTCGCGTGTCCCGGTCGTCACCCCCGGTCCCGTCGACGACGATGATGACGACGATGACCGCGACGACCGCCATGACGACGACTGACCCACGCCACCGGGGACTGTCCGTACGCGCCCGGATCACCGCCTCCGTCGCCCTTCTCGTCACCCTCGCCCTGGCCGGTGCGGGTCTCATCGTCTACGCGGTCGAGCTCAACCGGGTCGATGCTGCGACCACGCGGGAGACGGAGCAGGAGCTCGACGAGTTCGCCCGGCTGCGCGAGGAGGGCGTCAACCCCGAGACCGGTGCCCCGTTCGAGGTGGAGGGCCTGCTGGTCACCTTCCTGCGCCGCAACGTCCCCGACGACGACGAGCTCCTCGTCGCGTGGGTCGACGGCAAGCCGCGCGCACACTTCCCCAAGGACCCGCTGGTCGACTCGACCCAGTTCCGTGCCGCTGTCGAGAGGCTGGCCGTCGACGGCGGCACGACCTACCTCGACACCGCCGCCGGAGAGCTACGCATCACCAGCCAGCCGGTGCGGCAGGACACCGCCCGGGGCACGGTCGAGGGCGCCCTGCTGGTCGTCTCCTATCTCGACGAGGACCGCGCCGAGCTGCGCAGCACCATGCGCACGTACACGATCGTGGCCGGCCTCCTCGCCCTGCTCGTCACCCTGGTCGCCGCCTGGCAGTCCGGACGTCTGCTCGCCCCACTGACCAGGCTTCGGCACGCCACCGGCGCGGTGAGCGCCACCGACCTCTCCGCCCGCCTGCCCGAGTCGGGCAACGACGACATCTCGGCCCTGACCAGGAACTTCAACGACATGCTGGCCCGCCTGGAGCAGGCGTTCTCCGACCAGCGGCAGTTCCTCGACGACGCCGGTCACGAGCTGCGTACGCCGCTGACGATCATCGGCGGCCACCTCGAGCTCCTCGACGAGTCCGACCCGGCCGAGGTCGAGCAGACCCGGCGGCTGGCGCTCGACGAGGTCGACCGGATGAGCCGGCTGGTCGGCGACCTGATCCTGCTGGCCAAGCACGACCGGCCCGACTTCCTCACCCTCGAGGAGGTCGACGTCGACACCCTCACCGAGGACATCCTCGCCAAGGCCAGCGCGCTCGCCGACCGCGACTGGCACCTCGATGCGGCCACGCCGGGCACCTGGCGCCTGGACCCGCAGCGCGTCACCCAGGCGATGCTGCAGCTGTGCGACAACGCCGTCGGCCACACCGCCCCCGGCGACCGGATCGCGGTCGGCTCGGCGGAGGTCGGCGGCACCCTGCGGCTGTGGGTACGCGACACCGGGCCCGGAGTGCCCGCTGAGGACCGGGAGCGGATCTTCGAGAGGTTCGCCCGCGGCTCCGAGACCGGCTCGGGCGACCGGCCGGGGCTCGGCCTCGGGCTGGCCATCGTCTCCGCCATCGCCACCGCCCACGGCGGCACCGTCGGCGTCGAGGACGCCACGCCGCCCGGCGCCCGCTTCACGATCACCCTGCCCGCACGCCGCGACCCACACGAAGGAGAGGCATGGCCCGCATCCTGATCGTCGAGGACGAGGACCGCATCGCGGCCTTCCTCGCCAAGGGTCTCAGCGCCGACGGCCACCAGACGACCACCGTCGCCGACGGCCTCGAAGGGCTCGAGGAGGCGCTCAGCGGCGCCTTCGACCTGATGGTGCTCGACATCGGGCTCCCGACCATCGACGGCTTCGAAGTGCTCGACCAGCTGCGCGCCCAGGGCTCCCGAATGCCGGTCGTGGTGCTGACCGCCCGCGACTCGGTCCACGACACCGTCTCGGCACTCGAGGGCGGCGCCGACGACTACCTGGCCAAGCCGTTCCGGTTCGCCGAGCTGCGGGCCCGGATCAACGTACGCCTGCGGCAGCAGGACAACACCGACGCCGAGGTGGGCGAGCTCCGCTCCGGGTCGGTCGCGCTGGACCTGCGTACGCGGCGGCTGCGGGTCGACGGGCGCGAGACCGACCTCTCGGCGCGCGAGTTCGCGCTGGCGGAGGTGCTGCTACGGCATCCTGGCCAGGTGCTCTCCCGGGCGCAGCTTCTCGACCTCGCCTGGGGCATGGACTTCGACCCCGGCTCCAACGTCGTCGACGTCTACGTCGGCTACCTGCGCAAGAAGCTGGGAACGGCCCGGGTCGAGACCGTCCGCGGTATGGGTTACCGCTTCCAGCCCTGACCCGGGCCCTCCCGGGATCAGCGCGGGATCAACCCGAGAAATCAGCCGAGCCGCAGGCCGCCCAGCGAGGCGCGCGGGAGACGCTCCAGCGCGGGCGAGACGGTCTCGGCGATCTCGGCCGGCGCGGGCCGGTCACCGGCATCCGGGGCCAGGCACGCCTCGATGACCTTGACGATCTCGGGCGGCGTACGTCTGGGGAGGGCGCCGGGGCGGGAGACGAGCTGCGGGTAGCGCTCCGTGCGGTCGACGGCAGAAGGGTCGCCATGGGGGAACGGCCGTTCGCCGGTGACGGCGTGGAAGAGGGTCGCGCCGAGCGCCCAGACGTCGCTGGCCGGGCCGACCTCGCCGCGCTCGCCGGGGAGGCACTGCTCGGGCGCCATGTAGGCGTCGGTGCCGATCTCGTGGCGCAGCGCCGCCGCGGCGGCCACCGGCCGGGCGACCGAGAGGTCGATCAGCCGGGCCGGTGAGCCCATGATCAGGTTGCTCGGCTTGATGTCGAGGTGCACCCAGCCGGAGCGGCGCAGGTAGTGCAGCGCGGAGGCGAGGTCGAGCGCCAGCGGCAGGTACTGCTGCTCCGGAAGGCGGCCGTGACGGCGGATCAGGGTCGAGAGCCGTGGACCCTCGACGTGCTCCATCACCACGTACGGGCGCTCGCCGTCGAGGTCCTCGCGCAGGCCGCGGACGAGGACGGGATGCTTCAGCTTCGTCAGCGCGTCGGTCTCGCGCCGCAGCGCGTTGCGGCTGGTGTCGCTGCGGATCAGGTTCGGCCGCAGCACCTTGGCCACGACCGGACCGTAGGTGACCTCGTCGAAGGCCAGGAACGCCTCGTACGACGAGCCGCCCCCGAGCAGCCGCATCGCGGTCAGCTCGGGGGTGATGGCGTCACCCTGGACGATGCCCCAGGTGTCGGTCATCGTCGGACTCAGTCCTCAGACCTGGTGTCGGCGTCGTCCTTGGTGTTGTCGCGGGTGTTGTCGCGGGTGTTGTCGCGGGTGTTGTCGCGGGTCGCGTCCTTGGTAGCCCGGGTGACCCCGGTGCCGTTGGTCGCGTCGTCGTCGGCACCGTCGCGGGTGACGTCGTCCGCGTCGTCGATGTCGTCGTCGTCCACGTCGTCGACGGTGGTGACCTGCGTGTTCGACTTCTCCTCGCGCTTGGCGTAGTCGTCGTCAGCGGCTGCGCTCTGGAACGTGACCGCACCGGCCGCGACCACACCGACCAGTCCGGTCGCCAGCAGCATCGGGAGCTTCTTCATGGTTCTTCCTCTCGGTTCTGCCCCGGGTGTTCCCGGCGCCATGGAAGAACCATGTCGACTCGCGGTGAGGTGATCGTGAGACGACCATGAGAGCTCTCTCATCCGCGAGCCGGTTCGGGTCCGGTGGCCGGTGGTGGTAGGAACGTCCCGTGCAGAACGGGGAGTGGCGCGAGATCGCGCTCAAGGTGGGTGTGCTGCTGCTGGTCGGGGTGCTGATCTCCGTGGCGGGCTACGGCTACTCGCGCTCCCGCTTCCGCGAGCACGCCACCGAGCAGGCGGAGACGGCCGCCAGCAGGTTCGCGCGGACGACGAGCTGGACCACGGTCGAGGCGAAGCCGGAGCTGGTCGCCCAGTGGGCCCGGGCCTGCCCCTCGGTCCAGACCCCGCCGACCGAGAAGACGGCTGATGCGCGCGGCCATCTGGAGAAGGTACGCATCACCTCCACCGACCTCACCGAGACCGGTGCCACCGTGGAGCTGACCCCCGACGGCGGCCAGTCTGTGTTCACCCTGGTCGTGACCCGTTCCGGGGAGGGCAAGGACGAGGAGTGGCGGGTCACCGAGGTGACCTGCGCGGCGGGTTGATCCCACCCGTCTGACATCGCCCTCGGGTGGGTACCACACCGGTATGGACACCGCTGGATTCACCACTCTGTTGAACCGCCCAGGTCCGTACGCCACCGTGCTGGCCGACGTCAGCCAGGACTCGGAGAACGCGGCCCACGCCAAGGAGCTGCGCGTCCGCGCCGTCTGCGAGGAGCTCTCCGCGCAGGGCGCCCCACCGGAGGTCGTGGCACAGGTCTCGGAGCGGCTGGGGACGAACCTGCACCAGCCCGCGCCGCTGGCGCACGTCGTCGTCGCGACGCCCGAGGGGGTCGCCTACGACGAGGTGGCCGTCGCCGAGGTCCCCAACCAGGTCGCGACCTGGGACGCGCTGCCCGACCTCGGCACCTGGATCGCCGCCCGCGACGCCTCGATGCCGTTCGTGCTGGTCATGGTCGACCACACCGGCGGTGAGATCTCGCTGTGGGACTCGGGCATGCCGCGGCCGACGAGCACGACCACCGTCGAGGGCGACGAGCTCGAGCACGTGCACAAGGTCCAGGACAACGTCGGCTGGGCGGCCTTCCGCATGCAGCAGACCACCGACAACGTCTGGCGGCACAACGCCGACAAGGTGGCCGAGGAGGTCACCCGGCTGATCCGCGACCACGGCCACGAGCTCGTGCTCGTCGGCGGTGACCCGGCCTCGGTGGGCAGGCTGCGCGACGACCTCGCCGACCTTCCGGTCGAGGTGGTCGAGCTGGCAAGCGGGCAGCGTGCCGCCGACGGCGGCGACGAGGCGCGCGAGGACGCGATCCGCAGCGCGCTGCTCGACCGAGTCGTACGCCGCCGCACGGCACTCGTCCGGCGGCTCGAGGAGGCCTGGGGCCGTGGCGACCGCGCGGCCACCGGTGTACGCGACGTCGCCGACGCCTTCGTCACCGGCCGTGTCGAGACGCTGCTGATCGACCCGGACGCCCTGGCCGGGCGCACGCTCGACCCGGCGGACCACCCCGGCCTCAGCTTCGGCGAGGCTCCGGTCGACGGCCCGGTCGAGGCCGGCGAGGCGCTCATCGCCGCGGCGGTCCTCACCGACGCGGAGGTGTGCGTGCTGCCCGCGAGCCTGCTCGGCGACGCGCCCGTCGCGGCGCTGCTGCGCTGGTCCTGAGCCGGGTCAGCGGCGCCAGGCCCGGATCTTGTCCGGCTCGGTGTCGGGAGACTCCGTGGCCGCCCAGATCTTGCGCCACTCGGCGATCTCCTCACCGGCGGGGTCGGGAGTGCTGCGCTCGGCGGCACGGCGCATCGAGGCGTACCAGTCGGTGGCGTCCTCATCCAGCAGCCTCGCCACCGCCGCCCGGATCCGGGGCGCGAACTCGCGCACCGACTCACCCTCGGCTGGGCGGAGCGGCTCCCCGAAACGTACGGTCAGCTGACGGCGGCCGCCGGACCTGTCCTTCTCGGGCCAGTTCACGCCCCGCGGCATCGCGGCATAGGTGCCACGGTGGGCGATCGGGACGACCGGGACGCCGTACTCCAGGGCCAGGTAGGCGGCGCCGGACCGGAACCGGCCGACGGTGCCGTCCTTGGACCGGGTGCCCTCGGGGAAGACGACCAGCGACCAGCCCTCGGCGAGCACCTCGCCCGGCTGGGTCGACAGCGCTCCCCCGCGACGGTCGATCGGCAGCGTGTTGAAGACGAGCGACGACCCGACCGCCCGCCACCAGGTGTCGAAGAAGTAGTCGGCGGCAGCCGCCACCGCCGTACGCCTGCGCCACTCGTCCGGCAGCGACAGCAGGATCAGCGGGGTGTCGAGGTGGGAGGCATGGTTGGCCACGAAGATCACCGGCCCGTCGAGCCGGTCGAGCACGTCGAGGCCCTCGACCTGGGTCTTCACCTGGGAGCGGAACACCGCCTCGAGCCCCGCCTGGGCGACCTCCCGGACCGCCCGCGCGGCGGGCTTGCGCGACCACTCGTTGTCGAAGACCGTCGTCGTCGCCGGCGGCACGAACGGCTCCGCCGACCGCGGCACCTGCGCCCGGTGACCCCAGCGCCAGCCCCGCTTCATCAGGCGTACGTCGCGGACCGTCTCTTTCCAGAAGCCGCTCATCGCGGTGCCTCCCCCGCTGGTTGAGCCGCCGGAGCCGCTAGGCGGAGGCGTGTCGAAACCAACGCAGTCCCCTCCGCGCTCGACCCGACCGTTTTGGTCTCGACACGGATTCGCTCGTTCCTCACGAATCCGGCTCGACCGACGATGGCGCTCATCGGACGTCCGCCAGCAGGTGCGGTGGGTTGCGCAGATAGGTGATCGACGGCGACGGCCCGACGGTCGAGCTCGCCATCTCCAGGGCATCGCGCAAGGTGGTCGCGGATCGGAAGCCCATCCGAGCCGCGGCCTTCGGGTTCCCGCCGACCCAGATGACGTCGCCGAGGTGGTCGAGCGCGTGCGCGATCCAGTACCACATGTAGAACGGGTGGACGCCGTGGTAGGCGTTGGAGGTGCGGTAGAGGTGGACGTACCACGGGTCCGTGGCGAACTGCTCCTCGAACTTCGGCCCGATCAACGCAGGGTCGGTCGTGTCGGCCAGAACCTCCTCGTAGAAGTCCACGTAGGAGGGGTGGGTGAGCGTGTTGAAGCCCTCGTCGAGCGGGTGGTAGAGGATCGCGACGCCGCCCTCGCGCACCACCGGCCGGCGCAGGTAGGAGTTGAAGTAGTAGCCCAGGCCCATGCAGGCGGCCAGGATCGGGTTCATGGTCGAGTTGACGTTGTAGGGGCCGAGGTAGGGCACCCCCATCACCATCACGTCGGACTGACCCTCGACCTTGACCCGCTGCTGCTGGTGGACGCGCTGCACGGTCAGCTCGTGGACCGGCTCCACGGCGCCGGCGGTGATCCCGGTCAGCCCGTAGTTGGATCGCAGGTCGTGGAACATCTTGTGGCGCATCTTCTGCGGCGCCACCGCCAGGCCCCGGCGCAGGCCGAGCACGGTGGCCTGGTCACGCAGCGACCACTCCCACTCGCGCTTGAGCAAGGTGTCGTAGGGACGACCGAAGACCTCGTTGTCCAGCGTCGTCTCGATCTGGAAGACCTTGACGTTCTCGCCGATCAGCCGGCCCATCCGCCAGGCCGAGGAGTGCATCTCGGAGTGCTTGTGGTCCATGAAGCTCCGGGAGTGGACCATGGTCTTGGCGTTGTGGTGGTGCTTGATCGACTTGTAGGACGCCAGCCCGATACCGACCGACTTGTGGCCGCCGTCCATCGCGACGAGGTTGACGTTGACGTAGATCAGCAGGTCGGAGGTGGCCGCCCGCCTGTTGATCTCGACGTCCTCACCCTTCTCGGTGACGCCCAGGTGCTCGAGGTTGGCGCGGTCCTCGGCGTCGTGGTTGTAGAGCTTCCCGGACGGGGCGAAGGAGCGGAAGACCCGTTCGCCGACGATGTGCTTCATCTCGGCGTCGGTCATCCGGCGGTGGAGAGCCAGCGCCGCGATGATCTCCACGTCGTCGACGCCCTTCTCGGCCGCGATCGTGAGCACCTGCTCGATGATCCGGCCCCGGATGTCGGGCGCTTTCATGGTGGGCAGCGGCAGCGAGAGGTCGTCGAAGGCGATCGTCAGCCGCATCCCCGGGAACATCAGCTCGCGCAGCGGCTCGGAGTCGACCGGCCTCTCCAGGGCCTCCCGGATCGCCTCGTCCACGTCCGGCACCGTCGGCAGCGACTCGGGCGGGTAGACCACCCGGGTGCCCTGCGGGAACTCCTCCAGCCGGAACCCGAGCCCCTCGTGGACGAGCAGGGGCGGCGTACGGTCGTCGACCTCCAGCACGAAGCCTGGGCGTGTCATCGATGACTCTCCTTCTATGACGGCTGTGTTCAACTGGTCCGGCGGGGGTCGAACGCCACCTTGACGGTGCCGAGCCGACCGGCTGAGTGGGCATGGTCGAGGGCCTCGCGCCAGCGGTGGAGCGGGTACGGCGCGACGGTCTTGGCGAGGCGGCACATGGCGTCGTGGCCGACCAGGTCCAGGGCGGTGGCGAAATCGCCTGAGCCTCGGGAGGAGGCGTACGTCCCGACCACCTCGAGCTCGCGGAACCAGGCCGCCGACAGGTCGGCCGAGGCAGGCATCCCGGAGAGCACCACCCGGCCGCCGGCGCGGGTGGCGTGCAGGCAGGTCTGCAGCGACTCCTTGGAGCCGACCGCGTCGACGGTCACGTCGACTCCGCCGAGGAGATAGGGCGAGGAGAGCATCTCGGGTTCGAGCATGAAAGCGCTGGTCGCACGGCGGATTCGCCGCAGCGTCTCGCCCGGCGCGACGACCTCGGTGGCGCCGAACTCGAGCGCCAGCTCCCGCTGGTGAGCGTGCTTGGCGACGACCAGGATCTCGGCGGCGTCGGTGAGCTCGCGCAGGGCCAGCGTGGCCAGCAGCCCGACCGAGCCGGCGCCCGAGACGAGCACGCGGTCGCCGGGCTTGATCGCGGCCCGCCGGGCCGTGTGGACCGCACAGGCGACCGGCTCTGCGAGCAGCGCCTGCTCGTCGGAGTAGCCGTCGGGCACCACGTGGAGCTGGGAGCGGTGCACCGAGAGCTGCTGCGACCAGCCGCCGCCGGTGTCGTGGCAGAACCCGGTCTGCAGCCCGGAGGAGATGTCGCCGACGGTGATCCGGGAGCACCGGTTGGTCTCACCCCGGGCACACGCCTCGCACGCCTCCAACCCCCGCGCAGCGCAGGTCAGAACGGGGTCGACGACCACGCGGGTGCCGGCCGGCAGGTCGCCGCACGGGTCGAGCAGCTCGCCGACGATCTCGTGGCCGGGCACGAACGGCAGGCTCACCAGCGGCTGGAAGTAGAGGGAGGTCTTCCCCGACAGCATCCCCAGGTCGGACCCGCAGATCCCGGCGAGCGACACCTTCAGCCGCGCCCACCCGTCGTGGTCGACCTTGGGCGGGTCGAGCGTCACCATCCGCAGCGGTGCCGCAGCTCCGGTCAGCAGCAGCGGCAGCCGGCCTCCGGCGACCTTACCCAGCGCCGTCTTGGCGACGCTGCGGTACATCTCGAGCGCGAGCATTCAGCCCCTCCTCATCGAGCTCGTCGGCCTCATCGCCGCAGCCCGGCCGGGTCGAGCGTACGGCTCGCGTGTCCCGGGGACTCCCAGTCGACGATCGTCCAGTGCGACTTCTTGGCGTGCCGGAAGAGAGGTACGTCCGGCCGCACGGCCACCGGGTGCCCGACCGCCGCGAGCAGCGGGAGGTCGGAGTGGGAGTCGGCGTAGGCGAAGCAGTCGGCCGGCGAGATGCCCTCGCGGCGGGACCACTCGCGGACGAACGCCCCGCGGGACTCCCCGACCAGCGGCGAGGCGGCCAGGTGGCCGGTGCAGAACCCACGGTCGTCGACGGCCGGGTCGGCGGCCTCGATGTGGTCGAAGAGCGGCCGCAGCGGCCTGGTCAGCGGCCGGATCGCGCCGGTGACCAGCACCGTCACGTGCCCCGCGGCACGGTGCTCCCGGATCCGCCGCACCGCGCCCGGAGCCAGCCGCCCGAGGATGTGCGTGGTCAGGTGCTGGTCGACGATCTCGTCGAGCTCGGAGAGCCGCGCACCGGCGTACTCCTTGTAGACCGTACGCAGCAGCGAGCTGCGCTCGGCACGGTCCGCCCACACGTACTTGGGCACCTTGCCGGCCATCCGGGCGATCTCTGCCGCCTTCTTGGTGCCCGACAGCTCGCCGAGGCGCAGCCAGAGGTAGGTCTCGATCACGTTGGAGGACATCAGGGTGCCGTCGAGGTCGAAGAAGGCGGCGACCCGCTCCTCCTTGACCCTCGGGAGGCGGCCGGGGACCGGCTTCTTCCGCAGCTTGCGCAGCTCGTCGAGCTCACGGACCGGCTTGGTCACCGACGGCACGTGGATGCCGTAGAGGTACTCGTGCCAGTCGATCACGCCGGTGTCGAAGGCGAAGGTCTCCTGGTCGGCCGGCGACAGCGACCGGTAGAGCGCGAGCGTGTTGGCGTCGACGAAGCGCAGGTCGGCCTGGGCGTACTCCTTGTAGAGGTCCAGGTAGCGCCGCAGGAACTTCAGCCGGCGACCCTGCCGGTCGAGGTCGCGGGCCCAGCCGCGAGTGCGGTCGCTGCGCGGCGCGAGCCCGAGGAGGGTGTCGGCGAGCTTGTGCACCTTCTCGCCGGTCGTCATCATCCGCTCGACCGAGGCGCCGCCCGGGAAGGTCCACTCCGGCAGCCGCGCGGCCCCGCGGTCGCCGGCCGCGAAGGGCTCCTTGGAGAAGTAGGCGCGCACCTCCTCGTAGAGCATCCCGAAGGTCACCGGGTTGCGGTCGCCGGAGGCGAGGTGGAAGTAGGCGGGCTCGCCGTGCTGCGGCGGGTGGGCGAGGCAGGCGACGATGGAGGCGACCACATGGTCGACGGGCACGATGTCGATGGCCGTGTCGGCGGCCGCCGGGAAGAGCGGCAGCTCGCCGCGCCCGTAGGCCAGGATCAGCGGCTCGGCCATCTTGAAGCCCTCGATCCAGCCCGGATGCGGGCGGGAGAGAGCCGACTCGATGATCGCCGGCCGGTAGATCGTGGCGCGATGGCCGGCTGCGGCATAGGCCTCCACGACCCGCTCCCCCAGCGCCTTGGTGAAGGTGTAGCAGTCGGTCCAGCCCAGCGAGCGCGCCCGCTCGGTGCCGAGACGGACGAGCTCCTCCTTCACCCACTTCTTCCGCGCCTCCTCCGCGGCAGCGGCGGCGGTCATCAGGCCGGCGCGGCCGTGCTCGCGCTCGGCCTGCTTGCGCAGCCTGGAGATCACCTCGACGCTGCGCGAGCGCTCCTCGACCGCGGCGCGCTGCGCCAGCCCCCAGGCGAGCTCGGCGTCCACGTCGACGGCATGGTCCACGGGACCCTCGGGGATGTGCCCCCTCCGCCGCCCGGAGACGTACGCGGTCGAGACGTGCAGATAGTGGATGTCGCGTCCGGTCTCCTCGACCCGCTTGAGCAGCTCACGCACGCCGACGACGTTGGTGACGAACCCCTCGTCCACCGGCGGGTCGAACGAGACGTCGCCCGCAGAGTGGACGACCGCGTCGAGATCATCCGGGAGCGGGGGCGGATCGGAGAGGTCGCCCTCGACGACGTTGACCTCCGCGTCGGCGACCGTCTCGAAGATCGGCTTGGCCAGCAGCTTCGCGATCCTCGCCTCACCCGATGTCGAGCCCTTGGGCCGCACGAGGACGCTGAGACGTACGTCCGGCACCTCGGTCAGCAGCAGATGCAGCAGCGCCTCCCCGACGAAGCCGGTCACGCCCGTGAGCAGGACGTGCTGTCCCGCGAGCCGTTCTCTGATCTCAGAGGTCACCCGGGTGATTCTGCCCAATCCAGCAAAGTCTGCACGTCAATTCTGTTCAAATCGGGACCCAACCATCGGCGAGGCTCGATACGTGTAAGCCATCGGACGACGATAGGGAGACCGATGTGCTGACCGACCTGCTCGATGACCTCGCTCGCGAGGCACCCACCGGCGGCGCCCCGCCGGGGCAGCTGTGGCGGCGCGGCCGCCGCGTCGCGCGTACGCGCCGTCTCGGCACCGTCGCCATCGCTGCTGTCGCCTGCCTGCTGCTGATCGCGCTGGGCTCGGTGACCTGGCAGCAGCGCGCTGTCGAGCCGCCGGTCGCGGAGACCGAGACGAAGTCGTACGTCCCGGCTCGGATCTTCACGCCGAGCCCCTATCTCCCGGGGACCGACGAGCAGGGTCCGCCAGGGGTGCTGATCGCGACGATCCAGACCGAGCGCAAGGGCTGGTCCGATCGTGGGTTCGGGCTGGTCGGAGTCTCGGCGACCGCCGGCGACTACCGGTTCCTCGACCTTCCCGACGCGCATCCGGAGCATCTCCGTGACGCGGCGCTGTCGCCCGACGGCCGACACGTGGCGTACTGGATCACCGGCTCGGTTCCCGATCCGTTCCCGAGACGTCCGAAGGTGCCGAGCAGCAGTGCATTCTCCGACTTCCCGCCGATCGTCGGCTATGCCGTCTACGACACCGTCACCGGCGAGGTCGAGCGCCAGGTGCAGCGGACCCAGCACGGCATCGGCGGCCAGGCCTTCGTCTGGTTCGACCCGGAGCATCTGGGCGTGGCGTACGGCCAGATGCGGGACTGCTGCAGCGTCACGCCCAACCGGAGCTTTGTCCATGACCTGGCCAACGGCACGGCCGACGCTCTGTCCGTCGACATCGCAAGGACCAGCACGAACGGCCACGGGACGCTCATCGACGGCAGCGATGACACCGAGCGGCGCAGCGGGACAAGCACCCTGATCGGTAACGACGGTTCGACGACGTCGGTCAGGACGCGCACCTCCGATGCGTCGAGGGTGAGCGGCAGCATGTTCACCGTCCTGAGCCCCGACGCGACGAGAGTCGCGTTCCTCACCGGATCCTCCGCGCCGGACACCGTCGAGCTCGTCGACATCGATGACGGGACCACCCGCACGATCGACGTACAGAGCCTCGGCATCGTTGCCTGGCTGGACGCGACCCACCTCGCCGCCTACGCCGAAGGCCCCGACGACGAAGCTCATCTCGACCTTCGGTCGGTGGACATTCGTGACGGCTCCACGACGACATTCGTCCAGAACGCCGACGAGGCCCGGTTCGCGATCAACCTCCTCGACTCGCCGGTCCGCGAGCAGCCGGCCCCGCCCCGGCCCTGGTCTCCGTGGAGGATCACGGGCACGGCCGCTGCGATCGTCGCCGGCGCTGCGGTCGCGATCCTCGCCTGGAGGCGCCGTGCGGGACGCTGACAGCCACAGCTTCGAGGAGTTCGTCGCGGCACGCCGACCGGCCCTGCTGCGTACGGCCTTCCTCCTCACCGGCCAGGCCGCGGACGCCGAGGACCTGGTCCAGACGACCCTCATCAAGGTGGTGCCGAGGTGGGGCAGGATCAAGGACAACCCCGAGGCGTACGTCCGCAAGGTGCTCGCCCGCGAAGCCACCACCCGGTGGCGCACCCGCCGGTGGCGGGAGACCGTGGTCGCACACCTCCCCGAGCGGGAGGCGACCGGTCCGGACCTGACCTCTGGCGTCGCCGTTCGGGATGCGCTGCTGCGGCTCGCACCTCGGCAGCGTGCGGTCATCGTCCTGCGCTACTACGACGACCTCGCCGAGCGCGAGACCGCGGCCACGCTCGGCGTCTCCATCGGCACCGTCAAGTCCCAGACCAGCGACGCGCTCGCCCGTCTTCGGGCGTCGATTCCCGATCTCGACGCGCCCGATGGATCCTCGGTTGCGGGCTTGCGCGGGTGACCTGCGAAACTGGCGGAACCCCCGCAAACCCTGAGGAGACGTACGTGTCGAGGAAGCTGCTCAGTGTCGCAGCCGCCCTCTCCGCGACCGCTCTCGCGGGCTGCGGATCGGACCAGCCGACGACACGCAGCCCTGGTCCCAGGCCCTCCGCCTCGTCACCTGTCGAGGCATCGGGGCCGTGTCTCTTCGAGCCTGCGCAGGTCGCCAGCGCCATCCCCGGGTCGTGGTCGCGTTCCGCTGACGAGGACGTCTGCACCTACACCAGCGATCGGGGCGCGATCTTCGTGACGACGCTCGTCGACACGTCTGTCTCCGCCGGGCTCGACGCGAGCCGGGAGGACTGCATCCCCTCACCTGCGCCGGTCGAGATCGGCGACCGGGCGTTCGTGTGTATCGAGTCGCACGACGACGGTGATCTCGTGGTCGGAAATGTTGCTGTCGGGAGTCGGTTGTGGTCGCTCGTCATCGTTCCTGACGAGGGGGTTCACGACGCCGAGCTCGGGGCTATGGGGCGGCTTGTCGAGATGGTGGCTGACTCCTGAACCCGCTGGTCGAGCCGCTTCCCCGCTGGTCGACCCCGCTGGTCGAGCCGCCGGAGCCGCTAGGCGGAGGCGTGTCGAGACCAACACATTTCTCTTCTCGGGAAAGCTCGGTTGAGCGACTGTGTTTTCGTTGTCGGGTTCGCCGCCGACCCTTGCTTTGAGTGTTTCTCGATCAGCCACCGCGTCAAGGACGGGCTTCGCCCGCCGCTTCGCGGTGGCCTTCGGCCATCCTTGACCCGGCACCCGATCGAGAAAGATTTCGCCTATATCGGGGCGGCGGCGACAGAGTGGCGCAGCACTCATGATTCCTGTTCGCCGACTGCGTAACATGGGCCTGACCAGCATAAATGAGTCGCGCCGTGTCGCTGTCTCGCATATAATAAGACGCATGTACGAGACCATCGACCGCCTCCTCGACGGACCACCACCCGGTGCGTCCGAGCATGAGCTGGTCGACTGGATCACCCGACTCGAAACAGTGAAGTGCCGAGCCGAGGCGGTTCAGGCAGAAGCAGCGGTACGTCTGGAGGAAGCCGCCCGCAAGCGGCAGGCCAAGGCTGGGGTTCCGACTCGCAAGCTGGGTGAAGGCGTGGCCTCGCAGGTCGCGCTCGCTCGTCGAGTCTCCCCCGCGAAGGGAGCCAAGCTGCTCGGGCTGGCGAAGATCCTGCTCACCGAGATGCCGCACACCTTCAGGTTGATGAAGGCCGGCCTGTTCTCGCAGTGGCAGGCCACCATCCTCGCCCGCGAGACCGCGTGCCTCTCCCTCGAAGACCGCCGCGTTGTCGACTAGGAGCTCTGCGCACCTGGACCGGGTGGTGAGCCCGCGAAGGCGGTGGCGATGGGGCTGCGGCAGCTCGAGAACGCCGCCAAGAAACTCGCCATCACCCTCGACCAGGAATCCGTCGTCAACCGAGCCGCCAACGCGGCCAAGGACCGACGGGTCAGCCTGCGGCCGGCACCCGACACGATGACCTGGCTCGGTGCCCTGTTGCCGGTCAAGGACGGGGTCGCGGTGTTCGCGGCCTTGGATCAGGCCGCCAACGCTGCCCGGGCTGCTGGTGATGAGCGGTCGCGGGGTCAGGTCATGGCCGACACCCTGGTTGCCCGGGTCACCGGGCGTGAGGCCGGGGTCAAGCCGCGGATCGAGGTCAAGATCGTGATGACGGCCGACGCACTGGCCAACGACGCCGACCAGCCCGCGATGGTCGAGGGCTACGGACCCGTCCCCGCCGCCTGGGCGCGTGACGCCCTCAGCGATGCGGAGGTATTCGTCCGCAGGTTGTTCACCGACCCCGCCGGACAGTTGGTGGCGATGGAATCCCGGTCCCGCAAAGCCCCTGACGGGCTCGCGGAGTTCGTCGCCACCCGTGACGGGGGGATCTGCCGGACCGTGGGCTGTGATGCGCCGATCCGCAACATCGACCACGTCGAGCGATTCGCCGACGTCGGCACTACCGGTGCCGAGAACCTCCAAGGGTTGTGCGAACGCTGCAACCAAGCCAAGGAAGCGATCGGCTGGCGGGCCAGACCAGGACCCGACGGCTCCATCGTCACCATCACACCCAGCGGCCACGTCTACACCAGCCCGCCACCCGACACCTGGCGCCCAGATCCGCCACCGCTCTCTCCGAGAGAGTTCGCGCTGCGCGACCTACTCCTCGACCACCGCCTCGCGGCCTGACCCAGCGCCGAGGGAACTTTCTTCGGATCAGTGCTTGACCTTGACGCTACGTCAGACCTGCACGCTTCTTCCACAGCCCCAAACAAGGGGCCCGAAACCACCGAAGAAGGAGCACCACCATGAACAACATCCTCACCCGCCTCATCGGCGACAAGAAGGACTGGAAGCGCATGGAAGCCCGCGCCTCGACGTCACCGGCCCCGACCTCGCCGCCTTCTGCGACGCGCGACTGCCCGAGCAGCACGACGCCTACCGCGCCAAGCTGCGGAACAACCTCAACGAGGTCGCCCAGAAGCTGTCGTGAGTCAGGGCAGGTCGAGGAAGGCGTACTGGGCGAGCTTGTGCGGGAGCTGGACGACCGGGCCTCGCTTGAAGCCGTAGTCGTCGAGTCGGGCGAGGGAGGCCTCGTTGGTGGCGTCCGGCTCGACGACGATGCGGCGGGCACCGGCCTTGACGATGACCTCCTCGATGAAGAAGTCCATGACACCCTCGGTCTTGCCCTTGCGGGTCGGGGTGTCGGCCAGGAAGAGGTGCGCACCGATGTCGCCGGGGCGGCGGTCGTAGAAGGTGCCGAGCTCGTCGACCTCGGGGTCCCAGGTCTGGAACAGGGCGACCGGCTCGCTGTCGATCTCGACGATGTACGCCGCCAGGTGCGGCTGCTCCTGCAGCCAGGTGTAGATCTCCTCGATCTCCTCGCGCGGCTTCTCGACCATGCCCCAGAACTTGGCCCGGTCGTCGTGCAGCCAGCTGCACAGCAGGTCGATGTCGGCCGAAGGCTCCAGGTCGCGGATGGTCAGGGGCATGTCGTCTCCTCGGTGAGCAGGGACCAGTCGGTGACGACGCGTACGGCGCCTCCGTCGGCCCAGGCGTGGTGCTGGTCGGTGTGGTGGGGACTGTTCGGGTCGCCGCTGACACCCAGCGGTACGACCCAGCGGCTGTTGTCTCGGTCGGCGAGGTCCCAGGCGTACCGGGCCACCGAGCCACGTACGGTCACAGTGGTCCCCGGGATCCAGGCGTTGCAACGGACCGTGTCGGTGTCGCCAGGGAGCGGAGTGGCGGGCGCCGTCCGGGTGTGCGGGAGCTCGAACTGCTCCAGGGCATGCAGCGGCCAGAACCGATGGACCTCCGGCCACGGTGCGGGCTCGGCCTCGCGCACCGCCTCGGCCGCCTCGGCGACGAGCTCGCGGGGGTCCAGCCCGAAGGGCTTCTCGGCGGCCAGGATGACGTGCAGCGCGCCGGCCACCCGCGCCGGCAGGCTGAACCACGGCTCGTAGAGCGGTCCGTGGTCCGACGGCTCCCGCAGCGGCGCGAGGGTGGGTGCCGCGCAGATGCGGTCGACCACCTCGGCGCGCAGTGCGGCGTACCAGGCCGCACCCTGCGACCCGTCCATCGCGCCGTCCCACTCGGCGAGGAACGGTGGCCGGAGATCGGCCGGGACCAGCGCCAGCAGCGGCTCGCCGGCGCGCTGCATGGTGTCGGCGAGCACGGCGACCGCCTGCTCGGCATCGAGCGGTCCGGCCTCGTCGAGGAGCTGCCCGATCCGCTGCGCCCGGAACGGCGGAGCGAAGCCGGTCGCGAGCACGTCGAACTCCGGCATACACCGGTCGTTGGCGGTCACCACGGCGCCACCAGAAGAGGCCGTACGCCGCGGGAGCGGGTCGACCCAGCCGGTCCACTCCCCCGCCTCGTCACGGGTGGGCACCCGGCCGCCGACCGTGTGGACGACGTCGCCGGCCGCGTCGGCGATCACCCAGTTGTTGACCGGCTCGACCCAGCTCTCGACCGCAGCCTCCACGTCGGCGACCGAGCGGGCCCGCAGCAGCGGCAGCAGCGCGCCGAAGCCGAGGTCGCCGAGCTCGTGGCCGGGCGTACGCAGCGCCTGACCCCAGCCCTCCTCAGGATCGTCGAGGACCACCGGCCCACGCTCGGTCTCGAGGACCTCGACCGAGACCGGCTCCTCTCCGCGGACGAGCACCGTCTCCACGCTCCGTCGCACCACGTCACCGCCCGGCCGCAGGTCGACACGGTAGAGGTCCTGGTAGTCGCCCATCGCGTTGGTGATCCCCCACGCGACCTGTCCGGCGTGCGCGAAGTGCTGCACGCCGGGGACGCCGGGGAAGGTCATCCCGACCACGTCGAAGGTGTCGTCGGGGTCGATGCAGGCCAGCCGCACCTGGAGATAGACGTTGGGCGCCTCGAAGACCCGGTGCGGGTCACCGGCGACCAGCGGCAGCCCGGAGCGGGTGCGGCCTCCGCCGACGGCGTACGCGTTGGAGCCGCCGGAGAGGCCTTCGGTGCGGAACAGCTCGGCCTCGGCCCCGAGCACCCGGGCAGCCCGGGCACCGAAGAGCTTCGAGGGGAACGAGCCGAAGAGGATCTGCTGGACCCAGAAGACCGCCAGCGGCGTCCACGGCTGCCAGGTCCCGGGCGCCGCGCCGAGCCCGTCGGGCCCGTCGAGCTCGACGCAGGAGGTCTCTGCGAGGCCGGCGCGGACCCCGTCGACGTACGCCGTCAGGAACTCCTGGGTCTCCTCGTCGAGCCCCGCGTAGGCGACCTGCGACACCGCCGCGATCCGGGCACGACGGGCGAAGGTGTCCCACTCCAGCCCGGCCGGCCCGAGCAGCTCGGCGGTGCGGCCCTCACCGCGCAGCCGCTCGATCTCGAGCTGCCAGGCGCGGTCCCGCGCGGTCGCCCGGCCCTGGAGCCGGGCCACCTCGGTCAGCGAGACACCCCGTATGTGCGGGATGCCCCACTCATCTCTGAACAGTGTCATGCGACCGGGTTGGCGAGCGTACCCGCGAAGATGAGCGACTCGGCCTGGTCGGTGATGTCGACCATCTGCAGCGTGTTGCGCAGCTGCAGCCGGTTGAGGCACGAGTGGCGGAACCGCGGACGCAGGAAGTCGTAGCGCGCGACCGCATCGGCCAGCTCGGGGTGGTCGGCGGCGTGGTCGACGATGCACGCCCGGGCCTCGGCCCAGAACTCGGTCTCCGGCAGCACGCCCTCATCATCGAGGATCGCGGCGACGTAGCGCAGCACTCCGTCGAAGATGTCGGTGTGGACCGCGAGCGCCTTGACGTCGTCAGGGAAGGAGCCGCGGATCCGGGAGACCTCCTCGGGGAGCGGCAGGTCGCCCATCACCGCCACCTCCTCGCCGATGTCCTTCATGAACATCCGCACCGGGACGTGGTCGCGCAGCACCATCACCAGGTTCTCGCCGTGCGGCATGAACGCCAGGTCGTACGCCAGCAGGCAGTGCACCAGCGGCCGCAGGTAGGCGTCGAGGTAGCTGCGCACCCACTCCCGGGCCGGCAGGCCGGAGGCACGGACCAGCTCGGCCGCGTACGAGGCACCGGCCGCGTCGCGGTGGAGCAGCGCCGCCATGGTCGCGCACCGCTCCCCCTCCGAGAGCCGCGGCACCGGCGACTCGCGCCACAGCGCGGCGATCATCTTCCGGTAGGGCGACGGATTCGGCAGGGCGTGGAAGATGTCGCCGGTCCAGCCGATCGAGGCCAGCTCGCGGAGTACGCCGAACCCGCGCTCCTTCAGCTCCGCGTCGCTCTCGACCAGGTCGGCGACCCAGTCGTTGATGACCGGCGTCGCGGCCATGTAGGCCGGCGAGAGCCCGCGCATGAAGCCCATGTTCTGGATCGACAGCGCGGTCTTGACGTAGTGCCGCTCGGGACGGCTGGTGTTGAAGTACGTCCGGATCGACTGCTGCGGACGGTGGACGTCCTCCCCCGACCCGACCAGCACGATCCGGCGCGCCGCGACGTCGGCCGCGAAGGTGACCGCCAGCTTGTGGCGCCACTGCCACGGGTGGACCGGCAGGTAGCGGTAACCCTCGGGATCGAGGCCCAGCCCGCGCAGCTTCGCCGCGAACCGGGCCAGCGTGGCCTCACCCAGCTCGTCGACGTAGAGACGGTCCTCGTCCACCCCACGGCCCAGGGCCAGGTGGGACTGGTCCCGGGAGACGGCGACCCACAGCAGGCTCAGGTCGTTGCTCGTCTCCGGCGCCCAACGGGCGTGGTCGTCGATGTCGAAGCCGATCCGGCCGTTGTTGGCGACGAAGGCCGGGTGGCCCTCGCTCATCGCGCCCTCGACGCTCTGGTGGTCGGCGTCGACCAGGTCGGCGGCGGTCAGCGTCTGGTGCTCGAGCTTCCAGCAGGCCGAGGCGATCGTGGCCGCCAGCTCCTCGAGATAGGTCGGCAGCAGCTTGTCCGGAATGCCCAGGTCGGGCGCGAACTCGGCGACGAACGCCTGCGCGTCGACCACGTCGTCCACGTCCCGTGCCTCCCCCGTGCGTCGCACGATCGAGTCCGGGTCCACCACCCAGTGGTCGAGCAGGAAGCGACGGGCGGAGAAGGCGTAGGTCGAGGACGGTCCCTGCAGCTCCCAGCCGCTCTCGGTCTCCTCCGGGGCAATCAGCCGCTCGTGGCTGAACTCGGCGATCGCCTTGGCGACCAGGTGCCGGTGGGCGACCCGCAGGTTCTCCGGGCGCAGGTGGGCGGCAGCGTACATCTCCCGGGTGCAGACCGAGAGCATCGCGGTCTTCTCCCCGATGCTGATCTCGCGCAGCTCGACGAAGCCGGCCTCGGTGTTCTTGCGGCGGATCGGCTCGTTGCGTACGTCCGGCTCGACCACCACACGACGGACACCGGGGTCCGCGAAGCAGTGCCGCATGACCGCCCGGAAGACCCGGGTCGTGTAGCCGGAGACCGGCTCGCCGACTCTGTCACCGGTTGGCGGCGCGACCAGGACGTGCATGCCCAGGTCGCCGTCGGCCAGGTCGGGCAGGTGGGTGATCCCGGCGAGCTCGCTGCGCGCCGGGTCGTAGGTCTCGACCAGGAACGCGGGCACACCGTCGACCCGGCCGAGCCAGGCGTCGTGGTGCGGGTGACCGGCGATCCGCGCGTACTCCGCGGCGACGTCCTCCAGCGTGGCGTCGAGCATCATCCAGTACGCCGATCGCGGGTGGGTCACCCAGGAGTGGACAGTGGCGAGGTGGGCCTCGATCTCGAGCGGTTCGATCGTGATCCTCATCGGTTCTCCTCCGTCGTCTGGCCAGGCTGAATCTTGAATCGGTCGGGCACACCGAACTCCTGGAAGGCGACCCGCTTCTCGACCGGGTAGGGCTCCCGGCCGAGAATGGCGGCGAGGATCACCGAGCTGCGGTAGGCGCCCATGCCGAGGTCGGGGGCGACGAAGCCGTGGGTGTGCTCCTCGCCGTTCTGCACCCAGATCTCGCGGTCGGCGGTGTCGACCGAGAAGGTCGGGCTCGCGGCGTAGCGACCCTGCTCATCGAGACGAAGACGGTCACGGACGGGCTCCAGGAAGGCAGGGAGGCCGGCGCGGTAGCCGGTCGCGAGGACCAGCGCCTCGGTCTCCATCGCGTAGTCCTCCTCCTGCTCCACGTGGTGGAGCGCGAGGTCGTAGCCGCCGTCGGTGCGGGTCACGCCGCGCACCTCGGTGTTGCTGAGCAGCGTCGTCTCGGCGGGAGCACCGATCGACCGGGTGTAGAGCGCCTCGTGGATCGCGTCGATCGTGTCGCCCGAGATGCCCTTGTAGAGGCTCTGCTGCGACTTCAGCAGCCGATCGCGCTTCTCGGTCGGCAGCGACTGGAAGTAGGCGGAGTACTCCGGCGAGGTCAGCTCGAGGGTGAGCTTGGTGTACTCCATCGAGAAGAACCGCGGGCTGCGGGTCAGCCAGGCCAGCTGGTAGTCGTGGTCGGGCTGCGCGTTCAGCAGGTCGAGGTAGACCTCGGCGGCCGACTGCCCGCTGCCGACCACGGTGATGCTGCGCCGAGACACGAGCTCGTCGCGACGAGCCAGGTACTCCGAGCTGTGCAGCGCCGGCCCCTCGGCCGCCACGGCCTCGGCCGCGCACTCGGGGACACGCGGGCTCGTCCCGGTCCCGAGCACCAGCCGCTTGGTCCGGTGGGTCTCGCCGGAGGCGGTGGTGACGACGTACGTCTCGCCGTCGTGCTCCACGGAGGTGACGTGCTGCCCGAAGCGGATGGAGTCGAGCCGTTCGGCGACCCACTGGCAGTACTGGTTGTACTCACGCCGGTGGGGCAGGAAGTTCTCGCGGATGTAGAACGGGTAGATCCGGCCGGTCTGCTTGAGGAAGTTGAGGAAGCTGAACCGCGAGGTCGGGTCGGCCATCGTCACCAGGTCGGCGAGGAACGGCACCTGCAGGGTCGCCTCGTCGAGCATCATGCCGGGGTGCCAGTCGAACCGGTCCCGGCCCTCGAGGAAGAGGCAGTCGAGCTCGTCGATCGGGTCGGCGAGGGCGGCCAGGCCGAGGTTGAACGGGCCGAGCCCGATACCGATCAGGTCATGGACGCGGGCTGACGTGTGGGGAGCGTTCATCGGACGACCTCCGCGACGGGACGGCCCAAGGACAGACCCAGCGCACGGACCTGCTCGATGATGTCGAGGATGTCCGAGACGGTGGCCTTGGGGTTGAGCAGGGTGAGCTTGAGGAACTGGCGGCCGCCGACCTTGGTCGCGGCGACCACACCGCGGCCGCCGCTCCACATCTCCGCGCGGATGCGGCGGTTGAGATCGCCAAGCGCGTCCTCGTCCAGGTGCGGGTCGACGTAGCGGAAGACGACGGTGGAGAGCTGCGAGGGGGTGACGACCTCGATGTCCGGCTGCAGGCTGATGATGTCGTAGACCTCGCGGGCCAGGTCGATCACGGTCTCCAGGTAGGCGCCGATCTGGTCGGCGCCCATCGTGCGCAGCGTCAGCCACAGCTTGAGCGCGTCGAAGCGGCGGGTGGTCTGCAGGGACTTGTCGACCTGGTTGGGGTTCTCCGACTCCCGCGGGTTGAGGTAGTCGGCGTACCAGGAGGCGTGCTGCATGGTGGCCAGGTCGCGGACCAGCAGAGCGCTGGAGGACACGGGCTGGAACCAGGTCTTGTGGTAGTCGATCGTGATCGAGTTCGACCGCTCGATACCGTCGAGCAGGTGCCGGTACTTCGGCGAGGCGAGCAGCCCGCCGCCGTACGCCGCGTCGACGTGGAACCAGACGTTGAAGTCCTGGCAGGCGTCGGCGATGGCGTGCAGCGGGTCGATCACCCCGAAGTCGGTGGTGCCCGCGGTGGCGACGACCGCCGCCGGGACGAGGCCGTCGACGACGCACTCGTCGAGCGCCTCGCGCAGCGCGGCCACGTCCATCCGGTGCTCGGCGTCGGTCGGGATCGGGATGGCGGCCGCGTCGCCCATCCCGAGCAGGCGGGCCGACTTGGCGATGGAGAAGTGGCTGTCCGCGGAGGTGAGGAAGCGCAGCCGGTCCAGAGGTACGCCGCGGCGCTCCGCCTCGCCGCGCGCCAGCAGCAGCGCCTGCAGGTTGGACTGGCTGCCGCCGGAAGTGAAGATGCCGTCGCGGGTCGCCTCCGGGTAGCCGGCGCGGGCGGCGGTCCAGTCGATGAGGCGGCGCTCCATGAACGTGCCGCCCACGGACTGGTCGAAGGTGTCCATCGAGGTGTTGACGGCCGCGATCAGCAGCTCCCCGACGAGGGAGGGGATGACGACCGGGCAGTTGAGGTGAGCGGCGTAGGACGGCTCGTGGAACCAGACCGCGTCCTTGAGCCACAGCCGGCTGATCTCGGCCAGCGCGGCGGTGCTGTCGACGAGCGGGGTGTCCAGGTCGATCTCGGCGACCGGTCCAGCGGCCGCCTCGGGCGAGATTCCGGTGGTGGGGCCATCACACGTGGCGAGCTGGTCGACGAGCAGTCTGATTGCTTCGGTGATCCCGCTGGTGTACTCACGAGCATTGTCGGGGTGGAACAGATGCTCCAAGTGCGGTGCGCTCACTGGTCTCCTTCGACACGGGGTGATTAGGTTAGGCGAACCTAAGTGAGGCTACCCTAAACGCATTCCCGCCAGACAGGTGGGCCAGAGAGAGGACGATCACACCCGTGCCGAACTCCCCCAGCCAGGCCACTCGCGTGCTCGTGGGCTTCGCCTTCGCCTCGCTCGGCAACGGCCTCACCCTGCCGTTCCTGTACGTCTACATGGCCCAGGTCCAGGACCTCGGGTCGTCGACCGCCGGCTGGATGTTCGCCTGGATGGGCGTGGTCGGCCTGCTCTCCGCCCCCGGGGTCGGAGCCCTCCTCGACCGCTTCGGACCGCGACCCGTCCTGATCGGCGCGCTGGCCGTGGAGTCGGTCTCGATCGGGTCCCTCGGCTTCGTCGACGGCACCCTGCCCACGATGGCGGTGCTGGCCGGCGTGGTCGTGGGCGCCTCTCCCCTGTGGCCCGGCACCACGACCATGCTGGCCGCCATGGTCCCCGCCGGCGACCGCGAGCGCGCCTACGGTTTCGCCTTCCTGGGCCTGAACGCGGGCATCGGCCTGGGTGGCCTGGTCAGCGCGTTCCTCATCGACGTCGAGCGCCCGGAGACCTTCCAGGTCCTCTACCTGTGCGACGCCGTCGCCTATCTCGCGTACGCCGGGGTGCTGGTGCTCCTGGTCCGCTCCCCCGCTCGTCCGGCCCAGGACGATGCGGACGACGCGAGCGCCGGCTCCTGGGGCGAGGTGCTGCGTGACCGGCGGGCCGTGGCCCTGGTCGGCTGCGGTGTGCTCGCGGTGACCTTCGGCTACGGGCAGCTCGAGGCCGGCGCGACCGCCTACGCCGTGGACGTGGCCGACGTGCCGGCGACCGCCCTCGGCTGGGCCTTCGCCGCCAACGCCGCCGTGATCGTGTGCGGGCAGGTCGTCCTGCTGCGGCTCACGTCCGGGTGGCGGCGTACGACCGCGCTGGCGTGCGCCGTGCTGACCTGGTCCCTCGCCTGGAGCGTGCTGGCAGCCGCGGACCTGATGCCCGTCGCCGGCGCGGTGGCCGCCGTCGTGATCGGCCTGGCCATCTTCGGCCTCGGCGAGACGTTGTGGGCGCCGATCGTGACCGGGCTGGCGAACACCATCGCCCCCGATCACCTGCGTGGCCGTTACAACGCCTCGCTCGGGCTCACCCTGACCCTCGGTCAGATCCTCGGGCCGGCGCTGGCCGGCGCCCTCATCGGCAGCGGCCTCGGCCACCTGTGGGCGCTCGTCGTGATCGGCGGCACCCTCACCGCGGGCCTGGTGCTGAGCCGGCTCCGCTTCCTGCTCACCGCGGCCGAGGACCGCGCCCAGGAGCCCGAGGCGGTCCCCGAACCGGTCGGGGCGGGTCAGCTGGAGTAGGGCACGGCCTTCGTCGCGTCGGTGTGCCAGTTGGTGCCGATCGGCTGATCGACCTCGGCGGTGCTCGGCAGCTTCAGGGACACCGGGTCCATGTCGCCCTCACCTGCGGAGACGATGATCTCCTCGAACTGCACGCCGCCGTCCTGCGGTCCGCTGTGCGGGTTCACCCCGGCGTACGCCTTGGTCGAGCCGGTCATCGTGATCGGCTCGCCCTCGGCCTGCTCGCTCGGCATCACGTCACCGGAGACGTTCGAACCGAAGCCGGCCTCGATCGTCCGGCCGGCGAGGGTGCAGGTCACACCGGGCTTGGCCGTCGCCGTGACGAGGTAGTAGCCGCCCGCCTGGGACTCCTCGGTGACCGTGAACGACAGGTCGCCGGTGGCGCAGGCGCCACTGGATTCCTCGGTCGGTGCCGGGGTCGGCTCGGGCGTCGGTGTCTCGGTCTCGACCGACGGGCTGGGGCTGCTCTGCACGCCCGCGTCGTCGGCGGTCTCGGAGGAGCACGCGGACGAGGCGAGCGCGATCGCGGCGGCGGCGAGGACGAGGGGCGCGACACGGCGCCGGCTACGGAGGGGCATCTGCTCCCTTGTCATGGTCTGGTCACGGCTCCGGCAAGCGGATGCTCCCGGATCTCTGTGAATCTATACAGACCAGGCCGTTCCTTGACGTACCCCGCTGCCCGGCGTGGCGACCACGACGATGCAGCGGCCGCGGCGCCCGGGCAGCAAGCGCGACGGGCATTCCTCAGGTCTCATGAGCTGCTGACCAGGTCACCCTCTGCGGAGGACCGGGCGGCATCGCGGTGTGATCCGAACGTCGCCAGCAGCGCAGCGGCGGTCAGCGCGACACCGAACCACACGGCACCAGCGAGACCGAAGTTGTTCGCGAACAGCCCGCCGAGCAACGCACCGAGGGCGATCGAGATGTTGTAGCCCATCGTGTTCAGCGACATGGCCGCCTCGAACGTGTCCGGCGCTGCGGCCAGCATCATGTTCACCTGGCAGAGGTTCGCAGCTCCGAAGGAGACACCCCATAGCACTACGGCGACCGCCAGGCCCACGATGGTGTCGCCGATGGCGAGTAGCAACAGCAGCGAGACCACGAGACCGGTGCAGGCGACTATGAACGTGACCCTCATGTTCTTGTTCACTGTGTGGCCGGCTATGAAGTTGCCGACCGCTCCACCGACACCGAAGACGATCAGCAGACCGGTGATCAGGGCCGCCGACACCGAGGCGCTGTGCTCCATGAACGGGCGGATGAAGGTGTACACACCGAAGTGGCCGAGCACATACAGCGCGACGGTGAACATCACGACCCTCAGCCGACCGTTCTTGACGGGTAGCTGGAAGACCTCCCGGACCGGAATGGCGCTCCTGGACGGAAGGGACGGCACGGCGGCTACAACCGCAAGGAACGCCACCAGGCTCAGGCCACTCCAGATCAGGAATGTGGTTCGCCAATCCGTGAGGTCCTCGATGAAGGTCCCTAGTGGCACCCCCAGCACAGTGGCGACCGACATGCCGGACAGCACGACCGCGGCCGCCTTGCTCGCCTTGTCTTCGGGGACCAGTCGCATGGCCATGGCCACGCCAATGGCCCAGAACACGCCGTGCACGAAGCCCATGATGAGGCGCGCGGCAAGGACCAGTGCGAAGTCCGCGGCCAGCGCCGTGACGAGGTTGCCGATCGCCAGGACCGCGAGGAGGACAGCCAGCAGCATGCGCCGGTTCACCTTGCGTGTCCAGGCGACGATGAAGGGTACGCCGACCCCGGCGGATATGCCGTAGGCGGTGACCATCATGCCGGCGATGCCGACGGAGACTGTCAGGCTGGCGCTGATCGGGGTCAGCAGGCCGACCGGCATCAGCTCCGTGGTGACGAAGACGAACAGGCTCGCGGTGATGGCGGCGACGCCGAGCCACGCCCGGAACGGTGAGAGCGCGGTTGCACTGGATGTGGACATCGTTCTTCCTCAGGAGGACCCCACGACGGGGATCGGTGTGCAGGTGGATGCGCACGCCAGGTCGACGTGCTGCCCTGAGACCGACTCGACGGCTGGCGTCGCTTCGGTTGGCGCATCGAGTCTTCCGCCCACCGATCAATGAGTCCAACGCAATGTTGTAACTCTAGCGATGCCGATAGATCATCGATCCATGGAGCTTCAGCAGATCCGTTACGTACTCGCCGTTGCCGAGACCAACAGCTTCACCCGCGCGGCGGAGCGGTGCATGGTCGTACAGTCGGCACTGAGCCGGCAGATCGCTCGACTCGAACAGGAGCTGGGAGCGCGCCTGTTCGAGCGCACCAGCCGGCACGTCCGGATCACACCGGCCGGCGAAGCGTTCGTGACCGCAGCCCGCGAAACTCTGAACGCCGCCGAACGCGCGGTCGCCGAGGTCGCCTCTGCAGTCGGCGAGGTCCGCGGAAGGCTCGCCCTTGGTCTGATCCCCACCGTGGCGGCCGTCGACATTCCCGACGCGCTGAGCAGATTCCGCGACAGGTATCCCGACGTCCAACTGAGCATCCGCGTCGGCGCCAGCGAGGACCTCACCGATCAGGTCAAGCAAGGAGTCATCGAGGTCGCGTTCCTCGGGCTCCCCACCACAGCGCGGCCACAAGGGGTCAACGCCCGCGAGCTGGCCAGGGACCGGCTGGTCGCCGTGGTTGCACCGGACCATCCGCTGGCACAGGAGTCCAGGGTCGACTTGCGGCGACTCGCTGAGGAGGCGTTCATCGACCTACCCCCCAACACCGCGGGACGGGCACAATCGGATGAGGCCTTCGCAGCCGCTGGCCTCAGCCGACACGTCGCCTTCGAGGTGACGACCGCGGACTTCATGATGGCTCGACTCGTCAGGAAAGGGCTGGGGATCGCGATGCTCCCCTCGGCGTATGTGCCTCAGCTGACCGGCGTGACCACCATCGAGGTCACCGACGCACCCACACGAGCCGAGTACCTCATCTGGCGCGGAGTCGGGCGGTCCCCTGCGGCGAACGCGTTCCTGACGATGCTGGACCTACCAGCCGAGTAAGCCCTCGAAACCACGACTCCCGGCGAACGGCTGGTCTTCCACGTCTTCGCAGCCCTCGCAGAGTTCCGACGATGACGAACGCCACCTGGGTCTGGGCCGAAGCCGCTGGCCGGGCTTCACCATGCTCACCACCATGGCGCTGCTCTAGCTCGGCGACACATCCTCCCTTACAAGGAGGATGTCAGGGGTGCGCGCGTTCCGGCGCCGCACGGTTCCGGTCAGATCCGGCAGCGCCCCGCCCACGCTCAGGTGGCGGCCACGGCCGGCTTGACCGCGAGTACCGGGCAGGTGGCGTCGAGCAGGATCCGCTGCGCGGTGCTGCCGAAGACCAGCTTGCCGACCGGCGTACGGGTCCGCAGGCCGAGGACGATCAGGCGGGCGTCGAGACGCTGGGAGACCTGGATGACGGTGTCGCTGGGGTCTCCCAGGTCGCCGCGCTCGACCTCGACCCGGCCGGCGAGGCCCGGCCAGCCGGCCGCGAGCTCGCCCACGTCCGGGACTCGCTCCCCGCGTACGGCCGGGACGATGACCACCGTCTCGCCCTCGCGGGACTCGGTGACCGCGGCCGCGACGGCGGCGTGTCCGGGTGGGGTGTCGGCGTAGGCGACGACGATGGTCATCGGCGTTCCTTTCGATGATGCGTGGACGGGCGGGAGGTCGGCGCGGTCACTGCAGCAGACCCATCGGCAGGTCTACCGGCAACAGGGAAGGCAGCGCCAGGAGCACGGCACCCAGGACGAGGGTGTAGATGATCGCCGTGCGCGGGCGCGTGCGGGCTGCGTACAGGAGGAACAGCGGTGTGAACACCAGGGTCGCCGCGAGGTAGCCGCCGACCATGACGAGGACCAGGAACACCGCCATCGCCGCGAAGGTGCGGGCCCCGACCATCAGATCGTGGCGGCGGGCCAGGGCCCGGGCATCGAGCCTCGGTTCGACACGTGTGGCCAGCATGGTCGCCCCGGAGGAGCCGGCCGGCGCGTCGACTGCACGATCACCGCCTCGCGCGGCACCCCTTCTCCTGGCCCGGATCTCCTGCCAGGTCAGGACGCCCGCGGCGGCCAGGCCGCCCAGTGCGACGAGCCGAGGCATCAGCTGTGCTTCGTCGGAGAAGGACCCGCTCACCCACAGTGCCCCGGCGAAGAGCAGCACGGCGGCCACGGCGACACCGAGGGACCAGGGCGTACGCGCCAGCGAACCCTCCAGCTCGTCCGCGTCCTCGTCGGCGCTGGCGTGCTCGTCCCGGTGACCGTCGTCGACGGATCCCGAGGCCCGGCGAAGCCGCTTGACCAGCGACCACAGCACCGGCGCGACCAGCAGCGCGGCGAACGCGAGCACACCGGGTCGGGCGACCCAGGAGGCACCGTCGTACAGGCTCGCGGTCAGGTAGTAGTAGCGCTCCATCGGGATGGCCAGCACGAAGCCGATCAGGAACGGGGCCCGCGGCATCCCGGTCGCCTTGAGGAAGAAGCCGGCCACACCGAGCGCGACCATCACCCACAGGTCGCCGAGCTGGCCACCCTCCTGGAAGGCGCCCAGGAGCATCACCACGAGGAGACCGGGCCCGAGCACGGCGAAGGGCACCTTGGTGAGCTTCGCCAGCGACCCGGTGGCCAGGAAGCAGAGGAACGCTCCGGCGACCGAGGCGATCGCGAACGCCCACACGATCAGGTACATCAGGTCGAGGTGGTCGGTGACGATCGCCGGCCCAGGCTGGATGCCGTACGTCAGCAGCATCCCGAGCAGCATCGCCGACGGCACACCTCCGGGGATGCCGAAGAGGAAGGTCGGGATCAGGTCGCCGGCCTCGACGGAGTTGTTGGCGCTCTCGGGACCGACGATGCCGCGAGGGTCGCCCTTGCCGAACTTGCGCTTGTCCTTGGCGGTGGCGACGGCCTGCCCGTAGGCGAGCCAGGTGCCGGCGGTGGCGCCGACGCCGGGGAGGACGCCGGCCCAGATGCCGATCAGGGCGCCCCGGATGACGTGGGTCCAGTGGGTGATCCACTCGCGGATGCCGGATCCCCAGCCGCCGGAGAGCTCCACGGGCTTCTCGGTCACCCGTCGCTGACCGACGCGGCTGGCGATCTCGGCGAGCCCGAACACACCCAGCGCGACGGCGACCAGGGAGATGCCGTCACTGAGGAACAGCGACCCGAAGGAGAACCGCTCCTCGGCCGTCGTGGGCGAGGTGCCGACGAGTCCGAGCAGGAGGCCGAGCAGACCGGCGGTCAGCCCCTTGACGACGTTCCCGCGCGAGAGCACAGCGGCGAGCGATACGCCGAGGATGGTCAGCATGAAGAGCTCCGGGCTGCCGAAGGACAGCACCAGGGGCCGCGCCAGCGGGATGGCGAGGGTGAGCCCGACCGCTCCGATCAGGCCGCCGGCCATCGAGGAGAGAAAGGCGAGGGAGAGCGCCCGTTTGGCCTGTCCCTGTCTCGCCATGGAGTAGCCGTCGAGCATCGTCACGCTGGCCGAGGCCGATCCGGGTGCACCGAGCAGGACGGCGGCGACGGTGTCCGAGGTGTGTACCACGGCCAGTGCGCCGATGAGCATCGCGAGAGCGGGTTCGGGGTCCATGCCGAACGTGATCGGGAGCAGGATCGCCACCGCGCCGGTGCCGCCGAGGCCCGGGATCAGGCCGATGACCAGACCGGCGACGACGCCGACGGCGAGCATGATGAGGAGCGAGGGGTCGGCCAGGGAGGCGAGGGCCGAGAAGGCTGCTTCAGTCATGTGTCTGCCCTCAGTCGATCGTGATGTCGTAGTCGGTCTCAAGCAGCTCGAGGACGTCCTCGCGGACGCTCTCGTCCACCCGGTACGCCTCGCCGATCCGCTCGGCGAGGTCGGGTGAGGCGTCGAGCGGGTAGCCGCCGAGCACCTCAGCCGCGGACTTCTGGAACGCGGGATCGGCGCCCATCTCGTCGGCCGTCGAGCGGAGCAGCTCGACTGCCTCGTCCGGGGTTTCCTCGGGCACCCAGAGCGCCTTCTGGTACGTGTAGGTCAGCGCCAGGATGGCGCGGTAGGTCTCCAGCGCCTCGGCGTCGGGCTGCTCGCCGTGGAGCTTCTCGTACACCTCGACGACGGTCGGCAGATCCGGGAAGTTGGGATCGCGCACGATCTCGCCGTCCTCGTCCACCTGCCCGAGCGAGAAGAGCGGCACCGCGGTGCCGTCTTTCACCAGCGGCTCGACCGCAGGCTCGTACGAGGAGGTCGTCTGGTAGTCGATGTCGACCTCGCCACGCTGCAGCGCGAGGTTCACCGGGCCGCGGCCCTCGAAGCCGAAGGTCGCATCGATGTCTGCGGAGAGGAGGTCGAAGGCCAGCATCGTGGTGAGGTCGAGGCTGGTCGCCGCGATGCCGCCGAAGATGAGCGGTTTGTCGCGGTTCACGAGATCCTCGACACCGCGTACGCCGGCACCGGTCCGGGCGTAGACGACCGCCCCGGTGCCGTTGGCCAGGATCGGCCGGAGCTTGTTGAAGTCGTAGCGCACCGACGGCATGTCGAGGAGGTAGGGCACCACCGTGGAGGCGGTGCTGACCAAGACCTCGGTCCCGTCGGTCTTCGCCGAGGTCATGAAGTGGTTGGTGCCGAGGATGCCCTCGCCGCCGTCGTCGTTGACCGGAGCCAGGCCCGGGGAGCCCGGCACCGCCTCGGTCAGCTCGGCGCCGACGAACCGCGCCCAGGTGTCGGTGCCGCCGCCCTCGGCCAGCGGGATCATCATCTCGACGGTCTCACCCGAGTAGTCACCGTCGGCAGTGGAGGCGGCGGGGTTCAGGAAGTCGCCGCCCAGGACGGAGACACCGACCGCCAGCGCGGTGAAGCCTGCGAGGACGGCGCCGGCGAGCCGTGGAGTCGGCGCGGGGCGCTCCGGCGGATCCTGCGCGGAGCCGGCATCCTCGTCTGCGGTCGTGGCCACGTCCTCTTCTTCGACGTGCTGGGTCATGAGTTCCTCCAGGTGAAGCGAGCCTCACACGGGCATCCCGTGTCAAGGGGTCAGATGGTTAAGCCGATGCCGATGGCTGGAGCGGCGGGTCCGGCAGCACGACGGATCCGTGGGCGAGGCGGCGGTAGGTGCGTACGACGCCCACGACGGGGACGCCGTCGTGCTCCTCGGCGAAGGTGCTGACGCGGCCCGCGGGCGTGCCGAGCTGCAGGCCGGCGGCGGGCCGTCCTTCGGGGACGAGGTCGTGCACCACCGTTCCGGGGGCGTCGGCGGCCAGCGTCAGGGCGACCGAGCCGGTCACCGGGACCGCCGGATGGAAGCGCCCCATCGACAGCATGCGTACGGTCAGGTCGGTCCGCTCCGCGCTCGCCGGGTCGGGTGCGGCGACCAGCGCGAGCTTCGGCACCGCCCGCGCGACCGCCTCCGGGGTCGGGGCGAGCCCCATCAGGACGCCTGCCTCCCGGCGTACGGCATCGAGGCGTGCCAGGAGACCCGGCACGGCGTCGAGGTCGGCGATGTCCTCGTCACCGCGCACACCGAAGTCGGCGGCCTGGGCCGCGACGACGGGAGCGCCGGCGTCGACGAGGGTGACGACCACGCCGCCCACCGCCTCGGACAGGGTGTCGCGCTGATGTCCCGTGGGGAAGAGGTGTCCGGTGCTCCGGCCGGCCGGGTCGACGAACCCCATCCGCACCGGTGCGCCGAGGAAGGGGACGCCGGGAATGGCCTCGGATGCCTCTTCGTCGAGCACGCCGCCGGGGGTGGGGACGCGCTGCACGATGAGTTGGTCGGTGTTGGTGTTGAGGACCCGGACCGCCGTCTCGGACGCCCCGGGCCGCACCCACCCCTCCCTGATCGCGAACGACGCGACCACCGCGGAGCAGTTGCCGCAGTTGCTCCCCCAGTCGACCTTGGCCTCCTCGATGCCGACCTGGGCGAACGTGTACTCCACGTCCACGCCGGACGTCTCCGAGGGAGCCAGGATGACCGCCTTGCTCGTGGTGGACGTGCCACCACCGACCCCGTCGACCTGACGGTGGTCGGGGCTGCCGTAGATCCTCAGCAGCACCTCGTCGACGGACAGATCCGGGACCTGCAGGTCGTCGCGACGGAAGACCCAGCACTTGCTGGTGCCACCCCGCATCCATGTCGCGGCGATCTCGCGCATGTTGCCTCCTGAGCCGAGTCGTCCGGACTCTCCGGACCTCCACAGACTGGAGCCGGGTGACTTGTAGCACAATCACGAATCTGAACATGATCATGTAGCAAAACTGCATGCTCAGAAGACGCCGCCTCGACGCCCCCGCGTCCGGCCGAGTGTCGTCGCGGCTGAAGCAGCACTGCACGTGTCTACATAGTCATGTAGAAGAACTTCATGCAGACTGGGGCCGTGCTCGACATCAAACGGCTCCAGATCCTGTTGGCGATCGTGGAGGAGGGATCCGTGACCAGCGCGGCCACCGCGCTGGGCTACACACCGTCCGCGATCTCGCAGCAGCTCCTGAGGCTCGAACGCGAGGCCGGGCAGCCGCTCCTCGACCGCCATGCCCGGGGAATGACCCCGACCGACGCGGGCCTGGTGCTCGCCACCCACGCCCGCAAGGTCCTGCGCCAGCTGGCGGCCGCCGAGTCGGACCTCGCCGACATCGCCGGAGTACGTCGCGGCAGCGTCACCCTGGGCACCTTCCCCACCATCGGCAGCTCGTTCCTACCGCTCGCAGTCCGGCGCTACAAGGAGCTCTACCCCAACATCGCACTGACCATCCACAGCGGCCGCGAGGACGACCTCGTACGCATGCTGGAGGAGGGCAAGGTCGCCATGTCACTGCTCTGGGACTACGCCTGGGAGCGGGTCGACAACGACGAGCTGGTGCTGACCGAGCTCTTCACCGACCCCACCGTGCTGCTCGTCGGGGCCACCCACCGCCTGGCCCGCCGGCGTACGGTCCGGATGGCCGACCTCGCCGAGGAGCCCTGGATCATCCGCGCGGGCGGTCATCCGGTCGTCGAGGTCCTGCAGCGCAGCGCCGTGGCGGCGGGCTTCAACCCGACCATCGCGTTCCAGGCCAACGACTACCAGGAGGCCCAGGCCATGGTCAGCGTCGGTCTCGGGATCGCGCTCGCCCCCAGGACGGCAACCGTCAACCAGCATCCCGACGTGCGCGTCGTCTCCCTGGGCGACACCGCTCCCCCACGGCGCATCCTCGTCGCCCACCGCGCGGGCCGGGTCCGCAGCGCCGCCGAGCTCGCGCTGCACGACGTGCTCGTCGAGACCGCCTCGACCTACTCCTGAAGCAGCGTCGGATCAGCCCGTCAGCGGGCGCAGGCCGATCTCGGTCAGCCGACGGCCCCGGCGACGGAGCAGGTCCTGGAAGGCGGCCGCGAGCGTCGAGGGCCGGCGGTCGAGCCAGCAGGCACCGATGTGCCGCACCGCCTCCGGGTTCGTCAACGGCACCTCGACGCAGCCGGTGGCGCCATGGGGATCGCGGGGCGCCAAGCTGACGCCGAGACCGGCCGAGACCAGTCCGCGGAGCGTGGCGAGGTCGTCGCCCTCGAAGCCGATGGTGGGCGTGACGCCGCTGGCCTGGGCGAGCTTCTCGAGCAGAGTACGCATCCCGTAGCCGCGCTTCATGCAGATGAACGTCTCCTCGGCAGCCTCCTCGAAGCTCACCCGGGCACGTGTCGACAGCCGGTGGCCGGTCGGTACGACCAGCACGAGCGGCTCGGTGTGCAGGCGGCGGTGGCGCAGGCCGGAGTCCTCCTCGAGCGGGGAGATCAGGGCGATCTCGGCGGTGCCGTCGGTGACGGCCGCCAGGCAGCGCGGGCGCGAGGTCTGGATCAGGTCGACGGACGCCCCCGGATGCTCCTGGAGGAACGCCTTGACCAGGGCCGGCACGACCCGTTCGCCGAGCGTGCTCTGGAAGGCGAGGGCGATCCGCCCGCGGGCGCCCGACTCCTGGGCCTGCACCGCCTCGATGCCCGCGGTGGCCGCCGCCACCGCGGCGGCAGCGTGCGGAGCGAGGGCCTCCCCCGCCCTCGTCAGCCGCAGACCCCGCCCGTGCCGCTCGACCACGTCCACGCCGAGCTCCCTGCCGAGCCGGGCGAGCATGCGGCTCACCGTGGGCTGCGGCATCTGCAGCAGATCGGCGGCCGCGAGCGTCTGACCCGTCTCCGCGAGCGCGGCGAGGGCGGGGAGCATCGGCAGCAGGTTTCGGGCAGTGGCATCCACATCCGCCATCGTATGCAATGAGGCATTCTCCAGCCATCACCCATGCATTGGACGCATGATCTCGGCCTCCCTAGCGTGACGATGGTGAGCTCACAGGCGGACCAGGGATACCGACGCGTGCTGATCGCCCTCGTCGCGATCGGGATGACGACGTTCGTGCAGCTCTACTATCCGCAAGCGCTGATCCCGGCGATCAGCCGCGCCTTCGAGGTCGACGCCTCCCAGGCAGCCCTGACCGTCTCCGGAGCGACGATCGGGCTCGCGGTCGCCGCACTCGGCTGGTCGTGGATCGCCGACCGGATCGGCCGGGCGCGGGCGATGACGGTCGCCATCGTCGCCGCTGCCGCCATCGGGCTGGTGCTGCCGTTCGTGACCTCATTTCCCGTGCTCGTCCTCCTCCGCGTCGGACAGGGCATCGCCCTGGGCGGCACCCCGGCGCTCGCGCTGGCCTACCTCGACGAGCGGGTGAGCCCGGGCCGCGCTCTTGCTGCGGGGGCGACGTACATCTCCGGAACGGTCGTCGGGGGTGTGGTCGGGCGGCTCATCGCGGCGCCTGTCGCCGACGTGAGCGACTGGCGGGTCGCGGCCCTCCTGACCGGCGGGGTCAGCGCCGTCGGTGCCGCGGTCGCGGTCGCCGCCCTCCCACGCGATCGCTCCGTCCCCGCGACCGCACGGTCACGGCCCGCCGGCGTGTGGCTCGGGATGGTCGCCAACCTGACCGACCCTCGCCAGCTGGCGCTCTACGCGCAGGGCTTCCTCCTGATGGGCGCGCAGGTGGCGGTCTTCAACTACCTCGGCTACCGGCTCGAGCTCGAGCCGTTCGACCTGCCGCCCTCGTTGACGGCGGTGATCTTCCTCGCCGGGCTCTCCGGTGCGGTGTCGGCACGGTTGGCGGCCACGTTCGCCGCGCGCTTCGGTCGCAGACGCGTACTCCTGGCCTCGTCGCTGGCCATGGCCGCCGGCGCCGCGCTGACGATCCCCGATCGGCTGGCCTCGGTGCTGGTCGGGCTGCTGCTGTTCGCCACGGCGTACTTCGCCGCCCACTCGATCGCCTCCGGCTGGGTGGGGCCGATGGCGACCACGGGGGTCGCGCAGGCCACCTCGCTCTACACGCTGTTCTACTACGCGGGCTCCAGCCTCTTCGGCTGGCTCGGCGGCCTCGCCTTCGCCGCCGGCTGGACCGGCACCGCAGCCATGGTCATCGCGATCGTCCTGATCTCCTTCGCCACCGCCCGCACACTGCTGCCCCGGTGCCGGTCAGCGACGTCGCTGCCGTAGCGCGCTACCCGTGCTGGCTGCGATGGTCATCCGGGACCGGCCCCTGGCGCTCATCTGGGCTGCATCGTCTTCGCCGCCCCCGCTCCGGCCGACCTCCAGGACCAGAGCCGATACGACAGCGGCGGAGGCCATCAACCGACGAGCACGAAGTGTGCCAGCTCACCCACATGACAACACTCACTTAACCATCTGGTAACAAACGCGGCAAACTGGATCATACTGCGGGGTGTGGCCGGGTCTCTTCCTTGGAATCATCGATCGACACCCAAGGAAGACAAACTCCCCGTGCAGCCCACGTTCGACGCCGGCCACCCGCGCCCGCACTCGATCGTCGCGCTCGTGCCCGCCCACAACGAAGCGGACCGCATCGCGGCGACTCTCCAGTCCCTGAACACCCAGACCAGACCGCTCGACCGTGTCATCGTGGTCGCCGACAACTGCACCGACGACACCGTCAGGATCGCCCGCGGCCTCAGCGCCGAGGTGTTCGTGACCACGGACAACACCGACAAGAAGGCCGGCGCTCTCAACCAGGTGCTCACCTCGCTCCTGGAGCAGCTCGCGGAGCACGACAGGGTGCTCGTCGCTGATGCCGACTCCACGCTCGCGTCCGGCTTCATCGAGGTCGCCGGGGCGACGCTCGACAGCGACCGCAGGATCGGCGCCGTCGGCGGCATCTTCCTCGGCGAACCCGGCGGTGGCCTGCTCGGCGCGCTCCAACGTAACGAGTACGAGCGCTACCGCCGCCAGATCAGGCGCCGCGGCGACGACGCCATGGTCCTCACCGGCACCGCGACGCTCCACCGGGTCGACATCCTCCGCTCGCTTCTCGCCCGTCGCGGCGAGGTCTACGACACCCGCGCTCTCACCGAGGACAACGAGATCACTCTCGCGATCAAGACGCTCGGCTACGACTGCGTCTCTCCGCAAGACTGCACGGTGGTCACCGAGGTGATGCCCACGTGGGGCGACCTCTGGCAGCAACGGCTGCGCTGGCAGCGCGGAGCGCTCGAGAACCTGCGCACCTACCGCCTGACCCGGGTCACCGCGCCGTACGTCGTCCAGCAGGCCGGCATGGCCGTCGGCGTCGTCGCGATGTGGCTCTACGTCGCCTTCACCGTCCACCTGATCGCCAACGGCGAGCTCGGCCTGAATCCGTGGTGGACGCTGCTCGGCCTGGTCTTCATCGCCGAGCGGGTCGTCACCGTGTGGCGCCGCGGCAGCGGCGCCCGGCTGCTCGCGGGAGTGCTCGTCGTCGAATGGGCCTATGACCTGTTTCTCCAGGGCGTGCTGGTCCGCGCCGCCCTGGACTTCACGTTCCGCCGTCGTGCCGAGTGGCACCACGTCGCGGCCGCTCGTCGGCAGATCTGACCTAGCCGGCACCCGTCCCGGCCGACCCTCCTCCGACGGGTCGGCCGTCATCTCGTACACCTCATCAACCCCACAAGGAGTCACATCATGGCCATGCACGTTCAGTCCAGCGCTTCCGCGACCACTGCGTCCACCGCCGGAGCCGGCGCCCTGGTGCTGCCGAACACGGGCAGCCCACTGACGCTCCCGCTCGTCGCGGCAGCCGTCGCGCTCCTCCTTCTCGGTATCACCCTCATCGACCGCGGCAGCGCGGGCGGCACCGGGCGGGTGACGGGTCTCGCCGTCGCCACACTCGCTGCCTCCGCGATCACCTGGCAGCTGCTCGCCCTCGATGCGTTCCCAAGTGATTGGGAGCTTGTCGGCGTCGCCGTGGCTCTCTTCACGACCGCCTACCTGGCACTCGCGGTCTACGCACTCCTGCCGGTACGCAAGGCCAGGCGGTGACCCGAATCGGCGTCCCAGGGCCTCGGCGAACGCTGGCGTCGTGACTGTCGGAGTCACCGCCGCGGGCGCCGGCGGGTGCTGCCCAGATGGACCCGCTTGGCCACCCGGGCGGTGTCCGCGTCGCAGGCGAGGATCGCAGCGGCGATACTGTCGTGCCGGCGCCGCACCCGCTCGACTTGGGACGTGTCGCTGGGTACGCGGGCTGTTGGGCTCGTTCGGCACCTCGGCCATGACGCGGCGGGATCGTCAGGTGGGTCAGATGGTGGAGAGCTCCTCTGCAAGCAGGCGGAGTGCAGAGGGCGATATGACGCCCGTGGCGACAGCGGCCAGGTCGAGCAGTGGCGTACGCCCGACGACCTGGAGGAGCTCGGTGTTCGCGACCCCGGGCAGGTGCCTGCTCACGACGTCGGCCGCTTGCGGGTCGGCCAGCAGTGCCTTGAGTGGATCGCGCACCGACAGCCTGCCTTCGGGCAGGTCGCTCAGATCGGGCAGGGGTGCGACCGCGTCAAGTGCCTGGTCGCGCTGGGCACGCACCAGCAGATGCTCCTCGGTCACCTCGCCGGTGGCGGACAGGCCAAGCCGTTCGTACTGGCTGGGAGGTGCGTCGTTGGCCCGCATCAAGTCCACCAGGTGGGTGGCCATGCGTAGCTCGATCTGGTCGTCGATGATCGGGTTCAGTTGCTCGGGGTCGGTGTGCAGGTCGAACAGGAGTGTCCCGAAGGGGTAGGGGTTCAGGAGCGTATGGCCGCTCACGCGCACCGTGCGAACGCCTTTGGTGAAGGTGAACGGTTCGGCCAGCTCGAGGTCGGCCAGCTCGTCGGGGGTGAAGCGGCCACGCATGTGGGTGGGCATGAGGGTGTGCTCGTACAGGGGCACATTGCCTGGGTTGGCGGGGGCGCGCATGTAGACGTAGCGGCCGTCGGTGACGTTCACGTGGCCGCCGTGCGCGCCGAACAGACCCGCGTGCCGCGTCGTGTCGGAGCCCAGCGGGATGCCCTGCATGTCGGCGGGCAGGTCCACGCCGAAGTACTCCAGCAGGGTGGGCGCGAGATCGATCGTCTGCACCAGGTCCTCGCGCCGAGCGCCGGCAGCTCGGGTGCGCGGGTCCCAGACGAACAACGGCAGCCGCACCAGCTCGTTGTACCAGGGCTGCACCGACTTGCCCCACCACCCCTTCTCGCCGAGAAGCAGGCCGTGGTCGGTGTTGACGATCAGCAGCGTGTCCTCCCACAGGTCGAGCTCGTCCATGAGGTCGAGCACCCGGCCGAGGGAGTGATCGCACATCGACAGCAGCGCGGCGTACTCGTAGCGGGCGTGTTGAACCTGGTCGGGTTCCTCGATGACCCGCTTGTAGTCCGGCCAGTCGAAGTGGGGGCCGTCGTAGTCGTGCGGGTAGAGGTCCTTGAAGCGCTGGTGAGAGAAGAACGGCTCGTGCGGGTCGAAGGTCTCGATCTGCAGGAACCACTGGTCCTGCTCGGAGTTGGTGCGGATGAACTCCAGTCCGGCGTCGAAGGTGCGGGTCTGAGAGTGACGCTCCTCGGTGTCCATGTCCTGGCGGTTGATCCAGTGCTGCCGATAGCCGTCGCGACGCATCCGGTGGAGGTCTTCGGGGATGTCGGGGTCGGCGACCTGGCCCTTCCACGGGTCGCTCTCCTGGCCCCGGAGAAACTCCCAGGTGCTGTAGCGCGAGTGGTAGGTGGCGCCGCCGTCCTCCCAGTAGTGGTAGTGGTCGCTGACCAGATGGGTGTAGACGCCGTTGAGCCGCAACAGCTCCGGCATGGAGTCGTCGAACGGTTCCAGCGGTCCCCAGCTGCGGTGCAGGAAGTTGTGACGGCCGGTGTGGAGCTCTCGGCGGGCAGGCATGCACGGCATCGACCCGGCATAGCAGTTGTCGAACGTCGACGTCCGCTGCGCCAGCCGCGCGAAGTTCGGTGCCTGCGCCCAATCACCCCCGTAGGGGGGAAGCATGTGCCTGTTCAGACTGTCGAACATCACCATGATCGCTTTCATCGGCCCTCCAGCCTTGTCTTGGTCGCCTCGATCCAGGCGAACCAGTTGCGTACGTCGTCGAGGAGCGCGTTTCCCGGCGGTCGCGGCTTGTCATCGACGCCCGCCCGGCGGCTACGCCAGCAGTGAGAAACCCAGCAGCACCGAGATGAGCAGCAGCGCCCCCGCGAAGATGAACCCCGCGGAGAAGGCGGGCAGCGGCCTCCGCTCCCGCATCGCCCGCTCGACCCGTGCCCAACGGATCATCGCGAACACCGTGCACAGGGTGGCGGTGAGCACGAGCGCGGCGATCACCCCGGTGCGTACGTGTTCGGTGTCGGGCACCTGGAACGAGTGCAGCGCAACGGCCCCGGCGAGCAGGCCGAGGACCGTGCGTGCCCAGGCCAGGAAGGTGCGCTCGTTGGCCAGTGTGAACCGCGGGTCCGGCTCGGACCCGTGGGCGTAGACCCAGCGCGGGTGCCGGGGATCCTCCTCGGTCGAGGGTCTCTCAGTGACGTTCGATGTGGTCATCAACCAGGCCTTGGGTCAGGTAGAGGGTGCGCGGGTCAAGAGATCGGAGCGGCGGTCGACTGGAACCGAGTCGACGATCAGGTCGTCGACGTGGCGCAGGAGCCGCTCGGGAATGCTCGCGTCGCCGAGGTATCGGGCGTGCATCTGCAGGCCGTCCCACAGGGCCGTCAGCAGGACTGCTTCGGTCTCCGGGTCGAGGTGGGGGTGGAGGAACCCCTGTTGCTGCAGAGAAGCGATCTCGGTGGCGAGGGTATCGAGGACGCGGGTGTAACGGGTCGCGAAGAACGTGTGAGCCGGGTGGGCGTGATCGGTGGCCTCGCACAGCATGGCCGAGTAGAGGGCCACGGATTCGGGGTGAGCCTCGTTGTGCAGGGCTCGCCGGTAGACGTTGTACACCTTGTCGTAGGTGGTGACGGGTGTGATGTAGGCGCTGTCGGCCTGACGGTCACGGCGGTTGATGACCGCCTCCAGGAGGGCTTCCTTGGAGTCGAAGTAGTAGAGCAAGGTGCCGTGTGTCACCTCCATCTCGGCAGCGAGCTTGCGCAGGCTCGTCGCCTGGAACCCCTGGCGCGCGAAGGCGCGTGCGGCGGCCTCGATGATCCCGTCACTGCGACGGTCGGCAGGGATGGTAGGCGCCGGACGTGCGGGAGGCCGGGCTTCTCCTCGGGCCGATCCGACGGCCGTCGCGATCCAGGCCGTCGTCTCGGTTTCATCGACACGGTCGTCCGCCAACAGAGAGCGCGCTGCGAGTACATCGGCAGGTACGACGCGCTCGGGCAGGTACAGCCAGAGCACGTTGAGGCCATCCCAGATGGCCAGCGTGTCGACCGCGCGACCTCCGAACGCGGGAGCCAGCTGCTCTCTGCCGCCTCGAAGGTGCTGGTCGACGAAGTCGTGCGCCGGATGCTCGGGCGGCACCGCCTCACCGAGGAGCGTGGTGTAGAGCTCGACCTGGGATCGCGTACCCCTGCGCGCCGCCTCGCACAGCGCCTTCTGGGCCGCAGCGGCGTCAGGATGACCGGCCCCAGGCATCAGGCCTGCGGCAAGGCGGTCGAGCAGCCCGCGCAGCACGTCCTCCTTGGAGGGAAAGTGCCGCAGGATCCCCGCGTGGGTGACGCCGACGAGCTTGGCCAGGGTGCGTAAGGACGTGGCCTCGAACCCGTCCGTGCCGAACAGCTCTTCGGCAGCTTGGAGTATCTGCTCGCGGCGGAGTGCTCCCCTGCGATTCGGCGTACTGCTGACATGAGGCACGCGATCGGTTCCTTCCGGTGGCCGTCCAGTGATGGGAGGGTACCGCGCCGGGCCCCGAATGTAACCACTTGGGCAAAAAATGTAACCAAGTGGGCAAAGAATGTAACCACTCGGTCAGACTATGTGATAGAAACCACTCCAAGCAGGAGGCGGCCCCAGCCTCCGCCCGAAAGGGATGGACATGTCAAAGACGTCGATGGCCACTGTGAAGCCCCCCTCGGGCACCCGGGTGCGCGCGGACAAGAAGCTCGCTTCCTCCTTGGGGTTCGTGCAGTTCGGGCACTTCCTGGTCTGGGGTTCGGTGCCGAGCGTGCTGTTGGCCGTGCAGATGGAGGACCTGGATCCCGGCAACAAGGAAGCCAACCTCGCGCTCGTGGTCGGTCTGGGGGCCCTGGTGGCGACTGTGATCCAACCCGTGTGGGGCATGGCCTCGGACCGTACCCGCAGCCGTTACGGCAAGCGGACGCCCTGGCTGCTCGGCGGGGCCATCCTCGCCGTTCTCGGGCTGCTGGCCATCGCTCTCGGCAACACCGTCGTGACCATCGCCGTGTCCTGGTGTGTGGTCCAGGCCGCAGTCAACGGCGCCAACGGCATCCTCACCGCGGTCATGCCCGACCGCGTGCCGGAGAGCGTGCGCGGAGTCTTCTCGGCCGTCCTGGGGCTGGGCACGATGGCCGGCATCCTTGGCGGCCAGATGGTCGCCTCGGCCCTCGTTCCGCACCGACAGCTGCTTCCATACGCGGTGGTCGCCGCGGTCGTGGTGACGACCACCGTTGTCTTCGTTCTCCTCAACCCCGAGGAGCCGAGCCTCGTGGACGAGCGACAACCGCTTGCGTTCAGCTCGATGCTGGGACTGGTCTGGGTGAACCCTCGCAAGTACCCCGACTTCGCCTTCACGTTCCTGTCGCGGCTGTTTCTGATGCTGGGCTACCACATGGTCGGCGCCTACCAGCTCTACATCCTCCAGGACCACATCGGGTTCGACCGTGCCGAGGCCCTGCGCACTCTGCCCAAAGTGATCATGATCGCGGCGGCAGTGATGCTCGTGTCGCTGCTGCTGTCCGGCTGGCTCTCGGACCGGACGGGCCGCCGCAAGCCGTTCCTCGTCGCCTCGTCACTGATCATCGCGCTCGGCCTGATGATGCCGTTCCTGGTGCCGTCCGCCACCGGATTCGTGCTGTACGGAGCCGTCGTCGGCTTCGGGTTCGGGGCCTACCAGGCACTGGATGCCGCGCTGATCTCGATGGTGTTGCCCTCGCAAGAGGACACCGCGAAGGACCTCGGTGTGGCGAACCTGGCCGCTCATCTGCCGCCGATCCTCGGGCCTGCCGCGGCCGGTTTGGTTGTCCTTCACGCCGGCGGCTACCCGATGCTGTTCGTCCTCGCCGGCGCGGCCGCCTTCCTCGGTGCCCTTTTCCTCCTTCCCATCAAGTCCGTTCGCTGAGGCCATCATGAAACCCTGGAACACTCCCGAGCTCGTCGGTGCCGGCCGCGAGCCTGCCCACGCCCTGACCCACCACGACCGTCTCGATCTGAACGGCACGTGGGACTTCGAACTGCTGCCCTCCCCCGACGCGGAGCCGACCGGCTCCTGGCGCCCGCTGACCGTTCCCGGCGCCTGGACCATGCAGGACACCGGCGACCTGCCGCAGTACACCAACGTGCGCATGCCGTTCGACACCCACCCGCCTCATCCGCCACAGGACAATCCCACCGGCCTCCACCGGCACCACTTCGAGGTCCCCGCGGCATGGGCCGGCCGCCGGGTCGTTCTGCACGTGGGCGCTGCCGAGAGCTTCCTGCTGGTCCGGCTCAACGGCCAGGAGGTCGGGATCAGCAAGGACAGCCACCTGCCGGCGGAGTTCGACGTGACCGATGCCCTCTGCGAGGGGGTCAACGAGCTCGTGCTGACGGTGGTGAAGTGGTCCGACGCCAGCTTCGTCGAGGACCAGGACCAGTGGTGGCACGGCGGCATCACCCGCGGCGTACACCTCTACAGCACCGCGCCCACCCACCTCGCCGATGTCACCGCCGTCGCCGACTACGACCCCGTGACCGAGGAGGGCACCCTCGCCGTCACGGTCACCGTCGGCACACGCGGCCTGCTGCTCGACGAGGACCTGCGTGTACGGGTCCGCACCGACGCCCACGAACTGCTCGCCCCGGTCCCAGTGCGCCGCTCCCGCACGCTCCCTGGAGACCAGGACGGAGAGGCCCTGTCGGCCACTGCCGCCGGCACCGACCTCTTCGGCCTCTACAGTGCCACCGCCGCTGGCCTACCGCTGCCGCCCGGCTTCGAAGGCGTGGCCGAACAGGCCCTCGCCCGCATGTTCCCGCCGCCCGGAGGCCGCGTCCAGCTCACCGTCCCGGCACACCGGGTCAGCCCCTGGAGCGCTGAGCGGCCCGCGCTGTACGACGTCGACATCGAGCTCCTCGACGCAGACGGCAACCAGGTCGACACGACCCGCGTTCGCGTCGGCTACCGGCGCGTCGAGATCAAGGGCCGCGACCTGCTCCTCAACGGTGAGCGGATCTGGATCCAGGGCGTCAACCACCACGACTTCCACCCCCGCACCGGCCGCACCCTCACCCGCGAGGACATCGCCGACGAGCTGAGGCTGCTCAAGCGGTTCAACATCAACGCCATCCGCACCGCCCATTACCCGGGCCACCCCGACCTGCTCGACCTGGCCGACGAGTACGGCTTCTATGTCATCGACGAGGCCGACATCGAGGCCCACGACCACGCGTCGGCCCTGTGCGACGACCCTCGGTACCTGGGCGCCTTCCTCGACCGGGTCTCACGCATGGTCGCCCGCGACAAGAACCATCCGTGCGTCATCGCCTGGTCACTCGGCAACGAGAGCGGCAGCGGGTCCAACCACGACGCAGCGGCCGCCTGGGTACGCCGCCACGACCCGACGCGCCCGCTGCATTACGAGGGCGCCATCAGCCGCGACTGGTACGGCGGCCACACACAGACCGACCTCGTATGCCCCATGTACCCGACGATCGACGCGCTCAAGGCGTACGCAGCCCATCCATCGGCCAGCCGGCCGTTGATCATGTCCGAGTACCAGCACGCCATGGGCAACTCCAACGGTTCCCTCGACGACTACTGGGACACGATCCGCACGCTCCCCGGCCTCCAGGGCGGCTTCATCTGGGAGCTGTGGGACCACGGCCTCGACCCCGACGGCGACGGCCGCCACCGATACGGCGGCGACTTCGGCGACCTGCCCAACGACGGCAACTTCTGCATCGACGGACTGCTCTTCCCTGACGGCACCCCGCACCCCGCGATGTTCGAGCTCCGCCACCTCTTCGCCCCGGTGACCATCACCTCGGGACCCATCGCCGCCGACGACGACTGGATCGAGCTCCGCAACGAGCGCCACTTCCGCGACCTCGACGATCTGCGCTTCACCCTCCAGACCGTGACCACCGCCGGGACAGGCCCAGCCATCGAACTGCCCGTCCCGACTCTCTCCCCCCAAGACCGCGCGAAGATCCCGTTGCCTCAGACCGTCGTACGCGAACTGCGCGAGAACACCGACATCGTGGCCCTGCGGTTGACCGCCGCGACCGCCCGTGACCAGGCGTGGGCGCCCGCCGGAACCGAGCTCACCGTCCGTCAACTGGCGCTCGACCGCCAGACCGACGGTCTCCAGCCCCAGCGCGATCACGGGACCGCCGGAAAAGTGCCCGCTCTCGTCCTCGACGACGCCGGCCTGCTCCAGCACCCCCTGCTCGCCACCGGGCCCCGGCTGAGCCTGTGGCGCGCCCTGACCGACAACGACAAGTCCCGCTTCGTCCACGGGCGCCTTGCCGCGACCGGTTTGAACGAGACGGTCCGGGAGGTCGAGAGGCGCGAGGTCTCACCCACCGCAGACCAGGCCGTCGTGACTGCCCGCTATCTCACCGCGCACGGTGAGGAGATCCGGCATCAGCAGACGATCACCTGTGAACCGTCGGGGAGGATCCGGTTCGACGAGCGGGTCGTCATCCCCGAGACCCTCCCCGACATCCCCCGCCTCGGGGTCGTCTTGGAGACCCGCCCCGGCTTCGACACCGTCCAGTGGATCGGCGATGGACCCCACGAGTGCTATCCCGATCGCCGCGCCTCAGCGCTGATCGGCAGATGGACGTCAGCGATCGACGACATGCCCGTCCCCTACCTGCGGCCCCAGGAAAATGGCGGCAGCAGCCGCACCGTCGAAATAAAGCTCACCGGACCCGACGGCTCCGCCCTCACCCTCGACCTCGACCGGCCGATGCAGATCAACGTCTCCCGTCACACCGTGGCGGACCTCGAAGCCGCCACTCATTACTGGCAGTTGAAGCCACGATCGGAGACGGTCGTCCACTTCGACATCGCCCACCGGGGCCTCGGCACGGCCTCCGTCGGTCCCGACGCCCTACCCGCCTTCCGCGTCGGGCCAGGTGAATACGCCTGGACGTGGTGGCTCACCAGCTCCTGACCGCCGACACACCAGCAAACCCCGTACCTTTCGGAGACCAGACATGCGCATCATCTACGTAGACGTGGACACCCTCCGCGCCGACCACACCACCCCCTACGGCTACCACCGTCCCACCACCCCGAATCTGCAGAAGCTGGCCGACAAGTCGGTCACCTTCGACCGCTACTACTGCTCCGACTCGCCCTGCATGCCCTCGCGAGCAGCCCTGACCAGCGGGCAGTTCGGCATCACCAACGGCGTCATCGGCCACTACGGAGAGGCCGCACAGTTCCGCCTCGACACCGGCCACGGCCCCGAACCCGACCGGCCGCTGCTCGGCCAGGCCCTGCAGTTCGCAGGCCACTACACGGCCGCCATCTCCGTCTTCGCGGAGCGCCACCGTGCCTACTTCTTCAACGGCAACTTCCGCGAGACCCTGCGCGCCACCCCTCACTGGGGCGACGAGGATGCCAAGGACGTCAACGCCGCCGCCATCGACTGGATCCGGCGTCACGCCGACGAGGAGAACTGGTACCTCCACCTCACCTACTGGGAGCCGCACACCAACTACACCCAGCCGGTCGAGTGGACCGAGAAGATGGCCGCCTCCGGCCCCGTGCAGGAGTGGCCCGATGAGCAGACCATCGCCGAGCACGCCGAGGTCTACGGGCCGCGTAGCGCACTCGACCTGCACCACTCCATGTGGGCGGGCGTCGGCGAGTCGAAGTCCCCGGTCCCGCACAACATGCCCGATGCCGTCCGATCACGCGCCGACTTCGAGCACCTCATCAACGGCTTCGACGGTGCCATCGCCTACTGGGACCATCACTTCGGCAGGCTCTTGGCGGCCCTCGAAGAACTCGGCATCGCCGAGGAGACGGCCATCATCGTCAGCGCTGACCACGGTGAATCCCTCGGTGAGCTCGGCATGTATGCCGAGCATGGCATGGCCACCGAACCCGTCCATCGCCTCCCGCTCGTCGTGTACTGGCCCGGCCTGACCGACGCCCTCCCGGACGAGGCGCGCCACAACGACAACCTGCTCTACAACATCGACCTGGCGCCCACCTTGTGCGACCTGCTCGGCATGGCCACCCCGCCCGCATGGCAGGGCGAGTCCTTCGCCCCCGCGCTGCGCGGAGAAGAAATGGGCTCCCGCGACTACCTGGTCCTCGGTCACGGTGCCATGACCTACCAGCGGGCCGTCCGCACCCGCGACCATCTCTACGTCCGCACCTACCATCCCGGCTCCTTCCGCGCCGAGTGGGAGCACCTCTTCCATGTCACCGACGACCCCCACCTCACCAACGACCTCCTCGAGGACGAGCCCGACCTCGCCGCGCAGATGCGGTCCCACCTGGCCGACTGGTGGAACCAGTACGCCGGACGTCCCGGCGCGCAGCCCGACCCCATGCAGTCCTCCCTCCAGGCCGGCCCCGTCTACTACAACGACCCGGCCCGGTACGCCGAGCACCTGCGGGCCACCGGCCGCGTCCACCTCGCCGAGGACCTCGAGGTCCGTCTCCAGAGCCTGACCGTGCCCGTCCCCTGGCACACGCCCCACAAGCCCCGCACCGCGGAGCTCGTCCAGAAATGGCGGGAGCTGGCACAACGGCAGCAGCAGCCCGCGAACTAACACTTACGCACCTCAGGAGCCCCATGCACGACCGCCCCAACTTCGTCATCTTCGTCGCGGACCAGCTCCGCGCCGACGCCGTCGGTGCCTTCGGCAACCCGCATGTACGGACCCCGAACATCGACGCCCTCGCAGCCCGCGGCACCCGCTTCACCAACGCCTACGCACAGAACCCCATCTGTGCCCCCAGCCGCGCCTCCCTGATGACCGGCTGCTACCCGCACACCTTCGGTCACCGCACCCAGACCTACCTGATCAAGCCGTGGGAACCCAACCTCCTCGGCACCCTCAAGGCGGCCGGCTACCACGTGACCTGGGCGGGGATGCGCGGTGACCTCTTCGCCCCGGGCGCCACCGAGACCAGCGTCGACGAGCACGGCTTCAGCGAGTTCCCGACCGTGCTGCCCAACCACGGCAAGGACCCCGAGCAGTGGCCCGGCGGCGACCTGTGGGCCCGCCTCTACTATCGCGGGGAGATCCCCGATGACGGCCGCGTCGACCTCGACGAGGCCACCACCCGTACCGCCGAGCAGTGGCTGGCCGCTCCGCCCGAGACTCCCTGGGTCCTGTTCGTGCCCGTCCTCGCCCCGCACCCGCCCTTCGAGGTCGCCGAACCATGGTTCTCGATGTACGACCGCGAAACCATGCCCCTCCCGGTGGAAGCCGACCCCGACAGCCCCGAACCGGCCTACATGGCCGAAGTGCGCGCACGCCACGGGCTCGACCGGGCCACGCCCGAGCTATGGCAGGAGGTGAAGGCCACCTACTACGGCATGATCTCCCGCCTCGACGACCATCTGGGCCGGGTGATGGAGCACATCGACCCCGACGACACGGTCACCGTCTTCCTCTCAGACCACGGCGAGTACCTCGGCGACTTCGGTCTGGTCGAGAAGTTCCCCACCGCCATGCACTCCTGCATCACCCGCGACCCGCTGATCATCGCCGGCGGCGGTCTGCCGCAAGGTGGCGTCAGCGACTCGATGGTGGAGCTGGTCGACGTCATGCCCACCCTCCTCGAGCTGGCCGGGGTCGCCCCAGCCCAGCGCCACTTCGGCCGCAGCCTCCTTCCGCACCTGCACGACCTCGACTCCGAGCACCGTCCCTACGCCTTCACCGAGGCCGGATTCTCCGTGGAGGAGGGTGACCAGGTGGAGCAGGGCGGGTTCCCCTACGACCTGCGCATCACCCTGGCCCAGGAGCAGCCGGTCATGGTCGGTAAGGCCATCGCGGTCCGCGACCAGGAGTGGACCTACGTCTGGCGCCGCTACGAGCAGCCCGAGCTCTACCACCGCGCCACCGACCCCGACGAACGCCACAACGTGGCGGGACTTGCCGAGCATGCCGAGACCCAGCGCCGACTGCACGAGGCGGTGTTCACCTGGCTGGTCGACACCGCCGATGTCATCCCCATCGAGCGGGATCCGCGACTACCGCATGTCGACCTGCCAGCCCCGGTCCGCGACGCACGGAGCACCTTGTGACCACAGACCCCACCGCGCCCCCGCGCTGCTGCATGCCATCGAACGAGCCCGCTCGCGCCCGAGGGATTCCGCTGGAGACACCTTCGCTGGCGCCGACGCTGACGGTCGGCGCCGCAGAGCCTGACGACACCATGGTTCGACTGCCCGGCGGAGAATTCCTGATGGGGACCGAGGACGCCGAGGGCTTCCCCGGCGATGGGGAGGGCCCAGTGCGCCCGGTGCGCCTCAAGCCGTTCCTCATGGACGCCTATGCGGTCAGCAACGACGAGTTCGCGCGATTCGTCGCCGACACCGGCCATGTCACGGACGCCGAGCGATTCGGCTGGTCCTATGTCTTCGCCGGTTTCCTGCCCGCTGCCGTACGCCGAGACGCACGCCGGCTCGAGCACACTCCCTGGTGGTGCGGCGTGCAAGGCGCCGCCTGGAACCGCCCCGAAGGCCCCGACAGCACACTCCAGGACCGCGGAAACCACCCGGTGGTGCACGTGTCGTGGAACGATGCCGCCGCCTACGCGGCCTGGGCCGGCAAGCGGCTGCCGACGGAGGCCGAGTGGGAGTACGCGGCCCGCGGCGGCCTCGAGCAGAAGCGCTACCCGTGGGGCGACGAGCTGGACCCGGACGGTGACTACCGCTGCAACATCTGGCGTGGCACCTTCCCCACGAAGAACACCGCGGCCGATGGCTACCGGGGTACCGCCCCCGTCGACGCCTTCGAGCCCAACGAATACGGGCTGTTCAACACCTCCGGCAACGTGTGGGAGTGGTGCGCTGACTGGTGGACCATCGAGCACCCGGTCATCTACCCCACCGCCTGCCCGCTGGCCGATCCGACCGGCCCGGCGACAGGAACCGCCAAGGTCATCCGCGGTGGGTCCCACATGTGCCACCGCTCCTACTGCAACCGCTACCGCGTCGCCGCGCGCACCGCCACCACCCCTGACAGCACCAGCGGCCACACCGGATTCCGCTGTGCCCGGTCACTCTGATGAAGGAGAACCACCCCATGGAGCACTTCGCACCGACGACGACCGCGACCGACGTCCCCATCGATGTCCCGGCCGACGTAGCGGCCGTCGTGGAGGCTGCCCTCGAACGCCTCGATCTCGACAGCAAGACGCGGCTTCTCGCCGGACAGGATCTGTGGTCGCTGCCAGCACTCCCCGAGATCGGACTCGACTCACTGGTCATGTCCGACGGGCCTGTCGGCGTGCGGGGCGGAACGTGGAGCGTCGACGACCCCTCTCTTGTGCTGCCGAGCCCGACCGCCCTGGCCGCCACCTGGGACCCCGAGCTCGCCCGCCGCGCGGGGCAGGTCCTCGCCCAGGAGGCCCATCGCAAGGGTGTTCACCTGCTCCTCGCGCCCACTGTCAACCTCCACCGATCCCCGCTCGCAGGGCGCCACTTCGAGTCGTACTCCGAAGACCCGGTGCTCACCGCCCGGATCGGCGTGGGCTACGTGACCGGCCTCCAAGAAAGCGGCGTCGGCGCCACGGTGAAGCACTTCGTCGCCAACGATGCCGAGACCGAACGGTTCACCGTCGACAACCGTATCGACGACAAGGCGCTGCGAGAGTTGTACCTGGCGCCCTTCGAGGAGATCGTCAAGGACGCGCGCCCGTGGGCGCTGATGTCGGCGTACAACGCGGTCAACGGCTCCACCATGACCGAGCACCGCGAGCTCCAGGTCGACGTCCTGCGCAAGGAGTGGGGCTTCGACGGGGTCGTGATCTCCGACTGGCTCGCCGCCCGCGACACGGTAGGGGCGATCGAAGGCGGACTCGACGTGGCCATGCCCGGTCCACTGACGGTGTTCGGGCCGGCGCTCGCCGCCGCCGTACGCGATGGCCGGGTTTCGGAAGCAGCCGTCGACACCTCCGTACGACACGTCCTGCTGCTCGCCGCTCGCCTCGGCCTGCTCCAAGGCGCCGCACCCGAGGTGCCCGTGGACCGTCGCCCCGCACCGGTGGACGGCCCGTCGGTGGCCCGGGAGATCGCCGCCCGGTCCTTCGTGCTGGTCCGCAACGAGGGAGGACTCCTGCCCCTCGTCCCGTCGGCAGGGCGAGGCGTCGCGCTCATCGGCCGCACCGCCCGGGACGCCCGGATCCGGGGCGGCGGTTCCGCCGCCGTACATCCCGCCCAGGTCGTCTCCCCGCTCGAGGGGCTGCGAGCCGCGCTGCCCGACGACGTGGCGCTCACCTACGCGATGGGCGCCCATCCGGACGACGAGCTCGGTGTCGCCACTGAAGGGTTCAAGCTCCGCGCCGTCCTGCGCGACGCCGACGGCACGGTCCTTGCCGAGCAGCCGCTCGACCTCGGCCGGGTCCGCTGGATGGACTCCGCACTTCCCGGCGACACCGACTTCGATGCGCTCGCAACGGTCGAGCTCACCGGCACGTTCACTCCCGGCGACAGCGGCCTGCACCACTTCGGAACCAGCGGAACCGGCGACTTCCTCCTCACCGTCGGCGGCACGGTGGTCTACGACGGCAGGGACGCCGCCGGCGCCGATCCCATGGAGGTGCTGACCGGGCGGCCCATCGCCCGCGGCACCGTCACCTTGGAAGCCGGGAGGACCGTCGAGGTCAGCCTGCTCCACCGCGCCCCGAAGGTCGCCTACGGGCATCTGCGTGGTGTCGCCTTCGGTCTCACCCACGGCGACCCCGGCGCAGACGACGACAGGCTCATCGAGGAGGCCGTCACCGCCGCCCGTTCAGCTGACACCGCCATCGTCGTGGTCGCCACGACTGAACGCGTCGAGTCGGAAGGCTTCGACCGCGCGAACCTGCACCTGCCCGGCCGGCAGGACGAGCTCGTCGCCCGCGTCGCCGCCGCCAACCCTCGCACTGTCGTCGTGGTCAATGCCGGGGCTCCGGTGGAGATGCCCTGGCGCGACGACGTCGCCGCCGTGCTCCTGACCTGGTTCCCCGGGCAGGAAGGCGGCGCCGCACTCGCCGACGTGCTCCTCGGCCAAGAGGAGCCCGGTGGTCGCCTACCCACCACCTGGCCCGCACGCCTGGAGGACGCCCCTGTCACCCGCGTCATCCCTGAGAACGGTGTCCTGCCGTACGACGAGGGCGTGTTCGTCGGCTACCCGGCTTGGCGCAACGGCACCGTCGCGCCGGCGTACCCCTTCGGCCACGGCCTCGGCTACACCACCTGGGAGTATCTGGCCCTGGAGACCGCCCCCGATCGCGTACGCGTCCGGCTGCGCAACACCGGGACACGCCCGGGACGCGAGACAGTCCAGATCTACGCCGAGCCACTCGACCCCGACAGCACCCGTCCCGCGCGCGGGCTCGTCGGGTTCGCCACCGTCGAAGCCCGCCCCGGGGAGACCACCGAGGTCGTGATCCCGCTCGCACAGCGCGCCTTCCAACACTGGGACACCACGAGCGGCGGCTGGGCCACGACGCCCGGCCGCTACTGGCTCCACGCGTCCCGCACCAGCACGGACGACGCGCTGTCCGCACCGCTCACCATCCCTGCGGCCCCGTGACGGGCCCGATTCCCTCCACCGAAAGGCACACCACCATGGACACGGACGTCATCGTCGTCGGAGCCGGCCTGGCAGGGCTCGTCGCCGCGCACGAGCTGACTGCCCGCGGCCACCGCGTCGCCCTCCTCGATCAGGAGGGACCGGCCGATCTCGGCGGGCAGGCATTCTGGTCGTTCGGCGGTCTGTTCCTCGTCGACTCGCCCGAGCAGCGGCGTATGGGTGTGCAGGACTCGGTCGAACTGGCGTGGAGCGACTGGCAAGGGAGCGCCGGCTTCGACCGTCTGAACACCGAGGACTCGTGGGCGGCCCGTTGGGCGCGTGCCTACGTGGAGTTCGCTGCCGGGGAGAAGCGGGCATGGCTGAAGAGTCACGGTCTGTCGTTCCTTCCTACGGTCGGGTGGGCCGAACGCGGCGGCCTGCGCTCCGAGGGACACGGCAACTCCGTCCCGCGCTTCCATGTCACTTGGGGAACCGGACCAGGCGTCGTCGAACCGTTCATCCACAAGGCCATGGAAGCCGCCTCGGAGTGCGAGCTCACCTTCCATCACCGCCACCGCGTCGACGAGCTCATCACCGAAGGCGGCGCCGTCACCGGCGTACGAGGCACCCTCCTCGCCGAGGACCACTCGCCCCGTGGAGTCGCCACCAGCCGCGAGGCCGTCGGCGAGTTCGAGATGACAGCTCAGGCCGTCATCGTCGCCGCCGGTGGTATCGGCGCCAACCACGACCTGGTCCGCCGTCACTGGCCCGAACGCCTCGGAACCCCTCCCGCCAACATGGTCACCGGGGTACCCGCCTACGTCGACGGCCGCATGCTCGACATCAGCGCCGCTGCCGGCGCCCGTCTGGTCAACCGCGACCGCATGTGGCACTACACCGAGGGCCTGCGCAACTGGAACCCCGTCTGGCCCGGGCACGGCATCCGGATCCTCCCCGGCCCGTCGTCGATGTGGTTCGACGCCCTCGGTCGCCGCCTCCCCGAGCCGTGCCTGCCCGGCTACGACACGATGGCCACCCTGCGCCACCTGCGGACGACACCCGACCTGGTGCCGTACGACCACTCCTGGTTCATCGCCACTCAGAAGATCATCGCGAAGGAGTTCGCGCTCTCCGGCTCCGAACAGAACCCCGACATCACTGGCAAGGACAAGGCCGCCTTCCTCCGCACCCGGCTGCTCTCCGGAGGCAGCGCACCGGAACCGGTCGAGGCGTTCAAGCAGTACGGCGAGGACTTCGTCGTCGCTGACACCCTGGAGAAGCTCGTCGCCGGTATGAACAAGCTGACGGACAGCCCCCTCTTGGACGCAGCACACCTGCGCAGCCAGATCGAAGCGCGCGACCTACAGGTTGCCAATCCGTTCAGCAAGGACGTTCAGATCCAGGGCATCCACAACGCCCGCCGCTACCGAGGCGACCGGCTCGGCCGCGCCGCCGCCCCGCACCGGCTCCTCGACCCCTCCGCCGGGCCGCTGATCGGTGTGCAACTCCACGTCCTGACCCGCAAGACCCTCGGCGGCATCCAGACCGACCTCGATTCACGGGCCCTCGGCCACGACGGCACCCCCATCAGTGGCCTCTACGCGGCTGGTGAAGTCGCCGGCTTCGGCGGCGGCGGCGTCCACGGCTACAACGCCCTCGAAGGTACCTTCCTCGGGGGCTGCCTCTTCACCGGTCGCCAGGCCGGTCGCGCCGCCGCCGAAGCCATCGGCTCATGAGACCGGCTCTCATGTCCTAGAGCGGAAACACGAAGGCCCGGGCCGATGGCCCGGGCCTTCGTCTCGCGTAAGGCGCGACTCAGGTGTCACTATGTAACGACTCAACACGTGGTGGACGCAAAGGGACTCGAACCCCTGACATCCTCCTTGTAAGGGAGGCGCTCTACCAACTGAGCTATGCGTCCGAAGCGCCCCAAGAGTACGCGATCAAGGGCGAGCCCGGCCAACTGGGCCACAAATGGAAGTTGAGCCGCTGACGTCTCGGGTCATCAGCGGCTCAACACCTAAAGGTTAGATCCCGCCCAGGGCATAGGAAAAGCGATGTAACCACCCTGTTAACGGACCTTGGATGACCCGTAAACTACCTGCTCACACAGCCGCGTGGAGCTGCCGGAGGTGCTCCTCGAGGTCGCGGCCGTCGGCGTTCGCGTTGTGCACGGCCCACCGCACGACACCCGACTTGTCGACGATGTAGGAGGAGCGGAGCGGGGCGCCGGTGCGCTCGTTGAAGACGTCATAGGCCTTGGCGACGTCGCCGTGCGGCCAGAAGTCGGAGAGCACTGGGAAGTTGAGGCGGTCGGTGTCGGCGAACTGCCGGATCGCGTAGACCGGGTCGCACGAGATCGCCAGCACTTCGGTGTCGAAGGTGACGAACTCGTCGAGGCGGTCGCGCAGCCCGCTCATCTCACCGGTGCAGACGCCGGAGAAGGCGAACGGGAAGAAGAAGATCGCCACGGCCTTCTTGCCGTGGAAGTCCGAGAGCGTGACGTCGGCGCCGAACTGGTCACGGAGCGTGAAGTCCGGGGCCGGTCCGCCGATCTCAAGTCCACTCACTGCCCTGCCGCCCTCTCGCCGTTCGATCCTGCCTCGATGTCCCAGGTGGCCAGCTCGCGGCGGAGCACCTTGCCCGTCGCGTTGCGGGGCAGAGCGTCGGTCACGACGATCTCCCGCGGCACCTTGAAGCGAGCCAGATTCTCCTTGACCCAGTCCTTCAGGACCGCATCGACGTCGCTGTCCGCGCCGGGAACCAGCACCACGAACCCGCGCAGCCGCTTGCCGAAGTCGGCATCGTCGACCCCGACACAGGCGGCGTCGGCGACGAGCGGGTGCCGCATCAGGCAGTCCTCGACCTCCTGCGGGAAGACGTTCTCACCGCCGGAGACGATCATGTCGTCGTCGCGCCCCTCGACGTAGAGCCGTCCATCGGGGCCGAACCGCCCGACGTCACCGGTGGCCATCAGGCCGTCGATGACCTCCTTGCCGCCGCCGCTGGTGTATCCCTCGAACAGCAGCCCGTTGCCGACGAAGATCCGGCCGGCCTCGCCGTCAGGCACCGGTACGCCGTCGGCGTCGAGGATCCGCATCCGGGTCCCCCACGGCACCTTGCCGGCCGAGGTGGGTGCCTCGCGCAGGTCGACGGGGTCGGCGATCGAGGCGTAGGAGACCTCGGTCGAGCCGTAGACGTTGTAGAGGCTGTCGCCGAAGCGGTCCATCCACTCCAGCGCCAGGTCACCGGGCAGGGCGGACCCGGAGGAGGCCACGGCCTTGAGCCGGGAGCCGATCCCCTCCAGGTCGTACGCGGCCAGGGTCTCCTCCGGCAGCGACAGGATCCGCTGCATCATGACCGGGATGACCACGAACGAGTCGGCCCGGGTCTCCTGAAGCGTCGCGAGCGCGTCCTCCGGGTCGAACCGGCGACGCAGGATCATCGTGGTGCCGAGCAGCTCGGCGAAGAGCAGGTGGGCGATCCCCCAGGTGTGGAAGAGCGGGGCGGCGATGAAACAGCGCCAGCCGTCCTTCATCGGCATCCGCGACATCAGCGCGACCGCCGCGTCGATCCCGGCCTCCTGACGCGGCGCCGACTTCGGCGCCCCGGTGGTGCCGGAGGTGAGGATCACGATCCGGCCGTGCCGCTTCGGCGGCGACACCGGACGCGCGTCGCCGGAGACCAGCGACTCCAGCGTCTCCCCCGGGTCGGACGAGTCCACCCAGGCGACCAGCCGCTGAGCCGTGGTGGCCGAGGACAGCAGCCCGGTGAACTCCTCGTCGTGGATGATCAGCGCAGGCTTGTCCCGCTCCAGCACTCCGACGAGCTGCGGACCCGCGAAGGCGGTGTTGAGGTAGAGCGCGTCGGCACCCAGCTTGGCGACCGCCAGGGTGGCGTCGACGAACCCGCGGTGGTTGCGGCACATGATCGCGACCCCGTCGCCCTCGCCGATGCCCCGGGCAGCCAGGGCCCGGGCGATCGCGTTGGAGCGGCGGTCGAGGTCGGCGTACGTCAGCGAGCCCAGCTCGTCGATGAGCGCGGTGCGGCGCGGGTAACGGTGGGCGAGGCCGATGAACCCTCCGGCCGGCCCGGTGCCCCAGCGCGCGAGCGTCAGACCGGTCCGCGCGAGCCCGAGAGGATTGACCGGCCGGACGATGCCGGAACCGGCCAGGATCTTCGCCGCGGAACCGGCGGTGCGTGCCTTGGCAGCCGTAGTCGAGAACACCGTTGGGAGTCTAACGTCGCTCACGCGAAGACTCCCGCGAGTGTCCAGCGACCCCGAGAACCGCCGCCATCAGGCAGGAGTCTTCGGCGCCAGCAGACGCGTCGCGGCCCAGTCCTTGCTCACAGATGCGGTGGTGGTCTGGGACAGGCCGGCGATCGGCGCCGCCTCGGCGATGTCGGCCGGGTCGACCGCACCGGGGCGGCCCACCTTCGGCGTCAGCAGCCAGATGACTCCGCCGCCGACGAGGTCGGTCAGCGCGTCGACGAGCCCGTCGACCAGGTCACCGTCGTCATCGCGCCACCACAGCAGCACGGCGTCGACGACATTGCCGTATTCACCGTCGACCAGGTCTGCGTCGACAGCGTCTTCGATGGCGACCCGCAGCTCGTCATCAGTATCGTTGTCCCAGCCCAGTTCCTGGATGACCATGCCGGACTTGAGGCCCAGCCGGTCCGCAGGCCCTGTGGCTGCGGTCGAGCTCACGTGTCTTTCCTCCAAGGCTTGATGTCCACGCCGCTTGCATGGACTTGGTTGGTGGTAGTCCAGCGGAGAACTCTGGTCCACGCAACCCCACCCGCCTGTCGCCCGCTAGTTAACGGCGTGTCGCAGGCGATTTCAGGCCCTCGGATCGAGCAGATGGAGCAGTACGTTGCGGTCCTGCGCCGTCCCGGCCGACGGGTGCTCGGCGAGGGGCACCTTGGGTGCCTGCCAGTCGTTGGCGGACAGCTCACGGGAGAGCGAGGCGAGGTGACCGACCTCCTCGATCGAACCGCTCCAGCGGGCCGGACCGGCGTGGTCGAGCATGGTGGTGGCGATGGTGAGCACGTCCCCGTCGGAGATCAGCTCGACGACCCGGCCCTGCTGCGGCCAGTCGATCAGCGACGGCGCGGTGACCTCCCACCACGAGCCATGGGGCTTCACCGCCGTACGGTGGGTGTGCCCGTTGAGCCAGAGGACCGCGCTCTCGTGGCGCGAGACGGTCTGCTCGATCTCGTCGCCCAGCACCCGGCGGCTGCCGGCGGCGCCGCTCATGTCGTTGACCAGCGAGGCCACGTCGTGGTGGCTGGCGATCACCGCGAGCCGCTCGTCGTAGTCGGTGGAGGCGAGCACGGCGTCGAGCCACTCCAGCTGCTCGGTGTCGATCGACCCCTGGAAACCACCGGCCGGGTTGACCGTGTCGAGGACGACGAAGGTGACCTCGTCGTTGACGTCGTAGCGGTAGTAGGACTCACCACCGGCCCTGAACCCGTGGCCCGGCGGCTTCGCCTCGTCGTGGACGTGGGAGTCGACGAACTCCTGCAGCGTGGTCTGCCGGCGGCGCCGGTCGGGGGTCACCTCGTAGGGCTCCAGCTCGCCCAGCATCCCGAGCGCCACCGGGTCGCCGGAGAACAGCCCGGCGATCAGCTTCGCCTTGGCCTCGTCGGTCCAGTGCTCGGGCATGGCGATCGCCTTCAGTCCGCCGACCGCGACCTCGCCGATGGCCGTGTTGCCCGGGACGGTGCCCTGCAGCATCGCGTCGTGGTTGCCGTTGACGGCCAGCCACGGCACCTCGAGCCCGGGTGAGTCGATGGCACGGCGTACGGCCTTCAGCAGGCCGGGGACGAGAGGGAAGCCGTGGTCGCCGCGGCGCATGTCGTACGTCTCGCCCTCGGGGTGCCAGAAGCGCTTGTCGGGCAGCACGGCGACGCCCTCGTAGTGCAGCATGTCGCCGGAGTCGGGGATCAGCCGGCCGCCGTCGAGCAGCGTGAGATACCAGTCGAGCTCGTTGAACTGCCCGTTGTCGGTGTTGTCGCCGGTCGCGATCGCCAGGTCGAGCGGGCCACCGCCGACAGGCCCCTTGGTGATCTCGTTGATCGCCTCGACCATCGCCGCGCCGACCTGTGCCGTGAGCAGCTCATGGGCCCGGTACGTCCCGACCTCCTCGATCAGCTCCCGGGTCGTGCTGTCGGGGTCCATGAGCCGGTCCAGCACCTCGACCCGCGCCGGCGACTGGTGGTCACAGATATGCATGTCCGAGAGGTGGGCGACGGTGAGCACCGGGTCTCCCAGCTCCTCAGGCTTCCGGGCCAGGTCGGTGCGCGAGATGTGGCGCTCCTGAGGGCCTTCGGCCAGACGTACGTAGGTGCCCTTCCGGCCACCCGCGACGATCCGCCCGCTCTCGCTCGTGACACCCATCTGAAGCCGCCTCTTCTCCCTCAGGACCGGCCGCCGCGGTCCGTGCGCGAACGATACTCCCAGGCACCACGCCGCTGCGGTCCTGGTTGGTGGAGATGTCTCGCGCTCGAACAGATCAGGCGACGAGCGTGAGCGGCGGGTCCAGGTCGTTGCTGACGTCGATCGTGCCGATCGGAGTGACGAGGTATTCGTAGCCGTGGGGGCTGCGCCATCGGTAGGTGCCGGCTCGGATCCGGCGATAGCGCCAGCCGTGGTGGGTCTTCATCCGATGATGTCGTCGACACAACGGAGTCAGGTTCTGGCTGGTGGTCCGACCACCCTCGGCATAGGGGTGGCGGTGGTCGAGGTCGCACCGCTCGGCACGAGCCTGGCAGTACGGGAAGGAGCACTTCTCGTGGATCAGCGCGGCCTGGCGACGCTGCCTGGCGGTGGGAACGTAGCCGGCCGCTTCGATGTCCTCGGCCAGGTCGACCACGATGACCGGTTTGACCACGGTGCCGGGGGTGGTGGCCCACTGCTCGAGGCGTTCGATGCTGACCAGGCCACGGGTGTTGTCGAGCCGTGCCAGGCCGGTGCCCGCGAGGGCGCGGGTGTCGGTGTGGATGACCAGCTCGACCACCCTTGCGACACCGGGGACGCCGTCGAGGGAACCCGAGTTGTAGGCCCGCCCGAGGATCCCGAGCGCGGCAGCGCGCCGTACGTCCAGGCTCGCCCCCGCGTAGTCGTCGTGGTCGAGAAGACCGTGCGCGATCGCTGAAACAGCCTGCTCCAGATCCAGAGCATCCGCGGCATCGAGGACCCCGTCGACATAGCCCAGCGCGAGGACCGCTTGGCCTTGCTCGGCACCTGTGCCGACGAACGGAACGGTCTCCTGCGTGGTGATGGTGACCGAGCGATGCTCGACCGCATCCGATTCGGCGACAGCCGCGGCGACATCGGGCTCGAACAGCGCGGCCGCCTGCATGACCGCACGCTCCAGCTGGACCGGCCCCATCTGATGGGCGTGTGGTCCGACCTGCTGGTCCACCCACGCCACCACCTCGGCATCGAGGTTCCGGGTCAGGTCTGCGATCCGACGAGCCCGCCACGCCAGCAGGGAGCCGTCGAGGATCCGCGCCCACAGATGCTTGAGCCGGTAACGCAGCTCGACCGCGTCCCCGAGGAACCTCTTCCCCGCCTGCGTCGAGCGCCCCAAGACGGCGGCGAACTCCACCGCCGCAGCCTCGGACACCAACGGCGCGCCGGGTCCAGCCAGGGCAACATCCGGTCCCCGAACGTATCCCCATCCAACCGCGCCGCATCCTCGAGAGCGTCGACCGAATGCAACGCCGCGAACCGAGCGGCAGCGATCAACACATCCCGGTCAGCCTGCTCCGCGACCGCCCGCGACGTACGCACCACAGCCAGCAGACCGCTGGTGGTGGCGAAGCCGGCGGCCGAAGGCCGTCCTTTACTCCGGGGACGATCGAGAAGACCCTCCCGAAAGGTCGGCGGCCAATCGCGGCAGCGAAGAGACACCGACCCTCCAGGAAAGCCGTAGACCTCACCCGACGTAGACAGTCCCCTTGCCGTACAGGTTGCGGGTGACGTTGGAGAGATACGCACTCGCATCCGCAGACCCCAGGTTGTACGTGTTGAACACCCCGTACCCCTGCGAGACAGTCCGCGAAGCAAGACTGGCAGCGGTCGACGAAGAAGTCCCCTGGATGTTGATCGCAGCAGGGCCCAGCTCGGGCTTGCCGAGGCCCGGGACGTCGGGTACGCCCCAGGTGCCGTAGTAGGGGTTCCAGGCGTAGTCGATCAGGTCGCCGACGTTGACCCCGCCGTAGGAGAGACGCTGCGAGGACGGGCCGATGTAGTAGAGCGTGATCAGCTTGTCCGGCAGTCGAGAACGCAGCGCCTCGACCAGGTAGACGAAGGAGAAGTCGTTGGGCTGGCCGGTGCCGTTGGCGCCGTAGTTGGCCCACTCGTCGTCGAAGTCGATCCCGTCCAGTCCGTAGCGGGTGACCGCGGCGGCGAGCTGGTCGGCGAACGCCTCGGCGGACGCCCGGTCCGGGAAGTTGGCGAACCCGGCGCCCTGGTGGTTGCCGAGCACCGAGAGCAGGATCTTGATGCCCTTGGCCTGGGCAGGCCGGATGTGGACGTCGGCGGCGTCGAGCTGCGCCTGCACCTGCGGGTTGTTGTAGAGGTAGGCCCGCTGGCCGTCGTAGTTGATGTTGGCCGCGAAGATCAGCCCGAGGTCGAAGACGTTGCCGCCTCCGACGAGCTCGTACTTGGCGACGTTGCCGATGCTGTGGTTGTTGACCTCGACGTAGCCGGTCATCAGCGTCGGCGACGCGAGCGGGCGCGCCGCGCTCGCCGACGAGGACAGGCCGAGGCCGGTGGCCGCGGTCGCTCCGAGGGCCGCGGCGCCCGCCCCGAGCAGCATGTGTCTGCGTGAGATGTGGGGAACTGACATGGTGCTGGTCTCCTTTAGTTGCGGTGGAACCTCAGGGTGCGGACCTCGAAGGCCCCGAGACTGAGCGCGACGACACCGCCGTCGGAGCTCACCTCGGCGATCGGGTCCTCCACGAGCGAGATCTCCTCGACCCGCTCGTAGCTCTCCGCGACGCGCAGCTCCCCCTGCGTACGCGCGCCGGTGGACTCGTAGACACGCACGACCAGGTCGCCGGAGCGGTCGGCGGCGAGCTTCACGCTCGAGATCACCAGTCCGTCCCCGGAGACGGTCACCAGCGGCTCGACGGCGGCCGCGCCGGTGATCTGGCGCGACGGCGTGTTGAGCGCCGCTCCTGCCTCGGTCGCGGTCGAGACGGAAGCCCCGATGACCAGCCCGTAGCGGTGGGTCTGCACGCCCTGGTCGGTCTCCGGATCGGGGAACCGCGGCGCCCGGAGCAGCGAGAGCCGCACCTCCGTGGTCAGCGCGGAAGGACGGGTCACGTCGAAGCCGTACGTCGAGTCGTTGATCAGCGCCACCCCGAACCCCGGCTCGGAAGCCAGGACCCAACGGTGCATCGAGGTCTCGAACTTCGCCGCCTCCCAGGAGGTGTTGGTGTGGGTCGGGCGGCGGTGGTAGCCGAACTGGGTCTCGGCGAGGGTCTGCTCGGCCTTGACGTCGAGCGGGAAGGCGACCTTGAGGAACTTCTCGGTCTCGTGCCACTCGGTGCTCTGCGCGATGTCGAGCACCCGAGATCCGGGTGCCAGCGAAAGGGTCTGCGTGGTCGACGACGACGGCGAGATCGGCCGCTCGATCACCAGCCCGTCCTCGGTGACCTTGATCGAGGTGACCTCGCGCAGGTCGGTGACCCGGTTGCGGTAGAACCGGTCCACGTCCCAGGCGTCCCACATGTTCGGGAAGTCCTGGTGGAGCTGGAGCAGGTTCGCCTCGGCCCCGACAGGGATCGCGTCGCGCCCGGTCGCCAGGTCGACGGCCGAGGTGATCAGGCCCTCGGCGGAGACGGTGACCTCGACGACCCCGTTCCCCAAGACGTACGTCCCGTCCTTCTCGACCACGGACACGGCCGCCACGGGCTCGGCCGCCAGGACCGCCCCGGAGCGCCCGTCGGCTCTCAGCGCGACCGTGCCCTCGCCGGCGAGCGCCGTGAGCGCCCGCTCGATGAGCGCCTCGGCGGCCTCGGCGACCCGGGCGTACTGGGCCGCCGCCTCGCGGTGGACCCAGGCGATCGAGGTGCCGGGCAGGATGTCGTGGAACTGCTGCAGCAGGATCTGCTGCCACAGCTCGTCGAGCTCGTCGTAGGGGTAGTCGAGCACGCCACGGACGGCAGCAGTCGCCGACCACAGCTCGGCCTCGACCAGCAGGTGCTCGCAGCGGCGGTTGCCCTGCTTGGTGAGGTGCTGGGACGTCAGGGTGGCGCGGTGGAGCTCGAGGTAGAGCTCGCCGACCCACACGGCAGGATCCGGAAGCTCGGAACGGGCTTCCTCGAAGAACTCGTCCGGGTGCCGCCACGACACCTGGGCGGAGCCTTCGAGATCCCGCAGACGGCGGGCCTTGCCGGCCATCTCGCGGGTGGTGCCGCCACCGCCGTCGCCCCAGCCGACCGGGGCGATCGAGCCGGTGGCGAGACGGTTCTCGCGGAACTGGCGCGACGCCTTGGCGACCTCCTCGCCGGAGAGCCGGGAGTTGTAGGTGTCCATCGGCGGGAAGTGGCTCAGGATCCGGGAGCCGTCGATGCCCTCCCACTCGAAGGTGTGGTGGGGGAACTTGTTGACCTGGTTCCAGGAGATCTTCTGGGTGAAGAACCACTCGAAGCCTGACCGCTTCATCAGCTGCGGCAGGGCCGGTGAGTAGCCGAAGGAGTCCGGCAGCCAGACGCCCTTGCAGCGGATCCCGAACTCGCTCTCGAAGAACCGCTGGCCGTAGAGGAACTGCCGCACCAGCGACTCCCCCGACGGCATGGTGGTGTCGGACTCGACCCACATGCCGCCGAGCGGGATGAAGCGACCCTCGGCGACCGCGGCCTTGACCTTGGCGTAGACCTCGGGACGGTGCTCCTTGAGCCAGGCGTACTGCTGGGCCGACGACATCCCGTAGCGGAAGTCGGGATCCTCGCCGAGCAGCTCGGTCATCGAGGAGGTGGTGCGGGCGACCTTGCGGATCGTCTCGCGCACCGGCCACAGCCAGGCCGAGTCGATGTGAGCGTGGCCGATCGCGGCGATCTGATGGGCGGAGTCGTGGGCGGTCGCCTCGAGGACCTCGGTGAGTGCCTCCCGAGCCTCCGCGGCCGTCGCCGGGATCCGCTGCAGGTCGACCCGGTCCAGGGCGTCGTCGATGGCCTGCAGGATGCGGAACTTGCGCGGCCCCTCGGGCAGCTCGACCTGCAGCTCGTGGAGCGTCTCCAGATCGAGGCAGAGCTCGAAGACGTCCTTCTCGAAGACGGCGAGCTCGATCCGGCGGGTCGTGTAGAGCCGCTTCTTCGACGAGGTCTGGATGTCGCCTTCCTGCGTGGGCAGGAAGGGGTGGTAGTCGAGAAGCACCGGGTTGGCCGCGGCCTCGAGGAAGAGCTCGATCTCCTCGCCACCCGTGGCCTCGTCGGCGACCAGCACCCACTGGTTGCGCGGGTTGAGGCTCTTGATCGGCTCGCCGTCGGGCGTGTAGACCAGCCCCTCGCACTGGAATCCGGGCATGTTGACGTCGAAGCCGAGGTCGCAGACCAGCTCCACCCGCCTGCCGGCCCACTCCGCGGGCACGGTGCCGGTGATCCGGAACCAGGCGGTCCCCCAGGCCGGGCCCCAGTCGCTGCCGACCTCGAAGGGCTCGTAGGTCAGCGCCAGCCCGTCGGCGGGGGCGATCGGCTCCCCGGGAAGCTCGTGCCACTCGACGCTCACGGGCGCCGAGGTGGTGTGGACCGCCGGCCACAGGCGCTCCTTGAGGACCCGGCTCACCCGGCCCTCGGTGAGGTGTACGTCATCGTGCATCAGTGCTCGTCCTGTCTGTTGTCTCTGTTGTCGGCGTCGTCTTCGATGAGCTCCAGCTGCGTGAGCACACAGCCGGTCAGCGCGGTGAACCGTACGGCCCCCGCCGTCACGGGGTGTCCCCGGCGGACCCGGAAGACCCGCGTCTGACCAGGCCAGACGTACGTCTCCCCGGCCCGCTCCTCGCGCGCCACTGTCGCGCCGGAGGCGTCGAGGTAGTCGAGCTCCCAGGCCAGGTCGCCCGGTTCGGCCGAGGTCACGGTGTAGCGGGAGAGCGTCCGCTCTCCGAGGAGAGGAATGTCGACCTGCTCCCCCGCACCCAGCGCGACCGTGGTCTCGCCGGTGTCGTCGGTCAGCGAGTCCGGGACCACCACGGTCACGTCGGCCACCGGACGCGCCGGAGCAGTCAGTGACGCAGACGGCGGGCGGGAGTCCTGCGCCCAGCCGCACGGCGTCTCGGAGAGCTCGACGACCAGGTGTGCACCGTCGGCCAGGCGAGCGTGCGGGATCGAGATGTCGTCCCAGGGCTCGCCGTCGAGGGTCACCGCGCGGATGTGGGCACCGGTCCCGACGGTCTCGATCACGATCTCCTTGCCGTCGACCGGTCGCAGCACGGTGCGCCGGACCGACGGTGGCACGATCACGTAGGAGGCCGACCCCGGAACCAGCGGGTAGAGCCCGATCGTGGCGAAGACGTACCAGGCCGACATCTCGCCGTTGTCCTCGTCACCGGGATAGCCCTGGCCGAGGTCGGAGCCGACGAAGAGCCGCGAGAGGCACTCGCGGACGATCCGGTGGGCGTCGTCGTGCCTCCCGGCGAACATGTACATGAACGGGATGTGGTGGGCCGGCTGGTTGGAGAGCCCGAGCATCCCCATGCGTACGTCCCGGGCCTCGGTCATCTCATGGATCGCGAACCCGTAGTGACCCGACAGCGCTGCCGCGCCGGTCTCGGGTCGGGCGAAGAAGGCGTCCAGCTTCGCGCCCAGCGCCTCCTCGCCGCCGTGGAGCTCGGCCAGACCGGCGCCGTCGTGGGGCGCGGTGAACGCGGTGCCCCAGGCGTTGGTCTCGGTGTAGTCGTGACCCCAGACGTCGGGGTCGAAGCCGGAGCGCCAGGCTCCCGAGGGTGTGCGACCGATGAAGAAGCCCCGCTCGGTGTCGAAGACGTTGCGATAGCCCAGCGCCCGGCGCGCGAAGTACTCCTCCTCCGCGGTGAGGTCCTCGTCGTCGCCGTCCTCGCGGAGGACCCCGGCCAGCCGCGAGACACCCCAGTCGTTGATCGCGTTGTCGAGCGTCCAGGACAGGCCCTCGTGGGTCTCGGTGTCGACATACCCACGGAAGATCGCCCGTCGCAGCCCCTTGCGGCCGACACGTACGTCATCAGGCGGCACGGTCGCGTTCCGCAGCGCCGAGACGTAGGCGGTCTCCAGGTCGATCCCCGGTACGCCGCGCAGCGCCAGGTCGGCCAGGACCGTGTCGAAGGTGGTGCCGGTCATGCAGTCCTCGGCACCCGGAGCGCTCCAGCGCGGCGTCCAGCCCCGGTCGCGGAAGTGCTCGACGAACCCCTCGGCGAGCGAACCGGCACCGGCCGGGTCGAGCAGCGCGAGCAGCGGCCAGGCGGTGCGGTAGGTGTCCCAGAAGCCGTGGGTGACGGTCATCGGCGCGTACCGGACCGTGGTGAGGTCGTAGGGCGAGACGTGCGCGTGGGACGGACCCTCGCCGTAGCGGTTCGGGTAGAGGAGGAGCCGGTAGAGCCCGGACCGGATCGAGACCAGCTGGTCCTCGCTCGCGCCCTCGATCTCGACGGCCGCGAGGGCCTGCTCCCAGGCGGTGCGAGCGCGCGTGGCCATCTCGTCGAACGACCCCGCGGCCGCCAGGTTGGCCGCCGCCTGCTCGTCGCTGACGGTCGAGATCCCCAGACGTACGTCGACCGCCCCGGCTCCGTTCAGCGCGATGTGGCCGCGGAGCCGGCCCGCGCCAAGGCGCAGCTGGGAGGTCCCGGCGACCCGGAGATGGATGTGCTGCGCCGGCTTGCCCTCGCGGTCGGCGAGGAGAGCGCGAACAACCACCTCGCCGCCCTCGTTCTCGCAGGTCAGTGACCTGATCTCCCCGTGGTGGTCGAGCACCAGCGCACGCGCCCCGGTGAACCTCATCCCGAGCGCGAAGTCGCCGGGGACGAGCTCGGCGGTGACACCGCCGTCGAGCGTGACCGCGTAGCGGTGCGGCCCGGCCTCCTCGTCGGCGTGGTCGAACCCCAGCGCTCGCGCACGCCGGTCGTCGTCGGGGTCGGTGAGCGGGCTCGGCATCACCTGGAAGACCCCGTGGTCGCCCATCCACGGGCTCGGGATGTGCGAGGTCGCGAACGCCTCGATCGCCGGCCGGTTCGGTCCACCCGCGGTGTCGCGGTTGTGGGCATGCCAGGCGTAGGGCCAGTTGCCCGCCGAGGCGTCGGTCATCGGCAGCCCGAAGACGCCGCCGTGCGGCAGCCCGACCAACGGCGCGTTGTTGCCGCGCGAGAACCGGTCGCTGGAGTGGGTCCCCCGGCGCGTGTCGACCTGGTCGATCGGCGCGGCCGGCAGCACGCGAGCGGGTCCGACCGCGACGTCGTCGACCCACACCCGCAAGGGCACCTCTGCCGCCCTCGCCACGACGAGGAGCCGCTCGATCCGGCGCCCGGCGAGCCCGGTCAGCGCGACCCGGCGCAGGTTCCACTGGTCGGCCCAGGCCCGCTTCCCGTCACCCTGCGCCGCCGGGGTCAGCGCCTGCCCGTACTGGTCGGCCAGACCCACCTCGCTGAGCCGCCGGCCGTCGTCGAGGAACCCGTCGACACAGACGTACGTCGCCTCCCACCGCCGCTCGTCCTCGGCGGCCGACTCGGGGAACACGACGAACCTCAGCTCGTCCCCGTCGGCCACCTCGATCGACGCCTCCAGCGGAAGCTCGGCCTCGACCTCACCGACGCCCGGCTCGACCTCGAAGCACCACGCCTGCGGCGAGGAGTACCCCACGCCTGCGCGCGCGTTGACCGGGTCGGCCGGCCCGTTCCCGAGAGACAGACTCACTCAGCCCTCCCGCTGGTCGAGCCGCCGGAGCCGCTAGGCGGAGGCGTGTCGAGACCAACACGGTCGCCTGTCGCGCTCGATGGGACCGTGTTGGTCTCGACACCGGCTCGCTGGCGCTCGCCGGGCTCGACCAGCGCGGCGGCCGCGCCGGCGAAGCTGGCGCTCGCCGGGAGCAGCGGCAGGATCGCCATCTGGTACGCGTGGTAGACGTCCGGCTTGCCGGGCCAGACCGTGGCCGAGGGCCGGTTGGCGGGGTCCAGCTCGTGGTGCCACGAACCACCCTCGCGGTCGACCAGATGCTCCTCGCAGTAGGCCCACCAGCGGCGTAAGTCTGCGAGCGCCTCGGCAGAGCCGGTGTCCCGGAAGAGCGTCCAGGCGGCCGCGACCGCCTCGGCGGCGACCCAGTGCATCCGCTCGCGCACGACCGGCTTGTCGGCGAAGTCGGTGGTGTAGACGAAGCCGGAAGCGCCGTCGACCGCCCAGCCGCGCGAGGCCGCGGCGTCGAGCAGCGACCGGGCGTCCTCGAGCAGCCACGAAGGCGCCTCCTCCCCGAGCAGCGTGCGGGCGTGCAGCGCCAGCCGGGCCCACTCGAAGAGATGGCCGATGGTGACGCCGTAGGGCCGGAACGGGTGGCCGGGCTCGTCGAGGTTGTAGTCCAGCTCGACCGACCAGGACGAGGAGAAGTGCTCCGGGAGCCGCCAGTCGTGCTCGCGCGCGAAGCCGTGCACGACCCGCTCCAGGATCCGCCCCGCGCGATCGAGCCAGACCCGGCGACCGGTCACCTCGGCGACCGCGAGGAACGCCTCGACGGCATGCATGTTGGCGTTGACCCCGCGGTAGCTGTCGAGCGAGGCCCAGTCGGCGCTCCACACGTCGAGGATCAGCCCGTCGTCCTCGCGCCAGAACTTCGCCTCCATCACCCTCAGCGCGTCCTCGAGCAGCGCCTCCGCGCCGGGGTGGCCGGCGGCGTACGCGGTGGTGGCGGCGAGCACGACGAAGGCATGGGCGTAGCCCTCCTTGACCGTGCTGACCACCTCGCCGGTCTCCGGGGAGACCGCGGAGTGCCAGCCGCCGTTGTCGGCGTCGTGGAGCAGACCGGTGAGCGCGGCGACCCCGTGGTCGACGTACGCAGCCGCCGACGCGTCACCGCGCAGCTGCGCGAGCCCGAAGACGTGCGTCATCCGGGCGGTGATCCAGGTCTCGACCGGCCGGCCCGGGGTGAGCGCACCGCGCTCGTCGAGCCATCCGAAGCCGCCGCCCTCATGGCGGGAACCCCGGGCGAAGGCCAGCAGGCGTGCGGCCTCCTCCTCGAACCGGGCGATCTCGGCGGCGGTCAGTTGCAGGTCGGTCATCCCTTGATGGCCCCTTCCTCGACCCCGCGGAAGAAGTAGCGCTGCAGCACTGCGAAGACGACCACGATCGGGACGAACGAGATCATCGTGCCTGCCGCGATCAGGCGGGGGTTGTTGGTGAATGTGCCGGACAGATACTGCAGCCCGACGGTCAGCGTCAGGTTCTCCGGGTCGGTCAGCACGATCAGCGGCCACAGGAAGTCGTCCCAGGCGCCGATGAACGCGAAGATCGAGATGACACTGAGCATGCCGCGTACGCCGGGGAGGTTGACGTGGACCAACCGCTGCCAGGCGTTGGCGCCGTCGACCTTGGCCGCCATCTCGAGCTCGTCCGGGATCGCGGTGAACGCGGCCCGCATCAGCAGGACGTTGATCATCCCGATCATCCCGGGCAGCGCGACCCCGAGCAGCGTGTCGGTCAGCCCGAGCGAGCGGACGGTGACGTACTGGGCGATGATCGTCGCCTCCCCCGGCAGGATCAGCGTGGCCAGCAGCGCGCCCAGGACCAGCTTCGACCCGCGGAAGCGCAGCTTCGCCAGCGCGTAGCCCGCCATCGTCGCGCCGAGGATGTTGCCGCCCACCACCAGGGCCGCGACGACGACCGAGTTCATCGCGTAGTCGACGACCGGGACGACCTCGGCCACCTTGGCGTAGTTGGCGAACGTCGGGTGCTCCGGGATGAAGCTCGGGGTCGAGGAGTAGACGTCCTCGTCGATCGACTTCAGCGAGGTCGACAGCTGCCACAGGAACGGCAGGATCGTGATCGCGAGCACCACGAGGAGCAGCGCGTAGCGCGTCACCATCTCGCCGGTGGACATCCGATGGAACGAGTACGACCTGTGCCTCTTCGCGCGCTTCGTCGCCTGCGGTCGGGTGTCGGTCATCAGCCGTCCTTCCGGTTGAGCCGGGCCAGCAGCACCATCGGCAGGAGGGTGAGCACGAAGAGCAGCAGGCTCAGCGCCGAGGCGTACCCGAGGCTGCCGGTGAAGCCGGTGGAGTAGAGCTGGATCAGCATCACCATCGAGCTCACCTTGCCGCCGGGGCCGCCGGTGCCGCCGGTCATCACGTAGAGCTCGGTGAACACCCGCAGCGCCGAGATCGTGATCAGGATCGTGATCAGCAGCATCGTGCCGCGTACGCCGGGGACGGTCACGCTCCAGAAGCGGCGGACCGGGCCGGCGCCGTCGACGGCCGCGGCTTCGTGGAGCTCGCGACCGACGTTACCGAGAGCCGAGAGGTAGATGATCATGTAGTAGCCCAGGCCCTTCCAGACCGTCAGGCTGATCGCGCTGAAGAGCAGCAGCCAGCGGTCGGTCAGGAACGGGATCGGCTCGGTGACCACCTGCAGCGCCGACAGGATCGAGTTGATCGCGCCGCGGTCGTCGAGCAGCCAGCTCCAGATCAGCGCGACCACGACCGCCGAGGCGACCACCGGGGTGTAGAAGGTGACCCGGAAGAAGGTCAGGCCCGGCAGCTTCTTCTCGACCAGCACCGCGAGCAGCAACGGCAGCAGGGTCAGCAGCGGTACGCAGACGACCATGTAGAGGATCGAGTTGGTCAGCGCGTGGACGAGCTGGTCGTCGTCGAGCATCCGCTCGAAGTTGGCCAGCCCGGTGAACTCCCCGCCGCCCAGTGGCTTGGTGTTGGTGAACGCCATGTAGATGGTGTTGAGGGCGGGATAGACGTTGAAGACGCACAGCCACACCACGGCCGGCGCGACGAGCAGCCAGGGCGTGAACCACCTGTGGTCACGCACCTGGCCGCTCGACCTCGTGATCGGACTCGTCACTGGGTGAGGATCTTGTTGCATTCCTCGACGGCCTTGTCGAGGGCTTCCTGCGGGGTCGCGTCTCCGGTGATCGCCGCGGCGAGCTGCTGCTGCAGGATCGTCTCCATGGCCGGCGACCAGCGCGGGTTGTTGGGGATGGCGGTCGAGAGGGTCTCGAACGCGGTCACCTGGGCGTCGCCGGCGTTGGTGCCGTCGCTCTTGGAGAAGAACTCGTCCTCGGCGGACTCCGTGGTGCTCGGGTAGATACCCGGGACCAGCTCGGCGAAGGCCTTCTGGTTCTCGGCGTTGGTGACGAACTGGGCGAGCGCGTTGGCGGCCGCCAGGTTCTTCGACTTGGCGTTGACCGAGAGGCCCTGGACGTACAGCGGGCCGTCGCCGAAGGCGTGGTTGGAGGTCGTCACGTCGACCAGGCTGGGCGCCTCGGTCTTCAGCGTCGTGTTGATGTGCTGGCCACCGCCGGTGGTCCAGGCGACCTTGGACTCGTTGTACATCGCCGAGTTGCCCTGGAACTCCTCCGAGAGCAGGTTCTTCGGCAGCAGCCCGGCCTTGTACGCATCGGCGAACCTCTGCACCAGCTCGACCACCTCGGGCTGGTTGAAGGTGAGCTCGGTGCCGTCCTCGTTGAAGATCTCGACGCCGAGGTTCTGGAAGTCGTTGATGCCGGGCTTGCGGCTGATCAGGTAGGACGAGCCCTTGGCCGTCTTCTGGTACGTCTCCGCCTGCTCGAAGAGCGAGTCCCAGTCGGTCGGGAGGTTCTTCGGGTCGAGGCCGTTGTCCTCGAGCAGCTTGGTGTTCCAGTAGTTCACGTCGGTGCCGAGGTACCACGGGTAGCCGTAGGTGCCGTCGAGACCGTCGTAGCGGTAGCCCTGCAGGCCGCCCTCGACGAACGTGCCCTCGAGGTCGACGTCGGCCTTCTCGAGGTCGAGCAGCTGCTCCTGCTCCGCCAGCGGCAGCGCGAAGTCGGGCGGCAGGTTGACGACGTCGGGGAGGTCACCGGACTGGGCCTGGGTGAGCACCTTCTGGTCGTAGCCGTCACCGGGCTGGTCGAGCCAGGTGACCTCGACGTCCGGGTTCTCCTTCTCGAAGGCCGCGATGACACCCTCGACGTAGTCGGTGAACTTGGGCTTCAGGGCCCACGTCTGGATCGAGACCTTGCCTTCGATCTTGCCCTCGAGGTCGCCGGCGGACGGCTCGTCGCCGGTCCCGCAACCCGTCATCGCAGTGACGCCCATGGCCAATCCAGCGGCGACCCCCACCAACCGGCGTACGCTCATTTTCGGCTCCTTGCTGAAAGCTCAGATAAAGCGGTTAAGTTGGGCCGTATCATTCACCGAACGAGGTGTGCCGTCAAGGCACCGGTGTGAGGGTCGCCACAATCGGCCCCTGCCTCACCCCAGGAAGGACATGCCGATGGCACGACCCACCATCGCGGACATCGCCGAACGCGCCGGCGTCTCCAAGGGCGCGGTCTCGTTCGCGCTCAACGGACGCCCGGGAGTCAGCGAGGAGACCCGGCGGCGCATCCTGGCGGTCGCCGACGAGATGAACTGGCGCCCCCACCGCGCGGCGAGGTCGCTCGGCAACTCCCGCGCCGGAGCGGTCGGCCTGATCCTGTCCCGCCCCGCACGCACGCTCGGGCTCGAGCCCTTCTTCGGCCAGGTCGTCTCCGGCCTGCAGGCCGGCCTGGCCGAGGACGGCACCGCGCTGCAGCTGCTCGTGGTCGAGGACCCCGAGGCCGAGATGGCCGCCTACCGCACCTGGACCGCGGAGAAGCGGGTCGACGGCTTCGTGCTGCTCGACCCGCTCATCGAGGACCCGCGGTTCCCCGCGCTCGAGGCGCTCGAGGTCCCGGTGATGGTGCTCGGCGGACCGCTCGCGGACACGTCGCTGAGCTTCAGCTGGGCCGACGACAGCGAGGCGATGCACGAGGCGGTCGACTACCTGGCCGCCCTCGGCCACCGTCATGTCGTCCACGTCGCCGGCATGCCGCAGTTCCTGCACACCAAGCGCCGGATGGACGTGCTCACCGAGGCCAAGGAGCGCCACGAGCTGGCCGAGGTCGTCTCGATCCCGACCGACTACAGCGACTCCGAGGGCGCGGTCATCACCCGCCGGGTCCTGTCGCGGCGCGACCGGCCGACCGCGATCGTCTACGACAGCGACGTGATGGCCGTGGCCGGGCTGGGGGTCGCCCTCGAGATGGGCGTGCGAGTGCCCCAGGACCTCTCGATCCTCTCCTTCGACGACTCCCTGCTGGCCCGGCTCACCCACCCCGCCCTGACGGCCCTGACCCGAGACACCCAGGGGTGGGCCACCGAGGCCGCGCGCGAGCTGCTCCGGCTGATCGCCGACCCGACGCTCACGGTGCGCCACCAGTCGAGCACGCCGGTGCTCGTCCCTCGCGAGAGCACGGCACCGCCCGCCGGACAGTGATTGCTCCGGTTTACTTAAACGGTTTATATTGCGCAGGTGCCAGCTCACCCGACCCCCTCGACCTCTGCCCCGCTGCGCTTCGGAGCCAACCACGTGCCGTCGTCCGGCTGGTTCTACTCCTGGCTCGACTTCGACGCCGACCAGATCGCCCGGGACTTCGACGACCTCGCCGGACTCGGTCTCGACCACGTACGCATCTTCCCGGTGTGGCCCTGGATCCAGCCCAACCGATCGCTGATCCGCTCCTCGGCGGTCGACGACGTCCTCACCACCATCGACCTGGCCGCCGCCCGGGGCCTCGACGTCTGCGTCGACCTGGTGCAGGGCCACCTGTCGAGCTTCGACTTCCTGCCGTCGTGGGTTCTCACCCACCACCAGCGATCGGTCTTCAGCCACCCGGAGGTCCGCGATGGCCTGCGCACCTACGTCGACACCCTCGCCACCGCGGTCGCGACCCGCGACAACGTCTTCTCGCTGACCCTCGGCAACGAGGTCAACAACCTGTGGCCGTCCAACCCGACCACCATCGACGACTCCCGCTCCTGGGCCCAGGAGCTCCTCGAGACCGCACGCAAGGCGGCGCCCGGCCTGCTCTGCCTGCACTCGCTCTTCGACGACGCCTTCTACGCGCCCGACCACCCCTTCGGACCTGCCGACGTCACCACGCTCGGCGACCTGAGCACCGTCCACTCCTGGGTCTTCAACGGCGTCGGCGCGATCGACGCGCCGCTGGGGCCGGCCACGCTCACGCATGCCGACTACCTGGTCGAGCTGGCCGCTGCGTACGCCACGGAGCCGGGGCGTCCGGTCTGGCTCCAGGAGATCGGCGCTCCCCTGCCGGAGATCACTCCGGCGAGCGTGCGGGAGTTCGTCACCGGCACGATCGACCTCGTCGCCCAGAACCCGGCCCTGTTCGGCATCACCTGGTGGTGCTCCCACGACCTGGACCGGTCGCTGGCCGACTTCCCGGAGCGCGAGTACGACCTCGGTCTCTTCACCGTCGACCACCGGCGCAAGCCGGTCGCCGAGGCGCTGGCGGAGGCGATCGCGGCACACAGCGGCCCCCGCCCCGAGCCGGCGGCACGTCAGCGGATCGAGTGCCCGGTCGACCTGCTCCGCGAGCCCGAGCGCCGTGCCGAGGTCGCGCCCGGCAGCGACTTCCACCGCGCCTGGGTCGAGGCACGGGGCGGCGGGCCGGTCGAGATCGTCCCGCCCCGCTGACCC
>NZ_JAALAA010000012.1 GCF_011045035.1 Nocardioides turkmenicus
GAGGAGGCGGGGTGGGCCGCGCCGGGGAGATCCGGGTCGCGTCCGGGTCGACCGGGTTCGCAGGCTCAGGCGTCGGAGGAGGGGTGGGACGCGGCGTACCGGGTCTCGTCTTGTCCTGGTCTTCTGGCCCCATGTCGCACGCCCCGCATGTCAGTGAAGTGGAGCGACCGGGCCGAGCGACCCGAGTCGTAGGGCACATCGTAAAGACACTTTGCAGAATTCGCAGCCGAGCGGTCAGTACCGGCGCGGATCTCGGGGCCGAGGGTCGCGCATCGGCGCGGGTCGTGCCGGTCTCGGACCACCCGCGCCCGCCCGCGAACGAATGTTCGTTCGCGGGCCCGCAGGTGAATGAACGTTCGTTCGCACGTCTACCCGTGAATGAACGTTCGTTCGCGGGTCTGCCGGTGAACGAAGATTCGTTCGCCCGCGGGCGAGCCTGCTCGGCCACCAGATGACGTCGCCGAGGTCGAGGTTGATGGCGGTGACCAGGATCGAGCGGACGACCAGGGTGTCGAGGAGCACGCCGAGGGCGATCGCCAGCCCTATCTCGATGAAGCTGACGTGCGGCAGCGTGGTGAGCACCGCGAATGTCGCGGCCAGGACGATGCCGGCGCTGGTGATGACCCCGCCGGTCGCCGAGAGTGCGACCAGGGAGGCACGCCGGGTGTCACCGTGAGCAACGACCTCTTCGCGCACCCGGTGCATCAAAAAGATGTTGTAGTCGATGCCCAGCGCGACCAGGAACACGAAGACGAACAGCGGGAACTCGCGACCCTGACCGGCGAAGCCCATCGCGTCGAAGATGATCGCCGAGAGTCCGAGGGCGGCGCCGAAGCTGAGCACGACCGTGGCCATCAGCAGCAGCGGGGAGAGCACCGAGCGCAGCAGGATCATCAGGATGATCAGCACCAGGCCCAGCACCAGCGGCATCACGACCCTGGTGTCCCGGTCGGTCGCCGCGGCCATGTCGAGCTGGATCGCGGCGGTGCCGGTGGCCAGTGCATCGGCCCCCTCGACGGAGTGGACGACGCTGCGTACGTCCTCGACGGTGTCGAACGACGCCTTCGACATCGGGTCGGTCGACAGCGGAACCGCGGTCAGCGCGACCTCGTGGGTGCCGTCGGTGACCGGCGTGACCCCGTCGTAGCCTGCCTTCGTGAGCGCCTCGACGACGTCCTTCTCGGTGCCCTGGGCCGAGACGACCTGGATCGGGTTGGACGGGTCGCCGAGGTCGTGCTCCTCGAGCACCCGGTCGCCGATCAGCGAGGGAAAGTCCTTGGTGTAGGTCTCGGAGCTGTCCAGCGTGGTGATGTTGAGCATCGAGAGCCCGCCGCAGCAGGCCAGCAGGACCGCGGCGGTGCCGATCCAGACCGCCCGCGGCCGCTTCCGGATCCAGGCGCCGAGCCGCGTCCAGGCGCCGCCGTGCTTCTCGCCGGTGGTGCCGTACGCCGGCTTGACCGGCCAGAACACCCAGCGACCGGTGATCACCAGCAGCGCCGGGAGCAGGGTCAGCATCACGATCAGCCCGGCGACGATGCCGATCGCGCAGACCGGGCCGAGGCTGGCGGTCGACCCCATGGTGGCGACCATCAGGCCGAGCATGCCGACGGTGACGGTGCCGGCCGAGGCGATGATGGCGGGCGCCGAGCCGCGCAGCGCCGCGGCCATCGCACGGTGCCGGTCCTCGTGCCGGCCGAGCTCCTCGCGATATCGGGCGATGAGCAGCAGCGCGTAGTCGGTGCCGGCGCCGAAGACGAGCACGTCGAGGATGGCGCGGTTCATCTGGTTGAGGGTCAGCCCGGCGTACATCGCGCAGAGGTAGACGACGCCCATCGACACGACCAGCGCGACCAGCACCGAGATCAGCGGCAACGCCCACAGGATCGGGCTCCGGTAGGTGATCAGCAGGATCACGACGACCACGCCGGCGGCCGCGTAGAGCAGAGCGCCGCTGATCCCCGAGCCGGCCTCCATCTGGTCGGCGGTGGAGCCTCCGGCGCCGCCGATGTAGACGTCGACCCCCTCGATCTCGGTCAGATCGACCAGGTCGTCGCGCAGGTCGAGCAGCGCGGTGGGGTCCTCGTCGGCGTAGTTGACGACGAGCGAGACCGTGGCGACCTCGCCGTCGGCGGAGACCAGGCCGTGCTTCTGACCGTTTTTCTCGCCGGTCGGGTACGCGATCGCGGGCATGATCGGTGATCGATCCTGTCGAGATCCATTCTCTTTCGACTGGGGAGTCGCTTGGCTGGTGACTCCGTCGAGCGATGCGATCTCCGGGATCTGCAGCACGATCGCGGTGTAGTCGGCCTTCGTCAGACCACCCTCGCGGTGGTAGACGATCGTCGTGGTCAGGTCGTCGGGGTCCTGCACCTTGGCGAGCTCGTCGATCGCCTGGGTCGACTCGGCGTTCGCGGGCAGCCAGTCGGAGTTGTCGTGGGACTCGACGTCGCCGAGCTTGCCGGTCAGCGGCCCCATCAGCACCAGCATCACCAGCCAGAAGCCGAGCACGACCCACTTCGTGACGGGCCCGGTGATGGCGCTGACGATCCGCTCAGACATGCGTCCATGCAACCAATGCCCGCGGGGGCACGGTCACCGGGGGACGGCCGGGCCGGCTGTGGGTGTAAGCGAGTTCACAGCCGGCCGGAGGATCAGGCCAGCCACTCCTTGACCTGGGCGATGGACGCCAGGCCGTCGGTGCCGGCGGCGGGCGTCACCTGGAGGCTGGTCACGCCGGCCTCCTTGAACGCCGCGATCCGCTCCTTCACGAACGACTCCGGTCCGACCAGGTTGCCCGCCTCGAGCCAGGCCTCGGGCACCTCGGCCTCGGCGTCGCGCTTGTGGCCGTCGAGGTAGAGGTCCTGGATCTTCTTGGCCGCGTCGCCGAAGCCGTACTTCACGGCCATGTCGTTGTAGAAGTTCTTGCCGCGCGCCCCCATGCCGCCGACGTACAGCGCCAGCAGGCCGCGCATCGTGTCGCGGTGGCGCTTGGCCTCGTCGGGGTCGTCGGTGATCGCGAGCAGGCCGCCGGCGGAGATCTCGAGGGGCTTCAGGCTGGGGGAGCGCTTGGCCAGACCCTTGTCGATCGCCTCGCCCCACACGTCGCGGGCTTTGTCGGGCAGGAACTGGAACGGCAGCCAGCCGTCGGCGACCTCGGCGGTCATCGCGACGTTGTTGTCACCCAGCGCGGCCACCCAGATCGGGGTGTCGGCGCGCTCGGGCCGGTTGAGGAGCTTGAGCGGCTTGCCGAGGCCGGTGCCCTGGTCGGCCGGCAGCGGGATCTTGTAGAGCCCGTCGCTCTGCAGCCGCTCACCACGCAGCCCGGCGCGCAGCAGGCCGATGATCTCGCGGGTGCGAGCCAGCGGCTTGTCGTACGCCACCCCGTGGAAGCCCTCGATGACCTGTGGTCCGCTCGCGCCGAGGCCGAGGATCGCGCGCCCGCCGGAGACGTTGTCGAGGCCGGCCGCGGTCTGGAGCAGTGCTCCCGGCGTACGGCTGTAGATGTTGAGGATGCCCGCGCCGAGCTCCACTCTCTCGGTCTTCGCGGCCAGATAGCCGAGCAGCGAGACCGCGTCGAAGCCGTACGGCTCGGCGACCCAGAGCTGGTCGAGCCCGGCCTTCTCCAGGTCGACGACCTGGTCTGCGGTCTCGCGGGGGTTGCCGAAGTACGTCAAGGGCATCGCAAGCTTCATGAGGGGGAGGCTACCGTGGGCGCGTGACGGAGATCAGGTTCGGATACAAGGCGTCCAACGAGCAGTTCGCACCGACGGAGCTGCTGAACTACGGCGTGATGGCGGAGGAGCAGGGTTTCGACTCGGTCTTCATCTCCGACCATCTCCAGCCCTGGCGGCACGACGGCGGGCACGCGCCGTTCGCGATGACCTGGCTGGGTGCGCTCGGCGCGCGCACGGAGCGGATCGTGATGGGCACCTCGGTGCTCACCCCGACGTTCCGCTACCACCCGGCGATCGTGGCGCAGTCCTTCGCGACCCTCGGCTCGCTCTTCCCCGACCGTGTCGTGCTCGGCATGGGCACCGGCGAGGCGATGAACGAGGCGCCGTTGGGTGTGGAGTGGCCCGAGGGCAAGGTGCGCTTCGCCCGCTTCCGCGAGGCGGTGCGGGTGATCAAGAAGCTCTGGTCCGAGGACCGGGTCACCTTCGAGGGCGACTACTACCAGCTCGACCGGGCGACCATCTACGACAAGCCCTCCTCGCCGGTGCCGATCTACCTGGCGGGTTCGGGTCCGGCCGCGACCAAGTACGCCGGCCGCGCCGGTGACGGCTACATCACCACCTCCGGGAAGGGCGCGGAGCTCTACACCGACACCCTGCTCCCGGCGGTACGCACCGGCATCGAGCTCTCTGGCCGCAAGCCGGAGGACGTCGACATGATGATCGAGGTCAAGGTCTCCTTCGACCACGACCTGGAGCAGGCGATGGAGGCGACCCGGTTCTGGGGAGCCCTCGGACTCAGCCCCGAGCAGAAGCACTCCGTCGAGGACCCGGTCGAGATGCAGCGTCTCGCGGACGCGCTGCCGACCGAGGCCACCGCCAAGCGGTTCATCGTGTCGACCGACCCCGACGAGCACGTCGCCCGGATCAAGGAATACCTCGACATGGGTTTCACCCACCTGGTCTTCCACGCCCCGGGGCCGGACCAGGCGAAGTTCCTCAAGCTCTACGGTGAGGAGATCCTCCCCAAGCTCCGGGCTCTCGTCTGAGCCCCTGAGCCTGAGTCTGGGCAAGGCCAGGGCCCCGGCCCGGGAATCAGAGGCCGGGGCCCTGGGAGGACCGCCCCACATACGTCATACGCCATGCGAATGAGTGGCGTTGCACCTGTTTGAGATCGGTTGTGAGCGTGATGGTCGACCCGTTCGTGGACGCCGCCGAGAAGCACCGGCGGGAGCTGAGGGTGCACTGCTACCGGATGGTGGCGAGCTTCGACGAGGCCGAGGACCTGGTGCAGGACACCCTGGTCAAGGCGTGGGAGCGTCGCGACCAGCTGACCGACCCCGAGGCGATGCGGGCGTGGCTCTACCGGATCGCGACCAACACCTGTCTCGACTTCCTGCGCCGCAACGAGCGGCGCCCGAGGACATACGCCCCGCTGCCGGGGTTCGACCACGGCACCGGTGAGCCGCCGGAGCTGCTGGAGTGGCTCCAGCCGTTCCCGGACTCCCTGCTCGAGCCCGAGCGCCCCGAGGAGGAGGCGGTCGCGCGGGAGACGATCGAGCTGGTCTTCCTGACCGCGATCCAGCACCTGACCCCGCAGCAGCGGGCGGTGTTCGTCTTCCGTGAGGTGCTCGGCTGGTCGGCGGCCGACACCGCGGCCGCCCTCGACGTCTCCGTCGCCACGGTCAACTCGCTGCTCCAGCGGGCCAAGCCGGCGCTGCGCCGCCACCTGCCCGAGGACCGGTCGACCTGGCGCACCGAGGGGCCGACCGAGGAGGAGCGCAAGGTCATCGACGCCTACATCGCGGCGGGGGAGAGCAACTGGCGCGAGGGGATCGCCGACCTGCTGACCAGCGATGCCGTGCTGACGATGCCACCGAACCCGTTCTGGTTCTCCACCCGCCAGGCGCTCATGGACTTCGTGCTGCCCAACCTCGACCCGTCCTCGCCGACCTACCTCGGCGAATGGCGGTTCATCCCGGCGAGCGCCAACCGGATGCCGGCGGTCGCGGGCTACGTACGCCGCCCGGGGACGACGATCTACCGACCGCAGGTGCTCGACGTGCTCCGGGTCGCCGACGGAAAGCTCGCCCAGATCACCACGTTCGAGCCGCATCTCTTCCCGGCCTTCGGGCTCCCTCAGGCACTCACCTGAAAAAAGTTTCGGCTCACCCGATGAGTGGATGAGGCGGCGTACGTCCTAGGGGCAGATCACGCACACCGGGTGCGTGAGGACAGCTCAGGAGACATCGTGAACGCACAGCTTCAGGACCGCACCGCCATCGTCTGGGGCGGCGCGGGCGACATCGGCTCGACCACCGCGAAGGCCTTCGCCGAGGCGGGTGCCACGGTCTACCTCGCCGGCCGCACCGAGGCGACCCTCGCAGCCAAGGCCGAGGAGGTCGGCGCCGCCGGCTACGGGGTGGTCGACATCCTCGACGAGGAGGCCGTCGTCGCCTTCGTGGACCGGGTCGTCGCCGAGACCGGCTCGCTCGACATCTCGTTCAACGTCGCCGACCGTGGCGACATCCAGGGGCAGGCGCTGCTGGAGATCTCGGCCGCCGACTACACCCAGCCGGTCGTACGCGGCATCACCGGCTCCTTCCACACCGCTCGCGCCGCGGCCCGGCAGATGGTGGCCCAGGGACATGGGGTCGTGCTCGCGCTCGACTCCGGCTCCGCGCGCGGCTCGGCGCCGGGCATGGGCGGCACCAGCGCTGCCGACGGTGCCCTCGACGCCCTGGTCCGGGATCTGGCCGCGGAGGTCGGGCCCTCCGGCGTACGCGTCGTGGGGATCTGGACGGCCGGGATCACCGAGACCTTCACCACCGAGAAGTTCGAGCGGGTTCTCGGCACGCGGCTCCCGGACGAGGCGCTCGACGGGATCAAGGCGAACCTCGACGGGATGCGGATGACCAAGCAGTCACCGCGGCTGAAGGAGGTCGCCGACACCGCGACCTTCCTCGCCTCCGACGGCGCCGGTGCGATCACCGGCACCTGGCTCAACGTGAGCAGTGGCATGTATCCGAGCTGAGCGGGTTATGGTTCCCGGCATGTCTTGGACCAGGGGTGAGCCGCTCACCGACGTACATCGGGAGCGGCTCATCGCCGCCGGGTTGGAGCCGGAGGTGCTCGTCGGGCTGGAGCTGCGCGAGATCACCGGCCCGTTGCCGGAGTGGTGGCACGAGGGCGGCAACGCGCTCTATCTGCGCGACGGGTTCCGGCTCGACGAGCGGCTGATCGACCTGCTCGGGTTCTACCCGTTCTCGGACGCGCTGATCGTGGTCGCGACCGACATCACCTCGATGCAGGCGCTACTGGTCGGAGGTGACCGCCCGACGATCTTCATCGGCCCGGACACCAGCATGGTCTGGGGCGAGATCTACTGCGGCGGCGACTCCTCCGTGATCCTCTCCGGCGGCCTGGTCGCCACCTCGCGCGCGCAGATCGACGCCCGCAACGGCGGCTCGATCGTCACCGCTCCCGACCAGCTCTGGGCCGCGAACGTCTACGTCGCCACCGACGACATGCATCGGCTGGAAGACGGCGAGACGGGGCAGCGGATCAATCCGTACGGCGCCCACATCCGCCTCGGCGAGCACGTCTGGCTCGGCCGCGACGCCATCGTCACCGGCCACGTCGAGATCGGCGACGGCGCCGTCGTCGGCATGCGGAGCATGGTCCGCAACCAGAAGGTGGAGCCACGTACGGCCGTGGCCGGCGTGCCGGCGCGGCTGATCCGGGAGAACGTCGTCTGGTCCGGGGAGGACACCCCGTAGGGTGCCGTACTGAACGGCCCGCCGCTCGTAACGTCCCATTCACGTTGCGCCCGCCGCGGCGTCGCTGCCGGGCCGCACGCTTGACGCCATGGCATCGGCCTCCCGCCCCCTTGTGATCGGCCATCGCGGAGCGCCCGGCTACCTGCCGGAGCACTCCTTGGAGTCCTACCGTCTGGCCCTGCGCCAAGGCGTCGACGCGCTCGAGACCGACGTGGTGATGACCCGCGACGGGGTGATGGTGCTCCGGCACGAGAACGAGCTCACCCGCACCACGGACGTGGCCTCACGCCCGGAGTTCGCGGAGCGGCGTACGACCAAGGTCGTCAGCGGCAAGAAGTGGACGGGCTGGTTCACCGAAGACTTCACCTTCTCCGAGCTGCTCACCCTCGGCGCACCGACGAACAGCCAGCCGATCATCACCCTCGACACGCTGCTCCTGCTCGTCGCCGACGAGTCGAAGCGCCGCGGGCGGCGGGTCGGGCTGCACGTCGAGGTCAAGCACCCGACGTACTTCGCCTCCATCGGCCTCCCCGTCACCGAGACCCTCCTGCAGACCCTCGCCGACCACGGCGTCGACGCCTGGAACACCCTCCCCGGCCTGCCGACGCAGCGGCTGTGGCTGCAGAGCTTCGACGAGGCGTGGGTACGCGAGATGAGCACCCGCACCGACATCCCGCTGGTGCAGCTGGTCGACAAGAAGTGGGGTGTCGTCGACTGCAGGGAGATCGCGACGTACGCCCAGGCCATCGGCCCCAAGAAGTCGATGGTCCGCAAGAAGGGGCAGCCGCCGACCGGCCTGGCCGACGAGGCCCACCGGCACGGCCTGAAGGTCTTCGTCTGGACCCTGAAAGCAGGCCGCGACCAGGCAAATCGGCTGTTCGAGGCGGGGGTCGACGGGGTGTTCGCCGACTACCCGAACCGGCCGATCGCCGCTTTGGCCGACATCACAGCGTCGCAGACCGCATAGGCCACCTTCACGTCGTAACCTTCAGGGCATGCCGCCCCTGAACGCCGACCGCGCGGTCCTGATCGCCGCGCGCGAAGTGCTGCTGCGCGACCCCCGCGCGACGATGGCCGCGGTCGCCGAGGAGGCCGGTATGGGTGTGGCGGGCCTCTACCGCCGCTACGCCAACAAGCAGGCGCTGCTGCGCGCCGTCGCCGCCGACAACTACCGCCGCTACATCGCCTTCGCCGAGGCGGCGCTGAGCGACACCGACGACCCCTGGCACGCGTTCACGGGCTTCCTGAGCCAGGTGCTCGACGACGGCCTCCCGCGCCTCACCCTCGCCCTGCGCGGCGAGGTCGACCTCGACCAGGGCCTGCTCGACCTGGACAAGCTCGCCGTCGACACCACCAACCGCCTCCTGCGCGGCGCCCGCGGCAGCGGCATTCTCCGCCCCGACGTCACCCGCGCCGACATCGTCGTCATCCTCGAGCAGATCGGCCGGATCGACGTAGGAGATGACGTACGCAGCGCCTCCCTGCGTCGTCGCTACCTGTCCCTCGTCTGCGACGGGCTTCGGGCCGAGGCTGCGAGCCGGAGGCTTCCTGGGCCGCCGCCGCACGAGGCTGAGCTCATCGGGCGTTGGTCCGGGGAGATTTCCAGCGTTTCTTAGGCCGTTGGGTCAGTCGTCCGCGGTGGCTGGTGGCCGCCGACCCGTTACGGAGAAATCCTGGCTGGCTATCGGGTCGGCGGCGGCAGTTTGGCGCAGCGAGATTCGGCTTCGGTACGGGCTTGGGGACCCGGACAGCGCTCCGGACAGAGACGTGTCTCCTCGGGCTTTTACTAGACGATGGCCCCTTGTGAAGGATTCACAAGGGGCCAATCAGTGCCCTCAGGTACGCCGAGTGAACCGGATCCGCCCGTCCGGGAGCCGCTCATATCCGTAGTTGGGGTCATGGATCCGGCGATGATCACGCCAGCACAACAGCACCATGTTTTCGAGGTCGGTTCTTCCGCCTTCGGACCACGGTTTCAAGTGATGCGCCTCGGTCCAGGCCGCTGGTGCATCGCACTCCTCGGCCTGGCAACACTTGTCACGTAACCGGAGTGCTCGGTGTTGGATCGGATGCGCCAACCGCGCGGTCCTGCCGAAGTCGAGGATCTCGGAGTCGGTGCCGAGGACGACCGGGACGAGGTCGGCGTTGCAGGCCATCCGGCGGGCTTCGGCGGCGGTGATCTGGTCGCCGTCGAACCCGAGGGCGGCGGTGCCGAGGTCGGCACGCAGCTGATCGAGGGTCATGGTGATGAACACCGTGGTGCCATGACCACCATGCCGCGGAAGCTGGTCGACGTCGTAGGTCTCGACCACCCGGGCGAACGCCTGCCCCAGGAGCCGCTCATACGGTGCCTTGACGCCCTTGTCCTCGGCCGAGAGCTTCCGTGGCTGGGCCAGCGAGTCCAGGATCGTCCGCAACCGGGCCCCGACGGCACGGGAGACCCGGGCGTGGATGTCGATGGTCCCGTCGCCGTTGTCCCGCGATTGGAAGAAGGTGCGTCGCTGCGCTCGCTCCTCCTCCCGCTGAAGAGCCTTGGCTTCGGCCTGTTCGAACCGTCCGGGGTCGATCTCGGCGAGGATCCGTCGTCCGACGATCATGAGCTCGTTGGCGGTCAGTCTGGTGGCATAGTCGACCAGCAGCTTCTCCGCGAGGACCAGGTCGTCGCTGCTGGCGGCAGGGTCGGCCTCGATCGCATCCAGGGCCTTGGTGATCACTCGTGCCTTGTCCTGCGAGACCACACCCTCGGCCATGCCGGCAGCGACGAGGTCGTACTTCGCGACCCCGGCAGCCAGCTTGACCTGCGACCGCGCGACCGTCTTGTCGACCAACAGCTCAGCACGCATCCACCCGGACGCGTCCTTCGCCCCGGTCTCCTCAGCGATATCACCCGCCGACGCGAGCACTCGAAGCTTCAACGCGGCCTGTTGGGCCTGGAGCTTCTCGAGCCGCTCGAGGAGGTCCTTCTTCTGCCCGGTCCGCCAATACGCCGGATCGCTGGCCAGCAGGTCCTGGACGGCGGATTCGATAGCTCCCAGGGCAGCGTCGATCGAGTCGCTGGGGTTGGTTCCCCAGTGGTCGATCCCGCTCCCGAGACTCATCGCTTTCCCGCCTTCAAGGGTGGTGCTGTGATGGTCCCTATTCTACTCCGGAACCACCCCTGCGAGAACCTATTTTCCCAGGTCAACCCCCATTTTCGCGGTCAGCGAACCAACCTCTTCTGCTGCGCCACACCCGGGCCGCCGCCCCGATAGCCAGCCAAGTTTTTTCTCGATCTGGTCCGGAGTCCAGGACCGCCGAAGGCGGCCGGCGAAGCCGGCGCCCGAAGGGCGTCCTTGACGCCGGTCCAGATCGAGAACACCCTCGTGAACGGGTCGGCGGCCCACATCAACCACGAAGAGGCAGCCCCCGACCGATGATCGTCAGTTCTTCCGAAGCAACGCCGCAACAAGCCCAATGGACCCGCCCACGATCCACGGGAGCGGCAGGAGCCAGCGGAGGTCCTCGATGCTGCGTACGACGACGGTGCCGGTCTCGACCAGGGCCCAGACACCGACGAAGACCAGGAAGACGAGGCCCATGACGAGGTGGCCGATGTTGACCGGATGCCGTCCGGTCGGCTTCTCGGGCCGGTCTTCGAACCGTGGTGGGGCGGCGTCGTAGCTCATCGGGTGCCTCCGGTCGACTCGAGGAAGCGAGCGGCTCTGGGATCGCTCTCGGCGTAGATGTTGATCGCACCGGCGTCTGCGGTCGTGGTCAGCAGCAGGTCTGCGTCCTCGTCGAGGCCGTTCTCGCTGCCTTTCTTGCCCGCGACGTGAGTGCGCTCCATGGTGAATCCGCCGAAGTCGCCGCGGGTCTCGTCGAAGACCTGCGCCTCGCCCATGGCCCCGATCTTGGCCTCCACGGCGACGGTGGCGTCGTCGGGGACGATCACGGTGATCTCACCGAGCTCGCTGACGATCTCGAGCTCCCGGCCGTCGAGCGTGGCTGGGTCGATGGCGCTCAGGTCCACGACGATCTCGCCGACGTCGACCACGTAGTTGCTCTCCAGAGCGGCGACCGTGCGTGGGTGGATCTCGACGCTCCTGCCGGCATCGAAGTTCGAGAAGTCGATCATGGTGATCGGCAGTGCGACCAGCGCCAGCAACCCCAGGAAGATCAGCCCGCCGGCCCGGCCCCAGAAGGCGCCGAGCACGAGGAAGGCGCCGAACACGGCCAGCAGCGCAGCCGGGTAGGCGCTGGTCGGCACCGGCATCCAGTCGGCGACGTCGACGAGCCCCAGGACCCCCACCACCAGCGCTGCGACCGCGATCGCGCGGCCGAAGAGCAGCGGCGGGCGCCGCGGGCCAGCAGGCCGGATCGGCGCGCTCGGGTCGTAGGAGCCGGGCGCCCACGGCGCCGGAAGATGGCGCGTCGGCACCGGGGCAGCGTCGATGCGCGCGGTCGCCGTCGGCGCGTCCGACGCAGCGGTCTCGGCAGACCCCGCAGACGCGGCCGGGGGCGGCGGATGTGGCCCGCCCCGCTTGCGGCCCAGCTTGTCGCGGTTGGCGTACCAGAGCGCGACGACGGCGAGCACGGCGAGCCAGAACCACGGCACGCTGGTGTCGCCGAACGCGTCCCCGAGCAGCGAGATCGCTGCGATGCCGCCGGCGATCCAGAGCAGCAGGTTGCGGGCGGGCGGCCCGACCGGGACCATCCCGTCCTCGGCACTCTCCTCGGGCACGAGCAGCCAGGCCGCGACGTACACGATCCCGCCTGCGCCGCCGAAGAACACCGACACCACCAGGACCACCCGCACCAGGAGCGGGTCGATGTCGAAGTGGCGTGCGATCCCACCCGCGACACCCGCGACGTGCCGGCCCTCCGGCGAGGCATGGGTCGTACGCCGCAGCCCACTGAGGTTGCGCAGCTGCTCGCCACTGGGGCGGGTGCGCGGCTCGGAGACAGGCGACGGCGGCTCCGGGTTGGGAGGCAGTGGCGCCTCGGGCGGGATCGTCACACCCCTACTCTGGCCCCTCCGCACCCCACAGACCATCAGGGACGGCCCTGAGTTCTCGGCGAGCCAGGATCAGGGTGAATCCTCATGGCACGCGCCCGTGGTTGGTGTGACGATGGTTGTCATCATGACGACAACCCATGCGACGGCCGAGCTGCCGGCACCGCCCCCGGAGCCGGTGGTACGCCGCGCCTACCGCGACACCGACGCGTCGGTGATCGGCGGCGTGGCCGCCGGCCTGGCCGAGCACCTGAACCTGCCGGTGCTGGCCGTGCGCGCGTTCTTCGTGGTCACCGCGGTGTTCAGTGGCTTCGGCGTGGTCCTCTACGCCGCGCTGTGGATCTTCATTCCGGCCGCGCCCCACATCGAGCAGTCCACCCCGGGCGGCGAGAGCGCGACCCGCGGCGGCCGCCGCCCGTCCTCGCGCCCCGGAGGCGTCGACAAGGGCCCGGCGATCGCGCTGCTCGCGCTCGGCTTCGGTGCGGTCGTCCTGTTCGACGCGGTCCTCGGCGCCGGTGCGCTGATCTGGCCCGCGATGCTCGGTGTCGCCGGCGTCGCGTTGCTGTGGCGTCAGGCCGACGCCGCCCAGCGCGAGCGCTGGGTCGACGGCACCGGCCGTCTCGACCTGGTGCGGATGGTCTTCGGCAAGGGCGGCTGGCGGGCGTACGTCCGGGTCGGCGTCGGCGTCGGGCTCATGCTCTTCGCGGTGATCCTCGCCGGCGGCCAGCTCAACCTCGGCAACGCCACCGCGCTGGTCATCGCCGGGCTGATCGTGCTCGGCGCGGGCTTCCTGGTCGCCGGGCCGTGGGTGCGTCAGCTCGCCAGCGACCTCGGCAGCGAGCGCGAGGAGCGGATCCGGAGCCAGGAGCGCGCTGACATGGCCGCCCACCTGCACGACTCCGTCCTGCAGACCCTCGCCCTGATCCAGCGCAACTCGGGCGACCCCGCGATGGTGCAGAAGCTCGCCCGCGCCCAGGAGCGCGACCTGCGGGAGTGGCTCTTCTCGACCCCGGCCGAGGCCGACGAGACGTTCGCGGTCGCGCTCAAGGCGGCCGCCGCCGAGGTCGAGGACGCCCACGGCGTGACGGTCGACGTGGTGGTCGTCGGCGACGGGCCCTTCGACGAGACGGTGAGGCCGATCGTCGCTGCCGCCCGCGAGGCCGTCACCAACTCCGCCAAGCACGCCGGCACGGGACGGGTCGACGTCTACGCCGAGGCGACCGAGGAGGCCTTCGAGGTGTTCGTCCGCGACCGCGGCGCCGGCTTCGTCCTGGACGAGGTCTCCGCGGACCGGCACGGCGTACGCGACAGCATCATCGACCGGATGTCGCGCCACGGCGGCAGCGCTGTGGTGAGATCGTCTCCGGGAGAAGGCACCGAGGTGCGGCTGAAGCAGCCTCGCTCGAAGGAGGCCGGCTATGAAGGAGAACGGACATGAGTGAGGTCAAGGTCGTCATCGTCGACGACCACGCGATGTTCCGCACCGGCGTACGCGCCGAGCTGAACCGGTCGCCGGTGATCCGGATCGTCGGGGAGGCCGAGGATGTCGACTCCGCGGTCAAGGCGATCGCCGAGGGCAAGCCCGACGTGGTGCTCCTCGACGTGCACCTCCCCGGCGGAGGCGGTGTCGAGGTGATGCGCAAGGCGCCGGCCGTCGACGGCTCGCCGCGCTATCTCGCGCTCTCGGTCTCCGATGCCGCCGAGGACGTCATCGGCACCATCCGCGGCGGCGCCCGCGGCTACGTCACCAAGACCATCACCGGCTCCGAGCTGGTCGCCGCGATCCAGCGGGTGTCCGGGGGAGACGCGGTCTTCTCCCCGCGGCTGGCGGGCTTCGTGCTCGACGCCTTCGCCGGCACCATCGCGATCGCCGACATCGACGAGGACCTCGACCGTCTGACCGAGCGAGAGCGTGAGGTGATGCGCCTCATCGCCCGCGGCTACTCCTACAAGGAGGTCGCCGGGGAGCTCTTCATCTCGATCAAGACGGTCGAGACCCACATGTCCAACGTGCTGCGCAAGCTGCAGCTGTCGAGCCGTCACGAGCTCACCCGCTGGGCCAACGACCGCCGCCTGCTCTGACCTCAGGCGGGCTCGGGTGGCCGGGCCTCCATCAGGTGGGCGAGCTCGTCGGTCTCCGCGTCGGTCAGCGTCGTGAACCCGTCGGCGCGCAGGATCTGCAGCGTGCCGTCGGAGATGTCCAGGAACAGACCCACGAGACGTACGTCCCGGCCTGCCAGGACCTCACCGAGACGGTCGATCATCACCGCGACGTTGACCTGGGAGACCTGGTCGACCTCGCTCCGCCCGGCCGCGGCAGCGGCGAGCCCGACCGGATGCCCGGCCTGCCACTCCTGGATCGCCGGCGCCGCGTGCCGCAGCCAGTCGCCGACCGGCCCCGGGGGCACCTCGCCGGCCCGGGTGCTCTCCAGCGCCGAGGTGATCGCGCCGCAGCGCGAGTGGCCGCAGACGACGACGGTGTTGATGCCGAGGTCGTCGACGCCGAACAGCATCGGCGCCGCCACCGAGCTGTCTGTGCTGCCGGGCTCGGGGACGAGATTGCCCATCGTGCGCACCGTCAGCAGGTCGCCGGGGCCGCTGGAGGTGATCAGGTTGGGCACGACCCGCGAGTCGACGCAGGTCAGGAACACCGCGTGCGGCTCCTGCCCGTCGGCGAGGCCCTCGTAGACCGGCCGCAGCGGTGCCGCGTGCCGGCGGTGGTACTCACGGACGCCGAGGGCGAGCGGGTGATGGCGGTCGGTGCGGTCGCCGCGTACGTCCTGCCAGGCGCCCCACGGCAGCAGCGCCCGCGGGCTGATCGGCGGTGCCTTCAGCGCTCGCTCCTGACGCGGCGCCTCGGAGCCGTGCGGCCCGGAGTGCTCCACGACCACCGTGCCGCCGGCGGCCTCGTAGCGGGCGCGCCAGTGGTCGAGCTGGTCGCGCCCGGCCGGGTCGAGGTAGTCGACGAGGAGGTCGAGCTCGACGAGCTGGCCCTCCGGGATCGCGTCGAGCCGGCTGACCAGCGTCGGCGTCGCCAGGAACGACAGGCTGCCGTGCACCTCGACAAGCCACTTCTCCCGGCCGTCGGCGGCCCGGCCGGCGGAGCGTACGTCGATCCGCACGTGGACCAGCCGCCACAGCACCAGGACCAGAGCGGCGACCAGGCCGATCATGACGCCCTCGATGAGGTTGAGCGCGAGCACACCGGTGATGGTCAGCGCGTAGATCCAGAGCTCACCGCGGGCGTGCGCCTGGGAGATGTCGGCGGGCCTGACCAGGCCGGTGCCCATCATGATCAGCAGGCCGGCCAGGGCCGCGAGTGGGATCTGCTCGACGAGCCCGACCAGGACGAGGGCGAAGAGGAGCACCCAGACGCCGTGCAGGATCGCGGACGCACGGGTACGGGCCCCGGCGGCGACGTTGGTCGAGCTGCGCACGATGACACCGGTGACCGGGAGCCCGCCCAGGGCGCCGGAGGCGGTGTTGGCCAGCCCCTGGCCGACGAGCTCGCGGTTGAGGTTGCTGCGCGGGCCGCCGTGCAGCTTGTCGACGGCGACCGCCGAGAGCAGGCTCTCGACGCTCGCGACGAGGGCGACGGTCAGCACCGCGCCGGCCACGGCGAGGGGCGTGCCCTCCGGCAGCGCGACCGAGCCGATCTCGTCGAGGAGGTCACCGCCGAGCTCGACCCGCTCCGCGCCGGGCAGCCAGGCGGCCGCGAGGAGGGTGAGCGCGACGACGGCGACCAGCTGACCCGGCACCGCCCGGACCCGCTGCGGGAGCCGCGGCCAGACCAGCAGGATGCCGATCACCCCGAGCCCGGCCAGGATGGCGTGGATGTTGGGCTCCTGCGCGTTGCCGATGATGTGCTTGACGTTCTCGAAAGCGCTGGACTGCGACCGGCCGCCGAGGGCGACGTTGAGCTGTCCGAGCACGATCGAGATGCCGATCGCGGCGAGCATCGCGCTGACGACGGTGGGCGAGATCGCCAGCGCGTAGCGTCCCAGCCGGGTGGCACCGAGCACGACCTGGAGCAGCCCGGCCATCACGGTGATCGCGCAGGTGGCCTCCCATCCGAACTCGGCGACCGTCTCGGCCACGACGACGGTCATGCCGGCGGCCGGGCCGCTGACCTGCAGGGGTGAGCCGCCGAACAGGCCGGCGACAATGCCGCCCGCTGCGGCGGCGATCAGGCCCGCAGCGACAGGAGCACCGGAGGCGACGGCGATGCCGAGCGAGAGCGGCACCGCGACGAGGAAGACAACCAGCGAGGCGGGTACGTCGAAACGGATGGTCTGGCGGAGCTGGTCGAGCGGTCTGGACCTGCCGGTGGGCGGGGTCGGGTGAGGTGATGACACGTCAGAATCCTCCTTGCGGAGCCGAGAGCGATGGTGGCGGTCACGGTGAGCGTAGGCAGACGTCGCCGAATTACCCAAGGTGAATGTGACTGAAATCGCGAGATCGTTCGAATACGGGCGGAAACCGGTGCCACTTGGTGCGTGTCGAGACGGTGGCTCTACGCTGAGCGCATGGAGATCGTGCGGCACATTCTGCTCGTCATTCACCTGCTCGGCTTCGCCGCTCTCTTCGGCGGCCTGCTCGTGCAGATCAAGGCCCCGGACAAGGTGGCCAACGGACTCATGCGGGACGGCTCCGGCACCGCGTTCCTCGCCGGTCTGCTGCTCGTCGGCGTCCTCGAGATGGGCGACGGTCCGGTCGACCACGCCAAGGTCGGCGTGAAGCTCGTGATCGGCCTGGTCGTCCTCGGCCTGGTGATGTCCCAGCTCCGCAAGCCCAAGATCTCCAACGGCCTCTACTGGACGATCTTCGCGCTGACGGTCATCAACGTCTGCGTGGCGGTCTTCTGGTCCTCCGTGCACGTCGCTTCCTGACCCTTTCGAGGGCCCGCCGACCCGCGACTTGTCGGTGGCGCACTCTAGGCTGGAGACAGCATGAGTACGCCTGACCAGACCCCTGTCGCCACCATCCCGGGCCTCGAGGCCTTCGCCTCGGCGCAGCCGGCCGACGAGCCGCGTACGCAACGGCGTGGGCCGAGCGCCGAGGAGCTCCTCGGCGGCCTCAACGAGCCCCAGAAGGCTGCGGTTCAGCACCAGGGCGCGCCGCTGCTGGTCGTCGCCGGTGCGGGGTCGGGCAAGACCCGGGTGCTGACCCGGCGGATCGCGTGGCTGATCTCCCAGCGCGGTGCCCACCCCGGCAGCATCCTGGCGATCACCTTCACCAACAAGGCCGCCGCCGAGATGAAGGAGCGCGTCGAGGCGCTGGTCGGCAAGCGTGCCCGGATCATGTGGGTCTCCACGTTCCACAGCGCCTGCGTGCGGATCCTCCGCAAGGAAGTCGACAAGGTCGGGCTGAAGTCCAACTTCTCGATCTACGACGCCCAGGACCAGAAGCGGCTGATGCAGCTGGTGCTCAGCGACCTCGACCTGGACCCGCGCCACTACCAGCCGGGCCAGGTGCTCAACTGGGTCAGCGACCAGAAGAACGAGCTGCGCGACGTCGAGGCGGCCGAGAAGGACGCCCGCAACCACCTCGAGCAGACCTACGCCGCGGCCTACAAGGAGTACCAGAAGCGGCTGCGCCAGGCGAACGCCCTCGACTTCGACGACCTGATCATGTCGACGGTCGAGCTGTTCCGGGCCTACCCGGAGGTGCGGGAGGTCTACCGGCGCCGGTTCCGTCACGTCCTGGTCGACGAATACCAGGACACCAACCACGCCCAGTACGCCCTGGTCCACGAGCTCTGCGCCGACCAGATGGACGACACCGCGCTGACCGACTCCTACGCCGACGACACCCCGCGCGCCGAGCCGGCCGAGCTGATGGTGGTCGGCGACGCCGACCAGTCGATCTACGCCTTCCGCGGCGCCAACATCCGCAACATCCTCGACTTCGAGCAGGACTTCCCCGACGCGACCACGATCCTGCTGGAGCAGAACTACCGCTCCACGCAGACGATCCTCACCGCCGCCAACGCGGTCATCAAGCACAACAAGGGTCGCAAGGAGAAGGCTCTGTGGAGCGACGCCGGCAACGGTGAACGCATCGTCGGCTACGTCGCCGACGACGAGCGCGACGAGGCCCGGTTCGTCTCCGACGAGATCGACAAGCTCGTCGACGGCGGGCTCAAGGCCGCCGACATCGCCGTCTTCTACCGCACCAACGCCCAGTCGCGCGTCTTCGAGGAGGTGTTCATCCGCACCGGCCAGCCCTACAAGGTCGTCGGGGGGGTGCGCTTCTACGAGCGCAAGGAGGTGCGCGACGCCCTGGCCTATCTCCGCACCCTGGCCAACCCCGACGACCAGGTCTCGCTGCGACGCATCCTCAACACCCCCAAGCGTGGCATCGGTGACCGTGCGGTGGCCTGCGTCAACGCGCTCGCCGAGCGCGACGGGCTGACCTTCTGGGAGGCGCTGCAGAAGGCCGAGGACGCCCCCGGCATGGCCACCCGCAGCCTGACCAACATCAAGGCCTTCGTCGCGATGGTCGAGGAGCTGCTGCAGATGGTCGACGCCGGCGAGCGCGCCGACGTCATCCTGGAGACCGTGCTCGACCGGTCGGGCTACCTCGCCGCGCTCGAGGAGTCCGACGACCCGCAGGACGAGACCCGCGTGGAGAACCTCGCCGAGCTCGTCGCGGTGGCCCGCGAGTTCTCCGACGACCCCGTCGCCGCCCCGAGCGCCGACCCGGCCGACGTCGACGCCGGCACGGTCGAGCCCGGCCTCGCCGACTTCCTGGAGCGGGTCGCGCTGGTTGCCGACACCGACCAGATCCCCGACGACGAGGACGGCGTGGTCACCCTGATGACGCTCCACACCGCCAAGGGCCTGGAGTTCCCCGCGGTCTTCCTCACCGGCATGGAGGACGGCGTCTTCCCGCACTCCCGGGCCCTCGGCGACGGCACCGAGCTCGAGGAGGAGCGCCGGCTCGCCTACGTCGGCATCACCCGCGCCGAGAAGCGGCTCTTCATCTCGCGCGCCGTCGTCCGGTCCGCCTGGGGCGCTCCCTCTCACAACCCTGGCAGCCGTTTCCTCGACGAGCTCCCGGTCGACCTGGTCGACTGGCGGCGTACGGAGAAGGAGATGTCGTCGTGGGACCGGCCCAGCTTCGCCGGCGACAGCTGGGGCGGTGGCCAGCGGCTCGGCCAGCCCACCGCCGCCGGGCGACGCAACTTCTCCTCGGCCGCGCTGCGCGCGGATGCCGCCTCGAAGTCGAAGCCGGCCCGTGCGGTCCCGTCGCTCGACCCGGGCGACCGCGTCACCCACGACTCCTTCGGTCTCGGCACCGTCGTCACCATCGAGGGCTCGGGCGACAAGCAGGTCGCGAGCATCGACTTCGGGGATACCGGGGTCAAGCGGTTGCTGCTTCGCTACGCCCCGGTCGAGAAGCTCTGAGAAACGACAAGAGCCGCCCGTGATCGGGCGGCTCTTGTCGTGATGTCTTGATCAGCTCGGGTCCACACCGTGCTCGTTGAGCGCGGCATCCGGGTCGACAGCGTCACCACCACCGGGGCGGACCTCGATGTGGAGGTGGTTGCCGGTGGAGTTACCGGTCGAGCCGACGTAGCCGATGACCTCGCCGGGGGAGACCGTCTGGCCGACGGAGACGCCGTAGTCGCTCTGGTGGCAGTACCAGATCTCGGTGCCGTCGTCGAGGGTGATGATCGTCCGGTTCCCGTACGCCCCGCCCCAGGCGGTCTCGGTGACCGTGCCGCGGGCGATGGCGTGGATCGGCGTGCCGTAGGGCGCTGCGAAGTCCAGACCGGTGTGGGTGCTGGACCAGTTGGCGCCCGAGGACCCGAAGGTGCCGGTGATGCGGTAGACGCCCGCGGGGATCGGGAGCTCCCACAGGTTGGACTTGAGGAACTTGTCCTGCTTGTCCGCCTGCACGTCGACGCCCTGGAGCGCCTTCTCCCGGTCGCTGGCCGCGGTGTCGGCGTCGGAGCGCTCGTCGTTACGGGTCACGGTCGCGGACCGGTCACCGACGACGACCATGTCGCTGTCGCCACCGAGCGCGGTGGCGCCGACGAGGCGTACGTCATCGGCGGCGACCATCGTCGGACCGCCGGTCATCGCGATGCCACCGATGGCGGCGGCGAGGGCGGCGGCACCAGCGGTCAGCGGGACCGTCGGGCGGCCACCGGCGGCCGCAGCAGCGGCGCGTCGGGTGCGGGGCCGGGTGGGACCACCGATGCCGACCATCGTGCCGGTGGTCTCGACCGCCGGCAGGTCGTTGATCTCGGGGCGGTGGGTGGCGATCTCGCTGATGCTGGGCAGGTCGATGCTGCCCGTCTCGGCGCGGAAGTAGGCCTCGGCCTGGTGGGCTTCGTGGTCGTAGGCGCTGGTGTAGTCGTCCCGGTAGAACGGCTCGGCGGCCTGCGGCGCCTCGTAGTAGGGCGGGTCGACGGTGTAGGTCTCGGCCGGAAGGTCGATCGCCATCGAGTCGAAGTCGATCTGCTGCGGCAGCGCCACCGGCGGGGCCGGGAACGAGGTGGTGTCGATCTTGAACGAGGTCGGCGGCGCGTCGTAGGCCTCCTGGAACCCGCGGGGCTCCATGACCTCGGGCTCGTAGACCGGCGCGGGCGGCGGGGTCACCGGGGTCACCGGAGGAGCCGGGATCTGCCGGGCCTGGCGTACGGCACGGACCTTGCCGGTCAGCGGCGCGAAGGTGTTGGCCATTCGCAGCGGCTTCGGGGTGTGGGTCGGCTCGGGTGCCTGGAAGGCCGGCTCCGGGGCAACCGGAGCGGCCGGCGCCGCAGGGGCGGGAGGCGCAACGGGAGCGACAGGGGCGACGGGCTCGGGACGGACCGGCGCCGCAGCCGCAGGAGCCGCCGGGACACCGCGGGGCGGCGTCTTGGTCGAGACATCGCTCGACGCGGCCTTCGTGGGCGTGGGCTTGGTCGGCTGCGTCAGGAACTTGGTGAGCTCGGAGGTCGTCATGCCCCCTATACCGAGGTCCTCGAGCACCTCGGGCGTCACCTTGTCCGGGTCGATGCCCATCGAGGAGAGCAGGTCGGCCAGGACCGGGTCGATCTGGGCCGCCCGGCGCTGCGTCGGCACGATCGGCCGGGGCGCGGGCTGGGCCGGGGGCGGCGTCGTCGGGAACGAGGCCGGGAAGGTGGGGCCGCCGTCGCCCTCGACGAGGGCGCGCAGCTCACCCGTCGAGATCCGGCCGTCGGTGGCCTCGTCGTCACGGGGGGACCCGACGACCGGCATCTTGCCGGTCTGCTCGAGAACCACCCGGTTGGGCCGGGCCTTGGCGACCGGCTCTTCAGGAGTCTCAGGGGCGGGGGACGGTGTCGCGGTCCCGACGGCGGGGGACGGCGCGGCGCGGCGTTTCCCGACGTAGGAGGTCGATCCGGTCGCTCGCGGGGCAGGCCGTGAAGCAGGGCTGTCGGTCGCCGGCGCTGCGCGCCGCTTCCCGACGTAGCTGCTGCTCGTGGTTGCTCCGGGGGAAGGGGTGACCGAACGCGGACTGTCACTTGTGACGTCGGCTCGGTGGTTGCCCATCAGTTCATATCTCCGCTGTTCGGGGTTCAGACGGCGAGCCACGACTGTAACGGACCGGAGGGCGCGGTCAAGAAATGTGGCACGCCCGTTTCGCTGATTTCACCAACGGCGACGGCCGAATCCGTCGCTGATCTGCGTATTTCCGTCAGATTCGAAACTCGATTGCGATGTCCTCGTGTCGCCCGAAACGCGTGTCTACGGCCCCTTTTGAGCCCCCATAAGGTATCGAAACCCGCCCGATCCCGGCCGACGGGTCACGCCGTACCGGGGCCAAACGGAGGTCGCCGCGTAGGGATACGGACTGTTACTCAACGTTGCAGATTTGTTGGTATATGTCCGGTGTGTCCCGCCTCTCCCCCCGCTAGTGGCGTACGTCACGTCGCGGCCCCTGGGCTCGTAACCGGGCCGTGACGGGGTCTAAGGTGCAGGACGGACACATCTGAAGACGAGGACGTCGACCGCTGATCCCTGCGGTACGTCGCCTCGTACCGCAATACACAGACCAGGTGGATCAGTGGATCTCATGGAGTACCAGGCGAAGAAGCTCTTCGCCAAGCACGGCGTCGCCGTGACCGAAGGTGTCGTCGTCGAGACGGCTGAGGAAGCCAGGAAGGCCGCCGAGGAGATCGGCTTCTGCGTCGTCAAGGCGCAGGTCAAGGCCGGCGGCCGAGGCAAGGCAGGCGGCGTCAAGCTGGCCAAGACCGCGGATGAGGCGTTCGAGCACGCGTCGAACATCCTCGGCATGGAGATCAAGGGCCTCAAGGTCAACCGGGTGCTGATCACCCCGGCGACCCCGCCGGTGGAGGAGTACTACTTCTCCTTCCTGCTGGACCGTTCGAACCGGCAGTACCTCTGCATCGCGTCCGTCGAGGGTGGTGTGGAGATCGAGGAGGTCGCCAAGACCAACCCCGACGCCGTGAAGAAGATCGGCATCGACCCCGGCAAGGGCGTCGACGAGGCCAAGGCGCGCGAGATCGCGACCGAGTGCGGCTTCCCGGAGCCCGTGTTCGAGCAGGCCGTCTCGATGATCCAGAGCCTCTACACGGTGTTCACCGAGGAGGACGCGACCCTCGTCGAGGTCAACCCGCTGGCTCGCCTCGAGGGCGACAAGCTGGAGGCCCTGGACGGCAAGGTGTCGCTCGACGACAACGCCTCCGAGGTGCGTCACGAGGACCACGAGCAGTTCGTCATCCGTGACGAAGAGGACCCGCTCGAGGCCAAGGCCAAGGACAAGGGCCTCAACTACGTGAAGCTCGACGGCCAGGTGGGCATCATCGGCAACGGCGCGGGTCTGGTCATGTCGACCCTCGACGTCGTCGCCTACGCCGGCGAGGCCCACGGCGGCGTGAAGCCCGCCAACTTCCTCGACATCGGTGGCGGCGCCAACGCGCAGGTCATGGCCGACGGTCTCGACGTCATCCTGAACGACGAGCAGGTCAAGTCCGTGTTCGTGAACGTCTTCGGTGGCATCACCGCCTGTGACGAGGTCGCCAAGGGCATCGTCGGCGCGCTGGACATCCTCGGCAACGAGGCGACCAAGCCGCTCGTCGTGCGCCTCGACGGCAACAACGTGGAGCTGGGCCGCCAGATCCTCAGCGAGGCCAACCACCCGCTGGTCACCATCGTCGACACCATGGACGGCGGCGCCGACAAGGCCGCCGAGCTGGCCAACGCCTGAGGTCAGGAGAGAGAAACATGAGCATCTACCTCAACAAGGACAGCAAGATCATCGTCCAGGGCATCACCGGCGGCATGGGTGCGAAGCACACCGCCCTGATGCTCGACTCGGGCGCCCAGATCGTCGGCGGTGTCAACGCCCGCAAGGCCGGCACCACGGTCACCCACAAGGACGCCAACGGCGCCGACGTGGAGCTCCCCGTGTTCGGCACGGTCGCGGAGGCGATGAAGGAGACCGGCGCGAACGTGTCGGTTCTCTTCGTGCCGCCGGCGTTCACCAAGGACGCCGCGATCGAGGCCATCGACGCCGAGATGCCGCTGATCGTCGTCATCACCGAGGGCGTCCCGGTCCAGGACACCGCCGAGGTGTGGTCCTACCTGCAGGGCAAGGCCACCCGGATGATCGGCCCGAACTGCCCCGGCATCATCACCCCGGGCGAGTCGCTGGCCGGCATCACCCCGCACACCATCACGGGCAAGGGCCCGGTCGGTCTCGTCTCCAAGTCGGGCACGCTGACCTACCAGATGATGTACGAGCTGAAGGACTTCGGCTTCTCCACCGCCATCGGCATCGGCGGTGACCCCATCATCGGCACCACCCACATCGACGCCCTCGAGGCGTTCGAGAAGGATGACGAGACCAAGCTCATCGTCATGATCGGTGAGATCGGTGGCGACGCCGAGGAGCGTGCCGCGGCCTACATCAAGGAGAACATCTCCAAGCCTGTCGTCGGCTACGTCGCCGGCTTCACCGCGCCGGAGGGTAAGACCATGGGTCACGCCGGCGCGATCGTGTCCGGCTCCGCCGGCACCGCGCAGGCCAAGAAGGAGGCCCTCGAGGCCGCCGGCGTGAAGGTCGGCAAGACCCCGTCGGAGACCGCTGCCCTCGCTCGCGAGATCCTGCAGTCCCTCTGACGTACGTCAGATCCTGACCGCCCCGCGACCGACATGGTCGCGGGGCGGTCGTGTTTTCGGGGATCGGTTCGAATGGGCGCCCGAGAGCGTCCGTGCGCGGACAAGCCGAAGCTGAAGGGACACAAGGTCGTCGAGGGCGGCACGTTCTTCAGCGTTTAGCAAGGAGCTCCACGTCACCGAGGAGGAGCTGCGGATCTACAACGGCCACCGGGCGCCCGACAAGCTGCCGGCCGGTTTCAAGCTCTACATCCCGCCGAGCTGATCGCTGGCGGAACCGCGCCGGTCAGACCGCGCGCAGAGCGCCCGACCGGCGGCGCCGCATCGCGTCGAGCGACTCGGCGGTGGCGTCGTCGGCCGGCATCAGCACCTGGATCTGCTGGTTGTCGGCCGCCGGCAGCTCGAGCTCCTCGACGTCGAAGCGCAGCTCGCCGGCATCGGGGTGGCGCCAGCGCCAGACGCCACCGTGGGGCGGGTCGTGGCGGCTCAGCCGGTCGGTGAACTCCGGCCCCGCCTGGTCCGACATCGCCTCGATCATCATCCGCGCGGCCGCGGGGTTGGGGCCACGGTAGAGGTTTGCCACCAGGTCGTCGGCCAACCGCGCCCAGTCGGGGAACGCCTCCCGGGCGCGCGGGTGGAGGAAGGCGTACGCGGTCAGGTTGGGTTCCGCGTGGTCCAGCATCCCGAGGGGGCGGGCGAGCATGTCGAACGTGGACGTGTGGGCGAGCAGGTCGCCGAGCCGGTTGGTGAGCACGGCGACCCCGGGCTCGAACTGCTCGACGAGGGCGCGTGCGCCGGGACGTACGTCGCGGCCGGAGGAGTAGGGGCCGACGCACTGCCCGCTGGAGGCCATCGCCAGGGTGCGCAGGTGCTCGTGGGCGGCGGCGTCGAGGCGGAGCGCGTCACCGATGGCCCGCAGGACCTGGGGTGAGGGGTGACGGTCGCGGCCCTGCTCGATCCGGACCAGGTATTCGACGCTGATCCCGGCCAGCGTGGCCAGCTCGGAGCGCCGCAGGCCGGGGGCCCGGCGACGTACGCCGACCGGGAGACCGACGCTCTCGGGCGTGGTCTGGTCCCGGCGGTCTCTGATGAACGAGCCGAGGGCTCCCGCGTTGGCAGGCATGGCGCCAAGCCTACGGCGCTGCCGGGCGTTCAGGGTGGCCCTGCCGGGGCCAGCTTCGGCTCGGTCTCCCGGCGCCTGTCGATCCGCGTGAGTCTGGATGACATGAACGAACCACTACGTATCGCAGTCATTCTCGCCAGCGTCCGCGAAGGTCGCGGCGGCCCGATCTTCGGCTCCTGGATGGCCGAGCAGGCCGAGGCGTACGGCGGTCTCGACGTCGACCTGATCGATCTGGCCGACCATGAGATCCCGTTGTCGCTGCCCGCCGAGTCACCCAAGATGGCCGGCGCCGACTATCCGCGGCCCGACGGCCAGAGCGCCCTGACCGCCGCGCTCGAGGCGGCCGACGGCTTCGTCATCGTCACGCCGGAGTACAACCACAGCTTCCCGGCGTCGTTGAAGTCCGCCCTGGACTGGCACTTCACCCAGTGGCAGGCCAAGCCGGTCGCGCTCGTCTCCTACGGCGGCGACGGCGGCGGCCGGCACGCGACCCTGCACCTGGAGAACGTCCTCACCGAGCTGCACGCCCACCCCCTCCAGGCCCGCCTCGCCTTCCCGCGCTACTGGGAGCGACTCGACGAGAACGGCCGGCCCAACGACCCCGACTCGCCGGTCTACGCCAAGGCGATGCTCGACCAGCTCGCCTGGTGGGCCGACGCCCTGCGGACCGCCCGCGCCGCTGCCTCCTACCCCGGCTGAGACGACAGCGCCCCGGCAGCCGGATGGCTGCCGGGGCGCTGGAACCCTGAACGATCAGGCGGCGACGGCGCCCGCCGGCTCCTCGTCCGCGAGCAGCCCCTCAGCGGAGGCCGAGCGGTAGCGGTCGACGTCGAGGATGCCCTCCCGCTTGGCGACGATCGTCGGCACCAGGGCCTGGCCGGCGACGTTGACGGCGGTGCGGCCCATGTCGAGGATCGGGTCGATCGCGAGCAGCAGACCGACACCGGCCAGCGGCAGGCCGAGCGTCGAGAGCGTGAGGGTCAGCATCACCACGGCGCCGGTGAGACCCGCGGTCGCGGCCGAGCCGACGACCGAGACGAAGGCGATCAGCAGGTAGTCGGTGATGCTCAGGTCGATGCCGAAGATCTGGGCGACGAAGATCGCCGAGATCGCCGGGTAGATCGAGGCGCAGCCGTCCATCTTGGTGGTGGAGCCCAGCGGGACGGCGAACGAGGCGTACTCCTGCGGGACGCCGAGGTTCTTGACCGTCACCTGCTCGGTCACCGGCATGGTGCCGACCGAGGAGCGCGAGACGAAGGCGAGCTGGATGGCCGGCCATGCGCCGCGGAAGTAGGCGATCGGGTTGAGGCCGTGGACACGCAGCAGCACCGGGTAGACCACGAACAGGACCAGGGCCAGGCCGACGTAGACCGCCACCGCGAACCACGCCAGGGAACTCAGCGAGTCCCAGCCGTAGGACGCGACCGCGTTGCCGATCAGGCCGAGGGTGCCGATCGGCGCCAGCCGGATGATCCACCACAGCACCTTCTGCACGATGGCGAGGAAGGAGCGGTTGAAGGCGAGGAACGGCTCGGCCTTCTCGCCGGTCTTGAGCGCCGCGATGCCGATCGCGAGCGCCACCACGAGCACCTGGAGGACGTTGAAGCTCAGCGCGGTCTCCGCCAGCGGGCTGCCGCCGACCTGCTCGACGCTGGTCGATGCCTGGAGACCGAGGAAGTTGCCGGGGATCAGGCCCTGCAGGAAGTCGAGCCACGACGCGGAGGCGCCGGTCTCGGCGGCGTCGGCAGCGCTGACCGCGGTGTTGCTGCCCGGCCGGAAGACGAGTCCCAGGCCGATGCCGATGACGACCGAGATCGCCGCGGTGACGGCGAACCACAGCAGCGTCTGACCCGCGAGCCGGGCCGCGTTGCTGACCGTACGCAGGTTGGCGATCGAGGCGATGATGGCGGTGAAGATCAGCGGTACGACGACGGCCTTGAGCAGCGCGACGAACGAGTCGCCGATCGTGGCCAGGGTCGTCGTCAGCCAGTTGGCCTCGTCGCCGGCCCCGGGCCCGATCGCTCGCGCGACGGCACCGAGGGCGACGCCGAGGGCGAGGCCGAGAATGATCTGGACCGAGAAGGACGGCAGCGGCAGCCGTCGCTTGGCGGGTGCAGTGGGGGCGGTGGACACGAGAGGGTTCTCCAAGGTTGATGCGGGTCGGGGCTCTGTTGGACCCGAACGCCATGACCAGTACGTGTCTTCCTGAGGTGAGCGCGTTGTGACAGGAGTCTCTCCGCGCTAAGTCATGAAAGACAATCAACCATATCGTGTTTGGGTGGGGTTCGTCAGCGCAGGTCGCTGATCCCAGCCGTGACCGCCGCCTTCTCGATCGAGAGGATCCGCCCGGGCCAGGAGTCGGGCTGGTCGGGCTGGTAGCACGGGTCGTCCTTGTCGCCGGTGCTCGGCGGGCAGGGACCGGCGAGCTCGCCGTAGCCGACCAGGACCAGCCGGGTCTCGTACTCGGCGACCAGCTCGGTCTCGAACCAGATGCCGTCGTTGCCGTCCGCCCCCGGGTAGGTCGCCTGCGAGCGCGCCGCGCGCTTCGGCCCGGCATCGAGGTCGGCGCTGACATCCCGAGGCAGCGACGTGACGGTCGGGTCGACGCCGAGCTTGTTGGCCGGGCAGACCTCCATCCACTCCATGACCTCGTTGTACGCCGCGCCCGCCTCGTTCACGTCCGGGAACTCCAGCACGGCCACATGGACCTGGCCCACCATGGCGCTGTCGGTGTCCCAGCGGTAGTCGGCCGTCACCTTCTCGGTGGCGCCGAGGGCGGAGAGCCACTCCTTCTGGCACGCCAGGGTCGGTACGTCCGGGGTCGGCGCGTAGCGGTTCCAGCCGAGGGCGCTCTCGAAGCGGTCGAGAGGCGGGAGGTCGCCGGCAGCGACCAGGTTGGCGTCGCCGAGCCCCTCCGCCGCCGGCGAACCGGTAGCGGTCGGGTCGGCGTACTGCTCGGTCGACTGTTCGGCGCGGGTGGGCGCGGACGCCGGTGCGGAGGCCGACGGGCTGGATACCGCGGTGCTGGGGGTCTCGCTCGGCGATGTCGCGGTGTCGATGCCCTGGTCGCCGACTCCCGAGGTGAGGAAGATGACCGGTCCGGCGACGAGCGCGGCCACGGCCGCCGCTCCGGTGGTGACGACGGCACGGGTGCGTCGGCGGATCTGGTCGCCTCGCCTCCGGGCTTCGGCTGCGGAGCGCATCGGCGCTCCGGGGGCGTCGGCGCGGAACTGGTCCAGGCGTGAGATCGGATCACTCATCTCAGGCCTCCGTCCAGACGGCTCCGGCGCCGGGATTGTCCTCGGCGAGCAGCTCCGCGAGGGCGGCTCGCCCTCGGGCCAGGCGGGCCTTGACGGTGCCGGTCGGAGTGCCGACCTCGATGGCGACCTGGTGGACCGGCAGGTCGGCGATGTGGTGCAGGACGATGGCCTGCCTCTGCGCCTCGGGGAGCTTCTTCAGGGCCGCGACGAGAGCCACGTGGGCCTCGTCGACGGCGGGCATCTCGGTGCGCGCACCGACGGCCCGGTCGGCGGCCCGGCCTGCGTACCTCTTGCGGCGCCAGCGGCCGACCGCGAGGCGGTAGGCGGTGGTGCGGACCCAGGCCTCGGGGTAGTCGACCGAGGAGAGCTTGCGCCGGTGCGCCCAGGCGCGGGCGAACGCCTCCTGCACGCACTCGGCCGCCTCGTCGAAGTCGCCGATCATGGCGTACAGCTGAGCACACAGCCGGCGGTAGGACGCGTTGTAGAGCGCGTCGAACTCGTCCTCGTCCATCGTTCGCCTCCCCGGCTGGCTCTCCCCGGCGCGTCCCCTGACGCCTGCCAGAGCGTCAGTGTCGGCGCTGACGGGCGTGACCGTAAAGTTCAATAGCACCTGGGTCCCCTGCTCAGCGCAGGTCCACGGTGGCCTGGCCCACGGTGGCCTCGACGGTCTGGGCGACGCGGTTGTCCCACTCGGTGTAGTCGGAGGCCTCCTCCGGCGGGCAGGCCCTGGTCGGCGGGCAGGGGCCACCGGCCTCGGCGTGGGTGACCAGCACCAGCCGCGTTCCGATCTGGGCGACGGTCTGGTGGTCGTACCAGGTGGCGTCGCAGTCCTGGCCGCCGCAGTCACCGGCGTACTCGGCGAGCATCTGCGCCGCTCGGTCGATCGCGGGGCTGGTGCCGATCTCGACGGACTCGACCGGCCTGGCGATGAAGAGCTTCTCGTCGGACATCGGCGCCGGGCAGTCGCCGAGCCAGCCGTGGACCGTCTCGTACGCCGCGTCGGCCGCCGGCTTGGTCGAGAACTCGAGCACCGTCACGTTGACCTTGCCGATCTCGCCCGGGTTCTGGAGCCGGAACTCCCGGCTGACCGACTCGGCGGCCTTCAGCGAGGAGAGCCACGCGCCCTGGCAGTAGAGGGTCGGGGTCGGCTGCGCCGGGACCTGCTGCCATGTCGCCGTCGACTCGCCCTCCAGCGGCAGCCCCGGCAGCGACCCGGCCGAGACGAGGTTGGCGTCGCCCAGGATGTCGGCAGGCGGGGTCGAGGACGGCGGGTCCGTCGCCGGGTCGGATGCCGGCGGCGACGTCGTGGATGCCGGGGGCCGGGCACCGACCATCCGGTAGGTGGCGTTGACGGCGGAGGTCCGTAGGTCGGTCGGCGGGACGTAGTCCTGGACGCCGCGCTTCCTGGTCATCACCAGCACCCGGTCCTCGACGGACACGACGGCCGTCGCGACCTCCCAGACCGCGTTCATGTCCGGGTCGTCGGGCTGGTACGTCACCACGTTGATGTCTCCGGCCGACGCGACGCCGCCCTCGACCGGCAGCGAGCCGGCGGTCTCGGCGTCGACGGCAGAGCAGCCGGCCGCCGCCTTCGAGAGCGCGGCGCGGGCCGCTTCGGCCTCCTTGGCGGAGGCGAACTCGGCGACGACGGCCTTCAGCGTCCCGGCGGCGCCGGAGAGATCCTCGCCGGACCGCGGGACGAAGTCGCGGCGTACCGCAGCGGTCGCCCCCATGTCGGTGAGCGACTCGGGCAGGCACTCGTTGTGGTCGCCCGTGCCCTCGTCGTCGTACGTCTGGTCCTCGACCCACGCCGGATAGGACTCGTCGGCGACCAGGTCGTCCTCGACCGGAAGATGGGCGCGGGTGAGGTCCGCGGCCGGGGTCGAGGCCGACGGGCTCGGCCCCGTGCTCGGGGTCTGGCTCGGTGCCGGGGCGGGGTCGGGCTCGGTGGCGCGTTCGCCGAACCCGGCGGAGAGGAAGATGATCGGTCCGGCGACGACCGCGGCCAGCGCCACCGCGCCGGCGGTGGCGGCGGCACGCCGGCGGCGTCGGATCTGATCACCCCGTCGGCGTACCTCGGCTGCGGACTTCATCGGTGCTCCAGGGGTGTCGGCACGGAACTGGTCCAGACGCGAGATCGGATCACTCATCTCAGGCCTCCTTCCAGACGGCGCCGGGTGTCTCTTCGGCGAGTAGCTCGGCCAGCGTGGCTCGTCCCCGGGCCAGGCGGGCTTTGATGGTGCCGGTCGGGGCGCCGACCTCGGCGGCGACCTGGTGGACCGGCAGGTCGGCGATGTGGTGCAGGACGATGGCTTGGCGCTGGGCCTCGGGGAGCTTCTTGAGCGCCGCGACGAGGGCGACGTGCGTCTCGTCGACGGCCGGCATCTCCATCCGGACACCGACGGCTCTGTCGGCGGCCCGGCCTGCGTACTTCTTCCGGCGCCAGCGGCCCACGGCGAGGCGGTAGGCGGTGGTGCGGACCCAGGCCTCGGGGTAGTCGACCGAGGACAGCTTGCGTCGGTGAGCCCACGCCCGGGCGAAGGCTTCCTGCACGCACTCGGCGGCCTCGTCGGAGTCGCCGATCATGGCGTACACCTGCGCGCACACGCGGCGGTAGGACGCGTTGTAGAACGCGTCGAACTCGTCCTCGTCCATCGCTCGCCTCCCAGACTGACCGTCCCTGCCTGGCGCTGCGCCAGCCTCACCCAGTCAGATGCATGAGAAGCAGGTCCGGTTGCATCCGGACGAGAAATACCGAGAACTGCTCAGAGGTAGTCGAGGCGGTACGCAGCGCGCTTGGCGAGCGCGACGAAGTCGGCGTCGCTGATGTCGGCGTTGCCGTCGGGCACGAAGCTCATCTGGGCGACGTTGGCGCCTCGGCGGATCGCGGCCATCCGGTAGTAGATGGAGGAGTTCTCGAGCTCGACCCGGATGTACCACGCCGTGATCGCGCCGTCCTTGATGGACTCGCTCGCGACCTGGGTGACGTGGCTGCCGAGCTGCTTGTCGCCGCACTTGTCCAGTCGGCTCTTGATGGCGACGTTGAACGCCTGCGCCTCCTTGGCGGAGCCGAACTTGCCGACCGTCTCGGTGAGCCCGAAGGTGGGGGCCAGCTTCTTCTTCGTGTCGGGGATGACGAAGGAGCGGGTCTGGGCGCCGGACATGCCCTTCGCGTTGAACTGGGTCTCGTCGCAGCGGGTCTGGGCGGGGTTGGTCTTGGCCGGCTTCGCCTCGGTGCCCTCCCACGGGTCACCGATGGTGCCGACCGGGGGCAGATCGGTCTCGTTGATCAGCCCGGGCGCCTTGCCGGTGGCGAGCGGGACCACGGTCGCGCGTGGTCGCTTGGTCTCCACGCACGCGCCCGCGCCGGGCATCGAGCAGAGGTTGTGGACGGCGGTGCCGAGCATGGTCGAGGTCTTGGCCGCGGTCGTGCTGGACTTGCCGTCGACCTTCACGGTGACCGCGGCGGTGTGGTTGCCGGTGCGCGCGACGCCGTAGGTCACCGCCCGGTTGTTCTCCCAGTCGCGGTAGGTGAACAGGGTCGCCTCGTCGCCGATGCCCTGGACCGTCTCGGTGAACATCAGCTGGTAGCGGGGCTCGGCGCACGCTGCGTACCAGCCCTGCATCTTCTTGTACGCAGCAGCCGCCGCCTTCGCGTCGACGGACGACTCGATCGTGGTGCCGGCGGTGGTCGCCTTCGCCTGGGCGGTGAAGGTGCGGGCCAGGCTCGCCACCGGCCGCTTGTCGGCCGAGGTGTCGGCCTGGCAGGGGATGGTGAGGCCGGTGCCCTCGAGGTTGTCGGAGGAGATGTCGACGGCCCAGCTGCCGCCGTAGATCTTCGCCACCTCCTCCTCGGTCATCAGGTCCTTGGCGGTCAGCTTCTTGCCGGGGATCTGGCTCGGCTCGACCTCGAACTCCTCGGCCGCCGACTGCATCGAGAGGGTGTTGAGCCGGGGCTCGGTCTCGGCGTCCTGGGTGACGAAGAAGCCGGTGCCGACCAGGGCGGCGATGGCCGCGGCGGCGCCGATGGCGGTGTGCACCCTGCGGCGTACGGCACCGGCGGTGGTGATGGTGGAGGTCTTCGGCCACGGCTGCTCGGTGAGCACGTCGACGAGCGGGTCGAAGATGGACTGGAGCTGCTCGGGAGCGATGCCGAGCTCGGCGCAGATGGCGGCGTTGGCGCCCTGCAGGTCGGTCTCGGTGCGGCTGATCGGGGTGCCGACCTCGCGGGCCAGCTGGGCCAGGTCGACGCTGGTGAGGTGGCCGAGCAGGAAGACCTTGCGGTCGTGGAGCGGCAGGCTGCGCAGCGCGGAGAGGGTGCTCCGGGCCTCCGGCGCGATCGTCTGGTCGCGGTGGAGCAGCGGCACCGAGTGGTTGCGGATCGCCTTCGACCAGGCGATCGGGCGGACCCAGTCCTCGCGCTCGAAGTCGTCCATCGGCTTCACCTTGCGCCAGTGGTGCCAGGTGATGACGAGCGCCCCGCGGACGGCGGCCTTGGCGGCCTCCAGGTCGCCGGTCAGCGACCAGGTTTGGAGGAGGAGGCGTCCACGGACGTCCTGATAGAACGCCTCGAAGGTCTCGTGGTCTGCCGCGGTCATGCCCATGTCAGCGGTCAACTGTAGGTGATTCGGTCGAATGATCGGCAATACCCGCAGATGCACAGGCGGGTATCAACCACTGTGACCAAGCCGGGGACGTGTCCCGGCGGCGCGTCGCCGAGATCGAGGCTGCCGGGGTTGGGAGGATGAGTCGCGATGTCCTCGCTGCTGCCTCCTCGCACCCCTGACCGCGGGCTCGCCGCGGATGATCTCCATGATCTCCGCCACCGCCGCCCACTGGTCGCGGCCGCGCTGCTGGGTGGCATCGGCACGGCCGCCTCCACCCTGGTCGTGTGCCTGGCGATCGGCATCCTCGGCTGGTTCGTCAGCGACATGGGAGCCCACGGAGAGCCTTCCGACGCCCTGCGTGTCGCCGCCCTCGGGTGGCTGCTGGGCCACGGGTCCGGCGTCGTCGTCTCCGGTGTCGGAATCACCGCCGTCCCGCTCGGGCTCACCCTCGTCCTCGCCTGGGTGATGTGGCAGGTCGCCGTCCGCGTCGGCGACGCGGTCTCCCTGCACGGCCCCGACGCCAACGCCCTCGTTGACGGCGAGCGTGACCTCACCGTCCCGGTGGTGGCCGGCCTCTTCGCCCTCGGCTACACGGGGGTGGCCGTGGGGACCGCGGCCGTCGCCGGCACGCCGGCCACCGCGCCGAGCATCGCCGGTGTCTTCGCCTGGTCGGTCGGGCTCTGCGTGGTGGTGGCGCTGCCCGCGATCGCGGTCGGCTCCGGGCGTGCGGCGCTGTGGATCACCCTGCTGCCCAGGGCCGCCGTGGACGTACTGGTGACGGTCCGGTCGATCCTGCTCTGGTGGTTCGCCGTCAGCACCCTGGTGTTCTTCGCGGCGCTCTTCGCCGACTTCACCACCTCGATCAACGTCGTCTCCCAGCTCCACCTCGACGTCGGCGGGATCATCCTCTACTCCCTGCTCGCCGTCCTGGTGCTCCCCAACGCCGTGCTCTTCTCCAGCGCGTACGTCCTGGGCCCGGGGTTCACCGTCGGCGTCGGCACCACGGTGACCCCGACGGCGGTGACCCTCGGCCCGCTGCCGATGTTCCCCATGCTCGCCGCGCTCCCCGACAACGGCGCCCCGCCAGCCTGGGTCGCCGCCGTGATGGCGCTCGGACCGCTGACCGCCTTCTGGGCCGTCTGCAGGGTCAGCCGCGTCCGGCCGACCCTGCGCTGGTCAGAGGGCGCTCTGCGCGGGGTCAGCGCCGGAGTCGTCGCCGGCCTGCTCGTCGCGATCGCCTCCGGCGTCGCCGGTGGTGCCGTCGGCCCCGGCCGGATGGCCGACGTCGGGCCGTACGCCGGGCAGGTGCTCGTCAACGCCATCGCCTTCTTCGGTCTCGCCGGTCTCCTCGCCGGGCTCGCGATGACCTGGTGGCACCGGCGTACGCTCGCCGGCGACGGGTGAACCTGTGCGGGGCCGCTCATGAAGGAGTCCGTGTGCCACTCGATGACGAGCCGCAAGAGGACAACGATGTTCGTTGACAAGGTTTTCGGAGTCAGGGGCGCATCGGCCAGGGACGTTGCGGGCTTTGTTGAGCGCTCCGCTGGGCTGGCGCCGTCACCGCGTCGAAGTTCTTACCTGGGCTCGTACTGGACCGTGGCTCTGGGTGGCGGCGAGCTGCAGATCTGCGACTGGATTCTGCCCGATGGCGAGCCTTTGTACGACCTCCCGGAGACGTACGACGTCGCGATACGCGCGTATGGGAACGTGCCCGAACGCGTCGACGCCATCATCGAGAGTTGGAGCATTCACTTTGAGTTGTTGGACGTGGAGTCGGGCTGAGAACGGGACTTTCGCAGCCTCGATCAGCCGACGGCTATCCCGGTTGTGGTCTGGACCCGTGCCATCTGAACTGAGATCGGTGATCTGGTCGGTGTTTGTGCAGGTCGGTCGGCGCGATCTGGGCGGCGCCGTCACGAGGCTCGCGCTGCTCTAGAGTGTCGGCGTGGCTCTTCGTCTCGTCGTTCTCGTGTCCGGTTCTGGCACCAACCTCCAGGCACTGCTCGACGCGTGCGCGTCCCCGGAGTATGGCGCTGAGGTCGTCGCGGTCGGGGCCGACCGCGACGGGATCCAGGGGCTGACCCGGGCGACCGATGCGGGGATCCCGACGTTCGTGCACCGGGTCAAGGACTTCGGGTCGCGCGAGGAGTGGGACGCTGCGCTGGCCGCGTCGGTGGCTGCGTACGAGCCTGATCTGGTGGTTTCCGCGGGGTTCATGAAGCTCGTCGGAGCTGCCTTCCTCGACCGGTTCGGGGGGAAGACGCTCAACACGCATCCGGCGCTGCTGCCGAGCTTCCCGGGGATGCACGGGGCGCGGGACGCGCTGGAGTACGGCGTGAAGGTGACCGGGGCGACGCTGTTCATCGTCGACGCCGGGGTCGACACCGGGATGATCATGGCCCAGGTGACGGTGCCGGTGGAGGACGACGACACCGAGGAGACGCTCCACGAGCGGATCAAGGTGGTCGAGCGCTCGATGCTCGTCGAGTCCGTCGGGCGGATCGCCCGCGAGGGCTACAACGTGGACGGCCGGCGGGTTCGGTTCGGGCGCGCCTGAACGGTTAGAGTGACGAGCACACGACTGGCGCAGGTGGGGGACCACCGGGGAGTGTAAAGAGACGGCATCGACCGCCTGGGTGCCCCTCATCGAATTCATCGACCGATGGGGAGTTTGCTGTGGCTGTGCAGGACCAGGCAGTGCCGGACAAGATTGGGATCAAGCGGGCCCTGGTGTCCGTCTACGACAAGACCGGTCTCGAAGACCTGGTCCGCGGGCTCCACGACGCCGGCGTCGAGCTCGTCTCGACCGGTGGCTCGGCGGCGCTGATCGAGAAGCTCGGACTGCCGGTGACCAAGGTCGAGGACCTGACCGGCTTCCCCGAGTGCCTCGACGGCCGCGTGAAGACGCTGCACCCGCGCGTGCACGCCGGCATCCTCGCCGACCGCCGTCTTCCGGAGCACGTCGCCCAGCTCGAGGAGCTCGAGGTCGAGCCGTTCGACCTGGTGGTCGTCAACCTCTACCCGTTCGCCGACACGGTCGCCTCCGGCGCCGGTGAGCAGGATTGCATCGAGAAGATCGACATCGGTGGCCCGTCGATGGTCCGTGCCGCCGCCAAGAACCACGCCTCGGTCGCCATCGTCACCGACGGCGCCGACTACGCCCGCGCGCTCGAGGCCGCCAAGACCGGTGGCTTCACGCTGGCCGAGCGCCAGCAGCTCGCCGCCAAGGCGTTCGTGCACACCGCGACGTACGACGTGCAGGTCGCCTCCTGGATGGGCAACGTGCTCACCGACACCTCCGACGGCTCGGGCTTCCCGGCGTGGGTCGGCGCGACCTGGGACCGCCAGGCGGTGCTGCGCTACGGCGAGAACCCGCACCAGCCGGCCGCGCTCTACCGCTCCGGCTTCGGCCCGGGCGGGCTGGCTGCCGCCGAGCAGCTGCACGGCAAGGAGATGTCCTACAACAACTACGTCGACACCGACGCGGCTCGCCGCGCGGCGTACGACCAGGGTGACCAGCCGACCGTCGCGATCATCAAGCACGCCAACCCGTGCGGTGTCGCGGTCGGCGCGGATGTCGCCGAGGCCCACCGCCGCGCCCACGAGTGCGACCCGGTCTCCGCCTTCGGCGGCGTGATCGCCACCAACGTACCGGTCTCGAAGCAGATGGCCGAGCAGGTCGCCGAGGTCTTCACCGAGGTGATCGTCGCTCCCGGTTACGAGGACGGGGCCGTCGAGGTCCTGCAGGGCAAGAAGAACATCCGCATCCTCGTCGCCGAGCCGCTCGCGACCACCGGTGTCGAGACCCGCCCGATCAGCGGCGGCCTGCTGATGCAGCACACCGACACGTTCCAGGCCGAGGGCGACGACCCGGCCAACTGGACCCTGGCCACCGGCGAGGCCGCCGACGAGGCGACCCTGGCCGACCTGGCGTTCGCCTGGAAGGCCGTACGCTCCGCCAAGTCCAACGCGATCCTGCTGGCCCGCGACGGTGCTGCGGTCGGTATCGGCATGGGCCAGGTCAACCGCGTCGACTCCTGCAAGCTCGCGGTCGAGCGGGCCAACACCCTCGCCGAGGGCACCGAGCGCGCCCGCGGCTCCGTCGCCGCCTCCGACGCCTTCTTCCCCTTCGAGGACGGCCCGCAGATCCTGATCGACGCCGGCGTCAAGGCGATCGTCCAGCCCGGCGGCTCGATCCGCGACGAGCTCACCATCAAGGCGTGCGAGGCAGCGGGCGTGACGATGTACTTCACCGGCACGCGGCATTTCGCACACTGACCCAGCCCCCGCCGAGTCGGCCCGTCTTGACGGGCCGACTCGACGGGAAATCGTGTCAGAACGCGCCGACTCGGGTCTTGATCTGGTCAAGATGGGCCGGGTCGGCGTCGCGTACAAGGAATACAGAGACTCGAGTGACAGGATTGACATCGTGACAGCACAGAAGCTGGACGGCACCGCGACGCTGAAGGCGATCAAGGCCGAGCTCGCAGAGCGGGTCGAGAAGCTGAAGGCCCAGGGCATCACCCCGGGCATCGGCACCGTTCTGGTCGGCGACGACCCCGGCTCGCACTGGTACGTCAACGCCAAGCACAAGGACGCCGCCGAGATCGGTGTCGCCTCGACCCGCGTCGACCTGCCCGCCACCGCCACCCAGGCCGAGGTCGAGAAGGTCATCGACGAGCTCAACGCGGACCCGGCTGTCACCGGCTTCCTCATCCAGCAGCCGACCGGCCTGGACGAGTTCGCGCTGCTCTCCCGGGTCGCGCCGGAGAAGGACGTCGACGGGCTCCACCCGCACAACCTCGGCAAGCTGGTCCTCGGTGAGGACGGGCCGCTGCCGTGCACGCCGGTGGGCTGCATCGAGCTGCTGCGTCGTCACGGTGTCGAGATCAACGGTGCCGAGGTCGTCGTGGTCGGCCGCGGTCTGACGGTCGGGCGCCCGCTGGGGCTGCTGCTGACCCGCCGCTCCGAGAACGCCACGGTCACCCTGTGCCACACCGGCACCCGCGACCTGGCCGCCCACACCCGCAACGCCGACATCGTGGTGGCCGCCGCGGGCGTGCCCGGCATCATCACCAAGGACATGGTCAAGCCCGGCGCGGCGCTGCTCGACGTCGGTGTCTCCCGGGTCGACGGTAAGATCGCAGGAGACCTCGCCGAGGACGTGTGGGACGTGGCTGGCTGGGTGTCGCCGAACCCGGGTGGGGTGGGCCCGATGACACGTGCCATGTTGCTCTCCAATATCGTCCTCAGCGCCGAGAAGGCTCTCGAAAGGCTCTGACACGTGTCCGTCCACCCTCCGCTCACCCCCAGCCACACACCGGCGGCTCCCGCTCCGGTGGCGGCGGCGCCCGAGCACGAGAAGACGGACCAGAAAGACGTACGCAGCTTCCCCTCGACCATCGGCGGGTTCGTCTACCTCGGTGTGCTGACGGCGGCGATCGTCGGTCTCGGGCTCGTCGGCTTCGGCCACTGGCGCGTGGGGATCATCGTCCTCGCCGCCGGGGTGGGGGCCGCGTCGCTGGGGCGTGCGGTGCTGCGTACGAAGAATGCCGGGATGCTGGCGGTGCGCAACCGTTGGTTCGACGTGGCGCTGCTGGCGCTGACGGCGGGCGCGCTGTGGATCCTCGCGGTGAGCGTGCCGGGCGAATAGGACGTACAGAGACAAGGACATACAGACACAAGGAAGGCCGCCCCGGATCGGGGCGGCCTTCCTTGTCTCTCAGCGGGTCACTGCTCGATCGGGACCCACTCCTGCTTGGCGTAGTCCCAGCGCCAGCCGTCCTGCTCGTAGACCGGCAGCTCGCCCTCGGCGGTCTGGGTCGGCTGCTGCCAGGCCGGCTGGCCGCCGCCGGCACCGCCGGAGACGACGGTGCGGTCGCCGGCGTCCGGAGCCGGGGGAGCCGGGGTGGCGGCCGGCGCGGCAGGTGCTGCGGGAGCGGCAGGCGCGGCCGGAGCAGCAGCGGGAGCAGCGGCGGCGTGGGAGTCCCAGGCCGGAACGCCCGGGGCCGGCCGCAGGTTGTCGCCGGAGAAGGCGAGCCCCGCGCCCGCGATCTCGGAGCCGTCCTTGTCGAAGAGCAGCGGGTAGACGAAGCCGGCGACGGCACCGCCGATGGCCGGGACGATCAGGAAGACCGGGAGGTGGATCAGCGCGTCGGTGCCCGAGAAGAGCGCGGGGCCGAACGAGCGGGCGGGGTTGACCGAGGTGCCGGTCAGCGGGATGCCGACGAAGTGGATCGCGGCCAGAGCGAGACCGATGGCGAGCGGGGCCATGGCGGCGTTGGTGCCGGCCCGGACGTCGGTGACACCGAGGATGACGAAGACGAAGATGAAGGTGAGGATCAGCTCGACCAGGATCGCGCCGACGATGCCGGTGCCGGCTCCGTCGCCGAAGCCGTTGGCGCCGAGGCCGCCCTCGTTCCAGGAGTTGTAGCCCGAGGAGATCGCGATGACGAACAGCGCGACCGCGCCGATGACCGCGCCGACGAACTGCGCGCCGATGTAGGCGCCCGCGTCCTTCCAGCTGATCCGGCCGGCCGTGGCCACGCCGAGGGTCACCGCCGGGTTGAAGTGGCCGCCGGAGATGCGACCGAAGGTGTAGGCGCCGATCACGACCGCGATACCGAACGCCAGACCGACGGCGCCCACCTCGAGCCCCCAGGTCGGCTGCCCGGCGTGGCTGGCACCGGTGACGACCGCGACGACCGAACCACATCCGATGAACACGAGGATGAAGGTGCCGATGACCTCGGCTGCCAGTTTCTGGATGAAGGTCGGCTCAGCCGCCGACAGTGATTCCTCAGTCATGTCCCCTAAAACCCTTCAATGTCTGTTGACGTCGGTCAGACCCATCGACACCCGAGATCCACTCAGGCATCAGTAGTCACCTGAACAACAAGGAGGTGTTGACACACAGTAACTCTTTTGCGACGGCACTTCGTGGTGCTTAGGTGGGGCGGGGCGGCGTTGCGCCACCTTCTCTGTTATCTTGATGTCAAGACACTTTCGTTTCGTCAGGAGTAGCCACAGCAATGGCCGCACGAATCATCTACACCCACACCGACGAGGCGCCGCTGCTCGCGACGTACTCCTTCCTTCCGATCGTCTCGGCCTACGCGGCCAAGGCGGGCGTCGAGGTGGAGACGCGTGACATCTCGGTGGCCGCGCGCATCCTGGCGCAGTTCGGCCTGACCGACGACGCCCTCGGTGAGCTCGGCGAGCTGGCGAAGACGCCGGAGGCCAACATCGTCAAGCTGCCCAACATCTCCGCCTCCATCCCGCAGCTGAAGGCCGCGATCAAGGAGCTGCAGGAGAAGGGCTACGAGATCCCCGACTACCCCGAGGCGCCCAGCACGCCCGAGGAGGAGGAGATCCGGGCGAAGTACGACAAGGTCAAGGGCTCCGCGGTCAACCCGGTCCTGCGTGAGGGCAACTCCGACCGCCGCGCGCCGGGCTCGGTCAAGGCGTACGCCAAGGCCCACCCGCACACCAACAAGCCCTTCGCCGAGGGCTCCAAGACCACCGTCGCCACCATGGGGGCGCACGACTTCAAGTCCAACGAGAAGTCGGTGACCCTCGCGGCCGACGACACCCTCTCCATCGTTCTGGAGAAGGCCGACGGCACGACCGAGACGCTGCTGGCCGAGCTGCCCGTGCTCGCCGGCGAGATCGTCGACGCCACCAAGATGGAGGCCGCCCACCTGCACGCGTTCCTCGCCAACGCGATCACGAAGGCGAAGGCCGACGACGTGCTCTTCTCGCTGCACCTCAAGGCGACGATGATGAAGGTCTCCGACCCGATCATCTTCGGCCACGTCGTCAAGGCGTTCTTCAAGGACGTCTTCGCGACCTACGGTGAGGACCTCGCCATGGCCGGCCTGTCGGCCAACGACGGCCTGGGCACCATCCTGCCGGGCCTCGACGCCCTGCCCAACGGCGCCGAGATCAAGGCCGCCTTCGAGGCCGCCCTGCAGAACGGCCCGAAGCTGTCCTACGTCAACTCCGACAAGGGCATCACCAACCTGCACGTCCCCTCCGACGTCATCATCGACGCCTCGATCCCGGCCCTGATCCGCAACGGCGGCAAGCTGTGGGGCGCCGACGGCGGCGAGGCCGACACCCTCGCGGTCATCCCGGACTCCTCCTACGCGGGCGTCTACCAGACCGTCATCGACGACGTGAAGAAGAACGGCCCGCTCGACCCGGCCACCATCGGCACCGTCCCCAACGTCGGTCTGATGGCGCAGAAGGCCGAGGAGTACGGCTCGCACGACAAGACCTTCGAGATCGCCGCCGCCGGCACCGTCCGGATTCTCAACAAGGCCGGCGACGTGCTCATCGAGCACGACGTCGAGGCCGGTGACATCTGGCGTGCCTGCCAGACCAAGGACATCCCGGTACGCGACTGGGTGAAGCTGGCCGTCAACCGGGCCCGCGACTCCAAGACCCCGGCGGTCTTCTGGCTCGACGAGACCCGTGCGCACGACGCCGAGCTCATCAAGAAGGTCACCACCTACCTCACCGAGCACGACACCGAGGGTCTGGAGATCAAGATCCTGGCGCCGGCCCTGGCCACCGCCTACTCGCTCGAGCGGCTGCGCAACGGCGAGGACACCATCTCGGTCACCGGCAACGTGCTGCGCGACTACAACACCGACCTGTTCCCGATCCTCGAGGTCGGTACGTCGGCGAAGATGCTCTCCATCGTCCCGCTGATCGCCGGCGGCGGTCTGTTCGAGACCGGTGCGGGCGGCTCGGCGCCGAAGCACGTGCAGCAGCTGGTCGAGGAGGACTACCTCCGCTGGGACTCGCTGGGTGAGTTCTTCGCGCTGGTGCCGTCGTTCGAGAAGTACGCCGAGCAGGCCTCGGCTCCTTCCGCGAAGGTGCTTGCTGCCGCGCTCGACCGGGCGACCGCGACCTTCCTCGAGAACGACCGCTCCCCGGGTCGCAAGCTCGGCACCACCGACAACCGCGGCTCCCACTTCTACCTGGGTCTCTACTGGGCCCAGGAGCTCGCCGCGCAGACCGAGGACGCCGAGCTCGCCGCGGCGTTCAAGGGGCTCGCCGAGACCCTCGCCGCCAACGAGGAGAAGATCGTCGAGGAGCTCCTCGCGGTCCAGGGCAAGCCGGCCGACATCGGCGGCTACTACCTGCCCGATCCCGAGAAGGTCACCGCCGTGATGCGTCCGTCCGCGACGCTCAACGAGGCGATCGACTCTCTCTGATCAGCTGCGCGTGAGGGCGGCCCGGCACGAACCCGTGCCGGGCCGCCCTGCGTTTTCGAGCTGCTGTCGACAGGCCGATGGCTGCGGTCGAGTGGCCGACGATGCAGACGCCGTGTTCGGGTGGCGTGCGACTCCGCCCGTACGGTGACACATACATCTGTCAGCGGACATGTGAAGGGTATGGGACACAACGAGAACGGCCCGCCGAGTCACGAGGCGGCCTTCACGCGCCTCTACGAAGCAACGTACGCCGACCTACGCAGGTTCATCGAGCGTCGTGTGCACCCCTCCCACGCCGAGGACGTGCTCGCGCAGGTCTACCTGGTCGCCTGGCGACGGTACGCCGAGGTCCCGGGGGTGTACGACGAACAACGGGCGTGGCTCTTCGGCGTCGCCCATCGCACTCTGAGCAACGAGTATCGGGCGGCAGAACGGTGGCAGCAGTTGACGCTTCAGATCGCCGACGCTCAGCTGGTCGGCCCGGGAACGGTCGGGTCCGAGCCGGACCTGGTGGCAGCACGTGTCGATCTGGCCACTGCCTGGCGACGGCTCAGTCCGGTGCACCAGGAGGCCATCGCGCTCACCGTCTGGGACAGCCTGACCACCCGCCAGGCTGCCGAGGTCCTGGGTATCTCACCGGTGGCCTACCGCCTGCGGCTGAGCCGCGCCCGACGCGCCTTGCGTGCCCTCGCCGCGGCGTGCCCCCAACCCGTCACTCCCACCGCTACCGCAAGGAGTTCCTCATGAACACCGACCGTGTGCTCCGCACCCTCGATCCCGCTGTCACCCCAGAGGCACTCGATGTGGCCCGTGACCCGGCGGCCCAGAATCTGTTGGCACGGATCACGGCTCACGACGCGCAGGTCGCCAAGCCGGCAGTGTCGGCCGCGGAACCTGTCGCGCCGCGTACCCGAGTCACCCGGCGACGTGTCGGGCTCGCGCTCGCCGCGACCGCGGCGGCAGCGGCCGCCGCCATCGCGGCTCCCAGCGTCCTCGGTGGACCGACGCCCGCGGCGGCGTGGACACCGGCCCCGTCGCCGCTCACCGCGGCCGAGACCGACGACGCGGCACAAGCGTGCGTCGGCGGATTCTGGGACTTCCTGCCCGGTCGCCAGGGTCCGGAGATGAAGACGTACGTCGCGGAGCGTCGCGGCGGGTGGACACTTGTCTATCTCGCCACCCCCGACGGGCTCACGGAGGCGGTGTGCATGCTCCGCAACGGTGAGCCGGCCGGCCTCTACGGCCAAACGCCGGGCGGTCCCGGCGCCGAGCCGGTCACGGTCGACGCCGACGGTGCATTCGGCAGCATCGGTGGCGTGATGGGCAACGACGCCGAGAGCCAGCGGTCGTCTACGGGCCTCGTCGGGGCGGACGTCGTCGGCCTGGTCCTGCACACAGAAGCTCAGGGCGCTGTGACTGCCACCGTCAACGACGGGCACTACGCCGCCTGGTGGCCGGATGATCCGATCACCGAGGCCTCGGAGAACGCTCGCACGACGCCCGAGTTCAGCCACGTCACGCTCACCCTACGCGATGGCAGCACTCGGCAGGTGAGGGTGGACGAGTTCACCGGGATCTCCATGGAGTCGCTGACGACTCCGGATGAAGGTGGCTCCGTCGAGGAGTGACGGCCCGCGGGGTCGGCGTCGCGTGAGCCGTTCGACTCCTTCTGATCAACCGGCGACGGCCCGCCACGGAATCGTCCGTGCCGGGCCGTCGTACGTCATCCGGATGCCTTCCGGGCGGAGGTGATCTTGCTCTCCAGATCTTCTTCTGATTCCTATAAGTCCAGGTCAGCGCGGGGTTTGGTGGGGGTGACGGACGGAAAACCTTTAGGAGAGTGTCGGCGGTCGCGCATACCGTGATCTTCTGATGACTGCGACGCTCTCGACTCCGCCCGTGCCCACCGCAGGCAAGGCCCCCGGAGTTCCCTCCACACCTGCCGACCCGAGCCGGCAGGTCGACTGGCGACGCCTCAAGGGGCCGGTGACGGTCGCCGCGCTGGTCGCGCTGGCCGTGGCCATGGTCGCCCAGTCGATCGGCACGGTCGTGGCGGGACGGCTCGCCGAGAACCCGACCGCCAGCCTGGTCGGCTGGCTCGCGCTGTGCGTGATCGGTGCCTCGCTCGTCGACTCGACGGCGAAGATCGCCTGGGTCGGCGTCTCCGACCGGGTCGAGGGCAAGCTGCGCGAGGACGTGCTCCAGGCCGCCATGCGACAGCCGCTCTCGGAGCTGAGCGAGCAGGCCGTCGGCGAGATCCTCGACCGGGTCGACGACGACTCCCACGAGGTCGGCAACCTGCTGCGCTGGCAGCTGTGGATGCTGTTCCGCTCGGTCTTCGCGGCGCTGCCGATGTGGATCGTGGCCAGCTTCACCTGGTGGCCGGCGGCGATCCTGTTCCCGCTCCTCGCGACGGTGACCTGGTTCGTCATCCGCGGCCTGCTGGGCAAGATCTCCCAGCTCAAGGTCATCGAGGAGGCCTCCTGGACCGACCACGCCGCCGTGCTCGAGGAAGGCATCGCCGGGCGCGACGACCTGCGCACGAGCCTGGGGCAGGACCACGTGGTCGCCCGGGTGGCGCGGCTGTCGGCGACGGTCCACGAGAAGTTCCGCGCCGTGGTCACGGTCGAGGCGAAGGTCGGCCGCCGTGCCGGCGTGCTGCTCCACTCCCTGCTGGCCGGCATCGGTCTCGCCGGGATCGCGCTCGCCTCGACCGACCGCCTCGGGATCAGCTCGCTGGTCACGTTGTTCCTGGTCACGAGCACCTTCGTCGGCCAGATCGCGATGCTCGCCAACCACCTGCCGGACATCCAGGCGGGCCTGGGCGCGGTCATCCGGCTGCGCCAGATGATGGCCGCCGAGCCCGAGCCCGAAGGTGGCGAGCCCGTGCCGGGTGGGGGAGCGCTCGAGGTCGACCTGCGCGACCTGACCTTCTCCTACGCCGAGGGCACCTTCGCCCTCCAGGGCATCTCGCTCACCGTGCCCGCGGGCGACACCATCGCGCTCGTCGGTCGCACCGGCTCGGGCAAGTCGACGCTCGCCTCTCTGCTCTCCCGGGCCGTCGAGCCGCCGCGCGGCTCGGTGTTCCTCGGTGGTGTGGACGTACGCGACCTCGACCTGCAGCAGCTGCGTGCCTCCGTGGGCGTGGTGACGCAGCGTACGGAGATCCTGGCCGGGACGCTCGCGGAGAACATCGCGCTCTTCGACGACGAGCGTCCGCGCGAGGACATCGAGCGGGCGGTCGCCCGGCTCGGGCTCTCCGAGTGGGTCGCCGGCCTGCCCGAGGGCCTCGACACCCTGCTCGGTCCCGGCGGCACTTCGCTGTCGGCGGGGGAGGAGCAGCTGGTCGCCTTCGCGCGGCTGCTGGTGCGTGACGTACGCGTGGTCGTGCTCGACGAGGCCACCGCGCGGATGGATCCGCTCACCGAGCGCCGTGTGGTCGCGGCCGCCGATCGGCTGCTGACCGGGCGTACGGGCATCCTGATCGCCCACCGGCTCTCCACGATCGAGCGGGCGCCTCACGTGGCCGTGCTCGACCACGGCCGGGTGATCCAGCACGGCCTGCGGGCCTCGCTGGCGACCGCGCCGGGTCCGTTCCGCGACCTGCTCGAGGCCAGCCGCACCGACCACCACGACTCACCGTCGCCGGATGTCAAGCCTGTCGACCACTCCACCCTCGACCACGTGGCCGAAGGCAACGTGGGCGGCAAGCGTCGCGCCGGTGCTCCGCCGGAGCTCCCGGAGGTCGGCACCGGTCCGTCGCTGGCGCGCGGGATGCTCCACGTCCTGTTCCTGCGCCCCGAGTGGGGTGTGGCGGGTGCGCTGCTCTTCCTGTTCGCCTCGATGACCGGTGCGCAGGGCGCCTTCACCGGGCTCCTGTGGGGCCGGATCGTCGAGTCGCTGCAGGACGGCGGCCGGCCGACGGTGCTGTCGGTGCTGCTGGTGGTCAGCCTGCTGGCCGCGCCGCTGATGCTCGCCGACGCCTTCTACCGCTACCCGCGCTGGTGGATCGAGGTCATGCTGCGCGCCCGGATGGCCGTGCTCTACGGCCAGACCCGGCAGCACCGCCTGACGCGTACGCCGCCGGGTGAGGTCGTCGCCAGGTCGATGGACGCGGACCGCTACGCCCGCTACGCCGACCGCTGGGTCGACTTCGTCAACGGTCTGGTGATCGCGACGATCACGGCGCTGCTCGCCGGCACCGCGCTCGCGGGCGCCGTGCTCCTGGTCGTCATGGTCGCCTCGGCGCTGGCCTCTGCGATCGGTCGACCGATCGCGGGCCGCTCGGCCGCGGCCTCGTCCGCCGCGCGTGCCCGGTTCGGGCGTGCGGTGGTCTCCGCGCTGGAGTCCGTACGCACCGTGAAGCTGGCCGCGGCGACGCCGCAGGTCCACGCCCACCTGCAGCATGTGGACTCGGGCCGGGTGGACGCAGCCGTGAAGGAGCACCGGGTGCAGGCGTTCCTCGACGGAGTGCCGGCGCTGATGGTGCAGTGCGGTGTCGTGGCGGCCTGGGGCATCTACTTCGGTGGAGGCTGGGGTCTGGCCACGGCGCTGCTGGTGGCCAACGCGGTCTCGGGCTTCGACTGGTTCGGCCGGGTGGCCGGCATGGTCGTCACTGAGGCCCCTGGCACGCGGGCGTGGCAGAAGGAGACCAGCCGGTTCGCCGGTGGTCGCGACCTGATGGACCTGCCGCCGGGTGTCGATCTGGTCTCCGGCGACGCGCCGGATCCGGGTCCGGTCGACCGGGTGCCGCTGGAGTCACTGGAGCTCTCGGCCCTGTCGGCGGTCCACGACGACGGCACGATCGGTGTCTCGGACGTCTCGCTCACCATCGAGCGCGGCGAGCTGGTCCTCCTCGTCGGGCAGGTCGGCTCCGGCAAGTCGTCCCTGCTGGCGTCGCTGGCCGGCCTCATCGAGCACACCGGCACGATCCGGTGGAACGACGAGCTGGTCACGGACCCGCAGGCCTTCCTGAGGCCGGGGCAGGTCGCGTACGTCGCCCAGGTGCCTCGGGTGCTCTCCGGAACGTTCTCCGACAACATCCGGCTGGGTCACGACCGGCCGTTCGACAGCCCGGTCGCCGACGCGCGGCTCGAGCTCGACGTCAAGGAGGCGGGCGGCGCGGACGCGATCGTCGGACACCGGGGCGTACGCCTCTCGGGAGGACAGGTCCAGCGCCTCGCCCTGGCGAGGGCGCTGGCTGCCGACACCGAGCTGCTCCTGGCCGACGACGTCTCCAGTGCGCTGGACGCGGCCACCGAGATCGAGCTGTGGCGGGCGCTCCGCGACCGGCACACGACGGTCATCGGAGCCACCTCGAAGCGAGCCGCGCTCGCTCAGGCCGACCGAGTCGTCGTCATGGTCGACGGCGAGGTCGCGGCGGTGGGTCCGTGGGCCGAGCTGGCCCCGTCCTGGTCCCACCTGGCCGGCTGATCCGTCCGCGACAGGCCGCCTGGCACCTCGGCGTCAGGCGGCCTCGCCGTGCTCCAGTGCGTCGCGCAGCGCAGCAACATCCACGCCGAGGGCCCGTAGTGCAGCATGTCCTTCCCCCTCCGCTCGAAGGATGCCGAGCAGGATGTGCTCGGTGCCGATCGACCGGTCCTCGAGCCGGATCGCCTCACGCAGCGAGAGCTCGAGGACCTTCTTCGCCTCCTTGGTGAAGGGGATGTGCCCGCCGAGCCGACGGCGTGGCTTCCCACTGTCGAGCGCGCCGGTGCCGAAGACCTCCTCGACCTTGGAGCGCACCGCGTCCAGGTCGATCCCGAGCGTCGACAGCGCGTCGGCGTCCTCGTCGCCCAGGCGCCCGTGGGCCCGCTCGACCTCCGCCTTCAGCGCGGTGGCATCGACCCCGGCCTCTGAGAGCGCGCGGGCGGCGGACGACTCGGTGCCGGAGCCGATCGCCAGCAGGAGGTGGTCGTCGCCGATGCGCTCGTGGCCGAGCTCGGCGGCGTACGTCTGGGCCGCGGTCACCGCATCGCGGGCCGGCTTGGTGAACCTCTCGAACATCACATCTCCTTCGCGTACTTCTTGTGGACCGCCTGCCGGCTAACCTCCAGCGCGTCGGCGATCTCCTGCCATGCCCAGCCCTGCCGGCGGGCGTTCGCCACCTGCAGCCGCTCCAGGGAGTCGGCGAGACGACGCAGTGCGAGCGCGGCTCGCAGTCCGGTGCTCGGGTCGGCGCTCGCGGCCGACTCGGCGAGATCCTTGGCATCCGTCATGATGTCAATATAGGTTGACGCCCGAACCCTGTCAACTGAGGTTGACACTGCCGGGCGCGAGGCGGGACCCGCGTCACACCGATTCGCGGAATAGCGCTGAAATCGCCGAAGGTTAGGCAGTAGTGACCGACACCGCCAGCTCCGAGACCGCCCTGAGGCCGGTCACCCCCGTCCGGTTCGCGATCGCGATGATCGCCCTCGCGATGGGTGGCTTCGCGATCGGTACGACCGAGTTCGTCACCATGGGCGTGCTGCCCGAGATCGCCGAGGGCGTCGGTGTCGGCACCTCCACGGCCGGGCACCTGATCAGCGCCTACGCGGTCGGGGTGGTGGTCGGCGTACCGATCCTTTCGTTCTTCGTCGCGCATCTTCCCCGCAAGGGGCTGCTGCTGTCGCTGATGGCGGCGTACGCCCTGTTCAACCTGCTCAGCGCGGCCGCCGTCGACTACCACATGCTGCTGGTGGCGAGGTTCCTGGACGGGCTGCCGCACGGCGCCTACTTCGGCGTCGCGAGCATCGTCGCCACGTCGATGGCGGCCCCGAAGCACCGCGGACGCGCCGTAGCGCTGGTCATGCTCGGGCTCTCGGTGGCCAACGTGATCGGCGTTCCGTTCGCCACCTGGCTCGGTCAGAGCGCCGGCTGGCGAGCCCCGTACGCAGCCGCAGCAGGCCTCGCCCTGCTGACCGTGCTCCTGGTGCAGCTCTCGGTGCCCCACTTCCCGGGCGACCCCAACGCGACCGGCCGCAGCGAGGCCGGCCGCTTCTTCACCAACAAACAGGTCTGGCTGACCATGCTCGCGGGCGCGATCGGGTTCGGCGGCATGTTCGCGGCCTACTCCTACATCGCCCCGATCGTCACCGACACGGCCGGCCTGGCCGGGGGCGCGGTGCCGTGGTTCGTCTTCGCCTTCGGCACCGGCATGGTCGTCGGCACCTGGATCGCGGGCGAGCTGGCGCGCTGGTCGGTGATGGGCTCGCTGCTCGCCAGCAGCCTCGGCATGGTCGCAGTGCTGACCCTCTTCTGGCTGGTCGCGCCGGCCGGATGGTGGCTCGCACCGGTCGCCTTCCTGACCACCGCGATCGCGTCGGTGCTGGTGATCAACCTGCAGGTGCGCCTGATGGACGTCGCCGACGACGCGGTGACGCTGGGCGCCGCGATGAACCACGCGAGCCTCAACATCGCCAACGCCCTCGGCGCCTTCGCCGGCGGTCTGGCCCTGGACGTGTGGAGCGTCCGCGAGGCGCCGCTGGTCGGCGCCGGGCTGGCCGCGGCCGGGATGCTCGTGCTGCTGTGGAGCACCAGCATCCACCGCCGCCGCGCCTAGAAGCCCGCCGAGTCGGCTCATCCTGACGCCGAACCACGCCGAGTCGGCGCGTTAGAACGCGCCGACTCGGCGAATCTCTTAGAGCTCCACCTCATCCCCTGGGGCGGAGGAGGTGGCCGCCTCGACCGCCGCGAGGAACCCGTCGGCCCAAGCCTTGGAGTCGTGGTGGCGGATGGTGTCCCACAGTCCACGCATCCGGTCCTTGGCCTCGGCCTCGTCCATGTCGACGGCCTGCAGGAAGACCCGCACCATGTCGGAGACGTCGTGGGGGTTGGTCAGCACCGCACCGCGCAGCTCGGCGGCCGCCCCGGCGAACTCGGAGAGCACCAGCGTGCCGCTCGTGCCGCGAAGACCGTGGACCGCGGCGTACTCCTTCGCGACCAGGTTGAGACCATCACGCAGCGGGGTGATCCACATGACGTCGGCGTTGGCGTAGTAGGCCAGCAGCTCCTCGAACGGGATCGGCCGGAAGTAGAAGTGGACCGGCATCCAGCCCATCCGCGAGAACCGGCCGTTGATCCGCCCGACAGCCTGCTCGATCTGGTTCTGCAGCGTCTTGTAGACGGTCATCTCACCGGCTGCGGGCACGCACACCAGCACCAGCGACAGCTCGCCCAGCAGCGACGGGTCCTCGAGCAGAGCCCGCTCGAAGGCCTCGAGCTGCTGCAGCACGCCCTTGGTGTAGTCGAGCCGCGAGACGGCCAGCGCGATCCGCTGACCCTCGAACTCGTCCTTCACTCGCGCGATGGACTCCTGCACCGCAGCTGACGCCAGGGTCTGCTCGATCCGCTTGGTGTCGACACTCACCGGGTTGGCGCCCAGGTGGACGCGGCGCCCGCCGACGTCGATCACCGAGGGCATGGTGTCCAGGCCGAGGGCGAAGCCGTAGGTGCGGAACCGCGGCGCGGAGTCCTCGGTCTCGATCACCTCGACCGGTGCCACGCCACGCGCCACGTCGACGAAGTTCTCGACCTGGCGGGGGATGTGGAACGAGATGTAGTCGCACTGCAGAAGCGACCCGATGATCTCGCGCCGCCACGGCACCACGTTGAACACGTCCGCACCGGGGAAGTGGGTGTGGTGCAGGAACGCGATCTTCACATCCGGACGCAGCTCACGCAGATAGGCAGGCACCATCCACAGGTTGTAGTCGTGGATCCAGACGATGCCTTCGTACGCCACCTCTGCCGCCGCCTGCTCGGCGAAGGCCTTGTTGACCCGGCAGTAGACCTGCCAGTCCTCCTCCTTGAACCTCGCACGTTCCCAGAAGGTGTGCAGCAGCGGCCAGAACGCCTCCTTGGAGAAGCGTTTGTAGAAGACGTCGACGTCCTTCTTCGACAGTGGCAGCCGCGAGGCCACCAGACCGGGGTAGAGCTTGGGGTCGACGACCGTGTGGGTCGCGAACTTGCCGCGTTTGGGATCGTCGATCGACCACGCGACCCAGGATCCGGTGCGCTCCGTGAAGAAGGAGAGCAGCGTCGGGATGATGCCGTTGGGTGACTTCGGGCGCCGGCGCTTGACCTCTCCCTCCTCGATCACCTCGTCATAGGGGAGCCGGTGGTAGACCATGACGAGGTCGGACTTCCCCGGGTCGTCGGCGTCGTTCTCCGGGTCGTAGATGTGCTCGTCGTCGAGCAGGTTGAAGTGCCTGATCGCCTGCAGGATCCCGCCCGTGCCGGGGGAGGTGGCGTGGAACGTACGCTCCTTGTCGCGGGTCGCGTCCAGGAGCAGGTCCTCGGACTCACCGACGCAGACGCCCGGGAAGCCGATGTCGTACATCGACAGGTCGTTGAGGGTGTCGCCGGCGACCAGCACCCGGTCCTTCGGGATGCCGAGGTGCTCGACGAGCTTGGTGACGGTGTGGCCCTTGTTGATCCCCGCGGGCAGCACGTCGAGATAGTGGCTGGCGGAGTAGAGCAGGTCGCAGCCGATCTCCGCCACCAGCGGGGCGAGGTCGTCGGTCACCGCCTCGGGGTCGCAGAAGTAGGAGACGCGGCGGTCCTGGGGCACGTTCTGACGGACCAGTCCGGGCCGCTCGCCGATCTTCTCGAGCACGGTGAGCTCGCCGGGCCACTTGGCGGCGATGTCCTGCTGGATCGGCTCGACGGCGAGCAGGTCGTGTCCGGTCACGATGGTGGCGCCGACGTCGCAGATGATGAAGTCGGGCGTCGGGATGGTCGGGTCCGCGAGCAGCGGCAGCACCGACTCCAGGCCACGCCCGGTGACGAAGGACAGCAGTACGTCCTCGCGGCGGCTCAGCGTCTGGTAGAGCTTGACCTTCGCCTCGGGGTCGCCGGCCAGGAAGGTTCCGTCCAGATCGGTCGCGAGCAGCATGCGCGCGTTGGCAGCGGACGTGTGATTCACAGATCTCCTCGGGGGTCGCCGGGCCTCGAGGCCGATTCGGCTGCTGGCCCCGAGGCTGCGGACCCCTTGGAGGATCCGCGGGTCGACCAAACAGGCTAACAGGGGCATGTGTCCCGCAGGGAATGCGCATTCGACCGAGCATCGAATCAACACTGAGTAGAGCCTCTCAGGAGGTCCACAAAGTCGTAAGAAATTGGATGCACTTCTCCGGTAACCCCCAGAAGGATCTGTCGTTGATGGGTCATGCGGATCCTGCTCGCGGCCTTCCAGACTGCGGGCGACCATGGTCCTCGACGTTGATCACGGGGGGCGCCGAGGCCCATGGCCGGCACGCAGATCAGCGCCGCGGGCAGGATCCACTGTCATTTCGAGCCTTTCGGCGACTGGCTGACAGAATGCGCACATGACCGGAAGCACCGCTCCCACGACTCGGCCCCGGGTCCTCTCCGGCATCCAGCCGACCGCGGACTCCTACCACCTCGGCAACTATCTCGGCGCCGTCCGGCAGTGGGTGAGCCTGCAGGAGGAGCACGAGCCCTTCTTCTTCATCGCCGACCTGCACGCGATCACCGTCGAGCAGGACCCGAAGGTCCTGCGGGAGCGTACGCGGCGGGCCGCCGCCCAGCTGCTGGCTGCCGGTGTCGACCCGGAGCGGTCCGCGATCTTCGTCCAGTCCCACCTTCCCGAGCACGCCCAGCTCGGCTGGGTGATGCAGTGCATCACCTCCTTCGGTGAGGCCCGCCGGATGACCCAGTTCAAGGACAAGTCCGCCAAGGGTGGTGAGGGAGCGGCCTCGGTCGGCCTCTTCTCCTACCCGATGCTGATGGCCGCCGACATCCTGCTCTACCGCCCGGCGTACGTCCCGGTCGGCGAGGACCAGCGGCAGCACCTGGAGCTGACGCGCGACCTGGCGCAGCGGTTCAACAGCCGTTACAAGAAGACGTTCCGGCTTCCCGAGCCCTACATCCTCAAGGAGGTCGCGAAGATCTACGACCTCCAGGACCCGACGATCAAGATGTCGAAGTCGGCCTCGAGCCCGAGCGGCCTGATCGACATGCTCGACGACCCGAAGGTCTCGGCGAAGAAGATCCGCTCCGCGGTCACCGACTCGGAGATGGAGATCCGCTTCGACGAGGAGGCCAAGCCGGGCGTCTCCAACCTGCTGCGGATCTACTCCGCGCTGACCGGCTCCGACATCGACACCCTGGTCGGCAAGTACGCCGGCAAGGGCTACGGCGACCTGAAGAAGGATCTCGCCGAGGTCGTCGTCGACTACGTCACGCCGTTCCGGGAGAAGACCTTCGAGGTCCTCGATGACCGGGCCTATCTCGACGGCATTCTCGAGCAGGGCGCCGAGAAGGCGGGCGCGGTGGCTCGCAAGACTCTGTCCGACGTCTACGAGCGGGTTGGCTTTGTGGCCCCCGCCGCGCCTCTCGGCTAGTAAGGTCGGCCCATGCGCACCATCGGTGTTGCCATCGCTATCCCGGAGCCGTGGGCAAGTCAGCTCCAGGACTACCGGACGTCTCTCGGGGACGCGACGGCGACCATGATCCCGACGCACATCACGCTCGTGCCGCCGACGGAGATCCACGAGGACCTGCTGCCCGACGTCGAGAGCCATCTCGAGTCGGCGGCCTCGCGGGTCGCTCCGTTCGGCGTGCACCTCCGCGGCACCGGCACCTTCCGGCCGGTCTCGCCGGTGGTCTTCGTGGCCGTGGTGCAGGGCATCTCGGGTTGCGAGCAGCTGGCCAACACGGTCCGGCAGGGGCCGCTCGACCAGAAGCTCACTTTTCCCTATCACCCGCATGTCACGATCGCCCACGACCTTCCCGAGGCTAGCCTCGACAAGGCTTTCGGTGAGCTGGCCGACTTCGAGTGCGAGTGGTCGGTCGAGGAGTTCTACCTCTACGTGCACGACGACACGGACGGCTGGCGGCCGACCCGCGAGTTCGCACTGAGAGCAGCACTGACCGGTTGAGGCGGGCTCAGGTCCGCCCACTCACGACGGATGGGACCTCGGGATGCTCGACAAGGAGAAGATCAAGGAGAAGATCGCCGAGCTGCGTGCTCGCTTCCCGGCGCTGGACCGGGCGGTGCGTACGCAGGAGCACTACGGCGACGTGGGCGCTGGCCAGCAGGCCGGCGCGATCACCTACTTCGGCTTCCTGTCCACCTTCCCGATCCTCGCGCTCGCGTTCTTCGCGGTCGGCCAGATCGCCAAGGTGTACGCCGGTGCCGAGAGCGACCTGGTCGAGGCGATCGACCAGGTCCTGCCCGGCCTGGTCGGTGACGGCGCCGGCCAGCTGAAGATCGCCGACATCGAGCGCGCCGCGGGCGCGGTCGGGATCGTCGGTGCCTTCGGCCTGCTCTACGCCGGCCTCGGCTTCATCGATGGGCTGCGCAAGGCGCTCGAGGCCGTCTTCATGGTGCCCGAAGAGGAGCAGCCCGGCTTCCTGATGGCCAAGCTGCGCGACCTGGCCGCGCTGATCCTGCTCGGCCTGATCATGCTGGTCGCGGTGGCGTTCACCGGCCTGATCCGCACCTTCTCGGCCAACGTCCTGGACTGGATCGGTCTCGACCAGGGCTTCGGCTGGCTGATCGTCGCCCTCACCCTGGTGCTAGGCCTGGCGGCCAACACCGTGCTCTTCTTCGCGATGTTCCACCTGGCCCCCCAGAAGGACACCCCGAAGGGGCCGCTGTGGGCCGGTGCGCTGCTGGGCGCGATCGGCTTCGAGATCCTCAAGCAGGCCTCGACCCTGTTGTTGAACGCCACCCAGGGCCAGCCCGCCTTCCAGGCGTTCGGCATCGCCCTCATCCTCGTCGTCTGGATCCACTACACCTCGATGGTGATCCTGTACGCCGCCTCCTACGCCTACGTCAGGGCGACTCCGGCCGACTCGGCCGAGCCGCCCGTAGGGACCCACACCGGTGGATGAGAGAGTCGTACCCATGAAGCTCGAGAAGACTGACGGCGCGCTCCTCCTGGTCATCGGGATCTGGACGATCGCGATCTGGACCAACTTCGGCCGCAACCTGGTCAAGACCGCGAAGGACCCGGAGCAGACCCGGCCCAAGCCCTATTACGTCGCCCACGCGGTGCTCGTGGTCGTCGACGTCCTCCTCGGTGGACTGCTGATCAAGCTCGGCGTGCAGCGGCTGCTGACCAGGGGGTAGGGCCTCAGGCGGAGTCGGCCGCGTCGAGGTGGTCGACCAGCTCGGTGAGCTGGTCGCGCAGCGCGAGCGCCTCGTCGCGGCTGATCCCCATCGACTGACCGAGCTGCTGCGGCACCCCGGAGACCTGCTCCTCCAGCGCCCGGCCCGCCTCGGTCAGGCTGACCAGCACCCGGCGCTCGTCGCCGGGGTCCCGCTCGCGACGGATGTGGCCGGCAGCCTCGAGTCGCTTGAGCAGGGGAGTCAGGGTGCCGGAGTCGAGCCGTAGGCGGTGGCCGAGCGCGGTCACGGTCAACGGCTCGTCGGCCTCCCAGAGCACCAGCATCACCAGATACTGCGGATAGGTCAGCCCGGTCCCCTCGAGCAGCGTCACGTAGCGCTTCGTGACGGCTCGGGTCGCTGCGTACAAGGGGAAGCAGAGCTGCAGGTCGAGCGCGAGCTGCGGATAGGTACGTCCGGACACATCCATCAGTCTACTCCCTTGCGCTATTAAGTTGTGCGCAATATAGTTGTGCGCATGACACCGATCTACACAGCCACCGCAGTCAGCACCGGCGACGCCCGCAACGGCCACGTCCAGTCCTCCGACGGCCTCATCGACGCCGACGTCCGCATCCCCAAGGAGATGGGTGGCGCCGGCGGTGCCACCAACCCCGAGCAGCTCTTCGCCGCGGGCTATGCCGCCTGCTTCCACTCGGCGCTCAAGCTGGTCGCCGGCAAGGCCAAGGTCGACATGACCGACTCCGAGGTCGTCGCCGACGTGAGCATCGGCGACAACGGCCAGGGCGGCTTCGGCCTCGCCGTCCAGCTCGAGGTCACCATCCCCGGCGCCGACGCCGCGACCGCTCAGCAGCTCGCCGAGCAGGCCCACCAGGTCTGCCCGTACTCCAACGCCACCCGCGGCAACATCGAGGTCGACCTCACCGTCGCCTGAGCGGGAACAACCCCGCCGAGGCGTCAGCCACGTCGGCCGAGTGGGCACGCCGGTGACGCCTCGGCAAATCAGAAGGGCCGTCCTCCCGTGGGAGGACGGCCCTTCGTGAACCCGATGGTCAGCCGAGGATCAGCGACTTGCGCAGGTCCTTGTTGAGCTGGGAGATCACGTCGAGCGGGATCTCCTTGGGGCAGGCCGAGGCGCACTCACCGATGTTGGTGCAGCCGCCGAAGCCCTCGGCGTCGTGCTGTGCGAGCATGGTCTGCACGCGGGAGTAGCGCTCCGGCTGGCCCTGCGGCAGCTCACCGAGGTGGGTGATCTTCGCGCCGAGGAAGAGCGACGCGGAGCCGTTGGGGCAGGCGGCGACGCAGGCGCCGCAGCCGATGCAGGTGGCCGTGTTGAACGCCCGCATGGCCTTGTCGCGCGGAGCCGGCACCGAGTTGGCCTCGGGGGCCGAGCCGGTGTTGGCCGAGATGTAGCCACCGTTCTGGATGATCCGGTCGAACGCGGAGCGGTCGACGATCAGGTCCTTGACGATCGGGAAGGACGCGGCGCGCCACGGCTCGATGGTGATCGTGTCGCCGTCCTTGAACGAGCGCATGTGCAGCTGGCAGGTCGTGGTGACCTCCGGGCCGTGCGCCTCGCCGTTGATCATCAGCGAACACATGCCGCAGATGCCCTCGCGACAGTCCGAGTCGAACGCGACCGGCTCCTCGTCGTTCTGCAGGAGCTGCTCGTTGAGCAGGTCGAGCATCTCGAGGAAGGACATGTCCTGCGAGACGCCGTCCAGCTCGTACGTCTTGAGCGCACCCTTCTCGGACGCGTTGGCCTGCCGCCAGATCTTGAGGGTGAGCTTCACTTGTACGACCTCTGCTTCATCTCGATGGCGGTGTAGATCAGGTCCTCCTTGTGGAGGATCGGGGCGCCGTCCTCGCCACCGAACTCCCAGGCCGCGACGTAGGCGAACTCGTCGTCGTGGCGCAGCGCCTCGCCGTCCTCGGTCTGCGACTCGGCCCGGAAGTGGCCGCCGCAGGACTCGCGCCGGTTGAGCGCGTCGATGCACATGAGCTCACCGAGCTCGATGAAGTCGGCGACGCGGCCGGCCTTCTCGAGGTCCTGGTTGAGGGAGTCGGCCGAGCCGAGGACCTTGACGTTGGTCCAGAACTCCTTCTTGAGCTCGCGGATCAGGCCGATGGCCTTCTTGAGGCCCTCCTCGGTCCGCTCCATGCCGCAGTACTCCCACATGATCAGGCCGAGCTCCTTGTGGATCGACTCGACCGAGCGGGTGCCGTTGATCGACATGAACTTGTCGATCCGCTCCTGGACCGACTGCTTCGCCTCGACGACCGCGGGGTGGTCCTCGGAGATGGGCTCGAACGGCCCGTCGGCGAGGTATTCGCGGATCGTGTTCGGGAGCACGAAGTAGCCGTCGGCCAGACCCTGCATCAGCGCCGAGGCGCCGAGGCGGTTCGCGCCGTGGTCGGAGAAGTTGGCCTCGCCGGTGCAGTACAGACCCGGGATGTTGGTCGACAGCTCGTAGTCGACCCACAGGCCACCCATGACGTAGTGCACGGCGGGGTAGATCCGCATCGGCACCTCGTAGGGGTTCTCGCCGGTGATCCGCTCGTACATGTCGAGGAGGTTGTCGTACTTCTCCTCGATGGCGTCCTTGCCGAGGCGCTCGATCGCGGCACCCAGGTCGAGGTAGACACCGCGGCGGAACTTCTTCACCGTGCCGTCGGGCTGGGTCTCCTCGACCTCAGGACCGACGCCGCGGCCCTCGTCGCACATGTACTTCGCGGCGCGCGAGGCGATGTCGCGGGGGACCAGGTTCCCGAAGGACGGGTAGATCCGCTCCAGGAAGTAGTCGCGGTCCTCCTCGGGGATCTCGCGCGGGTCCTTGGCGCAGTCCTCGGCGTTCTTCGGCACCCAGATCCGGCCGTCGTTACGCAGCGACTCCGACATCAGGGTCAGCTTCGACTGGTGGGCGCCGGTCACCGGGATGCAGGTCGGGTGGATCTGCGTGTAGCACGGGTTGGCCATGTAGGCGCCCTTGCGGTGGGCGCGCCACGTGGCGGTGACGTTGGAGCCCATCGCGTTGGTCGAGAGGTAGAAGACGTTGCCGTAGCCGCCGGTGGCGAGCACGACCACGTCGGCCAGGTGGGTCTCGATCTCGCCGGTGACCATGTCACGGGCGATGATGCCGCGGGCCTTGCCATCGGCGACGATCAGCTCGAGCATCTCGTGACGCGTGAACTGCTCGACCGTGCCGGCCGCGACCTGGCGCTCCATGGCCTGGTAGGCGCCGATGAGGAGCTGCTGCCCCGTCTGGCCACGGGCGTAGAACGTACGCGACACCTGCACGCCACCGAAGGAGCGGTTGTCGAGCAGACCGCCGTACTCGCGGGCGAAGGGGACACCCTGCGCGACGCACTGGTCGATGATGTTCACCGACTCCTCGGCGAGGCGGTAGACGTTGGACTCGCGGGCGCGGTAGTCGCCGCCCTTGACCGTGTCGTAGAAGAGCCGGTAGGCCGAGTCGCCGTCGCCCTTGTAGTTCTTCGCGGCGTTGATACCGCCCTGGGCGGCGATCGAGTGGGCGCGACGCGGGGAGTCCTGGTAGCAGAACGACTTCACGTTGTAGCCGGCCTCGCCGAGCGTGGCGGCAGCGGCGCCGCCGGCCAGGCCGGTGCCGACGATGATGATCGACAGCTTGCGGCGGTTGGCCGGGTTGACCAGGCGGTTCTCGAACTTGCGGTTCGTCCAGCGCTCCGCGATCGGACCGGTCGGCGCCTTCGGGTCGACGAGCTTGTCGCCGAGCACGTAGTAGCCGGCGGCGTCGTCGGATTTCTGGACCGGTGCCTCGTTGGTCGGGGTGAGGCCGGGCAGGTAGTGGGTTCCAGCAGCCATGTGTCAGATGTCCTTACGAGATGACGCCGAAGACGGTGAACAGGGGGACCAGCGAGAAGCCGCCGGCGACCACGATCGCGACGACCCAGCCGGCGACGCGGGCCCTGGCACGCGACTCAGCGGTGTTGGTGAACCCGAGCGTCTGGATGGCGCTGAAGGTGCCGTGGTGGAGGTGGAACGCGAGCGCGAGCATCGCGAGCAGGTAGATGATCACCATCCACCACTGCTCCGGCTGGAACGCGGAGATCAGCAGCCGGTAGGGGTTCTCGGTGACCTCAGGGGCCTGCCCGCCCGCACCCACGTTGATCTTCACGATGGTGAACTGGAGCAGGTGCCAGACGACGAAGAGGAACAGCGCCACGCCGCCCCAGCGCATCGTGCGCGAGGAGAGCGACGAAGCCTTGTTCTTCTTCACCGAGTACTTCACCGGGCGCTGGGCGTGCGCACGCTTCGCGAGCGCGATCGCCGAGCCGACGTGTGCCACCAGCGAGGCCAGGAGCACCACGCGAATGATCCAGAGGAGGCCGCCGTACGGCAGCATCGGCTCCCCGAACGTACGCAGGTGCTCGGCATACTCGTTGAAGGCAAGCTCGCCGCTGAAGGCCTTGAGGTTGCCGTACATGTGCACGAGCACAAACAGGATGAAGACGATGCCGCTGGCCGCCATAAGGAGCTTCAGGGCGATCGTCGAGCGCGTCGACCGCGCGCCTTTGATCAGAGTCGTGGTTGCCACGGCACGCACGCTACTACCCCTGATACCCGAACTTGTACGCAGGGAGTATGTGACATTGTCGTCTCTGCGAGGGCGGGCGGGGTTACTGGCGAGTATCTTGGGCGTGGGTTAGGCAAGCCTAACAGCAGGACCCGCATTCTCGGGCGTGGCGTCGTGAGATCGTGAGGATCGGGTGTCGTTCAGTGTGACCAGACGGGTCAAGAGCTCGTCGACGGCGTCGGTCCAGGGACGCGTCGCGACGAGCTCGCGACCACGGTCGCCGAGCAGGTGACGCCGGGGGTCGGAGACCACCGAGGCGACCGCGTCGGCGAGCTCGCGGCTGCGGGCCGGGTTGTAGAGCACGCCGGTCTCCATGTGCTGGACGATCTCGGCCGCAGCGCCCGCGCGCGGGGCGACCACCGGCACCGCGCTGGCCGCGGCCTCACGCAGGATGTGGCCGCATCCCTCCTCCTCGCCGGGGTGGACGAGCACGTCGAGCGAGGCCAGTGCGATGGCCAGGTCGCCGGTGCCCAGCGGCCCGGTCAGCTTGGCCTGCGGGATGCGCTGCTTGAGCCATCCGCGCTGGGGTCCGTCGCCGATGATGACGAGGCGGATGCCCGGCACGGAGGTGAGCTCGGCGAGGCGGCGTACGCCGTGGCTCTTGGCCAGGTTGCCGGCGTATCCGACCACGACCAGCGGGGTGGGGCGGGACTTGGCCTTCGACCAGCGGCGGTGGAGCCAGTCGTCGCGCAGGCTGGGGGAGAAGGCGGCCGTGTCGACCCCGGGCTCCCAGACCTCCGCGGCGACGTCGATCGCCGCGAGCACGCGGCGCAGCCATTCGCTTGTGACAAAGATCTCATCCGTGTACGCAGCGACGGAGGCGTTCCAGGTGAGCGCCGCCTTGGGGGAGATCGGGGACTGCTGGACGACCAGGGTCGTCGCGTCGGCGGCGGTCGGCGAGGCCAGCGCCTTGCGGCCCAGGCGCCCCGGGTCGAAGCTGACGACGACGTCCGGCTCGAAGGACTCCAGGGCGCTGCGTACCTGCCGGCCGGTCTTGGCGATAGGTGAGACCCGCACGACCCGGCTGTTGCGGTAGACGGGGAGTCCGGGGCCGGGCGCGATGAAGCGCACCTCGTGGCCCGACTCGATCATGCGGTCGGCGATGGCCTTCACCGTGGTTGTGACACCATCGATGGTAGGAAAGAAGCTCTCGGTGACCAGCGCCATCTTCATAGGACCAGCGTCCTGCCCGGGGGTGGCGAGAGCGCGACAAGTGCGTTGATCTGGGATGAACCATCGGCACGACCAGTAGACGACCAGCGTGATGAGGACGATCAGTGGCGGTACCCGGACGGGTCTGGACTCTTTCGGCAGCGATCGCGATGGCTGGAGTCGTCGGTATGTCGGGCTGTGGGCACGCGCCGACGCAGCAGCCGTCCGGCGAGCGTGACTCCGTCCAGACCTCGACGTCGACGCCGGCCTTCGAGATGCCGGTCGAGAAGCCCAACCTGCTGATGGTCACGGTCGACGACCTCGCCACCGTCGACATGGACTACCTACCGAGCGTGAAGAGGCTCGTCGGCGAGAACGGGGTGACCTTCACCGACGCGGTCGCGCCGACGCCGATCTGCGTGCCGGCCCGGGCCTCGCTGCTCTCGGGGCAGTACGCCCACAACCACGGCGCCCACACCATCCACGGCCCCGAGGGCGGCTACCCGTCCTTCGACGACTCCCAGACCGTGGCGACGTCGCTGCAGGACGCGGGCTACACCACGCTCTTCACCGGGAAATACCTCAACGAGTACGGCCAGGAGGGCAGCGAGCGCGACATCCCGCCGGGGTGGGACCAGTGGCGCGCGACCATCGACCCCTCGACGTACAACTATCTGGGCGCGAAGTTCAACGTGAACGGGCGCATGGTGAAGCCGAAGGGCTACTCCACGACCGTCATCACCCAGCAGGCGCAGGCAGCGCTGAAGGACGCCAGGAAGAAGCCCGGCGCGGCGGAGAAGCCTTGGTTCCAGTGGGTCAACTACGTGGCGCCGCACATCGGCGGCCCGACGGAGAAGGGCGACCCCAAGCAGCGTTTCCCTGGCACCAAGGGTGCGATCGGCGTACCCGTGCCCGACAAGCAGGACCGGGACGCGTACGCCGACAAGCCGATCCCGCCGCAGCCCAACCTGTTCCCGGACAAGCGCAAGGAGTTCCCCAAGGGGTCGCCGTCGCGGAAGAACCCCTCGCAGATCGAGAAGGACGCCTACCGGCTCTCCTACCAGCGACGGATCGAGTCCGCGCGCAGCCTGGACCGCAACATCGCCTCCCTGCTCGGCGGGCTGAAGAAGAGCGGCGAGCTGGCGCGCACGCTGGTGGTCTTCACCTCCGACAACGGCTTCTCGAACGGCTACCACAACTTCAACGGCAAGCTCTGGTACTACGAGGAGTCGCTGCGGATCCCCGTGCTGATGAGCGGGCCCGGCGTACCGAAGGGGCGCGAGGTCGCGACCACGCTCACCAACCCGGACATCGCCACGACGCTCCTGTCGGCAGCCGGCGCCGAGAACCCGCACGAGCCCGACGGCATCGACATCCTGCCGTGGCTGCGCGCCCCCGAGCAGACCCGCGTGGTCCCGATCGAGGCATGGCCGACGGCCGACGGCACCTCCCGCCTCTGGTCCGGCGTACGCGTCGGGCGGTGGACCTACGTGGAGCTGGCCACCGGCGGCGTCGAGCTCTACGACCGCACCACCGACCCCTACGAGATGAACAACCTCGCCGAGGACCCGGCCCATGCCGAGACGGTCTCGCAGCTGGCCGACCTGACCGAGAAGTACCGCGACTGCGCCGGCGACAGCTGCCCGCAGGAGATGTACGCCGCCGACCGGCCGCTGGACCTCGACGGCCTCTAGGCACGCCTGGGTAGAACCCCGATGTGGCAACCGCCCCGGATTGCCGCATCGCGTCACGGATATTTCATCTGTCTGCCGTGGTTTCGGGCTGCAGACGGACAATCACGCGCCACCTCGTTCGGATGGACTTGTCCAGACAAGTTCCCGGTGCCCGAGCACCGTGACCGAGACGAGGAGACCGATGATTCCCATCAGACGATCGTGGGGTGCGCGGCTTGCCGCGGGCGCCCTCGTGACTGTCGCGATCGCGGGCGGCGGCACCGTCGTCGCCCAGGAGCGCGCCGAGGCCGACGGCCCGGCCTTCGTGCTGGTCGACGAGCAGGTGCGGCTGCAGGACGCCCCCAGGCCCAAGGCCGCGGTCGGTGAGACCTTCCGCATCCCGGAGCCCGTCCCCACCGCGGAGAACAGCTCGTTCGGCACCGGCGACTACGTCGTGTCGGTGACCTCGCCCGACGGCGTCACCGCGGAGATCTCCCCGACCGGCTCCGCGAGCGAGCCGGTCTACGAGTTCACCCCGCAGACCCCGGGTGACTACCGGATCAGCTACTCGGCCGTCGGCGAGAACGACACCGTCGACTTCGAGGACTTCGAGGTCGTCGTCGGGAACGACGCCGAGGTCGAGAAGGCCCGTGCCGCCGCCGCGCGTCGTGCCGCCAACGACAACCAGCCGCAGGTGACCTTCGGCTCGATCGGCGACATCCACAACGAGTGGGGCGACCTGGACAAGGCCTTCGACCTCTACCACGCGCAGGACCTCGACGCCGCGCTGTTCGTCGGCGACCTGACCAACAACGCCACCGCCGGTGAGTACGCAGGCCTGAAGGAGGTGCTCGACCGCCGTCTCGACGAGAACGGTGACGGCAAGGACGACATCTCCCTCGTCGCCGCGCTGGGCAACCACGACGTCGGCCCGGGCATGACCGGCTACGACCTCTTCACCCAGTCGACCGGTGGCCAGCGGCCCAACGCCGACTATGTGATCAACGGCTACCACTTCATCACGGTCTCGCCCGGCTCCGGCCAGCTCGACGAGGAAACCGGCCGGCCGACCCAGCGCAGCACCGGCAACTACGCCTACGCGCGCGACTGGCTCCACACCCGCATGGCCGCCGCGACCGCCGAGCACCCCGACCGCCCGGTGTTCGTGCTCGTGCACCACCCCCTCAAGTGCACGCACTACGTCTCGAACGAGTGGTACGGCGCCGGCCTCTCGGAAGGCTGCGGCGACACCTTCACGTCGGTCTTCGACAACTTCCCCCAGGCCGTCGTCTGGGGCGGGCACATCCACACGCCCAACAACATCTCCACCTCGATCTGGCAGGACGGCGGCTTCACGACCGTGAACGCCCCGCCGCTGGCCTACTTCGAGATGGAGAGCGGCGTCGACAACGACACGACCCCGAACGACGCGGGCGACAACGCACAGTCCTCGGTGGTCGAGGTCAACGGCAGCGTCGTCAAGGTCAAGAACTACGACCTGCAGGCCGGCCAGTGGATCGACCAGACCTGGACGTGGGACGTCGAGGAGGCGGTCAAGAACCCGCAGCGCAACTTCCCCTACACCGACCGGCGCGCGGCGGAGACCGCCGGCCCGAAGTGGCCCGCCGGGGCGGCGGTGACCGTGTCCGACATCAAGGAGGACACCGCACAGGTGTCGTTCCCGCAGGCGGAGCCGGCGGCCAACGACGTCCAGGACATCGTGCACCTCTACCGCTACCAGGTCGTCGACAAGGCCACCGGTGCCACCGTCGCCGACTTCAAGCAGTGGTCGGGCTTCTACATCCTTCCGCTGCCGGCCTCCCGCGGCCACGCCATCCGGAACCTGAAGGGCGACACCGAGTACGAGGTGCGGGTCACGCCGTACAACACCTGGGGCAAGGCGGGCGGGTCGATCTCGGCCAGCTTCAAGACCGCTCCGCCGCCGCCTCCGGTGGACCCGGCCGACTACCTCGTCTACCAGGACTTCGAGTCGGTGGTGCCTCATCTCCAGACCGGGGTCGAGCACAACATGCCGGCGAACGCGAACGTCCTCGGCTGGACCAAGACCACACCGGCGGGCTGGACGATCACCAACTCTCCGGACATGCCCACCGGCACCAAGGAGATGAACGGCTGGTCGCTGATGACCAAGGCGTTCTGGCAGAACGGTGACGACCAGGACCGCAGCGGCTTCACACTCGGCCGCAACGTCGTCGCTGTCGCCGACCCCGACGAGTGGGACGACGTCAACGACCCGGAGAGCCGTGGCCGCTTCGACTCGACGCTCACCACGCCGAGTGCGCCGATCCCGGCCGGGACCTCGCGGGTCTACCTCGCCTGGGACAACCACTACCGCGAGGAGGAGCCGCAGGAGGCCGAGGTCACCGTCGAGTTCGACACCGGCCAGAAGGTCCAGCTGGTCCACTGGACGCCGGCCAACACCCCTGACCTCAGCCAGGGCAACAAGACCGTCAACCTGCCGGTCGACGTGCCGGCGGGCGCGACCTCGATGAAGGTCAGCTTCCGGCTCTTCAATGCGATGAACGACTGGTACTGGGCCATCGACCACGTCCGGCTCGACACCGAGCCGATCGTCTGACCCGCGGGAGGCCCGCCCGGCACCTCCTGCCGGGCGGGCCCCCTTCCCCCGCTCCCGATCGAGGATCCTCATGACCGTTCCCACCGGCGTACGTCTTCTCGCCGCTGCCGTGCTGGCGATGCTCGCACCCCTCCTGCTGGTGCTCCCGGCCTCGGCCCACGGCTTCACCTCCACCGTCTATGCCGAGCTGACCGAGCGCTCCGACGGTGTCCTGAGCACCGAGCTCGAGATGGAGTACGTCCTCCTGGTCAGGTCCGTGGCGAAGGCCGAGGCCGACCCCGGGCTGGAGAGCGAGGCCAAGGCCGCATTCCAGGCCTCGGGCGCCGACGTCGGGCTGATCGAGGACCACCGGGACGCGGTGCTGGGCTACCTCGGCGACCGGTTCCGCGTCTCCGCCGACGGTCAGGCCTGTGCATCCTCGATGGCCGGCGAGCTCCGGACCACCGAGCGTGACGGTGTCCCTCACCTCGTGGTGACGCTCGACCACGCCTGCCCCGAGGTGGCGGACGACGTGGCGTACGAGGTCTCCAGCGAGCTGTTCCCCGAGTCGGAGGGCTTCGTGGGCAGCACCGAGACGATCCTGGAGTACTCGCTGCCGGAGGCTTCCGGCAGCACGGTCCTCACCGCCGAGGACCCGAGCTTCTCCACCGACGAGTCGTCGCCGACCAGGCTCCTGGACTTCTTCGTCCTCGGCGCCGAGCACCTGCTCTTCGGCATCGACCACGTCCTCTTCCTGGTCGCGCTCATCGTCGGCGCCCGCCGTCCGCGCGACATCCTGCTGGCCGCGACCGCGTTCACCGCGGCGCACTCGGTGACCTTCATCCTCGCGAGCCTCGGCCTGGTGTCGGTCCCGGCCGCGATCGTCGAACCCGTGATCGCGCTGTCGATCGCGGCGGTCGCGGCCTGGCACGTATGGGTCTCGTGGCGCGACGGTCGCCCGGGCTCGGCTGCGGCGTCCCGTGCTGCCTCGAACGGCATCGACCCGGCGCCCGTCCCGGCCGGTGGAGGTGCCCTCGCCCTGGCCGTCCGTACGTCGACCGACGCTGCTCCGAGGACGGCGGGGGAGAGGGTCCGGCTCGCGGTGGTCTTCGGGTTCGGACTGATCCACGGCCTGGGCTTCGCCGGTGCCTTCGGGATCGACGAGCCGTTCTCCTGGCGGCTGCTGGGCTCCCTGCTCGTCTTCAACCTCGGCATCGAGGTCGTCCAGCTGGCGATCGTCGCCCTGGTCTTCCCGGTGCTCCTGGTCCTGCGGCGACGGCAGCCGGTGATCGGCTGGTGGCTCGGCGTCGTCGCGGCCGCCGGCGTCGCGGTCGTCGGTCTCTACTGGTTCGTCCAACGAGTCCTCGGGGTCGGGTGACCCGATGCGGGAGTCGAAGGCAGTGCGCCGCTACCACGCCGTCGCGGCCACGCTGGAGGGGCGGATCCGGGCGGGCGAGTACCCGGCCGGCCGCCCGCTCCCGGCGGTGTCCTGCCTCGCCCGCGAGTTCGGCGTCGCGCGCGGCACCGTGGAGCGTGCGCTCGTGCGCCTCGAGACCGACAGCCGTCTCGTCTCCCATCACGGCCGGCACTGGCATGCGCACGTCCCCACGCGTCTGCAGAGCCTCGGCGTGCGCTCGTTCGCGCAGTGGGCCGTCGCGTCCGGGCTGGCGCCCGGCGGCCGGTTCGTCGACGTGGCGCGTGGACGCGCCACCGCCTCGGAGGCGCGCGAGCTCGGCGAGAGACCCGGCAACCCGGTGCTGCGGGTGGTGCGGATGCGCTCCCTGGACGGGTCGCCGGCCATGGTCGAGCACACCGTGTTCCCCGGCTGGCTCTCCGCCACCATCGAGTCGCTGCCCGTCGACGCTCCCTCGATCGTCGACGTCGTCGAGGCCGAGCTCGGCGTCCGTCTCGCGCATGCCGAGCACCGGATCGAGGCGTTCGCTGCCTCGGCGATGGACGGCCGACTCCTCGGGGTTCCGCGGGGCAGCCCGCTGCTGCGGGTCGTACGCACCGCGCGCTTCGCCGACGGGCGCTCGTTCGAGCTCAGCGACGACCGTTATCTCCCGGGCGTCGTGTCGCTCTCCTTGGTCACCACGGGGTGAGACCGTCGGGTTAAAGTAGACTAAACAACTCATATTACTTGAGGAGCGTTTGGTCATGCCGGTCAGCAACCTGTTCACCCGCCGCAGGCGGGCAGCCGTGGCGACGGCCGCGATGAGTGCCCTCGCCGTGACCGGCCTGGTGCACGAGCCGGCCGCCGTGGCGGCCGCCCCGACGCGTACGCCTGCTGTTGAACGGCCCGCGGGGAAGCCGAACCTGCTGCTGGTGACGGTCGACGATCTCTCCTACCTCGACATGGGCCACCTGCCGAAGGTGCGGAAGCTGGTGGAGCGGACCGGGGTCTCCTTCGCCGAGGGGATCGCGCCGACGCCGATCTGCGTTCCGGCCCGGGCGTCGCTGCTGACCGGGCAGTACGCCCACAACCACGGTGCGCGCACGATCGAGGGGCCCTACGGCGGCTATCGGGCCTTCGACGACTCCTCGACGGTCGCGACCTCGCTGCAGGACGCGGGTTACTCGACGATCCTCGCCGGGAAGTACCTCAACGGCTACGGCGAGGGTTCGACTCGCGGTGACGTGCCGCCCGGCTGGGACCAGTGGCGCGCGACCGTCGACCCGTCGACCTACAACTTCCGCTCGCCGAAGTTCAACGTCAACGGCGAGATCATCAAGTCGAAGGGCTACTCCTCGACCGTCATCACCGAGCATGCGAAGGCCGGGATCGCGGCCGAGCGCCGGTCGGGGAAGCCCTGGTTCACCTGGGTCAACTACGTGGCTCCGCACCACGGCGGGCCCTCAGGGCCCGACGACCCGAAGAAGATCTACCCCGGCACCGACGCCGCCGTGTCGGTGACCGTGCCCGACACCCAGGACCGCGGCTCCTACGACAACGTCCGGATCCCGGCGCGGCCCAACCTCTTCCCCGAGGACACCTCCGGTTACGCGAAGGGATCGCCCGCGCGCGGGACGTTCAACCCGAGGAAGAAGGACGCGCTCCGGATCGCCTACCAGCGCCGTCTCGAGGCGATCCGCAGCCTGGACCGCAACATCGCCTCGCTCCTGGTCGGGCTGAAGAGGAGCGGTGAGCTGAAGCGCACGCTGGTCGTCTTCACCTCCGACAACGGCTTCTCCAACGGCTACCACAACCTCAACGGCAAGCTGTGGCACTACGACGAGTCGCTGCGGATCCCAGTCCTGATGAGCGGCCCCGGCGTGCCGCGCGGCCGGACGGTGCGGACCCCGGTCACCAACCCGGACCTTGCGGCGACACTGCTGGCCGCGGCCGGCGCTCGGCCGCCTCGGGCCTCTGACGGGATCGACATCATGCCGTGGTTGAGCGCGCCCGAGCAGGTCCGCGCGATCCCGGTCGCAGGCTGGCGGGTCACCGACGGGAGCCGGCAGCTGTGGTCCGGCATCCGTGTCGGCTCCTGGACCTATGCCCGCCTGCACACCGGCCAGGTCGAGGTCTACGACCGTTCCTCGGACCCCTACGAGCAGCGGAACCTGGCCGCAGATCCTTCCGCAGCGGGGACTGTGAAGGCCCTCGCCCGGCTGGCCTCCCGCTACCAGGACTGCGCTGCCTCCACCTGCCCGAAGGACCTGTACGCCGCCGGCCGGGCCCTCGACCTCGAGGGCCTGTGATGAGGGTCGGCGACGTCGAACGGGAGGCCGCGCGGGCTCGCCTCGTCGAGGCGTACGCCGCGGGGAGGATCGATGCGCCCGAGCTCGAGTCGCGCGCCGCGGCGGTGTGGGGTGCTTCCCGGGCCGACGAGCTCGCCGCGGTGGTCGGCGACCTGGGTGAGGACTCGGCTCCGCCTTGCGGGGCCGCCTCTGGCTTCGTACGAGATCTTCTGGTGTTCCTGATCTGCGGCGCGATCGCCGTCGTCGCCTGGCACCTCACCGGCCGCGGGTTCTTCTGGCCGGTCTGGGTCCTGGTCTACACCGGCCTGCCCCTGCTGCGCCTCTGTCGCGACTAGGACCGCTTGGCGAGGGTGTCCGCCGGCACGTTGCCCGACTCGATCTCGCGCGCCAGCTCCTGGATGCGTACGGCGCTGGCGGTCCAGCTGCCGGCGCGCTCCTCGTGGATCGGGGTGAAGCCGCGGCGGACCTCGACGGTCCAGTGGCGGCCGAAGACGACCCGGGCGCCGACGGCGAAGGGGAGGATCGCGAGGAGGAGGATGAGCTCGATGCCGGTCAGGAGCACGACCGCGACGACGACGATGATGAGCGGTAGCGCGATGACGAGCCAGAGCACCAGGAGGATCGCGCTGATCGGGTCGTCCCCTGAGGGTGGGCCGATCGGGACCCCGAATCCGTCGAGACTCATCCGGCGCGACTTCCGCTGCCACGGGACCCAGCGCCGGGTGACGCGTCTCAGTTAGCGGTTGTAAACCTCACACTTTGTGGTCACCGCCACTTCATCCGCCTAAGGTTCGACCCATGAACGACGCCGCTCGCGCCGACTCGTTGCGCCTTGCCCAGCCGGCGGATGCCCATTCCCAGGCAGAGTGGGAGGCGGCGACTGCTGCTGTCCTCCGCAAGAGCGGTCGGCTGACGGCCGACGACGCCGACGCCCTCGTCTGGGACAAGCTGACCCGCACCTCTCTCGACGGCCTCCGGATCGCCCCGCTCGGGCTGCCGGGTGAGTCATACGCCGACGAAGCCCGGCCCACGCGCTCCGGCGCCTGGGACATCCGGTCGCTCGTCTCCGGTCTGTCCGGCGTGGACGCGAAGGCGGCCAACGAGGCCGCCCTCGTCGACCTGGACGGGGGAGTGTCCTCGCTGTGGGTGGCCGCCGACGAGACCACCGACCTGAACGTACTGCTCGACAAGGTGCTCCTGGACCTCGCGCCGATCGTGCTCGACGCACCGATCGGAGCGGTCAAGGTCGCCCAGAACCTGCTGGCGCTGATCGCCGAGCGGGGCACCGGGCTGCACGCCGCGACCAACCTGGGTGCCGACCCGATGGGCGCGCTGCTGCGCGACCTGCCGCTGGCGCCCGACGAGGCGTTCGCCGAGCTGGTCGACCTGGCCCGTCTGGCTCAGGGGATCGGCGTACGCGCGATCGTGGTCGACGCCACCGCTGCCCACGACCTCGGCGCCTCCGACGTGCAGGAGCTCGGCTGGTCGATCGCGGTCGGCGTCGCCTACCTGCGAGCGCTGACCGAGGCGGGCTTCTCGCCCGCGATCGCGGCGAACCTCATCGAGTTCCGCTACGCGGCCACCGACGAGCAGTTCCCGACCATCGCCAAGCTGCGGGCCGCCCGCCAGCTGTGGGCACGCGTGCTCGAGCTCTCCGGGGCCGAGGGTGTGGAGATGCGCATCCACGCAGCGAGCTCGCGGCCGATGCTGTCGAAGTACGACCCCTACGTGAACATGCTGCGCGGCACCGTCGCGGCCTTCGCCGCCGGTGTCGGCGGGGCGGACGCGGTGACCGTCCTGCCCTTCGACTCCGCCAACGGAGTGCCGGACGGGTTCGGGCGCCGGATCGCCCGCAACGTGTCCCACCTGCTGATCGACGAGTCCCACGTCGCGGCCGTCGCCGACCCCGCCGGCGGTTCCTACGCCGTCGAGAAGCTGACCGCCGACATGGCGGAGGCCGGCTGGGAGGCGTTCATCCAGCTGGAGGAGGAGTGGACCGGAGCAACCACCGGCGGCCACGACTTCTCGCCCTTCCGTGACCGGATCGCCGCGGTGTCCGCGGAGCGGGAGAAGGCGATCGCGCGCCGCAAGCGCCCGATCACCGGGCTCACCGAGTTCCCCAACCTCGCCGAGACGCTTCCCGAGCGCCCGGTCGACCCGCTCAACGAGCGGGTGGTGCGCTACGGCGCGTCCTTCGAGGCGCTGCGCGACACCCCCGCCACCGCGAAGGTCTTCCTCGCGACCCTCGGGACGGTCGCCCAGCACACCGCCCGGGCGACCTTCGCGACCAACCTGCTCGCCGCCGGTGGTATCGGCGTCGATGTCGCGGGTGCGACCGCGGACGCCGAGGAGCTGGCCGGGAAGTACCGCGCGGCCGGCGCGCCGCCGGTCGTCTGCCTGGCCGGGTCCGACAAGGCGTACGCAGCCTGGGGCTCGGACGCGATCGCAGCCCTCCGCGAGGCGGGCGCCACGCACGTGATCATCGCCGGGAAGCCCGACGCCGTCGATGCCGAGGTGGACGACGCCGCCTCGCTGGGTGTCGACGCGCTCGCCTTCCTGACCGCTACGAGGGAGAAGCTCTCATGACGATTCCCGGCTCCTTCAAAGGGATCCCGCTGAACGGCGAAGGTGGTCCGGCGGGCTCCCCGACCGTGCCGACGGGTGAGGGTTGGCTGAGCCCCGAGGGCATCGAGATCAAGCCGGGCTACGGCCCCGCGGACCTCGAGGGCCTCGACGCGCTCGACACCTTCCCCGGCCTGAGCCCGTTCCTGCGCGGGCCCTACCCGACGATGTACACGACGCAGCCGTGGACGATCCGGCAGTACGCCGGGTTCTCGACCGCGGAGGAGTCCAACGCGTTCTACCGGCGCAACCTCGCTGCCGGCCAGAAGGGCCTGAGCGTCGCCTTCGACCTGGCCACCCACCGTGGCTACGACTCCGACCACCCGCGGGTGCGGGGTGACGTCGGCATGGCGGGCGTCGCGATCGACTCGATCTACGACACCCGGACGCTGTTCGACGGCATCCCGCTGGACCAGATGTCGGTCTCGATGACGATGAACGGCGCGGTGCTGCCGGTCATGGCGCTCTACATCGCGGCGGCCGAGGAGCAGGGGGTGAAGCCGGGGCAGCTGGCGGGGACCATCCAGAACGACATCCTCAAGGAGTTCATGGTCCGCAACACCTACATCTACCCGCCGGCGGCGTCGATGCGGATCATCGGCGACATCTTCTCCTACACCGCCGCGAAGATGCCCCGCTTCAACTCGATCTCGATCTCCGGCTACCACATGCAGGAGGCCGGTGCGACCGCCGACCTCGAGCTCGCCTACACGCTGGCCGACGGTGTCGAATACCTGCGCACCGGTCTGGCCGCCGGCCTCGACGTCGACGCCTTCGCGCCGCGACTGTCGTTCTTCTGGGCCATCGGGATGAACTTCTTCATGGAGATCGCCAAGATGCGCGCCGCCCGCGCGCTCTGGTCGCGCCTGGTCTCGCAGTTCGACCCGAAGAACCCCAAGTCGCTGTCGCTGCGGACCCACTCCCAGACGAGTGGCTGGTCGCTGACCGCCCAGGACGTCTTCAACAACGTCGGCCGCACCGCGATCGAGGCGATGGCCGCGACCCAGGGCCACACCCAGTCGCTGCACACCAACGCGCTCGACGAGGCGATCGCGCTGCCGACCGACTTCTCGGCCCGCATCGCCCGCAACACCCAGCTGCTGCTGCAGCAGGAGAGCGGCACCACCGAGATCATCGACCCGTGGGGTGGCTCCTACTACGTGGAGCGTCTGACGCACGATCTGGCAGAGCGCGCCTGGGCCCACATCCAGGAGGCCGAGGCGGCCGGCGGGATGGCCAAGGCGATCGAGCAGGGCATCCCGAAGATGCGCATCGAGGAGGCCGCGGCGCGCACCCAGGCGCGTCTCGACTCCGGTGCCCAGAAGCTGATCGGCGTCAACACCTTCCGGCTTCCGTCCGAGGACCCGCTCGACGTGCTCAAGGTCGACAACGACCAGGTCTACAAGCAGCAGGTCGCCAAGCTGGAGCGGCTGCGCGCGGAGCGCGACGACGAGGACGTACGCCGCGCCCTGGAGGCCATCACGAACGCCGCGAGCGCCGAGAAGTCCGCGGCGAACCTGGACGGCAACCTGCTCGCGCTGGCCGTCGACGCCGCTCGTGCGAAGGCGACCGTCGGCGAGATCTCCGACGCGATGGAGAAGGCGTGGGGACGGCACCAGGCCGTCATCCGTACCATCTCCGGTGTGTACCGGGACGAGGCGACGACGTCGGGTGACTCGAAGGTCACCGAGGTGTTGAAGGCGACCAAGGAGTTCGAGGAGGCCGAGGGCCGCCGCCCGCGGATCCTCGTCGCGAAGATGGGCCAGGACGGTCACGACCGTGGCCAGAAGGTCGTCGTCTCCGCCTTCGCCGACCTCGGCTTCGACGTCGACGTAGGCCCGCTGTTCTCCACCCCTGAGGAGGTCGCGCAGCAGGCGGTCGACGCCGACGTCCACATCGTCGGGGTCTCGTCGCTGGCTGCCGGTCACCTCACGCTGCTCCCCGCGCTGAAGGCGGCGCTGGAGGAGCAGGGACGCCCGGACATCATGATCGTCATCGGCGGCGTCATCCCGCCCGACGACGTCGCGACGCTCGAGCAGATGGGCGCGGCAGCGGTCTTCCTTCCCGGGACCGTCATCGCCGACTCCGCCCTCGACCTGCTCGGCCGGCTGCGGGAGCAGCTCGACCACTGACCGATTCGCAGGTCGAGCCGGATTCGTGAGGAACGAACGAATCCGTGTCGAGACCAACACGGCTCGTCGGCGCTCGATGGGACTGTGTTGGTCTCGACACGCTCGCTGGCGCGAGGGCCTGAACGAAGTGGCCCTCGACCAGCGGGTAGTCCCGAGTTTGTCCTCGCCGGGGGCGTCGGGCTCGTCTAGCCTCAGAGCTGTGACGGACCTACGCCCCGGGCGGGCATCCGGGGACGGGCTGGTGAGGGTCGGCTCCTACGAGCTCCTCAGCAAGCTCGGTGAGGGCGGCATGGGCGTCGTCCATCTGGCCCGCCACGAGGAGACCGGCGAGCGGGTGGCGCTGAAGGTGCTGCGTACCCATGTCGTGGGGGACGAGGAGACCCGCGCGCGGCTGGAGCGCGAGGTCCGGTCGCTGCGGCAGGTGCGCAGCCCGTGGATCGCCGAGATCGTCGACGCCGATCCCTACGCCGGCCTGCCCTACGTCGCGACCCGCTACGTCCCGGGCCCGACGCTGCACGACCGGATCAAGGACAACGGGCCGGTCGTGGGCGAGGACCGGTTCTGGCTGGCCCGCTGCCTCGCCGACGGCGTCGCGGCCTGCCACGACGCCGGGGTGCTGCACCGCGACGTGAAGCCCTCCAACGTGGTGATGGAGGGCCGTACGCCGGTGCTCATCGACTTCGGTCTGGCCCGGGTCGCCGACGATCCCAAGATCACCCTGACCGGATGGTTGGTCGGCACGCCGGGCTACCTGGCGCCGGAGATCCTGGAGGGGACGCCCGCGTCGCCGGCCAGCGACGTGCACTCGTGGGCGGCGACCACCGCCTACGCCCTGCTGGGCCGGCCGCCGTTCGGGACCGGACCGTCGATGGCCGTCCTGGATCGCGTACGCCGCGGCCAGCACGATCTCGACGGCGTCGACGGTCCGATGCGAGAGGTCCTGGCGGCCGCGCTGGCGACGGATCCCGCGGACCGGCCGGGCCTCGAGGAGCTCCGGGAGTGGCTGATGGAGCCCGAGGTGCCGTGGTCCGGGGGCGATGCCGCGGCGGTGACGAAGGTGCTGCCGCTGACGATGCCGCTGGCCGCCGCACCCGTGGACGCGGAGCTCAAGCCGACACTGGTCGACCCGGACGCCGCTGGCGACGCGGTGACCGAGGTGGAGGAGGTGCCGCCGACCGCGGTGACGGTCGCGGACGCGCCGGCCGAGCCCGTGGTGGTGCGCCGGTTCGACCCGCAGACGCCGCCGCCGGCACCCCAGCCGGAGCCCGGGTGGAGCCCGCCCAGCAAGCATGCCAACCTGAAGCGCTGGCCCGGTCCGATGCACTTCCTGATCCTGGTCGCGCTCGCCGCGATCCTGGCAGGGGTCGTCGCTGCGTACCCATTCCTCGGGGTCGCGCTCCTCTGCCTCGGGGTCTGGCTGCTGCGCGCGGTGTCGCTCGCCGCCGACCACCTGACGAAGCGCCGCGAGGCGCGCGGACGGAAGTGGTACGACGGGCCGTGGGCGCTCGTCCGATCGCCGTGGGACCTGGCGCGTGCCGTCCCTGGCACGGCAGCACTGACCGTGCTGACCGGAGTGATCGCGGCCGCGGTCGGCGTGGGGTCTCTGGTGCTGGGGATGCCGCTGGCCGGCGTCCTCTACGCGGCTGCGATGACGTTCATGTGCGCCGCCTGGCTCGCCTCGCAACGGGTCCGCGACACCGTCGGCCCGATCACCCGCGCCGCCTCGTCGCCTTCCCAGCGGTGGGTCGTCGCCGTCGTCGGCCTGGCGATCATCGCCGCTGCCGTCGCCTGGTACGTGCTGCAGGTGGGTGTCTCGTGGACGCCCCTGGACGAGGCTCGGTCGAGCAGGCTCCCCGACGTCCTCCGCGACATCCTGCGGCGTGCCCGGTGATCAGGGCGCGGCCGCCCGGAGCCGCTCGAGCAGCGGCGGGGCGGCCTCGGCGAGGAACCGGTCCTGGGAGTCGTCGCCGATCTGCACCACCGCGACGTCGGTGAAGCCTGCCTTCCAGTAGGCCGAGACGGCCTCGACGATCTTGTCCAGGTCGGGACCGCACGGCACCGACCGGGCGACGTCCTCGGGGCGGACGAGCTGGGTGGCCGCGGCGAAACCGGCCGGCGTCGGCAGGTTGGCGTTGACCTCCCAGCCACCGCTGAACCAGCGCATCTGCTCGTGCGCGCGGCGGACGGCGGTCTCCTCGTCGGGATCCCAGCAGATCGGCACCTGGCCGATCGCGCGAGCCTCGGTGCCGATCCGTTTGGCGCCCTCGACACCGTTCCAGGCGTCGACCAGCGACGCCTCGGGTTCGACGCCGATCAGGTGGTCGGCGAGCGGGGCGAGCTCCTCGATGGCGCGGTCGCCACCCACGGCGATCCCGATCTCGACGGGCTCCTCCGGGAGGTCCCAGATCCGGGCGGAGTCGACCTGGAAGTACTCACCGCGGTGGTCGACGAGCTCACCGGTGTGCAGGTCGCGGATGATCTCGACCGCCTCGCGCAGCATCGCGTGCCGCTCCTGGACCGAGGGCCAGCCCTGACCGACGACATGCTCGTTGAGGCTCTCGCCGGAGCCGAGGCCGAGCCGGAAGCGGCCCTCGGCGAGCAGCTGCACGGTGGCGGCCTTCTGCGCCACCACGGCGGGGTGGTAGCGGAGCGTCGGGCAGGTGACGTACGTCATCAGGCCCACGCGCGAGGTGGCGTGGGCGACCGCGCCGAGCACGCTCCAGGCGTACGGCGCGTGCCCCTGCTCCGTCAGCCACGGCGAGTAGTGGTCGCTCATCACCTCGAAGTCGAAGCCCGCCTCCTCGGCCGCGGTGGCGTACCGGACGAGGTCGCGAGGTCCGCTCTGCTCGGTGAACAGGGTGTAGCCGAGATCCGTCATGCCCGTTCTGTACCCGCGCTCTCCGGCGGTCATTCGTGCCCTCCGGACTCGGCGCCGGTAGGCCGCCGCTGGTCGAGCCGGGCCGCCCGAGCCGCGACGGATTGGCTAAGGTGCTGGCCATGCCAGGGCCCGACGTACAAGACCTCCTCGACGGCATCAGCGACGGCAAGCGGGCGGCGGTGTCACGGGCGATCACCTTGGTGGAGTCGACCAAGCCCCAGCACCGCGACATCGCGCGCGAGCTGCTCACGAAGCTTCCGGCGGGCGACGCCGTGCGGGTCGGGATCTCCGGAGTCCCCGGCGTCGGCAAGTCGACGTTCATCGAGGCGCTCGGCAGCCGGCTGACCGCCAACGGCCTCAAGGTCGGGGTGCTCGCCGTCGACCCGTCGTCGGTACGCACCGGCGGCTCCGTGCTGGGCGACAAGACCCGGATGGCCCGGCTGAGCGTGGACCCCAACGCCTTCATCCGGCCCTCCCCGAGCGCCGGCACGCTCGGCGGGGTCGCCAAGGCGACCGTGCAGGCGATGGCGGTGCTGGAGGCGGCGGGCTACGACGTGGTGCTGGTCGAGACGGTCGGCGTCGGGCAGTCCGAGGTGACCGTGGCGGGGATGGTGGACACGTTCCTGTTCCTGACCATCGCGCGCACCGGCGACCAGCTCCAGGGGATCAAGAAGGGGATCCTGGAGATCTCCGACGTGATCGCGGTCAACAAGGCCGACCCGAACGACCCCCACCGCGCCCAGGAGGCGCGCGCGGCCGCGCGCGAGCTCGCCGGCGCGCTCCGGCTGGTGCGCTCGCGTGAGGAGTGGGCGCCGCCGGTGATCACCGCCTCGGCGCTCCACGACGACGGCGTCGACTCGGTGTGGGAGCAGGTGATGGCCCACCGTGCCCACCTCGGCGAGGACGGGCTGCGCACCAAGCGTGCCGAGCAGCAGCTCGACTTCACCTGGGCGCTGGTCCGCGACGAGCTCGACCAGCGGCTCGAGCACTCGCCGGGCGTCCGGGCGATCCGCGACCAGATCCGTCGCGAGGTGCTCTCCGGCGAGCTTCCGGCGACCGTGGCCGCGGACAGGATCCTGGCCGCCTACGACAGGGATTAGTCTGACGGGACCATGCTGGAGCCTGCTGCCTTCCTCGCCGAGCGAGTCGATGCCTACGACGCCGAGCTGATCGACCTGCGCCGGGACATCCACGCGCACCCGGAGCTGTCCTGGCAGGAACATCGCACCACCGAGCTGATCGCCGAGCGACTGGAGAAGGCGGGCTGGCTGGTCGAGCGGCCCTCCACGACCGGTCTCATCGCAGACCTGGGCGGGGACGGGACGGATGCGCGGATCGTCGCGCTGCGCGGCGACATGGACGCGTTGCCCGTCGACGACGTCACCACCGACGTCTGGGCGAGCACCGTCCCGGGCGTCGCCCACGCCTGCGGCCACGACGTGCACACCACCGCGCTGCTCGGCGCGGGCCTCGCCCTCGCCGACCTGCATCGCGAGTCACCGCTGCCCGGCGGCGTACGCCTGTTGTTCCAGCCCGCCGAGGAGGTCATGCCCGGCGGGGCGCTGCACCTGATGAGCCTGGGGGCGCTCGACGACGTCGACCGGATCTTCGCGCTGCACTGCGACCCGACCGTGGACGTCGGCCGCGTCGGGCTCCGCTCCGGATCGCTGACCAGCGCGTCCGACCTGATCGACGTCCACCTTAGCGGCACCGGCGGCCACACCTCGCGTCCGCACCTGACCGGCGACCTGGTCTTCGCGCTCGCCAAGGTGACCACCGAGCTGCCGGTTATCCTGAGCCGGCGGATGGACCCCCGGGCCGGCGTGAGCGTGGTCTGGGGCAAGGTCACCGCCGGACAGATCCACAACGTGATCCCCGCCCACGGCTCGGTCGGCGGCACCGTACGGATCCTCGACAGCGACGCCTGGAGCGAGGTCGAGCACGTGGTGCGTGAGGTGGTCGCCGAGATCATCGCGCCCTACGGCGTGACGGCCGCCGTCGACTACACCCGCGGCGTGCCGCCGGTGAGCAACGACGAGCAGTCCCACCAGATCCTCGTCGACACGGTCCGGGACGTCCTCGGCGAGCGAGGCGCGGTCGTCTCCGCGCAGAGCCTCGGCGGCGAGGACTTCGGGTGGTACCAGGAGCAGGTCCCGGGGTCGATGTTCCGGCTCGGCGTACGCACCCCCGGCGGCCCCACCTACGACCTCCACCAGGGCGACCTGCGCATCGACGAGCGCGCGGTGGGCGTCGGCGCCAAGGTGCTGGCCGCCGCCGCCCACCGCGCGCTGGTCTGAGTCTTCGGGGGCTAGCTCTTCTTGTAGGGCACGCCGTCCGCGGCCGGAGCACGCGAGTGCCCGACGAGCCCGGCGACGGCGAAGATGGTCACGACGTAGGGCAGCATCAGCATGAACTGCGACGGCACCGGCGAGCCGATGACCGAGAGCACCGACTCCACGTTGGACGCGAAGCCGAAGAGCAGCGCCGCCAGCGTCGCCTTGATCGGGTCCCACTTGCCGAAGATGACCGCGGCCAGCGCGATGTAGCCCGCACCGCCGGTCATCTCACGCCCGAACGACGGCACCGAGACGAGCGTGTAGGTCGCGCCGCCGATGCCCGCGATCGCCCCGGCCAGCAGCACGGTGCGGTAGCGGGTGGCGATCACGTTGATGCCGACCGTGTCGGCCGCCTTCGGGTGCTCGCCGACCGCGCGGACGCGCAGGCCCCACTTGGAGCGGTAGAGCGCCCAGGCGACCAGGACGACCGCGGCGTACATCAGGTAGACCAGCACGGTCTGGCGGAAGAAGATCGGGCCGATGACCGGGATGCCGGACAGCAGCGGGATCTCCAGGCGCGGGAAGTGCGGCGGGCTGTTGAGCGCGCCCGCGTTCTCCGAGAGGACCTGGGAGAACATGAAGCTGGTGAAGCCGATGACGAGCACGTTGAGCACGACACCGACGATCACCTGCTCCACCCAGTAGGTGATCGCGAAGAGCCCGAGCAGCAGGGCCACGAGCACGCCGCAGACCATCGCCGCGATCAGGCCCGCCCACGGCGAGCCGGTGATCGAGGCGGTGACCGCCGCGCCGAAGGCGCCGAAGAGCAGCTGGCCGTCGATGGCGATGTTGACCACGCCCGCCCGCTCGCCGAGTACGCCGCCGAGAGCACCGAACACCAGCGGGACCGCCAGCGCGAGCGCGCCGGCGAGCAGACCGACCACGGGCAGCGTCTTGCCCGCGACCGCCCAGGCCAGGAAGCCGGACACCGCGACGACCGCGAAGGCGGCGACCACGGCGAGGTGCGTCTTGCGGCCGGAGTAGGCGTTCCAGGCTGCGTACGCCGTGGCGACGAGGCACAGGACCACAGCCGTCCAGACGACGCCGTTGGCCGGCAGGGTGATGTCGGGGATGGCGAACCAGTCGCCGTCGCGGCTCCACCGGAAGGTGGAGTCACCGGCGCGGGGACGTACGAGAACCAGCAGCGCCACCAGCACGGTGAACGCCGCCATGACGCCGGGCGTCTTCCACAGACCCGGGATGCGCTCGGCGACGACGGGGGCGTCGGAGTTGACCGGAAGATCGACAGCGGACACGGTCAGGCCTCCTTCGTGGGGAGTCGGAAGATCGCCTTCACCAGAGGCGGTGCGGCGAGGAAGAGCACGATCAGGGACTGGATGACCAGCACGATGTCGACCGGGATGCCCTCGGAGGCCTGCATGAAGAAGCCGCCCGACTTGAACGCGCCGAACAGGATCCCGGCGGCCAGGATGCCGAAGGGGCGCGAGCGTCCCAGCAAGGCGACCGTGATCGCGTCGAAGCCGATGCCGGCGTCGAGACCGCTGGTCGCGCCGTCGGTCACCGAGCCGAGCACCTGGTTGACACCGGCCAGCCCGACCAGGGCACCGGAGATCAGGAACGCGCTGAAGTAGGCGAGCCCGACGTTGATGCCGGCCGCCCGCGCGGCCGCCGGGTTCTCCCCGACCGCACGGAACCGATAGCCGAGGGAGGAGCGGTTGAGGATCCACCACACCAGGAACGTCGCCAGCACCGCGAGCAGGAACCCGGCGTGCAGGTTGAACTGCGGGCCGAGCAGGTCCGGCAGGATCGCCGACTCCGGCATCGGCGCCGACTTGGGGTTGCCCGAGCCCGGCGCCTGGAGCAGCGACTTGCGGGTCAGCGCGTAGAAGACCAGGTAGTAGCCGACGTAGTTGAGCATGATCGTCACGATCACCTCGTGGGCGCCGGTGAGGGCCTTGAGGAGGCCGGCGATGCCGCCCCACAGGGCCGCGACCAGCGCACCGACGATGATCGCCAGCGGCAGGTGGACGATCATCGGGAGGTCGAGCTTGACCGCCACGAACGCGGCGGCGGCGCCACCGAGCAGCATCTGCCCACGGCCACCGATGTTGAACAGCCCGGCGCGGAACGTCAGGCCGATGCCGAGACCGGCCAGCGTCAGCGGCGCGGCGAACTTCAGGGTCTCGGTGATCGGCTTGATCTGCTGGGCGAACGTGCCGCCCAGGTCGTTGAAGACCGCACCCCGCCACAGCGAGACGTACGCCCCCGAGATGGCCTCCCACGCGTAGTAGAAGGTGTCGTAGGGGCGGGCGAAGAAGTAGGAGAGCCCGTAGCGGACGTCCTCGTCGGTGAAGAGGATCATCAGCGAGCCGAAGAACATCGCGAGCACCACCGAGAGCACCGCGACCAGCGCGTTGCCGGTCGTGATCTCTCGTAGCGCCACGTGCCAGCGGCTGGCCTCGGGCACCCGGTCGGTGTCGGAGGCCGTCTTCGTGTCGGTCGACCCCGCCTCGGTCGTCTCCGTCGGTTCCGTCGTCTCGGCCGGCTCGTTCTCCGGCCCCTTCTCGCTCACGCGTCGCTCCCTTCAGGAGACTCGCCGGCCATCATCAGGCCGAGGGTGTCGCGGGAGGTGTCGGCGGGGACGATGCCCACGACCCGCCCGCGGTAGAGGACCATGATCCGGTCGGCGAGAGCGGCGATCTCGTCGAGCTCGGAGGATACGACGAGCACCGGGACACCCGAGTCCCGTGCCGCCACGATCTGCTTGTGGATGAACTCGATCGACCCGACGTCGACGCCGCGCGTCGGCTGTGAGGCGACGAGGAGCCGAAGGTCACGGGAGAGCTCCCGGGCCACGACGACCTTCTGCTGGTTACCGCCCGACAGCTGCCCGGCCAGGGTCGAGACCCCGGGGGCGCGTACGTCGTACTCGGCCAGCTTCTCCTTGGCGAAGGTGTCGAGCTTCTTGAGGTTCAGCGAGCCGCGGGAGACGAAGGGCTTGTCGTAGCTGCGGTTGAGCATGAGGTTCTCGGCGATGGTGAAGTTGCCGACCAGACCCTCGATCTGGCGGTCCTCCGGGATGAACCCGATGCCGGCCTCGAGCGCCTTGCGCACCGAGCGGCCCACGATCTCGCGGCCGTCGAGGTTGATCGAGCCCTCGACGTGCGGCGCCAGGCCGACCATCGCCTCGGTGAGCTCGGTCTGACCGTTGCCCTGGACGCCGGCGACGGCCAGGATCTCGCCCGCGTCGATGTGGAAGCTGACTCCGTCGACATGGACGTAGCCGTCCTCGTCGGCCACCGTGAGGTCGGAGACGACCAGCGCGCGCTCGCCCGGCTTCGCCGGGTCCTTGTGCACCTTGAGCTCGACCGGGCGTCCGACCATCAGCGCTGCCAGCTCGGCGTTGGAGGCCTCCGGGGACGCCTCGCCGACCACGGTGCCGCGGCGGATGACCGTGATCCGGTCGGCCACCTCTCGGACCTCGCGCAGCTTGTGGGTGATGAACACGATGCCGGTGCCGGACTCCTTGAGCTGACGCATGATCGCCATCAGCTCGTCGGTCTCCTGCGGCGTCAGCACGGCGGTCGGCTCGTCGAAGACGAGCACCTCGGCGTCGCGCGAGAGCGCCTTGATGATCTCGACCCGCTGCTGGACGCCGACGGGGAGATCCTCGACGAGCGCGTCGGGATCCACGTGGAAGCCGAAGCGCTCGGAGATCTCCCGGACCTGCTTGCGGGCGGCGTCGAGGTCGAGCTTGCCGGCGAACCCGGTGGCCTCGTGGCCGAGCATGACGTTCTCGGCGACGGTGAAGACGGGGATGAGCATGAAGTGCTGGTGCACCATGCCGATGCCGGCGGCCATCGCATCGCCGGGGCCCTTGAAGTGTTGCGGCTCGTCGTCGATGAGGATCTCGCCCTCGTCGGCCTGGTAGAGGCCGTAGAGGACGTTCATCAGCGTGGACTTGCCCGCGCCGTTCTCACCGAGGAGGCAGTGGATCTCACCGGGCTCGACGGTCAGGGAGATGTGGTCGTTGGCGACCAAGGAGCCGAAGCGCTTGGTGATGTCTCGAAGCGCGAGTCTCATGGCAGGGATCATTCCTTGCAGGGGTGGAGAAATTCCAGATGTACGTGGCGAGGGGGCCGGGTGCGCCCGGCCCCCTCGTCGTGGTGGCCCCGACGTGCGGGCCACCGAGTGGGTCACTTCGCCAGGTAGGAGTTGACCTTGATCGAGCCGTCGACGATGCCGGCGGACACTTCCTCGAGCTCGGCGGGAAGAGTGTCGGAGACCTTCGACTCGAAGTTGTGGAACGGCGCCAGACCGACGCCCTCGTTCTCGAGCGTGCCGACGTACGGCGTCGCGTCGAACTTGTCCTCACCGGCGGCCAGGATGACGTCGGTGGTCGACGTCTTCATGTTCTTCAGGATCGAGGTGAGGACCACGTCCTGGGTCTTCGGGTCGGTCTCGTAGAAGTCGGCGTCGACACCGATCAGCGCGACCTCCTTGCCGGAGTCCTCGATCGCGGTGAGCGCGCCCTGGTAGATCGGGCCGCCGACCGGCAGGATCACGTCGGCGTTCTGCTCGATGATCTGGCGGGCGGTGTTGGTGGCCTTCTCGTTGGCGACGAACTCGCCGGTGAAGGAGCCCTTCTCGCCGCCCTCGTAGCCGACGACCTTGACGTCCTTCTTCTTCGTCTTCGCGTAGTACTCCACGCCCTGCTTGAAGCCGTCCATGAAGATCGTCACGGTCGGGAACGGCTGGCCGCCGTAGGTGCCGACGACGCCGGTCTTGGTGTAGTCGGCAGCGGCGTAGCCGGCCAGGAAGGCGGCCTGCGCGGTGTCGTAGAGGATCGGCTTGATGTTCTCGGCGTCGGTCTTGCCGTCGAAGTTTGCGTCGGCCGCGTCGTCGATCAGGACGTACTCGGTCTCGGGGTTGGCCTTGGCGGACTCGATCGTCGCGGCCGAGAGCGCGAAGCCGACGGTCACGATCGTGTCGCAGCCCTGACCGACCAGGCCCTCGAGGTTGGAGGTGTAGTCGTTGGGGCTGTTGGACTCGACGTCCTTGAAGTCCGAGCCAAGCTCGTCGGCCGCCTCCTTCACGCCCTCGTAGCTGAGCTGGTTGAACGACTTGTCGTCGAACCCGCCCTCGTCGGAGACGATGCAGGGAAGGTAGTCGCTCTTGCCTTCCCCAGCGCGCTCGGACGGCGCTTCGCCGCACGCGGCGAGGGCGGCAGCGGACAGGACCGCAGCGACGCCGCCGGCGGCGGCCTTCTTCATGGTGTTCTTCACTGGTGCCTCCAGGTCGTTGCCCCGCAAATCACGGCGCAAAGGACATTCATGTTCGAACGCTCTCCCCATTGACCGAGCAACGCCAGGGATTCCGCGAACGGTTACCAACTTTTGATCTGGGCGAAGCCTAAGCCTCAGGGCATCCAATCCAGATGTCCGGACAGGCTTTAAGGTCGAACCATGACCGAGAAGCAGACGTACGCCGCAGACGGCTTTGACTGGGAAGGCCTGCGTGCGCATGCCCTCGAGGCCGCAAAACGTGCGTACGCGCCCTACTCCAACTTCCCTGTCGGAGCCGCCGGCTACGCGGACGACGGGCGTCTGCTGCAAGGGTGCAACGTGGAGAACGCGGCCTACGGCGTCACGCTGTGCGCCGAGTGTGGGCTGGTCTCCTCGCTGCACATGACCGGCGGCGGCCGGCTCACCCACTTCGTCTGCGTCAACGGCTCCGGCGAGGTCATCATGCCCTGCGGCCGCTGCCGCCAGCTCCTCTGGGAGAACGGCGGCCCGGACCTGCTCCTGATGACCGTCTCGGGCGTGAAGCCGATGTCCGAGGTCCTTCCCGACGCCTTCGGCCCGGAGGCCCTGGCCTGATCAGGCCGGACGGCGCCCGGTAGGGACCTACGGTGGTCGCGCCTTACGCTGTCCGCATGGCGGAACATGATGCGGTCGAGGTGATCCTCGCCAAGCGCGACGGTGGCGAGCTGAGCGACTCGCAGATCGACTGGATGATCGCGGCGTACACCCAGGGGGTCGTGGCCGAGGAGCAGATGTCGGCGCTCAACATGGCGATCCTGCTCAACGGGATGTCGCGGCGCGAGATCGCGCGGTGGACTGCGGCGATGATCGCGTCGGGGGAGCGGATGTCGTTCGACTCCCTGGACCGGCCGACGGCCGACAAGCACTCCACCGGCGGTGTGGGCGACAAGATCACGCTGCCGCTGGCGCCGCTGGTCGCCGCGTGCGGGGTGGCGGTGCCGCAGCTGTCCGGGCGCGGGCTCGGCCACACCGGGGGCACGCTCGACAAGCTCGAGTCGATCCCCGGGTGGCGCGCGTCGCTGTCCAACGAGGAGATGCTGGCCCAGCTGGGGTCGGTCGGAGCGGTGATCTGCGCGGCCGGTGAGGGCCTGGCCCCGGCCGACCGCAAGCTCTACGCGCTGCGCGACGTCACCGGCACCGTCGAGTCGATCCCGCTGATCGCCTCCTCGATCATGTCCAAGAAGATCGCCGAGGGCACCGGGGCGCTCGTGCTCGACGTGAAGGTCGGTGCCGGCGCCTTCATGAAGACCCTCGACTCCGCGCAGGAGCTGGCGCGCACCATGGTCGACCTCGGCACCGACGCGGGGGTCAACACGGTCGCGCTCGTGACCGACATGGCCACGCCGCTCGGTCTGACCGCGGGCAACGCGATCGAGGTCACCGAGTCCGTCGAGGTCCTCGCCGGCGGCGGCCCTGCCGACGTCGTCGAGCTCACCGTCGCGCTGGCCCGGGAGATGCTGACGGCCGCCGGCGTGTCCGGTCCGGATCCGGCCGACGTGCTCGCCTCCGGCAAGGCCATGGACGCCTGGCGCGCGATGATCTCGGCCCAGGGCGGCGACCCGTCGGCACCGCTTCCGGTCGCGCGCGAGACCCACGTGGTCACCGCGCCGACCTCGGGTGTGCTGACCCGGCTCGACGCGATGGCCGTCGGCCTCGCCGCCTGGCGTCTCGGTGCCGGTCGCGAGCGCAAGGAGGACGCCGTCCAGGCCGGAGCCGGGGTCACCTGGCACGCTCGCCCGGGTGACTCGGTCACTGCTGGTGCGCCCCTGTTCACGCTCCACACCGACACGCCCGAGCGCTTCGACCGGGCGCTGGCCGCGCTGGAGGGTGGCTACGAGATCGGGGACGGGGCTGCGTACGAGGCGACGCCGCTGATCCTCGACCGCATCAGCTGATCCGCACCGCTGGTCGAGTCGCGAGGCCGGCGCCGTGTGCGCCTCCGCGGGCTGTAACACGTCGTTCGTGGGACTACTCGCCCTCTCAGAACGACCGGATAGTCGGTGTAACAGCGTGTCACACCTCGCCTGCCGGGGGTCGGACCGATAACAGTTGGCACCGCCGGCCACCGCACGGCCAGACTTCGGTCATGGAGATCGTCAAGCCACCCAAGGCCGTCGCGGGCGACAAGGTCGCCGTGCTGTCACCCTCGTTCGCGGCGCCGGGGGTGGCGCCGGCGATCCACGAGCAGGCGCTGGCGCGGCTGACCGAGGTGACCGGGTTGGTGCCGGTGGAATACCCGTCGACCCGGAAGCTGGGCGCGACGGCGCAGGAGCGGGCGGCGGACGTGAACGCCGCGTTCGCCGACCCGGAGATCCGGGCGGTGCTGGCGACGATCGGCGGCGAGGACCAGATCACGGTGATCCCGCACCTCGACGCGGACCTGGTCCGCAAGGACCCGAAGCCGTTCCTCGGCTACAGCGACAACACCAACCTTCTCAACTGGCTGTGGACCAACGGCGTCGCCGCGTTCCACGGCGGGTCGACGCAGGTCCATCTCGGGCCCGGCCCAGGACTCGACCCGGTCCACGAGGCCTCGCTGAAGGCGGCGCTCCTCACCGGCGGGACGCTCGAGATCACCGAGCCGGGGGAGTCCGAGGACATCGGCCGCGACTGGAACGACCCGCGTGCGCTGACCGAGTACGGCGAGCGTGAGGCGACCGAGCCGTGGGTCTGGGCGGGGCCCGCCCGTACAGTGACCGGCCGCACCTGGGGCGGCTGCATCGAGATCCTCCAGTGGGCGCTCACCGCCGGGCGTTTCCCGGCCGATCCGGGAGTGCTCGAGGGTGGCGTACTCCTGCTCGAGACCTCCGAGGAGCTCATCCCGGCGCGCGAGTTCGCCTGGATCACGCGGTCGCTGGGCGAGCGCGGCCTGCTCGAGGCGATCGACGCGGTCGTCGTCGCGCGGCCGCCGACCTCCGACTTCGAGCGACAGCCCACCGCCGAGGAGCGTGCCGCCAAGCGCGCCGAGCAGCGAGACGCGGCGATCGAGACGGTGCACCGCTACAACCCGGAAGCCGTGGTCGTCGTCGGTCCACCGTTCGGCCACACCCGACCGCAGTGGATCCTGCCGTACGGTGGGGAGATGACCGTCGACGGCGCGACGCAGCGTCTGTGGGCCGACTACTCCTGAGCCCTATCGCCGACCGGGGAGCTTCATCGTCAGCAGCTTCGCGCGGGGCGCCAGCCGCTGGGCGAGGGCGAAGACGTCCTCGGTGCGCTGCCTGTCGGGATCGATCACGGAGAACAGGTTGACCCCGAGGTAGAAGGTCAGCGCAGCGTTCGCCACGTCGCGCGCGGGCAGCAGCTTGCCCAACGGCGTGCCCCGCGTGACGCGGTCCCAGTGCTCGGCGACGAAGTCGAGCCACGGCTCGGCGCGCTCGGTGATCTCCTTGCGGAGGTCCTCGTTGGTGACCGCGGCCGCCACCATCTCGCTGAACTTCGCCAGCGACCCGCGCTCCAGGTCGGTGCGGTAGATCGTGACCGCCGCGGCGGCGAACTCCTCGACCGTACGCACCTCCGCCATCGTCGCGCCGTGGACCTCCATCCGCCCGGCGGTGTCGCGGTCGAGCGCTGCCAGCAGGAGCTGGTCGACGCCGCCGAAGTGGTAGAAGACCAGCGCCGAGGTGACTCCGGCGGCGGTGGCGATGTTGCGCGCCGAGGCCCCGGCGTACCCCTTCTCCCGCAGCACCTCGTCGGCGGCGTCGAGCAGGCGTTGGCGGGTCTCCTCGCTGCTCTTCTCGGTTCCGGTCGTTCGCTTCCGTGGCGGCATGGGTTCATCGTACGCTTTAATCAAGTGATTAAACCTAGCGATCAAGGAGCCGGACGATGACTGACGACCCCCGCGAGGAAAGGAGACCGAGCCGTGCGCGCCTCGTTCTCGCCGCGTACCTGCTCGCCGTCTTCTGCGCGATCCTGGTCGCCAAGGCGCTCGCTGCCGGCGGCCTGGAGCAGACTGCGATGTTCTACGTCGGCATCCCGGCGCTGATCGCGGTGACCGTGGTGCTCACCGCCCGGCCACGCAGCGCCGTCGGGCTGACGCTCGCCGTCACCACGGTCGGGCTCGCGCTGGCCGGACCGCTCTTGGACGAGGGCGTCGTCTGCCTGGTGATGGCCGCGCCGCTGATCTACGGTGTGGCCGCCCTGATCGCCTGGATCGTGACCGCGCTGACCACGCCTGCATGGAAGCATCACCATGCCGTCGTCGCCGTCCCGCTGCTCGCGGCCGCCCTCGTCGAGGGCGTCGCCGGGGTGAGCTATCTGCCGCGCGAGTCGGCCGCCTCCGCGACGGTCATGGTCGAGGCCACCCCGGAGGAGTACGCCGCGGCGCTGGCCGCCCCACCCGCGTACGGTCCCTTCGACGCCGTCCTGCTGAAGACCGTGCCCTTCCCGCGGCCGGTCTCGGCGACCGGGTCCGGGCTGGAGGTCGGTGACCACCGAGTCGTGAGGTTCAACGACCGCAAGTCGCTCGGGATCGGCGCCGAGCCGACGCCGCGGTCGATGACGCTGCGCGTCACGGAGTCCGAGGTCGAGAGCGCCTCCGGGCGTGTCGTCTTCGAGGTCACCGCCGACAGCACGCTGTCGCGGTGGATGGACCTGCGGACCGCGACCGTCGAGTGGCACCGGGCCGGCGACCGGACGGAGACCACCTGGACCCTCGACTGGGCGCGCACCTACGACCCGTCGTGGTACTTCGGACCGCTCCAGCAGCACACCACCGGCCTCGCGGCCGACTACCTCGCCGACACCTTCGCCGCCGCGGCGAGCCGGTGAGGACGATGAGCACCGACCCTGCCCTTGTACGCAGCCTGGGGCTCGCCCTGCCGGTCGTCGCGGTCGTGGTGCTGTGCGTGTGGCGCCCGCCGACCCATCGCGAGCTGGCCGCGACGATCGTCGCCTCGGTGTGGGCGCTCCTGGCGCTGCTCCCGGTCAACCTGCTCGCACAGCGGCTGGGCTGGTGGGTCTTCGACGTCGACGGAGCCGTGTGGCAGGGGATCGCCGTCGACCTGTGGCTGGCGTGGGCGGTGCTGTGGGGTGCGCTGCCGGCGCTCCTGCTGCGGTCGGGTTGGCCGGCGGTCGGGATCGCGGCCGGGCTGGTCTGGCTCGACCTGGGCGCGATGCCGCTGGCCCATCCGGCTGTCGGTCTCGGCGAGGCCTGGCTCGTCGGCGAGCTCCTCGCCGTCGCTGTCGTGCTGGTTCCTGCCATGGTCCTGGCCCGCTGGACCCTGCTCGACCGCCACGTCGTGGTCCGCGGCTGGGCGCAGGCACTGGTCGCCGGCAGCCTCATCGTCGGCGGTCCGCTGGCAGTCCTCGCGCCCGAGCCGCGCTGGCCCGACCTGGTCACCTCTGCCGGTGTCCAGATCGCCGTCGTCTGTGCGCTGCCGAGCGTCGCGGCGATGCGCGAGCTGGCCATCGTCGGGAGGGGTACCCCGCTGCCGTACGACCCGCCCGACCGGCTCGTCACGTCCGGTCCGTACGCCTACGTCCGCAACCCGATGCAGATCAGCATGGTGCTGGTCTTCGTCGCCCTGGCAGTCACCTTCGGCGATCCGCGGCTGCTGGTCCCGGCCGTCGCGGCATTCGCCTATTCAGCAGGACTGGCCGCCTGGCACGAGGGCGCCCAGCTGCGGGAGGCCTTCGGTGACCGGTGGGTCGCCTACCGCTCCACGGTCCCGTCGTGGGTCCCGCGATGGCGCCCGGCGGTGCCCGACGGGGCGGCCGGCCGGGCGACCCTGTGGGTGGCCGCCGACTGCGGGATCTGCTCGGAGGTCGGCCGCTGGTTCCTCCGGCACGACCTGCACGGGCTCGAGATCAGACCGGCGGCCGAGCACCCCGAGGTGCTCTACCGGGTGACGTACGAGTCCGCGGGCGTCAGAGCCAGCGGCGTGGCCGCGGTCGCCCGCGCCCTGAACCACATCGACCTGCGCTGGGCGATGGCCGGCTGGGCGCTCGGGATGCCCGGCGTACGCCACCTCGTCCAGCTGTGCACCGACGCGTTCGGCGCGGGGCCGCGCCCCTCGCGGTCCTCAGTCCTCGAGGAGCAGGACGACCGACTCGGCGACACATGCCGGCTTGGCGGAGCCCTCGATCTCGATCGTGGTCTTCACGACGAGCTGCAGCCCGGTCGGCAGCTCGGTGACGTCGCCGAAGGAGATGACCGGACGGATGCGGGAGCCGACCAGGACGGGCGTGGGGAAACGCACCTTGTTGAGGCCGTAGTTGAGCTTCGCCCCCGGCGTCTCCAGCGAGTAGACGCTCAGGCCGAGGTAGGGGATCAGCGATAGCGTCAGGTAGCCGTGGGCGATGGTGCCGCCGAACGGACCGTCCTTGGCCCGCTCCTCGTCGACGTGGATCCACTGGTGGTCGCCGGTGGCGTCGGCGAACGCGTTGACGCGCTCCTGGTCGACCTGCAGCCATTCGCCGGTGCCGATCTCGGTGCCTGCGGCGGCGGAGACTTCTTCGAGAGTGGTGAATTTGCGCACCCCCGGAATCTAGTCCGATAGGGAACAATAGGCCCATGAAACCGTCCGACATGCAGATCAAGGCCGCGCCGAAGGTGCTGCTCCACGACCACCTCGACGGTGGCGTACGTCCTTCGACCCTCATCGAGCTCGCCGCCGAGGTGGGCCACCAGCTTCCGGAGGGGACCCAGGACGACCCGGTCGCGCTGGAGGAATGGTTCGTGACCAGCGCCGACTCGGGCTCGCTGGAGCGTTATCTGGACACCTTCGCGCACACGCTGGCGGTCATGCAGACCGTGCCCGCGCTGACCCGGGTGGCCCGCGAGTGCGTCGAGGACCTGGCCGAGGACGGGGTCGTCTACGCGGAGGTCCGCTGGGCCCCCGAGCTCCATCTGGCCAACGGTCACGAGCTCGACGAGGTCGTCGCGGCCGTCCAGACCGGGTTCGACGAGGGCACGGCGGCGGTCGCGGCGACCGGCAGGAAGATCGTCGTACGTCAGCTGCTCACCGCCATGCGGCAGGCCGCTCGTGCCGCCGAGATCGCCGAGCTCGCGGTGACCTGGCGCGACCGTGGCGTCGCCGGCTTCGACATCGCCGGGCCGGAGAAGGGCTTCCCCCCGAGCCGATTCCTGGCGGCGTTCGAGCAGCTGGCCGCCGACAACATGCGCTTCACCATCCACGCCGGCGAGGGCTTCGGGCTGCCCTCGATCTGGGAGGCGGTGCACCCGTGCGGCTGCGACCGGCTCGGTCACGGCGTACGCATCGTCGACGACATCACCCTCGAGGAGGGCGAGGCGCCGCGGCTCGGGCGGCTCGCCTCGTACGTCCGGGACCGGCGGATCCCGCTCGAGCTCTGCCCGCGCTCCAACGTGCAGACCGGGGCCGCGAAGTCGATCGCCGAGCACCCGATCGGGCTGCTCTACGACCTCGGGTTCCGGGTCACGATCAACACCGACAACCGGCTGATGTCACGCACCTCGATGTCGGCGGAGATGGCCGGGATCGTGGAGGCCTTCGGCTGGGGGCTGCCCGAGCTCCAGCGGCTGACGACCAACGCGATGAAGTCCGCGTTCCTGCCCTACGACGAGCGGGTCGACCTGATCCACGAGATCAAGGACGCGTACGCGGCTCTATGAGGCGCCGGATCGCGAGGTAGCCGTGCTTCGGGTAGACCGCGGTGCAGCCCTTCGCGACCGCGTCGGCCACGACCTGCGGCTGCGCGCGCATCAGCGCCAGGCCCCGTTTGACCAGCACGAACGGTGGTTTGCGGTGCTCGCGCAGATCGCGGGTCAGCCGGCGCCAGAAGGTCACCGTCGGCGACTGGGTGACGCAGTACGCCGCGGCCAGCAGCCCCGCGTCACGGCACTCGGCCACGATGTCCTGGGCGAAGATCCCCTCGGCGACGAAGAACCGCTCGTCCCCGAGCGTCAGCTCCTGCCAGCCGGTGCGACCGTCGTGGGCGATGTCGTAGACGGGTACGTCGGCGGTGCCCGTCTCGCAGAGCGTGGCGATCGCCTTCACCGCGTCGGCGGGGAGCCAGGAGTCGGGGTGGTCCCAGTCGACCAGCCCGGCGTTCGGGCCCTCGGTGATCCGGGGGAGCGAGGGGTCGGAGCCGTCCTTGTAGAAGTCGTCCAGGCGGAGGACCGGCAGGCCCAGCCGCTCGGCGAGACGGGACTTGCCGGCCCCGGAAGGGCCGGCGAGGACGATGACCTGAGCACGCACCGGAGCATTCTCCCCGAGAGCGCTCGAAACCCCGTAGCCGGCACTCAGTAGCCGGCGCCGGAACCCGATCCTGGCGCCCCGGCCAGCAGCGCGCGCGAGCCGGAGACGCCGAGCCGGTTGGCGCCGGCGGCGATCATCTGCTCGGCCTGCTCCATGGTGCGTACGCCGCCCGAGGCCTTGACACCGACGTCGGGACCGACGGTCTTGCGCATCAGCTCCACCGCGTGGACGGTCGCGCCGCCGGCGGGGTGGAAGCCGGTGGACGTCTTCACGAAGTCGGCGCCGGCACGGACGGCGGCCTGGCAGGTGCCGATGATCTCGTCGTCCTCGAGAGCGGCCGACTCGATGATCACCTTCAGCACCGTCGGGGACGGAGCCGCGGCGCGGACGGCGGCGATGTCGGCCTCCACGTCGGCATAGCGCTTCTCCTTCGCGGCGCCGATGTCGATGACCATGTCGATCTCGTCCGCACCGGCCTCGACCGCGGCCGCCGCCTCGGCGGCCTTGACCGCGGAGATGTGCTTGCCGCTCGGGAAGCCGCACACCACCGCGAGCTTCAGCTCGGCCGGCGCCGTCACCGGCAGCATCGAGGGGGAGACGCACACCGAGTAGGTGCCGAGCTCGGCGGCCTCCACGATCAGCGCCTCGACGTCGGCGTGCGTCGCCTCGGGCTTGAGGAGGGTGTGGTCGATCAGCTTGGCGATCTCTGTGGAGGTAGGCACGGCCTCAGCATAGGCATTCTCGGGTCGCGGGCTAATGTTTGCGCCGTGACTGACGATCAGCCCGAGGAGTGGTTCCGCAACTCCAGCAGCACCGCTTGGGGTTTCCTCTCCGCAGGGGCCGCGATCGCGATCATCGTGATCGACGCGGCCACCGGCTGGCACCCCGAGACCACCGCCGGCGGCGTGCTCTTCGCGCTGGTGGCGTACGCCGCGTTCTTCCGCACCAAGGTCGGTGTCAGCGAGGGCGACTTCGTGCTCCACCACCTCTACTCCACGGTGCGCTTCCCGATGGCTGCCCTGGAGAGCGTCTCGGTCGGCCGCACCCTCGGCGCCTACGCCGGCGGCCGCACCTTCGTCAGCGGCGCTGTCGGGCGCCCGCTGCGCGAGGCGGTCAAGGGTGCCAAGCGCGAGCACAAGCCGCTGAGCAACCACGCCGACTTCGTCGAGGACCGCCTCAACGGGCTGGCCCAGGACGCCCGGGACCGGCGCGGGATCAAGCGCGACTCCGACGAGCAGTTCGCCCTCGCCGAGGACGTACGCCGCAGCTGGGACTGGCCGCTGATCGGGGCCACCCTCGTGGTGGCCGTCGTCTTCGCGGTCCTGCTCGTCCTCTGACAACGCTGGTCGAGCCGCCGGAGCCGCTAGGCGAAGGCGTGTCGAGACCAACACGGTCCTATCGAGCGCCGAGGGAACTGTGTTGGTCTCGACACGCTCGCTGGCGCTCGCGGCTCGACCAGCGGCGAAGTTAGAGTCCCATCGCCGCGCGGATGTCGACCTTGAGCGCACCGAGGGCGATCTCGGCGTCGGCACGCGCCTCCGCCAGCGCCGACACGTCGGCGACCGGCTGCACGACCTCGAGGTAGCACTTGATCTTGGGCTCGGTGCCGCTGGGCCGCACGATCACCCGCGACCCGCCGGCGAGCTGGTAGCGGATGCCGTCGGTCGGCGGCAGGCCACCGATCCCGGTGGTGAGGTCGTCGAGCTGCTGCACGGCGGCACCGGCCAGCGCGGTCACCGGCCGGTCGCGGAGCCGCTGCGTCGCGGCCGCGATCTGGGCCGGGTCCTCGAGCCGGATGGAGAGCTGGCTGGTGGCGTGCAGACCGTGGTCGACCGCGATCTCGTCGAGCAGGTCGGCCAGGCTGCGGCCCTCCGCCTTGAGCGACGCGGCCAGCTCGCACAGGAGCAGGAGCGCCGAGATGCCGTCCTTGTCGCGTACGTGCTCGGGGTCGACGCAGTAGCCCAGCGCCTCCTCGTAGCCGAACACGAGCCCCGGCGCACGCGAGATCCACTTGAAGCCGGTGAGCGTCTCGGTGTAGGGCTGCCCGGCGGCGGCGGCGATCTTGCCGAGCAGCGAGGAGGAGACGATCGAGGCGGCGTACGTCCCGGTCACGCCCTTGTTGATCAGGTGGGTCGCCAGCAGCACACCGACCTCGTCACCGGTCAGCATCCGCCACTTCTTGCCGACCGGGATCGCGGCGGCGCAGCGGTCGGCGTCGGGGTCGTTGGCGATGACGAGGTCGGCGCCCTTCTTGCCGGCCAGCGCCATCGCCCGGTCCATCGCACCGGGCTCCTCCGGGTTGGGGAAGGCGACGGTCGGGAAGTCGGGGTCGGGGCGCTCCTGCTCCTTGACCACGACCGGGTCGGGGAAGCCGGCGAACTTCATCGCCAGGTGCACCAGGTCGCCGCCGACGCCGTGCAGCGGGGTGTAGACCGTCCTGAGGTCACGGGGACCGGCCTCGTCGAGGAGCCCGACGACCGTGTCGAGGTAGCTGTCGACCAGGTCCTCGCTGATCGTCTGGCCGGCCGGCCCCTGCGGGACCGAGCTCACCTTGTCGACCGCCGCGATCCGCCTGGCGATCTCGATGTCGGCCGGCGGCACGATCTGCGAACCGTCACCGAGGTAGACCTTGTAGCCGTTGTCCTGCGGCGGGTTGTGGCTGGCGGTCACCATCACGCCGGCGCTCGCGTCCAGGGCCTTGACCGCGTAGGCCAGCACCGGGGTCGGCAGCGAGCGCGGCATCACCAGCGCGTGCAGACCCGCGCCCGTCATCACCTCGGCGGTGTCCTGGGCGAAGACGTCGGAGTTGTGCCGCGCGTCGTAGCCGATCACCACCGGCCCCTGCGCGCCGGTGGCGAGCAGGTAGCGAGCCAGTCCTGCGGCGGCCTTGATCACGACCACCCGGTTCATCCGGTTCGGCCCGGCGCCCAGCGCCCCGCGCAGCCCGGCGGTCCCGAACTGCAGCGTGCCCGAGAACCTGTCGGCCAGCTCGGCGATCGCGCTCGGGTCGGTGGAGGACAGCAGGGCCTCGAGCTCAGCGCGGGTCTGGGCGTCGGGGTCGTCGGCGAGCCATTCCCGGGCCAGGACGACAAGCGCGGATTGATCGGTGGGGACCATGGATCCGACCCTAGGTCATCGGGTGCCCAGAGGCTCAGATCTTGGGCAACAGGTCGCCGAGAAGTGCGCCCATCCGGGTGGCGGCGTTGCGGCCGGCCTCGAGGACCTCGGCGTGGTCGAGCGGCTGGTCGGAGATGCCGGCGGCCAGGTTGGTGACCAGCGAGATCCCGAGGATCTCCATGCCGGCCTCGCGGGCCGCGATCGCCTCGAGGGTGGTCGACATGCCGACCAGGTCGCCGCCGAGGATCCCGGCCATCTTCACCTCGGCCGGGGTCTCGTAGTGGGGGCCGGGGAACTGGACGTACACACCCTCGTCCAGCGTGGCGTCGACCTCCTTGGCGAGTCCGCGCAGCCGCGCGGAGTAGAGGTCGGTGAGATCGACGAAGTTGGCCCCGACCAGCGGCGACGTCGCGGTCAGGTTGATGTGGTCGCGGATCAGGACCGGGGTGCCCGGCGACCAGGACGGGTTGAGCCCGCCGCAGCCGTTGGTGAGCACGATGGTCTCGCAGCCGGCCGCGGCCGCGGTGCGGACCGGGTGGACCACGGCGGCGACGCCCTTGCCCTCGTAGTAGTGCGTGCGGCTCAGGAAGACCAGCAGGTTCTGCCCGGAAGCCGACCGGATCGAGCGGATCTTGCCGCTGTGACCGGCGACCGCGGCGGCGCTGAAGCCGGGCAGGTCGGTGGTGGCGATCTCGGTGTAGTCCTCGCCGAGCGCGTCGACGGCGGGCAGCCAGCCCGAGCCCAGCACCAGCGCGATGTCGTGCTTCTCGACGCCGGTCTTCTCCGCGAGCGCGGCGGCGGCTTCCTTGGCGAGTTCGTAAGGCGTGGTCACTCGCTGAGTCTAGACGCGGTCAGTCGTTGGACCTGCACGGACGCGTACGCAGCGCATGCACGTAGTCGTCCGGCGCCCCGGCCGCCTCGGCGGCATCGGCCAGCGCACCCAGATGGCGGGCGTCCGGGATGCCACCCTCGTACGTGTCCAGGACATAGGTCTCGCAGAGCAGCTCCCCGGCGAGCGCGGAGATGCGCACCTTGGTCTTGAAGTAGAGGCCGATGTCGGCCAGCTCCCACTTCTCCAGGGCCTCCATGTCCTGGTCGACGACGTCGTAGACCGCGACGAAGACCTGCTCGAACGGGTCCGGCACGATCGTGGTCGTCGGACCGTCGCCGAGCACGTTGTCCTCGCCACCGAAGGTGAGCCGCCAACCGTCGAGCCAACCGGTCGTGCGCAACGGCGAGTGCGGGCACCGCTCACTCATCAGCGCCGGGTCGAGATTGACGCCATAGGCCGCATAGAGAGTCACGGGTCACGAGGTTACCGCCCAGTCCTCACCCGCTTGGGATCTATCTGCTAACGGCGGACTACTCTGGTAGCCGTGACCCACTTTGATGTTCTCGTCCTCGGCGCTGGCCCCGGTGGCTACGTCGCCGCCATCCGTGCCGCTCAGCTCGGCAAGTCCGTCGCCGTCGTCGAAGACAAGTACTGGGGCGGTGTCTGCCTCAACGTCGGGTGCATCCCGTCCAAGGCGCTGCTGAAGAACGCGGAGCTGGCCCACACCCTCAACGACCCGAAGGAGAAGCAGAAGTTCGGGATCGAGGGTGACGCCACGATGTCCTTCGGGCCGACCCACGCGCGCTCCCGCCAGGTGAGCGCCGGGATCGTCAAGGGCGTCCACTTCCTGATGAAGAAGAACAAGATCACCGAGATCGACGGCTGGGGCACGCTGACCGGCCCGAAGTCGATCACGGTCGCGAAGGACGGTGCCAACACCGACTACACCTTCGACAACCTGATCATCGCCACCGGCGCCACGGTCCGCAGCGTCCCGGGTGTCGTGCCGAACGGCCAGAACATCGTCACCTACGAGGAGCAGATCCTCGACGCCAACCTGCCCAAGTCCATCGTGATCGGCGGCTCCGGCGCGATCGGCGTGGAGTTCGCGTACGTCCTGAAGAACTTCGGCGTCGACGTCACCATCGTCGAGTTCCTCGACCGGATGGTGCCCACCGAGGACGCCGACGTGTCCAAGGAGCTGGCCAAGCACTACAAGAAGCTGGGCGTCAAGGTCCTCACCTCGACCGCCGTCAAGGGTGTCGAGGACACCGGCTCGGGCGTGAAGGTGACCGTCGCGCCGGCCGCCGGTGGCGACGAGACCGTCCTCGAGGCCGACAAGTTCCTGGCCGCCTTCGGCTTCGCGCCGCGGGTGGAGGGCTACGGCCTGGAGAACGTCGGCGTCGAGCTCACCGAGCGCAAGGCCATCGCGGTCGACGGCCGTGGCCGCACCAACATCGAGAACGTGTACGCCATCGGTGACTGCACCGGGAAGTTCATGCTCGCCCACGTGGCCGAGGCCATGGGCATCGTCGCCGCCGAGACCATCGCCGGTGCCGAGACCATGGAGATCAACTTCGACATGGTCCCGCGGGCGACCTACTGCCAGCCGCAGATCGCCTCCTTCGGCTACTCCGAGGCGCAGGCCAAGGAGAAGGGCTACGACGTCAAGGTCGCGTCCTTCCCGTTCTCGGCCAACGGCAAGGCCCAGGGCCTGGGCGACGCGGTCGGCTTCGTGAAGATCGTCGCCGACGCCGAGCACAACGAGCTCCTCGGTGCCCACATGATCGGCCCCGACGTCACCGAGCAGCTCCCGGCGCTGACCCTCGCGCAGCAGTGGGACCTCACCGCCGACGAGATCTCGCGCAACATCTTCGCCCACCCGACGCTCTCCGAGGCGGTCAAGGAGGCCGTCCACGGCATCGCGGGTCACATGATCAACTTCTGATCTCCCGTACGAGGCCCGGATCCGCACGACCGCGGGTCCGGGCCTCGTCGCGTCTCTAGACCCCCGGCGTGACCGGGCCGATCTCGATCCCGAGCAGGTCCCAGGCCCGGCGGACGGCGGCCTCACGGGCCTCCGGAGTCGGTCCGTGCACTGCGCCGGAGACCATCGCGATGGCGAGCATGACGTCGTCGGTGCCGTGGGTCTCCTCGGGGAGGCCGTCGATGGCGGTGTGTACGCGATCGGCCAGGTGCTGCGAGCTGGCCTCACCTCCGAGCCGGACGATGCCGACGAAGGCGGTCGAGCGGACCATCTGCCAGGTGACCACGCCGAGCACGTCGGCCAGCGTCGCCTCGGGGCGGGCGGCGACCTGCTCGATGTCGCGTACGTTCTCCTCCAGCACTGCACTGGCCAGGCTGAGCCGGTCGGGGAAGTGCCGGTAGAGGGTGCCCTGGCCGACCCCGGCGCGCTTGGCGACCGCGGACATCGGGGCGTCGAGGCCCTGCTCGGCGAGCACCTCGCGGCCGGCGGCGACGAGGAGGTCGCGGTTGCGGACCGCGTCGCTCCGGATCGGGTTCGCGGGGCTCGTCATCCCAGCAGGGTAATGGCCCTCGGATTCTTTTCCGACCCCGGTTTCAAAGCGGACAGAAACTGACCTGAAAGCCTCCTAGCGTGGTGGGTGTCAGAGGGAAACACGACCAAGGAGTCCATGTCATGACCGCCACCGCCGCGCCCGCCACGTCCACCTCAGCCCGCGAGCGCTCCGACCTGCTGGAGACGCTGGCCAAGCACCGCGGCTTCCTGCGCTTCGCCGTCCGCAACCTGACCGACGAGCAGGCCCGGCTCACGCCGACCGCCTCCGAGCTCAGCCTCGGCGGCCTGGTCAAGCACGTCGCCGCCACCGAGCGGGGATGGGCCGACTTCATCGTCCGCGGCCCGGTGGCCCAGGAGCTCACCCCGGAGAAGTTCGCCGAGTTCGCCGCCGACTTCCTGCTCGCCGAGGACGAGACGCTGGACGGTGTCCTCGCGCGGTACGAGGAGGTGGCCGCGGCCACCGACGAGCTGATCCGCACCGTCGACCTCGACGCGGACCACCCGCTTCCCGAGGCGCCGTGGTTCGAGGCCGGCGCGCGCTGGTCCAACCGTCGCGCGTTCGCCCACATCCTGGCCGAGACCGCCCAGCACGCCGGCCACGCCGACATCATCCGGGAGACCATCGACGGTCAGAAGACGATGGGCTGACTCTGCCCCTCCAGGGGCGTGGAAGAATGCGGCCCATGGCGCGGGTGACGATCATTGGTGGGGGTCCAGGCGGATACGAGGCGGCGCTGGTCGCGCAGCAGCTCGGGGCGGAGGTGACGGTCGTCGACCGTGACGGTCTCGGCGGCAGCGCAGTGCTGACCGACTGCGTGCCGAGCAAGACCCTGATCGCCACCGCCGAGCTGATGTCCGACATGACGCTCGCCCGCGACCTCGGCATCCACTTCCGCGACCACCAGGGCGACCCGGCCACCGAGCTCTACGCCGACCTCGGGGTCGTCAACAAGCGGGTCAAGTCGCTCGCGCTCGCCCAGTCGAGCGACATCGAGAGCCGGCTGGCCCGCCGTGGGATCCGGATCGTCAAGGGCACCGGGCGCATCGATGCCGACAAGCGTCAGGTGATCGCCACCTGGACCGAGGACGACGCCGAAGAGGCGATCGAGAGCGACGCCGTCCTGATCGCCACCGGCGCCCGGCCGCGGGTGCTGCCGACCGCGCAGCCGGACGGCGAGCGGATCCTGACCTGGGAGCAGGTCTACGACCTCGACGAGCTGCCCTCCCACATGATCGTGGTCGGCTCGGGCGTCACGGGTGCTGAGTTCGCCAGCGCCTACCTCAACCTCGGCTCCCAGGTCACCCTGGTCTCCTCGCGCGACCGGGTGCTCCCCGGTGAGGACGCGGACGCGGCGACGGTCCTCCAGGACGTACTCGAGCGTCAGGGCATGAACATCCTCAGCAAGTCGCGGATGGAGTCGGTGTCGCGCGACGGCGACGAGGTCACGGTGCGGCTGACCGACGGCCGCGAGGTCACCGGCAGCCACTGCATCCTCGCGCTCGGCTCGATCCCCAACACCGAGGGCCTCGGCCTCGAGGAGGCCGGCATCGAGCTCGACGAGGGCGGGTTCATCCGCACCGACAAGGTGTCGCGCACCTCCGCGTACGGCGTGTACGCGGCCGGCGACTGCACCGGCGGCTTCATGCTCGCCTCGACGGCCGCCATGGCGGGCCGGATCGCGATGCGTCACTTCCTCGGCGACGCGGTCATCCCGATGGACCTCAAGGAGGTCGCGGCCAACGTCTTCACCGCGCCCGAGATCGCCACGGTGGGCTACTCCCAGGCCCAGGTCGACTCCGGCGAGGTCGTCGCCGACACCCTGCGCCTCGACCTCAAGGGCAACCCGCGGGCGAAGATGCAGGGCATCACCGACGGCTTCGTGAAGCTCATCTCTCGCCCCGGCACCGGTGTCGTCATCGGCGGCGTCGTCGTCGGCCCGCGCGCCTCCGAGCTCATCCACCCGATCACCCTCGCGGTCTCCACCGGCCTGACCGTCGACCAGATCGCCAACACCTTCACCGTCTACCCGTCGATCTCCGGCTCCACAGCCGAGGCCGCCCGCCGCCTCCACCACGTCGAGTAGTCGCCCCCGCAGGCCGAGACGGCACTTCTGGCGGCCGAGATCGCAGTTGTGGGCGACGAAACGACAGTTTCGTCGCCCACAACTGCAGATTCGGCCGCCGATAAACGGTGTGCGAGCGGGGCCGCGGCTTCGCTAGCGTGACCGCCATGGGTAACTGCTGCATGACGATGTTCGTCCGGATCCGCCGCCGCTGACGGCGCGGATCCCACCGAAGCACTCGTCGCATTCGCGCCGCCACCTGGCACCCTGCCGGGCGGCTCTCGAGTGCTACCCGCATGCCGCCCGGCTCCTTCTGTCTCGAGGAGCATCCATGCCCGACGTACGCCCTGGCCGGCACGAGCTCGGCCAGAACTTTCTCACCGACAAGGCGGTCCTCGACCGCATCGTCCATCTCGCCTCGCAGCGGCAGGGTCCGCTGGTCGAGTGGGGCACCGGCAACGGTGCGGTCACTCTGGCGCTGGCCGAGCTGGGCCGACCGCTGCAGGGGGTCGAGATCGACTCCCGCCGCGCGGCCGAGCTGCGCCGGCGGATCGGTACGCACGTGTGTATCGCCGAAGGCGACATCCTGCGACACGCGCCACCGCAGGACGCGGTCATCGTGTCCAACGTCCCGTTCCACCTGACCACACCGATCCTGCGCCACCTGCTGGCCTCGACGACGTGGCGCCATGCCGTGCTCCTCACCCAGTGGGAGGTCGCTCGCAAGCGTGCAGGCGTCGGCGGCACCACCCAGCTCACCGCGCAGTGGTGGCCGTGGTTCACCTTCACCCTCGACCGGCGGGTCCCGTCGACCGCGTTCCGCCCGCGGCCGAACGTCGACGGCGGGCTGCTGCTCGTCGACCGACGACGGGAGCCGTTGCTCCCCGAGTCGGCGCGCCGCGACTTCCAGTCGTGGGTGGCGCGGGTCTTCAGCAGCCGGGGCCGTGGGATCGCCGAGATCCTGCGCCGCAACGGCGTACCCGGTCAGCTCGCCGACCGGATCGCCCGGCGGCGCCGGCGCTCCCAACGGCCCGTGCTGCCGCGGGATCTGCATGCGGAGGACTGGGTCGAGGCGTACGCCGCGGTCTGACCCTGCCGAGAAGGCGCGTGCGTCGGCCGAGATGGCACCGAAGTGCCGTCTCGGCCGACGCGGCTGACGTCTCGGCTCAGCCGAGCACGAGCACCAGGTCGCCGCCGTCGACGGCCTGCGTGCCGGAGAACGCGAGACGCGAGACCGTGCCGTCGATGGGCGCGGTGATGGCGGCCTCCATCTTCATCGCCTCGATGGTCGCGACGGTGTCGCCGGCCTTGACCGACTCGCCCGCCGCGACGGTGACGGTGACGACGCCCTGGAACGGCGCGGCGACCTGGCCGGGAACGGCCGGGTCGGCCTTCTCGGCCGCGGCGACCTCCGCGGCGACGGAGCGGTCACGCACCCCGATCGGACGCAGGTGGCCGTTGATGGTCGCCATGACGGTGCGGATGCCGCGCTCGTCGGGCTCGGAGATCGCGGTGAGACCGAAGATCACGGTCTTGCCCTCGTCGAGCTCGACGACGTGCTCCTCACCCTCGCGCAGGCCGTAGAGGTAGTCGAGCGTCGAGATCACCGAGACGTCGCCCCACTTCGAGCGCGCCTCGATGAAGTCCTTCGTCGGACCGGGGAACAGCAGCCGGTTGAGCGTGCCGCGACGGTCGGAGACCAGCCCGGCGGCGTCCTCGGCGGACAGGCTCGGCGACGGCTCCTTCCAGGTGCGGCCGGCGATGGCCTTGCTGCGGAACGGCTCGGGCCAGCCGCCCGGCGGGTCGCCGAGCTCCCCGTTGAGGAAGCCGATGACCGAAGCCGGGATGTCGTACGCAGCAGGGTCGGCCTCGAACGCGGCCGGGTCGGCACCCGCCGCGACGAGCGAGAGCGCCAGGTCGCCGATGACCTTCGAGGACGGGGTGACCTTGGGGACGCGGCCGAGGATCTGGTTGGCCGCGGCGTACATGTCCTCGATCTGCTCGAACTTCTCGCCGAGGCCGAGCGCGATCGCCTGCTGGCGCAGGTTGGAGAGCTGCCCGCCCGGGATCTCGTGGCGGTAGACCCGGCCGGTCGGCGCGGGCAGCCCGGACTCGAAGGGCGCGTAGACGCGGCGTACGGCCTCCCAGTAGGGCTCGAGCGAGTTGACCGCTGCCAGCGAGAGACCGGTGGCGCGCGGGGTGTGGTCGGTCGCGGCCACCAGCGAGGAGAGCGGAGGCTGGGAGGTGGTGCCGGCCATCGACGCACAAGCCGCGTCGACGGCGTCGACCCCGGCCTCGATCGCGGCCGTCAGCGTGGCCAGCTGGCCGCCGGCGGTGTCGTGGGTGTGCAGATGGACCGGCAGGTCGAACCGTTCCCGGAGCGCGGTGACCAGGGTGCGCGCGGCAGGAGCCCGGAGCAGCCCGGCCATGTCCTTGATCGCCAGCACGTGCGCCCCGGCGGAGACGATCTCCTCGGCCAGCCGCAGGTAGTAGTCGAGCGTGTAGAGCTTCTCGTCGGGCGAGGAGAGGTCGCCGGTGTAGCAGAGCGCCACCTCGGCGACGGCGGTCCCGGTCGAACGCACCGCGTCGATCGCCGGCCGCATCTGCGAGACATCGTTCAGCGCATCGAAGATCCGGAAGACATCGATGCCGGTCTCGGCCGCCTCGGAGACGAACGCGTCGGTGACCTCGGTCGGGTAGGGCGTGTAGCCGACCGTGTTGCGACCGCGCAGCAGCATCTGCAGGTTGATGTTCGGGATCGCCTCGCGCAGCTGCGCCAGCCGCTCCCACGGGTCCTCGGAGAGGAAGCGCAGCGCCACGTCGTACGTCGCCCCGCCCCAGGCCTCCATCGACCACAGCTGCGGCGTCAGCCGGGCGACGTGGCCGGCGACACCGAGCAGGTCGGCGGTGCGTACCCGGGTCGCGAGCAGCGACTGGTGGGCGTCGCGGAAGGTGGTGTCGGTGACCGCCACCGCCTCCTGGGCACGCAGCGCCGCGGCAAAGCCCTCCGGCCCGAGCTCGCGCAGCAGGTCGCGCGAGCCCGCCGGCGGTGCCACGGACAGGTCCACCGTAGGAAGCTTCTCGACGGGGTGCAGCGAGACCGGCGCGGCGCCGTGCGGCTGGTTGACGGTCACGTCGGCGAGATAGGTGAGCAGCTTGGTGCCGCGGTCACCGGAGGCCCGCGCGGTCAGCAGCTGCGGGTGGGTCTCGATGAACGAGGTGGTGATCGAGCCCGCGATGAAGTCGGGGTCGTCGAGCAGCGCCTGCAGGAACGGGATGTTGGTCGCCACGCCGCGGATCCGGAACTCCGCGACCGCCCGGCGAGCGCGGGTGACGGCGTCCTCGAAGGTGCGCCCACGGCAGGTGAGCTTGGCGAGCATCGAGTCGAAGTGGGGCGAGACCTCGGCCCCGGCGTACGTGGTGCCGCCGTCGACCCGGATCCCGGCGCCGCCGGGGGAGCGGTAGGTGGTGATCATCCCGGTGTCGGGGCGGAAGTTGTTGGCCGGGTCCTCGGTGGTGATCCGGCACTGCATCGCCGCGCCGCGCAGCTGCACGGTGTCCTGCGACAGGCCGAGGTCGGCCAGCGTCTCGCCGGAGGCGATCCGCATCTGCGAGCGGACCAGGTCGACGTCGGTGACCTCCTCGGTCACGGTGTGCTCGACCTGGATGCGCGGGTTCATCTCGATGAAGACGTAGTTGCCGTTCGGGTCGAGCAGGAACTCGACGGTGCCGGCGCAGGAGTAGCCGATCTCCTTGGCGAACCGCACGGCGTCGGCGCAGATGCGCTCGCGCAGCTCGGGATCGAGGTTCGGCGCGGGCGCGATCTCGACGACCTTCTGGTGGCGGCGCTGCACCGAGCAGTCGCGCTCGAAGAGGTGGATGACGTTGCCCTCGCCGTCGGCGAGGATCTGCACCTCGATGTGACGCGGCTCGACCACGGCCTGCTCGATGAAGACGGTCGGGTCACCGAAGGCGGCCTCACCCTCGCGCATACAGGTCTCGACGGCCTCGCGGAGCTTCTCGGGGTCGTCGACGCGACGCATCCCGCGACCGCCACCACCGGCGACCGCCTTCACGAACAGCGGGTAGGGAAGGGCGGAGGCGGCGGAGACGAGCGCGTCCACGTCGGTGGACGGCTCGACCGACTGCAGGGTGGGTACACCGGCAGCCTTCGCCGCAGCGATGGCGGTGGCCTTGTTGCCGGTGAGCGTGAGGACCTCCGCCGACGGCCCGATGAACGTGATGCCCGCGCGGGCGCAGGCCTCGGCCAGCGCCGGGTTCTCGGAGAGGAACCCGTAGCCGGGGTAGATGGCGTCGGCGCCGCTCTGCTTGGCGACCTCGACGATCGCATGGGGATCGAGGTAGGCCCGGATGGGATGTCCGAGCTCGCCGATCTGGTAGGCCTCGTCGGCCTTCAGCCGGTGCTCTGAGCCCCGGTCTTCGTAGGGGAACACGGCGACCGTCTTGGCCCCGAGCTCGAAGCCTGCACGGAAAGCTCGGATCGCGATCTCGCCGCGGTTGGCAACCAACACCTTCTTGAACATGGCGGCCACGGTACCCATCAGAATCGGGTCGTCCAGGTTATGGGACGGTTACCGCCCAGTTGCTGGACACCTTGAGTACGGGAGAACTACGGGTTCAGACCGTTACCGGCCCTCACTAGTGTCCGCGGCGTGAAACCTCTGACCTTCCGTACGTCCCTCGCCGCCGCTGCCTCGGCCCTGCTCGCCGGCTCCCTCTCCGTGCTCGGCCCGGGTGCCTCGCCCGCTGCCGCGGCGGGCGAGGTCAGGTGCAACGCGAGAGTCACGGGCAAGGCCGACGGCTACATCCGTACGCGCGTCATCGAGGACGACGTGGTCACGAGCGGCAGCCGTAGCCCGTCGACGTTCACCTGGGCGCCACGTGCCTGGATCCCGACCGCCGAGCTGGGCGGCAGCACCTATCACGAGGTGGTCAACGTCGTGCCGACGTCGGACGGCAGGTCCAGGGTGGTGACCGTCGGACACGACTCGACGCAGTCCGTGATGACCTATTTCAGCTCCACGGCGATGGAGCGCGCCAACGGCACGCTCGTCACCGACTGGAATCCTCGCGAGGTCGCGGGCGGAAGCACCGACCACCTCTACACGATCTCGCCGAACGGCACGCTGAAGCAGTTCGACATCGTGCGCAAGAGCGGTGTCGGTACGACCCTCGGCCCGAGCATCGAGCTGCCGATCACCATGCCCAGCACCACGACGATGGCGGGCACCTCTGCGGAGCGGAACGGCGTGACGTACAACATCCTCTACGCGATCAACCCGACCGCCGGGAAGCTCGAGCAGATCGTCGTACGTCCCGACCGCCCGGGCGAGGCGAAGAAGTACACCGTGCGTGGCATCGGCACGGGCTGGGAGTACATGTCGGTCGGCTGGTGCTTCGACGACGACGGCCCGGTGCAGGCCAAGAACATCATCGTGATCAACCCGACGACCGGCATCGCCCGGAGCATCCGGCAGAGCAGCGCCATCGACCACTCCACCACCTTCACCAGCCCCGTACGCGTCGGCACCGACGGGACGTGGAAGTGGACCGGGATCAGCAGCTGATTCGCGATTTCGTTGGTCCCCCGGAAGCCGCGGGATCCCTAGCCTCAGGCAGGTGAAGAACATGACTCATCGGCGCCGAACGGCGTTCATCACCGCTACCGCCGCCCTGTTGGCAGGCTCGCTCACCATGGTGGGTGCGGGTGCCTCGCCCGCGGCCGCGGCCGGCGCGGTCAACTGCTCCGGCACCGTCATCGGCAAGGCGGGCGGCTACCTCCGCTACCGGAACGTCCGGAACAGCACCGTGACCAAGGGTTATCGCAGCCCGTCGACGGTCTCGTGGAATCCGCGCTCCTGGATCTCCTACGGCGGGGCGGGCGGCGGCAACACCTGGATGTCGAGCTTCATCGTGCCGAGCACCGACGGCCGGGGCCGCGATGTCACCCTCCACGGCGATACGACCACGTCGGTTCTCACCAAGGTCACCGTGAAACAGCTCTACCGCACCAGTGGTGCCGCGGTGACCGGCTGGACCCCGCGGAAGGTAGTCAACGGCCCGACCAGTGCCGTCTACACCGTCTCCGACTCCGGCGCTGTGAGCCAGATGAAGATCGTCTACAACAGCAGCACCTACGACTACCGGCTGGGCGCAGCGGCGACTCTGCCCGTGAGGTTCGGCAGCTCGAAGACCGTGGCCGGGGTGTGGACGCGCAACAGCAGCGGCGTGCTCTACAACATCCTCTACTCGATCAATTCCAGCACGAACAAGCTCGAGCAGATCATCGTGCGCCCCGACCGTCCGGCCGAGGCGAAGAAGTACGTCGTACGCTCCATCAACGCCGCGTCCTGGCGCTACCTGTCGGTGCACAACTGCTGGGATGACGCCGGGATGGTCGCGGCGAAGGACATCGTGCTGATCAACCCGACGACCGGCAACGCCGTCCGCCTGCGGCAGAGCAGCGGTCTCGGGCACAGCACGACCTTCTCCGCCCCGGTCCGGGTCGGCACCGACGGCACCTGGAAGTGGAGCGGGATCAGCAGCTAGGACTCACCCCGGCCAGAGATCGAGCAGGTCTCCCGGACGCAGTCCGAGGGCATGCTCGATGTCGCCCGGAGAGGTCTCCCGCAGGTATTCGGAGACCAGCTGCGCCAGCTCCATCCAGTAGCCGCGCAGGGTCGACTCGGACAGGTACATCGTCCGGCTCATCTCGGCGTACGTCAGACCGCGGGCGCGGTGGGCGAGAACCTCACGTTGCCGCGGGGAGAGCACGGTGATGCTGCGGCGGCGTACAAGTACCTCGATGAGTCCGGTGATGCCCGGGGGGATCACCGGCTCATCGGCGGCCACGGCTCGGAACGCGGCCTCTGCCTCGGCCAGCGAGGCCGCCTTCGAGACCACACCGGTCGCCCCGGCGGCCAGACAGGCCGCGAGCACGAACCGGCGCTCCTCCTGGGAGTAGATGCAGACCCGGTAGCCGGCCTCGACGATGCGGCGGATGGCTGCGGTGCCCTGGGACGCGTCGGGCTGGCCGGTGTTGGCGAGGTGGAGGTCGAGGATCACCACGTCGGCCTCGGGGCTCGACGCCAGCAGGTCCTCGACGGATCCGTGGCTGGAGACGAAGGTCAGAGCGGGCAGGAGCAGGCTCAGCGACGCGCGCATCGCGGTCGCGTCGTCGACGTGGCTGAAGCGAGGCTCGGGGGTCGTGGTCACGAGACCTCCACGCCGGAGGCCTGAGTGAGCGTGACCGTCGTGCCCAGGTCGCGGATGCTGCTGATCCTGACCTCGACGCTCGACCGCGCGAGCTGCTCGACGACCACCTCGCGCAGTCCGACCCCGAGCTCGGTCGCGGCCGTGTCGAAGCCGATCCCGTCGTCGTGCAGGGTGACCTCCCAGCCGGCTCCGTCCTCGTCCTCCGCGGCGTGCAGGACCACCCGGCCCGCCTGTGCATGCTGACGTACGTTGAGCAGCAGGCTGCGCAGCGCCGCGGCCAGGTCGTCGGCCAGATCCCGCGTGAGCGAGACGTCCTGGGCGAGGTCGGCGACGACCGTGATCGGCAGGTCGTCGAACTCCGCGCCGACGGCGGTGACCACGGCCGCCAGATTGGTCGCGTCGCCCACCGGTGGCGGGGTCTGGCCGCTGAGGTAAGCGCGCATCCGGTTGAGCTCGACCTCCGCCTGCGAGCGCAGCGCGCCGTTGCCGTCGGCGGCGTCGGTCTCGACGAGCAGCCGCATCATCGCCGTCCCGTTGTGGATCGCGAGCCGGGCGCGGCGCTCCTCCTCGGCCTTGGCGGCCGCGGCGGCATAGCGTCGCGCCTCATCGGCCTCGGTTCCGATCCGCACGATCGTCTGGCAGCCGAACCAGGCCAGCGGCCCGAGGACCAGCAAGGTCAGGCACGTGCTCACCGCCAGGGTGAGATCGGTCAGGTCGGACACGGTCGGTGCGATGTAGACCACCTCGGCGATCGCCAGCGAGGCCAGCAGGAACATCCACAGCCAGCGGCTGCGTACGGCCGAGAGTCCGCAGGAGACGCACAGCGCATAGCCGAGCTGGAACCCGACCCACGTGCCCGTACGCAGCTCGACCGGCACCGTCCACAGCCCCACGACCAGCAGCGCAACGGCCACCGCGACGTCGAGCACGGCGTACGGCACCGCTGGCGGCCGCCGCGTCACGACCGTGAGCGCTGCGACTGCGACGAGCATGACGGTCGCGAGGATCCAGCTCGCTCCGGTCAGCCACGGGTGATCGACCCGGGGCAGCGCCGGCATCGCCGCCAGCAGCGACGGCGCCATCTGCGCGAGCGTCGCCAGCCGCATCCCGGCCACGAAGAACGCCACCAGACGCACCGCAGCGGCCCGAGTCGAGTGTGGCACCTGTGCATTGTCGCTGATGGGCGGGGGAATGGCGGAGCATGGGTCCAGGATCCAGGCACCCGAGGCGTGACCGACACCAACGAATCCGCGAAGCCGGGTCATCGGCCGAGCAGCGCGGGGCGCTGCTCGGCCATCTGCTGTCGCAGCCCCTCGACGACGGCGGCCACGGCCGGTCGCCGCCACGACTCGGGATGCACGACGGCCCAGTAGGGCAGCCGGTCGTGGATGTCGTCGTCGAGGACTCGGACGAGGTCGGGGTGCCGCTCGGCCATGAAGCACGGAAGCAGTCCGAGCCCCGCGCCGGCGCGGGTCGCTTCGACGTGAACGAACACGTTCGTCGAGGTCAGGGCATCCTTCATGCCCGGCAGGAGGCGTCGGGGGATGTCGAGGTCGTCGACCTGGAGCATCGAGTCGACGAAGTAGACCAGGCGGTGGCGTACGGCCTCCTCGATCGTGGCAGGGGTGCCGTGGCGCTCCAGGTAGGCGGGGGAGGCGTAGAGGCCGAGCTCGTACTCGCCCAGGTGGAGCGCGCGACCACGCATGACAGCAGGCTCGCCGACCACCACCTCGATGTCGACGCCGGAGCGCTGCTGGGCCGCCTGCCGGGTGACGGTGACGATCTCGACCGCGAGCTCGGGATGGTCCTGCCGCAGCGCCGCGACCGCCGGTGAGGCGATGTACGCCGCGAACCCGTCGGTCGTCGACATCCTGACCACACCGGCGACCGGGTCGGCCGGCTCGTCGGCGGCCAGCCGGGCCAGCGACTCGGCGACGCCCTCGGCCGCCCGCGCCGCACGTTCGCCCAGGGCGGTCAGCGCCCACCCGTCGGAGCCGCGCACCAGGACCCGGCCTCCGAGCGCGCGCTCGAGGGCGGAGATGTTGCGGCTCACCGTCGTGTGGGTCAGGCCCAGCGAGCGTGCCGCGGTGGTGAACCGGCCGCTGCGGGCCACCTCCAGCAGCACCAGCAGCTGGTCGGCGGACGGTGGTGTCGGAGACGAGGTGGCCATCGGACAACCTTAGCCGGAATGTGCATTTTCGTTCACGCCGTGTGCCAACATGCGCGTTGCAAGCACAATATGATCGCTGTCACACTCCCAGCCATGTCCTCGACACAGCCGGGCGCCACCGCCCCCACCGACCCTCCCGCCGACGAGCAGACCTTGCTCCGCAGGACCGTGGCCGCCTCCATGGCCGGCACGGTCGTGGAGTGGTACGACTTCTTCCTCTACGCCACCGCCTCGGCGCTGGTCTTCGCCAAAGTGATCATGCCGGCGACCGGCAACGCCTACGATGCGATCATCGCGGCCTTCGTCACCTACGCCATCGGGTTCGTCGCCCGCCCGCTGGGCGGTGTCGTCTTCGGCCACATCGGCGACCGTCTCGGCCGCAAGTACACCCTGCAGCTGACCATCATGCTGATCGGTGTCGCCACCGTGCTGATGGGCTGCCTGCCGACGTACGGCCAGATCGGCATCGCCGCGCCGATCGCACTGGTGCTGCTGCGGTTCGTGCAGGGACTCGCCCTGGGTGGTGAGTGGGGCGGCGCCGTCCTCTTGGTCGCTGAGCACGCCCCTGACGAGCGCCGGGCGACCTGGGCCGCCTGGCCGCAGGCCGCGGTGCCGGTGGGCAACCTGCTGGCCACGCTGGTGCTCACCCTGATGACCATCACACTGTCCGACGCCGCGTTCCTGTCCTGGGGCTGGCGCGTCGCCTTCTGGCTCTCGGCCGTCGTCGTCCTCGTCGGCTACTTCATCCGCCGCTCCGTCACCGACTCGCCGATCTTCGAGGAGGCGAAGGCGGAGCAGACCGACGCCGCCTCGGCCGGCTACGGCGTCTTCGAGGTGCTGCGCCGCTACCCGTTGGGCGTGCTCAAGGGCATGGGCCTGCGGTTCGCGGAGAACATCATGTACTACCTGGTGGTCTCGTTCTCGATCGTCTACCTGGTCGAGGACCAGAAGATGGAGCAGGGCGCGCTGCTCAGCCTGGTCGCGATCGCGCACGCCTGCCACTTCTTCTTCATCCTCGCCGTCGGCCGGCTCGCCGACGGAGTGGGCCGCAAGCCGGTCTACCTCGCCGGTGCGGTGCTCGGCGCCACCTGGGGCTTCTGGGCCTTCCCGATGCTCGACACGAAGAGCAACGTCGCGATCGTCGCCGCGCTGGTCGTCGGCCTGGCCATCCACGCGCTGATGTACTCCACCCAGCCCGCGATCATGGCTGAGATGTTCCCGACCCGGATGCGCTACTCCGGCGTCTCGATCTCCTACCAGGTGACCTCGATCTTCGCCGGTTCGCTCGCGCCGCTGCTGGCCATCGCCTGGCTCAAGGACACCGGCACCTGGACCAACACCGCGATCTACCTCGCCGTGGCTGGGGCTGTCACCGCGCTCGTCGTGCTCACCCTCAAGGAGACCAAGGGCACCTCGCTCCGCGCCCTGGACCGCGCCGACGCCGACCGGATGGCCGAGCGCGAGGTGAGCCCGGCGTGATCTCGGCCGCCTCGGGCTCCGCCGATGTCTCCGGACGTACGCTGCAGGGTCGGCGGGCCCTGGTCACCGGTGGCGCGTCGGGGATCGGCGCGGCGGTGGCCCGCGAGCTCGCCTCCCGGGGCGCGCGGGTCGTCGTCGCCGACCTCGCCGGTGACGCCGCCCACGCCCTCGCCGACGAGATCGGCGGCGAGGCGTGGGTGGTCGACCTGACGGCCACCGAGGTCTTGGACGACCTCTCGCTGGAGGTCGACGTCCTGGTCAACAACGCCGGCATCCAGCGGGTGAGCCCGATCGAGGAGTTCGATCCCGACGACTTCCGCCGGATCCACTCGATCATGCTCGTCGCGCCGTTCTTGCTGGTCAGGGCCGCCCTGCCGCACATGTACGCCAACGGCTGGGGCCGCATCATCAACATCTCCTCCGTGCACGGCCTGGTCGCCTCCCCCTTCAAGAGCGCGTACGTCTCGGCCAAGCACGGCCTGGAGGGCCTCTCGAAGGTCACCGCCCTCGAGGGCGGCCCGCACGGCGTGACGAGTGTCTGCGTCAACCCCGGCTACGTGCGTACGCCGCTGGTGGAGAAGCAGATCGCCGACCAGGCTCGCGTGCACGGGATCGCGGCCACCGAGGTCGTCGAGAAGGTGCTGCTGCAGGACGTGGCGGTCAAGCGACTGGTCGAGCCGGACGAGGTCGGTTCCCTGGTCGGCTGGCTCACCGGCCCGGACGCCTCGATGGTCTCCGGCGCCTCGTGGGCGATGGACGGCGGCTGGAGCGCCCGCTAGCCCCAGCTCCGGTCCGCTCCGGCCTGCTCAGGCCTGCGTACGCCACCAGTCCACCGTCGCCTTGGCCCCGGTCTCGAGCGGGGTCGGGGACAGGCCGAGCAGGGACTCGCTGGCCGAGGAGTCCAGCACGAACGGCTTGTCGAACTGGTAGATCATCTCGGCCAGCTCGCGGGTGCCGGCGTGCACCGTGCCGATCGCCTTCATCGCCCACGTGGGGATGCGGCCGACCTTCGGAGCCGCGACCCCAGCCGCGTCGGCGTAGAGCTGGACGAGCTCGCGCTGGGAGACGGCCGGCGCGGTGGGTGCGTGCAGGAAGGAGTTCCACAGGCTCTCCTCGTCGGCCGCCTTGATCATCGCGGCCCCCAGGTCCGGGACGTACGTCCACGAGTGCGGCGCGTCCGGGTCGCCGAGGACGCGCATGGTGCGCCCGGCCAGGACCGTCGGGACCATCCGCTCGCCCGCGTGGGCGGTACGCACCGCCGGGCCGTAGAAGTCCGAGGCCGCGACGCTGACCGTCGGAGTCGGGGAGGCGTCGCGGGCGCGGAGCAGCTCGACCCGCACCGCCGGCTTGCCGAAGTCGGCGGTGCGCGGCGTCCGCTCGGTGATCGGCCCGGTGACGTGGCCGTAGGCGTAGAGGCTCTCCGGGAAGACGACGACGGCACCGGCCCGCCCGGCGGCCTCGAGCACGACCTTCTCGGCCCGCGGGAGCTCGGCGCGCCAGGTGGCGGCGGCGTAGGCGCTGCCGTGCATGCAGTGGAAGACGGCGCGGGTTCCGGTCGCCGCCTGGGTGACGGTCTCGGGGTCGGTGGCATCGCCGCGCAGGCGCTCGATGCTCGCGTGCACCGGGCCGCTCCCGGAGCGGGTGAGGAGGCGTACGCGGTCGCCGCGGGCGGCGAGCTGCTGAGCGATGGTCGTGCCGACGGGGCCGGCGCCGATGACGAGGTAGGTGCTGTTCATGGCTGTCTCCTTGGTGGGTTCCGAGAGCAGTGCTCTCGGAAAGAGTCTGGCGGAGGTGTGCAGCAAAAGCAAGAGCAGTGCTCACTTTTGTTGACAGCGCTCTCAGGATCGGGACACGATGGCGCCATGACAGCCACCTCACGAGACGGCACCCCACGCGAGCGGGCGCGGGCCCAGACCATGGACGAGATCGTCCGGATCGGCCGCGAGCACCTGGCGGTCCACGGCGCCGCCGCGCTCTCGCTGCGTGCGGTCGCCCGCGACCTCGGCGTGGTCTCCTCGGCGGTCTACCGCTACGTGAAGAGCCGCGACGAGCTGCTGACCCTGCTTCTCGTCTCCGGGTACGACGAGCTCGGCGACGCCGTCGACGCAGCCGTCGTCTCAGCCCCCGAGGACGACCACCGCGCCCAGTTCCTGGCGCTCGGTCGCGCGGTCAGGACCTGGGCGCTCGCCGAGCCGGCGACGTACGCGCTGCTCTTCGGGTCGCCCGTCCCCGGCTACGCCGCCCCGGACGAGCGCACCAGCGTCCCCGGCACCCGCGTCCCGACCGCGATGCTGCGGGTGTGTGCCGGAGCCCTCGCCGCCGGCCGGCTGGCCGTGCCGGAACAGTCGGAGGAGATCTCGCCCGAGCTCGGGGTGGGGCTCCAGGGCATCCGCGACCAGCTCGGCCTCGACCTCCCCGATGCCGTCCTCACCCGCGGCGTACTCGTCTGGACCAGTCTCTTCGGCCGCGTCAGCTTCGAGGTCTTCGGCCAGTTCGGCCCCGACCGCTTCGGCGACCCGGCCGGCCTCTTCGAGCTCCACCTGGCCGTGATGGCGGACGAGCTCGGATTGAGCGCGGCGGATGGTTCACCGAGGTAACTCGGTAGGCGCGCGCTTCATTCATGGAGCTCCACAAAGGAAGCGGCCGTTCACCGAGTTACCTCGGTGAACGGCCGCCGGTTCTGCCAGCTACTTGATCTCGGCGATGACCGCCCCGTTGGCGACGGTCTCGCCCACGGTGGCGTTGAGGCCGGTGATGACGCCGGCCTTGTGGGCCTTGAGTGGCTGCTCCATCTTCATGGCCTCGATGACCACGACGACGTCGCCCTCAGCGACCTCTTGGCCCTCCTCGACGGCGATCTTGACGATGGTGCCCTGCATCGGGGAGGCGACGGAGTCGCCGGAGGCGGCTGCGCCGGCCTTCTTCGCGGAGCGCTTCGGCTTCTTCGCGGCACCGGCGCCACCGCCGACCGCGAGGCCACCGAGCCCGGCGGGCAGGGAGACCGAGAGGCGCTTGCCGCCGACCTCGACGACGACGGTCTGGCGCTCGCCGGCTTCCTCAGCCTCACCGGCAGCGCCGGCGTACGGCTTGATCTGGTTGTCGAAGTCGGTCTCGATCCAGGTCGTGTAGACGTCGAAGGAGCCGTTCTCGGCGGTGTAGGCGGGGTCGTTGACGACGGCCTGGTGGAACGGGATGACGGTCGGCATGCCGTCGACCTTGAACTCGTCGAGCGCGCGGCGCGAGCGCTCCAGGGCCTGGGTGCGGTCGCGGCCGGAGACGATCAGCTTGGCGATCAGCGAGTCGAACGCGCCCGGGATGGTCTCGCCCTTCTCGTAGCCGCCGTCGAGGCGTACGCCGGGGCCGGCGGGCGGCGCCCACTCGGTCAGGGTGCCGGGGGCGGGCATGAAGTTGTTGCCGCCGTCCTCGGCGTTGATCCGGTATTCGATGGAGTGGCCGCGGATCTCGGGGTCGTCGTAGCCCAGCTCCTCACCTGCGGCGATGCGGAACATCTCGCGGACGAGGTCGATGCCGGTGACCTCCTCGGAGACGCAGTGCTCGACCTGGAGGCGGGTGTTGACCTCGAGGAAGGAGATGGTGCCGTCGGCGGCGACGAGGAACTCACAGGTGCCCGCGCCGACGTAGCCGGCCTCACGCAGGATCGCCTTGGAGGACTCGTAGAGGCGCTTGTTCTGCTCGTCGGTCAGGAACGGTGCGGGGGCCTCCTCGACCAGCTTCTGGTGGCGACGCTGCAGCGAGCAGTCGCGGGTGGAGACGACGACCACGTTGCCGTGCTGGTCGGCCAGACACTGGGTCTCGACGTGTCGGGGACGGTCGAGGAACTTCTCGACCAGGCACTCGCCACGGCCGAAGGCGCCGACGGCCTCACGGACGGCCGACTCGTAGAGCTCGGGGATCTCCTCGAGGGTGCGCGCGACCTTCAGACCGCGACCGCCGCCACCGAAGACCGCCTTGATGGCGACCGGCAGGCCGTGCTCCTGGGCGAAGGCGACGATCTCGGAGGCGTCCTTGACCGGGTCCTTGAGGCCCGGAGCCAGCGGGGCGCCGGCCTTGAGCGCGATCTGCTTGGCCTTCGCCTTGTCGCCGAGCGCGTCGATCGCCTCCGGGGAGGGGCCGATCCAGGTCAGGCCGGCGTCGATCACGGCCTTGGCGAAGTCGGCGTTCTCGGCCAGGAAGCCGTAGCCCGGGTGGACCGAGTCCGCACCGGACTGCTTGGCGACATCGAGGATCTTCTCGATGGACAGGTAGGACTCCGCGGGCGTGGCTCCGCCGAGCGAGTAGGACTCATCGGCCAGGCGCACGAAGAGCGCGTCACGGTCGGGGTCCGCGTAGATCGCTACGGAGCCGATTCCGGCGTCCTTGCACGCGCGGATCACTCGAACGGCGATCTCACCGCGGTTGGCGATCAGGACCTTTGTCAGTGGCTTGCTCAACGAGAACTCCTCCATCGTGAATGCAAGGACATGCTAGGGGAGGCCATCAGGCCCTGGCTCCAGCCATCCGTAGTAACGATTGTCACACTCCGGCCAGCTGAGCGAGCGAGGAGGTTACCCGGCGGTACACCGCGTCGTCGACGAGCACGCCCGCATGACGCAGCGCCAGCACGGCCGCTCCGGCCAGCCCGTCGGTGGCGACGACGGCCCCCGGAGCGACCCGGGCGGCGAAGTCCGGCTGCCGGGCCAGGACGCTCCCGGCGGCGACCAGCGGCCCCTCGACATCGGGTGTACGCACCGCCGCCAGCGTCTCCGCCAGCCCGGCTGCCGCTCGGTCGAGGATGCCCGCGGCCACCGCGTCACCGGAGCCCGCCGCGGTGAACACGAGCGCCGCGAAGTCGGCCAGCCGCAGCGGCGGCATCGCATAGAGAGCGGCGGTCGCCGTGACCAGGGTCGTGGTGCGGCCGCTCTGCCGACTGTCGTCCACGGCGATTCCGAGCCGGTCCAGCAGCAGGCCGGTCAGCAACGTCGTCGCCCCGCGACCGTCGAGGGGCGCCAGCCCGGCGCGTACGGCCTCGCGGCCCAGCCAGAAGCCCGAGCCGACGTCGCCGAGCAGCCAGCCCAGCCCGTCCGAGATGCCGGCCAGCCGGCCGTCCTCGACCCGCACCGCCGACGCTCCTGTGCCGGAGAGCAGCACATAGCCGTCCGGGGCCGCCGTCCCCGAGAAGTACGCAGCCAGCACATCGAGATCGAAGACCGGCTCGCTCGCGACCAGCCCGGAGAGGGCGGCCACGATCGCCGCCCGGTGACCGGCGGAGCCGGCACCCGCCACCGCCAGGGCAGCGCCGGCGACCGGACCGGATCTCGCCGTGGTCACGGCCTGGGTGACCGCGTCCCTGATCGCTGCGGTGGCAGCGTCGACACCGGCGGAGGTGGGGTTGCCGCTGCCGGCCTTCCCGATGCCTCGGCAGTGCCCCTCGGAGGAGACCACGACGGCGCGAGTGCTGGTGCCTCCGGCGTCGAGTCCCAAGTAGTAGTCATTCATTGACACCGTTTCGTAACAGAAAACCATTGCCAGGCGTACTCTCTCCAAATAGTTTTCGAGCGCAGGCCTCGGCATACAGTCGCGGCGCGAGTTTGCTAGGTGGGTGGACTAATTGACCAGAGACGTGTTCGGAGCCTTCGACGAGCAGGTTCGCACACGCCTGTCCGCGCTGCAGTCGATTGCCCAGTCCGGTGGTCTCGACGAGGCGGTCGAGGTGATGGTCGCGAGCATCCGCAACGGCGGTGTGCTGCAGGCCTTCGGCACCGGCCACTCGCAGGCGTTCGCGATGGAGATCGCCGGCCGCGCCGGTGGTCTGATCCCCACCCACGCCATCGCGCTGCGCGACACGGTCCTCATGGGCGACCGGCCGGCTAGCGACCTCGGCGGCGGTCTCCTCGAGCGTGACGCCGACATCGCCGACGAGCTCTGGAGCCTCCACGAGTTCCACCCCGAGGACGTCTTCCTGATCGCGTCCAACTCCGGCGTCAACGGCTCGATCGTCGGCATCGCGCTGCGGGCGAAGGAGAAGGGTCACAAGGTGATCGCCGTGACCAGCCTCGAGCACACCAACGCGGTCACCCCCAAGCACCCCAGCGGCAAGCGCCTGGCCGAGGTCGCCGACGTGGTGATCGACAACCTGGCCCCCTTCGGCGACGCCACGGTGCCGGTCGGCGACGACGGCGTGCTCGCCGGCGCCGTCTCCTCGATCACGGCGGCCTACATCGCCCAGCTCCTGACCCTCGGCACCGCCGCCAGGATCCAGGAAGCCGGCGAGACCCCGCCCCTCTATCTCTCCGCCAATATCCCGGGTGGCGATGAGCACAACGATGCACTGAAGGCCCGCTACGGCGAGCGCATCGGAAGCATGGCTTGAACCCCCGTAAGAAGAAGTAAAGAGGAACCCACCCGAAAGAAGGCAGCACGATGTCCCAGCAGCTTCACCGGCTCGACCGCCGGACCCTTCTGCGCGGCACCCTTGCCGGCGCGGCGCTCGTGTCGTTCTCCGGAGCGCTCGCAGCGTGTGGCGCGCCCGGTAGCGACACCGACAACTCCGGCGGTGGCACCAAGTCCGCGTCCAACCCGTTCGGCATGCCCAAGGACGGCACCGTCGACGCGGTGATCTTCGACGGTGGCTACGGCTACGACTACGTCGAGTTCGCCGCCGGCATCGTCGGCAAGGAGTTCGCGGACGCCGACATCAAGGTCAGCGCCACGACCAAGATCGCCACGGAGTTGCAGCCGCGCTTCGTCGGTGGCACGCCCCCGGACCTGATCGACAACTCGGGTGCGGACCTGATCGGCTTCAGCTCGATCGCGGCCCAGCTCGAGGAGCTCGACGACGTCTTCGAGGCCGACAGCTACGAGGGCGTCAAGATCGAGGACACCCTCTACCCGAACGTGAAGGTGCCCGGCACCTACAGCGACCGCTTCGTCGCCATCAACTACGTCATGACCCTCTACGGCGTGTGGTACTCCGCCTCGCTCTTCGAGGAGAACGGCTGGACGCCGCCGAAGACCTGGGACGAGGCGCTCGACCTCGGCGCCAAGGCCAAGGCCAAGAAGAAGTACCTGTGGACCTGGGGCAAGGAGGCGGCGACCTACTACCGCACCCTGGTCATCGACTCCGCGGCCAAGGAGGGCGGCGACGAGGTGCGCCTCGGTCTCGAGAACCTCGAGAAGGGCATCTGGTCCCACAAGGTCATCCAGGACATCCTCGGCAAGCTCGGCGAGATGGTCAGCCAGGACATGTTCATCCCGGGCGGCGCCGGCACCCAGTTCACCGCCGCGCAGGCCAAGTGGTCCAACGACCAGCAGGCGCTGCTCTACCCGAGCGGTGGCTGGATCGAGAACGAGATGAAGGACGCCACCAAGGACGGCTTCGAGATGACCGGCATCCCGGAGTTCGTGCTCAGCGACAGCCCGGCGCTGCCGTACGAGGCCGTTCGTGCCGCGGCCGGTGAGGCGTTCATCGTCCCGAGCAAGGCGAAGAACCCGGCCGGCGGCAAGGAGATCCTCCGCGCCATGCTGTCGAAGGAGGCCGCGACCAACTTCGCCAAGACGAAGCTCGCGCCGACCATCGTCAAGGACACCATCCCCGAGGACGGCTTCGGCTCCGCGGCGCTGAAGTCGCAGAGCGCGATGCTCGACGCCGCCGGTGAGAACACCTTCAACTTCCAGTTCTACGACTACTACGGCACCAACGCCGACGAGCTGGTCGTGTGGAACTCGTTCCTCTCCGGTGACCTGGACGTCAAGGGCCTCACCAAGGCCGTCCAGGGCATCTTCGACAAGGTCGCAGACGACTCGTCGATCGAGAAGCTCAAGATCACCTGATCCGTCCCTCATAGATCGAGAACCACACATGTCTGTATCAGCCGCTGATGCGACATTGGCAGGCGGGCTCCCCGGGGACAACCCCTGGGGAGCCCCGCCGCGCCGCCGTCGCCCCAAGCTCACCCTCGACCGGGCACTGTTCATGGCGGTCTTCCTCGGCCTTCCGGTCGCGGTCTTCGTCATCTTCGTCGTGGTCCCGATCGGGCAGGCCCTCTTCTACTCGCTGACCGACTGGACCGGCTTCTCGCCGGTCATGAACTTCGTCGGCCTGGACAACTACGCCAAGCTGCTCGACGACGAGACCTTCCTCAAGGCGCTGCGCAACAACGTGCTGCTGACGATCGTGGTGCCGCTGGTGACCCTGGTCGCGGCGCTGGCGATCGCGGTGGTCGTGACCACGGCGGGCCCCAGCACCGGTCAGGTCCGCGGTCTGAACGGCTCCGGCTTCTACCGGGTCGTCTCGTTCTTCCCGTACGCCGTCCCGGCCGTCGTCATCGGTCTGCTCTGGGCGCAGGTCTACGACCCGGCCGCCGGTCTGCTCAACGGCATGCTCACCGGCCTCGGCTTCGACGGGTTCAAGGACTACGCCTGGCTCGGCGAGGTGCGGGCGGCGATGCCCGCCTCGATGTTCGTGATGATCTGGGCCAACATCGGCTTCTACACGGTGCTCTTCGTGGCCGCCATCAAGGGCGTCCCCGCGGAGATCTACGAGGCCGCCCGTATCGATGGCGCCGGTCGTTTCCGCACCGCCATCTCGATCACGCTGCCCTCGATCCGTGACAACGTGCAGACGGCCTACATCTACCTGGGCATCCTCACCCTCGATGCCTACGTCTTCATGGCCGCGCTCGCCCCCGGCGGCGGTCCTGCCAACAGCACGCTGACGATGAGCCAGCACCTGATGAACACCGCCTTCAAGAAGAGCCAGTTCGGCTACGCCACCTCGATGGGCGTCGTGCTCGCCCTGGTCACGCTGCTCTTCGCCGCCCTGGTCTTCGCCGTCTTCCACTTCGCTGGTGGGCGGGACAAGAAGGGAGACGTACGCCGATGAGCACCGTCACTCTGGACAAGCCTGTCGCTGCCCACACCGACCGCCAGCGGCGTACGCCCGGCGACGCGCTGGTCGCCGGCACCTCGCACACGATGCTGATCATCTGGTCGGTGATCGTCATCGTGCCGTTCTGCTGGGTGTTGCTCTCCTCGTTCAAGACGTCGAAGGAGATCCTGTCCTCGCCGTTCTCGCTGCCGGCCGAGTGGAGCTTCGAGAACTACACCAGCGCCTGGACCAAGGCGGGCATCGGGACGTACTTCTTCAACACGGTCATCGTCGTCGGCACCGCGCTGGTGCTGGTGATGCTGCTCGGGGCGATGTGCGCCTACGTGCTGGCCAGGTTCGAGTTCTTCGGGCGCAACTTCATCTACTACTCGATGCTCGGCGGGCTGACCTTCCCGGTCTTCCTGGTCATCGTGCCGCTGTTCTTCGTGCTCCAGGGGTTCGGGCTGCTCAACACGCTGCCGGGGCTGATCCTGACGTACGTGGCCTACGCGCTGCCGTTCACCGTCTTCTTCCTCTACGCCTTCTTCAAGACGTTGCCCGACGACGTCTACGAGGCCGCGATGATGGACGGCGCGGGGGAGTGGCGCACGTTCTTCCAGATCATGCTGCCGATGGCGGCGCCCGGCATGGCCGGCGTGGCGATCTTCAACTTCCTCGGGCTGTGGAACCAGTTCCTGCTGCCGGTGGCGCTGAACACCCAGCGGGAGAACTGGGTGCTCACCCAGGGGATGGCGTCGTTCTCGTCGCAGGCCGGCTACAACGTCGACTTCGGCGCGCTCTTCGCCGGCGTGGTGATGACGGTGCTCCCGGTGCTGGTCGTCTACCTGATCTTCCAGCGGCGGATCGCCGGAACGGTCTCTACCGGCACGTTCCGTTGATCTTGTTGTGACGCGGGTCTCGCGCCTCAGGTTAATAAGCGCTAACCTGGGGCGCGTGACCGCTTTTCTCCAGCCCGAGCACGAAGAGCTGCGTGCTGTCGTCCGTGACTTCGCCCAGAAGGAGATCGCGCCCCACGCCTCGCAGTGGGACCGCGACCATCACTTCCCGGTCGATGTGGTGCACAAGATGGGTGAACTGGGCCTGTTCGGCCTGACCGCCCCCGAGGCGTACGGCGGGGGCGACGGTGACCTCGTCGCGCTCTGCGTCGCGATCGAGGAGCTCGGCCGCGTCGACCAGTCGATCGGGATCACGCTCGAGGCCGCCGTCGGCCTCGGCATCAACCCGATCCTCACCTACGGCACCGACGAGCAGAAGGAGCGGTGGCTCCCCGACCTGGTGGCGGGCAAGAAGCTCGCCGGGTTCGGTCTCACCGAGCCGGGTGCCGGCTCCGACGCCGGCGCGACCGCCACGAAGGCCGTCCTGGACGGTGACGAGTGGGTCGTCGACGGTGCCAAGCAGTTCATCACCAACTCCGGCTCCTCGATCACCTCGGTCGTCACCGTCACCGCGCGCACCGGCACGCGGGAGAACGGCAAGCCCGAGATCAGCACCATCATGATCCCCTCGGGCACGCCCGGCTTCACCGCCGAGAAGGGCTACGACAAGCTCGGCTGGCACGCCTCCGACACCCACCCGCTCTCCTTCGACGGTGCCCGGGTCCCCGCCGACCACCTCCTCGGTGAGCGCGGCCGCGGCTACGCCCAGTTCCTCGCCACGCTCGACGACGGCCGTGTCGCGATCGCCGCGCTCGCGGTCGGCTGCATCCAGGCCTGCCTCGACATGGCGCTCGAGTACGCGGGCGAGCGGCAGACCTTCGGTGGCCCGATCGGTCGCAAGCAGGGCGTCGCCTTCCAGATCGCCGACCTCGAGGTCATGCTGCGCGCCTCGCGCCTGATGACGTACGAGGCCGCCGCGATGAAGTCGGGGCTCGACTCCGGCGCGGTGGCGATGAAGGAGTTCAAGCAGGCAGCCTCCGCCGCCAAGCTGTACGCCACCGAGTCGGCCGTGACCGCCACCCGGATCGCCACCCAGATCTTCGGTGGCTACGGGTTCATGGAGGAGTACCCGGTCGCCCGCTTCTACCGCGACGCCAAGATCCTCGAGATCGGCGAAGGCACCTCGGAGGTGCAGCGCATGCTGATCGCCAGGGGTCTCGGTCTTCCGGTCGAATAGGCGTCGATCTTCCGGCGGACTGAACGAAACCCATGAAGTAATCAAGGGCCATATCACCACCGACCATTTACTGTGGCCCCATGGTGTTCGGGGGACAGCTGCTGGGACGGCTGCGTCGCACCCGCCTCTTCGGAGAGGTGGTCCGCTTCATGATGGTAGGCGGGATCGCGACCGCAGTTGCCTTCGTGCTGTTCAACGGACTGGTCCACGGCTTCTTCATGGGCGCCGGTCCGATGAACGGGCAGCCGATCCCGGCCTACATCATCGCCAACACGGTCGGCATGTTGATCAGCTACGAGCTGAGCCGTCGCTGGACCTTCCGTCATCGCGTCTCGGACCACCCCGACGGCGGCTTCACCGCCTACGTCGTCATCAACGCGGTCACCATGCTGCTGCCGGTGGCGTGTCTCTACCTCACCCGCAGCGTGTTCGGCTGGGACAGCGCGATCGCCGACAATCTCTCGGCCAACGTCGTCGGGGTGCTCCTGGGCCAGATCGCCCGGTTCTTCCTGTTCCGGAAGTTCGTCTTCGGCCGGCCGATCCGCTACACGCAGGTCTACGGCAGCGTCGAGGAGGAAGCGGCCGCGCTCGGCGCCATGGAGAGACCCACGCTCGTGGTGGCGCCGGAACGCCCCGAGCGGCTCACCGGTTCCACAGATCAGGCCACGCGTGACCGAGCTGGCTGAGCAGGTCGCGTAGCAGCGGCAGGCTCAGCCCGACCACGTTGTGGTGATCGCCCTCGATCCCGGTGATGAACGCGCCGCCGAGCCCGTCGATCGTGAACGCCCCGGCGACGTGCAGCGGCTCGCCGGTCGCGACGTACGCCTCGATCTCGTCGTCACTCACATCGGCGAAGTGCACCGTGGTGGCAGCCGTCTGCGACACCTTCTCCCCGGTCGCGGTGTCGGTCAGCGCATGCCCGGAGACGAGTACGCCGCTGCGCCCCCGCATCTCCCGCCAGCGCCGCGTCGCCTCCTCCGGGTCGTGCGGCTTCCCCAGCGGCTTCCCGTCCAGCTCGAGGACGCTGTCGCACCCCAGCACGAGAGCACCCTCGGGGACGTCCGGGCGGCTGGCGACCGCATCGCGTTTGAGCTCGGCGAGCCCCAGGGCGAGCTCGGTCGGCCCGAGGCCGTCGAGGACGCTCTCGTCGACACCGGAGACGATCACCACCGGCTCGACGCCTGCGCTGCGCAGCGTCTGCAACCGGGCGGGGGACTGGGAGGCAAGGACCAGCGTGGTCATGGCTCAACCCTAGGGGTAGCGGTCCTTTACCTCGCCAACCGTCCCGACTTGCCCGGCGGCTAACCACGAGCGGCGATCAGTCTCTAGACTGATCGCCGCTCGGCCGAAGTGGCGGAATAGGCAGACGCGCAGGATTTAGGTTCCTGTGTCTTAGGACGTGCGGGTTCAAGTCCCGCCTTCGGCACCCAGAGTCCGGGTTCGACCCGGGGCGGACCAGGGGCGATCCCCATGGACATCGAGCCCCCGACCCTCAAGGATGGAAGCACAACACCCCATCCAGAGAGGGATGAAGTCATGTCGTTCAAGGACAACGCGTCCAACTGGCGCGATGGCGTCCAGAAGGGCGTCGAAGGCGCGAAGCCTGCCGTCGAGGACGCCAAGGTGAAGTCGGCACCTCACCTTGTCACCGGCGGCGAGAAGACCATCGAGAAGGCCACCGAGTTCAAGGCGCAGATCGAGGCCAAGCGGGCCGAGATGGCATCGGCTCCCGACGCCGACTCGCCGCGCACCCAGGCGATCTCCGGCCTGCTCCAGGTCGGCGCCGCCGCCACCGAGGTCGCCGCCCACGCGGGTGAGTGGCTGAAGGAGACCGGTGCCAAGTGGAGTGCCGGCACCGGCCCTGTGGTCGTCGAGCCCCCGAAGGAGATCCCGGGGGACGTACCTCCCCCGCCTCCGCCCAGCGAGAAGTAGGAAGGTCAGCGCTGGAGCGCCCCTCGTCTGGACTGACCAGAGCGAGGGAGCGCAGCGACTGAGCGGCGGGAAGGAAGACGAGGGTCAAGCGGAAGCGCTGCGCGAATTGCGAAGCAATCGCAAATTACACAGCCAGATTGAGGTCGCGGCGGAGCTTGGCGACGTGACCGGTCGCCTTGACGTTGTACTGCGCGACCTCGATCTTGCCCTCCTCGTCGACCACGAACGTCGAGCGGATGACGCCCTCGACGACCTTGCCGTAGAGCTTCTTCTCGCCGTAGGCGCCGTACGCCTGGTGGACGGCGAGGTCCTCGTCGGAGGCCAGGGTGATGGTGAGCCCGTCACGCTCGCGGAACTTCGCGAGCTTGGCGGGCTTGTCCTTCGAGACGCCGACGACCTCGTAGCCGGCGGCCTTCAGCGAGTCGATCGAGTCGGTGAAGTCGCAGGCCTGCTTGGTGCAGCCGGGGGTCATCGCGGCGGGGTAGAAGTAGACGATCACCTTGCGGCCGCGGAAGCTGCTGAGCGAGACCTCCGCTCCGGTGTCGTCGGGAAGAGTGAAGTCAGGGGCAACATCGCCCGGCTCGAGACGCGTCATGGGCGACAACCTACCTAAGAGATCGAGCGAACCGCAGCGGTGGAGCACGCAGTGGACGTACGCCGGTTGCTAAGGTCTGCGCATGTCCAAGGACCAGACTTCCTCGCTCGAGTCCGAGATCGAAGAGATCCGCGAGCGGCTCGCAGGCACCATCGACGAGCTGATCTACCGGGGCAGCCCGAAGACGATCGTTCAGCGCCAGGTGGCGGCCGTCAAGGCGGTCTACGTCGACCCCGTCTCCGGCGAGCCGAGGATGGGCAACATCGCCAAGACCGTCGGCGGAGTGGTGGGCACCGTCCTGCTCATGGCGACGCTGCGTAAGATCACCAAGGTCAACTGAACCCCCACCACGGCAAGGCAAGACGGACGTGACCGACAAGACCCCTATCAAGATGCTCCACGACCGGGTGTTGGTCGAGGTCGGGGCCGACGCCGGTGAGCGCCGCTCCTCGGGCGGCATCGTCATCCCGGCGACGGCCGCCATGGGCGGAGCCCGGCGGCTCACCTGGTCGCGGGTGGTCGCGGTCGGCCCGCACGCGCGTGCCGTCGAGATCGGTGACCGGGTCCTCTTCGACGCCGATGACAAGCCCGAGGTCGAGGTCGCCGGCGAGGTCTACGTCCTGATGCGCGAGCGCGACGTGCACGCCGTGGCCGCGGAGCGGATCGCCGACGAGTCGACGGGCCTCTACCTCTAGCTCTTCTTCTGCACTCGGGGCAAAGCGTTGAACCGATGCGCGAGCACGACGATGTTGCTGTCGTAGCTCGAGCCGTTCCAGTCGGTGCAGGTGATGATCACCAGCCGGCCGTCGCCGTGGTCCTGACCGAAGATGCGCTGTGCCTGCTCGGCCAGCTCCTTGCGGCTCAGCACCTCGACGGAGTCGACCTGGTGCTGGAAGGTCCCGTCCTTGGTGACGATGTCGACCTCCTGCCCCTCCTCGATGTGATCGAGCTTGTTGAGGCTGCCGCCACCGGTGTGCACGGTGTGGCCGGTGACGACGGTCTGACCCTGCGCGGAGCCCGGCTTGGCGCTGCCGACCCACCAGCCGATCTCGCGCGGGTTGCGTGGCGGGTCGAGCACCTCCCCGTCGAGCCGGATCGGGACGACCTTGGCCTTCGTGTTGAGGCCGGGAAGCTCGAGGCGCTTCGGGGCGCCGGGCGGGACCTCCACGGCGGCGCTGCCCCCGGGCCACACCAGACCGCCCAGCACCATCGCCACGGCGAGCACGACCAGAGCGGTCCACAGGCCGCCCGCCGCCGCGGCAAGCCGCGACGGCGAGTCAGCAGGTGCTTCAGCCACGTCGCAACATACGGACGTACGTCGCAACGCCGGCGCCCGCGGCCGCGAGGAGCAGCAGGGTGACGAGGGCGATCCGACCGGCGCTGCCGTCGTCGTAGCTCTCCATGCCGGCGGTCACGACGGTCGGGACCGAGGCCGGCGGGTTGGCCGCCTTCGGCGGGTTCTTGGCGACCGTCTTGGTGACCGGGCTGTTCGGGCCACAGTGGCTGGTGCCGATGGTCAGGTGGGCCAGGCTGCCGCCGACGAACTCCTGGGCCGCCGGGAGGACCTTCACGTCCAGAGCGGTCACCGTGATCTCGCCGGGCGCGGTGTCCTGGGAGTTGAGGGTGATGTCGAGGACGTTCTCCTCCAGCGGCGCGAGCTGCGACTCGATCTGACCGAGGGCCGTGTCGAGCACCTGCGTCTGAAGCTGGTCGAGCCCGTCGTTGGCCGGTGCCAGGGCGCCGTTCAGGGCGTTGGTGAACTGGGTGCGCAGCGCATCCAGGATCGCGTCGGTGACACCGGTCAGGTCGGTGACGACCTTCTGGTCGACGCCGGGATCGACCGGAAGGTCGACCAGGGTGACGTCGCCGACGGTCGGGATGGTGACGTACGCACGGCTGTTCGCCAGGCTGCTGTCGCCGGAGGCCGAGTCCTTGTCCGCGGTGCAGCTGCTCTGCACGGCACCGAGGTCGAGGTGGAGGCCGGGGTCACCCATCGCGGCGAGGACGTCCTTCAGCGCCGCCGAGAGCGGGTCGGTGACCGCGGTCTGGCTCAGGCCCGCCTCCTCGAGCGCGGTGATCAGCTGCTGGTCGACGCCCTGGAACAGGCCGGACGAGACGAGCTCGACATCGCTGAAGTCGAGGCTGGCCGCGTCGAGCGAGATGTTGTCGCCGCCGCTGAGGCAGTTGCCGGATCCCGCTGCGACCAGGGTCGCGCCGTCTCCGGCGAGGCCGGCGCATGCCGCCGAGGTGGCGTCCTTGTTGGCGACCGCGTCCTGGGCCAGCGTGCCGGCATGGATCGCGTCCTGGCCGCCGAGCGCGGTGATGAGCGGCTCGTTGGTGCCCTCGGCGGACTCGGTGGAGCCGTTGTTGGTGACGGCATAGGTGCCGGTGTCCCTCGCCCCGGTGCCGGCGAGCTCGAGGCTCAGCGCGGTTGCGGACGCCTGTGACACCGTTGCGGCGCTCGCAGGTGCGGCTGACAAGGCAACCATGGCAGCTGCGGCCGCGACTGCGGCTCCCCGCGCGATGAGTGTTGTGCGCACGTACTTCTCCCCTCCCTTTGACCTTCGTCACACTCAACGGTCGACATACCCCGGGGGTTACGGGCGCGTAACCTGTTCTGTAGAACGGAATCCGCAGGTCTTCCGCCACTTCAGCTGTCGCAGACGGTGCCATCCTTGTCGCCGTCGCGATACCACTCGTACTCGGTGTCGCTGCCCTTCCGGTAGGGCCCGTAACCCTTCGCGGTCGCCTTGGCGCAGGTGTCGAAGCGGGGGTCCTCGCCCGAGCCGCCTCCGGGATCACCGCTCGGGTCGCTCTCGGGCTGCCCGGCGCGGGCTAGACGTACGGTGATCACGGGGTTGTCGCAGCCCGCGGCGACCCTCGTCAGTGCGGCCTTCTCCGCGCGGTCGACGAAGAGGCCCCAGCGGATCTTCACGGCGACCCAGTCCGCGACGTACGTGCAGTGGTAGCCGGTGGCGTCGGGCAGCCAGTCGGCAGGGTCCTGGTCACCCTTGCTGCGGTTGGTCGCCGCGGTCACCGCGATGAGGGCGCGCGGGTCGCCGAGATCGTTGGCGTACGCCTCTCGCTCCTCGTCGCTCCACGCGTTCGCCCCGGACTCCCAGCCCTCCTTGAGCGCGACCATGTGGTCGATGTCGAGGCCGCCGGGGCGCTTGAGGGTGAGACCGTCGTACGCGGAGAACCAGGCGCCCCGGCTCACCTCGCACCTCCCGCGTGCCTTCTTCCTCGACTCCTCGAGGAGCACCTCGTTGCGGGCATCCTGGCAGTCGCCGTCGGCGTCGACCCAGTGATTGAACTTCTCCCGCTCGTAGCCCGAGGTGACCTCCTTGGCGACCGGGAGCCTCGCGACGGCCTCGGTCAGCGGGAGGCTGACCTCCCCGCCCGTCTCGGCGCCGTACCCGGCCTGGACGGCGGTGTCGGCCTCGGCGGTGTCGGAGATCTCGGCACAACCAGTGCAGAGGAGTACGACGGCGAGCAGGGTCGCCACAGGGCGCAGCATGGGGGAACTCCAGAGAGTTGGGGAAGAGCTCTGGGGAGCATCGGGGGCGGCGCAACTTTGTCGGATCCTGCAGCGGGCGGCACGCAGGCGCGCCGCCCTGTCGTCGACCCGACAAAAGAATCCCGGGCCAAGGCAGGAAGCCTTGGCCCGGGAGGGGTGCTGATCAGTCGATCAGGCCTGTGCGCGGCGCAGCAGGAACCACCGGGTGGCGGCAGCGGCGGCGACGAGCAGCACGAGCGCGCCGGCGGCGAACCCGCCCTTGGCGGCCGGGGAGGACAGCAGGTCGAGCTCGGCGTTGGCCGGGGCGTTGTCCGGCTTGGCCTGGACGCTGGTGTCCGGGTCGGACTTGTCGCCGGAGACGACCACGTCGACGTTCTTCTTGTCACCGCTGGCTGCGGCCTTCTCCTCGGCGGCGGTGAGGCCGTTGGTGCCGCAGGTGCTGGTGCCGATGGCGACCTTGGCGGCGGTCGGGGCGCCGACCTTCTTCACGGCGTCGAGGACCTTGATGTCCAGAGCGGACACCTCGAGCGACTTGGCGGTCTTGTCCTGCTTGTTCAGGGTGAGCTTGACCAGGTCGGTCTCGAGGCCCTTGAGCAGGGTGGCGAGCTGCTTCTTGATGTTCTCGATCAGGTCGATGCGGATCGAGACGTCCAGGCCGCCCAGGGCGTTGCTCTTCAGGCCCGACCGCAGCAGCGTGTCGACGCGGCTGAGAACGGCGTCGGTCACCGGGGAGAGGTCCGGGACGACCGTCGTGTTCTTCTTCGGGTCGGCGGGCAGGTCGGCGACCTTGATGTCACCCTTGCCGGGGACGTTGACGGTGACCGCGGCGTTCTTGAGCTGGGTGTCGCCCTTGAACGTGGTGCCCTTCGCCATGCAGGTGCTCTCCGCGGCGTCGAGGTCGACGCCGACCGAGAGGCCACCGACCTTGGTGAGCACGCCGGAGACGACGTTCTGGACCAGGTCGTTGACCGGGCCGAGCTTGACGTGAACGTCCTTGCTCTCGTCGGTGAGCAGGTAGTCGGTGGTGGCGCCCAGCTTCTGCAGGTTGAGCTCGGCGAGGTTCACCGTGACGGCCTCGCCCGGCTTGACGCAGCTGGAGCCGTCGCCGATGGAGACCAGGGTCGCGCCCTTGCCGGCCAGGGCCGAGCAGGCGCCCGAGTAGGCGGTGCCGTTCTTGAGCGCGGCGGCGGCGTCCTGGGCGAACACGCCGACCGAGAGCAGCTGCTGCTCGCCGTCGAGGAGCGGCAGGGCCGGCTTGTTGGTGCCGGAGTTGACGGTCTTCTTGCCGTTGTAGGTGGCGGTGTAGCGACCGGTGTCCACCTTGACCTTGTCAGACACGTTGGCGGTCAGAGCGACCGACGACGCCTTGGCCTGGGGCTTCTCCGCCGACGCAGCAGTCGCCGGGGCCGCGGTCACGGAAAGACCGATCATCGCGGTCGCCGCAACAAGGGCGGCTCCGCGGACCGAGAGTGGGGAGCGCAAGTGACTTCTCCAATGATGTTGATATCTGTCGATGACAGGGCACGACGAGTAGAAGTCAGCCTCTGCAGCCCCCCGGTTGCTGTGACTCGCCGTGACGAAGCGGGGAGTCTAGCCACGTCGTTTCGCCGTCGCCTAGCGACCAACCGATGCCTGAGGTCACACAATTTCGCCCGTAACTTCGCCGGTAACAGGTCGTGGTCGGCGCCGATTTCGAGGCAGAAATGACCTACGTCCCGAACGTGGTCGTCAATATGGATCGGGCGTATGGATCTTGTGTCCGGACTGTTCTTTTCGGCTCCGAAAACAAAAACTCGTTCTCAATTCGGGACTGCGTCGAGTTAGGTTGGCCTAAGTACGCCCTTGATGGCTTTCTGACAGTGTGTCAACATCTTTGCTGGAACGCCGATCGCCCGACGCCCCGACCGCACTGGAGCACACATGTCTGCCCAACTTGTCGACGAGACCCTCGGGGCTCCGCTCTCCGCACTGATGCGCGAGGGCTCCCGGGTTCAGCACACCGCCGCCGAGACGTCGTCCTTCATGGAGGAGCTGTTGGCCGGTCGGGTCAGCGAGCAGGGGTACGCCGACTACCTCCTGCGCCTGCGCAAGGTCTATGTCGCGCTCGAGTCGGTGGGCCGCGACCTCGCCGCCACCGACCCCATCGCCGCGGCTGTCCACGACATCGCGCTCGAGCGCCTGGCCGCGATCGATGCCGACCTGGACGTGTGGGCGCCGGGCGTCGACGGAGACGCTGTGGAGTCGGCGGCTGCCGATGCGTACGTCGCCCGGATCGAGGCCACCCGCGCGTGGGGAGGCCTCTACGCGGCCCACCACTACACCCGTTATCTCGGCGACCTCTCCGGCGGTCAGGCGATCGGCCGGCTGCTCGACCGCTTCTTCGAGCTCGATGGCGAGGGGGTGGCGTTCTACGAGTTCGCCGAGATCCCCAAGCCGAAGCCCTACAAGGACGGCTACCGCGCCCGCCTCGACGCGCTGGATCTCGACCCCGCGGAGAAGCTCCGCATCGTCGAGGAGGTCCAGGTCGCCTTCGGTCTCAACCAGGCTCTCTTCGAGGAGCTCGGCGAACGCCTCGACGCCTATCGCAGGTGAATGAGTGTCCCGCACCTCGATTCCGCACCGTAGGTCGCACGCTGCGCACGCACCTCGCTGCGTTGGCGTCGCTCGGAAGACACCCGGTATGCCGTCGCGACGCCGCCTTGCGATGCGCGCACGCATCGCACGACCTACGGCACGGCCTCTCGGATTGGGACACTAGGGTTCGTCCTCGTGCCCCGTATCGCTGCCGAGAACGTCGCCGAGCACCGCAGGCTGGTGCGCGAGCGGATCTTCGCGGCGTTCGCGGAGCTGATGGCCGAGGGCAGCTACGACGCGATCACCATGTCGAAGCTCGCGCAGCGCGCCGACATCGGCCGCACCGCGATCTACCATCACTTCAAGGACCGTGATGCGGTGATGGTCGCGTTCGCGACCCACGAGACCTCGGAGTACGTCGCGTCTCTGCAGGCCCAGCTCGCCGCGAGCGAGCAGCCGGCGGAGCGGCTGCGGATCTACGTACGCAATCACCTCGCCCTCGGCGAGAAGTTCCACATGGGCTTCGGGCCCCAGGTCTACGGTGGCCTTCCCGAGGAGGCCCGCCAGGAGATCCGTGAGCACGTCGTCGCCGTCGAGCAGGTCCTCGCCGAGATCCTCGAGCAGGGTGCCGAGCAAGGCACGTTCGCTGTCACCGACGTCGACGCCACGCTCGCGCTCATCCATGCCGTCCTCGGCACCCGCCATCTCCCCGCCGAGCGGATCGAGGAGTTCGTCCTCCGCGCCGTCGGCGCCCTCCGATGACCGGTGCCGATGTTTTCTGTCCGTATTCGCGTGCATCGCCGGCGCGTGTTTGGTTACCGTGTTCAGCGCCGATGGGGCAATCGGGGTGACTTCAGCTCGTAATCGTCCGGGCCATCAGGGCGGACGAGCGCGCGGCGCCTGACACCAGGATTCGTGTCGTCGGCGCCGCGACCTTGGGCCTGGGCTCGGGGTCGCGGTCCAGTCCGGGGCCTGGACCGCGACGAGCTTCGAGATGCCTACTCCCGTTCGAGCACGGTGATCGTCGCGGCGACCGCGATGGCTGCTGCGGCGATCGCGGCCGTGCTCAGCCAGCCGAACCACTCCACCGCCGCCGCCCCGGCGGCGGTCCCCAGGCTGCCCCCCACGAAGTAGACCAGCATGTACGCACTGTTGAAGCGTGCCGGCGACGACGGGTCGATCGCCAGGACCATGCTCTGGTTGGCCACCTGTGCCGCGAACAGACCCGCATCGAAGAGCGCCAGGCAGATCAGTGCGATGACCGTGCTCTCGAGGCTGAAGCCCATGGTGGCTGCGGCAACCCCTGCCAGCGCAAGGCCGACAAGGATCACCAGGCGGGGACCGACACGGTCGGTGGCACGCCCGGCGGCCTGGGTGGCAAGGACGCCCGAAAGGCCGGCCAGCGAATACAGGCCGATGCGCTCAGCCGAGTACGAGAACGGCGGCTCGGAGAGCGCCACCGCGATCCCGGCCCACACCACGCAGAACGCGAAGAACCACAGGGAACCGCGCACGGACGCAAGGCGAAGCGTTGGATAGCGCGCGAACAGGCCAGGCAAGGAACGCAAGGTGGCGAGGTAGCCCCGCTCTGCAGCGCCGCGCGCATTCGGCAGGGCCAGCAGACAGCACACCGCGACGACACCGCAGGCGGCGGCGAACGTCAGCAGCATCCCGCGCCAGCCGATCTCGTCGGCAAGCCACCCGCCCACCGTACGGCCGGCAAGGACCCCGACCGAGATCCCAGCGGTCACGATTCCCAGCGCCGTCCCGCGCTGCCGAGGAAGGGCCAGGCGGCCCGTGACGGAGCTCAGGCTGGCCCCCACCGCGGAGCACGCCCCGACCAGCCCCACCGCTGCGCCCAGCAGCATCGCCCCGGGTACGACCGCGCTGGCCACCAACGCACACGCAAGCACCCCGAACTGAGCGGCCAGAACCCGCGCCGGGCTGAACCGGTCGACCAGCGGCACCAGCAGTCCGAGACCGATCAAGTAGCCGACCGGTCCGAACGCGAGCGCGATCCCGATCGCCGGGATCTGCGTATCCAACGACTCCGCAACATCCGCGATCGCGGGTTGCATCGGGTAGATGGTCGAGGTTCCGAGAGCGGCCGAGACCGACATGAACAGCACGGCAGGGGCACGTAATGCGGTAGGAGCAGGAGTCAGGGAAGCGGTATCTGTGGACACGTGACTGACCGTAGGAAAGGGCGACGCGGGCTGCTGGCGGGAATGGGACCTCACCGTTGTGACAAGGAACCGGCCCTCACCTGGAAGTCCAGGTGAGGGCCGGTATCGATGAAGGTCGTTCGGCACCGAGGTCGGTTGTCAAGGTCGAGCGGTAGTCAGGTGCTGCTCGAGAAATGAGAACGTCCTCGCCAGGGCGTCCGTGCGTGTGCACATCTGGGCGAAACTGTGGCGCCCGCCCTTGACGAGTGCCAGCTCATGGGGAACGCCTTGCTTCACGAGTTCGCGCGCGAGCGACTGGCTCTGTTCGACGTCGACGACCTCGTCTTCGGTGCCATGGATCAGCAGCATCGGTGCCGAGCCGGGATGCACGTGGTCAGACGGACGCGGCCATGGCGCGGCTCCGTCGTCACCGGGGCCGAACGCGTGGCGGATCGGCGAGTCAGGATCGCGGTAGCGCTCTGAGCGCGCCGGATCGTGCACGCCGTACCAGCTCACTGCTGCACGGACGCCGCACTCACCACCGACACCGGCCGCACCGATGATCGCTGCGATGGTCCCTCCGGCCGAGTTTCCCCATACGGCGATCGCATCCGTGAGCACGTTGAGCTCTTGCGCGTGCGTGCGGATGTAACGGATCGCGTGCTGTACGTCGTCGACCGGCGCAGGAAACCGCGCCTCATTGCTAGTGCGGTATTCGACGCTGGCGATCGTGATGCCGCGCTGTGCGAGAGGCACCAGGGCGGGCAGGTAGCGGGAACGGTGCACGTTCTGGAAGCCTCCGCCCTTGACGAAGACCACCAGCGGGGTGGGTGTCGGGCTGACCGGCTTCAGCAGGTCGAAGTGAAGCTCGCGTCCCCCTGGGAACAGCCGCCCGTCGATGAACTGCCGATAGACGAGGCCGGGATAGTGTTCTACGAACACGTGTGATGCTGTCGCCGAGAGCTGTATCTCGGTGCTGGGCGGCATATCGGGCGGCATTTCAGCGGGCATATCAGTTGTATCCGATCAGGACGCTGACGACCATTGCGGCGATCGCCAACACGGCCAGAGTGAGTAGGTACCACCCGGTCTCTCGTAGCCAGCGCATGTATGAGACCCCCGCGACCGCGAGCCCTGCCATGAGCATCGAGGACGTCGGAAACAGCAGGTTGGTCACGCCGTCGCCCAACTGGAAGCTGAGCACGCCGATCTGGGGGGTGAGGCCCACGACATGGGTGAGCGGCGCGATGATCGGCATCGTGAGCGCGGCCTGACCGGTGCCGGACCCGACGAAGAAGTTCACCGCACCGCCGGTGCCGAGCAGGGCGAGAGCCCCACCGGTCGGCGGCAGCGAGATGAGGAGATTGCCCAAGGCCTGCACGATCGTGTCGAGGATGCCGCCGGCCTCCAGGACGACGCTGATCGAGCGTGCCACGCCGATCACCACGCCAACCCAGACGAGGGACTTCATGCCCTCGATGAAGTGCTCGTAGACCTCGGTTGGAGGCATCCGGAAGATCACGGCCACCAGCACTGTCGCGAGCACGAAGCACGCTGCCATCTCGGCGACGCTCCACGCGTACATTGCGGTGCCCGCGACGAACAGCGCCAGACAGAGACCGAAGGCCACGAGTGCGAGCACGTGGCGCACGCCGAACGGCCCTCCTGCTTCGGGTGCAGCCACGCTTTGGATCTCTGTGGGATCGATCGCTTCTGGCTCCGTTTCGGCCTGTCGTGCCTCGCTCCGCACCCGCAGCAGTACGAACGCCATCGTGACCACCTGGAACACGCAGAACAGCACGACTCGGTAGGGCATCCCCGAGAAGAGCGGGATCCCGGCGATGGTCTGCGCTAGCGCGAGCGAGGAGGGGTTGAGGAAGCTCGTGGCGTAGCCGATGGATGCCGGCAGCAGGATCGTCATGACTCCGGTGAGCGAGCTCAGTCGCAGCGCCCGGGCGAGGACGAGACCGAGCGGGAAGAACGCCATCGCCTCGGATGTGATCGTGCCGAGTGCGCTCATCACGCCGAAGAAGAGCATCACGACGCTGACCACGACATACCGGTTGGACCCCGAACGCACTGCGAGAAGATGCACCGCCCCGCTGATGACGCCGCGGGAGTCGATCACCGCGAGCATCCCTCCGGTGATGAGGATGCCGAAGATGATCGGCGCGGACTCGACCAGCCCGGTATGCAGGGAGGTGAGCAGCTCGAACAGGGTCGTCGGCGAGCTCGGTGCAGCGGCATAGGTGCCCGGGATGATCGTCCCGTCGCCGTCGCGCCGGAACGATCCAGTCGGGATCACGTACGTCATCGCGGCGCAGGCAACCAGGATGCCGAGCAGAAGAGTGAGCACATTGGGTGCCGAACGGCGTTTGCTGTCCGGGTGCGTGGGAGTCGTGGCGGTCACAGGTACCTCGTCGTGTCTGTGGTGGCTTAAGGCTCCGCAGTCTGCCCCGATCCCATTCAATAAAGAAGGTCTAATGTCGTCATCACAGCCATTATGTATTCATAATGGACGCGTGGATGTACGGAACCTGCACGCGATCACTGTCGTCGCCGAAGAGCGCAGTTTCACTGCGGCCGCCCGGCGGCTGCATACCTCGCAGTCTGCTCTGAGCCAGTTGGTGCGAAGAATCGAGGACGAGTTGGGCTTCGTCGTCTTCGATCGCTCGGTCAGCCCTGTCGGTCTGACGCCGCAAGGTCAGCGATTCATCCCGAAAGCTTCGGAGATCGACCTCCTGTACTCCGAGGCACTCGCCTCGGCGCGTGCCAGCGCTCTCTCCTCACCCATCGCGATCGGCGCGACCCCTCGGATGGCCCGACGGCTGTTCCCCGCCCTCCTGTCCGCGTCCCGCGAGCGCGCTCCTGGTCCAGAAGACCCGAACAGGATCCAGCTCATCGAAGCCAGTTCCCGTGAACTCGCCGCCCTGGTGGCCAAAGGGGTGGTCGACGTGGCTGCGATCACGTCGGCCGCAATCGGCGAAGGGCTTTCGTTCTCCCCCGTGCTTTCGAGCGGGTTCGTCGCGGCGTATCAGAGCGGGCTGATCGCGCGGGACAACGACGGCGCGATCGCCCCGGTAGACCTGGAAGGGCAGGAGCTGCTGCTGCCGACAGCCGGAGGAGTCCGGACGCATCTCGCGCCATTCCTTGACGGCCTCGCCGGCGTGAGCGTGGCGCTGGAAAGCTCCAGTACGGACACGCTTCTTGGGCTCGCGGAACTAGGTCTCGGCGTGGCAATCGTTCCGGAGGTACTGCTGACCCCAGCAGACCGATCCCGCCGAGAAGGCCTTCGGTTCGCCCGACTATCAGAGGCGACCCCGCCGCTGATCTCCGGAACCGCCGTCCGAGCTGGTCTACCCCTGTCACCCAAGCTGGAGGCCGCGATTGGTCTCGTGCAGCACGCGCTCGTCACGACCTTCTCCGCGTTCGCGAGCGCTCCTGAAGACTCCGAACCGGAACCAACAGCGTCTGCTCATTCCCCTCGGAATCGCCTCAAATCCTGAGTTGAACCACAGCGCCCTGCAAGGATCCCGGCCCGACGGCTATTGGAAGTGACGGACAGACCGTTGGGGTCTCGCCACTTGCGTACGGGTAATGCCGTTCGCTCGGTCAGGAAGCGGGTTGGCTGAACGAACGTCCGTCCCCTTCGGCGGGCCGTCGTCATTGGGGTTTGTGTGCCCATTGTGTGCCCGGGCCAGCTAACAAAGAACCGGCCCTCACCTGAAAGGCCAGGTGAGGGCCGGTTTCGATGTACGCCATGTAGGACTTGAACCTACAACCCGCTGATTAAGAGTCAGCTGCTCTGCCAATTGAGCTAATGGCGCATGTCCTTCGCGCGTCAGGCGCGCTCGGCGACGAGAAGAACATTAGCAGCGGGCTCGGATGCGGCCCAAATCGAGGAGAGGGTCAGCGGAGCTCCAGGACGGCTTGGGCGGCGTTGTGGCCGCCGAGGCCGGAGACGGCACCGCCACGGCGGGCGCCGGAGCCGCACATCAGGATGCTGCCGACCTCGGTGGCGACGCCCCAGCGGGCGGCGGGGGTGGTCAGGTCGGCGGTGTCGGGTGCCCAGGGCCAGGCGAGGTCGCCGTGGAAGATGTGTCCGCCGGGCATGGCCAGGTCGGCCTCGATCTCCTGGGGGATCTTGGCCTCGATGCACGGCTCGCCGTCAGCGGTCCGGGCGACGACGGAGGAGATCGGGTCGAGCAGGTGCTTGTCGAGGGAGGCGATGGCGCGCTCGACCGCCTGGGCCTTGCGCTCATCACGGGTGGCCGGGTCGTCGAAGAGGGTGGCCGGGGCATGCAGGCCGAAGTAGGTCAGCGTCTGGGTGCCGGGCGGGACGTCGCCGAGGATCGAGGGGTCGGTCAGCGAGTGGCAGTAGACCTCGCCCGGCATCTCGGTGGGCACCGAGCCGGCAGAGGCCTCGGCGTACGCCTTCTCGAGCTCCGAGTAGGACTCGCCGAGGTGAAGGGTGCCGGCGAAGGCGACCTCGGGGTCCTCGCCCGAGCGCAGCCGGGGGAGTCGCTCGAGGAGCATGTTGATCTTGAGCTGGGCGCCGACCGGCTTGACCGCCGGGGAGGGCGTGTGGCCGAGGAGGCCGTCGAGGACGTACGGAGCCAGGCCGGAGAGCACGAAGTCGGTGGCGACCGTGTGGGAGCCGGAGGAGTCGGTCCAGGTGACCTCGGCGCCCTCGCCGACGGCACCGCCGCGGATCGAGGTGACGGTCGCGCCGGTGAGGACCTGCGCGCCACCTGCGTACGCGGCTTTCGCGATGGCGCCGGTGACGGCGCCCATGCCGCCGACCGGTACGCGCCACTCGCCGGTGCCGTTGCCGATCAGGTGGTAGAGGAAGCAGCGGTTCTGGATCAGGCTCTCCTCGCCGAGGCTGGCGAAGGTGCCGATCAGGGCGTCGGTGGCGACCACGCCGCGGACCAGGTCGTTGCCGAAGCGGCGCTCGATCGCCTCGCCCAGCGGCCGCTCGACGACGTCGCGCCAGATCGGTGCGTCGACCTGGGAGCGGATCGCGGCGGCGGTCGGCAGCGGAGAGGTGAGGGTGGGCGCGACGACGCGGGCGAGGTCGGCGACCTCGGCGTAGAACGACCCCCACGCGGCGTACTCCTCGTCCGACCCCGTCACCGCGCGGAAGCTCGCCGCGGTGGCCTCACCCTCCGGCGTCTCCACGAGGAGGCCGGAGGCGCGGGAGCCGTCGAGGAAGGGCGAGTACGACGCGGTCTGCCGCGACGCGAGCTCGATGTCGAGCCCGAGGTCGGTGCGGATCTGCTCGGGGAGCAGGGAGACCAGGTAGGAGTAGCGGGAGAGCCGGGTCGGGAAGCCCTCGAAGGCCTGCGCCGAGATCGCCGCGCCGCCGACATGGTCGAGCCGCTCCAGCACGAGGACGGAGAGGCCCGCCCGGCTCAGATAGGCGGCGGCGGTGAGGCCGTTGTGACCACCGCCGGCCACCACTACGTCGTAAGTCTCATGCGCCATGCCCGCATCCTAGGAGGCGGACAGAGCGGCGTTGGCCCGTTCGGTGAGGGTGGCCAGGACGCGTGCGGTCACAGCGAGGTCGTCGGCGGGGATGTCGGCGAAGAACGTCCTGGTCAGCGGCTGGGTGCGCTCCGTGATCTCCTGCTGGAGGCGGTCTCCCCCCTCGGTGAGGGTGAGGCCGTCGGAGATCAGGCCACGAGCGATCGCGGCGTCGAGGTGCGACTCGACCTCCGCCTCGGAGGTCTTGATGTTGTGGGCCGTGGTGGCGACCAGGTCGGCACGGGACGTGTCGCTCTGGCGCAGGTAGTTGAGGAGGAGCGACTGCTCGAAGGTCAGGTCGTAGTCGTCGAGCACGTCGAGCAGGTTCTTCCGGATGGCGAAGTAGGCGACGCCGAGATTGGCGCCGGTCAGGACGGGAGCTGTGGTGGTCATGATGGTTCTCCTGGGATGAGATCGGTGTCGATGGGGGCGGCGAGCATCGCCTCGAGCGCTGCTTGCGCCTCGGCGGCACGACGGCTGTTGCGTCCGCCGAGCGGTGCGGTGAGCTGGTCGAGCAGCCGGCCGGTCACCGCGATCGCCTCGCGGGTGACCTCGGTGCCCTCGGGCGTGATGGCGAGGCGTACGGCTCGGGTGTCTCTGGCGTCCCGGACGCGCTCCACCCAGCCCTTGGCCTCGAGCTGGCGGGCGAGCTTGGAGACGTACATCGGCTCCAGCCCGGTGAGGTCGGCCAGCTGCTTCTGGGTCGGGGCCTCCGAGGCGCGGAGGCCGTGGAGGGAGGCGATGAGCGAGTACTGCGCGTGGGTGAGACCCAGGGGCGCGAGCGCTCGGTCCATCGAGACCCGCAGACGCATGGCGAGGCGCCACACGACGTATCCGATCGTCTGCTTCTTCATGGAAGAAACGGTACATGTTTATCATAAACATGTATATGGAATTCTGTCGGTCTCGACCCGCTTCGCGGGGTTCGCAAGCTCACCCGCTGCGCTCGCTCGACCTCCTCGCGTTCGCCCAGCGCAAGCGCCGGGCGAGGCTCGGATGTCGGTGGTCCCTGGCAGGATCGGAGCATGGCTGAGCGTCCAGAGGTGCCCGAAGCGATGGTGGCGCGACTGAGGGAGATCCTCAGCGCGTTCCCGAAGTGCCTCGAGGACGATGCCTGGGTGGGGGTGCGCTGGCGGGTCGGCCCGGCGACGATCGCGCACGTCTTCGGGGGTGAGGACCAGCTCTTCCGGATCGTGTTCCGGGCCGAGCCCGACGAGGTGATCGCCTTCGAGCACCTCGGCCACCCCTATTTCAAGGCCGGGTGGGGCGGCAACGTGGTCGGGATGATCATCGACGACGACACCGACTGGGACGAGATGACCGAGCTCCTGACCGACTCCTACTGCATCCAGGCCCCGGCCAAGCTGGCCGCTCTCGTCGAGCGTCCGGCCGTGGGGACGGAGTAGAGCCAGGCTTTCGCTGGTCACGCCCTGATTTCGTGTGGCGACGGCGATTCCGGCCCGTGTCCGCTACGTCGTTCTGTGGAAATGGTCACCGAAGAGTTGTGCAGCGATTGGGACCTTAGACCCTAGGCCGGCTGTCTGGACTCGGGCATGTTGCCATGGTAAATCAAGGGGAACAATTTCCTTCCCATGGCAACAAATTTCATAAGGAGTGCGTGTGCGTCGTTTGGCCATGCTGATCCTCGGGGGAGCCGTCGCGGCGGCCGGGGTCGGCTGCGGTTCGGACAGTTCCGTCGACTACGGGTTGTACAGCAACAACCACGGTGAGAACCCGGCGATGGAGAAGAAGGTGATCACCGTCGACAGCACCGAGAGGATCCAGCAGAACCAGCAGCTGGGGCTGACGAGTGAGGGCACCATCAAGGGCGAGGCACCCGGAATCCTGTTGAGGGTGATCGTGCAGGACGTCTTCGAGACGTCGTTCACCGACGGCACCCAGACCCCGCCGGGGTCGCGGGTGATGGCCGTCGAGATCCAGGTGGTCAACGCCGGGTCGAGGGTATTCAACGGCAGCCCGGCGGCGGGCACGACAGTGATCGATGCCTCGGGCAAGAAGTACAAGAGCCAGCCCAGCACGGTGTCGGTCGACGGCGGCGAGGTGTTCCCCAACCCGTTCGGGTTGCAGCCGCGTGACCAGCGGACGGCCCTGGTGCCGTTCGTCGTCCCGGTCGGGGTGAACATCAAGCAGGTCGAGTTCCAGATCGACAAGGGTGGCGAGAGCGGCCTCTGGCGCGTTCCGTAGACCAGAAGCCCTAAATCTGGGCTCAGCACCAACCTCCAGGCAACCTTCTGGCGGCATTCCGCGTCACCATCTCTGCGGTGATGAGACGATGAGGCGTCTCGGACGTAATGCTGCGTGGTCAAACAGGAGGTGTGGTGCGGGTCCGGGTCCTTGGCGCCGTCGAGCTGATCTGTGACGACGGCACGGTGCAGAAGCTGTCGCGTACGCGACGGACTCTGCTTGCCCTCCTGGTGGCCGCGCGCGGAGCACCCGTCTCCTCCGACCTGCTGGTCGAGGAGCTGTGGAGAGGTTCACCCCCGGCGACGGGGGTGAACCTCCTTCACCAGCGCATCCGTGACCTGCGGCGTGCTCTCGGCGACGATCGCCGCCGTCTGGAGCGCCGGGCGAACGGCTATGCGCTGGTCGGCGCCGATGTCGACCAGGTCCGCTTCGAGGAGCTGGTCGAGCGGGGCCGGGCCGCCGCCGAGGCCGGCGACCAGGAGCGGGCCAGCCTCCTCTTCGATGCTGCGCTCGTGCTGTGGACCGGGAGCGCGTACGGCGGGGTCGGCGAGTCCCAGATGATCGCGACCGAGGCAGCCCGGCTCGACGAGCTGCGCGTGGTGGCCGTCGAGTCCCGGGCCGCCGCCGACCTGGCGCTCGGCCGGCCCGCGGCCGTGGTGGGCGACCTGGGGCCGGTCGTCCAGGACAACCCGCTCCGCGAGCGGCTGTGGCTGCTGCTGATGACGGCGCTGTGGCAGTCCGGCCGCACCGCCGAGGCCCTGGACGCCTACCAGCGGCTCTTCCGCCTCCTGCGGGACGAGCTCGGGGTCGAGCCGTCCAAGGACGTACGCGACCTGCATCTGCGCATCCTGGACGGCGACGATCCCGAGCTCGCGCCGACGCGGACCCGCGAGCAGATCGTGCCGCGCCAGCTGCCGCCGGTCGTCGCTGCCTTCGCCGGCCGTGAGCACCACCTGTCGATGCTGGACGAGCTGGTCGCGGAGGACGAGGGCCGCGCCGTGGTGATCTCCGCGATCGCCGGCACGGCGGGGATCGGCAAGACGACGCTGGCGCTCTACTGGGCCCACCGGAGCGCCCCGCGGTTCCCGGACGGACAGGTGTTCGTGAACCTGCGCGGCTTCGACCCGTGCGACGCGCTGGACCCGTTGGACGCGCTCGGGGTGGTGCTCGAGGCGTTCGCGGTCGAGCGGTCCCGCCAGCCCCAGGACATCGACGGCCGGGCGGGGCTGCTGCGCAGCAAGCTCGCCGGCAAGCGGGTGCTGCTCGTGCTCGACAACGCCCGCGACAGCGAGCAGGTGCGCAGCCTGGTCCCCGGCAGCCCTGGCTGCGTCACCCTCGTGACCAGCCGGAACAGGCTCTCCGGCCTGGTCGCGGAGGCCGGTGCGAGGCCGATGGAGCTCGGGCTGCTCGACGACGCCGAGGCGTACGAGCTGCTGGCGGGTCGCCTGGGCGCGGAACGCCTGCTGGCCGAGCCGGAGGCGGTCGAGCGGATCATCGAGCTGTGCGCCTCGCTGCCGCTGACGCTCTCGGTCGTGGCCGCCCGCGCGGCCACGCGTCCGGCCTACGCCCTCGCCGACCTGGCCGACGAGCTCGGCGAGTCCCGCCTGGACGGGTTCGGCAGCGGTCGTGGCGACCTCCGGGCGACCTTCTCCTGGTCGGTGCGACACCTGTCCGACCCGGCGGCGCGGCTCTTCCGCCTGATCGGCCTGCATCCGGGGCCGACGCTCAGCGTGCTCGCCGCGGCCAGCCTGGCCGGGATCTCGCGCGTGCGGGCGCGGCGCCTGCTCGACGAGCTCACCGAGGCCAACCTGCTGACCGAGGTGGCGCCCGGGCGGTTCGTGCTGCACGACCTGCTCCGGGAGTACGCCGCCGACCTCGCCACCACCGAGCCCGACTCGGTGCGCGAGGAGGCCCAGCTGCGGATGATCGACCACTACGTGTTCAGCGCGCGGTCGGTGCACAGTGCCTACGATCCCCATCAGAGCCACCTCGACGCCACCGAGCCGATGCGCGAGGGGGTCGCTGTCGAGATCGTCGGGGACAGCGGCGAGGCGCTGGCCTGGATCGCCACCCAGCTGCCGGTGATCTCCCGGGTCATCGACACCGCGGTCGCCCAGGGCCTCGCACCCGATCGGATCGTGCTGCTCGTCGGCGCCCTCGAGCGCCTGCTCGACCTCCAGGGACGCTGGATCGAGCTCGCCGCGCTGGCCGAGGCCGCGCTCCCCGGGGTGCGCCGCAGCGTCTCGCAGGGCGGCGACCCGGCCGGGCTCGGGGTCATGCACCGCGCCGCCGGGGCGGCCTGTGGGCGGCTCGGCCGGGTCCAGGACGCCCTCGACCACCTCGGCCGGGCCCTCGGCCTGGCGACGGAGTCGGGCGACCTGGTGGCGGAGGGGAAGACCCTGCACCGGCTGGCCACCGTGGCCACGGCCTCCGGCGACCACGCCGGGGCGGCTGCGTACGCCGCGCGGGCGGCGGACGTCTTCGCGCGCGGAGGCGACCTGATCCGCGCGGCCTGGACGACCGGGCGGCTGGGCCTCTACGAGGCGCTCGACGGGTCCTACGAGTCCGGGCTGCGTCACTGTGAGGCGGCGCTCGCCGAGCTGCGCCGGGTCGCACCCGGCTATCGCAGCGAGGGCAACGTCGTCGCCACCATCGGCTGGATCCACCAGCAGCTCGGCGCGGTCGACGAGGCGGCCGGGCACTTCGAGGAGGCCGTGACCAAGCTCCGTGCCGCCGGCGACCTGCCCGGTCTGGCCGACGCGCTCGGCCACCTGGCCGAGACCCGCGCCGCCCTGGGCAAGCACGAGGACGCCCGCTGCGCGAGGGTCGAGTGCGACGCGATCCTCGCGCAGCTGGGCTGAGCCGCGATCTCTGCTACGCCGTGGGCAGCTTGTAGTCGGCGTACTCCTCGCGCAGGGTCTTCTTGGAGAACTTCCCGACCGAGGTCTTGGGCACCTCGTCGATGAAGACCACGTCGTCGGGCACCTGCCACTTGCCGAGGTTGTCGGCGAGGTAGCCGAGCAGCTCCTCCTTGGTCACCGACTCGCCGTCCTTGACCACCGCGAACGCCAGCGGCCGCTCGCCCCACTTCGGGTGCGGCACCGCGACGACGGCGGCTTCGGCGATGCTCGGGTGGCCCATGATGAGGTTCTCGATCGCGACGGTCGAGATCCACTCGCCACCGGACTTCACCAGGTCCTTGGTGCGGTCGACGATGCGTACGTAGCCCAGCGGGTCGATCGCGGCGATGTCACCGGTGCGCAGCCAGCCGTCGGGGGAGAAGGAGCTCTCCGCGTCGACCTTGTAGTAGCCCGAGGCGATCCACGGACCGCGGCACTCGAGCTCTCCGGTCGTCTCGCCGTCCCAGGGGAGCTCGTCGGTGGTGCCGGGCTCCACGATGCGGAGCTCGACGCCGACGGCGGGGATGCCCGGCGACGTACGGTAGTCGGCCTTCTCCTCCTCGGAGAGGCCGGCGATCTCGGCGCGCTCGTTGAAGACGCTGCCGAGCGGCGACATCTCGGTCATGCCCCAGGCCTGGGTGATCGGCAGGCCGATCGCCTCGCGCCAGGCCTCTGAGAGCGACTTCGGCACCGCGGAGCCGCCGCAGATGACCACCCGCAGCGAGGAGAGGTCGGCGTCCTTCAGGAGCGGGACCATGCCCATCCAGATCGTGGGTACGCCGGCCGCGATCGTCACCTTCTCGGCCTCGAGGAGCTTGATGATGCCGCCGGGCGAGAGGTCGGGGCCGGGCAGGATCAGGTTGGCGCCGGCCAGCAGCGAGGAGTGGGCGAAACCCCAGCCGTTGGCGTGGAAGAAGGGCACCACGGGCAGCACCCGGTCACGGTCGTTGGTGCCGAAGAGGGTGCCGGCCAGCGAGGCCAGCGCGTGCAGGTACTGCGAGCGGTGGGTGTAGACGACGCCCTTCGGGTTGCCGGTGGTGCCGGAGGTGTAGCAGATCCCGGCGGCGGCGCGCTCGTCGGTGACCCGCCCGTCGATCACCGCCTCCTCGGCATCGGCCATCAGCTCCTCGTAGGAGACGACCCGCGGGTCGTCCGGGAGCGGCGTCGGCGCCCCGTCGTCCATCACCACGACGTGCTTGAGCGTGGTCAGCTGCGGGAGCAGCGGGGCCAGCAGGCCGAGCAGCGACCGGTCGATGAAGACGGCCTCGTCCTCGGCGTGGTTGAAGGTGTAGACGAGCTGCTCGGGGAAGTAGCGGATGTTGCCGGTGTGCAGCACCCGTCCCGTGCACGGGACGGAGTAGTAGAGCGCCAGGTGGCGCAGGGTGTTCCACGCGAAGCTCGCCACCCGGCCGTCCTCGGAGATGCCGAGGCGGTCGAGGACGCTGGCCTGCTTGCGTACCTCCACGGCCAGGTCCTTGAACGTGCTGCGTTCCAGACCGGTCGCGGTCTTGGTGACGATCTCCCGCGTCGGGAAGACGCGCTCGGCGCGCCGGATGATCGTGTCGATGGTCAGCGGTGCGTCCTGGATCAGTCCTTGCATGCTGCACATCGTGACCCAACGTGGCGCGCGTCACAACGAGTTCGTATGAACTTCTTGATGCTCAGACGACCGCTTCCGAGGTGGTGAGGGCCAGGGCGGGGGTGGAGGCGGCGCGGGGCCAGACCTCGGCGAGGATCTCGATACCGCGGCGGACGAGCTCGGGACGGGGCGTGATCGCCAGCCGCAGGTGGCGCTCGTAGGCGCCGTCGACGCCGAACCGCGGCCCGGCGGTGACGAGCAGGCCGTGGGGCCGAGCGGCGAGGGTGAGCTGGGAGCTGACCGGAGCGGGCAGACCGACCCAGGCGGAGAGGCCGCCGTCGATACGCGGCGGCAACTCCCAGTCGGGGAGGTGCTCGCGCATCGCGTGGTAGAGCGCGGCGCGGCCGGCGGCGAGCTGTGCGGCGCGCTCCTCGAGGATCTCGGGCAGGTGCTGGAACAGGATCGTGGTGACCAGCTGCTCCCAGATCGGGGTGCCGAGGTCGGTCGCCGAGCGTCCGCTGGCGATCTGGGTCAGCAGCACCGGGTCGGCCCGGATCCAGCCCACCCGCAGCCCGCCCCACAGCATCTTGCTCGCCGAGCCGATGTGGACGACGCGGGCCTGGTGCTCCCCGGCCATCGCCGCCAGCGGCGGGTAGGTGTGCGGGCGGTCGATGTTCAGCTCGGCGGTGGTGTCGTCGGCCACCACGAGGGTGTCGACCTTCGCGGCGGCGTGCAGCAGGCGGAGCCGGTCCTCGGTCGACATCGAGCGAGACGTCGGGTTGTGGAAGTCCGGCATGACGTACGCCATCACGGGGGTGGTGCGGGCGATGGCCGCCGCCATCGCCGGCATGTCCCAGCCGGCGTCGGTGGTGACCGGGCTGGTGATGATCCTGGCGCCGGCGAGGCTGAGGGCGTCGTACGCGTTGGGGTAGGACGGGCTCTCGGCGTAGGCGCGGTCGCCGCGGCTGATCACGGTGCGGGCGAGCAGTGCGATCGCGCTCTGGCCGCCGGTGGTCACCATGATCTGGTCGGGGTCGGTCGGTAGACCGCGAGCGGTGTAGCGCGCCGCGATCTCCGCGCGGAGCTCCTCGATGCCCCACAGCGTGTAGCCGGGGCCGGTCATGTGGTCGGCCAGCCGCCGGGTCGCCTCGACCGCGGCCTCCGGGAGGCGCCGGGTGGCCGGCAACGTGGCCCGGACCAGGTCGATCTCGCCGCCCTCGGTGAACGAGTCGGGTGCGGTCGGCGGGAGCTTCGTCGTCGTGCCCGAGCCCTGCACGCTCAGCGCATAGCCGTGCTCGCGCAGGCGGCGATAGGCCGCGGTGATCGTGGTGCGGCTGAGCATGAGCCGCTCGGAGAGCTCGCGCTCGGAGGGGAGCCGTACGTCGGCGGAGAGCCGTCCGTCGATGAGCAGCAGCTGGATCCGTTCGGCGAGGTTCTCGTACGCCGGGCCTTCCCCTTGCCACTGACCGAGCAGGCCCGCGAGCGCAGTGGCACCGATTCTTCCGCGAGGCATGAGTCCACCTTACGCCGATTGGCTTCTTTACCTTCGATTGGACCCGTGATTGGCTTTGCAATCGTGAAGGATCTCTCTGTGAAGTCGCTCGCTTGGTTGATAACTGGACTCTTTCTGTACGGCATCGCGCTCGCCCTGCTGCTGCGTGCCTCGCTCGGCGTCGGGCCGTGGAACGTGCTGACCTCGGGTCTGGTCGAGGTCACCGGCATCTCGTTCGGCCTGATGACCAACCTGATCGGGCTCGGCGTGCTGCTGGTGTGGATCCCGCTGCGACAGCGGCCCGGGATCGGGACGGTGCTCAACGTGCTCATGGTCGGCACCGCGGCCGACATCGGCCTGTGGCTCATCCCGCCGGTCTCCGGTCCGTTCGCGCAGGTCGCGGTCTTCGTGGGTGGGCTGACGCTGCTCGCTGCGGCGACCGGGATCTACATCGCGCCGGGCCTCGGTCCGGGTCCGCGCGACGGCCTGATGACCGGCCTCCACCAGCGGACCGGCGCCCCGGTCTGGCTCTGCCGTGCCGGCGTCGAGATCACCGTGCTGGCGATCGGCTGGCTCCTCGGTGGACTCGTCGGGATCGGCACCGTCGCCGAGGCCCTTCTCATCGGCCCGATGGTGCACCGCGCCCTGCCGTTCTTCCGGACGCTGTACGCCGGGAGGCCCGCCTCCGAGACCGTCGCAGCCGAAACACGCGCGGGCGCATGATTTAACCCACACAAAATTCCTGTGGCGCCCCCGACAGGATTCGAACCTGTGACCGTCGGATTAGAAGGCCGATGCTCTATCCAGCTGAGCTACGGAGGCGTGGCCCGCGTGAGCACCCCGCCGGAAGGGGGTTTGCGCAGGCCGCGCCCGATCTTACCGGTGCCCGTATCCCTTGTGTGCATCGGAAAGCGAAAGGCTGGGCGGAGTGTTACCAAGGTGTGGGCGGTATTTGGGCGCACTGTCCCCGCACTGTCGACGTGCGTGTCCGGTTGGCGGACTACGAGGGTTCGAGACTGGACCGGATCATCGGTAAGGTCCCCGGACATGACTATGGAGTCCATGTGCACCTCGTGCGGTGCAGCCGTCACCGGTATGCGCTTCTGCACAGGTTGTGGGACCCCCGTCAGAAGCGCTCATCAGCCGCCGTCGCAGGGTGCACCGGAGCCGGTCGCACCGCCGCGACTGCCGCAGCGGGGTGCCGATCCTGAGCAGGGTGGTCTGTCGTTGCCGAGGCGTGGCCAGGGAGCCTTCGCGCCCGCGCCCGACGCCGACACGGAGCCGGCCCCGTTGCCGCTCGAGCAGGTACGACGTACGCCGGGGGCCTCGATGGCGCCCCAGCTGAGCATGACCGCGCCCAGCGGTGAGCAGCCCGCCTTCGGTGGCGGCATGGCTCCGCCGCCGGCGGGCTCGGAGGGTGGTGGCCTGTTCGGGCTCGCGGCGCGTACGCCGAAGTTCGAGCCCGAGCTCGCCTCCCAGTCGCAGTCGCTCTTCCTGCCGAAGCGCAGGAAGGTCGCCGAGCAGGCTGAGCAGGCCGAGCAGCAGGCTGAGCAGGCGCCGGAGGAGCCGACCGCGCCCGAGCCCGCTCCGGCCGAGCGGCCGGAGCCGGAGCAGCCCGCGTTCGAGGCGCCCGCGCCCGAGCCGGAGATGCGGCAGCAGCAGGTGCCCGAGAGCCCGGAGCCGATGGCGGCGCCTCCGCTGCCCGAGCGACCGGTCGGTGCCCGCGGCCAGAGCGGTGAGCATGCGGCGTTCGTCGAGCCTGCCCCGCTGGCGGACCGCCCGCAGGTGGGCGGCCCCGACCCCGACGCGACCGTCGAGGCGATGCCGCCGGTCGAGCGTCGCCAGCCCGAGCCGGCCCGCCCGGATGCCACCCAGGTCGCGATGAGCCCGCGGTTCGACGCCGCGGAGGACGCTCCCGGCGGCACCCGCCCGCGCGACGAGCTCGAGCAGTTCGAGCAGTTCGCGCCGCCGCCGCAGCAGTTCGACGCCCCGGCGCCCGAGGCCCGCTACGACGCCCAGCCCGACCACCGGCAGCCGGAGCACGGCCAGCCCGAGCAGAGCGAGCAGACGGCGGTGTACGGCGATCCGGCCTACGCCCCGCTCGCGCCGCAGCTGGAGCCGGACCAGGCCCAGTGGTCCGGGCCGTACGACCAGCCTTACGACCAGGGCCCCGGCCAGGCCTACGAGCAGTCCTACGGCCAGCCGCAGGACGGGTCGCAGGACCAGTTCGGCCAGCCGTACGGGGATCCCTACGGCCAGAACGTCTACGCCGACGCGACCCTCGTGGGTCAGCCGCCGGTCGGTCCGGGGCCGAACACCCCCGCGCCGCCGCCGATGGCGCCGCAGGGCTACGACCCGTACGGGAACGCCTACGACGCCCGCTACGAGCCGCAGCGCGGCCAGGGCCAGGGCAAGGGTCTCGGCGGTCTCGACCTGAAGCGCTGGGGTCTGATCGTCCTCGTGGTCGCTGTCGTGGTCGCGATCATCGCGTTCATCATCGGCCTCAACAACAACGGCGACGCCAACGCGAAGACCGGCACCACCAAGGGCGCCACCACGACCGGAGGCGGCGCGGCCGCCGAGGCCAAGAAGGTCGACGAGCTCATCAAGACCTCGGCCAAGGACAAGGCGGCCATCGGCGCCGCTCAGGCCGACCTCGAGGCGTGCGAGAACATCGAGGAGGCGATCCAGACCTTCCAGGACGCCGCCGCGTCTCGCAAGGAGCTGGCGACGAAGGTCGCCAAGATCGACACCGCGGTCCTGCCGGGGTCGCGCAAGCTCGTCAAGAACCTCGAGGCCGCATGGCTGACCTCGCAGAACGCCGACCTCGCCTTCGCGGCCTGGGGTGAGAAGCGCAAGGTCAACGCCGAGGGCGAGTGCGTCGGTGGCAAGCGCAAGCTGGAGAAGGCGACCACGCTCAGCCTGGCCAGCCACGACCCGAAGAAGGCGGCCGCCAAGGCATGGGGGCCGATCGCGGAGGAGTACGGGCTCGAGTCGGTCGAGTGGACGAAGCTCTGAGTTGATCTGAGCTCAGCGTGAGCGGAGGTACGCCGCCATCGCCCGTTTGATGGCGGCGGCCGTCCGCTCGTGGAACCGGTCGGACGTCAGCAGCCGCGCATCCTCGGGGTTGCGCATGTTGCCGGTCTCGAGCAGCACCTGCGGCACCGTGGTGAGGTTGAGCCCGGCCAGGTCGTCGCGCTCCACGAACCCGCCCTCGCCGAGGTAGGAGGCCAGCGGCATGCCGGTCTTCCGCATCTCGGTACGCAGCATCTCGGCGTAGCGACGCGACGGCTCGACGACCTCGTCGTTGGTGCCCGAGGGCACCGGGATCAGCAGCGAGAAGCCCCGCTCGGCCGGCGCCGCGCCGTCGGCGTGGATGTCGATCGCGACGTCGGCCCTCGCATCGTTGATGATCTGGGCCCGCTTGTCGATGCACGGCCCGACGCCGTCGTTGCTGTCGCGGGTCATGACCACCTTCGCGCCGGACTCGCGCAGGTCGGCGGCGAGCTTCGTGGCCACCGCCCAGGTGAAGTCGGTCTCCGGGTAGCCGTCGTCCGTCGCGGTGCCGGTCGTGTTGCACGGGCTCCGCGAGCGCCCGTTCCACACCGGCTTGTTGATCACCTCGGGTGCGGCCGCGTTCCCGCCGTTGTGGCCGGGGTCGATCCCGACCACGGTGCCCTCGAAGACGTCGTCCGAGGCAGGGGAAGCCGGGGAAGCCGACGCCGAGGTGCTCGGCGTCTCCGACGAGGCGGGCTGCTGCCGCGGCGTACTTCCGGGGCTGCAGGCCATCAGGGCCGCGGCCAGGGTGACGCAGCCGGCCACGCTGGCTGCTGACCGAGGCAACTCGGCGAGCAGTCGCTGCCCTCGTGGAGTTCCACGAAGGCAGCGCCACCCGACTGAGTTGCCTCGGTCAGCAATCACGTCACAGATACTGGCCCATCCACGCCTCGACGTCGTCCGCCGTACGGGGCAGGCCCTTGGACAGGTTCACGGCGCCGTCCTTGGTGACGACGATGTCGTCCTCGATGCGGATGCCGATGCCGCGCAGCTCCTCGGGGACGAGCTTGTCCTCCTTCTGGAAGTAGAGGCCCGGCTCGACGGTGAGGACCATGCCCTCCTGCAGCGGGCCCTCGACGTAGGCCTCCTTCGACGCCGAGGCGCAGTCGTGCACGTCGAGACCGAGCATGTGGGAGACGCCGTGGAGGGTCCAGCGGGAGTAGGTCTTGTTGTCCTCGGAGAGCGCCTCGTCGACGGAGACCGGGAGCAGCCCGAGGTCGTCGAGCCCGTGCGCGAGGATCTCCATCGCGGCGAAGTGGCCGGCCCGGAAGGTGACGCCGGGGCGGATCGCCTCGATGCCGGCCTGCTGGGCGTTGTAGACGAGCTCGTAGAGGTTGCGCTGCAGGGGCGTGAACTTCCCGGAGATCGGGAGGGTGCGGGTGATGTCGGCGGTGTAGAGGTTGTGGCCCTCCACACCCATGTCGAGCAGCACCAGCTCGCCGGGGACGATCGGGCCGTTGTTGTCGATCCAGTGCAGCGTGGTGGCGTGCGAGCCGCCGCCGACGATCGAGTCGTAGCCGAGGTCGTTGCCCTCGGCGCGCGCACGCCGGAAGAAGGTGCCCTCGATCCAGCGCTCGCCGTGCTCGAGCACCTGGTCCCACTCGCGCACCGCGTCGGTGAAGCCGCGCACGGTGATGTCGCAGGCCTCCTGCAGCTCTCCGAGCTCCCACTCGTCCTTGATCAGGCGCAGCTCGGAGAGCGCCCGGGCGAACTCCTCGTCGCGGCCACCTTCGGTCGGGCTGACCAGCTTGTCGACGTCGGCCGACACGCCGCGGAGCACGCGGGTCGGGGTGTTGCCGGAGAGCGCGGAGGCGAGCTGGTCGACGTGGCGCACCTCGATGCCCAGCGAGTCGGAGAGCTCACGGGCCGAGGGACGCGCACCGGCCCAGAGCGCGCCGTACTGACGGTCGCGGAAGAACTCGTCGGTGTCGCGGCCGCTGCGCGGGCGGGCGTACAGGACCGAGGAGCCGTCGGGCTCGATCACGACGACGGCGTCGGAGGTCTGGTTGCCGGTCAGGTGGACGTGGGCGGTGTCGGCCCGGAAGCGGTAGTCGGTGTCGTTGGCGCGGACCTTGTAGGTGCCGGCCGGGACGACCAGCCGCTCGCCGGGGAAGATGCCCGCGAGTCGCTCCCGGCGGGCGGCCGCCCACGGGGTGATCGGATGCTCGGGAACCTCGACCTCGCGGTCGTCCCAGCCCTCTCTCATGAAGTTGGACCAGGCCTCGGGAACCGGCTGGTCGTGGCTCTCGGTGTGGTCGTCTGCAGGGGTGGGGGCGCCGTTGTCCGTCATATGGGAATCGTACGCCGCGCCGTGACGACGACGCTCGTGAGTTCCCAGGCCACGGGGGTGGCGAGGGTGTCTCGATCGGTGTCTGGTGGCACGTCCGGCCCGGTCGCCCGATAGTCTGGCGCGCATGGGGGCGATCCCGAAGGATCCGACAAGAAGCAGCCGCACGTTCACCATCGTGGTGGGCGTGCTTGTCGTGCTGACCTCTTTACCCGTGCTCGGGGTGGTTCTGCTGAGCACGAGCGTGGTCAACGACCAGCTGGCTCCGACCGGCGCCATCCTCGGGGTGCTCTTCGCGGCCATCCCGGTGGTGCCTCTCGTCTACGCCTTCCTGTGGCTGGACCGCTACGAGCCCGAGCCGAAGTCGCTGCTGGCCCTCGGACTGGGGTGGGGCGCCTTCATCGCGGTGGCGGCCGCGCTGATCGTGCAGAGCGTCGGGGCGCTGCTCGCCGGGTGGAGCGAGCCGACCCAGCTGGCGATCGTCGCGCCGGTCACCGAGGAGGCGGCCAAGGGGCTGTTCCTCTTCGTGCTGCTGGTGTGGCGACGCCACCTCCTCGACGGGGTGCTCGACGGGATCGTCTACGCCGGCATGGTCGGCATCGGCTTCGCGTTCACCGAGAACATCCTCTATCTCGGCGGCACCTACAACGGCACGCCCGGGATGGGCGACAGCTCGGCCGGACACATCGGTGAGTTCACCGTCGTCTTCGTGATGCGCTGCCTGTTCAGCCCCTTCGCGCACCCGCTCTTCACCGCCTTCACCGGCATCGGCATCGGCGTCGCGGTGGTGACCCGGAAGCGCTGGCTGAAGGTGGTCGCGCCGTTGCTGGGCTACGCGGTCGCGGTGCTGACCCACGGCACCTGGAACGGCTCGACGCTGCTCTTCGACGGGGCCGGCTTCCTGCTGGCGTACGTCGTGCTGATGGTGCCTGCGTTCGTCTCGATGGTGGTCTTCGCGATCTGGCGGCGGAAGTCCGAGCGGATCGTGCTGACCCGCTCGCTGACCGATGCGGCCCAGCGCGGCCTGATCCCCTACACCGACATCGGCTGGGTGGTCGATCTGCGGCGGCGGGACCAGGCGCGGAAGTTCGCGTCGACCCATGGTGGGGCTCAGGGGGTTGCGGCCATGCGTGAATACCAGCAGGCTGCGATCGAGCTCGGATACTTGCACTGGCGATTCCTGCGCGGCAACCCGCCGCCAGACTTCGCCGCCCGGGGGAGGGCATACGTTGACCGGATCAGTGAGGTACGTCCACACATCGCGTTCCCGAGCGGACAGGTGATGACAGGATGAGCGAGGAACAAGCACAGGCTCCTGACGAGGAGCCGCAGGCGTACGAGGCGCAGACCGCGGGGATGCTCGCCGAGAAGCCGACGACCGAGTTCGAGGCCGCCAAGGCCGAGATCCTGGCGTCCGGCGGCGAGAGCAACCGGATGGTGACCGCGCTGGTGAAGCTCCACCAGGCGCTGACCGAGATCACCCTGCCGTTGGACCTGCCCGGCGCCGAGGAGCAGCGGGCCGCCCGGCAGAACATGGTCGAGCAGCTCGAGAACTACGTCATCCCGCGGATGATGACCATCGACGCGCCGCTGCTCGCGGTCGTCGGCGGCTCCACCGGCGCCGGCAAGTCGACGCTGGTCAACTCGCTGGTCGGCACCAAGGTGACCACCCCCGGCCTGCTCCGGCCGACGACCCGCTCCCCAGTCCTCGTGCACCACCCCGACGACGCCCGCTGGTTCGGGCAGGACCGGCTGCTGCCCGAGCTGGAGCGGGTCGATCACCCGACCAACGACCCCGGCGCGCTGCAGCTGGTCGCCAGCGACAAGCTGCACCCCGGGCTGGCGATCCTGGACGCTCCCGACGTCGACTCGGTCGAGGAGGCCAACCGGGTGCTCGCGGCCGAGCTGCTCGCCGCGGCCGACCTGTGGGTCTTCGTCACCTCGGCCGCGCGCTACGCCGACCAGGTGCCCTGGGAGTTCCTGCAGCTCGCCGCCAACCGCTCCACCGCGGTGGCCGTGGTGCTCGACCGCACCCCGACCGAGGCCGTGCAGACCGTGGCCGGTCACCTGGCCCGGATGCTCGCCTCGCGTGGCCTCAAAGACTCGCCGCTCTTCATCGTCCACGAGGGCGAGGTCTCCGATGCCGGGCTGCTGCCGGCCGACCACGTCGCCGAGGTACGCGCCTGGCTCGACATGCTCGCCGACGACGCCAGCGCGCGCCACCAGGTGGTCACGCAGACGCTCGACGGTGCGGTGCGGGCACTGACCCTCGAGGTCCACCCGGTCGCCGACACCGCCGACGGTCAGGGCGAGGCCGCGCAGCGGCTGCGTGCGGACGCGGACATGGCCTACGACGACGCGCTCAAGTCGATCATGGCGGCGACCGCCGACGGCACGCTGCTGCGCGGTGAGGTGCTCGCGCGCTGGCAGGAGTTCGTCGGCACCGGCGAGATCCTCAAGGCGCTGGAGAGCCGGGTCGGGATGCTCCGCGACAAGATCCTCGGCTCGATCAAGGGCAAGCCGCAGCAGGCCGAGCGGGTGACCGCGGCCGTGCAGGGTGGCCTGGAGATGCTCATCCTCGAGCAGTGCGAGGCGGCCGCCGAGAAGGCCGAGGCAGCCTGGCAGATGAGCCCGGCCGGACGCGGAATGCTCGCCACCGGGCCCGCCGACCTCGGCCGGGCCTCGCGGGCGCTGCGGCCCAAGGCCGAGCGCGCGGTGCGCGACTGGCAGCAGGACGTGCTCGACATGGTGCGCAGCGAGGGTCAGGACAAGCGTACGACTGCGAAGTTCCTCTCCTACGGGGTCAACGGCCTCGGAGTCGCGCTGATGGTGGTCGTCTTCGCCTCGACCGGAGGAGCGCTCGTCGGTGCCGAGGTGGGCATCGCCGGCGGCACCCTCCTGCTCGGGCAGAAGCTGCTGGAGGCGGTCTTCGGCGACCAGGCCGTGCGCGGGCTGGCGTCGAAGGCGCGCAAGGCGCTGGAGGTACGCATCGTCGGCCTCGTCGACGAGGAGCGTGCCCGCTACACGGATCAGGTCGACGCGCTGCAGATCGACCAGGGCGCACCGGAGCGACTGCGGCACGCCGCGCGGAAGGTCAGCGACGCCCGGTTCGCCAGCCAGCGCGGCGATGACTGAGACTAGCCAGGGATTGAAGGGGGATCATTGAGCGGCTTGCTCGAAGGTGCAAAGAACCTGGTCAGCCGGGGTGGAGATCTCGGCGATCGACTGGACGGACTGACCGCTGCGACCGTGGCTGCGACGGGGCGCCTCGACGACGGGCTCGTCGAGGAGGCGCGCACCGTGGTCAACAAGGCCCAGGGGCGCCTCAAGCTCTCCGCCGACCACACGGTCGTCGGGGTCGCCGGTGCGACCGGTTCGGGCAAGTCCTCCACGTTCAACGCCCTGACCGGGCTGGAGCTCTCCGCCGTCGGCGTCCGCCGGCCGACCACGTCGTGGGCGACCGCCTGCGTGTGGGGCTCGGAGGGTGCCCAGGAGCTGCTCGAGTGGCTGGGCATCCCGGAGCGTCACCAGACCACCCGCGACTCGATGCTCGACACCCGGCGGGAGGGGCACGAGCTCGACGGCGTCGTGCTGCTCGACCTGCCCGACCACGACTCCACCGAGGTCTCCCACCATCTCGAGGTCGACCGACTGGTCGAGCTCGCCGACATGCTGGTGTGGGTGCTCGACCCGCAGAAGTACGCCGACGCGGCCATCCACGACCGCTACCTGCAGCCGCTCCGGACCCACTCCGAGATCATGGTCGTGGTGCTCAACCACATCGACCGGGTGCCGGAGGACCGTCGGGAGTCGATGCTGGGTGACGTACGCCGGCTGCTGGACCAGGACGGGCTGCGCAACGTCCCGGTGATCCCGGTCTCGGCCAAGCTCGGCTGGGGGATCCCACAGCTCAAGGCAGAGATCGCCCAGCGGGCCGCAGCGAAGCGGGCCAACAAGTCCCGCCTCTCCGCCGACATCAAGACCGCCGCCGTCAAGCTCGCCAAGGCCTCCGGCGACGCCAAGCCGCGCTCCCTGGCCAAGCCGCGGGTCGAGGCGCTCGAGGACGCCATCGCCGAGGCGGCGGGGGTGCCGACCGTGGTGGACGCGGTCGAGCGGTCCGTACGCACCCGCGCCCGGGCGGCCACCGGCTGGCCGCTGGTCTCGTGGGTCTCCCGGCTTCGGCCCGATCCTCTCAAGCGGCTGCACCTCTCGCTGGGGGAGGAGGCGACCCAGCTGGCCGGGCGTGCCCGGACCTCGCTGCCGCAGACCACCGCCGTCGAGCGGGCGCGGGTCGACACCGAGGTGCGCCAGCTCGCCGACGAGGCCGGTGCCGGCCTCGCCTCGCCGTGGCGCGACGCGATCCGCAGGGCGTCGGTCTCCCGGATGGGCGACCTCGCCGACCGGCTCGACGCCTCCGTCGGTGGTGTCGACCTCAACGCCGAGCGGTTGCCGCTGTGGACCGGGATGGTGAAGGCGCTCCAGTGGCTGCTGATCATCGTGGCCGGTATCGGGCTGGTGTGGTCGGTGGCACTGCTCCTCTCCGGAGCCGCTCAGGTCGGCGAGGTGACCCCGTCGGTCGCCGGGGTCGAGCTGCCCTACGTCCTGCTCATCGGTGGTGTCGGGCTCGGGCTGCTGCTGTGGTGCGTGTGTCACCTGCTGGTGATCAGCACCGCGCGGCGCCGGGCGCGGGTGGCTGACGCGCGGCTGCGTACGGCGGTCGCCGATGTCTCCCGTGAGCTGGTCGTCGACCCGATCGAGACCGAGCTGGCGGCCTACACCGCGCTCCGGCACGGGGTGGCCAAGGCGCTGCGCTGACCTGGAGGTCGGGCGGGTAGGGCCGACCTCCGGGCCGATCACTGTCCACAGGGATGGTTCGATCCGGGGTTGTCCACAGCCGGACGTACGCCGCCCGGAACTGTCGGTGGTCGAGCGCAGGGTTGTCTCCGAGGCCCGCACCAGGCGGGCGTGCAACCTGAGGAGACAACGATGAACGACTCGATCATCACCCTGCGTGGCTACGTCGGCGCGGACCCCATCGTGCGGAGCGTCGGCGACGTCTCGGTGGCCAACTTCCGGCTGGCGTGCACGCCGCGGAAGCTCAACCGGGCCACCGGGGAGTGGACCGACGGTGTGACCCAGTGGTTCACGGTGAGCGCCTGGCGCCAGCTGGGGGAGAACGTCGGGCGCTCGCTGCGCAAGGGTGACCCGGTGGTCGTCCACGGGCGGTTGACGGCCCGCAGCTACGTCAACAAGGACGGTCTCGAGGTCAACACGTTCGAGGTCGAGGCGAACGTCGTCGGCCACGACCTCAACCGCGGTATGACCAGCCTCTCGCGCAACCCGCGCACGCTGGCCGCGGTCGCCGCCGCTGCCCCCGGGCCCCGTGACGATGAGCCCGGCCGCGACCCGATGGCCGACTGGCGGGCGCCCGGCTCCGACCCGTGGGAGCAGCAGCCGGCGACGTCCGACGAGGGTGAGGCGGCCCCGGACTCGGAGGCCACCGCGGCGGCCTGAGGTGGGCCGGGCCTGCGGCGGGGTGCGCCGGTTGTACCGGCGTACCTCTCCCTCATTAGGGTGGACCCATGGCCGACTACATCCTCTCCCTGCGCAACGTGCGCAAGGCCCATGGCGACAAGGTCGTCCTCGACAACGTCACCCTCTCGTTCCTGCACGGTGCCAAGATCGGCGTCGTCGGCCCGAACGGTATGGGTAAGTCCTCGCTGCTCAAGCTGATGGCGGGGCTCGACCAGCCCAACAACGGCGACATCGTCCGCGACCAGGACGCGACCGTCGGGATGCTCCAGCAGGAGCCGCCCCTGACCGAGGGCAAGACCGTCCTCGAGAACGTCGAGGAGGCGGTCGGCGAGATCAAGGCGAAGATGAAGCGCCTCGAGGACGCCTACATGGAGATGGGTGACCCCGACGCCGACCAGGACGCCCTGATGGCCGAGACCGGTGAGCTCCAGACCTACCTGGACAACATCAACGCCTGGGACATCGACTCCAAGCTGGAGCAGGCGATGGACGCGCTGCGCTGCCCTCCGGGCGACGCGATCGTCGACAACCTCTCCGGTGGTGAGCGCCGCCGGGTCGCGCTGTGCAAGCTGCTCCTGCAGGAGCCCGACCTGCTCCTGCTCGACGAGCCCACCAACCACCTCGACGCCGAGTCGGTGCAGTGGCTGGAGGGTCACCTGAAGAGCTACAAGGGTGCCGTCCTGGCCGTCACCCACGACCGCTACTTCCTCGACAACGTCGCCGAGTGGATCGCCGAGGTCGACCGTGGGTCGATCCACGGCTACGAGGGCAACTACTCCACCTACCTGGAGACCAAGAAGGAGCGTCTCAAGGTCGAGGGCCTCAAGGACGCCAAGCGCGCCAAGATGCTCGAGAAGGAGCTGGAGTGGGTCCGCTCCAACGCCAAGGCGCGTCAGACCAAGTCGAAGTCGCGTCTGGCCCGCTACGAGGAGCTCGCCGCCGAGGCCGACAAGGCCCGCAAGATCGACACCGCCGACATCAACATCCCGCCGGGCCCGCGTCTGGGCGACGTGGTGATGGAGGCCAAGGGCCTGACCAAGGGCTTCGAGGGCCGCACGCTGTGGAACGACATCTCGTTCTCGCTCCCGCGTGCCGGCATCGTCGGCATCGTCGGCCCCAACGGTGTCGGCAAGACCACCCTGTTCCGGATGATCACCGGCTCCGAGACGCCCGACGCCGGTGAGCTCAACGTCGGTCAGACGGTCAAGATCTCCTACGTCGACCAGAGCCGTGGCGGCATCGACCCCAACAAGAACGTCTGGGAGGTCGTCTCCGACGGCCTGGACTTCATCAAGGTCGCCAACTTCGAGATGAACAGCCGCGCCTACGTCGCGTCGTTCGGCTTCAAGGGTCCCGACCAGCAGAAGAAGGCCGGCGTGCTCTCCGGCGGTGAGCGCAACCGCCTCAACCTCGCGCTCACCCTGAAGCAGGGCGGCAACATGCTGCTGCTCGACGAGCCCACCAACGACCTCGACGTCGAGACGCTCTCCTCGCTGGAGGACGCGCTGCTCGACTTCCCCGGTTGCGCCGTGGTCACCTCCCACGACCGCTGGTTCCTCGACCGCGTCGCCACCCACATCCTCGCCTGGGAAGGCACCGAGGAGAACGAGGGCGAGTGGTTCTGGTTCGAGGGCAACTTCGAGTCCTACGAGGCCAACAAGATCGAGCGCCTCGGCCCGGAGGCCGCACGCCCGCACCGCGTCACCCACCGTCGCCTCACCCGCGACTGAGCAACACCCCGCCGACTCGGCGCGTCCGTCTCGAACGGACGTGCCGAGTCGGCGCGTTTTGACCGACCCCCGTGCCGAGTCGGCCCGTCAAGACGAGCTGACTCGGCCGACGTCGGCGTCAGTTCGAGCCGACTCGGCGATCAGGGCGGGACGGAGGCCGTTCACGGCGGGGGTGATCCGGCGCTCGAGCCGCAGCGAGCCGGCGACGATGCCGACGCAGCCGACCACCATCAGGGCGATGAACAGCGTCGACTGGCCGTGCTCGAGCAGGAACCCGGCCAGGATCGGACCGACGATCGCCCCGGTCTGGAACGAGGCCGAGTTGATCGCGTTGTAGCGCCCGCGCAGGTGGTCGGGGGCCATGTCGTTGGTCAGGGCCGGGAACGCCGACTGCATCAGCGTCTCGCCCAGCGCGAAGAACAGCCCCTGGAAGGCGACCACGCCGACGATGGCCGCAACGGAGCCCGGCACCAGGCCGGTCGCACCGAACACGATCCAGGCGAAGGCCCAGATCCCTGCCGTGGCGATGAGCACCCGGGTGCGCCGCTTACCGCTGACCCGGTTCATCACCCAGAACTGCGCGAGCACGATCACCGCGCAGTTCACCACGAACGCGAACCCGACCACCCGCGTCGAGACCTCGGAGATCTGCCGGGAGTAGGCCGGGAAGCCGCTCTCGATCTGGCCGTAGCCGAGGGTCGAGAGGAGGACCCCGATCACCACGAGCCAGATGACCTCGGGACGGCGCAGGATCGTGGCGTACGACGCGGTGGCATGGGGCTCGTCGGCAGCGGGCCGCGCGGCTCGACCGTGCAGGTGGCGCAGCGGTCCGAGCAGGACGAGCGCCGGGATCGTGAAGGTGGCGGCGTTGCCCAGGAACGCGTAGGTGAACGTCTCGGGCTGGGTCACGTCGATGAAGAGACCGCCGATGACGCCGCCGACGCCGATGCCGAGATTGATCAGGGCGAAGTTCACGCCGTAGTAGCGCTGCCGGAGCTCACCCTCGACCACGGTGGCGACCAGGGCGTTGGCGGCGGGCCAGGAGACCCCGGCCTGAACGCCCAGGAGGCACAGCGCCGCGGCGGCGAGCACCGGGGTGGCGGCGAAGGCGAGCATGATGTCGCCGGCGATCGCGCAGGCCAGGCCGCCGAGGATCACCGGACGGGCTCCGTACCTGTCGATCAACGAGCCGGCCGGACCGGTGACGACGAAGCCGACGATGGCGATCAGGCCCATCAGGGTGCCGGCGAGGCCGAGGTCGAAACCGCGTACCTCGTGCAGGTAGATGATCGTGAACGGCAGTGTCATGCCGCGCCCGAGGAGCTGGATCGCGACCGTCGCGAGGAGCCAGCGGCCCTCGCGTGGGAGGGCGGCTAGGAAGTCACGAAGTCTGAGGGCTGGGGAAGTCGACACCGAAACATCTTCGCCTTTACCTGAACCGGTGGCGAATTGTTTCTCGCGCTCCCGAGGCGGCTCGACCCGGGCTAAGGTCCCGTAGTTTTCTGCCGTTGGTCCCGATTCTGTGGGCCCAACATGCGTGCCCGTGCACGGAACAGCCCGGAGAGAGGTCTAACGTAATGCCCCGTGGGTGATGAGACTCGGTGGCTGGACGAAGAGCAGCAGCGCTCGTGGCGTGCGCTGATGATGGGGATGACCCTGCTCGATGACCGCCTCGACGCCGATCTGCGCGCCCAGTTCGACATCTCGCTGCCGGAGTACGAGATCCTCGTACGCCTCTCCGAGAACGACGGCGCCATGCGGATGGCCCAGCTCGCCGACTCCCTGGCTCACTCGCGCTCCCGGGTCACCCACACGATCACCCGGATGGAGCGCGCCGGGCTCGTCGAGCGCCGCAACTCGGCCGAGGACGGCCGCGGCGTGGTCGCCACGCTGAGCGACCGCGGCTTCGCGCTGCTGCGGGAGGCCGCTCCCGTCCACGTCGCCGGCGTACGCGAATACCTCATCGATCTGGTGAGCCCGGAGGACTTCGCCGCCCTGGGTCGGGTCATGAACGCCGTCTCGGACAACCTGATCAGCGACCGTCCCGGCATCGAGATGCGCTGACGCGCCGACTCGACGCGTCCAGGTGGGACAGACGCGCCGACTCGGCGTGCTTGCCTGGGGCAGACGCGCCGAGTCGGCGGGGTGTCAGATGCGCTCGAGGATCATCGCCATGCCCTGGCCGCCGCCGACGCACATGGTGATGAGACCGGTGGTCTTGTCGTGCCAGTCGAGGCTGTTGAGCATGGTGTTCTGCAGGCGCGCGCCGGTCATGCCGAAGGGGTGACCGACGGCGATGGCGCCACCGTTGATGTTGAGGCGGTCGATGTCGATGCCGAGGTCCTGGTAGGACGGGATCACCTGGGCGGCGAAGGCCTCGTTGATCTCGACCAGGTCGATGTCGCCGATCGACATGCCGGCGTACTTGAGCGCGTTCCGGGTCGCCTCGACCGGGCCGAGGCCCATGATCTCGGGGGAGAGGCCGGAGACGCCGGTGGACACGATCCGCGCCAGCGGGGTGACGCCGAGCTCGGCGGCCTTGGTGTCCGACATGATCACCACGGCGGCGGCGCCGTCGTTGAGGGCGCAGCAGTTGCCGGCGGTGACGGTGCCGTCCTCGCGGAAGACCGGCTTGAGACCGGAGATCGACTCCAGAGTGACGCCCGCGCGGGGGCCGTCGTCGGCCGAGACGACGGTGCCGTCGGGCGTGGTGACCGGGGTGATCTCGCGGGCCCAGAAGCCGTCGGCGATGGCCTTCTCGGCGAGGTTCTGCGAGCGTACGCCGAACTCGTCCATCTCCTGGCGGGAGATGCCGCGCGAGGTGGCCAGGTTCTCCGCGGTCTGGCCCATCGCGATGTAGACGTCGGGCAGCAGGCCGTCCTCGCGCGGGTCGTGCCACTTCTCGTTGGAGGCGGCGGTCGCGGCGGTGCGCGACTGGGCGTCGTCGAAGAGGTGGTTGACGGTGTCGGGCAGGTGGTCGGAGGTGCCCTTGACGAAGCGGGAGACGGTCTCGACACCGGCCGAGACGATGATGTCGGCCTCGCCGGCCTTGATCGCGTGCAGCGCCATCCGCGAGGTCTGCACCGAGGAGGAGCAGTAGCGGGTGATGGTCGCGCCGGGCACCTTGTCCCAGCCGTTGAGGACGGAGACCACGCGGCCCATGTTGTTGCCGGACTCGCCACCCGGCAGACCACAGCCCAGCAGCAGGTCGTCGATGTCGTTGGGGTCGAGGCCCTCGACCTTCCCGACAGCTTCCTTGGTGATGAGCGCCGCGAGGTCGTCGGGACGGAAGTCCTTCAGAGATCCCTTGTTGGCTCGCCCGATCGGGGTGCGGGCGGCGGCGACGATGACTGCCTCAGGCATGAAGACTCCCGGTTACTGATGAGTAGAGGACTGTGGTCGACACCATACTCGCCCGCCCGCTCCGTGGTGACCAGGCCCAGTGCCCAAGATGGTCTGGAAGGATCGGCCACGTGCGCCACCTCTACGAATGCCCCATGCGATGGGCCGACCTCGACATGCTCGGCCACGTCAACAACGTCGTCTACGTCGACTACCTCCAAGAGGCGCGCGTGGACATGCTGCGCACGCATGCCCGAAGCCCGCAGACCCAGGGGCTGGCCGAAGGTGTCGTGGTGGCCAGCCACCAGGTCACGTACGTCGCGCCGCTGCTGTTCGACTTCACGCCGGTCTACGTCGAGTCCTGGGTGACCGACATCCGGGCGGCGAGCTTCACGATGGCCTACGAGATCTTCCGCACCCGGCCCGACGGCACCCGCACGGTCTACGTGCGGGCCAGCACGGTCCTGGCTCCGTACGTCTTCGCCACCGAGTCGCCGCGCCGGCTCAAGCCGGAGGAGAAGGCCAACCTCGAGCCCTACCTCGAGAAGACCCCTTCGAAGCCGCTCGCCCTGGGAGAGCCGAAGCGGCTCGAGGACGGCCACTTCCCGCTCTACGTCCGCTTCTCCGACGTCGACGCCTACGGGCACGTGAACAACGTGAAGTACTTCGAGTACTTCCAGGAGTCGCGGGTGGCGCTCATGCAGCGGCTCAGGTCCCAGCACGGCCTCGACACCTGGCCGTCCGTCGTCGTCGCCCAGACCGATGTCTCCTACCACGCGCCGATCCTCGCCCGCTCGGAGCCGTACGACGTGTGGAGCCACATCTCCCGGCTGGGCACCAAGTCGATGACGATCGAGTCCGAGATCGCCGACGGCGACCTCAGACTGGCCCGCGGGCAGGTCACGCTGGTCTTCTACGACCTCGAGTCCGGGAAGGCCGTCGAGCCGACCCCGGAGGTGCGGGCGGCCGTCGAGAGCGTGCTCTAGCGGACTCAGTCGCGGCGGTCGCGGTCGCGGTCACGATCGTCGCAGTCGTGGCGGCGGTCGTAACGGTCGTCCCGGTCGTCGCTCCGGCAGTCTTCGTCGTCGTCGCGCTCGTCACCGTAGGACCCGTCGACGTCGTCCCACTCGTGCCAGCCGTCCCATGCCCAGCCGTCCTGGTTGCTCGTCACGTCCTGCTGGGGGAGGGCCGGGCCGGAGGTCTCGGCCTGCCTCTGACCAGGCGACTTCCGTGCGTTCATCGTCTTGCCGTCCCGCGGGGCTTGCGGGGCTCGGGTGTCCGGGGCGTTCGGCGAGGTGGGCGGCGCGAGCAGGTCGCGGGAGATCTGCTGGGTGTCGAGCGAGGCGTCCGCGGGTGGCGGCAGCGTGCCGACCGAGGTGTCCTCGGCAGCGTCGACGGGCTCCGGAGGGCCTTCCGGGACGTCGACCAGCGGACCCTTCGGGCTGGTCGCCTGCGTCGAGGCCTGGCTCGACGGGTCCGTCTCCGCCGACCAACGGTCCCCGATGAGCAGTGCCATCGCGACGACGGCGACGAGCGCAAGTCCGACTCCGACGATCGCCCGCTGAATTGCCCGCATGCGCCCTCCGAGAATGGGTCTGGTCTGCAGAATGGTGTGCTTGAGTCCAGTAGCCTCTCAGTGCTTGCGTCCGATGTCGAGAAGCGGGACCTTTGTCAGCGTTTCCTGACCGCGCCACGAAGCGCGCGGTCCAGGCGGGCTCACAGCCAGCGGCGTGCCTTGAGCAGCACGTAGAGAACGACGGCGGCGACCAGGTAGTTCATGCCGATGAACTGGTCCAGCTCGACGTAGTGCACGTGCCCTCCGGCACGTCGATCCACACCACGGTGTCCGCCTCCTCGAGCAGGTCGGGCACCTCCTTCGGCTGATGCTCGGTGAGACCGGTCGGGCGCAGGGCGTGGACCAACATGTGTGGGGCCCCTTCTCAGATCCAGTTGCGGCGGCGGAAGAGGATGTAGAGGACGACGTTGACGGTCAGCATCAGGCCGAGCGCCATGAAGTAGCCGTAGCGCCACTGCAGCTCGGGCATGAACTCGAAGTTCATCCCGTAGACCGTGCCGACCAGGGTCGGGGCGAACAGGATCGCGGCCCAGCCGGAGATCTTCTTGACCTCGTCGTTCTGCTGCACGCTGAGCTCGCTGAGCGCCTTCATCTCCTCGTTCTGCTGCTGGGCGACGAGGGTGGCGTTGACGGTGAGGATGTCGCGCAGCAGGTTGCGGAACTCGTCGATCTGCTCGACGGTGTTGATCACGTGGTCCTCGACGTCGCGCAGGTAGCGCTGGAGTTCCTCGTCGGTGCGGTACTTGGAGAAGCCGGCGGCCAGGGAGCGTACGACGCCCAGCAGGGGACGGGTCGCCCGCTGGAACTCGACCACCTCGCGGGAGAGCTCGTAGATGCGGCGGGAGACCTGGGTGTCGCCGCGGAACATCTCGGTCTCGATCTCGTCGATGTCGTTGGCCAGACCGGCCACGACCGGGCCGTAGCCGTCGACGACACGGTCGAGGATGGCGTACAGCACCGCCTCCGGGCCGAGCCGGAGCAGATCCGGGTTGCTCTCCATCCGGCGGCGTACGGGGGAGAGGTCGGGCTGGGCGCCGTGGCGGACGGTGAGCACGAAGTCGGGGCCGATGAAGAGGTGCAGCTCGCCGAAGTCGATGTCCTCGGTCTCGTCGACGTACCAGGCCGCCCGCAGCACGACGAACAGGGTGTCGTCGTAGCGCTCGATCTTCGGCCGCTGATGGGCCAGGATCGCGTCCTCGACGGCGAGCTCGTGCAGGCCGACTCCTCGGCCAGCGAGGCCAGCTCGTGCTGGTTGGGCTGGTAGAGGCCGATCCAGGCCATGGCGTCGTCGTGCTCGTGGAGCGAGCGGTACGTCTCGGCCAGCGTCGACGGCGAGTCGACCCGGTCGCCGCCGACATAGACGGCGCTGTCGATCATGCTGCCGCGAGTCACCGGCGTCGGCATCGAGGACCGACCGCCCCCGCCGTGCGACGAGGTCGTCGGCGGAACCTTCGGAGGGTCGGAACGGCGCTGCCTGGTGAGTGCGCGCAGGGACTTGAACGGGCGCTCGGACATGGGTGGCCTCCTGGATGCTGCGAGCGAGCGGGACGGCGACGCGCAGACGCGTCGCGCCGGCCCGGGCACGTTCTCCAGGTGGCCGGACCGGTCAGGGCGAGGTGGTACTCGGAGGTTGACCGTCCATGCCGGCCACCTCCTCTCTTCCTCGCTCGCGGGACCGACGCCCGGATGCCTCGTTCGTACGGAGCCACTTCCGCACGAGGACAGGTTATGTGGTTCGGGCGCGACGCGAGAAGTTTCCGAGGCATCAGGAAAGCGTCAAGGTCGGCCGGGGTCGTACGGGGTACCGTCAGGGAACCGTCAAGGCCGGCGAGACCGGCCGGATCCGGATCTGCAATGGAGCCGTGTCAGACCTCATCTACATCCTCCTCACGCTCGCGTGCTTCGCCGGGCTCGCCCTGTTGGTCGGGCTGATCGACCGCCGGTTGGGCTCGGCCGAGGCGGCCGCGGACGTGAATGTCCCCCACGACGACAGAGTCTCCGGGGCCGCGCGATGAGCGCCACGCTCGCCGCCGTGCTGCAGATCCTGGCCCTGGTCGCGGCGCTGGCGCTCAGCGTGCCGCTCCTGGGCCGCCACCTCGCCCGCGTCTACACCAGCCCCCGGCACCTACGTGCCGAGTCGGCGGCCTACCGGGCCCTCAAGGTCGACCCCGAGGCCGACCAGCACTGGCGCGCCTACGCGATGTCGGTCCTCGGCTTCTCCCTGGTGGGGATCCTGTTCCTCTTCGCCTTCGGCCGTCTGCAGAGCCTGCTGCCGCTCGACGGCGGCTTCGACCCGCTGCCCAGCGACGGGGCCTGGAACACCGCGGTGTCGTTCGTGACCAACACCAACTGGCAGTGGTATTCCGGCGAGGCGGCCACCGGCCACCTCATCCAGATGGCCGGGCTGGCGGTGCAGAACTTCGTCTCCGCGGCGGTCGGGCTCTCCGTCGCCGCGGCCTTCGCCCGCGGGTTGGCCCGCACGCGCAACCAGGGACGGATCGGCAACTTCTGGGTCGATCTGGTGCGGACGACGCTCCGGGTGCTGCTCCCGGTGGCCTTCCTGATCGCGATCGTGCTGGTCGCGGCCGGTGCGGTGCAGAACCTGCACCCGGTGCACGAGATGACCACGCTGACGGGCGGCAGCCAGGCCCTCACCGGTGGCCCGGTCGCCAGCCAGGAGGCCATCAAGGAGCTCGGCACCAACGGAGGCGGGTTCTACAACGTCAACTCGGCCCACCCCTTCGAGAACCCCAACCCGTTCACCAACCTGCTCGAGATCTGGGCGATCCTCGTGCTGCCGTTCTCGATGGCCTGGGCCTTCGGCTTGATCGTGAAGGACCGGCGCCAGGGTGGCGCGGTCCTGGCGACGATGGCGGTCTTGCTCACCGTCGGCGTGACCCTGCTGACCTGGGCGGAGATGGCCGGACACGGCACCGCCCCGCAGCTCGCCGGAGCCGCGATGGAGGGCAAGGAGACCCGCTTCGGCGAGGCCGCCACCGCGCTCTTCGCGGCGGCCACGACGGGCACCTCGACCGGTGCCGTCAACGGTATGCACGAGAGCCTGACCGCCCCCGGCGGCGGGGTCGCCCTCTTCGGGATGATGCTCGGGGAGATCGCGCCGGGCGGCGTCGGCTCCGGCCTCTACGGCATGCTCATGCTCGCCGTGGTCACGGTGTTCCTGTGCGGCCTGATGGTGGGACGTACGCCGGAGTACCTGGGCAAGAAGGTCAGCCGCCACGAGATGGTGCTGGTCGCGGTCTACATCCTGACCACGCCGATCCTGGTGCTGGTCGGGGCGGCGATCGCGCTGACCGCTCCCGCGGGGCTGGCCGGGCTCTCGACCGACGGTCCGCACGGCCTCTCCGAGGCGCTGTACGCCGTGACGAGCGCCGCCAACAACAACGGCTCGGCCTTCGCCGGGATCACCTCGGGCACCCCGTTCTGGAACACGCTGCTCGGGTTGCTGATGCTGCTGGGCAGGTTCGTGCCGATGGTCGTCGTGCTGGCTCTGGCCGGCCGCTTCGCCTCCGCCAACCGGCTGCCGGACAACGCCGGCACCCTGCCCACCCACCGTCCGCTCTTCGTAGGCCTGCTGACCGGCGTCGCGCTGGTCGTCGTCGGCCTGACCTTCGTCCCGGCCCTGATGTTGGGCCCGATCGTGGAGTCGCTGTCATGACCCAGACGCCCGTACGTAACCCTGCGGAACACGCCGAGCACCACACCCACGTCGATGCCGCGCCGTCAGTGCTCACCGCCAGGCAGATCGCCGAGGCCGTGCCCGGTGCGCTGCGCAAGCTCGATCCCCGCCGGCTGGTGGCGACACCCGTCATGCTCGTGGTCGAGATCGGCGCGGCCGCCACGACCGTCATGTCGGTCCTCGACCCGTCGGTGATGGGCTGGCTGGTCACCGTGTGGCTGTGGCTCACCGTCGTCTTCGGCGCCTTGGCCGAGTCGGTCGCCGAGGGCCGCGGCAAGGCTCAGGCGGCGTCGCTCCGCGCGCTGCAGACCGAGACGACCGCGCGCCGCCTGCACGGTGGCCTCGGTGGCACACAGGAGGTCGTCGCCTCCACCGACCTGCGTGCCGGCGACGTCGTCGTGGTCGAGGCCGGGGAGCGGATCCCCGGTGACGGCGACGTCATCGAGGGCGTCGCCAGCGTCGACGAGTCGGCCGTGACCGGCGAGTCGGCGCCCGTGATCCGCGAGTCCGGCGGCGACCGGTCCGCCGTCACCGGCGGCACCCTGGTCCTCTCGGACCGGATCGTCGTCCGGATCACCGCCGACCCGGGTCACTCCTTCGTGGACCGGATGATCGCCCTCGTCGAGGGCTCGGAGCGGCAGCGTACGCCGAACGAGATCGCCCTCAACGTGCTCCTGACCAGCCTGACCGTCATCTTCGTGGTCGTCTGCGGCAGCCTCTACTATCTGGCCGGCTACTCCGGCGCCCACCAGTCCTGGCTGGTCCTGACCGCGCTGCTGGTCTGCCTGATCCCGACCACGATCGGCGCCCTGCTGAGCGCGATCGGCATCGCCGGCATGGACCGTCTCGTCCGTCGCAACGTCCTAGCCATGTCGGGGCGGGCCGTCGAGGCGGCTGGTGACGTGGACGTCCTGCTGCTCGACAAGACCGGCACGATCACGTACGGCAACCGGCAGGCGTACGAGATCGTCCCGGTCACCGGGGTGACGCTGACCGGCGCGGAGAACGCCGCGGTCCTGGCCAGCCTCTCCGACCAGACCCCGGAGGGCCGCAGCATCCTCACGCTGGTCGGGCGCTCCATGGGCGGGCCGGCGGAGGCCACGATGGTGGAGTTCTCGGCCACGACGCGGATGTCCGGTGTGGACAGCCCCGGCCTGAGCGTACGCAAGGGCGCCTCGTCCGCGGTGGCGGCCTGGGTCCGCGACCATGGTGGCCAGGTGCCCCCGGAGACCGCGGAGATCGTCGCCGAGATCGCCAAGAGCGGTGGCACGCCGCTCGTGGTCGCCGAGAAGCGGAACAGCGACCCGGCACGGGTGCTGGGCGTCGTACATCTCAAGGACGTCGTCAAGGACGGCATCCGGGAGCGGTTCGACGAGCTGCGCGCGATGGGCATCAAGACGGTGATGATCACCGGCGACAACGCCGCGACCGCCGCCGCCATCGCCGAGCAGGCGGGCGTCGACGACGTGCTCGCCGAGGCCACGCCGGAGGACAAGCTCGCCCTGATCCGGCGCGAGCAGCGCGGGGGACGGATGGTCGCGATGTGCGGCGACGGCACCAACGACGCGCCCGCGCTCGCGCAGGCCGACGTCGGCGTCGCCATGAACACCGGCACGACCGCGGCGAAGGAGGCCGGCAACATGGTCGACCTCGACTCCGACCCGACCAAGCTCATCGACGTGGTCGAGATCGGCAAGCAGCTGCTGATCACCCGAGGCGCGCTGACCACCTTCTCGGTGGCCAACGACGTGGCGAAGTACTTCGCGATCCTGCCGGCGATGTTCGTCACGGCCTTCCCGGCGCTGGACGTCCTCAACGTCATGCGGCTCTCCTCGCCGGAGTCGGCCATCGTCTCCGCGGTCGTCTTCAACGCGCTGATCATCGTCGCGCTGATCCCGCTGGCGCTGCGCGGCGTCCGCTACCGGCCGGCCTCGGCCTCGGCGCTGCTGCGCCGCAACCTGTTGCTCTACGGGGTCGGCGGCCTGATCGTGCCGTTCGTCGGTATCAAGCTGCTCGACCTCGTCATCTCTCTCATCCCAGGCCTGTGAGGAAACCCGACATGTCAGATCTCTTCGCCCTGCTCCGCCACTCGCTCGCCGGGCTCCGGGTGCTCGTCGCCGCGACCCTGCTGTGCGGTCTCCTCTATCCGCTGGTGGTCACCGGCATAGCCCAGGCGGCCTTCGGCTGGCGCGCCGACGGTTCTCTCGTCACGGAGACAGGTGAGCGCACCAACGACCCCGACGAGGCGGTCGGCTCGGCCCTGATTGGGCAGCGCAACGACGACGAGGGGCTCTTCTACCCTCGTCCCAGCGCGGCCGGCGACGGCTGGGACACGCTGTCCACCTACGGCTCCAACCTCGGCCCGGAGGACCCGGACCTGGTCAAGGCGATCCGGGAGCGCCAGCGCGAGATCGCCGCGCGCGAAGGCGTCCCGGTCGGCCAGGTCCCCGCCGACGCCGTCACCGCCTCCGCATCCGGCATCGACCCGGACATCTCGCCGGCTTACGCAGCCATCCAGGTGTCCCGGGTGGCTCGCGCCAACGGGCTCTCGGAGGACGCGGTGGCGGCGCTGGTGGCCGAGCACACCGACGGCCGGACGTTCGGCTTCCTCGGCGAGCCACGGGTCAACGTGCTCGAGCTCAACATCGCGGTGCGGGCGCAGAGGGTTGAATAGGGACGTGCAGACCACGTCGACGGACGGACGGACCCCGCGCAAGCGGGGCCGTCTGACCGTCTATCTCGGAGCCGCGCCAGGGGTCGGCAAGACGTACGCCATGCTCGGCGAGGCGCAGCGGCGCCGGGTGCGGGGGACCGACGTGGTCGTCGGCTTCGTGGAGACCCACGACCGGAGCAACACGGCCCGCCAGATCGAAGGGCTCGAGGTGATCCCGCGGCGAGAGGTCGACTACCGCGGAACGACCTTCACCGAGCTCGACGTGGACGCGGTGATCGCCCGCCGCCCCAAGGTCGTCTGCATCGACGAGCTCGCGCACACCAACGTGCCGGGGAGCAGCCACACCAAGCGGGCCCAGGACGTCGAGCAGATCCGGGCGGCGGGGATCGACGTGATCACCACCGTCAACATCCAGCACCTGGAGTCGCTCAACGACGAGGTCGAGCGGATCACCGGCGTACGCCAGCGGGAGACGGTGCCCGACGATCTGGTCCGCACCGCCGACATGATCCACCTGGTCGACATGGCGCCGCAGGCGCTGCGACGCCGGATGGCCCACGGCAACATCTACAAGCCGGAGAACATCGACGCCTCGCTGACCTCCTACTTCCGCGTCGGCAACCTCACCGCGCTGCGGGAGCTGGCGTTGCTGTGGCTCGCCGACCGCGTCGACGACGCCCTCGGCGACTACCGGCGCGAGCACCAGATCGCGCATCCGTGGCCCACCAAGGAGCGCATCGTGGTCGCGGTGACGGGCGGCCCCGAGTCGGAGACGCTGCTGCGCCGCGGGGCTCGGCTCTGCCAACGGGCCAAGGGCTCCGAGCTGGTCGCCGTGCACGTCGTCTCCGCCGACGGGCTGGCCCGGTCGACCAGCGACCTCCCGCAGAGCCAGGCGCTCACCCGCTCGCTGGGCGGCACCTTCCACACCGTCATCGGCGACGATCCGGCCACCGCGATCGTCGACTTCGCCGTCGGTGCCAACGCCACCATGATCATCGTCGGCGTCTCCCGGCACGGCCGGGTGCGCCGCCTGTTCGCCGGCAGCACCGGCGACCGGATCGCCACCGCCGCGGGCAGCATCGACGTACACCTGGTGACCCACGAGCACGCCGGAGCAGGCGTACGCCTGCGGCGCCCCCGATCGGCACTGGGCCGTTCGCGCCGGCTGGTGGGATGGGCCGCCGCGGCCATGCTGCCGCTCGCCGTCCTGGGCGGGCTCTACCTGGTGCCCGCCGGCGACCGCAACGCCCAGCTCCCGGTGGCCAGCCTGCTGATGACCGGCGCGATCGTCGCGGTGGCGCTCATCGGCGGGCGGTGGGCCTCGGCCGTCGCGGCCCTGGTCTGCGCTGGGCTGCTGAACTTCTTCTTCACGCCGCCCTACTTCGAGCTGACCGTGCAGAGCCACCACAACATCCTCGCGCTGGCGGTCTTCCTGATGATGGCGCTGTCCGTGGCCGGTGTCGTCGACCAGGCGGCGCGACGGTCGGAGGAGGCCGCGCGGGCGCGTGCGGAGGCATCGACGATCGGCTCCCTGTCGAGGTCGGTGCTCACCGGGCAGGACACCGCCGAGGCGATCGTCGACCGCGTACGCGAGAGCTTCGGGCAGCGGTCGGTGGCGCTGCTGCGGGCGAGCGCGTCGGGCTGGCACACCCTCGCCGCGGTCGGCCAGGACCCGGCCAGCGAGCCCGGGACCGGTGACACCGAGGTCCGGGTCGACGACGACCACGTGATCGTGCTGCGCGGCGATCCGCTCCGGGCGGCGGACCAGCGGGTGCTGGACGCGTTCGCGGTCCAGACCTCGCTGGTGCTGGAGTATCGCCGGCTGCGCGACCAGGCCGATCGTGCGCTCGCCCTGGAACGTGCCGAGCAGACCTCGACCTCGCTGCTCCGCGCGGTCTCCCACGACCTGCGTACGCCGCTGGCCACGATGCGTGCGGCGCTCGACGGCCTGCTCGTGGGCCGGGTGCCGGAGGAGGACCGCAAGGAGCTCGTCGCGTCGGCTGCGACCTCGGCCGACCAGCTCGAGGCGCTCATCGACAACCTCCTCGACCTCTCCCGGGTCGAGGCCGGGCTGGTCCACCCCACGATGCGGGACGTCAGCCTGGAGGAGTCGCTGCCGCTGGCCGTCGCCGGCCTGCCGCCCGGATCGATCGCGTTCGACGTGGACGAGGACACCCCGCTCGTACGCACCGACTCGGGGTTGCTGGAGCGCATCGTCGCCAACCTGGTGAGCAACGCCGTCCGGGCCGGCAGCCAGGGGCCTCACCCCGGCGAGCCGGTACGCGTCCTCGCCTACGAGACCCCGGAGACTGTGGAGGTGATGATCGTCGATCGCGGACCAGGGGTGCCGGAGGAGCAGCGGGAGCACATGTTCGAGCCGTTCCAGCGTCTCGACGACACCTCGCCGGACGGGCTGGGGCTCGGTCTGGCCGTGGCCAGGGGGCTGAGCGAGGCGCTGGGGATCCGGCTGTCCGCCGAGGACACGCCCGGGGGTGGCCTGACCATGGTGGTCGCCGTGCCGCGCGCGAAGGGCGAGGAATGAGCAAGGTCCTCGTCGTCGACGACGAGCCCGCGCTGCTGCGCGCGCTCGCCATCAACCTGCGGGCCGCAGGCTGGGAGGTCGAGACGGCGACCGACGGGCGCTCGGGGCTCGCGGCGGCGGCGGAGAAGAACCCCGACGTCGTCCTGCTCGACCTCGGGCTCCCGGACCTGGACGGCACCGAGGTGATCGAAGGGCTGCGCGGCTGGACCCAGGTGCCGGTCGTCGTGCTCTCCGCCCGGCAGCACGGCGACGACAAGGTCGAGGCGCTCGACCTGGGTGCCGACGACTACGTGACGAAGCCGTTCGCGATGAACGAGCTGATGGCGCGGCTGCGGGCAGCGGTCAGACGCTCGCAGGAGTCCGCGCCTCCGGCCGTGACGACGCTGGCCGTCGGTGACCTGGAGATCGACTTCGCCCGCAAGCGGGTGCGCAAGGCGGGCTCCGACGTACGGCTGACCCCGACCGAGTGGTCCTTCCTGGACCTGCTCGCCCGCAACGTCGGCCGGCTGGTCCCGCGCGAGCAGATCCTCAAGGAGGTCTGGGGTCCGGCCTACGCCAAGGAGACCCACTACCTGCGCGTCTACGCCGCCCAGCTGCGCCGCAAGCTCGAGGACGACCCCTCCCACCCGCGCTACCTGGTCACCACCGCAGGCGTCGGCTACACCCTCGACCCGGGTGTCTAGATTGCCCCGCTGGTCGAGCCGCGAGGCCGTCTGCGGCCGAGCGTGTCGAGACCAACACAGTCCCATCGAGCGCGACAGGGGACTGTGTTGGTCTCGACACGCCTACGCCTAGCGGCTCCGGCGGCTCGACCAGCGGGGCCGCCCGGCTAGAGCCGGGCGAACGCCTCGACCTTGAGCTGCGGACCGGAGACGACGATGTGGTCGTCGGGACGGATGACGGTGTCCGGCGTCGTGTACGTGAACTTGCCGCCGGCGGGCTTCACCCCGACGACGGTCACCCCGTAGTTCTGGCGCACGCCGACACCGGCGAGGCTGCGGTTGTGCAGCAGCGCCGGCGGCCGGGTCTTGACGAAGACGTACCCGTCGTCGAACTCGATGTAGTCGAGCATCCGTCCGCGCACGAGGTGGGCGACGCGCTGCCCCATGTCGTGCTCCGGGCGGACGACGTTGTGCACCCCGATCTGGGTGAGGATCCGGGCATGGGGCTCGCTGATCGCCTTGGCCCACACGTTGCGTACGCCGAGGTGGACCGCGACCGACGCGGTCAGGATGCTCGCCTCGATGTCGGTGCCGATGGCCACGACCACGGTGCCGAACTCGCTCAGGCCGAGGCCGCGCATCGCGTCCTCGCTCGTGGTGTCGGCCTCGACCACGTGGGTGAGCAGTCCGGCGTGCTCCTGCACCGTCCGCGGGTCCATGTCGGCGGCCAGCACCTCCTCGCCCTCCTCGACCAGCTCGAGGGCGAGCGCGCTGCCGAACCGGCCGAGGCCGAGCACAGCCACGCCGCCGTTGGTGGTGCCGTTCTTGTCCAATCTGGTCCTAGCCAATGAGGGGCCGTCCTTCCGGGAAGCGGTGCAGGCGCTCGCGGTCGCGGAGCGCCAGGGCGGAGACGAGGGTGATCGGGCCGATCCTGCCGACGAACATCATCGCGATGAGGACGATCTGGCCGCCCGCGGGCACGTCGTAGGTGAGGTTGGCCGACAGGCCGACCGTGGCGAAGGCCGAGACCGCCTCGAAGAGCACCCGGTGGGTCGGTGCGTCGACGAGATGGAGCAGGGCGATGGTGCCGGAGACCACGAAGCCGACCGAGAGCAGCGCGACCGTGAGCGCCTGACGGATCGCCCGCGGGTCGATGCGCCGGTCGAACGCCTCGACCTCCCGCTGGCCGCGCACCTCGGCGACGATGACGAAGAAGAGCAGCATGAACGTGGTGATCTTGAGACCGCCGGCCGTGCCCGCCGACCCACCGCCGATGATCATCAGCACGTCCGCGCCGAGCAGCGTGCCCTCGTGCATCTGCTCGTAGTCGAGGCTGTTGAACCCGGCCGTACGCGTCATGGTGCTCTGGAAGAAGCCGGCCAGCAGCTTCCCCGGGGTGTTCAGTGCGCCCAGGGTGTCGGGGTTGCTCCACTCGACCGCGGTGAAGAACAGGGTGCCGATGAGCAGCAGCCCGACGGTGCCCGAGACGGTCATCTTCGTGTGGAGGCTCCACATCCGCACCTTCGTGCGCTGCAGCAGCTCCAGCCACACCGGGAAGCCGAGGCCGCCCGCGATGACGGCGACGGCGATGGGCAGGCAGATCCAGGGGTCGTCGACGAACCCCATCAGGTTGTCCGACCGCAGCGCGAACCCGGCGTTGTTGAAGGCGGAGACCGAGTGGAAGACGCCGTCGTAGACCGCCCGCTCGAGCGTGGAGCCGTAGCCCAGCCAGAACCGCAACGTCAGCGGGATCGCGATGATCAGCTCGGTGACCAGGCTGATGCCGACGACGCCCAGGATGACGCTGCGTACGTCACCGAGACCGGAGCTGGCGTGCTCGACGGCGGCGGTGAGCCGGAAGCGCAGCCCGAGCCGGCGGAAGACGACCAGCGCCAGCATCGAGGCGAGGGTCATGATCCCGATCCCGCCGACCTGGATCAGGCCGAGGATGGTGATCTCGCCGAACGTCGACCAGTACGTCGGAGTGTCGACCACGACCAGGCCGGTGACGCAGACCGCGCTGGTTGCGGTGAACAGCGCCGTCAGGAACGGGGCGTGGCCCGGCTCGGTGCGAGCCACCGGAAGCATCAGGAGCAGCGTGCCGAGCAGGATCGCCGCCGCGAACCCGACCGCCACGATCTGGCTCGGGTGGCGCAGCAGTCCCTTTCCGCGGCGCGCCCGGCGCATGGGGGAGGAGGTCGTCGACACGGCCGACACTCTAGAAGCATCAGGACGGCGGCCGCGGCGAGCGGGTCGCCGCGGGTCACCCTGGGGTGTTGATCATGAAGTTGGCGGCATGCTCCGCGTACGCCCAGAACTGCGCGTCCTGCTCGGGGGTGAGCCCGGCGGCGTCGAGGCCCTCGCGGAAGTGCTTCAGCCAGCGGTCACGCGCCTCCGAGGTGACCTCGAACGGGGCGTGGCGCATCCGCAGGCGCGGGTGGCCGCGCTGCTCGGAGTAGGTCGTCGGGCCGCCCCAGTACTGGGCCAGGAAGAGCGTCAGCCGCTCCTGCGCCGGACCGAGATCCTCCTCGGGATACATCGGCCGCATCAGCTCATCGGTCGCCACGCCCTCGTAGAACTTGGCCACGATCGTGCGGATGGTGTCCATCCCGCCGATCTCCTCATAAAACGTCACTGAGCCATTCTTCCACGCGGGTCCGCGCTCGCCTGCCGTGGCAGGATCGGGGGCGTACGCACACACACGATCTTTGGGAGTTAACGATGGCCACCACCCGCACTGCCACGACCGTCTGGGAGGGCACCCTCTTCGAGGGCGCCGGCAAGGTGACGCTGGAGTCCTCGGGCCTGGGCACCTACGACGTGTCCTGGCCGGCTCGTTCGGAGGAGCCCGGCGGCAAGACCAGCCCTGAGGAGCTCATCGCCGCCGCCCACTCGTCCTGCTTCTCGATGGCCTTCTCCAACGGCCTCGCCGAGAACGGCACCCCGGCGACCAGCCTGCAGACCAGCGCCGAGGTCGAGTTCACCCCCGGCACGGGCATCACCGGCATCAAGCTCACCACCCGCGGCGTGGTCGAGGGGCTCGACAACGAGACCTTCGTCAGCCTCGCCGAGGCCGCCAAGGCCGGCTGCCCGGTCAGCCAGGCCCTCGCCGGCACCACGATCACCCTCGACGCCGCGCTCGCCTGACCCGACCGCGACGAACCGAGAAGAATCAGACGTAAAAGTGGTGATGCCCGGCCGAGGCCGGGCATCACCACTTGCGTACGTCAGGCGTTCGCCTTCTCCTCCTGGGCAGCCGCCGCCTTCTCCTCGCGGTGCCAGATGACCCGCTGCGGGAACGGCATCTCGATGCCCTCGTAGTCGAGGCGGGCCTTGATCCGCTGGCGCATCTCGCGCGCGATCGCCCACTGCTTGAGCGGCAGGGTCTTGATGAGCACCCGCAGGGTGATCGAGTCGGCCGCCAGCGCCTCGACACCGGTGACCTCCGGCTCCTCGATGATCTGGCCCTTGAACTCCTCGTCGACCCACAGGTCGTGGGAGACCTCGCGGAGCACGCGTTGCACCTTGTTGAGGTCCTCGTTGTAGCCGACGCCGACGTCGATGACGGCGCGGGCCCAGTTCTGGCTGTGGTTGCCGACCGTGAGGATCTCGCCGTTGGGGATGTACCAGACCGTGCCGTCGAGTGCGCGCAGCCGGGTGATCCGCAGCGTCACCGCCTCGACCGTGCCGCTGATGTTGTTCACCTCGATGCTGTCACCGACGCCGTACTGGTCCTCGATGATCATGAAGATGCCGGACAGGTAGTCGCGCACCAGCGACTGGGCACCGAAACCGAGGGCCAGACCGACGATTCCGGCCGAGGCGATGATCGGGGCGATGTTGATGCCGAGCTGGTCCAGGATCATGGTGGCGAAGATCGCGACCAGGACACCGGTGATGACGCTCTTGAACAGCGAGCCGATCGCCTTGGCGCGCTGGCTGCGGCGGGACGACGCGGCCGTGACCTCGCTCACGTCGGCCGCCTTGGTGATCTTGCCGGCCAGCGCGGGCGCGTCCACGGCGCGGTTGACCACCTTGTCGATGACCCGGTGAAGCACCCAGCGGAGCACGATCGCCAGCAGGATCAGGCCCGCGATGCGCAGCGGGATGCCGATCACCCATTCGCCGAGAGTCGACCAGGAGACCGAGACCAGTGGGGGGTTCGGGGGAATGGACATGGGTTCCAGTATCCAAGGCGTTCAAGGTCGACCGCCAATCCCCGGCCGGGCATCTTCTCCGATCACGGAGGCGAGGGGCAGAGATGAGAACCAGGACGTACGCCGGTTACTATCTGCGCGTGAGCAACCAGATCCTGCGCCGCGCCGGCCTCTTCGGCGCCTCCGCCACCGCCGCCGTCGTCGCCTCTGTTGCTACCGCCGGCCCCGCCAGCGCCGAGGTTCCCAACGGCTGGCCGGTCGCCGAGGAGATGACCGCCTCCGGTCTGCTCCTGCTCATCCTGCTCATCCCGGTGATCCTGACCGTGGTCATCTCCCTCGTGGTGCTCCTGCCCGGCGTGCTCCGCGGCGAGGGGCTGCTTCCCAAGCCCCACAAGGCCAAGGAAGACAACCTCCCCGCCACGCACTGAGTTATTTGCGATTGCTTCGCAATTCGCGAGCGCTTTCGCTTGATCCTCGTCTTCCTCCGCTTCGTTCGTCGCTGCGCTCCTCACTGCGCTGCGTCCAGACGAGGAGCGCTTCAGCGCTGAGTTATTTGCGGTTGCTTCGCAATTCGCGCAGTAGTCAGCTCAGCTCGTCAGGATCACCAGCTGCTGGGTAGCACGCGTCATCGCGACGTAGCGGTCCACGGCACCCTCGATCCCGGACCCGTACGTCTCGGGGTCGATGAGCACGACCAGATCGAACTCGAGCCCCTTGGCGTGCTCGGGGCTCAGGCGGCGTACCCGGCCCTCGTCCTCGGCGGGTGACCCGGCGGCGATGACGCAGGCGATGCCTTCGTCGTGCTCGGCGAGCCAGGTCTCCAGGATCTCGTCGAGGTCCGCGACCGTGCCGTGGCGGACCGGGATGCCGGAGGCGCGGATCGACGTCGGCACGTTGGCGTCGGGGAGCGCGGCGCGGATGACCGGCTCGGCCGCGGCCATCACCTCCTCGGGCGTGCGGTAGTTGATGTTCAGGCCGGCCATCTCGATCCGGTCCAGCCCGACGCGCTCGAGCCGCTCCTGCCACGACTCGGTGAACCCGTGGCGCGCCTGCGCCCGGTCGCCGACGATCGTGAAGCTGCGCGAGGGGCAGCGGCTGATCAGCATCTGCCACTCGGCGTCGGTGAGCTCCTGGGCCTCGTCGACGACGATGTGCGCGAACGGGCCGGCGTACGGGTCGAGCTCCTCCGGCTCCCGCACCGAGTCGTCCAGCAGCGCCGTGCGCAGGTCCTGGCCGCGCAGCATCGACATCACCTTGATGTCGGAGTCGTCGTGGCTGATCAGATCGGAGACCACCTCGGCCTTCGCCCTGCGGTCTGCGGCTGCGGCCGCCTTCTTGGCGCTCCGGCGACGGGACGCGTCGGGGTCACCGAGCCGGCGGTGGGCGGCGTCGAGCAGCGGCAGGTCGGCCTCGGTCCAGGCGTGGGCGTCCGCGCGCTGCAGCAGCTTCACCTCCTCGAGCCACGGCGCGCACATCCGCAGGAACGCGGGCACCTCCCACAGGTCCCCGACGATGTCGGCGGGCTTCAGCCGCGGCCAGACCTGGCCGAAGACGTCGAGCAGCCCGGCGTTGGTCTCCAGCGAGGCACGCAGAGCATCGGTGGCGTCCTCGTCGACCAGCCCGTACGCGTCGAACTCGTCCTCCTCCGGCTCGTCGCCCCAGTCGTCGATATCGGCGTCGTAGTCGCGGTCCGGGTCTGCGGCGCCGTTCTCCTGGATCCTGTCGGTCACGATCCTCAGCAGCGCGTCCCAGACCAGGTCACGGGCATCGTTGTGCGGCGTACCCGGCTCTGCGGCGGCGAGCGCCTCGGCCCAGTCGCTGACACTGATCACCGCGTCGCCGTACGGAGTCTCGACGAGGGTCGGCTTCGACGGCGGCTTCTCGTAGAGCGCCACGGCCGGCTCGATGGCCGCGACCATCCGGGCGTCCGCCTTGAGCCGGGCGACCTCCGCGTCCGTCTCGGGCAGCAACGAGGCGCCCTCGGGCACCATCCGGCGCAGCGTGGTGGTGCGTACGCCCTCCTCGCCCAGGCTCGGCAGCACGTCCGCGACGTAGGAGAGGTACGGCTCGTGCGGTCCCACGAACAGCACCCCGCCCTTGCCCTCGCCGAGGCGCGGGTCGGAGTAGAGGAGGTACGCCGTGCGGTGCAGCGCCACCACCGTCTTGCCCGTCCCCGGCCCGCCGTCGACGACCAGTGCGCCCCGTGACGACGCCCGGATGATGGCGTCCTGGTCCGACTGGATCGTGCCCAGCACGTCGCGCATCCGCGGCGAGCGGCTGCTGCCGAGGGTGGCGATGAAGGCCGACTGGTCGTCGAGCGCGGCATGCCCCTCCAGCCCCTCCGCGGTGAAGACCTCGTCCCAGTAGTCGGTGATCCGCCCGTTGGTCCAGCGGTAGCGGCGCCGGCTGAGCAGCCCGCGCGGGTCGGCGTGCGTGGCTGCGAAGAACGGCTCGGCGGCGGGGGAGCGCCAGTCGACCAGCAGCCGCCGGCCGTCGCTGGCGGTCAGCCCGAGCCGCCCGATGTAGATCGTGTCGCCCGACTCCGTGACGATCCGCCCCAGGCACAGGTCGAGGCTGAACCTGCGCAGCATCCGCAGCTGTCCGCCGATCCGGTGCACCTCCAGATCGCGGTCCATGGCCTCCTGCCCGTGGCCGCCCGGGCGACGGCGTACCTCGTCCAGCCGTTCGTTCAGCTCGGAGATCTGCTCCTCGAGACTCTGCCCGATGGCGGCGAAGTGCCGCTCGTCATCGGCGATCAGTGCCGGGTCCGCCTTGGCGTCGTGACGGCCCGCGAGATCGAATGCTTGCAACGTTGAATCCCCTGTCTGATCAGGCGTTTTACCTGTTCGAGCAGGAGATTCTGCCCCAGTCCGGGGGGCTTGTTTCAAGCCCCTATGTGCGCTATAAAGTTGTTAGTGGAAGGGAGAGATTCCCTTCCATTCGTGGTTTTCGCCGCAGATGCGAAGGACCCCCAGACGACGTCCGCCTGGGGGTCCTTCGTTGCGTGAGCTACTGCGCGTCGCGCTCCTGAGCGGCGAGGGCGCGGGCGACCTCGTCACGTCCCTCGCGGACGTACCGCTTGGCGGCGGGCTCGGCGGGGGAGGTCTCGAGCCACTTGTCGGCCTTCTCCAGGAGCTCGGGGGAGGCGGCCGGCTTGGGGAAGATGAACTCCAGCACTGTCGAGGCGCGGTGGGTGCCGAGGTGGTCCCAGAGGGTGTCGGCGGCCTCGAAGTAGCGGTCGATGTAGGGCTCCAGCACCTCGTCCTGGCCGGACCGCTGGAACGAGAGCACGATCGAGCGGGCGGTCTCGTTGGCGACGTCGGTGCGGACGACCACCGCGTCCCAGGCGGCCGCCTTGGCCTCGGCGGTGGGCTGCGCGGCACGGGCGGCGGCTGCCTTCTCCTGGCCGGAGATGGTGTTGTCGCGCTCGAGCTCGGCGGCGATCTCGGTCTCACCGAAGGTGCCGGAGGCGGCCAGACCGGTGACCAGCGCCCAGCGCAGGTCCTGGTCGATCTCGAGACCGTCGTAGGCCAGCTCGCCGGAGAGCATCGCCTGGAGGTCGGCGATGGCGGCCTCGGAGCGGGCTGCCGCGGCGTACGTCCGGGCGAAGGTCAGCTGGTGGTCGCTGCTCGGCGCGGCGCTTTCCAGCAGGCTCTTGAGCCCGGTCTCCCAGCGTGCCTTGAGGGCGTCGCGGTTGGCCGGGGCCGAGAACGAGTTGACCGCCTGGGCGGCGAAGACGGGGATCCGGGTGACGCCCCAGGCGTCGGTCTCCTGGCCGATGTTGGCCAGGACGAGCTCGACGAAGTCGCTGGCCCGCATCTCGGCGTCGCGGGTCATGTCCCACGCCGCACCCCAGATCAGCGCCCGCGAGAGGGAGTCGTCCAGCGCGGACAGCGACGACAGCGCGGTGGCCAGCGAGCGCTCGTCGAGCCGGATCTTGGCGTACGTCAGGTCGCCCTCGTTGAGCAGCAGCAGGTCGGGCTGCTTGACGCCCTCGAGCTGCGGCACCGAGGTGAGCTCGCCGGTGACGTCGATCTCGAACGCGTCGCGGCGGACGAGCGCGCCGTCGACGAGGTCGTAGAGGCCGAGGCCGATGCGGTGGCGACGGAGCGTCGGGTAGTCGGCGGCGGCCGACTGGCGCACCGCGAACGCGGCGTAGGAGCCGTCCTCGGCGAGGGTGAACTCGGGCGCGAGGGTGTTGACGCCGGAGGTCTGCAGCCACTCCTGGGCCCAGCCCTGGAGCTCACGGCCGGAGGCGGCCTCGAGGTGGCGCAGCAGGTCCTTGAACTCGGAGTTCCCGTAGGCGAACTCCTTGAAGTAGGCCTTCAGGCCCTCCAGGAACGGCTCCAGGCCGACCCACGCCACCAGCTGCTTCAGGACGGAGGCGCCCTTGGCGTAGGTGATCATGTCGAAGTTGACCTCGACGGCCTGCAGGTCGTAGTTGTCCGCGGCGATCGGGTGCGTGGTGGGCAGCTGGTCCTGGCGGTAGCCGGTCTGCTTGCGCGCGTTGGTGAAGCCGGTCCACGCGTCGGTGAACTCGGTCGCGTTGGCCTGGGCGTGGTAGCAGGCCCACTCGGCGAAGGACTCGTTGAGCCAGAGGTCGTCCCACCACTTCATGGTGACCAGGTCGCCGAACCACATGTGCGCCATCTCGTGGAGGATCACCGAGGCGCGGAAGTCGTAGAAGGAGCGCGGCTGCTTGGAGCGCGGCAGGTATTCGTCGCGCAGCGTCACGGCGCCGGCGTTCTCCATCGCGCCCATGTTGTACTCCGGCACGTAGAGCTGGTCGTACTTCCCGAACGGGTAGGGGAAGTCGAAGGCGTCCTCGAAGAACTCGAAGCCCTGCTTGGTGATCTTCACGACCTCGTCGCGGTCGAGGTAGGGGACCAGCGACTGGCGGCAGTAATGACCCAGCGGGATCGTGCCGAACTTGCCCTCGTAGACGTCCTGGACCTCGTGGTACTCACCGGCGATCAGCGCGGTGATGTAGGTCGACATCTTCTTGGTGGGCTCGAAGTCCCAGGTCGCGCGGCCGTCGCCCAGCGGCTTCGGCTCGGGGGTGACGGCGTTGGAGACGACCTTCCAGCCCTCGGAGGCGGTCACGTGGAAGGTGAAGACGGACTTGAGGTCGGGCTGCTCGAAGGTGGTGTAGACGCGGCGGGCGTCGGGGACCTCGAACTGGGAGTAGAGGTAGACGCGGTCGTCGGCGGGGTCGACGAAGCGGTGGAGCCCCTCGCCGGTGTGGGAGTAGGTGCAGTCGGCCTTGACGACGAGGACGTTCTCGGCGGCGAGACCGTCCAGCTGGATCCGGGAGTCCTGGTACGCCACCGCAGGGTCGAGCGCGACGCCGTTGAGCGTGATCTCGTGGACCGTCGCGTCGACGAGATCGGCGAAGGTCGAGGCACCGGCCTCGGTCGAGGTGAACGTGATCGTCGTCGTCGAACCGAAGGTCTCGGGGCCCGTGGTGAGGTCGAGTTCGATGTCGTACGAGAGGACGTCGAGGAGAGCGGCTCTGGCGGTGGCCTCGGCGCGCGTGAGATTGGTTCCAGGCATGGCTGGATCCTCTCATTCTGCCCGGAATTCGAGACATTTATATCGCGCTTGTTGCCCGTTCTTGGGAGTGGTTGAGCGTGGAAAGTAAAAATACAGTGATGTAATTCCGACACACCGGTATCAATAGTTGACAACTTTCTCTAGGGTGCTCGTGTGCCCCTCAAGTCACAGAAACACCAGTATTCACAGGAGTCGCGCCAGGTGGGGAAGCCTGGCGGGGCGCTGCGCCGGACCTTGGTCACCGGCGCGGTTCTGCTGCTCGTCGGCCTCGGTGTGCAAGTCATCCCCAAGTTGGCATCACCGGCGCACGCGGGCTCCATCACGCTCTGCTCCGGATTCTCGGACTGCCGCAGCAAGGGCTACTCCACCGGCGGCTACGAGAGCGCCTGGGGGAGCATGTACTGGCGGATGTACGCCGGTCGCAACTGCACCAACTACGTCGCGTACAAGCTCATCCAGACCGGCCTGCCGAACGCTCGCCCCTGGTCGGGCGAGGGCAACGCGACCAACTGGGGTGTCGCGCTGAGCAGGCTGACGAACCGGACGCCGACCGTCGGCTCCGTCGCCTGGTGGCACTCCTCGCACCCGAGCGCGAGCCGCTTCGGGCACGTCGCGATCGTCGAGCGCGTCGGCGACAACTCGATCACCATCTCCGAGTCCAACTACGGCAGCGACCTGAGCTGGCGCCGGATCGGGAAGGACTCGGTCAACTACCCGACCGGGTTCATCCACTTCAACGACCAGCGGCTCTCGGTCACCAAGCGACCCACGGTCGAGGGCACGGCGCAGGTCGGCAAGTCGGTCACCGTCAACACCGGCTCGTGGAGCCCGAACCCGAACAAGATCCGCTACCAGTGGATCGTGAACAAGAAGCCGATCCCGGGTGCGACCAACAAGACCTTCCGCATCCCGGGCCACCTCGCCGGCAAGCAGATCGCGGCGGTGCTCACCGGCACCCGCCGGGACTACAGCGAAGCCAGGACGATGAGCGAGATCCTGCCGCCGATCAAGCAGGGCACGTTCAAGGTCCTGGCGCAGCCGAAGATCACCGGCACCCAGAAGGTCGGCTCGACGATCGCCGTCGGCGGAGCGGACTACGAGCCGTCGGCCAAGATCGGCGAGGTCAGGTGGTACGCCGACAAGACCCTGATCGCACGCAGCACGTCCCGCTTCCTGAAGGTGCCCGCATCGGCCTCGGGGAAGAGGATCGGCGCGGTCGTCGTCGGTGTCCAGGAGGGCTACCGCCCGAAGCAGTCGTACGCCTTCGCCAGCACCCTCGTCGGCGGCGGCAAGGCGCCGCAGCAGCCGGCCGAGCCGCCCGCGGAGACGCCGAGCGGCACGCTGACGCAGACCGCGGCCGGCTTCGTGAAGGGCGGCACCCGTCTCGGCGGCCTCATGCAGGTCGACCCGGGCGAATTCAGCGAGGCGGTCGACCTCTCCTACCAGTGGACGCGCGAAGGTGCGCCGATCTCCGGTGCGACGAGCCACAAGTACTACCCGACGGCCGCCGACGTCGGCCACCGGCTCAGCGTCACCGTGGTCGCCCGTTCCCGCAGCGGGGACACGGTGAGCAAGACGTACGGCCCCAGCGGCCGGGTCCGCGTCAAGCCCCGCGTCAACGTGGTCGCCGCGGACGGGTCGGGCCAGACCAAGGTCGACGTCCGGGTGACCGCCTCGGGCTACACCCCGACCGGCAGCGTCACGATCGTGACCAACGGAGACCGCAAGGTCACCCAGGAGCTCAGCGGAGGGTCCACCAGCGTCACCTTCGTCAAGCTCCCGCCGGACGAGTACGTCGTGAAGGTCTACTACCGCGGCGACGAGGTCGCCTACTGGGCGAGCGGGGGTGACTGGGCCACGGTCAGCTGACCTGAGTCAACCCGTCATATGGCCGTGGGCCGGAGCGATCCTCGCTCCGGCCCACGGTGCTTCCTCGATCGGACGCGTCAGGCGCCGATGGCGATGACCGGCTTCTTCGTCGGGTCGAGGAGGTTGAAGTACTCCTTCATCATCCACCGCGGCACGCTGACACAGCCGCCGGTCGCGCCGGAGCCGTTGACGTGCAGGAAGATCCCGGCGCCGTTGTAGTAGGCCGAGTTGTTGTCCTGGACCCAGTACGACTCGCTGGTGATCTTGATGTGGCTCAGCTTCTGGGTGCTCGCCTTGGCGTGGGTGCCCGCGGAAGCCTAGTGGGGTATGAAAGGGCTTACCCCTCAGTAGCGGTAACAAGTCCGGAACAGAACCTTGGGAGCGGTGGTTGAGTGTCGATATGACGCAGACCACGCCCGCTGAGAAGACCGCCGCCGACTTCTGGTTCGACCCCGCCTGTCCGTTCGCCTGGATCACCTCGCGCTGGATCCTCGAGGTCGAGAAGGTGCGCGACGTCGAGGTGACCTGGCACATCATGAGCCTGGCGTACCTCAACCAGGACAAGGACATCCCGCAGGAGTACCGCGACTTCCTCTCCACCGCCTGGGGCCCGGTGCGGGTCTGCATGGCGGTGCAGAACGAGTACGGCCAGGAGAAGCTGGCCGAGATCTACACCGCGCTCGGCACCCGTCGCCACGTCGAGGGGCGCGACTTCGACCGGGCGCTGATCGAGGAGGCGCTCGCCTCCGTCGACCTGCCGGTCGAGCTCGCCGACGCGATGGACGACGAGTCCTACGACGAGGCGATCGCGAAGTCCCACCACGAGGGGATGGACCAGGTCGGCAACGACGTCGGCACCCCGACGATCGCGATGAACGGGTCGGCCTTCTTCGGTCCGGTCATCTCCAAGGCGCCCAAGGGCGAGGAGGCCGGCAAGCTCTGGGACGGGTTCCAGCTGATCACCGCCTACCCCTACGTCTACGAGCTCAAGCGCGCTCGGGTCCACGACCTCGACTTCAGCTGAGGGCGACGAATATGAGGTCGCCGGTGGGTTCGGGCGGTGGGACCATCGCGTATGACCCTGACCGTGTTGCGCCCGCTGGCGCTGACCCTGTCGCTGGCCGCGTTGCTGGCCGGCACGACCGCCTGCGGCGGCACTGCATCCTCGGGCAAGGACAAGTCGTACGCCGACGAGTCCCCTAAGAAGATCCTCGCCGACGCGAAGGCGTCGATGGGCTCCTTGAAGTCGGTCCACATCTCGGGGACCGGCCTCGACGACGGCGCCGAGATGTCGATCGACATGACGGTCTCGACGGCGGGCGACTGCACCGGCAGCATCGGTACGCCCGACGGGGAGATGACGTTGCTCGTCGTCGGCGGCAAGGCCTGGTTCAAGGCAGACCGGGCGTTCTGGAAGGCCAACGCCGGTGCCGACGCCGACGCGGTCCTGGCGATGGTGGGGAAGAAGTGGGTCGTCGGTGGCGACGACCTCGGCGACCTGACCAGTCTGTGCGACTGGGACGAGCTGTCCGAGGAGTTCCTCGAGCTGCTGGTCCCCAGCACCATCGAGGGCCTGACGATCAAGAAGTCGAAGGATCAGGTCGACGGGCAGCCGGTGGTCAAGCTCGAGGACCGCAGCAGCGAGCAGGGCACGATCTATGTCCAGGCCGAGGAGCCCCACTACGTGGTCAAGGTGTCCAACACCGGCAAGGATGCGGCCGACGTGACGTTCAGTGGCTTCGACGAGCCCACGGAGATCGTCGCGCCGAAGCCACGCCAGCAGATCGACTTCGAGAACATGGAGTAGCCGAGAATTTGGCGGTGACGCCGAGGTCATCCGGTCGTACGTTGGCAGGGTGACTACTACAGACGAGGCAGGAATTCTCTCGCGGGCGCTGGACCAGACCGGCGACCTGCTCGACCGGGTGCACGCCGACACAGTGTCGCGGCCGACGCCGTGCACGCAGTGGGACGTCGGGGCGCTGGCCGACCACGTGATCGCCGACGGTCCCAACTTCGTCACGATGCTGCGCGGGGGCCAGCCCGACTGGAGCGCGCCGGCCCCGCACGTCCGGGAGAGCTGGGGGCCCACGTTCAAGGTCGGCGCCGACGACGTGCTGCACGCCTGGGGCCAAGGCCCTGGCACCGACGGCTGGGAAGGCGGTGCATCGGTGCCGGTCGGCATGATCGTGGCCGAGTACGCCGTGCACTCCTGGGACCTCGCGCAGGCGCTCGGCGTGCCGTCCTCCGAGCTCGACCCCGAGCTGGCCGAGGTCGGGCTCGAGTTCATGCAGGCGAGCCTGAAGCCGGAGATGCGCGCTGGGGCGTTCGACCCGGAGGTGGCGGCGCCCGAGGGTGCCGGGGTGTACGAGCGGCTGGCTGCTTTCGCCGGACGGAAGGTCTCCTGACACCATGGTCATGTGGTTGACCAGATGGGTGTGTTCGCGCTGCAGCGGGCACTGACGCAGGCAGCAGACCTTCTCGACACCGTCACGGCGGACGACCTGACCCGGCCGACGCCGTGCCCCGAGTGGGATCTGCGCAAGCTGGCCAACCACATGATCGCCCAGCCGCGAGTCTTCGTGACCATGCTCCAGGGCTCGCCGCCGGGATGGGACGGTCGCGAGGACTACGCGGTCAACCTGGGCGAGGAGCTGCGCACGAGGGGCAATGCGCTGATCAACCTGTGGCGCGAGATCGGTGCCGACGACATGGTGATGGTCGACCCCGACTGGCAGTCGGCCGAGATCGCGGTCCACACCTGGGACCTGGCGGTCTCCCTCGGACGCCCCACCGACGGTCTCGACGAGGCGGTCGCCCAGCGCGCCGTCGTCGCGATGGACCGCATCCTCGGGCCGGAGCGCAAGGGGCGGGCCTTCGCCAACGCGCTCTCCGCGCCGGAGGGGTCGGGGGCGTACGAGCACCTGGCGGCGTACGCCGGACGGCCGGTGCCGTTCGAGCCTTCCGACCGCTGATCTCAGCAGTCACAGAGGACCCAAACGACACACCGAACACATGGGTTTGCGGCATGTCGGGCCCTTGATTCTCCAAAATCAACGGTATGGCCCGCTTCCCCCGCATCCTCACGGTGACGTTGACCGCAGCAGTTCTCGGCGCGTCCATGCTCGTGCCAGCCATCGGTTCGTCGATCGGTCCGGCAGCCGCCGAGGAGGGCCAGCTGATCAAGCTGCCTCGCCTCGAGGACGGCATCGCGACCCGTGATGTGAAGCTGCCACCGAGGCTGACCGAGCGGTCCGCCGGCGCGGCTGCGACCGAGAAGCTGCGTACGACGACGTTCTCGATGGTCGGGGTCTCCTGGACCGGGGCGGAGACGCCCACGGTCGAGGTGCGGGTGAGCAAGTCGGACCAGTGGCGCGAGTGGCAGGAGCTGCCGCTGCAGCAGGACCTGCCCGACGGTGAGGAAGGGGCCGTGGCCGCCCGTGGCAAGGTCGAGCGCCGGGGCACGCAGCCGGTGTGGACCGGCCGGGCCAGCGGCGTACAGGTGCGGGTCGAGGGTGCGCAGCCCAAGGACCTGAAGCTGACCCTGATCAACACCGGGCCGCAGGAGGACGTCAAGGCGCCGAAGAAAGAGGCCGAGGATCTCGGCTACGGCAGCGCAGCGAACGGCCGGGTCGCGCGGACGCGCCCGCGGTGGGCGCCCAAGCCGGTGATCTTCACCCGGTCGCAGTGGGGCGCCAACAACTCCTGGCGCAACGGCCGCCCGGAGTACAACACCTCGCTCAAGCAGGTCCACATCCACCACACCGCCACGAGCAACAACTACTCCAAGGGCGACGTGCCGGGGATCATCCGCGGCATCTACAGCTACCACACCAGGTCGCTGGGGTGGTTCGACATCGCCTACAACTTCCTCATCGACAAGTACGGCCGCGCCTGGGAGGGCCGTTCGGGCGGCATCGACCGGCTCGTCAAGGGTGCCCACACGCGCGGCTTCAACCACCAGTCGATGGGCATCGCGCTGATCGGCAACTTCGAGAACGTACGCCCCTCCGACGACGCCCTCATCAAGACCGAGCGGATGGCGGCCTGGAAGCTCGACATGGCCGGGCGCGACGAGCGCGGCACGCTGACGACCATCTCGAAGGGCAGCGACCGGTTCCCGGCCGGACGGCGGGTCCGGGTCTGGGTCATCGACGGGCACTTCCACACCAACGAGACCTCCTGCCCGGGCGCCCAGCTCGCCAAGTGGCTGCCGTGGATCCGGAAGTACGCCTACAAGCGCGACCAGATGTTCAACTGACCCGGTGGTGAATGCGGGCCCGGCGAATAAAACCTGTGGCATCTGCTCACTAGGATGCTGCCCATGAGCAACGTTCTGTCCGCAGTCGCCTGGCCGTACGCGAACGGCCCGCGCCACATCGGCCATGTCGCCGGTTTCGGCGTGCCCTCCGACGTCTTCAGTCGGTACATGCGGATGGCGGGCCACGACGTGCTCATGGTCTCCGGCTCCGACGAGCACGGCACCCCGATCCTGATCGCCGCCGACGAGGCCGGCGTGTCGCCGCAGGAGCTCGTCGACAAGAACCACCGGATCATCGTCGAGGACCTGACCTCGCTGGGCCTGACGTACGACCTCTTCACCCGCACCACCTCGGCCAACCACCATGCGGTGGTGCAGGAGCTGTTCCTCGGGGTCTACAACAACGGCTACTTCGTCGAGCAGACCTCGAAGGGCGCGATCTCGCCGTCGACCGGCCGGACCCTGCCCGACCGCTACATCGAGGGGACCTGCCCGATCTGCGGGGCCGACGGGGCGCGCGGTGACCAGTGCGACAACTGCGGCAACCAGCTCGACCCGGACCAGCTGATCAACCCGGTCTCCAAGATCAACGGCGAGACGCCGGAGTTCGTCGAGACCCAGCACTTCTTCCTCGACCTGCCCGCCCTGGCAGATGCGCTGCACGCGTTCCTCGACGAGCGCGAGCAGACCGGCCTGTGGCGTCCCAACGTCATCCGGTTCAGCCAGAACATCCTCAAGGAGATCCGCCCGCGCGCGATGACGCGCGACATCGACTGGGGCATCAAGGTGCCGCTCGACGGCTGGCGCGACAACCCGACCAAGCGGATGTACGTCTGGTTCGACGCCGTCATCGGCTACCTGTCCGCCTCGATCGAGTGGGCCCGGCGCTCGGGTGACCCGGAGGCTTGGCGGAAGTGGTGGAGCGACCCCGAGGCGTTGTCCTACTACTTCATGGGCAAGGACAACATCGTCTTCCACGCCCAGATCTGGCCGGCCGAGCTGATCGCCTACAACGGGCAGGGGTCGAAGGGCGGTGAGCCCGGCTCCTACGGTGTGCTCAACCTGCCGACCGAGGTCGTCTCGAGCGAATACCTGACGATGGAGGGCAAGAAGTTCTCCTCGTCGAAGAAGATCGTGATCTACGTGCGCGACCTGCTCTCGCGCTACCAGCCCGACGCGTTCCGCTACTTCGTGGCCGCCGCCGGCCCCGAGTCGAACGACTCCGACTTCACCTGGGCGGAGTTCGTGCGGCGTACGAACGACGAGCTCGTCGCGGGCTGGGGCAACCTGGTCAACCGCACCGCCACCCTGATCGCGAAGAACTTCGGCGAGCTGCCGGCCGCCGGGACGCTCACCGAGGCGGACGAGGCCATCCTGTCCACGGTGCAGGCCGCCTTCGGCACCGTCGGCGACCTGATCGGCCGCCACCGGCAGAAGCAGGCGATCGGCGAGGCGATGCGCGCCGTCGGCGAGGTCAACAAGTACGTCACCGACCTCGAGCCGTGGAAGCTCGCCAAGGCTCCCGAGGACCGCGAGCGGCTCGGCACGGTGCTGCACGTGATGGCGCAGTGCGTCGCCGACCTCAACCTGATCCTGTCCCCGTTCCTGCCGTTCTCCGCCAACGAGGTCGACAAGGCCCTCGGCGGCAAGGGCGAGGTGGCCCCGATGCCCCGCATCGAGGAGGTCGAGGATCTCGACACCGGCAAGGCCTACCCGATCATCACCGGCGACTACTCCGGCGCGCCTTCGTGGGAGCGTCACCCGATCGTCGTCGGCACCCCGGTCGCCAAGCCCACCCCGGTCTTCCAGAAGCTCGACCCCGCGGTCATCGACGAGGAGCTCGACCGGCTGGGCATCAAGCCGGAGTAATCGGTTGGCCCGAGCCCGGCGTGGCTGGAACGATTCGGCTCATGATCGCACTGCTCGGCGACGACCGGGGACACCGTAGCCATCAGGAGCTCAACGCGCTGCGGCCACAGCTGGCCGAGCTCGGGGTCGAGACGGAGTGGGTGCCGACCGACTCCGAGTTCGATGTCTCGGGCTATGACGGTGTCTGGCTCGTGCCGGGCTCGCCGTACGCGTCGGATGCTGCTGTCCTCGACGCTCTCACCGTGGTGCGGGAGCGAGGGATCCCGTTCCTCGGGGTGTGCGGCGGGATGCAGTACGCCGTGCTGGAATGGACCCGCAACGTGCTCGGGTCCTCGGCGACCCATGCCGAGTCCGACGGTGCCCGCGACGACAACGCGGTCGCCGCGCTGGCCTGCTCGCTCTACGGCGAGGAGCGGCTGGTGACCCCGGTCCCCGGCACCCGCTTCGAGGTCTGGCAGCCGGAGCCGTTCGTCGGGATGCACTTCTGCAACTACGCCCCGACCGCCGACGCCGTCGCCGCGCTGGAGAAGACCGGGATCGTCGTCGGAGCCACCGCGGACGACGCCGGAGCGGAGGTCCTGGAGTTCCCGGACCATCCGTTCTACGTCACCAGCATGTTCCAGCCCCACATCGGTGCCCTCGCCGGGGCCCCGGTCCACCCGCTGGTGAGGGCGTTCGTGAGCGCGGTCGTGGCACGACGATGAGCGTCACCCTCCAGTTCCACCCCGACTGGCCCTACGCGGGCGGGCTGGTGATCGAGTCGCTGGCACGCGACGGGAGGTATCGCTCCCAGTTCGAGACCGGGATCTCGAACGGCGGGCTGACCGCCCATCCCGGAGGCGACCGGTGGCGCTGGGAGAGCCGGCTGTTCGGCGGACGCTATGACGACGCACCGGCCGGTGAACGGCCCGTCTACGGAGCGTGGAACCGTCGGCACGACCCCTACGGCGGCGCGATCCGGTTCGGGTCGGCCCATCTCCGGCTCCGGCCGGAGGTGCTGGAGCGGTGCACCTTCTGCTTCCCCGACTCGGTGTTGGAGCCGACCGACTTCGGTGGGCCAGAGATGCTGCCGCAGCTGTCCGCGATGGCCGACGCCTCGGGCTTCGACGACCTCGACGAGTGCGTCGAGGCGCACGTGCACGGCGGCGTAGTGATCGCGCGGGACGCCGAGGCGGTCGTGCTCGACCCGTGCTTCCGGGGCACGAAGGTCGAGGCTGCGGCCGGCGACCTCGGCTGCGCCGTGGAGTGGCATCCCGGCTTCCGCGTCGCCACCGACGGCCTCGATCCGGGCTACCGCGGTCAGGAGTACGTCGACCTCGCACGGTCACTGGGTGACGTACTCACGCCTGATCTTGTCGGCGACGCCGCGCGGTCCGGCGACCACGACCCGCAGTCGGTCAAGCGGGTGTGGCACTACCTGGCACGGTTCGGACGCGTCGGCTGAGTGTCGAGCGGCTCACTCTCCTCCTCCTCCGCCGCCGTCGCCTCCGCCGCCGTCACCCCACCCACCGCCGTCGCTC
>NZ_JAALAA010000013.1 GCF_011045035.1 Nocardioides turkmenicus
GGGTGGCGGTGGGCCGGGTGGCGCCGCCCGCAGCGCGGCCTCGTAGGCGGCCACCTCTCGGTCCATGGCCGCGATCGCCATGGTGGCGGTCATCGGCTGCTGCGTACGCCGCTTGCCACGGTGGCCGTCCTCCTCCGGCAGCCCGGCCAGCGCTGCCCGCAGCTCTGCCGTCCGTCGCTGTGCGGCCTGGTGCTTCGCGACCAGCGGCGACAGCTCGCTCTTGCCCGTGCCGTGCACCTGGTCGAGCACTCCGCTCGCCACGTCGCCGTGAGCGTGCTGACGGGCATCGATGCGTACGTGCCTGCTACGAGCGGCATAGGTCTCGTCGTGCTCGGTGAGCCACTCGATGCGCTCCTGGACCTTCCTCAGGAAGGTCGACCGGCCACTGCCAGGAAGGCCTTGGACGGCGACCGAGATCGGGAGCTGGGTGTGCGCGGAGGCGAGCAGGCGGGCCAGCCGGTCGACGTCGGAGCGGTGTCCGAGGACGTCCTCGTCGGTCTGCTCCGGGATCGGCGCCGGCTCGATCGTGGGCTGGCTCACGGCACCGTCGGCAGGGCCGATCACAGGGCCGATCACAGGGCCGATCACAGGGCCGGTGACGATCGGCACCTCGGCGGTGTCCTCCTCTCCAGGCGCCTCGGGCTCCGCTAGGACCGGCTCGGGCGCGACCGCGGTGGCCTCGGGGACCTCATGCACCTCAGGAGCTCCAGGCGCCTCGACGATCTCGTCCGCCGGCTCCCGCATCTCCGCGAGCGGGGTGACCGGAAGCCCGAGCTCCTCCTCGACCGCCTGGAGCGCCTTGGCGAAGTCGGCGGCACTCCAGTGCCGCCCGGCGCGACGCTTGAACATCGCCTTGCGCAGCGCCGCCTCGAACGAGGCCGGGACGTCGGCGCGGTCGATGGGCACCGGCTCGTGCTCCCGGATCCGCTCCGAGAGCGCCTGAGGGCCACCGGAACCGCCCTCGAACGGCGTACGTCCGGCCAGCAGCGTGTAGCAGGTCGCGGCCAGGCTCCAGATGTCTGCCCAGGCACTCGGCTCGGGCGGCTCCGCGAGCATCTCCGGCGCCATCCACGGCAGCGAGGTCGACTCGATGCCGGCAGCACGTCCGGCCGAGGAGAGCGCCCCGAAGCCGGCCAGCTGTGGTTCCCCGGCACCGGTCAGGAGGATGTTCGCGGGCTTCACGTCGCCGTGCAGGATCCCGTGGCGAGCGGCGACGTCGAGCGCACCGGCGATCTTGATCGTGATGCTCAGCGCCTCCGCGACGGGCAGCCGCCCGCTCGTCCAGCGCTTCTGCAGGTCACCGCCGGAGCGATGGTCCATGACCACGAAGCTGCGATCGTCGTCGGAGACACCGACGGCGTGCAGCGGTAGCACGTGCGGATGCGCGGAGAGCTCGGCGACCTCCTTGGTCTCCCTGGCGAGTGCGTCCTGGACCTCGGCGCTGAGCCGGTCCTTCCAGACCTTGACGGCGACGTCGACCTTCTCCTGCTGCCACTCGTAGAGGAGGAGCTCGGAGGATCCGCCCGCGCCGATCAGCGCGCGATGCCGGAAACCCGGGATCGTCGGTGGCTCGTGGTGGGGGCTGGCCATGGGCGGCAATCATAGGCGCCGTACGCCGTCGCGTCGCCTCCCCCTCAGCTCAGCATTCGGCGGGCAACCGCCCGCTGACGTGCGGCGATCCGTTCCGCATACCCCCCGGGGCTCAGCGTCTCCGTGTGCGGAAGCAGGTCGCGTACGTCGTCCAGGCCCACCTTGTGGACCACCGGCCCGTCGGCGGCGGTGAGGTCGCGTTCGAGCCGCTGCCAGCGCAGCATCAGGGACCCGGTGCGGTGGCCGGTGGCCTCGAGCCAGTTGGCGATCGGCTCGCCGTCCAGGGGCGGGCGCTCGGAGATGACGAAGCGCATCACGCCGTCCGGGTCGGTGACCGCCTGGGCCTTGGTGAGGCTGGTCTGGTGGGTCTCGTAGTCGGTCGAGGCGTACCAGTCGGAGCCGACCTGGAAGCCCTGGTAGGAACAGTCGTCGCAGCGCGGCACCTCCACCACGAGCGCCTCGTCCTCGGCCAGCTCGTAGTGACCGATCGAGGAGAACTGCGACTCCAGCCCGCCGGGCGTCCGGGCCGGGACGGTGAGCGTGTTGACCGGTTCCTGGTACTGGAAGAACTGCGGGAAGGCGAACCAGGTCTGGATCGAACCGGTCAGTGACCGGGCGGCGACCTCGTACTTCTTCCGGAGCAGGTCCTGGGTGAGCGGGCGGCGCGGCCGGCCGAGGGTGTCGGGTCGCTCGATGGTGATCGTGCCGCGAGTCTCGGTGTCCCAGTCGTTGAAGACCTCGCGCACGATCAGGGTCTTCGCGCCGGGCTCGGCCGTGTAGGTGAACTCGAAGGACCCGTCGTCCTCCACCTGGAGCTTGCGGTCGTCGAAGGCCATCAGGCTGGTCGCGGCGGCGTCCGCGGTGTAGGCGCCGCCCATCACCTGGAAGGAGAGGTCGGCGCTGGTCCCGCGACGGCCGCGGATGACGTACTCGACACCTTCCCGCAGGTAGGCGTTGAGATAGATGGCGTCGGGGTTGTCCAGGCCCTGCTTGGAGAACTGGTGGGTCGGGTTCACGAAGAGCGGCTGCTCGAGGTCGTAGTCGAACGCCGTCTGCATCGCCATCCGGATCCGGCCGGAGAGGTACTCGTAGCCCTCGAGCCGGTCCTGTTCCGTCCGGATGAACGGCGCGTTCGCGATCAGCTCCTCCGCCTCAGCGATCGCGTTCTGGAGCGGCTCGGTGAGGCCGTACGCCGCGCTGGGTTCCGGCGCGGTCATCCGTTCGCCTTGGCGATGATGTTCTCCGCGTACCACTCCAGGTGCTTGATCTTCTTCTCCAGCGGCTCGGGGTCGGCGCCCTTCACATACGGGTCGCGGAAGCCGACGATGCAGTCGGTCACGCCCTTGTCCTCGAGCCGCTTGATCCCGTCGAGGTCGTACGCGTCGTAGCTGATCACGTGGACCTCGAAGTCGTCGCGGGTGTCGCCCTCCTCGCGCCGGATCTCGGCCAGGCGCACCAGCAGGCGGTCGAGCTCCTCGCCGTCACCGCCGGCGTGCATCCAGCCGTCGCCCTTGAGGACCGCGCGACGGAGGGCGGCGTCGGCATGGCCGCCGACGAGGAGCGGGATCTTCTCGGTCGGCGCCGGGCGCTGCTGGAGCGGGGCGAACTCGTAGAACTCGCCGGAGTAGCCGAAGAAGTCACCGCTCGGGTCGGTCAGGCCGCGCAGGATGTCCATGCACTCGTCCATCCGCTTGCCGCGGCGCTTCCAGTCGACGCCGAGGGCGGCGAAGTCCTCCGGCCACGGCGACAGGCCGACACCGAGCCCGAGCCGGTTGCCGGAGAGGAAGGCGAGGCTCGAGGCCTGCTTGGCGGCCAGCACGGGCGGGCGCACCGGCAGCTTCACCACGAACGGCGTCAGGCGCAACGTCTCGGTCACCGCGAACAGGTGGGCGCACAGGATGAAGGCCTCGATGAACTCCTTGCCCTGCAGGAACTCCCGGTCGCCGGTGTCGGTGTAGGGGTAGGTGGAGTCGGACTCCTCGGGGTAGATCAGGCTGTCGGCCACGGTCATGCTGGTGTAGCCCGCCGCCTCCGCCGCCTGGGCCAGCGGTGCGTAGTAGTCGGCCTGCGTCATTGCCTCGGCATAGGTGAAGCGCATGAGCCAACACTAGAACGTGTTCTAGGTTTCTGCCAGAGTGTTCGTCATGTCTCCTTCGCCTGACCGTCCTCCGGGCCTGGACTCGCCGCTGACGGCGAGGATCATCAAGTACGGCGCCCGCGCCAACACCGCGCTGTTCAAGCTGACCAACGGCCGGGTCGGCGGTCGGTGGCGGGTGATGGCGGGTTGGCGCAAGCCCGCCCCCGTCCTCCTCCTGGAGCACATCGGGCGGAAGTCGGGCAGCACCTTCACCACTCCCCTGCTCTTCATGACCTCGGGCGACGATCTCGTGGTCGTCGGCTCCCAGGGCGGGCTGCCCAAGGACCCCCAGTGGGTCGCCAACCTGCGCGCTCACCCCGATGTCGCCGTCCGCCTCCCCCGCCGGGGCCGCCGGCTCGTCCGGGCTCGTGTCGCCGACCCTGCGGAGCGGGCCGCCCTGTGGCCGCGGCTGCTGGAGACGTACGCGGACTTCGAGACGTACCAGACCTGGACCGACCGGGAGATCCCGGTCGTCGTCCTCTCACCTCGCACCTAGGAGATTCCGTGGACCTTCAAGAGCTGAGCGACCGAGCCGAGATCGCCGACGCCCTCACCCGCTACACGCTCGCCGTCGACACCGGCGACTGGGACGCGCTCGACACCGTCTTCACCCCCGACGCCGTCATCGACTACTCCGAGTCCGGCGGCACCGTCGACGCGTACCCGCAGGTCAAAGCCTGGTTGGCGGAGATGCTTCCGGCCTTCTCCAGCAAGCGGCTCCACACCGTCGGCCAGATCTCGTACGCCTTCTCCGACTCGGCCGACGAGGCGGAGATCGTCGCCTACTTCGACAACCCCATGGTCATCTCCGACGGCGCCGGCGGCGAACGCGTCGTCGAGGTAGGCGGCCTCTACCGCCACACCTTCGTCCGTACGCCCGACGGCTGGCGCTCCCGCAAGCTCCACGAGCAGGTCGTCTGGACCCGGGGGTTCTAAGCGGCCGTCCCCCGCACCACCCAGTCCGCGAGCCCGGCGAGCGGCACCAGCAGCTCCCGGCCGCGGTCGCTCAACGCGTACTCAACACCCGGCGGCACCGTCGGGAACACCGTGCGCGTCACGATCCCCTCGTCCTCGAGGACCCGCAGGATCCGGGTCAGCATGCGCTGGCTGATCCCCTCGACCCGGCGACGCAGCTCGTTGTAGCGGTGCGGACGCTCGGCGAGCATCATCATCACCAGCAGAGTCCACTTGTCGCCGAGCATCTGCAGTGTCTGGGTGACCGGACATGCCTCGTACTCCTCGGCCGGGACGAGCGCCGGCAGCCCAGGTCCCAGAGCCACGCTCACGATGTGCTGGGGCACATCGCTGTTCCCATCTGACATTGAAGTGCCTTCTTCCGCGAGCGCCGCCGGACGGCGAGGGTTGCTGTCATCAGCAACCTATCCATGAGGGAGAAGAAGATGAGCACGATCGCGGTCCTGGGCGCCGGCCCTGGCCTCGGCATGTCGGTGGCGCAGAGGTTCGCGAAGGAGGGGTACGCCGTCGGGCTGGTCTCGCGCAGCTCGGATCGCCACCCGGGCTACCTGGAGACCCTGGCACCCACCGGCGTACGCACCGTCGCGGTCGCGGCCGACCTCCGAGCCCCCGGGGAGGCCGCCCGTGCCCTCACCGAGATCACCTCGGAGCTGGGCCCGGTCGACGTCGTCTACCACGGCTCCGGCGCCCACGACCTGAGCGCGCCGTCGGTCGGGATCCTCGAGACCGGCCCGGCCGACATCCGCCGTGCCGTCGCCGAGACCGTCGAGCCCGCCGCTGAGGTCGCCTCCCTCGTCCTGCCCGCGATGCGCTCCCGCGGCAGCGGCTCCCTGGTGTACGTCTCCGGAGTCAGCGCCCTCGTCCCGCTCCCGTTCCTCGGCCCCTACGCCCCGGCTTCCGGAGCCCTGCGGACCTACGCCCGCACCCTGGCCGCCGCGGTCGCCGAGGACGGGATCCATGTCGGCTCGCTCGTCGTCGGCGGCCTGATCGAGCGCGGCGACATCCACCAGATGCTCACCGAACCCGGCGTGCCCGCCCCGTACGCCACCCTCGACCCCGACGAGGTCGCCGCCGCGGTCTGGCGCCTCGCCGCCGGAGAAGAGGTCGAGGTCGTCTTCGACGTCCTCTCGCAACACGGCTGAGGTCACCGCCAAACAGGTCTTCTGGGTACGCGGGTTCTCAGTGCGGCGCGCGAGGCCCGACTCAGGACGCCGAGTGATCCATCGTTGCGGCGAGGACCCAGAGGCCAAGTGCGGTCGGGGCCAAGGTCGTCCACGTCGCGGCCAGCTCCGATTCGCCCGAAGACAGGCCGAGCCCGACGAGCGTCACCATCGGCGCGAGCGCAGTCGCGATCGACGCGGCCGACCAGAAGCGTCGTGGTTTCGTCGACAGCGGAACCAGCACGGACAGCGCCCCCAGCAGCATCACCAGGCAGAGGATCACCGTGAGGATCAGTCCGGCGAACACGACGACATGGGAGGTGTGGCTTCCGAAATCGGCATCCGGGTTGCTGACGAGGACCTTGCCGTACGCCAGCCCGGACCAGATCGCCTTGACGTCCCGGTGGTCCTGCCCTGTCGAGTCGTCGATGCTGACCAGCACCGGAGCTGACAGGGACACGACCAACAGGATCAGCGCTCCGACTGCCTGTGTCGCGCGCAGACGATGGTCCTGCGTCGCCACGGTGCGCTCGACAGACGTGACCGGCTCGCTCGTGTTCGCCACCCTGCAAAGTTAAACCGCTGAGCGGCAACCAGCCGGACGCAGCATCGGCGAGTCTTCGTCAGGCTTCCGCGCTGGCGAGGAAGACGTACTCGTTGCCCGGGCGGTCGGGGCATCGCGTACCTCACGCACGGCGAAAGCATGGGCGTCGGGTTCTCGCATCAGAGCCGAACCTAGACAGGTCGCGCGGTGGGCCGCACCTGGTTATCCGGTGACGGCCGCTCCGGTCAGGTCGACCGGAGATGCTCGACGATGGCGCGGGTGATGGTCCCCGGCTGCTGGGCGTTGGCCAGGTGGGCCGAGTCGGGGACGACCAGCAGACGGCCGTCCTCGACCGCCTCGGCGATCTCCTCGAGATGAGGCGGCGGGGTGGCGGGGTCGTCGGCCCCCGCGATGGCGAGGGTCGGTGCGGTGATCGCGGGCAGGTCGGGGCGCAGGTCCATGGCGGCGATGACCTCGCAGCAGCCGGCGTACCCCTCGGCCGGGGTGGCGGCGACCATCGCCTCGCAGGACGCCTTCACGTCGGGGGCGGCCTCGAGGAAGCCCGGCGTGAACCACCGCGCGACGACCGCCTCGGCGACGGCCCGGGTGCCATCGGCACGCACGGTGGCCGCCCGATCGCGCCAGGCGGAGGACGGCGCCAGATGGGCACCGGTGCAGAGGAGCACGAGCCGGTCGACGCGTTCCGGCTCGCGCGCGGCGAGCCGCATCCCGGTCATGCCGCCGAGCGAGAGGCCCACGAAGTGGGCCCGCTCGACACCCAGGCGGTCCAGGAGGGCGACGACGTCGTCGACCAGGTCGTCGATCGTGTAGGGACTGGCGGGCACGGGCGAGGCGCCGTGCCCGCGGGTGTCGTAGCGGACCACTCGGAAGTGGCGCTCGAGGTTGGCCAGGTTCTCGTCCCACATCGCGTGGGTCGACCCCAGCGAGTTGGAGAGCACGACCACCGGGCCGTCGGCCCGGCCGGTGACGACGTGGTGGACGTCGACCGCGTTCACGACGGGAGGGCTTCACAGGTGGCGTCCATGCCCGAGAATCTAGGATCACCGACGCGGGGTTGTGAAGTATCGATCTGCCAGGCATTGATACGCCTGGCGTATCAAGCCAGCGGAGCGTCAGCCGAGACCGGGGCGCGCGTGCAGACCGCCGCCGGACTCGTAGAGCAGACCCTTGTCCTTGATGAGCTGACCCGCGGCGGCCAGGATCGGGCTGTCGCCGACGGCGGAGCCGGCCATCGAGGTGATCGCCTCGAACATCTTGACCGCAGCCTCGTCGACGGCGGGCCAGTTCCACTCCGAAGGGGCGGGGCCGATCGGCTCGACGGCGTGCCAGCGAGCCGCGCGGGCCTCCGCCATGGTGGTCAGCGTGCTCCAGCCGAGGCCACCGAGGCCGACGACGCCACCGAAGTTGAGGCCGATCAGGCCCCAGCCGTTGCACTGGTACTCGTAGGCCGAGGGGCCGAACTCGGACTCGTCCAGCTCGACCCGGGTGATCACCGGCTCGGGGCCGGTGTTGGGAGCGTAGAGCTTGAACGCAGGCCGGGCCGCGAGCAGCGAGGCCGATGCCGTCGTGGTGATCTCGCTCAACGGCTGGCCGGGCGCCGAATAGGCGTCGAAGACCCGGAAACCGAGGTCGAGGGCATAGCCGACGACGAACCGTCGGTCGTCCTGCGCGGCGTAGAAGTTGCGATTGAACACGGTGGGGGGAAACCTCGCTTGTGCCCCACCGACCACCCGTTGTGGTTCGCTACGGATGACCCGGTGGGATGTGGTTCGGGCAGCGCGACACTATCGCGCCAGGCACCTCGACCTGGCAACCGGTTGGTGATCTGTGTCTCTCGCGAGTCCCTCAGGAGTAGGTGCCGCGGACGGTGTCGGTCGTCGGCAGCGACTGGCAACCGAGCCGGATCCCGTCGTCGAGATCCTCCTGCTCGAGCACGTCGTTGCGCACCATCTTGACCTCGCCCTCGAGCAGCCGGAACGCGCATGCCGAGCACTCGCCCTCGCGACAGGAGTAGGGAGCCTTGACCCCCTTCGACTCGAGGAAGTCGAGCATCGGGGTGCCCGGGTCCCAGTCGTCGTACGTCGTCGTGGTGCCGTCGAGCTCGATCTCCAGCGTCACCGGCTGCTGGGCGACGCCGGTGCCGTCGACGCGATGTCCTGAGCTTGTCGAAGGGACCTCCGCCTCGGCCTCCTCGACCGGCGCGATGTCGCCGAACGGGTTGCCGCCCAGGGACGCGAACTTCTCCTGGTGGCGCCGCGCCCGCGGGAACTCCAGCTCCTTGAGCGCCGCGACGGTCGCCTTCATGAACGGCGCGGGACCACAGACGAACGCGTCGTACGTCAGGTGGTCGGCGGCGAACGCCTTGAGCTGCTCCCCGGTGGGCAGTCCCTGGACGGACTCGAGCCAGTGGACCACCTGGAGCCGGTCCGGGTGCTCGGCGGCGAGCCGCGCCCACTCCTCGGCGAAGATCACCGAGCGCTCGTCGCGGTTGGCGTAGAAGACCACGATCCGCCCTGTTCCCTCCCTCAGGGCGGATCGGGCGATCGAGATGATCGGGGTGACACCCGATCCGCCGGCGAAGAGCAGGAAGTCCGCATCGAGGTCGGCCGGGGTGAAGATCCCGCTCGGCGGGAGCACCCGGAGCGTGTCGCCGGGCCGGAGGTTGTCGCAGATCCAGTTGGACGCGTAGCCGTCGACGGTGCGTTTGACGGTCACCGTGAGCGGGTCGCCCGGGGCGCTCGAGAGCGAGTAGCAGCGGGCCGCCAGACCATCCCGGTCGCTGGGCACCGCGACGGTCAGGAACTGCCCCGGCTTCGGCTGGAAGGCGTGCTTCGCGTCCTCGGGGAGCTCGAAGACGATCGAGTGGGCCTCGGCGGTCTCCTTGACGACGTCGCGGACGGGCAGCAGGAAGGAGTCAGTAGCCATCCTCGGCTCCGATCTGGATCCGGCCGTCGGCGACGGCGGCTTCGATGGACGCGGCCAGACGAGGGCAGCGGGCGTGGACGAGCCGTGCGCCGTCGGCGGCAGCCTTGCGGCGTACGAGGTCCGGACACTGGGCCTGCGCCTCGGCCGTCCACTGGACGGAGGTCTGGTGCTCGCTGTTCTTCTTCACCCCGACACGCGCGAGGCAGTCCAGGCACTCCACCTCGACCAGACGGGCCTGGGTGTAGAGCCGCTGGTCCTCGACGGTGTCCTGGGACGTCGGGACGAACGAGGCCATCAACTGACCCCTGCGTCGCTCGACTCAGGGTTCTCGGCCTTCTCGGCCTCGATCCGGCGGAGGTTCTCGGCGACCTCCTCGTGCCAGTACTCGTTGGCCTTGGTGGTGTCGACCTCGAACTCGAAGCGGGCCCGCATCTCGGGCTCGATGTCGGCGACGTCGACGTAGAACTGCTCGTACCAGCGGCGCAGCTGGTAGACCGGGCCGTCCTCCTCGCACAGCAGCGGGTTCTGCACCGGCACCTTGTTCTGCCAGATGTGTACGTCCTGGAGGAACCCGTCGCCGAACATGTCGGCGTACTTCTTCCCGATGAAGTTGGCGGTCTTGTCGTCGAGTCCCTCGGGCTTCTTGACGGTGATGCCGTACTGCAGGAGGAACGAGTCCGGGCCCGTCGGGATGTGGCAGTTGATCAGGATCACCTCGGTCACGAAGCCCTTGTAGTCGACCTCGAGCCAGTTGATCATGTACGCCGGGCCGTAGTAGGTCGCCTCGGACTTCAGGAACATGTCAGCGTCGCCGTAGCCGCCGGCGACATCAGGCCGCCCCTTGGACGCCATGTACTGCGTCGCCATGTGGTCCTCGAAGACGTTGCGGAAGTCGGTCGGGAAGGCGAAGTGCACGTAGTAGAAGTGCGCCATGTCGACCACGTTGTCGATCAGCTCACGGCAGTGGCTGCCCTTGATCGGGACGGTGTTCCAGATCCAGTCGGTGTAGACCTCGCGGTTGCCGATGTCGGGCAGCTCCGGCGGCAGGATGTCGTAGTCGGCCTTCGATCCCTCGGGGTCGTGCCAGATCAGCAGGGAGTCGTTGCGGATCACGGTCTCGTACGCCTTCGTGCGGGCGCGCAGCGGGACGCGTCGGGCGTAGGGGATCTGCTTGCAGCGGCCGTCGGCGCCCCAGCGCCAGTCGTGGAACGGGCAACCGATCTCGTCGCCCTTCACGGTGCCCTGGGTGAGGTCGCCGCCCATGTGACGGCAGTAGCCGTCGAGCACGCCGAGCTCGCCCTTGCTGTTCTCCCAGACGACCAGCTTGCCGCCGAACGCCTCGACCGCGTGCGGCTTGCCGTCCTTGAACTGGCTGGCCAGGCCCAGACAGTGCCAACCGCGCGCGAAGCGCTCCGGCTGAGAGCCGTGATCGAGCGTGCGGGTCTGGGTGGTGGGGTCGGCCATTTTCGTACCTTCCGCTTTGGTCTTTCCAAGCTGAGCCTATTCAAAAACAAGAACCTGTTCTAGTTTTATCACATGCATGTGGCCTTGACACCCGCCCAGGAGCAACTTCGCTCAGAGCTCAACTCCTATTTCGCCCAGTTGGTCACGCCCGAGCGTCGCGCGGCGCTCGCGCGAGCGTCGGGTGAGTTCGGCGACGAGGCGGACAAGGAGGTCTACCTCTCGACCATCCGGCAGATCGGCGCGGACGGCTGGCTCGGGATCGGCTGGCCGAAGGAGTACGGCGGCCAGGACCGATCCATGGTGGAGCAGCTGATCTTCACCGATGCCGCCGCCGTGGCCGGGGTGCCGATCCCCTATCTCACGCTCAACACGGTCGGCCCGACGATCATGCGGTTCGGTACGCCGGAGCAGAAGGACTACTTCCTGCCGAAGATCCTTGCCGGTGAGCTGCACTTCTCGATCGGCTACTCCGAACCCGGCTCGGGGACCGACCTCGCGTCGCTGCAGACACGTGCCGTCCTCGACGAAGGCACGGGCGAGTGGGTGATCAACGGCCAGAAGATGTGGACCTCGCTGATCCAGTATGCGGACTGGATCTGGCTCGCCTGCCGGACGGAGCCGGAGGCGTCGCGCCACAAGGGACTGTCGATGATCCTGGTGCCGACGTCCTCCGAGGGGTTCTCCTATACGCCGGTCCAGACCGTGGCCGGCGTCGGCACCTCGGCGACCTACTACTCCGACGTACGCGTGCCCGCCTCGAACCTCGTCTCCTCGCGCGGCGGGGGTTGGGCACTGATGACCAACCAGCTCAACCACGAGCGCGTCGCTCTCACGTCAGCCGCACCACTAGTGCACTCGCTCGGGATGGTGAAGGAATGGGCGCGGGCCACCACGGTGCCGGGCGGCGGCCGGGTGATCGACGCCGAATGGGTCCAGCTCGCGCTGGGCCGGGCGCATGCCCGCATCGAGGCACTGTCACTGGTCAACTGGAAGCTCGCCTCCGACGCCGACCACGGGGTCGCCCTGTCGCCGGCCGAGGCGTCGGCGACCAAGGTGTACGGCTCGGAGCTGGCGACCGAGGTCTACCGGACGCTCATGGAGATCGTCGGCCCGCACGCCGGCCTGACCGCCGACTCCCCCGGCGCCGTGCTCGCCGGCCGCCTGGAGCGCTTCCACCGCTCGTCGCTGGTGATGACCTTCGGCGGCGGCACCAACGAGATCCAGCGAGACATCATCGGCTACGTGGGCCTCGGCCTCCCCGCCGCCAAGCGCTGACCCATCCATCCGTCGGTCGAGCCGCGAGCGCGAGCGAGCGTGTCGAGACCAACACAGTCGATTGCGAGAGCACTATGGACTTCTCCTTCACCACTGAATCCGACGACGCCGCCGAGCTCGCGGCCAAGATCATCGGCGACGCGACCACGCTCGAGCGGCTGCGTACGGTCGAGGCGGATGCCGGCGACCGCGGCCGCTTCGACACCTCTCTCTGGACCGCCCTCGGCGAGGCCGGCCTGCTCGGCCTCCACCTGCCGGACGACCAGAACGGCGCCGGGCTCGGGCTCGTCGAGCTGTGCCGCGTGCTCATCGAGGCCGGGCGACGGGTCGCTCCGGTGCCGCTGGCCGTGCACGGGCCGTGCGGGTTGCTGCTGGCCGAGACGGCGTCGGACGCCCTGGCCGGCGCCGCCGACGGGTCCCGGGTGCTGACGGCCGCGGTCGCCGAGGAGCACTCGCACCTGCCCGAATCCCCCACCGTCGTCGCCACTGGCGAGACGCTCTCCGGCGTGAAGACGCTGGTCAGGGCCGGGACGATCGCCGACGCGTTCCTGGTCACGGCCTCCTCCTCTGACGGCACCGTCGGGGTCTACCTGGTCGAGGCCACGGCCACAGGCGTCGACCGCCACGCCCAGCACACCAGCGACGGCGATGTCACCGCGCTCGTCTCGTTCGCCTCCGCGCCTGCCCGCCGGATCGGCGACGCTTCGACCGCCGACCGGTTGGGAGAGCTGCTGACCGTCGCCGCTGCCGCCGAGCTGCTGGGCGTCACCGAGGGCGCCCTCGAGCTCACCTCCTCCCACGCCAAGACCCGCGAGCAGTTCGGCCGCGCCATCGGCACCTTCCAGGCCATCTCCCAGCGGCTGGCCGACGGGTTCATCGACGTACTCGCCCAGCGGCTCACCCTCTGGCAGGCCGCCTGGCGGGTCTCGTCCGGCCTTCCCGCCGCCGACCAGGTCGCGGTCGCGAAACTCTGGGCCGCCGACGCCGCCCACCGCCTCGCTCACACGACCGTCCACGTCCACGGCGGGGTCGGGATCGACCTGGACGGCGAGGCGCATCGCTACTTCACCACCGCCAAGCGGTTCGAGTTCGTCTTCGGCGGGGCCACCGAGCAGGCCCTGAAGATCGGACGTACGTTCGCGGCGTCCTGACCTTGCGGCGATCCTGAGGGGCTCGGGTGTTTCACCCGAGCCCCTCTCGTCGTGGCGGTTCTCTGTGCTGTATCGCGGCAAGCGACCAGGCTGTGCGATAGCGCTTCGGTTTATCGAGCGTCGGATGTGCGCCGTCGCGGTCGCGATCGCCGGCGTCCTCTTCGTCCTCTACGAGGTGGCCGCTCCCCGCGCCGACGAGACCGCGCTCGACGGCGCGGCGGCCTGGGCCTCGGCCGGCTGGAGCATCGCTCACAGCAGCGCCATCGTGGCCCTCATCCTGATCCCCTCGGCTACAACGCGATCAGGGCTTCCTCGACAGCACAACGCACGAAAGGACCGCCAAGGCCATCGGCGAACGGGCCGTGACCGACAGTGACGCCAGCCTGACCGCTGTCGCCGTGTGACGCTCGGGCTCCCTTCCCCGCTGGAGCGCCGTCCAGCTCGCCGCTGGCCGCAGTTCGTGTGGGGGTCTGGATGTGTGTCCGTTTGTCTCGTGTCTGGGTTCCAGCGCGGGTGGGGCCAATACGTGGTCTGGGTTGGGAAGTTTAGCACCTGGGTGTGTCTGGGTTGGGTGCCATTCACCTGACTTGTCCGGGTTCCAGCGCGGTCTGGCTTTGGTTGGGGATACCTGTCCCTGACTGGGTTTACCTGATTGGGTTCGTTTGATTTTGCTTGGTGTGGTAGGCTCGGCCCAGGCGTAAACGTGAAGGCCGACCACCTCGAAAGAGGCGTGCCGCCGCACCCGGGACACATCGGGTGTGGGGTAATCCAGGGGAACCAGGGGCGTCAACGCTGAGCTGCGAGGGTAAGTAATAGCCCGTACTGCCGGGCCTCCAAGACCAGCGAACCAAACGGATCCGCGTGTGTGGATCCCGTGAGTTCGTACGTCGGGAGGTGACCGTTTCGATGACCACGCTGCAACAGCCCCACCCTGTGCTGGGAGCCGTGGTCGCGATCACCGGCGCCCTGGACGGTGTGGCGGATGCGAACCCGTCGTTCATGGGCACCGACCAGAAAGCCGCCACCCTGCTCGAGATCGCTAGGGCCAAAGCCCAGCTGGCCGAGCTCGAGCTCCGGGTGATCGCAAGCGCTGCCGATGTGGCCGCCGAGGAGGCCGCTCGGGATGTGGCGGCCTGGTTGCATCACCACACCCACCAGCGCCCCGAGACCCTACGGGCCGACCTCCGACTCGCGACTGCACTGGACCGCACCTACGGCCTGGTCGCCGCAGCGATGCGAACCGGTGCCTGCAACCCCGCCCAGGCACACGTCATCGTGGCAGCCCTCGACGACCTCCCGTCCGATCTGGACCCCGACATCAAGACGCGGGCCGAGGAAACCCTGGTCGGCTATGCGGCTCAGTTCGACCCCACCCAGCTCCGCCGGCTCGGGCGCCGGATCCTCGACGTCATCGCCCCCGAGATCGCCGAAGCCGAAGAAGCCCGACGCCTCGCCGCCGAGGAGGCCCACGCCCGGAGGAAGACCCGGCTGAGCATGCACCGCCTCGGCGATGGCACCACCCGCATCACGGCGATCGTCCCGGACGCAGCAGCGGACCGGCTGGCCACCAACCTGGAGGCCTTCGCCTCACCCAGGCGCGAGGACGGCACCCACACCGACACCGGCGACTACCTGCCCTACGACCGACGCCTCGGGCGTGCGTTGTGCCAGCTGCTCGAAACCCTCGACCCGGGCAGGCTGCCCATCCATGGCGGGGACGCGACCACGGTGATCGTGACCATCGACCTCGACCAGCTCCGCAAAGAGGCCGGCATCGCCCAGATCATCGGCGGCAGCCCGATCACCGCTGCCCAGGCTCGGCGGCTGGCCTGCACCGCCAACATCCTCCCCGCCGTCCTCGGCGGCGACTCCGAGGTCCTCGACCTCGGCCGCAACCAACGCCTCTTCACCGCCGCCCAACGCCGGGCCCTCCTCCTTCGCTCAGCCACCTGCGAAGCCGAAGGCTGCGACATCCCGGGCACCTGGGCAGAGGCCCATCACTGGATCGCCTGGGCTCAGGGAGGTGCGACCGACCTCCACAACGCCGCACTCCTCTGCAGCCATCACCACCACCGCGCACACGACCCCACCTACACCCACGAACGCCTCCCCAACGGCGACATCCGCTTCACCCGACGCACATAGACCACCGATCACAACGACCCACCTCACGGTCGAGCACACGACACCCACGTGCCCTGCCGATTCGGCGCGTCTGCCCCACGCCACGGCATCGAGTCGGCGCGTTTGTCCCGCGTGTCTGGAAGCGTGTCCTGGCCGCTCCCCTTGCGTGCGGCAGTTGCGCCGACTCGGGGCCGTAGGCCGAGGCGTCAGCCTCCGACGCACTCGTCGTTGTCGCCGCCGGAGTAGCAGGGCGGAGCGCCGTAGCCGTCGTGGTCGCGTTCCGGCACCGGCAGGTCGACCGCCCCCGGGATGTAGCAAAGCACGAGGATCGCGGCTCCGCCGACGACCAGCAGCGCCTGCCAGATCGTCGTGAGCACTCGACGTCGGCGGTTGAGCAGGTGGACCACCACACCTGCCGCCAGGGCGAGGATCGCGATCGTGCCCCAGACCCGGTAGGCCGCCACGTTCGACGGCAGCACCTGCGGCTGGTCGCCGAAGAAGACCAGGTAGACGTCCAGCCAGTTGGATGCCAGGTTCCCCATCGCGACGAGGGCCACGCCCGATGCGAGAACTGTGGCGGCAGGAGCCCAGGGCACCCGACTGATGCGCCGCAGCGTCAGGATCGGGCGGTGGAAAGCGAGCATGCCACGAGTCTGGCGGCCCTGGAGTGCGGCGTGATGAGTCTGCGTACTCAACTCCTTGACCTTCAGGCCGGTCGAAACCCCAGGATCGCGGACATGACCGCAACGCCTGCTGTTGATCCGACGATGGACGCCATCACGGCTGCCGTGACCCTCGGCCACGAAGGAGACGTCGCCCGAGCGCGGGAGGAGCTGCTCGCCATCTGGACGGACCTCGGCGTCCTCGGCGACCCGCTCCACCGGTGCACGCTCGCGCACTACCTCGCCGACCTCTACTCGGACCCGGCTGTGGCGCTGATCTGGGACGTACGCGCCCTCGACGCCGCCGACGCCCTCACCGACCAGCGGGCGCAGGAGCACGACGCGAGCCTGCGGGTTGCCGGGTTCTACCCGAGTTTGCACCTCAACATCGCCGACAACCTCCGTCGGCTGGGCGCCTTCGCGGCGGCCGGCGAACACATCGGCAAGGCCGAGGAGCGTGCCGCGGGGCTTCCGCCCGGGGCGTACGGCGACATGATCCGTCGGGCGATCCAGGGTGTCGGCGAAGCGATCACGGCTCGGGACACCGCACCCCGGCCGACGTCGCCGTCCGCCGGCGCGACCGCGTAGGGACCGCGGCGGCGAGCCAGACCGATACCGCTGCCGCGACCGCTGTGACCGCCGGCCAGAGCCACCACGGGACCGAACCCGGCAGCAGCTGACCGATCAAGAGGAATCCGACCACGGAGAGCGGCAGCGTGATCAGGACTGCCAACCAGGCGCGCTCGAACCCGGATGCGCCGAGCGCCAGGCCCATGGTCGTCAACGGCATCACCACCACGACCGTGAGCAGCACGACGGCTGCGAAGAAGACCGCGGCAAGCACCGCCCCCAGCGCCCCGAACCCGCCCGCGAGCGCGTCGCCCACCGCGGATCCGGTGTCTGCCTCCTCCACCTCGATGAATCGACCGAAGAAGGTGACCGCCGGGGAGAACAGCAGGTCCATCAGCCCGATCCCCGCCGACGCACCGGCCGCGGCGGTGACACCTCCGACTGTCGCGTGGCGCGCCACCCGGCGTGGGCCGTCACTCACGCCGATCCGCCTTCGCGATCGTCGAGAGGATCGCGTCCGCTGCAGCCCGGGGCGCCTTGGTCGGGATCCAGTGGGTGACCCCGGGGAGCTCGATGAACTCGTAGGGACCGGTGACGGAGTTCTCGTTGCCCTCCAGCGCGGTGCGGCCGATGGCGACGTCGCGGTCGCTCCAGAGCATCGTCGTCGGGACGGACACCCGGCCGACACGCGGGGCGAGGAAGAGCGCGCGGTACCAGCCAAGTCCTCCGGGGAGCGCGCCGTAGTCGACGATCTCCTTGCGGAACCGCTCGATGTCCTCGTCGTTCCAGCCGCTCCCCCGCATCATCCGCTCCATCCGGCCGTCGCGACCGGCGACGAGCTCGGGGACGAACGGGATGTTGAAGAAGGCCATGTAGGCGGACCTACGTCGCTGCGGACCCTTCATCGACCGCGCGAACGGGACCGGGTGCGGCACCGACATCGCGGTCCAGCTGCGCACCAGGTCGGGCCGCTTGGCGGCCACTCCCCAGCCGACCGCACTCCCCCAGTCGTGCCCGGCCAGGTGCACCGGACGACCGATCTCGTCGATCAGTGCCACCACGTCCTCGACCAGGGTACCGGCTCCATAGCCCAGACGCGTACGCGGCCGGGCACCCGGGGAGTAGCCGCGCTGGTCCGGGGCGAGGGTCCGGAAGCCCGCCTCGTGGAGGATCGGCGACACCTCGCGCCAGCAGGTCGCCCGCTCCGGGAAGCCGTGCAGGAGCACGACCGGGTCGCCGTCGGCGGGGCCCGAGTCGATCACGTCGAAGGTCAGGCCGTCACGTACGTAGCTCGAGATCGTCACTCGCCCATCCTGTCAGGGCCGTCCCCTCTCAGGGGCGGGGTTGCGGTGTGCGCTAGCGGCGCCGGCGACCATTGTGTGCGATAGTGCGACGCCGTAAGGCGAATCGGCATGCAGGCATGCGACGAGGCGCCGGCTCGGAAGACCGAGCCGGCGCCTCGCGGCGGTGGTGCGGGGCGTCAGCCCTGAGAGATCGCGTCCAGGCGCTTGACCGTGGCCTCGAACTCGGCGATCAGGTCCGCCATCACCTCGGCGACGGAGCGCACCTCGTTCATCCGGCCGACGATCTGCCCCACCGGCATCGCGACGACATCTGGATCACCGGCGGCGTTGATGCGGTTGTGGGCGTCGGAGACGAGCAGGTTCTGCAGCGGCATCGGCAGCGGCGCGGGCGATTCCTCGGCCTCCCAGGCGTCGGTCCACTTCGACTTCAGGAGCCGGGCGGGCTTTCCGGTGTAGATCCGCATCCGGCGGGTGTCGGCGGAGGTCGCGCGGGTGAAGGCGGTCTCCCAGCCGGCGTGGGTGTTGAGGTTGCGGTACTCCGACGTGCCGAGCCAGATCGACCCTGTCCAGACGCCCTGAGCGCCGAGTGCCAGGGACGCGGCGATCTGCCGGCCGGAGCCGATCCCACCGGCGCCCAGCACCGGTACGTCCGGCCCGACCGCGTCGACGATGTCGGGCTGGAGCACCATCGAGGCGATCTCGCCGGTGTGCCCGCCGGCCTCGTAGCCCTGGGCGACGATGATGTCGACGCCGTTGGAGACGTGCGAGACCGCGTGCTTCGGGGCGCCCGCGAGCGCGGCCACCTTGATCCCGTGCTCGTGCGCCTTCTCGATCACGTCGTTGGGTGGGGTGCCGAGCGCGTTGGCGATCAGCACCGGGCGGTGCTGCAGCGCGACGTCGACATGTGAGCGCGCGGTCGAGTGCAGCCAGCCGAGCACCCCCTCGCGCCCTTCCCCCTCCGGCAGCGGCGGCACACCCAGCGAGAGCAGCGTCTTGTCGACCCACTCGGTGTGCTCCGCCGGGATGTAGGCGGACAGGTCGGTCGAGGTGCCCTCGGTCGGCACCTTCATCGGCATGACGACGTCGACGCCGTACGGCTTGCCGTCGGTGTTCTCGTCCATCCAGGTGAGCGTGCGGTCGAGCTCCTCGGCGTCGTTGAAGCGTACGCAGCCCAGCACACCCAGCCCACCGGCCTTGGAGACCTCGGCGGCGACGTGCTCGGACGGGGTGAAGGCGAAGATCGGGTAGTCGATCCCGAAGGCCTCGCACAAAGGCGTACGGATCATGCTGGTGCTCCTTCTGCGTCGGGGTCGGTGGCGGCCGCCTGGGTGGCGAGCGCGATCTCCTTGGCCTTGGGGTACTGCGCCTTGCCCGTGGCGTTGCGGGGCACCTCGTCGACGATGGTCAGCGCTCGCGGCAGCTTGTAGCCGGACAGGTGCGCCCGCAGGAACGTACGCAGCCCCTCGAGCTCGAGGGTCGCGCCCGGTCGCGGCTGGACGACCGCCGCGACGGCCTGCCCGTAGCGCTCGTCCGGGATCCCGACGACGAGCGTGTCGTAGACGTCGGGGTGCGCCTTGATCGCCGCCTCGACCTCCTCGGGGTAGACCTTCTCCCCGCCGGTGTTGATGCAGTTGGAGCCGCGGCCGAGGAGGGTGAGCCGGTTGTCGGTCTCGACCCGCGCATAGTCGCCCGGGATCGCGTAACGCTCGCCGTCGATCTCGACGAAGGTCTTCGCCGACTTCTCCGGGTCCTTGTAGTAGCCGACCGGGACGTGGCCCTTGCGAGCGGTGCGGCCGATCTTGCCGACATCCTTGGCGAGGTCCAGAGGATGCCCGTCGTCGCCGATCACCGCGGTGTGCGGGCCTGCGGTGACCACCGGACCGTCGGTCGACAGAGCCGAGGCGTCCTGCAGACCCGTGCCCTGGAACCCGGTCTCGGTCGACCCGACGGAGTCGGTGAAGACCGCGTTCGGGAACGCCTTCATCCAGCGCTCCTTGACCGACTTGGAGAAGATCGCGGCGCTGGAGGCGATGGCGAACAGCGACTGCCCGTCGAATCCTCCGGCCTCGTACGCGTCGATGAGCGGCACCGCCATGGCGTCGCCGGTCATGAACATCATCTGGACCTTCTCGCGGTCGACGATCTCCCAGGTGCGTACCGGGTCGAACTTGGGCTCCAGGATGGTCACCTGGCCGGCGAAGAGGTGCATGAGCAGCGAGGCCTGGGCCCCGCCGTGCATCAGCGGGCTGAGCGGCAGCGTGATGAGCCCGTCGCCCGCGGCCTGCTTGGACTGGTCGTACTCCTCGAGCGGCACACCGGTCATGAAGTCGATGCCGCCGCCGAGCACGCGCCAGAAGTCCTCGTGGCGCCACATCACGCCCTTGGGGAAGCCGGTGGTGCCGCCGGTGTAGATGACGTGGATGTCGTCAGGGCTGCGCTCGCCGAAGTCGCGGGCGTCGGACTGCCCGGCCTGCGCCTCCTTCAGGGTGACGCCGCCGAACGGGCTCAGGTCGGAGTCGTCGTCGGGCTCCAGCGGGTTGGGGACCGCGACGAACGTCGTCAGCCCCGGCAGCTTGGGGGCGACCTCGGCAACCAGCGGCGCGTAGACGCGGTCGTGGACCAGCGCCTTGAGGTCGGCGTTCTCGAAGAGGTACTCCAGCTCGCCGGTGACGTAGCGGTAGTTCACGTTGATCGCGACGGCACGGATCTTGAGGATGGCGAGGAGAGCGATGACGTGCTCGACGGAGTTCTTGGAGTAGAGCCCGACGTGATCACCCTTCCCGATCCCCTGGCTCGCCAGGTAGTGGGCCAGCTTGTTGGACTCACGCTCGAGCTCGGCGTAGGTCACTTTGCGGTCGCCGACTTGGACCGACACCTTCTCGGGCGCGGCGTCGACGGCGTGTTCGAAGAGGTCAGCAAGGTTCAGCGCCATGAGTGCGAGACTAGAACACGTTTCAGTTTTCCGCTAGGGTCTGGTGTTATGCCGATCACAGAAACTTCTGCCGAGGCGCCGCACGCGATCGTCGAGCAGGACGGCCACAAGCTCGTCGTCACCATGAATCGTCCCGAGCGCCGCAACGCCCTCTCCTCCGAGATGCTGCGGATCATGGAGGACGCGTGGGACCGGGTGAACTCCGACCCGGAGATCCGGGTCTGCATCCTGACCGGTGCCGGCGGCTACTTCTGTGCCGGGATGGACCTGAAGAAGGCAGACGAGAAGCCGCCCTCGGAGTCGTTCGAGGAGGGCTTCGACCCATCGGTGATCAAGGGTCTCCTCAAGGGCTTTCGGCTCACCAAGCCGCTGATCGCGGCCGTCGAGGGACCTGCGATCGCCGGCGGAACCGAGATCCTGCAGGGCACCGACATCCGAGTGGCCGGCGAGTCCGCCAAGTTCGGCGTCGCCGAGGCTCGGTGGTCGCTCTACCCGATGGGCGGCTCCGCGGTCCGTCTCCCCCGCCAGATCCCCTACACCGTCGCCGCCGAGCTGCTCCTGACCGGACGTACGTTGAAGGCGCCCGAGGCCAAGGAACTCGGCCTGATCGGCCACGTCGTCCCCGACGGCACCGCGCTCGAGAAGGCGCACGAGCTCGCCGACATGATCGCGGCCAACGGGCCGCTCGCGGTCCAGGCGATCCTCCGCACGATGCGCGACTCCGAGGGCAAGCACGAGGAGGAGTGCTGGGCAGACGACGCCAAGGTCGGCGCTGCGGTCTTCGCCTCCGAGGACGCCAAGGAGGGCCCGAAGGCCTTCCTGGAGAAGCGGAAGCCGGAGTTCAAGGGGCGCTGACGCCACCCGAGCCCGGCAGCATCCGGGGAAGCAGGCCGCGACTCAGCACCAGCAGCAGATGGGCGCCGAGTGCGACGAAGAACGCGATGTGGGCTGCCACGTGCAGCGCGACCAGGTCGTCGGAGACCGCCACCAACGCCAGGCCGGTGATCGGGACGACGAACATCAGCGTCAGCAGCGCCCGCTCGGTGACATGGGCGACGCGGCGGTCGGTCCCGGACAGGCGCGGTGACCACGGCGGCAACGGGGCGATCATGCGCCAACCCACCCGGAGGCCACCGAGCAGCAGGATCGCCAGGCCGAGCAGGACGTGCACCTCAGGAAGGCTGATGCCATCCACACCGATGCCACCGCCCCACACGTCGGACCAGGCAGCGTCGAGCGGGTCGGCCTCGCGGGCCTCGCAGGCGTCCTCGATCCGGTCCAGGCGCTCGTCCTCGGCGTCGGAGGTGTCGCCACCGCTGCGGTCCTCCCCCGGCGGGTCGCAGTCGGTGTCGGTCGACATGGTGTAGCCAACCACGAACTGCAGCGCGAAGACGGCGACGGTCAGCCAGTGCAGGGTCTTGGTGACGACCCCATAGCCCGTTGCCGTCGCGTCTGACATCGCAGCCAGGGTAGCGAGCCCGCCGGGTGCCCGACGGCCGATCGAGGAAACGCCGAGCCCGCATCTGTCGTATCGCCGGTAGTCCGATCGTGGCATGGGTGAGCGCCGTCCGGTGCCCGACCACCACCAGGAGGATCCCATGTCCGACACCACACGTAGGCCACGTACGCCACGCACTCCCGTCCGGCTCACGATGTCCATGACGCTGGACGGGTTCGTCACCGGGCCCGACGACCGCCACGGCCAGGGGCTCGGACGCGGCGGCGGCCGGATCTTCGACTGGCTCGACGACCGGAACGACCCCGGCGTGAACGGCGACGTCTACCGCGAGTACCTCGCGACGGGAGCGCTCATCTCAGGGCGGCGCACCTACGAGCTCGCCGACCGCTGGGGCGGCGACCACCACGACGGCGTGCCGATCCACGTGCTCACCCACCACCCCGACGACGACCCGCCGGGCAGCGCCCGCTACTTCACCGACGTCGACCGGTGCGCCGAGGAGGCCCGCGCGGCCGCCGGCGACAGGGCGGTCATGGCCCACGGCGCCGGCCTCGCCCAAGCGCTCCTCGCCGCCGGCCAGCTCGACGAGATCGAGATCCATCTCGTGCCGGTGTTGCTCGGTGCGGGGCGACGGCTCTTCCCCGATGGCGGCGTCGGGCCCGTCGAGCTCGAGCTGGTCCGGCGCCTGGAGGGACGCGGGGTGACCCACCTCCGCTACGCGGTGCGCTACTCCTGAGCCACGTCAGGCGGAGAAACGCGCCCGCAGGGCCTTCTTGTCCGGCTTCCCGAGGGCGGTCATGGGGATCGCGTCGATCTCGATGACCGACTTGGGCGCCTGGACCGAGCCCTTCCGCTCCTTGACCAGGGCCTGGATCTCGGCGACGACGTCGTCGGTGAGGGCTGCGCCGGGACGTACGACGACGACGGCGGTCACGGCCTCGCCGAACTTCTCGTGCGGCGTGCCGATGACGGCGACCTGAGCAACGGCCGGGTGCTGAGCAATGACGTCCTCGACCTCACGTGGGAAGACGTTGAAGCCGCCGGTGACGATCATGTCCTTGGTGCGGTCGACGATGTACCAGAAGCCGTCCTCGTCCTCGCGGGCGACGTCACCGGTGTGCATCCAGTCGTCTTTGAACGTCGCCGAGGTCTCGTCTGGTTTCTGCCAGTAGCCCCCGGAGAGCAGCGGTCCGGCGACGCAGATCTCGCCCGGCTCGCCGGGTTCCACCGGGGTGCCGTCGGGACCGATCAGGGCCGTACGCACCAGGGCGGAGGGCCGGCCGCAGGAGGTCAGCCGGTGGGTGAGCGGTTTGCCCTCGGCATCGACGTGGTCGGTCTTGGCGAAGTAGGTGATCGCCATCGGCGCCTCGGACTGGCCGTAGTACTGCGCGAAGATCGGCCCGAACCGCTCGATCGCCTCGGCCAGCCGCACCGGGTTGATCGCGGAGGCGCCGTAGTAGACGGTCTCGAGCGAGGACAGGTCACGGGTGTGGGAGTCCGGGTGATCCAGGAGCGCGTAGAGCATCGTCGGCACCACCATCAGCGAGGAGATCCGCTCGCGCTCGATGGTCTCCAGCACCTCGGCCGGGTCGAACTTCGGCAGTACGAACAGGGTGCCGCCCTTGATCACGACCGGCACGAAGAAGGCGGCGCCGGCGTGCGAGAGCGGCGTGCACATCAGGAAGCGGGGCGCCTCGGGCCACTCCCACTCGGAGAGCTGCACCTGGGTCATCGTCGCGAACGACCCGGCCAGCCCGATCACGCCCTTCGGCTTGCCGGTCGTCCCACCCGTGTAGGTGATCGAGGTGACATGGTCGGGCGGGAGCAGCCGCGCGGTCAGCGGCTCAACCGGGTACGTCGCCGCGGCCGCGACGAGGTCGACGCCGACCTCGGCCAGCTGCGGCGGCACTGGTCCGATGGTGAGCACCTGCTTCAGCCCCGGGCACAGCTCGAGCAGCTCGACCGCCCGGTCGGCGAAGTAGGGGTCGATGACCAGGCCGGTGATCCCGGCGTCGTTGATCACGTACGCCTGGTCCTCGGCGCTGCCCAGCGGGTGCAGCGAGGTGCGCTGGAATCCCTGGGTCTGGCCGGCGCCGAGGATGAAGAGCACCTCGGGACGGTTGAGCGCGAGCAGCGCGGTCGCCGATCCGGTGCCGGCGCCGAGTGCCTCGAACGCCTGGACGTACTGGCTGATCCGCGCGGCCACCTCCGCCCCGGTCAGGCTCACGTCTCCGAGATGGATGATCGGGCGGTCCTTGTGGCGCTCCAGCGCCGAGACCATCAGATGACCGTTGTGGGGACCGATGCGGCTGGTATCCATGTCCGCACCCTACCGCGAAACTAGAACGTGTTCTAGAGCTTGGCGTGAGGCGTCTCAGGCGTCGCCGACGTGCTCGCGGTCGCTCTGGTCGACCGGCTGGCGGGCCCACCGCGGCAGGATGAAGATCCCCTCGGCCTCGACGCACAGCACCGGCTCGGAACCATCGTCCGGCCGGGTCAGGAGGCGGCCGCGGACGATCGCCTTCACGCCCTCGGTCGATGCGATCCGCGCCTCGCCGCGCAGCGGACCCAGCGGAGTGCCCTGCTTGTAGACGATCGTCAGGGTGCCGGTCATCCCGGGCCGACCACCCGCGGAGGCGGCCTCGCCGAGCAGCTGGTCCAGGATCAGCGCCGAGACGCCGCCGTGGACGAGTCCCGGCGGGCCTTCGTAGGCCGGGCCGAGCTCGAAGTCGGCCCAGACGTCCTCGCCGTCGCGCTGGACCACCAGCGGCGGAGCGAACGCGTTGCCCTTCCCCACCACCGGGTTGCCGTAGTTGCGGAAGCCACCGTCCGCCCCGAACCGGACCCCGTGCGGGCCCGGCAGCGCCTCGGCGAGCAGCTCATCGGTCAGCGCCTCGACCCGGCGGCGTACGTCGTCGAGGACCGCGTCCGGGACCTGGGTGCGCACGACGGCGTCGACGAGCCCGCGGACCGAGTCGGTCAACGGGACGAGGCTGGCCTCATGCTCCTTGATCTCGGCGTCGGTCATGTCGTCGTGGACGTATCCCGCAGGAGCCTGCGGGTGGTGGGCACGTCCGTAGTGCATCGACATCGGGGTCCTCGCGTTCAGGATGGGGGCAGCAGGATCGGATGAGCCTCACCGTAGACGTGCTGGTCGTCGAGGTGGCAGTGGGTCCCCGGGTAGATGGTCGACATGCACAGGTTGCAGTGGATGCACCGCGACACGGTCGTGGGGTCGGCCTGCAGGCGGTTGACCAGGTCGGGCTCCCGGAGCAGCGCGCGGGCCATCGCGACGTACTCGAAGCCCTCGTCCATCGCGGTCCGCATCCCGGTCAGGTCGGTGACCCCGCCGAGGAGGACGAGCGGCATCGTCAGCGCGCGGCGGAACTCGCGGGCGTTGTCGAGGAAGTAGAGCGGCTTGTAGGGATACTCCTTGAAGAAGCCCTTCCCCACCATCCGCATGCCCATCCGGATCACCGGGTGCAGCGGCATGTTGGCGGCCATCTCGCGATAGGGCGCGTCGCCGCGGAAGAGGTACATCGGGTTCATGAACGAGGAGCCGCCGGTGAGCTCGAGCGCGTCGAGGTGGCCGTCGGACTCCAGCAGGCGCGCGAACTCCACCGACTCCGGCAGGTCGAACCCGCCGCGGTAGCCGTCGCGCATGTTCATCTTGGCGAGCATCGCGACCTGCCCACCGACCGCCTCCCGCACCGCCGCAAGGATGCGGCGGGGAAACGAGGCCCGGTTGGCCAGCGAACCGCCGAACTCGTCGGTGCGCGGGTTCAGGCGCGGGCTGAGGAACGAGCTGGGCAGGTAGTTGTGGCCGAGGTGGACCTCGATCGCGTCGAAGCCGGTCTCGACGGCCATCCGCGCCGCGGCCCCGTGCTGCTCGACGACCCGGGCGAGGTCGCCGGCTGTCGCGGCGCGGTTGAAGGCCATGCCGAGCGCGTTGAACGACCGTGCCGGCGCGAGCGAGGGCGCCCCGTTGGACTTGGCGTTGGCCACCGGCCCGGCGTGCCCGATCTGGGCCGAGACCTTGGCGCCGGTCTTGTGGATCTCCTCGGTCAGCCTGGCCAGCCCGGGCAGAGCCTCGGGTCGCCAGTAGATGCAGTCGGCATGCGTACGTCCCTCCGGGGCCACCGCGAGATAGGCGACCGTGGTCATCCCGACACCGCCCTCGGCGACGGCCAGGTGGTAGTCGATCAGCCGGTCCGAGACCAGCGCCCCGGGCGAGGCGCCCTCGAACGTCGCCGCCTTGATGACCCGGTTGCGCAGGGTCACCGGGCCGAGGGTCGCCGGGGCGAGCGGGTCAGGCGTGTGATCGGTCATCGGCGCGTCCTCCTGAACTCGCGCATCCGGCGCAGATAGCCCCGCAGCCGTCGGCCGGGAACCGGCCGCGGCCAGTCGTCGGCCCGGAACCAGGCGTCGGTGCCGCCGTCGACCACGACGACGCTGCCGACCATGAAGTCGGCCGCCGGGCTCAGCATGTGGATCACCCAGTCGGCGAGCAGACCGGGGTCGCCGTAGCCGCCCGCGGGGACCGGGAAGGATCGGATCGCCTTCGCCTCCGCGGGTGTGGCCAGCTGTCTCTCCAGCAGCGGCGTCAGCACCGCGCCCGGTGCGATCGCGTTGAGCCGGATCCCGGCCCCGACCCACTCCTGCTCGACCGCGTGGCGCCGCACCCAGCGGGTCACGGCGACCTTCGAGGCACCGTAGGCCATCGCCGGCGCGCCCTTCCCGAAGATCCGGTACGCCGTCAGCGCCCGCTCCGCGTCGCCCTCGAGCAGCGCGGCGACCGCCCGGCTCGGGACGAGCGGCATCGTCGTGGTCGAGTTGCTGGAGAAGACCACGACCTTGGCGTTCCCGGCTGCGGCGAGTGCCTCGCGCCAGCCTTCCAACAGCTCGACGACGCCGAGGTAGTTGACCTGCGTGATCAGCGCGGGACGCTCACGTCCGGGCGCCGGACCGAGCCCGGCTGCCAGGACCGCGCCGTCGAGGCGGGTGCCGCACGCGGCCAGCACCTTCTCGACGGCGTCGCGCCGGCCCTCCGGCGTCGACAGGTCGGCGACGACATCGGCGTCGTGCAGGTCGACGGTCACGACCCGATGGCCGGCGTCCACGAGCCGTTCGACGACCGCGGCCCCCATGCCCGAGGCGGAGCCGGTGACGGCGTAGACCGCCGTCACCCGAGCACCTCGGCGATCCGGTGGACGTCGGCGGCCGAGCCGAGGCTCAGCAGCAGCGTGGTCACACCGGTCTCCTCCCACTGGGCCACCTTGTCGCGTACCTCGGACTCGGTGCCGATGATGTGCAGGTCGTCGACGAGATCGTCCGGGATGAGCGCGGTGGCCTTCTCCTTCTCGCCGGTGAGGTAAAGCGCCTGGACCTGGCCGGCGAGCTCGGCGTAGCCCATCCGCTCGAAGACCTGGTTGTGGAAGTTCTGCTCCTTGGCGCCCATCCCGCCCATGTAGAGGGCGGCGAACGGCTTCATCGCCTCGAGCGCCGCCTTCTTCTCCTCCGCGTCGGCGACGATCTGGAGGTGGCAGGTCGCAGCGATCTCGAAGTCGTCGGCGGTGCGCCTCGCCCCCGGGCGGGCGAAGCCCTCGGCGAGCCAGTCGGCGTACATCGGGGCGGACCGGGGCGTGTAGAAGATCGGGATCCAGCCGTCGGCGATCTCGGCGGTCTGGGCGACGTTCTTGGGGCCCTCCGCGCCGAGCCAGATCGGGATGTCGGAGCGCAGCGGGTGCACGATCGGCTTGAGCGGCTTGCCGAGGCCGACCGAGCCCTCGCCGGTGAAGGGCAGCGGATAGTGCGGCCCGTCGTTGGTCACCGGCGCCTCGCGGGCGAGCACCTTCCGGATGATCGAGACAACCTCGCGGGTGCGGGCCAAGGGCTTGCCGAAGGGCTGGCCGTACCACCCCTCCACGACCTGCGGGCCGCTCACGCCGAGCCCGAGGACGAACCGGCCGCCGGAGAGGTGGTCGAGCGTCAGTGCGTGCATGGCGATCGAGGTCGGGGTGCGTCCGGACATCTGCACGATCGAGGTGCCGAGACGTACCCGGGAGGTCTCCCGTCCCCACCAGGCCAGCGGCGTGAACGCGTCGCTCCCCCACGCCTCGGCGGTGAAGATCGCGTCGAACCCCGCCTCCTCGGCGGCGGCGACGAGCTCGCCGACCCCGCTCGGCGGCTGTGCTCCCCAGTAGCCCAGCTGTAGTCCCAGCTTCACGTGCGATCGACTCCTTCGTCCGGCCAACGGGTTGTGGGCAATACTAGAACGTGTTTCACTTTCTGTCATGAGTCGCACTCTCCAGGCACCCGTGACGGTGGCCTTCGACTACACCAGATCCACAGGACCCGTGATCGGCCGCTTCCTCACCGGGCTGAGGGACGCCACCATCGTCGGCGGACGCCTCAGTGACGGTCGAGTGGCCGTCCCACCACCCGAGTACGACCCGGTCGGCCACCAGGCCGTGACCGAGTTCGTCGACCTCCCCGACACCGGCACGGTCACCTCGTGGACCTGGGTCAGCGAGCCCGTCGCCGGCCAGCCGTTCGACAAGCCGTTCGCGTACGCCCTGATCACCGTCGACGGCGCCGACACGCCCTGGCTGCACGCCGTCGAGGTCGCCTCCCCCGACGACATCGAGACCGGGATGAAGGTCCGCGCGAAGTGGGCCGAGGAGCGCACCGGGTCGGTCACCGATCTGGTCTTCGTACCCGACTCTGTTGGTCTCGACACGCCTCCGCCTAGCGGCTCCGGCGGCTCGACCAGCGATGAGGTCGGTCTGATCGTGACCCCGGTCAGCCTCGACTACCACTACGCGGCCTCCCCGGAGGAGTCCTCGTTCTTCCGCGGGCTCGCCGAGGGCCGGATCCTCGGCCAGCGCTGCCCGACGTGCCGCAAGGTGTACGTCCCGCCGCGCGGCGCCTGCCCGACCGACGGCGTGCCGACCTCGGAGGAGGTCGAGCTCTCCCACGTCGGGACGGTGACCACCTTCTGCATCGTCAACGTCCCGTTCCTGGGACAGCGGATCAAGCCGCCGTACGTCTCCGCGTACGTCCTCCTCGACGGCGCCGACATCGCGCTGCAGCACCTGATCCTGGACATCCCGGCCGAGGAGGTCCGGATGGGGATGCGGGTCAAGGCGGTGTGGAAGCCACGCGACGAGTGGGGCACCACCATCGAGAACATCAGCCACTTCGCGCCGACCGGTGAGCCGGACGCGGACTTCGACAGCTACAAGCACCACCTCTGAGCCCGGGAGAGAGGACCGTATGAGAGACGTTGCCGTCGTCGGGTTCGCCCAGCGACAGATGAAGGACTTCGACGGGTCACCGAGCATGGCCGAGCTGCTCGTGCCGATCCTGGCCGAGTGCTACGAGCAGACCGGATGGGCCAAGAAGGACATCGGGTTCTGGTGCTCCGGCTCCTCGGACTACCTGGCCGGCCGCTCGTTCTCGTTCGTGAGCGCGATCGACGCCATCGGCGTGCTCCCGCCCGTCAACGAGTCGCACGTCGAGATGGACGCGGCCTGGGCGCTCTACGAGGCCTGGATCAAGATCCAGACCGGCGAGGTCGACACCGCGCTGGTCTTCGGCTTCGGCAAGGCGTCCGCAGGCGTGCTGCGCCGGACCCTGACGCTCCAGCTCGACCCCTACACGATGACGCCGCTGTGGCCCGACACCGTGTCCCTGGCCGCGCTCCAGGCGCGCCTCGGGCTCGACGCCGGGCTCTGGGACGAGTCCGCGATGGCCGAGGTCGTCAACCGGTCGCTGACCGACGCTGAGAAGAACGAGTACGCCGTCCGGGCAGGTGGCTCGTCGGTCGACGAGCTGCTCGCCCGGCCGATGTTCGCCGACCCGCTGCGCAAGCACGACTGCGCGCCCGTCACCGACGGCGCCGCCGCGATCGTGCTGGCCGCCGGAGACCGCGCCCGCGAGGCCAACCAGCGCCCTGCCTGGATCACCGGGATCGCGCACAGCTCCGACGGTCTCCACCTCGGCACCCGCGACCTGACCGTGTCCGGGTCGGCCGCCCGGGCGGCCGCCGCCGTCGGAGGCACCGAGGGCGTCCAGGTCGCCGAGCTGCACGCGCCGTTCAGTCACCAGGAGCTCGTCCTGCGCTCCGCGCTCGGGCTCGGTGAGGACGTCGCGATCAGCCCCTCGGGCGGAGCGCTCGCCGCCAACCCGATGTTCAGCGCCGGGGCCATTCGGATCGGCGAGGCCGCCAGGCGGATCTGGGACGGCAGCGCCGACAAGGTGCTCGGCCACGCGACCAGCGGGCCGGCCCTGCAGCAGAACCTCGTGTGCGTGATGGAAGCTCAGGAGAACGGGAGAGCCAAGTGAGCAAGATCCCCGCGGCCGTGATCGGGATCGGCCAGACCCACCACCGCGCCAAGCGCGAGGACGTCTCGATGGCCGGGCTGTGCCGCGAGGCGATGGACCGGGCCCTCGAGGACGCCGGGCTGACCCTCGACGAGGTCGACGCCATCGTCATCGGCAAGGCGCCGGACCTCTTCGAGGGCGTGATGATGCCCGAGCTCTACCTCGCCGAGGCGCTCGGCGCGGCCGGCAAGCCGCTGCTGCGGGTGCACACCGCCGGCTCGGTGGGCGGCTCGACCGCGATCGTCGCCTCCTCGCTGGTGCAGGCAGGCGTCCACCAGAAGGTGCTCACGGTCGCGTTCGAGAAGCAGTCGGAGTCCAACGCGATGTGGGCGCTGTCGGTGCCGATCCCGTTCGTGATGCCGGTGCACGCCGGCGCGGGCGGCTACTTCGCCCCGCACGTACGCTCCTACATCCGCCGCGCGAACGCGCCCAGCCACATCGGCGCGATCGTCGCCGCCAAGGACCGCAACAACGCGCTGAAGAACCCGTTCGCGCACCTCCACAACGAGGGCACCACGGTCGAGTCGGTGCTGGCCTCCCAGATGCTCTGGGACCCGATCCACTACGACGAGACCTGCCCGTCCTCCGACGGCGCCTGCGCCATGGTGATCGCCGCGGAGGACATCGCGAAGACGTACGACGCACCCGCCTGGATCCAGGGCACCGCGATGCGGTCGGAGCCCACCTCGGCCGCCGAGCGCGACCAGGTCAACCCGCAGGCCGGCCGTGAGGCCGCGGCGGCGCTGTGGAAGGCGACCGGGATCACCGACCCGGCCCGCGAGATCGACTGCGCCGAGATCTACGTGCCGTTCGCCTGGTTCGAGCCGATGTGGCTCGAGAACCTCGGCTTCGCCGCCGAGGGCGAGGGGTGGAAGCTCACCGAGGCCGGCGAGACGGCGATCGGCGGCAGCCTGCCGGTCAACATGAGCGGCGGCGTGCTCTCCTCCAACCCCATCGGGGCCTCCGGCATGCTCCGCTTCGCCGAGGCGGCGCTGCAGGTCCGGGGCCGGGCCGGCGAGCACCAGGTCGACGGTGCCCGCCGCGCGCTCGGGCACGCCTACGGCGGCGGGTCGCAGTTCTTCTCGATGTGGGTCGTGGGGTCGGAACCGCCCTCCAACTAGTCCTGTCCGGCCGGGCCGGGGGCATTCTCCGCGCCGCGTACGACCCGGTCGGGCGGCGCGGAGCAGTGGCCGTCCTCGTAGAGCGGCTCCGGGGTGGTGTCGGTGGCCGGATACTTCGGGCCGCCGTACTCGCACTGGTAGTCGTTCTGCAGGACGAGGCCGCCATGGATCGCGCCGTCGTACATCGCATCGGCCAGCGAGCGGATGGCGGCGGGATACTCGGCCAGCAGCTCGCGCAGGTGCGGGTCGCGTACGACGAGGATGTCGGTCAGGGCAGTGGTGCGCTCCAGGGTCGGCGGCAGCGTACGGTCCAGGACGCCGACCAGACGGACGAGGTCGGCGAACTGCTCGGGGCCGCGGTCGAAGGCACGGCGCAGCTCGGGGTCGGCCTTCTCCAGCTCGGCCGTGAGCAGGCGGAGGTCGTGCGCGGCGGCGCGTACGTCGGCGGCGTGCCGGTCGCCGATGCGCAGGAGCGACTCGGAGTTGACCAGCACGCGGGAGATGGTGGGCCACTCCTGGTCGAGGGTGACCAGCAGCACCTGGCTGCCCTCGACCAGGTCGGCGAGCTCGTCCTCGCGGCCGGCGAAGGTCGTGCGCAGGCCGGCGACCACGGCCCTGAGCTGGTCGGGGTCGACCTGGTCCATCAGCTCGTCGAGACTGATGACGGTGCTCGCCAGGGTGGTGGGCACGTCGACCGCCTCGGCGCGGACCCGGCTGCCGTCGCGGAGAAAGGGACCGGAGGCGCTGGTCGGCTGGAAGTCGAGGTACTGCTCCCCCACCGGCGACAGGCCGCGCACCTTCGCCGGTGAGTCCTCAGGGATCCGGACGTCCGGATCCAGCCTGATCCGCGCCCGGGCTCCACCGTCGGTCGTCAGCTCGATCGTCTCGACGACCCCGGCCTTGGCGCCGCGGTAGGTCACCGACGAGCCCTCGTAGAGCCCGCCGGTCTGCGCCAGGTCCACGGTGACCGTGGCGGGCCGGGACAGGACCGGGAGCTGCAGCGTGACCAGGAGGAGGTACGCCGTCGCCCCGACGAACACGACCACCGCCGCCCCGAAGCCGACGAAGAGGGGCCGGTCGGTCTCGCGCAGCGCCATCAGCCCTCACCCCCGAGGCCGGGCAGCTGTTCCCCAGGGGCACCGAGGAGGTCGTCCAGGTCCCAGGGTGTCTGCGGCTGCGAGGTGCCCGGCGTCCCCAGGAGCGGTGGCAGCGGGTTGAGCGGGTCCTGCTCGACGGACTCGCCGATGTCGACGCGGAGCTGGATCGGCAGGTGGTCGGCGGGGATGACCTCGAGCAGCTCGTTGATCGCCGCGCTGAAGGTGTCCAGACCGGGGCCGAGCTCTCCGCTGATCCGGCGGACCTGGGCGAGGATCGCCCCGGCGTCGCGGACCACGGCCACCGTGGCGTCGTCCATCCGGTCCAGCACGTTGTTGGCGTCCCGGGAGAGCTTCACCAGCCGGTTGAGCAGGGCGATGATCTGCTTCGTCTGCTGGCGGACGGTGCGGGCCGCCGGCCCGATCGCCGCCAGCGCGTCGGTGATGGTGTCCTGCTCCTGGGACAGGGTCGCGGAGACCGCGTCGAGCGAGGTGAGGGCGCGATCGATCTCGGCGGTGGTGCGGTTGGCCTGGGTGAGGAAGGTGGCGCTCCGGTCGAGCACCTCGGTCAGGTCGGTGCCGTCGCCGACGGCCCCGTTGAGCTCGTCGACGATCCGCCCCAGGTCGCCGATCCCGCCGCCGTTGATGAGCAGGGAGGCCGACGCAAGCGCGTCCTCCACGGTCGGTGCCGTCGTCGACCGGGCCGGGTCGAGCCGTCCCCCGTCCTTGATCGCCCGACCGCCCTCGGGGGTGGTCACATCGACATAGACCTCGCCGAGCGGGGTGTCGTAGCGCAGCCGCGCCGAGGAGAGGTCGGTGACGCGTACGCCTTCGTCCACGCTCATCTCCGCCAGCGCCGAGAAGCCGTCGGTGGACAGCGCGGTGACCCGGCCGGCGTCGACGCCGTTGACGCTCACCTTCGAGCCGACGCTGAGGTTGAGAGCGTCGTCGAAAGCGGCCTCGATCGTGGTCGTATCGTCCCCGGCGCGGGTGCCGGGCAGGGGTAGCGTACGGGCGTCGATGCCGCACCCGGTCAGCAGCAAGCCGGCAGCGGCGGACAGCACGATCGCCCGTCTCATGGCCGGCCTCCCGTGCTCAGCGGGCCCGAGAGCGGGTCGGTGCCCACGACCTCGCACACCTCAGCGAGCGCCTCGCGGCACCGCCCGGCGAGCTCCTCGCTCAGCGCGTCGGTGAGCGGCACGCGCAGCATCACGCCACCCGGCGCACGCGCCTGCTCGACGTTCTGCAGGGCCAGCGGAAGCACCTCGACGAACTCCTCGACGTCGTCGGTGTGCGCCAGGATCAGGTCGAGCACGGCGTCGACCTGCGCCAGCGCGGCCTGGAGATCCTTGTCGTTCGCCTGGGTGAACCTGGCCAGGGCGTCGATCGCCTCCCGGGTCGTACGCAGCGTCGCGGTGAACTCCGTGCGCTGCTCGGCGAGCAGGTCGGAGGTCGCGGCGACGTTCTCGATGAAGAGCTCGATCAGCGCGTCGTGGGCGACCATCGCGCTGGTCAGCTCGTCGGCCTCGTGCAACGCGGTGACGGCGGAGTCGGTGTGGCCGTTGATCTCGTTCAGTGCGGCGGCGAGGTCGGCCAGCGCAGCGCCGGCCCGCTGCCCGTTGGATCCCAGGGTCGCCGACCCTGCTTGGAGGAACCGGTCGACGCTCTTCCCGTCGCCCCCGGCGAGGCCGCGGCTGAACCGGTCCAAGGCGTTCAGGATGGCGTCGAAGTCGGCCGGGGTGCGAGTGCGCTCGCTGGCGATCAGGTCGCCGTCAGCGAGGACCGGACCGCCGTCGTAGCGCGGGGTGAGCTCGACGTAGCGGTCGTTGGCGACCGAGCGGGAGACGATCAGCGCCTGGGCGTCGGCGGGGACGGCGACGCCCTGGTCGAGCTCGAGGTCCACCTCGACGCCCGCGCCCGCGGGCGTGATCCGCTTGACCTCGCCGACCTTGACGCCGAGCACGCCGACGTCGTTGCCGACGAAGAGACCCGCGGTGTCGGCGAAGGTGACGGTCACCGAATAGGTGCTCGTCAGCGGGATCGCCGCGGCACCGGCTCCGAGGGCGGCCACGACGGCCACCACGATCGCGATGTAGCGGGCCATCAGCACAGTCCCTTCAGCTCGCACGTCAGCCCGTCGGGCAGCGCGCGGTCGTCGGGCCGGATGTCGATCCACGGGCCGTTGCCAGTGGCGTTGGCGAGGTAGCGCGCCGACGGGCCGAGTACGTCGAGGGCGGCGCTGAGCTCCTTCTCCTGGGCGCGCAGCCCCTTGATGACCGCGGCCAGCTTCGTCAGAGCGACGTCGAGGTCACGCTGGTTCTCGGAGACGACGCGTTGCAGGGTCGTGGTGAGCCGCTGGGCGTCCGCGAGCAGCCGGCGGATGGCCTCCCGCCGGCTCTGCAGCTCGGACATGACCGCGTTGGACTGTTTCATCAGCGAGACGATCTCGGTGCTGTTGGCATTGAGCCGCCGGGTCACGTCGCCGGCCGCACGCACCAGAGCATCGGCCTGGTCGGCGCGGGTGAGCACGACCTCGGAGACAGCGGAGACGCCGTCGAGGGCCGCGGCGAGGTCGGGCTGGGCGCTCGCCATCGTGCGGCCGACCTCGTCCAGCGTGTCGGAGAGGAGCTCAGGGTCCAGCTCGTCGAGGGAGGCGCTGCCGCGGTCGACGATGTCCTGCAGGTTGTAGGGCACGCTGGTCGCCGAGAGCGGGATGGTGTCGTCGGCCAGCTCTCCCCCGCCGGCGGGGGCGACGGCGAGCAGATGCGTGCCGAGGAGGGTGGCGACCTCGATCTCGGCCCTGGTGCGGGCGCCGAGCCGGATGTGGTCCTCGACCGTGAACTCGACGATCACGTCGTGGGCCCCGAGCGAGATGGAGCGCACCTCCCCGACCCGGGCGCCCGCCACGGTCACGTCCTCGCCCACGCGCAGGCCGGCGGTGTGCTCGAAGTGGGCCACGCACACCCGCTCGCCGAAGCCGAGCGCCCCGGCGCGGAAGACGAAGACCACCGCCAGTGCGGCGAGCACGACGGCGACGATCCCGATCTTGAGCGGGTCCATGGTTCGTAGCGGAGTCATCCGGAGCACACCTCCGAGTAGCGGTCGTCGCTCGGCGGCAGCGCCAGCACGAGCTCGTCGACGGAGAAGTCGTAGCGGCAGACGTAGATGTTGAGCGCGTTGCGGTAGGACGTGATCCCCCCCAGCGTCTCGACCAGCCGGGCGAAGGCGACCACGGCGCCCTGGAAGCTGGTGAGGTTGGCGGCGAAGGCGGTCACCGAGATCCGCAGGTTGCGGCTCAGCGTGCGTGCGGGAGCCTCGATCCGCGTACCGAAGTCGGCGCCGGTGGCCAGGAGTCCCGACAGCTCCTCGACCGAGGCACCGAGGGCGTCGCGCTGCTCGGCCAGGCCCTTCATCAGCCTCTCCAGCTCGCGCACCGTGGACTCGAACTCGTCCCCCTGAGCGGCCAGGTCGGCCAGGAAGGGCGTCAGGTTGGCCAGCACCCGTTCGAAGACCTGGTCGCGGGTGGCCAAGAACCGGGTCAGCTCGGCGGTCTGCTCCAGCAGCACCGGGATGCTGCCGCCCTCGTCCTGAAGGACCTTCAAGATGGTGGCCGCGAGCTGGTTGACCTCCGCAGGATCGAGTACGTCGAAGAGCGGCCGGAACCCGTTGAGCAGCTCGGTCAGGTCGAACCCGGCACTCGTCCGGCTCGCCGGGATCCGCGCCCCCGCGGGCAGTGGCTTCCCGGACCCGCGGGTCTGCTCGATGCCGAGGAACCGCTGCCCGGCGATGTTCTGGTAGCGGACCGAGAGCCGCGCCGTCTCCAGCACCTGCTGCTTCCGGGACACCGTCAGCTCGACCGTCGCCTTCCCGGCGGCATCGACGGCGATGTCGGTGACCTTGCCGACGCTGACCCCGGCGATGCGTACGGCATCGTCCTCGTGCAGGCCGTTCACGTCGGCGAACTCGGCGGTGTAGGTGACCAGCTCGCCGCCGACCGGCGCCTTCAGCGTGCCGAGCACGAGCGCGAAGGCGAGCGCGGCGACCAGGGTGAACGCGCCGAGCTTGAGGTAGGTCGCGGTGGGGCGGCCGGAGGAGCCGCGGAGTCCGGACATCAGCAGTCCCCTGACGTGTTGCCGTAGGTCGGGCAGTCGCGCTCGCGGGTGTAGTAGGGCGGCGCCACCCGATGGAGGATCAGGTCGAGCGCTGCCCGCCCGTCGCCGATCACCGTGGGGATCTCCTGGCCGATCTCGCGGTTGGCACGGAAGCTCTCCACCACGGCGTTCTCCCGGTTGTCGTAGAGGGCGTCGGCGACGACCGCCGCCTGCTCCATCGCCGTGACCAGCTCGGCGCCGTGCTCGTCGAGGAACCGCTGCGCCTCCGCGGTCACGGTGAGCCCGCCAGAGAGCAGCTCGACGAGCTGCTCACGCTTGGCGGCGATCGTCTCGGCGGTCGCGGTGCCGGACTCCAGGGCGGCGAAGAGGTCGCCGGCCGAGGCCTCCAGCGTCTCCAGGTTGACCGCCAGCAGGGACGCGGTCGACCGGATCGTGGGCAGGTCGGCCTCTGCCCGCTCCAGCACGTTCGCGGCGAGCTCGAGGGTCCGAGCGATGTCGTCGCCGCGACCGTCGAGCCCACCGGCGACCGCGGCCAGCGCGGCGTTGAGATCGGCCGGGCTGACCGCCTTGACCAGCTCGTCGATGCTGTCCAGGGCCTGTTGCAGCTCCACGGTGCCCTGGCGCAGGTCCTGCGGGATCGTGCCGCCTCTCCACCTCCCCGACGCGGCACCCGTCGAGACCAGGTCGACGTACGCAGTGCCGAACACGGTCGCCGGCAGCGCCCGCGCCGCCACATCGGCCGGGAGCCTCTCGGCCGCCTCGCCGTCCAGCCGGATCGCGACCGACGCCTTCGAGGACCCGGTGGCCCGCGATATCCCGGTGACGGTGCCGATGATGACCCCGCCCATCTTCACGTCCGACCCGGTACGCAGCGAGGCACCGACATCGACCATGGCGGCTCGGGTCGCGACGTCGTCTGAGAACGGGCGACCGGAGAGCACGATCATCCCGGCGGCGAGCAGTCCGCAGGCCAGCACACCGGCGGCACCGCGTACGGCCAGGGTCTGGGGTCTCGTGGCGCGGCTCATCCGGAGATCCTGAAGCCGGGGTCGCCACCCCACATGGCGACGGTGAGCAGCATGTTGAGCACGACGATGACCACGAAGCTCGCCCGGATCGAGCGGCCGGTGGCCTCGCCGACGTTGAGCGACCCGGCCGACACGGCGAGCCCGTACCAGCAGTGGATCAGCACCACGATCGCGGCGAAGACCAGGATCTTGATCAGCGAGAACCCGATGTCGCGCATCGTCAGGAACTCCAGGAAGTAGTGGTCGAACTGGCCCGGCGACTGGCCGAAGAGCATCACCACGGTCGACTCGGAGGCGATGTAGGAGCCGAGCAGGCCGATCGCGTAGAGCGGCACGATCGCGAGCATGGTGGCGACCAGGCGGGTGGCGACCAGATAGTTGACCGGCCGCACCGACATGACCTCGAGCGCGTCGACCTCCTCGTTGACCCGCATCGCGCCCAGCTGGGCGGTGAAGCGGCAACCGACCTGTGCGCCCAGCGCCAGCGCGGCGACCAGCGGGCCGAGCTCCCGGGTGTTGGCGGTGGCGGAGATGAACCCGACCAGCGGCGCCAGGCCGACCAGCTCGAGCCCGTTGAACCCCTCGATGCCGAGCGAGGTGCCGACGGAGACCGAGAGCAGCACCATCACCCCGATCGTGCCGCCTCCGACGATGATCGCGCCCCGGCCCCAGCAGATGTCGGAGAAGTGCTCCAGACACGTACGCCAGTGGTGCACCAGCGTGGCCGGCACCGCCATCACGACAGCGGCACTGAAGGTGAGGAAGGAGCCGAACGGGACCAGCGGGCTCCACCAGCCGGTGGCCGGCCCGTCGGTCTCGACCGCCGCCATCACGCACCCCCGCCCGGCGACAGAGCCAGGTAGCCCTGGGTGAGCACCGCGTTCACCACGGCAAGCACGATCACGTTCAGCACCACGGTCTGGTTGACCGCGTCGGCCACGCCCTGTGGTCCTCCGGTCGCTCCCAGCCCTTTGTGGGCCGCCACGGTCGTGCCGATCAGCCCGAACAGCACCGCCTTGCCCTCGGCCAGCCACAGGTCGGCGCTCTGGCTGAAGTTGGTGAACGCGTCCAGATAGGTGCCGGCGCCGACCACGCCTCGGCCGACGTTCATCACGTAGCCGGTCGCGATCGCCGCGACCGCCACGATCGCGGTCAGCATCACCGAGAGAAAGACCGCGGCCACGATCCTGGGGGCGACCATCCGCCGGATCGGGTTGGTGCCCATCACCTCCAGGGCCGCGATCTCGTCGCGGATCGCGCGCATCCCCAGGTCGGAGCAGATCGCCGAGCCGACCACGCACGCGATGATCAGCGAGGTGACCAGCGGAGCGGCCTGGCGCAACACCCCGACGCCGTTCACGGCACCGCTGAACGACGAGGCGCCGATGCTGTTGGCCACCGCGCCGACCTGGATCGAGGTCACCACCCCGAACGGGATCGCGACCAGGATCGTCGGCAGCAACGAGACCCGGGCCATGAACCAGGCCTGATCCGCCGCCTGGGCCCAGTCGAACCGTCCGGTGACGACGTCGACGACCGCGTAGGCACAGGCCTCCGCACCCAGCGCGATCGTCTCCCCCACGGTCCGCAGCCCCTCGGCGACGCGGCGCCAGGCTCCGGTCGCAAGCCGCTCGGCCAAGGTCGCAGACACCCGAAACTCCTCCTCGCCGACGGTCGCCGCCAATTACTACACGGGTGTAGATTCGCACACCATGTGGCCTGTGTCACCCCTTCCGACGTCCGTCCGCGAGCCGTGAGTCCTACCTGATGCCCTCCGACCGACCTGCCGCGCGACGGCCCTATGCCGCCCGGATGCCCCTCGAGGAGCGCCGGGAGGAGCTCCTCGACGCAGCGTTGCGCGTGCTCGTGCGCGACGGCTACGGCCGGCTCACCATCAGCGCCATCGCCGCCGAGGCCGGCGTCACCCGGCCGGTCGTCTACGACGCGTACGGCGGGATCGACCCGCTCCTGCACGCGCTGCTCGACCGCACCCGGCAGCGTGCCCTCGACGCGACGCTGGCCCTGATCCCGACCGGCGGCGTCCGGATCGAGCTGGACCGGTGGATGCTCGAGGCGGCCGACGGGCTCCTCCGGGCGGCTCAGAGCGACCCGGAGACCTGGCGTCCGGTGCTCGGCCTGATCGACGGAGCGCCGCCGGTCGTGCGCGAGCGGACCGAGGGCACCCTGGCCCTGGTACGGGGGTTCGTCGCGGACGTGCTCCGCACCAACCTCGACCCCGGGACGGAGCTCGACGTCGAGGTGGTCGCCCATTCGCTCGTCGCGCTGGTGCAGGAGTTCGCCCGGCTACTCCTGACGAGGCCCGACGAGTACCCGAAGGAGCGGCTGCTGGCCGCGTACGCCGGGATCCTGGCCCTGCGTCGCAGACCGTAGCCTTCGGGCATGAGCTACTCAGGGCTGAGCAAGCTGCTGGCCGTCCCCGCCGGCTTCGAGGCGCCGCGGCTGCTCACCCACGGCGACCTGACCGCACGACCGCTGTCGCGCGACTGCCTGGCCGACGACGTACGCGCGATCAACGCCGACCGCGACCTGATCAACGCCACCCGGGGCGGCGGCTGGCCGGACGGGCCGACGTCGGAGGAGGACGACTACATCGACCTGGTCTGGCACGAGGGCGAGTGGAAGGAGAACAAGTCGTTCTCCTACGTCCTGGAGACGGCCGCGCTCGGCTACGTCGGCTGCGCCTATCTCTACCCGCTGGGCGTCCGGCAGGAGCTGAGCGAGGAACTGGCGGCGTACGACGTGGACGTCAGCTGGTGGGTGACCACCGAGGCCTACGAGCAGGGGCTCTACGAGGTGGTCTACGAAGCGCTGAAGAAGTGGGTGCCGGCGGAGTACCCGTTCCGCCGGCCCCACTTCTCCAACGTCGAGATCCCTCAGGCGTAGATGACCGGCATCTCCTTGATGCCGTTGATCCACGCGTGACGCAGCCGGCGCGGCTTGCCGTTGGGCTTGAGATCGGGCATCCGGTCGGCGATCACGTCGAACATGATCCGCACCTCCATCCGAGCCAGGTTGGCGCCGATGCAGTAGTGGGCGCCATGGCCACCGAAGGCGAGGTGGGGGTTGTGCTCGCGGGTGATGTCGAAGGTGTCCGGGTCGTCGAAGACGTCCTCGTCGTGGTTGCCCGAGGCGTAGAAGATGCCCACGCGCTGGCCCTTCTTGACCAGCTGGCCACCGACCTCGACGTCGTTGAGCGCCGTACGCTGGAACACGGTGACCGGGGTCGCCCAGCGGATCACCTCGTCGACCATCGTGTCGGGACGCTCCTTCTTCCACAGCTCCCACTGGTCGGGGTGGTCGAAGAAGGCCTGCATACCGTGGGTGATCGCGTTTCGGGTGGTCTCGTTGCCGGCGACCGCGAGCAGGATGACGAAGAAGCCGAACTCGTCGTCGCCGAGGGCACCGCCCTCCAGCTCGGCGTTGACGAGCTTGGAGATGATGTCGTCCTTGGGGTCGGCCTTGCGCTCGGCGGCCAGCGCCATCGCGTAGGACAGGATCTCGATCGAGGCGGCCTCGGGGTCGGCGTCGTACTCCGGGTCGTCGTACGCGAGCATCTGGTTGGACCAGTCGAAGAGCTTGCGGCGGTCCTCCTGCGGGACCCCGAGCAGCTCGGCGATCGCCTGGAGCGGGAGCTCGGCCGCGACCTCGGAGACGAAGTCGCCCTCACCCTTGGCCAGGGCGTCGTCGACGATGTTGTTGGCCCGCTCGACCAGACGCTCCTTGAGGGCGTTGATCGCCCGCGGGGTGAAGCCGCGGCTGATGATCTGGCGCAGCTTGGTGTGGTCGGGGGCGTCATGGTGGATCAGCATCGCGCGCTGAAGCTCGACCTGCTCGCGGGTCATGTCGGGCGCGAACCGGATGATCACGCCGTTCTCGTTGGTGCCGAAGTTCTCGCTGTCCTTGGAGACGGCCAGGATGTCCTCGTGCTTGGTCACCGCCCAGAACCCCGTGTCGAGGAAGCCGGCGCGGGCCGCCGGCGACTGCTCGACCCACCACACCGGGGCGGTCTTGCGAAGCTCGAGGAACTCCTGCAGCGGGACGCGCTCCTCGTTGAGCACGGGATCAGTCGGATCGAAATCCACAGGAAGAGCGGTCACGGGTGTGCTCCTTCGAGGTCTTTTCTGTAACACGTTCTAGTTTATCGTCACACAGTGCTCAGCATCACACAAGGGTTGCGCCAAACGAGAACGCGTTCTAATTTGGGACAATCGAGTGTAACCGGTGTCACGTCACCGGAGTCGAGCGTGCGCGGCCGTGCACCAGCGACTTGTCGAAACCCCCGAAGAGCGAGGTTCCATGGGCACGCCCGTCATCGTCGAAGCCGTCCGCACCCCCATCGGCAAGCGCAAGGGCTGGCTGGCCGGCCTGCACCCGGCCGTCCTGCTCGGCGCAGCCCAGGTCGAGGTGCTCAAGCGCGCCGGAGTCGATCCTGACCTGGTTGATCAGGTCATCGGCGGCTGCGTCTCCCAGGCGGGCGAGCAGTCCAACAACATGGTCCGTCGCGCATGGCTCCACGCCGGGCTGCCGATCCACACCGGCTCGACCGTGATCGACGCGCAGTGCTCCTCGGCCCAGCAGGCCACCCACCTGATCAACGCGATGATCGCCTCCGACCAGATCAAGGTCGGCATCGCCTGCGGCATCGAGTCGATGTCGCGCATCCCGCTGGGCGCCAACGTCCCCCAGGGCGCCGGCGACCCGCGTCCCGCGGACTGGAACATCGATCTGCCCAACCAGTTCGAGGGCGCCGACCGGATCGTCAAGGACCGCGGGTTCTCCCGCAACGAGGTCGACGAGTTCGGGCTGTGGTCGCAGGTCAAGGCGCGTCAGGCCCGCGACGCCGGACACTTCAAGAGCCAGATCTTCGCCGTCGAGGCCCCCATGCTCGACGACGAGGGCAATCCCACCGGGGAGCTCCGCACCGTCACCGAGGACCAGGGCATCCGCGACACGTCCCTGGAGAAGCTGGCCGGGCTGAGCCCGGTGCTCGAGGGCGGCACCCACACCGCCGGCACCTCCTCGCAGATCTCCGACGGCGCCTCGGCGCTGCTGCTGATGGACTCCTCGGTCGCCTCGTCCCTGGGGCTGGAGCCCCGGGCCCGGATCGTCACCTCCAACCTCGTCGGATCCGACCCCTACTACCACCTCGACGGCCCCGTCCAGGCGACCGAGAAGGCACTGAAGGACACCGGCATGACGATCGCCGACATCGACATCGCCGAGGTCAACGAGGCCTTTGCCGGCGTGGTCATGTCGTGGGCCAAGGTGCACCAGGTCCCGGAGGAGAAGATCAACGTCAACGGCGGCGCGATCGCGCTCGGCCACCCGGTCGGATCCACCGGCACCCGCCTGCTCACCGCCGCGCTCCACGAGCTCGAGCGCCGCGACGCCAGCACCGCCCTGGTCTCGATGTGCGCCGGGGGCGCCCAGGCCACCGCGACGATCATCGAGAGGATCTGAGATGGCCCGCGAGAAGGTCACCGAGGCCGAGTACGTCGTCGTCGGCGCCGGCTCGGCCGGCTGCGCCGTCGCCGGCCGACTGGCCGCGGCCGGCAAGTCGGTCATCCTGCTCGAGGCAGGGAAGAACGACAAGCACAACTACCTGGTCACCAAGCCCGGGATGATCGGTCCGTTGCATGCCGAGCCACGGCTGAAGCGGCTCGTCGACTGGGGCTACCACACCGTCCCGCAGAAGCACGCCCGCAACCGCGAGCTCCCCCAGCCGCGCGGCAAGGTGCTCGGCGGCTCCTCCTCCATCAACGGCCTGCTCTGGGTCCGGGGCAACCGGGCCAACTACGACGCCTGGGCCGCCGAGGGCAACACCGGCTGGGACGCGGACTCGGTCAACGAGGCGTACCGGCGGATCGAGGACTACGAGGGCGGCGGCTCCGACTACCGCGGCACGGGCGGGCCGATCAAGGTCATGAAGCACCCGCGGCCGACCGAGGCCTCGCTGTCGTTCCAGCGCGCCGCCGCGGAGACCCTCGACGTGAAGGTGCTCGACGACTACAACGCCGCCGAGCAGGAGGGCGTCTCGACCTTCCAGCAGAGCGCGATCGACGGGCTCCGCTACTCGGCCTCGCGTGGCTACCTCCACGACCAGGAGCTGCCGAGCCTGACCACGCTGACCCGTGTGCACGTGTCGAGGATCGTCATCGAGAACGGGCGCGCGAAAGGTGTCGAGATCCTCACCCGACAGGGCCCGCAGACGATCTCGGCGACCCAGGAGGTCATCGTCTCCGCGGGCGTCTTCGGCTCGGCGCAGCTGCTGATGCTCTCCGGAATCGGTCATTCCGCCCACCTGGCGGAGCATGGCATCGCCACCGTCCAGGAGCTCCCGGTCGGCGACAACCTGCACGACCACATGTTCGTCCCGACCACCTGGGAGATGCCCACTGCGCTCCACCACGGCACCGCTGCCTACTTCGGCAAGGCGGTCCTCAAGGAGCAGACCGTCGGCAGGTCGATCCTCGGTCACACCGTCTTCGAGACCGTCGGGTTCGTCCGCACCTCGCTGGCCACCGACGTACCCGACCTGCAGCTGCACGTGCTCCCCTGGGCCTACCCCTCACCCAACCAGGACGCGCCGATCCGCCACGAGGTCGACCCGCGCGCGGCTCTGACGGTGATGTCGTCGCTCATCTATCCGCGCTCGCGCGGGACGCTGCGGCTGCGCAGCGCCGACCCGACCGCCGAGCCGCTCATCGACTTCAACTACCTCGCCGAGCCCGACGACAAGCGGCTCCTGCTCGAGGGTGTGGAGATGATCCGCGAGATCATGGCCTCCCCCGCCTTCGGCGACCAGGTCAAGTCGGAGATCCACCCCGGCAAGGCGATCGACGCCGAGGCGATGAAGGAGGAGGTCACCAACCGGGCCACCTCGATCTACCACGGTGTCGGCTCCTGCCGGATGGGCGTCGACGAGCGGGCCGTGGTCGACCCGCAGCTCCGCGTACGCGGCATCGACGGCCTCCGCGTCGCCGACGCCTCGATCATGCCGTCGATCATCGGCGGCAACACCAACGCTCCCGCGGTCATGATCGGTGACCGCTGCGCATCCTTCGTCCTCGACAACAGCTGATCGGATCAGACATGAGCACTGACACAGCGAAGACAGCAACCGTACGCCGCCCCGACTGGATCACCGAGGAGCTGCTCAACGAGCTGGTCTCCCGGGTCCCGTCCTCGACCGGGGCATCCTGGAAGCTCACCGAGGTCTACACCGGCGAGGTGCTGGTCGCGCTGCCCCAGTCCTCGCCGGAGGACGTCGAGCGGGCGGCCGCGGCCGGACGCGCAGCACAGCACGAGTGGGCGGCGACGCCGCTCAACGAGCGGCTGGCCGTGTTCAAGCGCGCCCACGAGCTGATCCTGCGCAACCAGCACAAGATCGCCGACCTGATCCAGGCCGAGTCGGGCAAGGCCCGGCGGATCGCGTTCGAGGAGGTCTGCGACCCGCCGATGGTGATCTCGCACTACCTCAAGCGGGCGCCGAAGCTGCTCAAGGACAAGAAGCGCCCGGGCGTGATGCCGCTGCTCTCGAGCTCGATCGAGCGCCACCCGCCGCGGGGCCTGGTCGGGATCATCGCGCCGTGGAACTTCCCGTTCGCGACCGGTCTCTCCGACGCGATCCCGGCGCTGATGGCCGGCAACGCGGTGCTCCTCAAGCCCGACAACAAGACCGCGCTCTCCCCGCTGTTCGGGATCGGACTGCTCGAGGAGGCCGGGCTGCCCAAGGGCCTGTTCCAGGTCGTGTGCGGCGAGGGCCCCGACGTCGGCCCGACGCTGATGGACAACGTCGACTACGCGATGTTCACCGGCTCGACCGCGACCGGCCGGGTCATCGGCGAGCAGGCCGGGCGCAACCTGATCGGCGCCTGCCTCGAGCTCGGCGGCAAGAACCCGATGATCGTCCTCGACGACGCCGACATCGACGAGACCGTCGCCGGCTCGATGTTCGCCGTGTTCGGCAACACCGGCCAGATCTGCATGCACATCGAGCGGATCTACGTCCCGGAGGCGATGTACGACGAGTTCCGCGACAAGTTCGTCGCCGCCGTGGAGGGGATGCGGATCGAGGCGGCGTACGCCTTCGGTCCCGATCTCGGTGCGCTGGTCTCCCCCGACCACCTGGCGCGGGTGCAGTCGCACGTCGACGACGCGGTCGCCAAGGGCGCCACCGTGCTTACCGGCGGGAAGGCGCGCCCCGACATCGGGCCGACCTTCTTCGAGCCGACCATCCTCGAGGGCACCACCAAGGAGATGCTCCACGGCGTGACCGAGACCTTCGGACCGGTTGTCTCGCTGCACCGCTACTCCACCCTCGACGAGGCGATCGAGCTGGCCAACGACACCGACTACGGGCTCAACGCCTCGGTGTGGACCACGAACTTCAAGCGGGCCCAGCAGGTCGCAGCCCGGATCGAGTCCGGCAACGTCAACATCAACGACGGGCTGGCCACCGCGTACGCCTCGAAGTCGACCCCGTCGGGCGGGATGAAGCAGTCCGGCGTCGGTGCCCGTCACGGTGACCAGGGGCTGCTGAAGTACACCGAGACCCAGAACGTCGCGACTCTGAAGAAGCAGGTCATGGGGCCTCAGGGCAAGCAGACCTTCGACGACTACGCCAAGCAGATGCAGACGTCGCTGCGGTGGATGCGGAAGCTTCATATCCGTTGATCCGCTCCCGCTATGCCGACCTGACCCGGGAGGAGCTCGCCGAGGTCGTCCGCGAGCTCCTCCTGATCGGACAGCTGATCGACCGGGCGGGGATGGCATGGTGCATCTCCGCCTTCGGGCGTGAGGAGATGCTGCGGATCGCGATCGTGGAGTGGGCTGCCGCCTCGCCGATCTACACTCGGCGGATGCAGGCCGCGCTCGGCTATGCCCCGGCCGTGCCGGGGCAGGGTGACGTGCCGACCATCTTCAAGGGCCTCCAGCTCGACATCGGCGCGCCGCCGCAGTTCATGGACTTCCGCTACACCGTCCACGACGCGCGCCACGGCGAATTCCACCTCGACCACTGCGGGGCACTGATGGACGTGGAGCCGATGGGCGAGGAGTACGTCCGCGGCATGTGCCACGACATCGAGGACCCGACCTTCGACGCCACCGCCATCGCGACCCATCCGCGCGCTCAGGTGCGTCCGGTCCACCGCCCGCCCCGGACCCCTGCGGACCGCACGCCCCACTGCCGCTGGACCGTCACCATCGACGACGCACACCCGGAGGCCGTGGCGATCCCGGAGCTGGCGGTGAACGAGCGCTCCCGGGCAGCGGGGCTCGAGCTCGCGCCCATCGACCCCGCCGATGCGGGCGCGGCCGACTACGCCGGGCCGCTCGTGTCCGACCTCGACCTCGCCGCGTTCTCGCATTCGGCGCTGGCGCGCATCGCCGACGAGGTCTGCCTGCAGATGGCACTGCTCGACCGCGGCTTCGTGCTCGCCCTGGAGCCGCGGGCGACCTCGCCCGAGCAGCTTCTCGACATCCGCCGCAAGCAGCTCGTCGGGGTCGCCGGCATCGCCGGGGCCCGCCTCGCCCGCGCCCTCTCGTTGCCACCGGACGCCGCCGGCGCGCTGCGGCTGCTCGCGCTCCATCCGATGCTCAACCCCGCGGCGTACGTCGCGATGGAGGTCGAAGCCGACGCACTGGTCGTCGGGCCGTCGGCCGCCGACGAGGACGGCGCCTGGGTCTCCCTGATCGGGCCGGAATGGTTCGTTCCGCTGCAGGTGGCGGTGCAGGCCCTCGACCCTCACCTCGACGTGGTGGTGACGACGGCCGGTGACGGCTGGCGGGTCGAGGTCGTACGTCGCCCCGAGCCCGCCCCGGAAGCATCCGAGGTCGCGGTGGTGAGGTTCAGCACCGGCGCGGACTTCGCCTTCGAGCCGCGCCGGTCGCTGCCGATCACACCGGTCTGAGTGGTCAGCGCCGCCGTAGCTCCAGCACCGGGATCACCCGGTCGGTCTTCGCCTCGTAGTCGGCGAATCCCGGGCTCATCGCCTTGAAACGCTCCCAGGCGGCGTCGCGGTCCTCGCCCTTCAGCTCGGTGACCTCGACCTCGACGACGCCCTCGTCGGGCGTCTCGATCTTGGTCTCCGGGTGGGCCAGCAGGTTGTGGTACCAGGCCGGGTTCTCCGGCGCGCCGGCCTTGGAGGCGGCGATCAGCCAGGTGTCGGCGTCCGGATGGAGATTGGCGACCGGCGAGACGCGTTCCCTGCCGGTCTTGGCGCCGGTGTGGTGCACGAGCACGAGCCCGCGCCCGAACGGCACCGAGGTGACGTTGCCGCCGTTGGCACGGAACTCGTCGATGATCGACTGGTTCCAGTCCTTGTATTCGCTGCCTGTCATCGAGTGCCTTTCCCCGAGGATCGGTTTTCACCCACTCTTACAGACATCCCCAACGCGCACCGGTCAAACGCGGGCAAGGGCCGCGATCCGCACCTGCTCCTCCCGGTCGGTCACCTTCACCCGTGGCCGGCCGACCTCCTTGCCCGACTCGCACTCGTGGGTGTCGAGGGTGTTCCAGCCGGTCTGGTCGACCGCGACCACGCCGCGTGCTGCGAGGAGGTCGTCCAGGGACGTGCCGGCCGGCTCGGCGAGGGATCCGGCGGCATGGTCGTCCAGGAGGGTGCGTACGGTCTCCGCCGCGCAGGCCCGGTTGGTGCCGATCACGCCGCTGGGGCCGCGCTTGGCCCAGCCTGCGGTGTAGGTCGCCCGGGCCCCGACGACCCGGCCGGCCTCGTGCAGGAAGCGGCCGCTGGCCTCCTCGCTGGGGACACCGGGGACACCCGCGGAGCGGTAGCCGGTGGCCCGGACGACCAGGCCGGCGTCGATCTCCTCACCTGTCTCGAAGCGCACCCCGGCGACCGTGTCGGCGCCGAGGATCTCGGTGGGCGTCAGGCCGAAGCGGAGGGCGAGCCGCTTCGCGGCGTCCGTACGCGGCCGGCCGGCCAGGTCACGGAGCAGATCGGCCTTCTGGAGCTCGGCGAAGGTGCCGGCGCTGCGCTCGGACAGGTCGTCCTCGGTCGGCAGCGCCGCCACGTCGGCCTCGTCGACCACGACGTCGATGCCGGGATCGTCGGCAAGCGCGCGCAGCTCGGGGCTGGTGAAGGCGGCGTGCTCCGCACCTCGGCGGGCGGTGACGACGACCTCGCGGATTCCGCTGGCGGCGAGCGCTTGCAACGCGTACGGCGCCAGGTCGGAGGCCTGCAGCGTCTCCTCGTCAGCCAGCAGCAGCCTCGCCAGGTCGAGCGCGACGTTGCCGTTGCCGATGACGACCGCGCGCTCGTGGCCGAGCGGGAAGGTGAGGTCGGCACGGTCGGGATGGCCGTTGTACCACCCGACGAGCTCCGCAGCCGAGGTCGAGCCCGGCAGCTCCTCCCCCGGCAGGCCGAGGCTACGACCCTCGCCGGCGCCGGTCGTGTAGACCACCGCATGGTGGGCACCGAGAAGCTCCTCGTGGGTGATGTCGCGACCGATCTCGACGTTGTAGCGGGTCCTCACCCGGCGGTGACGCGCGGTCTTCGCGAAGCCGGAGACGATCTCCTTGGTGTCCAGGTGGTCCGGCGCGACGCCGTAGCGGACCAGACCGTAGGGCGTCGCGAGCTTGTCGATGACGGTGATCTCCACGTCGCAGCGGCGAGTGGCGGCGAGCTCCTCGGCGACGTACCAACCGGCCGGGCCGGCGCCGACCACGGCGACCTTCAGCGGACCGGAACCGGCGATCTTGGCGCCCGGCGGCGGCAGCGGCGCGGGCTCCTCCTGCTCGCCGGTGAACTCGAAGAAGGCAGCGTTGATGTCGGTGTAGGGCGCGAACGCGTCCGGGACCTCGTAGTCGGGGAAGATCGCGTTGACCGGGCAGGCGTCCTCGCAGGCCCCGCAGTCGATGCACTCGTCGGGGTGGATGTAGAGCATCTCGGCAGCACCGAAGCCCGGCTCGTCCGGGCCGGGGTGGATGCAGTCCACCGGGCAGACCTCCACACAGGAGGCGTCGTTGCAGCAGGACTGGGTGATGACGTACGTCATGAGCGCTGAGCCTTCCTCTGAGCCCTCCTCCGAGCCTTTCCGATGGTCTCCTCGACGACCGTGTTGATCCTGGCACCGTTCGGCCAGCCGGCGTAGTGGCACAGGAAAACCACGATCTCGCGCAGCTCGTCCTCGGACAGCTCGCCGTTGGCGTACGCCGCGGGGATCTGGATCCCGAGCACGTCGGCGGCACCCTGGCCGGCGAGCAGGCCGATGAGCAGGAGCCGGCGGTCGCGCGTGGTCAGGCCCGGGCGCTGCCAGATGTCGCCGAAGAGGTGGTCGGCGGTGTAGCGGAAGAAGTCGCCCTCACCGTCGGCCATGTCGAAGCCGTAGACCTCCTCCATCTTCCGCAGCCCCTTGGCCCGCTGCTCGGGGAGGTCGCCGAACTTCTCCTCCTCTGCCGGTCCCGAGGGCAGCCCGGAGGTCATCCCCAGGCCCGGAGCCAGCCGCTCGAGCGCGAGCCGGGCCAGCGGCACCTCGACGCCGAGCTCGTCGGCGAGTGCGACCGCGAAGCCGAGGTCCTTCTCCCCCAGCGCGACCACGTGTCCGAAGACGCCGTGCCAGAAGTCGGTCTCCTCGATCGGTGCGGTGGTGTCGCGGTGCATGATCGCGCCCGGGCCGCCGGTGATCGCGTCGGTGTGGCGTACGACGTCCCCGAGCGCGACCAGATCCAGCCCGGCCGCCTCGGCGAGCTGCTGGGCCTCGGTCGCGGCGGTGAAGGAGGCGAAGTGGAGCAGGTTGCGGGCCAGCTTCAGCTTCGTCCCGGCACCGATCTCACCGGCATGGACCACCTTCGATCCCATCGCCGCCAGGACCGGGGCGGCGGCCGCGTACGCCTCGGGATCGCCGCCGACGAGGATCGCCAGGGTGCCCTCGGCGGCTCCCATCGGACCGCCGGAGACCGGGGCGTCGAGCACGCGCACGCCGTGCGGCTCGGCGGTCGCGGCCAGCTCCGCGGGCGTCTCCGGGGCGACCGTGGAGTGCACCAGCACCGTCAACGGGGTGTGCTCCGGGCGGTCGGCGGCGATCACCTCGGAGATGATCTGGCGCACCTGGTCGTCGTCGCGCACCATCACGCTGAGCACGTCCACGGCCGAGGCCAGCTCGCCGACCGTGGCGGCCGCCTTCGCGCCGGCGGCACCGAGCTCCGCGACGGGCCCCTCGGCGATGTCGTGGAACCGGAGCTCGATCCCGTCGGTGTCCGCGAGCCGGAGCGCCATCGGCTTGCCGATGTTGCCGAGCCCCACAAAACCTGCGCGTGTCCCCTTCACGGTGCTCACAGCCGGAACGTCCCTCCGCCGTCGACGGCGATGATCTGTCCGGAGATCCACGACGACTCCTCGGAGAGGAGGAACTTCGCGGTCCCGACCATGTCCTCGGTGGTGCCGAGGCGCTTGATCGCCATGCCCTTGGTCATCTCTCGCGCCGCGTCACCCGCCTGCACCCGGGTCGCCTCGGTGTCGGTCGGGCCGGGCGCGATCGCGTTGACGCGGATGTTCATCCCGCCGAGCTCGTGGGCGAGCTGCTGGGTGAGTCCGTTGATGCCGACCTTCGCCAGCCCGTAGAAGCCGGAGTAGAGGTAGGCGGCCGTCGAGGACTGGTTGACGATCGCGCCGCCGCCACGCTTCTGCATCGCCGGGTAGACGGCGCGGGTCATCACCAGGGCGCCGTTGAGGTTCACGCTCATGAATTTCTCGAAGTAGTCCCAGTCGACGGTGATCAGCAGGTCGAAGGCCATGTCGCCGTAGATGGCGGCGTTGTTGATCAGACCGTCGATCCCGCCGTACACCTCCGTCGTCTCCGCCACCAGCGCGGCCGCCGAAGCGTGGTCGGAGACGTCGCAGCGTACGAACCTGGCGGCCCCGCCGGCGGCCTCGATCTCCTTGGCGACCCGCTGCCCCTTCTCCTCGTTCAGGTCGGCGACGACGACGGCGGCACCCTCGGCGGCCAGCCCCTTGGCGTACGCCTCGCCGATCCCCTGCGCCGCCCCGGTGACGACGACGACCTTCCCCTCGAACCTCATCCGTCCGTCCTCTCCCACGCCGACCCGGCGCATCTGTCCCAAGCTGAACCGCCGACCCGGCGCGTCTGTCCCGAATTTCTCCGCCGACTCGGCTCATCTGTCCCGCCGTTCGCCGCCCACTCGGCACAACAGCCCCGCGGACCCGCGTCCACTCGGTGCATCTGTCCCAAGATTCCGCGCCCAGTCGGCGCAACTGTCCCAGCCGCGGCCCTCAGCGCGGGCGTGCTGAGACATAAGCGCCGACTCGACGCTCTCCGCCGGGACAGACACGCCGAGTGGGCGGTTAGCGGCGGGACAGACGCGCCGATTGGGCTGGTGTTCATGGGGCAGATGAGCCGACTCGCGTTCATGCGGGCTCCGCGATCAGCTTGGTCTCGAGGTACTCCTCGAAGCCTTCGACACCCATCTCCCGGCCGAGGCCGGACTGCTTGTAGCCGCCGAAGGGCGCGTCCGGGCCGAACCACTGGCCGCCGTTGACGCCGATGGTGCCGGTGCGGATCCTCGTGGCCACGGACTTCGCGCGCTCCAGCGAGCCTGACTCGACCGAGCCGGAGAGGCCGTAGGGCGAGTCGTTGGCGATGCGTACGGCATCGTCGTCGCCGTCGTGGGCGATGACCGTGAGCACCGGGCCGAAGATCTCCTCGCGGGCGACGCGGGCGGTGTTGTCCAGGCCGGCGATGACGGTGGGCTGGACCCAGAAGCCATCCGCCAGGTCGCCCGGCTGGATCGCGGCACCGCCGCCGGTGGCGAAGCGACCACCCTCCTCTTCCGCGAGCGCGAGATAACCGAGGATCCGGTCACGCTGGACCGCCGAGATCACCGGACCGCAGATCGTGCCGGCATCGGCCGGGTCGCCCGCGCCGAGCGAGGCCATGGTCGCGGCGGCCGCCTCGACCGCGTCGTCGTACGACGCGCGAGGCACCAGCAGCCGAGTGGTCAGGGCACAGCCCTGACCGGCGTGCACGGCCACCGAGAAGGCCGCCATCGACGCGGCGGAGGCGACGTCGGCGTCGTCGAGGACGATCGCCGCGGACTTGCCGCCGAGCTCGAGGAAGACCTTCTTCAGGCTGGGCGCGGCGGCCGCCATGATCGCCCGGCCGGTGGCCGTCGAGCCGGTGAAGGAGACCAGGTCGACCCGCGGGTCCTCGGCCAGCATCGCGGCCACCCGGTTGTCGCGCGGTGTGACGACGTTGAACACCCCGGGCGGGAGGTCGGTGTGCTCGGCCGCCAGGCGACCCAGCTCCGCGGCCAGCCACGGGGTGTCCGGTGCGGGCTTGAGGATCACGGTGTTGCCCGCGGCCAGCGCCGGCCCGACCTTGGCGAGGTTGATCTGGTTGGGGAAGTTCCACGGCGTGATCGCCGCGACCACTCCGACGGCCTCCTTGCGCACGGTGCGACGCGAGGAGACCCCCATCGTGACCCCGGCCCCCAGATCTCGCGACCACTCGTAGGACTCGGCCAGGTCGATGGTCCACCGCAGCGTGTCGACCGGGGTGTCGAACTGCGGCCCGGCCACCAGGAAGGCGGGCGCTCCGACCTCGGCGGTCGTCAGCTCGCGCAGCGACTCGGCGTCGTCGAGGATCGCCTGGTGCAGCTGGCGCAGGCACCTGATCCGGAACGCGACGTCGGTGGACCAGTCGGTCTCGTCGAACGCCCGCCGCGCGGCGGCGGTGGCGGCGTCCATGTCCTGGGCCGTCGAGTCGGGAGCGCGGCCGATCTCCTGCCCCGTGGCCGGGTTGAGGATCGGGTACGTCTCGCCGGATGCGGCTGCGCCGAGCTTGCCGTCGACGAGCTGCTGGGCGGGCGGGTTGGTGGGGGTCCTGGTCGTCACACGGGCTCCTGGGTCACGAAGTTCCCGGCCGCGACGGGCGGCGGCCAGACGGTCGAGGGCAGGTCGGCGAGGCGGTAGTGGCCGGGCTGCTCGATGCCGTTGAGCGACATCCGCTCCAGCAGGCCGGCGGTCGCCTTCTTGGCCTTGACGATGTCGAGGAAGGTGGTCGCGGTGGCGCCGAGGTCGAACCAGTCCCGCTGCCAGGCGAACTCCAGCCTGTCGCCGTCGGGCCGCGGCGCGACCCCGAACCAGGAGCCGCCGATCCCACAGATCTCGTACTCCTCGCCGGTCGTGTCGTCGACGATCCCGGCCCGCTGGCGCCAGAAGCCGATCACCATCGCGTTGACGTCGTCGATCACCGTCGCCTGGTAGTCGTAGTGCCAGCCCTCGAGGCCGGCCATCTCGGTGCCGAGCGCCCACTCTCGGATCTGGTCGCGGCCGACGGCCATGAAGTGCTCGTCGGGGGTGTACATCCAGCCGTACGTCGCATCCTCGGCGTACGCGTCGGCCAGCGGCGCCCAATCACCCTCAGCCTCTGCTTGACGGTTAAGGCTGAGCCAGTGGGCCCAGAACCTCTCGATCTCAGCACGGTCCACGTCAGCCATTCAGTCCTCCAGGGTGAGAGCGAAAGCAGGGCAGTACTTGACGGCCGCCCGCGCGGCGTCCAGCTGGCCGTCGGACGGGTCGGGGACGCGTACGACGACCTGGTAGCTGTCCTCGTCGAAGCCGAAGAGCTCCGGCGCCTCGGCGAGGCACTCCTGGTGTCCTTGGCAGAGACCCAGGTCGGCGGCGAGCTTCATGCTCTGTCACCACCCACGGGCCGCCTCCGATAGCGCACGCGACAGGGCTGCCGGAGCTGGATCACCATCTTGGTGAAGTCGTCGGCATAGGAGTCCAGCGGCTGCGCGGCCTCGAACGAGTAGTCGCGCAGGATGACCGAGAAGATCGCCTTCATCTGCATCATCGCGAACGCGTTGCCGACGCAGCGGTGCTTGCCGGCGCCGAACGGGATCCAGGTCCAGCGGTTCTGCATGTCCTCCTGGCGCGGGTCGAGGTAGCGGCTCGGGTCGAAGAGGTCGGCCTTCGGGAAGTCGTCCTCGATCCGGTTGGAGACCCGCGGCGAGGCGGCGAGCAGGGTGCCGGCCGGGATGGTCTCGCCGAGCAGCTCGAAGTCCTCGCGCACCAGCCGCATCAGGATGATCAGCGGCGGGTACAGCCGCAGGGTCTCCTTCAGCGCGGCCTCCAGCACCGGGATCGAGCGCAGCGCCTGGAAGCTGACCTCCGACCCATCCGCGTAGAGCTCGTCGAGCTCTTGGACGACATCGCCCATGACCTCGGGGTTCCGCAGGAGCTCGATCATCGCCCATGAGGCCGTGCCCGAGGAGGTGTGGTGGCCGGCGAACATCATCGAGATGAAGATCCCGGTGATGGTGTCGGTGTCCATGTCGATCGAGATCAGCACGTCGAGCAGGTCACGCTCCTCACGCGGCACCTTGCCTCGGGCGAGCCGCTTGTCGATGATCGCCTGGACCAGCGCGACCAGCCGCTCCCGGGCGGCGTCGCGCCTCCGGAAGTTCTCGATGTCCGCGTACGCGTCGACGTACGCGATCGCGTCCGTGCCGTGCTCCAGCTCGTGATAGTGCTGGGCGAAGGACGAATCGAGCTCCTCTCGGAACGGCTTGCCGACCAGGCAGGCCGAGGTCGTGTAGATGGTAAGCTCGGCGAAGAAGTCGAGCAGGTCGATCTCGCCCTCCTCGCCCCAGCCGGCGATCATCCGGCGGATCTCGGCCTCGATCGTCTGCGCGTGCCCACGCATCATGTCGCCGCGCAGCGCCTGGTTCTTCAGCATCTGCTGCCGCTCCTCCGGTGAGGCGTCGAAGACGACGCCCTTGCCGAAGATCGGCGTCATGAACGGGTACGCCGCCGCCTGGTCGAGCACGTCGTCGGGCGCCCGGAAGAACGCCTCGTTGGCCTCGGCCCCGGTGACCAGGACGACGTCCTTGTCGGCGAGCCGGAAGCGACCGAGGTCGCCGCACTCCTCGCGGACGCGGGTGAACAGCGAGATCGGGTCGACCCGCATCTCGGGCAGGTGCCCGGTGCCGCGGATGATCTCGGGGACGCTCGGGTCCTGGTCGTCCAGGACGGTGGAGACGGTGGGGATCGTCATGCTCTCTCCTCGACGGGTGCCTCGGGGTTGACGTCGATGGTGCTGATGTGGACGCCACGGGCGGCGGTCACGACCGTGGTGATCGCGTCGGCGAGCGCACGGGCCTTGAGGAAGTGCGGGTGCCGGGCGAGGCCCCAGCGGACCCACTGCTCCAGCACGAAGCCGCCGAGCTCGGCGGGCCAGTCGTTGCCGATGTCGGAGTGGGTGGGACCGGGTCGCACGATCGAGGCCCGGACGCCGGTGCCCTCGAGCTCCATCTGGATCGCGCCGACCATGCCTTCCAGGCCCCACTTCGAGGCGGCGTACGCTCCCATGAACGGTCGCGGCCTCAGCGCCACGTCGGAGGAGAGGAAGACCAGGTCGCCGCGGCGACGCTCGATCATCCCGGGCCCGAAGGCGCGCAGGACCCGGTGGGCGCCGAGCAGGTTGATGTCGACCTGGCTCGCGAAGGCCTCGGTCGGGACGTCGACGGTGGCGCCGGGGTGGGTGACGCCGGCGTTGCTGACCAGGACCTCAACGTCGCCGAGGTCGGCGGCCACCTTCGCGGCGAACTCGGCCACCGAGTCGTCGGAAGTCACGTCGAGCGGGTGCGCGACCGCCTCTCCCCCCTCGGCCCGGATCGCGGCGGCGATCTCCTCGACCCGGTCGAGGCGCCGGGCGCCCAGGGCCACCGGGAACCCGGCCGTGGCCAGCGCCTTCGCGGTCTCCGCACCGATCCCTGACGACGCGCCGGTGATCACCGCCGGGCGGCGGTCGGGCTGTGCGTACTTGCTCATGCGTCCTCCCTGGATGCTGACCGAGGTAACTCGGCGAATGCGCACTGCCTTCGCGGAGCTCCACAAAGGGAGTGATCGCTCACCGAGGTACCTCGGTGAACATCCACGGCGCTCATCGCGCCCTCCAGGAGAGCGTGACCGGCAGCTCGGCGAACCCGCGCACGCTCGTGGAGTGCACCCGGACGGCGCGGTCGGCGTGGACCTCGAACCCCGACGTACGCCGCACCAGCTCCGTCAGCACGACCCGGGCCTCGAGACGGGCGAGGTTGGCACCGAGGCAGAAGTGCCGGCCGACGCCGAAGCTCATGATCCTGCCGAGCTCGTCGGCCGGGCGGTGGACGTCGAAGACGTCCGGCGCGGTGAAGACCCGCTCGTCGCGGTTGGCGGACCCGAGCAGGACGAGCAGCTTCGATCCGGCGGGGACGACCTGGCCGTGGAGCTCGACGTCCTGAGCGACGTAGCGCGCGAGCATCTGGCTGGACGTGTCGTGGCGCAGGGTCTCCTCGATCCACGAGCCGACCAACGCGGAGTCCCCGAGATCGGCGAAGACGTCGGCGAGCTGCGCGGGGTGGGCGCCGAGGTGGAAGAGCGCGTTACCGAGCAGCTTGGTGGTGGTCTCGTTGCCGGCCACGACCATCAGGAACAGGAACGCGATCACCTCGTGGTCGAGCAGCCGGTCGCCGTCGACCTCGGCCGCGACGAGCGCCGAGGTGAGGTCGTCGCTCGGCTGCCGGCGCCGCCGCGCGACCATCTCCGAGTAGTAGCCGATCAGCTCCAGCGCAGCCGTCATCCCGGCCTCCGGCACGTCGCGTACGCCGTCCTCCCGGTGCACCACCAGGTCGGCCAGCCGCCGCACCTCGTCGCGGTCGGCGGCGGGGACGCCCATCATCTCCGAGATGACGTCCATCGGGAGCTTGCCGGCGAGCTCGGCGATCCAGTCCGCCTCGCCACCGTCCGCGGACACCGCGGCCAGCTTGTCGAGGTAGTGGTCGGCAAGAGCCTGGATCTGCGGGGTCAGCTCGCGGACCCGCCGGGGCGTGAAGCCGGCCGAGACCAGCTTGCGCAGCCGGGTCTGCGCGGCGCCGTCCAGGGCGAGGAACGACATCACCCGATGGGCGCCGGGATTCCAGGCGCTGGCGTCGAGCGAGACCCCCATCCGGTTGGAGAAGGTCACGTCGTCCTTGACCGCGGCGTGCACGTCGGCGTGCCGGGACAGCGCCCAGAAGTCGTCGGTGGCGTTGTGGTAGAGCGGCGCCTCGTCCCGCAGCCGGGTGTAGACCGGGTAGGGGTCCTCGTGGAAGTCGTAGTCGTAGGGGTCGAAGATCTCGGTGGTGGTGCTGGTCATCTCACTCCATCTCGACAGGCTCGATACGGCGCTCGCGGACGATCACGGCGACGACCGGGGCGAGCCGGTCGGCCATCTCGTCGTAGGTCATCAGGCCCATCCCCGCCTGCAGCAGCGCACCCGAGAAGGCGAGGAGCAGCGCTTCACGCACGGCCTCCTCGGCGCCGTCGCCGAGCGCCGCCTCGAACCGCGCGGCGAACTCGGCCCCGATCCGCAGGCGCAGCCGCGCGACGTCGGCGTCACTGCCCAGCAGGGCCGGTGTCACCGCGGCCGCGAGCGCGGGCTCCTCGGCGATCCGCGTGGTCAGGCCGCGTACGGCCTCCTGGACCCGCTCCGCGCGCGACCCACCCGTCGCCGGCCCCGGCGCCTCGGTGAGATGGCGCCAGAAGAGCTCGGCGAAGAGGTGGCTCCTGGACGCGAGGTAGGTGTACGCCGTCGCCGAGGAGACTCCCGCCCTGGCGGCGACCGAGCGGATCGTCAGTGCCTCGTGCCCGACCTCACGCAGCTCCTCCAGGCCGGCGGCGAAGAGTCGCTCGACCGTCTCCGCCTGCCGGGTGCTCGTTGCGCTGGACACGTGTCCAGATTAGAACACGTTCTCGTTTTGGGCAAGGGGTGATCAGGACTGATCCGGGGTACCGCACAGGCATGCCGAGAACTGACGTGCTGGGCGAGGAGCTCCAGCGACAACGCGAAGTACTCAAGCGGGTCGGCGCGACATTGAAGGCCGCCGAGATCCCGTTCGCGCTGGCCGGCGGGTACGCGGTCTGGACCCGTGGCGGGCCCGAGAGCACTCACGACGTCGACTTCGTCCTGCCCGAGGACTGCGTCGACGAGGCCGTGCAGGCGCTGCTCGAGAACGGGATGGAGTCGGTCGCCGCCCCCGAGGACTGGCTGGTGAAGGTCGGTCGCGACACCGTGGTCGTCGACCTGATCCACCGGCTGCCGACCGGACCGGTCGACGAGGGCCTGCTGGTGCGGTGCACCGATCTGCCGGTCGACTCCGTGATGATGCCCGTCATGTCGGCGACGGACCTGGTGGTCTCGCGCATGCTCGCACTGAGCGAGCACGCCTGCGACATCTCTCCGATCCTCGGCAGCGCCCGGGCGCTGCGCGAGCAGATCGACTGGCAGCTGGTGCGGCAGGAGGCGAAGCGGAGCCCGTTCGCGCAGGCCGCGCTCGGCTTACTGGACGCACTCGACATCGTGGGAGGTGACGATGCCTGATCCGATTCGTGTGGCAGCCGTCGGCGACGTACATCTCGCTGACGACCTGCGAGGACGCTATGCACCGCTGCTCGAGGGCATCTCCGAGGAGGCCGACGCGCTTCTGGTCGCCGGCGACCTCACCCAGCACGGGACGCTCGAGGAGGCCGAGGCGTTCGCCGACGAGTTCGGCGCCGCCGATGTACCCGTCCTTGTCGTGCTCGGCAACCACGACTACCACTCCGGAGCCGAACGGGACATCACCCGGCTGCTGGAGGACCGCGGGATGACCGTGCTCGAGGGCACCTCGACCACCCTCGACACGGACGCCGGCCGGCTCGGCGTCGCCGGGGTCAAGGGCTTCTGTCTCGGCTTCCTCGGCCGCTCCGCGGCCGACTTCGGAGAGCCGCAGATGAAGGCCTTCACGAGCCATGGCATCGAGACCGCCGACGTGCTGCGCAAAGCCCTCGACGACCTCGGCGACGAGCCCGACGTGACCGTCGCCCTGTCCCACTTCGCTCCCGTCGACGAGACCCTGGTCGGGGAGCCGAAGGAGATCTGGCCGTTCCTCGGCAACTACCGGCTCGGCGAGGCGATCGACGAGACCGGCGTCGACCTGGCTCTCCACGGCCACGCCCACGCCGGACGAGAGAAGGGCCTCACCCCGGCCGGGGTGCCCGTACGCAACGTCGCCCAACCCGTGATCCAGGCAGCGTTCCGCGTCTACGACGTCGTCCCCAGGAGGTCGGCATGAACGAACAGCTTGCACGAGATCTCGAGCGCGACATCGCGACCGACCCACGCACCAACGAGCTGGGCATCCGGGTCCAGGTACGCGGCGACCACCTCGTCGTCTCCGGCGAGGTGGCCTCCGAGGAGCGCCGGGCCACGGTCATCGAGGTCGTCCGGGAGCACGACACCGGGCTCGAGATCGTCGACCACATCATGCTCAGCGCCGAGCCCGGTCCCGGCGGACCTGGCCACGAGCAGATAGAGCCACCACAGAGGAGCTGATCACCGATGAACAGCGCAGTCATCGCGGTCACGATCGGGATGATCGTGTTCTGGACCGTCCTGATGCTGATCGCCGCGTTCCTCGACCGGCGTCGCGGCCGCCAGATCGAGCGCGATCTCACCGAGATGGAGCGCAAGCACAACCTGGACGGCAGCGACCGGTACGGGAGCTTCGACCACCGGCCACACCGATCCCACTGACCCGCGCCGGCTCGTTCAGACCCCCGGCGGAAGCCTGGTGAAGTCGGGCTCGCGCCCCTCGGCGAAGGCGACCAGCGCCTCCATGTTGGCGGGCCCGCCGAGCAGCTCGGCGAACTTGGCGTTCTCCAGCTCCCGGGCGGCCTCGATCCCCGGGCGCAGCGATGCCGTCATCGTCTCCTTGACCGCGACCAGGCTGCTGATCGGGCGCGTCGCGAGCGTCGCGGCGTGAGCCCAGGCGGCGGCGAGGAGATCGTCAGGCTCGGTGACACGCCACACGAGCCCCATCTCATGCGCCTCCTCGGCGCCGATCCACTCCCCCGACAGCAGCATCCAGGCGGCGTTCTGCCGGCCGATCAGCCGCGGGAACAGGAAGCTCGACGCCGCCTCCGGCGCGACCCCGAGGGTGGTGAACGGCGTCTTGAACCTCGCCGCGGTGGAGGCGAGCACAAGGTCGGCATACCCGAGGAGGGTCGCGCCGATGCCGAGCCCGAGCCCGTTGACCGCGACGACCAACGGCTTCGAGAAGGCCACCAGGGAGTCGAGCAGGCCGACGAACCCGTGCGAGGCGCCGTCCTCCGTGGCCCCGCCGACACCCGAGGCGGTCTCCTTCATCTCGACCAGGTCGGTGCCTGCCGAGAACGCGCGCCCGGTCCCGGTCAGCAGCACCACGGCCACCTCCGGGTCCTCGTCGGCCGCGCGCAGCGCCTCGGCGAGCGCGACGTAGAGCGCCTGGTTGAAGGCGTTGAGCTGCTCGGGGCGGTTGAGGGTCAGCGTACGAACCCGGTCACGGTCCTCGCTCAGCAGCAGGTCGGACATCAGGCCACCCCCAGGATCAGGTCGGCGGCGCGTTCCCCGATCATGATCGCGGGTGCGTTGGTGTTGCCGCCGGTGATCGACGGCATCACGCTCGCGTCGGCGACCCGCAGGCCGTCGATGCCTCGTACCCGCAGGGACGGGTCGACCACCGCGCGCTCGTCCGATCCCATCCGGCAGGTGCCGACACCGTGGTAGACACTGTGCACGATGTTGGGCAGCAGCTCACGGGTCGCCTCGGCGCCCGCATAGTCGGGACCGGGTGTGATCTCGCCCTGGTTGTCGCCGAGGCCGACCATCATCTCGCGGACCTTCGCGATCCCGTCGAGGAGCACCTCGGTGTCCTTGCCCGCCTTCAGGTACGCCGGGTCGAGCAGCGGGTGGGCCAGCGGGTCGGCGCTGGCCAGACGTACGGTGCCTCGGCTCTCGGGGTAGATCAGCGTCGGCAGGATGCACAGGCCGGGCTTGTTCGTCGGTGGCCGGATCGCCTTCTCGCCGTCCTGGTTCGGGAACGGGTAGACCCAGTAGAGGACGTGCAGCTGCAGGTCGGGGACCTGGCCGGCCAGGGCGCTGCGTACGAAACCGAAGGCCTCGAACTGCGAGCCGGCTGCCCAGCCCTTGCGGGTGAGCCGCGACTTGGCGAAGCCGGCCGCGAAGTACGCCGGCGTGGGCCGCCGCAGCGCCGAGTCCATCCGGAAGGAGACCGGCACGAAGAGGTGGTCGTGGAAGTTGTCGCCGACCGGGAGGTCGGCGTGGACCTGGATGCCGTGGTCGCGGAGGTGGTCGGCGTGGCCGATGCCGGAGAGCATCAGCAGGTGCGGCGAGCCGTACACGCCGGCCGAGACGACGACCTCGCGGGTCGCCCGGATCGTCTGCTTCTCCCCGTCCGCGCCGACCACCTCGACGCCGGTCGCGCGCGATCCCTCGATGCGTACCCGGGTGACCTGCGCCTTGGTGAGGATCAGCAAGTTGTCCAGCGGGTTCTCGCGCAGGTAGGCCTTCGAGGCGGAGTATCTGCGTCCCTCGGACGCAGACAGCTGGACGACGCCGACGCCCTCCTGCACCTTGCCGTTGTAGTCGTCGAGCGCGCTCACCCCGAGCCGCTTGGGCGCCTCGTCGAGCCACGTCTGGGCAGCCGGGGTGAGGTCCTTCTGGTAGCGCACCTTCACCGGCCCGCCCTCGCCGCGGAACTCGTCGGCGCCGCCCTCGAAGTCCTCCATCCGCTTGAAGGCGGGGAGAACGTCGTCATAGGACCACCCGGTCGCACCATCGGCGGCCCAGTCGTCGAAGTTCTGGCGGTTTCCGCGCACCCAGAGCATGCCGTTGATCGACGAGGAGCCACCGAGCACCTTGCCACGGGTCATCGGGATGACCCGGTCGAGGGCGGCGCTCTGCGGGACCGACTTGTACCCCCAGTCGACGAGCTTCTTCAGCCGCGGGGTGGATAGCATCGCGGCGACCGCACCGGGGAGCTCGAGCAGGTTCTTGATCCCGAAGGCGGTGTCCTTGGAGCCCGCCTCGATCACGATCACGCTGGCACCGCTCTCGGCCAGCCTGCGGGCGGTGGCACATCCCGCGCTCCCCGCTCCCACGACGATGTAGTCGGCTTCCATGTTCACTTCTCTCTCCCGGTGATCCCTTCCGCAAACACTAGAACACGTTCTAGTGTTGTGTCATGCGCCATGGCATCGTCCTGTTCACCTCGGACCGCGGCATCGCGCCCGCCGAGCTCGCCTCCGCCGCCGAGGAGCGCGGTTTCGACACGTTCTACGTGCCCGAGCACACCCATATCCCGGTACGCCGCGACGCCCTGCACCCCACCGGCGGCACCGAGCTTCCCGACGACCGCTACCTGCGTACGCTCGACCCCTGGGTGACGCTGGGCACCTGCGCCGCGGTCACCTCGCGGATCGGGCTCTCGACCGCGGTCGCACTGCCGGTCGAGTCAGACCCGATCACCCTCGCCAAGGCGATCGCGACCCTCGACCACCTCTCCGGCGGCCGGGTGTCGCTCGGCGTCGGGTTCGGCTGGAACACCGACGAGCTCGCCGACCACGGCATCCCCGGCGACCGCCGGCGCACCGCGCTGAAGGAGTACCTCGAGGCGATGCGCGCCCTGTGGACCGAGGAGGAGGCCGCCTACGACGGCGAGTTCGTCTCCTTCGGTCCCTCCTGGGCCTACCCGAAGCCGCCGCAGGGGCGGATCCCGACGATCGTCGGCGCCGGCGGCGGCCCCAAGACATTCCGCTGGATCGCCCGCAACGCCGAGGGCTGGATGTCGACCCCGACCGAGGCCGGTATCGGCGACAAGGTCAAAGCGCTGCAGGACGAGTGGGAGTCGGCCGGACGCGAGGGCAAGCCCGAGGTCCGGGTGCTGGTCGCTAGGCGCCCCACGCCCGAGGATCTGGCCGAGTGGTCCGTCGCCGACGAGCTGATCTGGGGCGTCCCCGACACGGAACCCGCCGGCGTACTCACCTACCTCGACAAGCTCGCCACCCGCCTGAACCTCACCTGACCGCCGACCCGGCGCAACTGTCCCACCACCCGTCGCCGAGTCGGCGCATCTGTCCCAGACTTCGGCGCCCACTCGGCGCGAATGTCCCGAGCGCTCGGAGCAGTTGCGCCGACTCGGCGCTCTTCCCCGAGACAGTTGCGCCGACTCGGCATTCTCACGTGGGACAGACGCGCCGAGTCGGCGTCATTTGCTGACCAGCACCTGGTCGAGGAAAGTCACCACGCGAGTCAGGCCGGCGCGGGAAGCGGGCGAGATCCCGGGCAGGGTGAGATAGGCATGGGTCGCCAGGGTGGGGCTGTGCACGGCGACCTCCACCCCAGCCGTACGCAGCACCTCGGCGTAGCGCTCGGCATGCCGGCGGAGCGGGTCGAACCGGGCGGTGAGGATAAGGGCCGGCGGCAGGCCAGCGTGGGACGCCGCGCGCAGCGGCGAGGCCGCCCACTCCTCAGCGCGCGACCCGTCACCGCCGAGGTAGTGCTTTACGATCCCGCCAAATCCTGGCCCGCGCAGGCCGACGAGGTCGACGAGCGGGTAGATGAGCACCTGGCCGCGGACCTGCGGTCCGCCCTCGTCGCGGGCGCGGAGCGCCATGACAGCCGCCAGCGTCCCGCCCGCACTGTCGCCCAGCACCGCGATCCGGCCGGCATCCGCACCCAGGTCGGCGGCGTGCGTCGTCACCCACGTCAGTACCGTCCAGCAGTCCTCGACAGCAGCCGGGTAGGGATGCTCCGGAGCGAGCCGGTAGGCCGGCGCGACGACGACGGCTCCGGTTCGGGCGGCGATCCGCCCGGCCATCCAACGCGACTGCTCGGGCGAGCCCCAGCACCAACCACCACCGTGGAACGCCAGCACGATCGGCCATCCCTCGACAGGGGCCGGCCGGGCCTGCGGGACGTGGATCCGCAGCCGCAGCTCGCCGGCCCATGCCTCCCGCATCACGACTCCCGGGTCGTCGGCACCGAAGACCCAGGTCAGCCGCGGGTTCGCCAGCAGTGCCGCGCGCCGCGCGCGCAGCTCGACCATCCCGTCCACACCGCGATCCTGCACCTCGGCGGCGGTCCTTGTCGTGACGTACGGCCGACCGGCGGCGGAACGGCACGACAAAGGCCACCCATTTATAGAACACGTTCTACTATGCTCGGGCCATGAGTGACATCAGGGAGATCGAGCAGCTCAAGTACCGCTACGTACGCCTCCTCGACACCAAGCAGTGGGACGAGTTCGCCGGCTGCTTCAGCGATGATGCGACCGCCGACTACGCCGGGCTCTCCTTCGGCTCCCCCGGCGAGCTTGTCGACTACATGCGTACCAACCTGCCGGCCGAGATCATCACGATGCACCACCTCCACCACCCCGAGATCGCCGTCGACGGCGACGCCGCCACCGGCCGCTGGTACCTCTACGACAAGGTCTTCGCCCCGGCCTTCGAGTTCGCCCTCGAGGGCGCCGCGTTCTACGAGGACCGCTACGTGCGTACGCCGCAGGGCTGGCGCATCGCCCACACCGGCTACGAGCGCACCTGGGAGCTCACCACCAGTCTCAAGGACCAGCCCAGCGCGAAACTGACCGGACCCGGCGGACCGGCCACGCACGCCTGAGGACGGCGGTAGGTTCGACACCATGCGGATCGCCTTCGGAAGCGACGACGAGAACGAGACGACCCGAGCCGTGCTCGCGGAGCTGCGGGAGCGCGGCGAGGTCGAGGTCGTCGACACCGACTCCTGGCTCGACCTCGGCGCCGGCATCGGCCGAGCCGTCGTCGAGGGCCGCGCCGACGTCGGGGTGGTGATGTGCTGGACCGGCACCGGCACGGCGATCGCCGCCAACAAGGTCCCCGGCGTACGCGCCGCCCTCGCCTGGGAACCCTGGATCGCCCGCGGGGCGCGGCTGTGGAACGACGCCAACGTCCTCGCGATGAGCCTCAAGCGGCTCGCGCCCGATGTCGCGGTCGAGGTCACCCGGGCATTCCTCGACGAGGCCACCCCCGACCCCGACGAGGCCGACGCCATCCGCCGCCTCGACGAGCTCCCCTGACGGGCCCGCCTCAGCCCAGCTCGCGGTAGTTGCTGCGGAAGAAGAGCAGCGGCTCGGTGGCGGTGCCTTCCTCGAGGTCGAGGACACGACCGACGACGAGGTAGTGGTCGCCCTCCTCGTGGACCGAGTGGACGGCGCAGTCGAGGTAGCCGACCGCGCCGGACAGGTGCGGGTCGCCGTGGTGGGCCGACGGGGTCCAGGAGATGTCGGCGTACTTGTCGACCGCTCGCGAGGCGAACTGGTTGGAGACCGCCTCCTGGCCGGCGGCGAGGATGTTGACCGAGAAGTGTCCCGCCCGGCGGATCCGGGCCCAGGCGCGCGAGGACTTGGTGGGCGCGAACAGGATCAGCGGTGGCCGCAGCGACACCGAGGAGAACGACTGGCAGGTCATCCCGACCGGCCCTTCCGCGGTCTGCGCCGTGATCACGGTGACCCCGGAGGCGAACCGGCCCAGCACCGTACGGAACCGGGCGTCCGCCTCGGCGTCCGCAGGGGTCTCCGGCGGAGACGGTGGCGCCTCGAAGTCGAAGCGACCGTGGAAGGACTCGATCAGCTCCGGATGCGGCCAGCTCTCGGCGGCATCGGGAGACATCCCATCAGGCACCTCTATACGCATACCCGATCACTGGCCTACGCCGAAGTCGTGGCCCCAGTACGAGACGGCCGTGGACTCCCGGGCAACCCACTTCTCGTCGTCGACCTGGAGCCCCTCGGTGCCGAACTCGATGTCGAACCCGCCCGGCGACTTCACGTAGAAGGAGACCATCTCGTCGTTCATGTGGCGGCCCAGGGTTGCCGACAGCTTCGCGCCGTACTTCTTGACCCGCTCCAGCGCCCGGCCGACGTCGTCGAGCTTGTCGACCTCGAGCATGATGTGGACGCACTTGGAGTCGTTGGGGAACGGCAGGAAGGCCAGCGAGTGGTGGCGCGGGTTGATCCCGAGGAAGCGCAGCCAGATCTTGGTGCCGGGCTCCTTGCCGGCGAACTCGCCGGGCATGCTCATCGAGTCACGCAGCCGGAACCCGAGGGTATCGCGGTAGAACTCCAGCGCCTGTACGTCGTCGCTGACCGGGATCACCACGTGGCCCATCCCCTGGTCGCCGGTGACGAAGGTGTGGCCGTAGGGCGAGACCGCGGGGCGGCGCTCGTAGGTGATGCCGTGGAAGAGCTCGAAGACGTTGTCGAACGGGTCGCGGAAGCGCAGCATCTCCTGCACCCGGCGCTCGGCGAGCTCCTCGGGCGTGCCTTCCTCCACCTCGACACCTGACTTCTCCAGGTGCTCGCGGGCCTGCCCCAGCGCGGTGTGGTCGGCGACCTCCCAGCCGACGCAGCTGAGTTGGTCGTGGTCGCCGGGTTCGATCACGAGCCGGGCCGAAACCTCGTCGATGCGGTAGTAGAGGTGCTCCGGGTTCGGCCCCTTCGCCGTGATCAGACCGAGGACCTTCTCCGCGAACGTACGCCACGCCTCCAGGTCGGTGCTGGCGACGCGTACGTAGCCCATGGACTTGATGTCGATGCTCATCGCTTCTCCTCGGCAGTACGCTCCTTGTGCCTCTTCAAGAACGAAACCGCGATCTCGCGGAACTCGTCCGCGGCCTCGATCTGTGCCCAGTGCCCGCACCGCGGGAAGACATGCAGCTGCGCCTTGGGGATCAGCTTCAGGGCGGGGAACGCGCCGTCGAGCGGGTTGACCCGGTCCTCGCGTCCCCAGGTGAGCAGGGTGTGGTGCTTGAGCTGGTGCGCCTCGCGCCAGAGCATGCCGTCCTCGGCGGTCTCCGGGTTGTAGAACGACCACCCCATCGACGCCATCGCCTCGCGTGCGCCGGGCGCGGTCGCGTCGGCGAACCGCTCCTCGACCAGCTCGTCGGTGACCAGCTTCTGGTTGACGACCATGGTCGAGATGAACGCCTTCAGCGCCTCGCGGGTGGGGTTGCCGGAGAAGTCCATCAGGCGCTGTACGCCCTCGGTCGGGTCGGCATGGAAGAGGTTGAGCGAGAGCCCGCCCGGCCCCATCAGCACCAGCCTGCCGACCCGGTCCGGGTACGTCAGCGCGATCCGCATCGCGGTCCCGCCGCCGAGCGAGTTGCCGAGCAGGTGCACCTTCTCGAGGCCGAGCTCGTCGAGGAGCGCGATCACCGCGTCGCCGGCGAAGCGGTAGTAGTTGCCCACCACCTCCGGCTTGTCCGAGGCGCCGAAGCCGGGCTGGTCGACGAGGATCGTGCGGAAGTCGGCCGCGAAGCCCTCCAGCGCGGAGCCGAAGTTGGACCACGACGAGGCCCCGGGGCCACCACCGTGCAGCATCACCAGCGGCAGCCGGTCCTCGTCGCCCGATCCCAGGTCGTAGTAGCGCAGCGAGATCTCCCCCGCCGCCTCGGTCTTGATCGCGACGTCGTGCGCGACGTCGTCCTTGGAGAGCGTCATCAGTACATCCCCGGGTCGACCTTGTGCCCGAACTCCGAGGCGCCGTACATCTGCAGCGCGCGCTCGGGGTCGTTGGCGGCGTGGACGCGGCCGGCGTGGGCGTCGCGCCAGGCGCGCTGGAGCGGGGTGCCGTTGGCCAGGGCCCGGCCGCCGGAGGCCTCGAACAGCAGGTCGATCGCGTCGATCGCCCGCTGCGTACCGAGGACCTGGTCGCGGCGGATCCGCAGCCGCTGGGCGATCGGGATCTTCTCGCCGCGGGCGACGTAGGCCTGCTGCTCGCGGATGTTGTTCATCAGCAGCGCCCAGGCGGCGTCGATGTCGGAGGACGCGGTCGCCACCCGGACCGCGGCGAACGGGTCCAGGGACGCCTTCTCGCCGTAGGAGGCGCGGACCCGGTTCTGCTGCATCGCCACGTGCTCCTCGTAGGCGCCGCGGGCCATCCCGATGATGGGCGTGGTGATCGTGGTGGTGAACAGCGAGTGGAACTGCAGCTTGTAGAGATCACCGGTGTTGACCTCCTGGCCGGGACCCTTGCAGCGTCCGGTCTCGGCCATCGACAGCGTGAACGCCTCCGGGACGAAGACGTCCTCGACCACGATGTCGTTGGAACCGGTGCCGGCCAGGCCCACGACGTTCCAGACGTCGACGATCTCGTAGCGCTCCCGGGGCACCAGGAACGTACGGAAGTCGACCACCTGGCCCTCCTCGTTGAAGACGAGGCCGCCGAGCAGCACCCAGGTGGCGTGGGCACAGCCGGAGGAGAAGGACCAGCGTCCGGAGAGGTTGAAGCCGCCCTCGGTCAACGAGGCCTTGCCCATCGGTGCGTAGGAGGAGGAGACCCGGGTGTCGGGGTCCTCGCCCCAGACCGCCTGCTGGGCCTCGTCGGCGAACAGCGCGATCTGCCACGGGTGCACGCCCAGGACGCTGGAGACCCAGCCGGTCGAGCCGCACGCGGAGGCGATGTCGCGTACGCAGGTGTAGAAGTCGACCGGGTCGGCCTCGAGCCCGCCGAACCGGGCCGGCTGCAGCAGCTTGAAGAAGCCGACCTCCTCCAGCTCCTTCACGCTCGACTCGGGCACGACCCGCAGGCGCTCGGTCCCCTCGGCGCGCTCCCGGATGGTGGGCAGCAGGTCCTGCACCCCGTCCCTGACGGTCTGTGCGTCCTTGTGGGGGCGCTGTGTCGGTTCGCTCACCGCTCTGCCTTCCTGCATGGTGTCCCAGATGTCGTCGGCCGGCGCGGTCCGCGCGCTGCCGATGGGTCAATACTAGAACACGTTTCAGTTTTGTCGAGTCCCTGGGCGTGTTTCCCGGACTGTCGTCTATGGTAGAACGTGTTTCAGTTATGGGACAGGCGAGGTTGAGGAGCACCATGGAGAAGTCGAAGACCGAGGCGGCCGACGGCGAGGAGACGTACGACGTCGTCGTCGTCGGCGCCGGGGGTGCCGGGATGACCGCCGCACTGGCTGCAGCCCGACGCCACGGGCTCGAGACCGTCGTCGTCGAGAAGAGCGCCTACTTCGGCGGCTCGACGTCCCGCTCCGGAGGCGGCGTGTGGATCCCGCGCAACCACGCCCTCCAGGCCGCACACCAGAAGGACTCCCCCGAGGCCGCCAGCCTCTACCTCGAGTCGATCGTCGGCGACGTCGTCCCGGCCGAGCGCCGCGAGACCTTCCTCGACCGCGGCCCCGAGGTGCTCTCGTTCGTGTGCGAGAAGACCCCGGTGCGGTTCACATGGGTGCCCGACTACGCCGACTACCACCCCGAGGCACCCGGCGGCCGCGGCGCGGGCCGCTCCGTCGAGCCGGTCCCGCTGGATGCCCGGATCATCGGCTCCGAGCTCGACCGGCTGCACCCGCCCTACACCAAGTCGCCGGCCAACATGGTCGTCACCCAGGCCGACTTCCGGAAGATCAGCCTCGGCATGCGCACCATCCGGGGCCCGATCACGATGGTCAAGATCGCCGTCGCCCGGATCCTCGCCGGCCTGCTCGGCAGGAAGATGTACGCCATGGGCGCGGCGCTCGCGATCGCCCTGCGCAAGGGGCTCATGGACGCCGGCGTCCCCGTCCGCTACGAGACCGAGCTCGTCGGCCTGGTCACCGAGGGTGGTCGCGTCGTGGGCGTCGAGGTGCGCCACGGGGAGTCCGGTCCGACGAGCGTGATCCGGGCGCGGCGCGGCGTGATCCTGGGCTCCGGCGGGTTCGAGCGGAACCTGGAGATGCGCGAGAAGTATCTGCCCGCCCCGACCTCGGTCGAGTGGACCACCGGCGCCTTCTCCAACACCGGCGGCGGCATCCTCGCCGGGATCGCGGCCGGCGCGGACACCGACCTGATGGACGAGTCCTGGTGGGGCCCGACGATCCCGTTCCCGGGCCGCCCGTGGTTCGCGCTCGCCGAGCGCAACCTGCCCGGCTCGATCATCGTCAACGGCGCCGGCAAGCGGTTCATGAACGAGGCGCTCCCCTACGTCGAGGCCGTGCACGAGATCTATCGCGGTCAAGAGACGGGTGTCTCCCACGTCCCGGCCTGGCTGGTCTTCGACCAGCGCTACCGCAACCGCTACATCTTCGCCGGGCTCGGCCCCGGCCAGCCGTTCCCGGGACGCTGGCTCAAGAGCGGGGTCGTCGTGAAGGCGTCGACGATCGAAGCGCTCGCGGAGAAGATCGAGGTGCCCGTCGACGGGCTCCGCGAGACCCTGGAGCGCTTCAACGGGTTCGCCAGGTCAGGCGTCGACGAGGACTTCCACCGCGGCGAGTCCACCTACGACAAGTACTACTCCGACCCCACCGTCACGCCGAACTGCTCGCTCAACGTCATCGACCAGGCGCCCTTCTACGCGGTCAAGATGGCCCCCGGCGACCTCGGCACCAAGGGCGGCCTGGTCACCGACGAGCGCGCCCGCGTCCTGCGGCCCGACGGCTCCGCCATCGAGGGCCTGTACGCCGCCGGCAACGTCTCCTCCGCCGTCATGGGCCGCACCTACGCCGGCCCCGGCGCCACCATCGGCCCCGCCCTGGTCTTCGGCTACCTGGCCGCCGAGGACTGCGCCGTCTCGACCGAGGAGGACAACTGATGCCCATCGACCCGACCAAGGCCATCGGCGCCTCGCTGCCGTCGCAGTCGTTCTCGTGGACCTCCTCCGACGTGCTGCTCTACCACCTCGGCATCGGCGCCGGCTCGCGTCCCGGTGACGCGACCGACCCGGCCGCGCTGCGCTACACGCTCGACTCCGAGGCGCTGACCGTGCTTCCGTCGTTCGGCGTCGTGGCACCGACCTTCCACGTCACCGAGCCGCCGTCGCTCGACCTGCCCGGCTGCGACATCGACCTGGCCGCGGTGCTCCACGGCTCCCAGGAGATCCGCGTCGACGGCCCGATCCCCACCTCCGGCGAGGCCGTCGTCTCGACCCGGATCGCGGAGGTCTGGGACAAGGGCAAGGCTGCCGTCATCGTCCAGGAGGGGGTCGCCACCACCCCCGGCGGCGACCCGCTGTGGACCGTCAGAAGCTCGATCTTCGTACGCGGCGAGGGCGGCTTCGGCGGTGAACGCGGACCGTCCACGTCGGTGCCGGTTCCCGACCGCGCGCCCGATGCTGTCGCTGCGTACGACGTGACGGAGCAGCAGGCGCTGCTCTACCGGCTGTGCGGCGACCGCAACCCGCTGCACGCCGACCCCGCCTTCGCCGCGAAGGCCGGCTTCCCCAAGCCGATCCTGCACGGGCTGTGCTCCTACGGGATCGTGCTGCGCGAGGCGACCGGGCTGCTGCTGGACGGTGACGCGACCCGCGTCGCCGGCTTCGGTGCCCGGTTCGCCGGGATCGTCTTCCCCGGCGAGACGATCTCGATCGAGGCCTGGGACGAGGAGCCCAGGATCCTGGTCAGGGCCACGATCTCGTCCGAAGATCCGGCCCGCGACGGCGCACCGGTCCTCGCCGACTGCTACGTGGAGGCGACCGGAGCGAGGTCGAGCGGCGAGCTTGCTCGTCCGCTCGCGCCGAGCGAGGGAGCGACCGAGCGAAGCGAGGAGGTGCGATGAGCGGCGCGGGCCGAAACAGCTGTAACACGCTGTTCGTAGGACTACTCGCCCTACTCGAACGACCGGATAGTCCTACGAACGACGTGTTACACGGGAGGGCGGCAGCATGAGCGGGACAGCACTGCCCGACGTACTCTCCCCCGCCGACGTCGCGGAGCGCTTCGGCGGCTGGTCGGAGGAGACCGACGTGGTCGTGGTCGGCTTCGGCGTGGCCGGTGGGGCCGCGGCACTGGAGGCAGCCCGCGCAGGAGCCCGTACGATCCTCCTGGAGCGCGCGGCGGAGCCCGGCGGCACCTCGGCGATGGCGGGTGGCCACTTCTACCTCGGCGGCGGGACGGCGGTGCAGAAGGCGACCGGGATCGAGGACTCACCCGAGGAGATGTTCAACTACATCCACGCCGTCTCCAAGGAGCCCGAGGACGACAAGATCCGGGCCTACTGCGACGACTCGGTCGAGCACTTCGACTGGCTCGAGGCGCTGGGCTTCGAGTTCGAGCGCTCCTTCTGGCCCGGCAAGGCGGTGATCCAGCCCGGCACCGAGGGGCTGATGTACACCGGCAACGAGAAGGTCCACCCCTTCCGCGACCTCGCCGTCCCCGCGCCGCGTGGCCACAAGGTGCCGGTCCCGGGCGACACCGGCGGAGCCAAGCTGGTCGTGGACCGGATGGCCGACCGCCTGGCCGAGACCACCGCCCAGATCCGCTACGAGACCGGTGCCACCAACCTGGTGATCGAAGACGGCCGGGTCGTCGGCCTGGCCTGGCGCCGCTTCGAGGAGCGCGGCGCGATCCGCGCCAACGCGGTGATCCTCGCCGCCGGCGGCTTCGTCGGCAACGCCGACATGGTCGCCGAGCACACGCCCCGGCTCGGCGAGAAGCTCTTCCCCCTGGCCTCGACCTACGACGACGGCCTGGGGCTGCGCCTGGGCGCGTCGGCGGGCGGCCGCTGGCGGTTCATGGACGAGCCGTTCCAGACCGCGCCCTTCTACCCACCCTCGATCCTGCTGACCGGCATCATCGTCAACAAGCACGGCAAGCGGTTCGTGGCGGAGGACTCCTACCACGCGCGTACCGCCGCCTTCGTCATGGAGCAGCCGGACGCAGCGGCCTTCCTGATCGTCGACTCGGCCCACATCGAGCATCCGACGATGCCGCTGTGCCCGTTCATCGACGGCTGGGAGACGGTCGAGGAGATGGCGGCGGGGCTCGGGGTCCCCTTCGAGGCGCTGAACGAGACGCTGACCTCCTACAACACCCACGCCGCCGACGGCGATGACCCGGAGCTCCACAAGGCACCCGAGTGGACCGAGCCGCAGGACACCGGCCCGTGGGGCGCCTACGACCTCTCCCTCGGCAAGGCGATGTACGCCGGCTTCACGATGGGCGGTCTGGCGACCACGGTCGACGGACAGGTACGCCGCGAGGACGGCTCCGCGATCGCCGGTCTCTACGCCGCCGGCGCCTGTGCGGCCAACCTCGCCCAGGACGCCAAGGGCTATGCCTCCGGCATGCAGCTGGGCGACGGCTCGTACTTCGGACGGCGGGCCGGCCGGCACGCCGCCGGACTGTGACCGCACCAGGACGCCCCGACCTCGGTGATGGGGCTCACAGCCTCGGCGTCTCAGGTCGGACCGGTGCCCGGCCGGCAGGGGCGTACGGCTAGTCTGTGGAGACGCCCATCGAGCGAACTGTTGCCATATCACATATCCCTTCGAACGTGAATGACTTCGGTAAAACTTGGGACTTTGTGCCCTACGCGCATCGCGAGCTCGGCTGGTTATGTATACGCGACGCCGCGGACATCGCCAGTGCCTGGCTTCCGACGCGTCCGCAGGCCATCGGTCCCCACTCGACGCCTGTCGCCGTACTAGCCGAAAGGAATCCCTATGTTCGACTTCCGGAGCCCGGCCGGCCTCATGGTCGTCGCCGCCCTGGTCGTCATCGCACTCGTGGTGGTCGGCGCTGTCTTCGGCAACAGCCCGTCCTGATCTGACGCCCAGCTTCCGGCAGGAAGCCGCAGGCCCCGGCTCGAAGAGCCGGGGCCGCGTCCATTTCTCGGGTCAGCGGGTGAAGACCGCCACCGTCCGCGCGGGAACCGTGAAGGTGCCGGATCCCGAGTCGAAGGCGGACGACTTCACGACCTCGTCGGAGCCGTCGGCCTGCGTCGGATGCAGGCGGTAGCCGGCGCCCTCGGCCTCCGTGATCCTCTGCTGCTGCGTCTGCGTGGTCGCGTTGAAGACGACCACGAGGTCGCCGAGGCGCATCGTGATGACGCCCGGCGTCTCCTCCTTCCCCGAGAGCGGGAACGACAGCTTCTCCTGGACCTGGGCGGTCGTGGCCAGGTGGAAGGCAGCCTCGTCCGTACGGATCCTCAGCAGCTCCTGGTAAGCCGCCGAGGCACCCTCGATCTCCGGGCAGCCGGGGACGTTCCCCTCCGCGAGCAGCGGCTTGGCGTACGGCCACTTGTCCTTGTTGTCGGCCGCCGGAGGCAGCCCCCGCCCGAAGCCGTTCCCGTCCTCGCAGTCCCAGTGGATCGCGTTGAACCAGTCGCCGGAGTCGTAGGAGTTGCGGTCCAGCGACTTCGAGCGCAGCAGGTCGGTGCCGGCCTGGGAGAGCGCCGGCCCCTGGGAGAGCGCGGCGGTCGCCATCGCGAGCACCTGCATCCGAGCGCGGTCCGCGGTGCTGGTGGACGCGGGCAGCTTGAAGGCGAGCGCGTCGTAGAGGGACTCGTTGTCATGGGCGTCGGCGTAGGCGAGCGCGTCGCCGGGCTCGTCCGCGTAGCCGGCCGGCGAGCCGTTGTAGTCGACCTCGGCGCCCTTCACCTGGCGACCGTTCGTGTCGGTGAACGAGTAGTCGGCGAGGTTGCCGGAGAGCCCGACCTTGATCAGGTCCTGGTAGTGCAGCAGCCGCGCCCGCTGCTCCGCCTCGGTGCCGTTCGCGGCCGAGGAGTTCGGGTCGGTGTAGAGACCGCTCGCGAAGCCCTGGACACCGGGGTCGGCGTCGAACGGGCCGCCACCGCGTACGGCGTCCCGGGCCCGGTCGCTGAACGTGGCGATGCCGGTGCCGGCCATGTTCTTCTGGGTGGCCTGCACGAAGCGGGCGTCGTCGGCGATCTCGCCGAAGTTCCAGCCCTCGCCGTAGAGGATGATGCTCTTCCCGTCGACGCCGTCCTTCTCGAGGGTGAGGGCGTCGAGGGCCTTGCGGATCTCCAGCATGTTGGCCTTGGGGTGGTGGCCCATCAGGTCGAAGCGGAAGCCGTCGATCTTGTAGTCCTTGGCCCATGTGACGATCGAGTCGACGACGAGCTTGCCCATCATCGCGTTCTCCGGCGCGGTGTTCGCGCAGCAGGTGGAGGTGGCGACGGAGCCGTCGGCGAGGAGCCGCTGGTAGTAGCCGGGCACGATCCGGTCGAGCACGGACGTCTTCGCCTGGCCGCTGCTGGTGGTGTGGTTGTAGACCACGTCCATCACGACCCGCAGGCCGTCCTCGTTGAGCGACTTCACCATCTGCCGGAACTCAACGGTCCGGTCGGCGCCGTCCGGGTCGGTGGCGTAGGAGCCCTCCGGGACGGTGTAGTGGTAGGGGTCGTAGCCCCAGTTGTACGCATCCCGGGCCGCCGCTGCGGCGACGCACTCCTGCTGCTTCTCGCTGTCGGCCGCATAGGACTCGAGGTCGCAGTCGGGGGTGGTCTGGTCGGACTTCCGCTCCGGGATCGTGGCGATGTCGAAGGCCGGAAGCAGGTGGACGTACGACGTGCCGGACTCGGCGAGCTTCCGCAGGTGCTTGGCGCCGTCGCTGTCCTTGTCGGCGAAGGCGAGGTAGCGGCCCGGGTGGTCGCTGGTCGCGTCCTCGATGGAGAAGTCGCGGATGTGGAGCTCCTGGATCTGGGCGTCCTTCAAGGCCACGGCCTCGGGCTTCTTCAGCGTCGACCAGCCCTTCGGGGCGAGCGATCCGTCGCCGAGGTCGGCGACGAGGCTGCGCTCGGAGTCGGCGGTGAGCGCGACCGAGTAGGGGTCGGTGACCTTGTTGGTGACGAGCTTCTGCACGCTCGGCGCCCAGACCGTCACGACGTAGCGGTACTCCTTGCCGCGCCAGGCCGCGGCAGAGCCGGTCGCCGACCAGACGCCGCTGGCGTGGTCGCGGCGCATCGGCACGGTCCTGTCGCCCAGCTCGAGCTTCACGTCGTGGGCGGTCGGCGCCCACACGGACAGCGTGGCCTTGCCGCCCTTGAACACCGGCCCGAGCGACGCCTTCTCCGCCTTCTCGGCGTAGAGGTCGTCGAGGATGCCCTGCGTCTGGACGCCGGTGCCGGTGACCAGGGCGCCGTTGCCGATGCGCTGGGTGAGCACGACCTGGCCGGCGAGGGCCTCGCGGATCCGGTCACGATCACGGGTGTCGACGGTGAACGCGGCGTACTCCTTCAGGTGCGGGAACCGTGCCTCCTGCTCGTCGGTCAGCGACGCGGGCTGGAGCCGCAGCCAGCGGCCCTCGCTGCTGAGCGCACCGTCCTCGACGGTGATGCCGCCGTCGCGGTCGTAGACCAGCTGCGTGGACAGTGCCGACCCGCTCGCCTTCTCCTCCGGCAGCACGACGGTGGTCTCGTCGATCCACTGCGCGTGCGCCTTCGTCAGATCGAGCTCGGGGGCCGAGCCGACGGACGGCAGCAGGTAGCCGGTGTCGCCGGAGTTGAGCCACACCTCGTGGCCGTACGTCGTCAGGTCGAGCGAGCGGTCGTTGGGGATGTCCTTCTCGTCGCCCTTGTGGACGATGTAGTTGAGCGAGGTCGCGCCGTCGACGAGGGGCACCTCGAAGGTGACGCCGTACGCGTCCTTGCCGGTGGGCTGCAGCGGCTTGGACCACTCGGTCGGGCTCGCGGCGCCGGTCCAGGTGTGCAGGCCCCAGCCGTCGTAGTCGCCGTCGGGACGGTGGAAGTGGATGACGGCCTTGGACGTGTCCGGCGCCGGGTAGACGCCGTCGGGCCTGGTGGTCAGCTGACCGTCGCCGCTGGCCTCGACCCAGACCTCGCCGGTCTCGGCGAGGTCGATCGTCTGCTCGGTGCCGTCCGTGGCGCCGTCCTTCTCGACCGTGTACGTCACCGAGGACGCGCCGTCGGGGAGCTTGATCCAGGCGAAGGCACCGTAGGCGTCGCGGCCGCTGAACTCGCCGCTCTGGTCGCCGGCTCGCAGCGTCCAGCCGGTGTAGTCGCCGTCGGCGCGCCGGTAGTGCACGACCGCGTAGTCGCGGTCGACGGCGCTCGGGTTCTCCGCCTCGGGAGCCTTCCCGGCCGTGGTCTCGGCGAGGTCGCTCGCGGTGCGTCCGTCACGGTCGACGACCACGGCCTTGTAGCGCAGAGCAGTGCCTTCGGCCACGGCCGCGGGGACGTACTGGGTGATCTTGTAGGGCGCGTGGTCGACGGAGCCGAGAGTGCGCCACTTCCCGTTGCCGATCTGGGCGGCGAAGACGACGCGGGCGCCGTCGGTCTCCCCCGGGTCGGCGGAGAGCGTGACCGTGCCGGTGGCACCGGCCTCGGGGGCGGTCAGCGTCAGCGTGGGCCTCGCGCCGGCGTCGGGGAGCTCGGACTCGGCGCGCAGCACGACGGAGGACAGGGCCGGGACGGTCACCTCGATCTCGCCGCCGACGGACGCTGCGGTGGCCTCGCCGCCGTAGATCGTCTCGAAGGACGCCGACTCGACGGGCAGGCTGACGGTCTTCGGCTCGGTCGCGTTGTTGACCGCGACCACGTACTCGCGGTCATCGCCGGTGCGGGAGAACGCGTAGACGGAGCCCTCCGCGTGCAGCTCCTTCTGGGCGCCGTCGGTCAGGGCCGGGTGGTCCTTGCGGACCTTCGCCAGCGCGGCGATGGCGGTGTAGATCGGGTGGCTGGTGTCGTACGCGTCGGCAGCATGGGTGCGGTCGGTGCCGAGCTGGTCGTCGTCGAGGTAGTCGGCAGTCTCGGACGCGAAGAGCGTCTGGCGAGCGTCCTTGTCGCCGCCGGCGCCGGTGAAGCCCTGCTCGTCGCCGTAGTAGACGACCGGGTTGCCGCGGGAGAGGAACATCAGCTCGTTGGCGAGCCGGGCCCGCTGGACGAGCTCGGCGTCGCTCGCGTCCGGGTGGTCGGCTCGAAGGAACGTGCCGATCCGGCCCATGTCGTGGTTGCCGAGGAACGTGACCTGCTCGTAGGCGTTGGCCTTGTCGGTGGCGTACTTGTAGTCGTCGGCGAAGACCCCTGCGAGCCGGTCGGCCGGGGCGCCGAGCGAGGCGTACGCGCGGGCGGCGTCCTGGAACGGGAAGTCCAGGGTGGAGTCGAGGCGGCCGCGGGTGACGTACGGCGAGGTGACGTCGGTGTCGGCGGAGTAGACCTCGCCGAACATGAAGAAGTCCTCGCGCCCCTGCTCGGCGGCGTAGGCGTCCAGTGCGGTCGCCCACTCGGTCCAGAAGTCCAGGTCGACGTGCTTGACGGTGTCGATGCGGAAGCCGTCGATGTCGAAGTCGCGGACCCAGCGCTGGTAGATCTTCTTCATCCCCTCGACGACCTCGGGGCGCTCGGTCCACAGGTCGTCCAGGCCGCTGAAGTCGCCGTAGGTGGTCGACTCGCCCTCCCAGGTGGAGTCACCGCGGTTGTGGTAGAGCGTCGGGTCGTTGAGCCAGGACGGCACCATCTCGCCGGTGTTGACCGGGGTGTAGGGGAACGAGTCGCCATCGACTTTCACACGATCCGAGGCGGGATCGGCGTCGTCGAACGGGCGGCCCTCGGCATCCAGGTAGGGGAAGGCGCCCTTGGGGCGGTAGCCGTACTTCTTCTCCGCGTAGTTGACGGTGTCGGCGGTGTGGTTGGTGATGACGTCGAAGAAGACCTTCATGCCCTTGGCGTGGGCCTCGTCGACGAGCGTCTCGAGATCCTCGTTGGTGCCGAAGTGCGGGTCGACCTGGGTGAAGTCGGTGATCCAGTAGCCGTGGTAGCCGGCCGAGGCGTTCGCACCCTCGCCCTGGACGGGCTTGTTCTTGAAGATCGGCGCCATCCAGATCGCGGTGGTGCCGAGGCCCTTGATGTAGTCGAGGCGCTCGGTGAGACCCTGGAGGTCACCGCCCTGGTAGAAGCCCTTGTCGGTCGGGTCGAACCCGGTCGACAGCCGCGAGCCGGTCAGGCCGCCCTTGTCGTTGGAGGTGTCGCCGTTGGCGAACCGGTCGGGCAGCACGAAGTAGAACTGCTCCTGCGTCGCCTCGTGGCGGGCGGGCTCGGCGGCCAGCTTCGCGTCCGAGGGCGGCTTCGGAGGTGCCGCCGCCGAGGCCGGTGTGGCCGTCTGCAGCGCCGTGGCGAGCATTGCGGCCGCGACCACGGTCGCCGCCATCCGGGGCGCGCCGGGTGCGCCACTTCTTCGATTCACTGTGAGGGCCTCTCTGATTGTGCCGGGCATGCGAGGGTCGTGCGGGTCGCGCGAAGTGGCCGACCGGCCGGCGCCCATGGGGGTCGGCGCCGGGCGGTCGGCCGAGGGATCAGCTGCAGGACTTGGCGCCGACGTGCAGCGCCAGGGCGGTGTTGGCGCCGAGGGTGGCGGTGAACTGGCCGGAGCCGTTGACGGTGACGCTCCTGCCGCTCTGTACGTCGCAGTAGGTGCCCGCTGCCAGCGACGTCTGGAAGGTGCGGGTCAGCGAGAAGGACTCGTGGTTGATCGCGACGTATGCCTTGCTGCCTCGTCCGAAGGCGATGGCGTCGTAGCCGTTGTCCCACCAGTCGGTGACGGCCTGGCCGCGGGCGGTGTTGCGGAAGGCGACCATCTTCTTGATCTCGGGCCAGGCGTGCTGGCACTTCCAGCCGTCCTGCCAGCAGGCGTCGACCCTGCCGGCGTTGGGCGGGCCGGCGTCCTTGTCGCTCCACTCGTAGCCGGAGTTGATGTCGGGCGAGCCGTAGGGCCAGGCCAGCATGAAGACGTTGGCCAGGGTGTAGTTGGCGCCGTCCTTGTAGTTGAGGGTGTCGCCGCCGCGCTCGGTGTCGTGGTTGTCGACGAAGACGCCTGAGCTGCCCGAGGACATGTAGCCCCAGCCCTCGCCGTAGTTCTTCAGGTAGGCGAGGTTCTCGTTGTTGAAGACCCGCTTCAGGTCACGGGCGTAGCGGAACTCCTGGACGTCGCCGTTGCCGAGGTACTCGCTGGGCGAGACCGCCTCGCCCGCGCCGAAGATGGCCTCCTGCTTCCAGTAGGCGTTCGGGTTGCTCAGCCGGGACTTGATGTTCGCCAGGTCGGAGGCGGCCATGTGCTTGGCGGCGTCGATCCGGAAGCCGTCGACGCCGAGCGAGAGCAGGTCGTTGAGGTAGCCGGCGATCTTGCCGCGTACGTAGTCCTCGCCGGTGTCGAGATCGGCGAGGCCGACCAGCTCGCACTCCTGGACGTTCGTGCGGTCCTGGTAGTTGGTGATCTGCGCAGTGCAGTTGTCCAGGTCGAAGGAGGAGTAGAGGCCGGGGTAGGCGTACTTGCTGTAGGACGACCCGCCGGTGCCAGTGCCGGAGCCTGCGGACATGTGGTTGATGACGGCGTCGGCGACGACCTTCACGCCGGCGGCGTGACAGGTGTCGATCATGTTCTTGAAGGCGGTGCGGTCACCTAGCCGGCTCGCGATCCGGTAGCTGACGGGCTGGTAGGACGTCCACCACTGCGGGCCCTGGATGTGCTCCTGGGGCGGGGAGACCTGGACGTAGCCGTAGCCGGCCGGGCCCAGGGTGTCGGTGCATTCGCGGGCAACCGAGGCGAACTTCCATTCGAACATCACCGCGGTGACGTCCTTGTCTCCCGGCGGCGCGGCCTGTGCTGGGGCGGGGAAGGTGAGGGCGGCGGCGGTTCCCGCCGCGAGGGCAAGGGTGGCAGATATCGACTTTCTGGCCATGGTTCCTCCCAGAGCTGTTTGGCGACGTAGTGGGGGCGTACGGCCGGAGATGCACGGGCCTGATCGCTTGAATCTTGCTGCAAGATCTTGCAGCCCGACGGTAGAAGTGATCGCTGTCACACGTCAACCCCTTGCGGGGAGACATCTCAAAGAAGCAGCGCAGGGCGGAGCAAGTCGCTGCAAGAGTTTGCGCAAGCTTCAGCAGCACAGCGCAGCCCATGAGGGAGTTCAGCGGTGACTCCTGGGGCGGACGCGATGGTTGCCATCGACGTCAACCCATGGTCGTAGCCGTCAAGAACGGCGACCTGAGCTCCGGCGCCGGGAGTAGCGCCGTGGAGGCTGCCGCGACGAAACATCTCCAGGCCGGACAGAACGTTGATACCTTGGTCCCCCGGGCGCGAGCGTCACACGGCCGCGGGCTGCCACTCACCTTCGAGTAGTGAGAAGGAGACACTGTCGCGCCAGGCTCCGTTGGTGTGTACGTGGTCGCGGATCGTGCCCTCGCGCTGGAAGCCCAGCGATTCCACCAGCCGCATGCTGGCGGTGTTCTGTGGCCCGATGTTGGCCGTCAGTCGGTGCAGGCCGAGGTCTCCGAATCCGAACTCGATCATCCGCGACACCGCCGCTCGAGCAATGCCGCGGCCCTGCCACTCGTGTCGCAACGCGTAGCCCAAGTCGGCGGCCTTGACTCCTCCCAGGCCGAGACGGACGAACCCGATTACGGTCTCTGGGGAGTCCGAATCAGCGATGGCAAGGTAATACTCGCTGCGTGGCGTCTCAAGCTGTCGCTTGAGGATCCCATCGAGCATGGATTGCGCCTCAGCTCGATCACGAGATGCGAAGCTGAGCCAGTAAGTGACTCGCTCGTCGCCGACAATCGAAAGTACGCCGTCGGTGTCGCTTGCCTCGAAGTCTCGCAGCAGCAACGAACCTGCAGGCAGTCTGAGAGGCTCAGACGGGGTACGCCCTGTCATGGGTGCATCGTCAACGGTCGAGCGACGAAGGCCTCGACCTGACCGCGCAGCTCGTCGGCGGCCTTGCTATCGGAGGCCGCGTCAGCCGCAGCTCCGACTCGTTGGACGCTCTTCACGACGCCCCCGATCCGAAGGTCACGTGGGAGTTCGAGCACCGGGGCGATGGACTCAGCCGCCCCCTCGACCTCGCCGTTGGCGATCCGGATGATCGCTTGATCACACCGAGCTCCGGCGGCATCGCCGAAGGCCCAGGTGTCTCGTGTGTCGTCGCTGTATGCGTCGACTGCCTCTTGTGCGGCACCAACGCTTTCAGGGTGGTTGGGTAGCCAGCTCAAGGCGTCAGCGGCATAGTAGGCGGCGCGTGCGTCGGTGAAGGTGAGGATGCCACCGAGTCCATCGAGGTCGGTGGGTTCCATGGCGTCGGCGATCTCATCGGCACGGTGGATGCTCTGGGTCGCCTGCTCCTCGTTGCCGAGGCGGGCCCATGCTCGTGCGCCTGACGACTCCAGCCACAGCGTGGCGCTGTTCACTGCGTTCGTTGCCAAGCCTCGGTCGACGTAGCGGAGCGACTCCTGTGGCCGACCGTCCCAGTAGACGATCAGGGCCATCAGCCCGTTCAGCCAGGCCGCAACGGTCGTGTTTCCGGCCTGCTCGGCGAGGATCAGTGCGGTGCGCGCCTGGGTAACGGCGGCTCGCGGGTCACCGAGATCATGGGACGCCTTGGCAAGGATTCCGCCCGTGACGGCGCCGATGCTGAAGAGCTGGGCGGCGTCGCCCGGTCGGCGGGGGGTCAGGATCGCCTGGTGAACGGCGTCCTGGAGCGTGACCAGCGGGTTGATCAACTCGGGAAGAGCCTGCACCGGGTAGGCCCGGGCAAGGTCGCGCAGCTCTTCTTCGAGCAGGGAGTAGTCGTCGATGCCGGGCATGTTCAGTGCTAGGTGGCGGGCCTTCTCGGCAGCCATGGTGAGAGCCTCCTGGTAGCTGGGGCGTCCGGCCGGCGCTGTTGCAGCCGGATCGTGGGGCCCGAGAAGGACCGCGACCGGATGACCAAAAGCGCCTTCCAACGCCCGAGCGATCGCCGGTGTCGGCTGAACCTCGCCGAGCGCGCGGGTGCCAAGTCGCCGCGCGTGATCCTCGGAGAGCGTTACAGACCGACCACCGGCCGTCGCCGAGGCGCGTTCAACCGAACGGGCGACATCACGCCAGGTCAGACCGCGCTCGATCTTGATCGCCTCGAGCGTCGTACGAGGTGCAGTTGATGTCATTTGGTCGTCCTCCTGTTTACACCTTGCCCGAGCACACGGCCCGACGTCAGTGACTCAGCCTGAATGTCGGTCGATGTCCGCCGATATCGGTTGATGTCTACCGAGTGTTCGTGGAGATGTCGGTCCCGTTCCCTCAACGCTGAATCCAGGCGAAGTGCGCCAGCGACCTGTGTGACGCCACGAGCATACGTGGCCACCGTCGCCACCAACCGGAGGAAATTGAATGAGATCTCGGCGTGCGGCCCCCGGACGTCCGCGGCATGTCCCAAGCACCAGCGCCGCATCGCCACGTGACCAGGTGCTCAACGCGGCGGCGGAACTGTTCGTCACTCGCGGCTTTGCGGCTACCTCGACCCGGGAGATCGCGGAGCGGGTCGGCATTCGGCAAGCGAGCTTGTATTACCACTTCGCCGGGAAGGACGAGATCCTCGCCGAGCTCTTGCAGCGCTCTGTACGTCCCACAGTGGACAAGGTCGAGAAGATCGAGGCGCTCGTACCGCCCGAGACTCACGCGACCGCGCTCTACCTCCTCGCGCTGATCGACATCCGAACTCTGGCCGAGGCACCCCACAACGTCGGCATCCTCTACGCCCAGTCCGACGTAACCAACAGCGAGATCTACACCGAGTTCCAGCACACCCGCCGCGAACTGGTTGACGCCTACGGCCGCATCGGCCTCCAAGCCGCCTCAGTCGCCGTGACCGCTGACATCGACGCCCCAGAGCTGGGCGAGATGTTGATGCACTCGATCGAAGTCGTCACCGGCATCCGCAACGCCGGGACGGCGATGACCCCACAGCGAGCGAATCGCATCGCAGAAGCGGTGCTGAGGATGTGCGACGTGCCCAGGGAGACCATCACGACCGCAGCCGCGACGGCAGCCGGACTGCTCGCGGAGTTCCACCACGAAGACGTGTTCAACGACGCCACCTCTCACCAGAACCTCTAAGTCTCCTCGCCGGCCCGTCGCCTCAATCGTCTGTGGCGGCGGGTTGCCGAGGCCAGCACAGCCGAAATCATCCCTGCGAGGAGCACCCAATGATCCAGATCATCGAGGATGTCCCCTCGGCAGCAAGTAGCCGTCTCGGGTTCGTGTGGCTGGAGATCACCGGCCGCTGCCAACTCGAGTGCGTCCACTGCTACGCCGAGTCTGGGCCAGCCGGGAACCACGGCACCATGACCGTCACCGACTGGGAACGGATCATCGACGAGTGCGTGGCACTCGGCGTGACCATGGTGCAGTTCATCGGCGGCGAGCCAACCCTTCACCCTGATCTGTCGGCTCTCATCGAGTATGCCCTTGAGCGGGGTCTCGAGGTGGAGGTCTTCTCCAACCTCGTTCACGTCTCCCCTGTCCTGTGGAAGGCGTTCGATCAGCCGGGTGTACGTCTCGCCTGTTCCTGGTACTCCACCGACCCTGGCGAGCATCAGTTGATCGTGCGCCGCAACACCCACGCCCGCACGAAGGACAACCTCGCAGAGGCGGTACGCCGCGGAATCCCGGTGCGCGCGGGCATCATCGGGATACGCGAGGGCCAGGACGTCGATGCAGCGGCACGCGAGTTGGCCGACGTGGGCGTGACCGAGTTCGGCGTGGACCATCTGCGCCAGGTCGGCCGAGGGCTCCGCGACCGCGACGCCTCGATCGCGGAGCTGTGCGGCAACTGCGGCGACGGCGTGGTCGCCGTAGGCCCGGACGGGTCGGTCTGGCCCTGCGTCTTCTCACGGTGGATGTCGGCCGGGAACGTCCACCACGCCACCTTGGTCGACATCGTCACCGGCCCGGCGATGACCCAGCGCCGCACCGAGCTCGGCTTCACCGATCACCACTGCGATCACGAGCACGAGGCTGAGATGGGGGAAGACACCGTGGCCTGCCGCCCCTCGACGCCATGCAGCCCCGCCTGCAACCCCAAGTGCCACCCCCGGTGCGGCCCGGCCTGCAACCCGAACTGCAGCCCGAAGTGCAGCCCCTCATGCCAACCGTGCGGGCCCGGGCGCCGCTGCTGGCCATTCTACGAGCACTAGCCCGTACCGTTGTGCAGGTGGACTCGTTGCTCGCGACGCGCGCGTACATCCCTAACCGCCATCTGCCCGCCGGGGACCCTGACGTGTGGGCTTGGCCGTTCGACATACCCTGCGTGAACCAGCTCGCTCGTGAAGGCATGGAGTTCCGCAGCCCGGTCACGTTCCTGGTGGGCGAGAACGGGTCGGGCAAGTCCACTCTGGTGGAGGCCTTCGCCGAGGCATGGGGACTGGATGCGCACGGCGGCCGCGCCGGCCGGAAGTACGTCAACGACCGGCCCAAGACCCCGTTGGGTGAGGTGGTCGACTTCGACACCACCGCCGCCGGGCACACCGCACGTCGCGGCTCTCGCCGGCGGCGCAAGGGCTACTTCCTTCGTGCCGAGACCGCCTTCGGGTTCATGGAGACCGTCAACGGGCTGCCGGGCTACTGGGAGGACGACACCAGCACCCAGAGTCACGGCGAGGGGTTCCTCACCGTGTTCGACGCGATGTTCGACGAGCCCGGGTTCTACCTGATGGATGAGCCCGAGGCCGCACTGTCGTTCACCTCGAGCGTCCGCCTCGTCTCGCTCATGCACGAGCTCGGCCAGACCGGCGCCCAGGTCATCTGCGCCACCCACTCCCCGGTTCTGGCCGCAACCCCGGGAGCCGACATCATCGAGGTCGGCGAGCACGGCTTCCGCCGCGCAGCCTGGGAAGACCTCGACCTGGTCTTCCACTGGCGCCGCTACATGACCGACCCCCGCGCCTACCTTCGCCACGTCATCGACGAGGAGACCACCCACCGGTGAGCACGTCCCTCAGCCCAGCCGACCAGGCCCACCGCCGACGCCTCACCGACTCGCACCTGGAGGCCGCCAGCACGCTCGGCTGCGTCCTGGATCCGGAGCGGCGGTGGGGCTGGTACGACCGTTCTGTGTCCGGCAGCGCCACGCGCGATGGTCAGAGAGTTTGGGTTCGCACCGTCACCGAGCAACCCCAGTGGGCTGAAGCGCCGTTCTGGGTCGGCAACACCGAAGCCAACAAGATCCTCGGCGTCCCCAAGCCGATCGTCCTCGACTCCACCGAGATCCGTGACGAGGAGCGTTGGTTCCGCACTGAGGTGATGACGCTGGTCGACCAAGCTCCGGCCTCGCCCGTTCCCGCCGCGACAGCACCTCCGGCCATCGACGACGTGTGGCTGGACCAGCTGCGTACGTCGCTCGATGCGCTCGCCACCGTGTCCACCACGCGGCAAACGAAGGACCAGGACGACGTCACCCAGCAACTGCGCGAATACTTCGGCGATCGCATCCACCCCCAGGTGGAGCGCTGGGTGGCCTCTCACGGCGACCTGCACTGGGCAAACCTCACCGCCCCCACTCTCGTCATCCTCGACTGGGAACAGTGGGGCCTGGCCCCATCCGGCTACGACATCGCCACCCTGTACTGCCACAGCCTCCTCCTGCCCGAAACCGCGGCCACGATCCGGCATCGCTTCACCCACGTGCTCGACTCACCCGACGGGCGTCGTGCACAGCTCCTCGCGATCGCACGCATGCTCAGCCGCACCCGCATGGGCGACTACACCGACCTGGTCATACCGCTACACCGACTTGCCGACGAGATCCTCGGTCGCTGATACCTACCGCCGCGTCCGCATCAACGTTTCAGCACCAATCCGCTCGTCGGTACGCCGGTGACCGCGGTGACGAGCACATGGGAGGCTCCGTCGAGCTGGTTCACCGATGTACCGCGCACCTGGGCACACGCCTTCGGCTGTCGCCTCCGTGCAACGCGCGGGACTCGTTACCAAGGTCCTGGAACTGGATACCATTGGGGCCGTAACCACATTACCCACCTTGGCCACGTCAATAGGGACCAGGGGAATAAATTCTCAGACCGGCCGTTGAACTTCTCCGCAGTATTGCGCCCACGACAGGAGATCGGGTAAGCCGAACTCATGTCTAAGACTCGACGCAGCGTGATTGATATTAAACGGAGAACCGTGAGGTCCCTGGTCATCACACTGCTCACCATATTACCAATGGCGGTCATGCCACTCGGCACCCGTGCCTACGCGCAGGAGGCGGGGAATATCGACCCGGCCGCCGCACACCTCGTTGGCTTCTACGGAATGGACCCAGCGACCGCCGAGGCCAGGATCGAACTCCAACCTATACTTATAGAAGCTTCTAAGAAGCTGCAAGAGGCTTATCCGGAGACGTTCGGGGGCGCATACATTGATCGCGATAGAGACGGAACCCCTCATTTTCTCTTTACATCCCTAGACACGCGCGTCAATGAATCTATTCGGTCAATGCTCCCGCAGGGTACGAGATATGAAGTAGATCCGGTTGCGCACTCGCTCCAGCACCTTGAACAAGTTCAAAACACTATACGCACGGGCCTCGCCCTTGAAGACGGAGTCGCCACCGCAGTTGACATTTGGTCGAACTCTGTGGAGGTCTTCCTCAACCGTTCATCCAACTACCTCGAAACTGCTAGATCTGAAATTGCGTCAGATTACGGAAGCGCTGTCACGACCCGCTTATATGATGGCCCACTTGAAGACCCGCGGAAGGCCCAACTTGCATGCTCGTATCCCTCGCCCACCGTCTTGATGGGCTGCAGCGACCCAATCCGCGGCGGTGTTGGGATCACTAGAGCTGGTGCCGCTTGCAGCGCCGGGTTCAATGTCGCAAGCAATTCTGACAACTTGAGATACCTGATAACGACAGCTCACTGCTTTGCCGCGCCCGGAACTGCTTGGTCCGCAATCTGGTCAGACGGCATCTCTACATACGCCGTCGGCCCGCAACATGGAAACGGCGTGTACACATCCAGCCAGGATGCCGGGATCATCCGCGAGTCATCGTCCATCGCCGCTGGGCCCAACCGCGTATTCGTCGCGTCAAGCTCGAGCCCTTCATACCCGACAACCCGGAATGAGTCATATACCATATCCGCAACCCCTGGGACAAGCGGACCATTGGTCGGCCACTACGTATGCGCGTCAGGCACAACCGGCGGGACAAGTTGCGGATACGTGAAAAGCGTCGGATATCAGAGCCCACTCACTGGAAACACGGGCTTCGCTCGAGTAATACAAGACACCGTTGGCGGAGTGTCGCAAGGGGCGGCCTGCTATGGCGACAGCGGAGGTCCAGTTTATGTCGCGCACGTTGGTTACGGGCTGGTCGCCGAAACCAACACTACGACGGTCGCGTACACTCGAAATGGCACCGACTGTTTCGGAGACTGGCTCTATCGAGGTCTTTCGGGGGCCCTAAATGCCACGAACGTGCACCTGGTGTCGCCATGATTGCTCCACCTTAAGCGTGTAGAAGTCGCCGGGAAACCCTACTGTTTCACAGCGATTTCCCCAACGTGATCAATACCCCAACGACCTGCAAACTTAACCCTGACCACGGCTCCATATGTGCCTGGACTCAGGATGTTCAGGGTCTGGCATTCCACAAAGCGCTTCACCGACATCGCATCGATTTTCGTGTGCCCACTTTCCAGTTCCCACCTTTGATCGGAAAGCGAAGGGTCGATCAGGACGGCCACCACTCGCGCTTCGCCGTCGAGAAGTAGCAGTTGCCATGATGCGGAGCCGCTAAGCTTCTGGCGAGTGTTGTTCGCAACCGTTACGCGTATGGTGGATCCTCGGGCGGCACTGACCGAGTCTGGCCACCCAACGTCGACCGTCAGACCGCCAGGCTCTGGATCAGACCAGACCTCGCCACACGACGGCTCTGAAAGAGCTTCCGCGCCATGCGTCTTGCCATCACGGTCCCCACTCGCAGAGGACTCGTTCTGGGTACCACAACCGCCGCATGCCATCCCGACTGCAAGCGCAACCGTCGGGATGAGAACGGCATGTAGAAGCGATCGCGAAGCGTTTGTCTGGCGCCCCAACGCCCGTGCGCCTACAGGGAATCTGCCCATCTGCCCCACCATTGCGTCTTCACGTGGGCTTACATCGACGGCACCAGTGTACGCGGGACCATCGCTGCGGCGGGGCTGCTCGGCCAACACCATCATCTGTCCACTTTGAGCACCAACCCGCTCGTGGGTACGCCCGTGCCGGCGGTCACGAGCACATGCGCGGCGCCCGCGACCTGGTTCACCGAGGTGCCGCGCACCTGCCGTACGCCCTCGGCGATGCCGTTCATGCCGTGCAGGTAGGCCTCGCCGAGCTGGCCGCCATGGGTGTTGACGGGCAGTCGTCCGCCGAGCTCGATGGCCCCGTCGCGTACGAAGTCCTTGGCCTCTCCCCTGCCGCAGAAGCCGAGCTCCTCGAGCTGCATGAGTACGTAGGGGGTGAAGTGGTCATAGAGCACCGCGGTGTCGATGTCGGCCGGGGTGAGGCCGGACTGGCGCCACAGATCCTTGGCGACCACGCCCATCTCGGGGATGCCGATCTCGTCGCGGTAGTAGGAGGTCATCACGTACTGGTCGGCGGCGCTGCCCTGGGCGGCAGCGGCGATGGTGACCGGCGGGTTGGGCAGGTCTCGGGCCCGCTCGGGGCTGGTGACGACGATCGCGACGGCGCCATCCGACTCCTGGCAGCAGTCGAGCAGGTGCAGCGGGTCGGCGATCGTCCGGGAGGCCTGGTGCTCCTCGAGCGTGATCGGCTTCTGGTAGAAGAAGGCAGCGGGGTTGGTCGCGGCGTGGCGCCGGTCGGCGACCGCGACGGCACCGAAGTCCGCGCTGGTCACGCCGTAGTCGTGCATGTAGCGCCGCGCCTGCATGGCGACCGTCGCCGCCGGGGTCGAGAGACCGAGCGGGTAGGTCCAGGCGTTGTCGATGCCGTTGGTGTTGACCTGCTGGGCGGCCCAGGGCTGCACCTGGCCGAACCGCTGGCCCGAGCGCTCGTTGAAGCCGCGGTAGGCGACCACGACGTCGGCGACGCCTGTCGCGACCGCCATCGCGGCCTGCTGGATCGTCGCGCAGGCCGCGCCGCCGCCGTAGTTGATCCGCGAGAAGAACCTCAGGTCGCCGAGCCCGAGCTCGCGGGCCAGCGCGATCTCGGAGCTGGTGTCCATGGTGAACGTGGTCAGCCCGTCGACGTCTGCCGGGGCGAGGCCAGCGTCCGCGAGCGCGTCCCTGGTCGCCTCGACGCTCAGCTGGAGCTCGGAGCGCCCCGACTCCTTGGAGAACTCCGTCGCGCCGATGCCGACGATCGCAGCCTTCCCGCTCAAGCTCATGCGGCGACCCTGACCGTTCCGGTCACGTGCGCCCCGAGCGAGACCGCGCCGGTGACGCTGATCGTGGCGATCCCGTCGGTGACGTCGGTGACCTCGCCCGAGAACGACAGCGTGTCGTAGGGGTAGGCCGGGGCCCCCAGCCGGATCGAGATGCCCTTGATCTGAACGTCGGTGCCCGCCCAGTCGGTGACGTAGCGCTCGCACAGCGCCGTCGAGGTCAGGATGTTCATGAAGATGTCCTTGGAGCCGGCCGCCTGGGCACGGTCGCGGTCGTGGTGCACGTCTTGGAAGTCCCGCGTCGCCAGCGCGGTCGAGACGACCAGCGTCGGGGTGATCGGGAGCTCCCAGACCGGGATCTCGTCGCCAGCCTTCATCAGGGCCTCCTCCAGATCGGGAGCGTCAGCTCCTCGTCGATGACGTTCCAGTCGACGACCAGCCGCTCGCCGATCCGCAGGCCGTCCTCACCGTCGGGTGGCACGCCGGTCACCTCAGCCACCATGCGTACGCCCTCGGGCAGGTCCAGCAGGGCCACCACCAGCGGGAGCTCCTTGCCGGGCAGCTTCGGCGCGTGGACGACGGTGAACGAGTAGACGGTGCCCTCGCCCCGGGCCACAACATGCCCGCGGTCGTAGGCGTCGCAGCTCAGGCACGCCGGGCCAGGCGGGTGCCGCAGAGTGCCGCAGGCGTTGCAGCTCTGGATGCGGAGCTCCTGCTTGGCGGTGCCTTCGAAGAAGTACGCGTTGTCCCGGCCGATCACCGGCCGCACCGGGCCGCTCATGCCGTCACCTTGGGGATGAACTTGAGGACGCGGAACAGCATGGTCGCGACCCGCTCGTCTCCTACGTACCAGGTGCTCCTGGAGGTGACGAAGTAGCCGGCACCCATCCCGGTGCTCTTCGGGCCGACGACGGAGTCGAGGGCCGTGGTGACGCGGACCTGCTCGCCGACGCGGAGGTAGCGGTCGTAGCTCTGCTCGGAGTTGGTGCCGAGGACGCCGTCGAAGCCGGCGTCGGTGAGCACGTTCATCATCGCGTGCAGTGGGTCTCGGTCGGGGTGTTTGCCGCCCTGGCCGTACATCGTCCAGACCTGCGCCATCGACGGCGGCGCCTCGCCCTGGTGGAACCGTTCGGACTCCAGGCCCATTGCCTCGAGCCAGTTGTTGATCGTCGGCTGGTTGACCAGGTCGCGGGCGTCGCGCTCCGCGGCCTCACCCCACGCCTTGATCTCCTCGGCGGCGGCCATGATCTTCTCATGGACGGCCTCGTCCACCAGGCTGTGCACATCTCGGGGCTTCTCGCTCATCGCGGCACCCTCGGCATCCCGAGGCCGAACATCGCGATCAGCTCGCGCTGGACCTCCTGTACGCCGCCGCCGAAGGTGAGCACGAGGTTCCGCTTCGCCTGGGCGTCGAGATAGTCGAGCAGGCTCTTCGTGACCGGATCCCCGGGGTCGCCATGGCGATGGACGAGTGCGATCAGGTCGGCGAGCAGGTGCTGGACCTGGTCGGCGGCGAAGACCTTCGACGAGGACGCGTCCGCGACCTCGATCTCGCCGGCCTCGCCGGCCTTGGCGACCGCCCAGTTGAGCAGCTCGTTGACCCGGAAGACTGCGGTGGTCTTACCGATCAGTGCGCGTACGTCCGGGCTGTCGGTGATGCCCTGGGCCTGTGCCCAGCGGAGGACGCGGTCGCGCAGGCCCTCGATCCGTCCTGCCGGGCCGAGCATGACGCGCTCGTGGTTGAGCTGGGTGGTGATCAGCTTCCAGCCCTTGTTCTCCTCCCCCACCAGCATGTCGGCCGGGACGCGCACGTCGTTGAAGTAGGTCGCGTTGACGTGGTGGGAGCCGTCGGCGGTGATGATCGGGGTCCAGGAGAAGCCCGGGTCGGTGGTGTCGACGATGAGGATCGAGATGCCCCTGTGCTTGGGGGCGCCCGGGTCGGTGCGCACGGCGAGCCAGATGTAGTCGGCGGCGTGGCCGCCGGTGGTCCACAGCTTCTGCCCGTTGACGACGTAGTGGTCGCCGTCGCGCCTGGCCGTCGTGCGGAGCGAGGCCAGGTCGGTGCCGGCCTCGGGCTCGGAGTAGCCGATCGCGAAGTGCACCTCGCCGGCGAGGATCCGGTTGAGGAGCATCTCTTTCTGCTTGTCGGTGCCGTAGCGGATCAGCGTCGGGCCGACCGTCTGCAGGGTCACCGCCGGGAGGTGCACGTCGGCGTACTGCGCCTCGTTGGCGAAGATCGTCTGCTCGACCTCACCGAGGCCATGACCGCCGTACTCCTTGGGCCAGCCGACGCCCATCCAGCCGTCGTCGCCGAGCTGCTTGATGAGCTTCTGGTAGGTCGGACCGTGCCGGTCCCAGGAACCCTCGGGACCGGGGTCGCCCGGCTCGCCTTCGTGCGAGAGGCCGGCGAAGTAGGCCCTGACCTCGGCCTTCAGGCTGCGCTGCGCGTCGGTCAGCTCGAGGTTCTTGGCCTCGGCGGCCTCGACCGGGACGGTCTCGGCCGGGGTGTCGAGCAGGTGAGCGATGTCAGTGCCCCAGGTGGTGAACGCGAGCAGCGGGTAGGTCACGTCCACCCCCATGCCGCCGTGCAGGTGGTGACAGGTGCGGAACGCGTACGGCGCGACCTGGCTGGCCCAGTAGGCGGCGACCGTCAGGTCGGTCGGGGTCGAGCGGCCGGCGTCGACGGCGGCGACCGCGTTGTCGGCGGCGAGGTCGAGGGTGCGGGAGGTGACGTAGACGTCGGCCATCTGCAGCGCGACCGCCTGGAACTCCGCGAGTGCCCGGCCGAACTGCCGCCGGTCGCTCACGTACGCCGCGGTGAGATCCCGTGCACCGGCGAGCACACCGGCCGCGGTCACGGCCAGCCCGGCGGTCGCAAGACCCGTCAGCGCCTCGAAGGCGCCCTCCCCGAGCGGCTCGGCCGGGACGTCCTCGAGCACGACGGTGTGCTGCGGGACCTCGCCCGAGGCGCTGGCCGGGGCCAGCGTGACACCAGGACCGTTCGGATCGACCAGCACCACGACCGGTTCCCTGGTGTCGGCCGTGGTCGCGGTGACCAGCAGGCGCGTGCTCGCGGCGGCGTACGTCACGCCGGTCTTGCGTCCGCTCACGGTGCCGTCCCGGTAGGTCGCCGAGGGCGTCTCCGCTCGTCCCGGCTCCAGCCAGGCCGGGGTCAGCAGCGTCTCGCCGCTGGCCACGCCGGGCAGGATCGCGTCCCGCTGCTCCGGTGTCCCATGGCGCGCCAGCGTCAGCGCCCCCACGGCAAGGGTCTCCCACACCGGCACGCGCACCGCGTGGCACCCGGCCTCGCGGAGCAGCACCGCGATCTCGGCGAGGCCGAACCCCTCGCCGCCCTGGGCTTCCGGCACGGGCAGCGCGGTCAGGCCGGCGCTCGCCCAGGCCGACCAGTCGCCGCGGTCGGACTCCCGGCCGAGGACCTCGGCCGCCACGCTGCGTACGGCTTCCAGCGTCTCTGCTCCTGTGGCCTCTCCCATGGCCAGAACTGTAACGCGTTCTAGTTTCACTGTCACCGCCCGTCCCAGGACGAGCGACGGATCACGGGGTGTCGAGCTGTGCTCCCGAGCCCACGCCGGCCAGACCGATCGCCTCGGTGTGGAAGCTGAACCGGGAGACCTCCCCCACCCACGGCCGGAAGTCGCGGACCAGGGTCGGCGGATCCTCGATCGAGGTCTTCTGCTTGACCACCATCGAGATCCGCAACCAGGCGGCGCAGGTCTCGCACGGACCGACCGCCTCCTGCCGGCCACGGCCGTGACGGCCCTGGGGATCGCGCAGGTGTCGCGTCTGCAGGGCGTCGACCAGCTCGGTCAGGTCGCTGTCCTGGTGGTCGGTCTTCAGCATCTCCCCGAGCAGCTCCGAGCCCTGGCGGGGAGCGCCGACCAGGATCGCCAGCAGCATGGCCGCGGCCCGCCGGTCGCCGTGCACGTCGTCGCCGAGCATCTCGGTCTCACCCTCCATCCGCAGGCTCGTGGTGAGCCGGAGCAGCTGGTAGAGGTTCAAGAACCGCTTCACCGCCCGCGGTGTCTGCTGACCTGCGGCGAGCGGCCGCAGGTAGTCCCACTCGCGCGGGGTCACGGTCAACGGGTGCGCGGGCGGCTCCTCGGTGCTCGCCGGACCGCCTCCGCCCGGGCGACCTCCCGATGTCGCCGCGGGCTCGGCTCGTGGCGGCATCGGGTCGACCAGCTCCTTCTGGTTGACCAGGCTGGTGAAGTAGTCCTCGGCGTTGGTCGCGTTCATCGGCCGCAGGGCGTACGGGATCTGGAAGACCTTGTCCAAGAACTCCAGCGGGTCGCCGATCTCGGTGCGCAGCCGGCCCGCGACCTCGGCCTTCTCCAGGTCGATCGCCGCGACCGGCTCCAGGTCCCACATGGCGCGCCGAAGCCAGCGCGGGTCGATGCTGACCACGATCACGAAGAGGCTCGTGGCCTGGAGCAGGTTGAGCGTGTGCAGCACCTCCACGACGCGCTCCGGACGGCAGCGGTCGAGGTCGTCGACGTGCAGGACGATCCGCTTGAGCCGCAGCGGGTCGCGTGTGCTGCCGTCGTTGCGGACCGCCTCGGCGAGCTCCTCGAACTGGCGCTGCAGCACGCCGACGATGCCCAGCTGCGCATCCCGCTCGGCCGCACGCTCCGGGTCACGCAGGATCGTCTCCAGGTCCGCGACGACCTTCGTCGTCGCCGATCCCTCCGTCTTGGCCAGCTCGTCGTCGAGCCGCTCCAGCTCGGCGTCGACACCGGCCGCGACGAAGCCGACCAGCCAGGTCGAGCCCGACGCGATCTTGCGGCGGATCGCACGTTGCTTGGGAAGGCCCTCCAGGGCGGCCGCGGCGAGTCCGATCACAGCCAGCAGCGCGGGCTGGCTCCGGATCAGCCCCTCGAGCCAGGCCCGGGTCCCTTCCAGGGCCTGCAGGCCCCAGGCGTCCCAGGCCACCATCCCGATGACGGCGGCGACAAGGGCGGCCGCGTTGAACATCAGCGCGAACCGCATCACTCGGTGGTTGCGCCCGAAGAGCAGGTTCGGAAGCGTACGCAGCGCCAGCATCGTCGCGCGTGGGCGCTGGATGACGGAGTTGGTGCGCAGCTCGTCCTGGGTCTTCTCCAGCCGCTGCCGCGCGGCGGTCAGTGCGGTCCGGTCGGCGAGCTGCTCCTTGTAGGAGCCCTCGCCGTTCGTGCCCGGACGGCTGCGCTTGAGGTCCTGGTCCTCCAGGTAGCGCTTGAGCGACTCGAAGATCGCCCGCGACATGCCGACCATCACGTGGGTGTCGCTGTAGTGCCACGGGTTGAACTCGACGACGTCGACGCTGGTGTGGAAGTTGTCGTCGTCCTTGTCGGGGAGCTCGACCTCGACCTTGTGCTTGAGCAACCGCATGAAGGTCGACTTGCCGCCGCCCCAGGGAGCCATCAGCGCGATCGAGAGCGGCGGCTGGGTCGACCGGGCTGCGATCATCCGGCCGAGAGCGTCGACGTCGCGGTCGATGCCGAGCAGGTCGGCCGAGGCGGCCCCGTCCTCCAGCGGCACCGCGTGACGCCGGCCCGGCGGCCGCATGACGGGGCGCTCGACCGGCTTGCTGCCGTCGTCCCCGATGTCGTTGTGGCGATGGTCGATCGCGTCCCGGGCCCAGTCGCGCAGACGCAGGGCACGGTCGGTGTAGCGGTCGTAGCGGCCACGCAGCCGGCGGGAGACCTCGTAGTTCTTCTCGTAGTGCTTCAGCGCGGCGTTGAGCTGGTGGGTGTCGGCGAGGACGTTGGCCAGGTCCTGCCGGGCCCAGATCTCCTCGATGGTGTCCTCGCGAGCCGCCGCCAGGTGCTGCTCGTAGAGCTCGATCTCGCGGGCTTCGTTCAGGTAGTTCCGGTAGGCCTCGCCGAGCTCGGCTCGGGCCGCCCGCGCCTGCCAGCTGAACCCGCCCTCCTCGCGCTCGGTCTCCCGGAGGTGGTCCTCGAACACCTTCACGTAGCCCAGCGAACCGCCACCGTCGCGAGAACGCAGGATCGCCAGCGCGAGCTGCCGCCTCGCCACGCGGGCGTCCTCGTGGAACGGCCCGACCTGCCTGATGGTCTGCTCCAGGATGTAGCGCAGCGAGGCGATGCCTCCGTCAGCGCTCTGTCCCGGATCGTCCCCTCCGCTCGCCGCGGCGTTCTCGCTCACGCGCTCTCCTGATCGACAGGTGGGTACGCCGCCAGATGCTAGCGGGTCGGCGACCCCGCTGCCGCGGAAATTCGAGCACCTAGCGCGGCAGCCCCAGGATCTGCTCCGCGGCCACGTTGCGGAGCACCTGGGTGGTGCCTCCGGCGATCGAGAGGCAGCGGGTCAGCTGCGACTGGTGCAGGTCCTCGCGGACCTGCGGGTCGTCGGTGACCGCGAGCGGACCGAGCAGGTCGACGACGAGCTCGGAGGCATCCTGGCGGTTGCGCACCGTCAGCAGCTTGGCGACCGACGACTCCGCGCCCGGCCCGCGGCCGGCGAGCGCCTTGAGCGTGGAGCGGACGCCGAGCAGAGCACAGACCGTGGAGAGGGCGACCGCATGGCCGACCCTTGCGAGCTCCGCGTCACCCCGGCCGCCGGCGAGCGCAACCGCCCGCTCGACGCTGCCACCGAGGTTGGTCGAGGCCATCGCGACCCGCTCGTTGGCCAGCGTCGTACGGGCCAGGCGCCAGCCGCCGTCGACCTCGCCGACCACGAGCTCGTCGGGCACGAACACGCCGTCGAGGAAGACCTCGTTGAAGAGGGCGTCACCGGTCAGCTCGCGCAGCGGACGCACGTCGATCCCTTCGCTGCGCATGTCCACGAGGAAGTAGGTGATGCCCTTGTGCTTGGGGACGTCGGGGTTCGTACGCGCCAGGCAGATCGCCCAGTCGGCCTCGGCCGCCAGCGAGGTCCACACCTTCTGCCCGGTCAGCCGCCAGCCGCCTTCGACCCGCTCGGCACGAGTGGACAGCGAGGCCAGATCGGAGCCGGCGCCGGGCTCGCTGAAGAGCTGGCACCAGACGATCGCGCCGCGCAGCGAGGCGTGGACGAACCGCTCGCGCTGGGCGTCGGTGCCGTGCCTGAGGATGGTCGGCACGGCCCACCCGGCGATCTTGATGTCGGGCCGGGCCACCCCCGCCGCCGCGAGCTCCTCGTCGATGACGAGCTGCTCGACCGGCCCGGCACCGAGACCGTACGGAGCCGGCCAGTGCGGCGCCAGATAGCCGGCCTCGACGAGCGCGTCCCGGCGCTCGGCCTCCGGACGGGCGGCGATCGCGGCGACCGTCTCGCGCACCCGGGGACGTACGTCCTGGTCCTGGCCGTCGAGGTCGACCCGGACCGAGCGGCGGGTGCCGGCGACCGCATGCCGGGCGAGGGCGACCGCGTGGGCGTCGCCGGCACCGAGGAGACTGCGCAGAGCGACCGCGCGGCGCAGGTAGAGGTGGGCGTCGTGCTCGAAGGTGAAGCCGATGCCGCCGAGGACCTGGATGCAGTCCTGCGCCGCCCGGACCGCGCCGTCGAGCGCGGTGACGCCCGCGACCTCCGCCGCGAAGGCCCACTGGTCGGCGTCGCCACCCTCGGACAGCGCGGTCTCGGCCGAGGCGGCCGCGTCCCAGGCCGTCGCGGCGACCGCCTCGGCCGTCTCCAGCATCTGCGCGCAGAGGTGCTTGATCGCCTGGAACGACCCGATCGGAGCGCCGAACTGCTCGCGCACCTTGGCGTACTCGACCGCCGTGGTCAGGCACCACTGCGCGATCCCGGAGGCCTCCGCGGCGGCGAGCGTGAGTGCCGTACGCCGCACCGCGGCGCCGCTCAGGCCGGGGACCTCGACGGCCTCGCCGGCGTCGATGTCGACCTGCACCTCGGCGACCCGCCGGGTCAGATCGGGGCCTACCTGGGGACGTACGTCGACCTGCTCCGCCCCGAGGACGAACCAGCGCTCCGCGCCGTCACGGTCCCGGGCGCCGACCAGCAGGTGGGCCGTTCCTCCGCCGTCGTAGACGACCGGAACGGTGCCCGCGAGACGCTCCCCGACCTCGAGGACCGGGTCGAGCGCCATCCCGCATCCCCCAGCGGTGACGGCCGCGACGACGTCGTCGAGCTGCGCCGCGCCTGCGTGAAAGGCGGCCACCGCGCTGCCGAGGAGCGGACCCGGAAGCAGCTCGTGGGCGCAGGCCTCGAGCGCGACCGCGGCGTCCAGCAGCGTGCCGCCGCCACCGTTCGGCTCGGGCGCCGCGATGCCGGCGACACCGTACTCCTCGACACCTCGCCACACCTCGTCGAAGTCCGCGGAGGCGGTGCCCTCGGCGGCCCGCGCCAGCGCGATCCCACCCAGGCCCTTCGCCCAGTCGCGCAGGCTCTCGCTGAGGGCTTGGTGTTCGTCGGTGATGCCGATCGGCACAGGGACCTCCTACTATTTCCGCGGCCTTCTGGAATAGAGACTGATGTAGAACGTGTTGCAAGTCTAGACTCACGAAGGAACGTGTTTCACTCCCAGGTGCCGATGCGGTTAGCCTGGAAACCACAGATCGAGATCCGGTCATAGTCCTAGGGGGACAACCAGTGACGTCCGTCAGCGCGGAGCCGCGCAACACCGATGGCCCCACCCCGGCCACCGCACCCACCGGTGGGTCCGCGGCCCAGCGAGAGCGCCGGCGGCGCATCCTCGATGCCACGATCACGCTCGCTGCCGAGGGCGGCTTCGACGCCGTCCAAATGCGGGCCGTCGCCGAGCAGGCCGAGGTCGCGCTCGGCACCCTCTACCGCTACTTCCCCTCGAAGATCCACCTGCTGGTCTCCGCCCTGGCGCGCGAGTTCACCAAGGACGTCGAGCGCTCCGCCGTCCGCGCGACCCCGGGCGACACCGCTCACGAGCGGATCATGTACGTCCTCAACCGCCGCACCCGCGCCCTGCAGAAGCAGCCGAAGCTCACCGAGGCCCTGGTCCGCGCCTTCATGTTCGCCGACCAGTCGGTGACCGGCGAGATCCACGAGGTCGGCACCAGCCTGACCACCGTCATCGCACGCGCCATGCACGGCGCCCCCGACCACGGAGAGGTCACCGAGGAGGAGGCCGCCATCATCCGGATCATCTCCGACGTATGGCTCTCCGCCCTCATCTCCTGGGTCACCGGCCGCATGGACGAGCAGGACGTCGAGAAGTCGATCGACGTCGCCGTACGCCTCCTGCTGCGCTGACCCTGGATCTCACCGGCACTCCGGTCGGCCGAGGCGTCACCTACGTCGGCCGAGTCGGCAGCCCGCTGACGTGTCGAACGACGTACCTGACGCCTCGGCCTGCCTTGGCGACCACTCGACCTAGTTGCAATCGGCCGGCTTCTTGGACGCGGACGCCTCCTCAGGCGTCATCGCGCGGCTGTTGCAGGCCTCCGCCCAGATGAGCTCGTAGGGGAGGTCTTCGCCGTAACCTGTGATCGCGAACGGGCGGTCGCCGGGGGCGTTGATCGTCATCGTCTCGCGCTTGCCGTTGTCGACATAGTCTGCCTCGAGCACCCACTGGCAGGTCTGCCTCGCGCTGGTCGCCTGAATGGCGATGATCACGGTCTCACCCTTCTCGAGCGTCACCGTGCCGTTGTCGAAGTACGCCGTGCCGTCCTCGACCGAGATCAGCTCGGGCGAGCCGGCGTCGATGGCCGTCCTCAGCTCGATCTTGTCGCCCTCGCCCTGCGGGATGTCGTCGACGAGGGTGCCTCGTTCGATCCGCTCAGTGCATGGGCCCGTCCGCTCGGGGCGCAGGTCGGTGATCACAACCGGGTCGCGGTGGCGGCCGACGAGCGTGACCTCCCATGTCACGCGGCCGGCGGCGTACCACTCGTGCTGCGCTTCCCAATCAGGATCGTTGACCTTCTTCCTGGCGTCGGTCATGTCATCGAACTCCACCGCCTCCGGGATCAGCACCGGGCCACTCATCGGCTGCCGGCGTACGTCCACGACCTTGATGCCGCTGCCCGGCTCGTCCCAACCGTCGGGCAGCAGTCCGGTGACGAGATTCGCCAGACCACTGGTGAACACCGCGAGCACCGCCGCTGCGATGGCCGCTGAGACGAACAGCACGTGCTTCTTCGTGAACCTCATGATCGACCGCGTGGCGCCCTCGCGCTGCTGATCGGACTCCGGCCTGCCCTCCGTCGCATGTGCCATCGCATCCGGGGACTTCTCGGGTGCCTCCTCCTCCATCAGTCCACACTCCCTTCGAGAACGACGTCATCGGGCTCCGCCTCAACCGCGGGGCCGTCTGAGGGCCGGCGAGCCAACGCGACCGCAACGCCGGCGAGCCATCCGAAGCAGGTCGCGAAACGAACCGCATCGGTAACGTTGCCCAGCGCGATGTGGTAAGCGAACATGCCGTCATAGGGAGGCGGCAGAACAACGCCCTCTAGCAGTCCCACGACGATGGCGACCACCGCCACGAGCCCCCAGACCTGCAGCACGACACCGACGACGTTCGGCTTGCCTCCGCCCCGCCAGCGCGCGACCAACAGCAGCACGCAGACCCAGAGGAGCATGAGGAAGGCGGCCGAGGTCAGTGCGCGCGGAAGCCAGACCGAGGTGTCGAACGTGCCGCTGAGTGAGGTCGGGTCAGCCGGCGCACCGAGTCTGGCGTGGAGGAACCAGACCAGCCGCACCCATCTGTCCCGCGGCTCACTGAACGCGTCGACATCGGCATCCGGACCGTAGTCCCAGACCAGTCCGCCGACGAGCACCACCAGCAGCAGGGGCATCACCGCGCAGGTCGCGACCCAGCGGGCTCCCGTCCTTCCGACAGCGGAGGCCGGCCTACGCCGCCCCTCGGCGGAGTCCGCACCTTCCCGAAGGGTCGACGCAAGATGGATGAGGAGCGCCACGGTGTACGCCACGAAGCCGCCTACGGCCCCGATGATGATGCCGAGCCAGACGCCGTCGTCCGACCACACCGGGACGAAGCTGGCGAACGAATCGGCGTACTCCAACATCCTCGCCGCGTGCAGGACGATGCCGAACAGGTTGGTGAGTCCGCCCGCGATCAGTGCACCCGCGAGAACTCGCCCGGCGACACCACCCGGAGCCTCGGGACCGTTGCGAAGGATCGTGTAGACGACCGCGACGAGCACCAGCGCGAAGACCACGGTCGGCCACGCCGACACCGGCGGATCGGTGTGTTCGTACCTGACCATCGTCCCCCAGAGGAACGACACACTGGTCAACAGTTCGGAGACCAGCGCCCCAAACCATCCCAGGCCGCGCTCATACCAGATCGAGTACGCTCTGCCGGTCTCGATCGGGACCACCAGCGCGAACAGGTACGCCCATGCGAAGACTGCGAACACCGCCATGGTGACGATCGCGCTGCGTCCTCGAGACAATGTTCTGATGGCCTTCGGCTCGTCCCCGCTGACAGAAACCTTCCCGCGGAAGTATGCCGCAGAACGACCCTCAGCGTCGCCGACTCGACCGACTCGTCAGCCGCCGTACGCGTGGGTGGCGGTGGCGCCGCCGTCGATGGCGATCTCGGCGCCGGTGACGAAGCCAGACTCGTCGGAGGCGAGGTAGACGTAGAGCGGGGCGATGTCCTCGGGGTGGCCGACGCGCTTGAGTGCCACCTTGGAGCCGCCGAACTCCATCGCGGCGTCGTCGGCGCCGACGCCGCGGGTCATGGGGGTGTCGATCATGCCGGGATGGACGGAGTTGACCCGGATGCCGCTGGGGCCGAGCTCGAGGGCGGCGGCCTTGGTCATCCCACGGATCGCGAACTTGGTGGAGGTGTAGCCGGCCACGAACGCCATCCCGGCCAGGCCCTCGATCGAGGAGGCGTTGATGATCGAGCCACCGCCGTGCTCCTTCATCGTCGCGATCACCGAGCGCATGCCGAGGAAGCAGCCGAGGGTGTTGACCCGCCACAGCAGCTCGAACTCCTCGACCGGCTGGGTCAGGATCTCGCCGAAGCGCAGGATGCCGGCGTTGTTGGCGAGCACGTTGACCGGACCGTACGCAGCGCCAGTCTCGGCCACCAGCGACGTCCAGGACTCCTCCGAGCTCACGTCGTGGTGCACGAAGAGCGCCGACTCCCCCAGCTCCTCGGCGAGCAGCTTGCCGGGCTCGTCGGCCACGTCGGCGATGACCACCTTGGCGCCCTCGGCGACGAAGGCGCGCGCGATCGCGGCTCCCTGGCCCTGCGCGCCGCCGGTGACGATCGCGATCTTGCCTTCGAGACGTGCCATCACTGCTCCTTCAGCTTGAGCTGCATGATCGAGTCGGCCGAGAACCCGGCCGCGGGGTCGCGGTCGGCGAACCAGCCGCCGACCTCCTTGTCGAGCGAGTCGAGGTCCCAGGCGGCGTTGTCGAACCGCTCCGCGACGGTCGGCGGCGCCAGCACGGCGATCATCCCGCCGTAGACCACGAAGACCTGCCCGGTGATCGCAGCGGCAGCGGGCGAGGCGAGATAGGTGACCAGCGGCGCCACGTGCTCGGGCCCGTAGGAGTCGCCCGAGAGCACACCCTCGGTCATCGCCGTCGCCGCCCGCGGGCAGATCGCGTTGGCGCGTACGCCGGAGCGACCCATCGAGCGGGCCGTCGACATCGTCAGCGCGGTGATCCCGGCCTTCGCGGCGCCGTAGTTGGCCTGCCCCGGGGGTCCGGACAGGAACGCCTCCGAGGAGGTGTTCACCACCGCGGCGTCGACCGGTGCGCCGGTCGACTTGGCGACCGAGCGCCAGTGGGCCGAGGCGTTGCGGGTGAGCAGGAAGTGGCCGCGCAGGTGGACGCGTACGACGAGGTCGAACTCCTCGTCGGACATGTTGAAGAGCATCTTGTCGCGGGTGATGCCCGCGTTGTTGACCACGATGTCCAGGCCGCCGAACCCGTCGACGGCGGCGGCCATCATCGCGTCGGCGGTGGCGCGCTCGCTCACGTCGCCGGCGGCGATCACCGCCTCGCCACCGAACCCGCGGATCTCCTCGGCGGCCTCCTCGGCGGCGCCGGGCAGGTCGTTGAGCACCACCCGCGCGCCCGCACGCGCGAGGGCGACCGCCTCGGCGCGCCCGAGCCCCGCCCCGGAACCGGTGACGATCGCGATCTTGCCTGTCAGGTCAACACTCACGTGGTGCTACTCCTCGATCCTCAGGGCCGCCTTGGGGCAGCCGGCCACGGCCTGCTCGACGCGGTCACGGTTCTCGTCGGTCACTGTCGGGTCCGCGATCTGCAGGTAGTCGTCGTCGTCGATCTCGAACACGTCGGGCGCGAACGACTCGCACATCCCGTTGGACTCGCACAGGTCGAAGTCCGCGATCACCTTTGCCATGTCCGTCTCCTTGTCCTCGTCATCATCGACGTCAGCCTTGACCGGGCAGCGCGCCCAGCTTGCGGTGGTCCCAGCTTGCGATCTTGTCGGGCTCGATGACGATGCCGACGCGCTTGTGGGCCTGCTTCGACACCAGGTCCTCGCCGAGCTCGCCCAGGTCGGCGCCGTCGGCCATCCGGGCCATCACCCGCGACCCGATGCTCTTGATCTCGTCGTAGTCCTCGACGAGCCGCGCCTTGCCGGTGATGCTCACCCCGCGCAGCTCGAAGTAGTCCACGCCGTCCTCGACCAGGCAAGTGACCCGCGGGTCGCGGCGCAGGTTGCGGACCTTCTGCGAGGACCCGTAGGTCCAGAAGACGATCTTTCCCTCGTCGAGCACGTAGAACAGCGTGGTCAGGTGCGGAGCGCCGTCGGCTCCGACGGTCGCGACCTGCACCTTCATCTGCGAGCCGAGGAACTCCTCGATCTCGGCTTCGGTCAGCTGAACGGACTGGCGCGAGCCGGCCATGTGCCCTCCTAGAGCGGTGAAACTAGAACACGTTCTACCATAACAGAATGGAGTGCTCCCCTGGAGGGGGCCTCTTGGTGAGACTAGGCCCATCGTCTCGGGCTCCGCTTCGACTACGAAGCAGCCTTCATCTCGGAGATCAGCCAGCCGCCGTCCTCCTTGACCAGCGTGAGCACCTCCCATGTCGGGCTGACCACGGTGTTCTTGGTCTTCGGCGCGCTCGCGCTCTGGTTGACGAAGAGCAGCACCTTCGCGGACTCCTCGGTGGCGGAGATGATCGAGGCGGCGCAGTCCTCGTCGACACAGGCCTTGCCCTCCTCGGCCGCCTTCGCGCCCTCCTCGGAGAGCGGCGCGACCTGGGCGTCGACCTTGATCCCGAGATCGGCCTGCTCCTTGCGCTTGTCCTCGCCGGGCAGCGTCTTGTCATACTCCTTCTGCATCGCCGGCGTCATCAGCTTCTTCGCCGCTGCGATGTCCTTCTCCGCGCTGGCGGCCTGGTACGACATCACCGTCTGGGTCAGCCCGACCGAGTGCTCCATGATCGCCGCCCGCGACCCGGCCGCGGTCAGCTCGCCACCGGGCGCCACGTCGTCCTTCGACGCCATGTCGACAGCCAGCCAGAGCAGACCACCGGCCACCAGGACGAGTACGCCGAGAACGGCTGTCAGCACCCGGCTCCCGTCACCCAGCCACCGCTCCGTGAACCCGGCCCGCGCCTCGCCCGAAGCCTCACCCTCATCCTCAGGTTGAGGCTCCGATTCGGTCTCCACGTCCTCCGGAGCAGCCACCTCGTCGCGTACGTCCTGCGGTTCTGCCTCCTCGGCCGGAGGCAGCAGGTCGGACCCGCAATAACGGCACTTGATCGCGGCCGCCTTGATCGTCTCCGCGCAGAAGGGGCACTCCTTCTGGCCGGTGGAGACCGATCCGTTCGCCCGTACGCCTGTCATCGGGCCACCTCCGTAGCGCAAGCGCCAGGGTACGGACGCGCCCCGATGAGGATCCCATTGTTCACTCGCTGACGCTCGCTCATCAGTTGACTCCTGCCAGGTCGGACATGCGCCACCCGTCCTTCGTCTTGGCCAGCGACACCTTGAAGCGGTACTTCGAGCACCGCGCGCCGTCGTAGGGGCAGGTGTCGCTCTTCTTCAGCTCTGCGGTCTGGCTGCTGGTGACGACCGAGTCGACGGCGACGAGCACGACCGCCTTCTTCGACCCGATCGCGCGGATCCCGACCTGCTTGACCTTGCCCTTGGAGATGGTCTGGGCGGGGATGGCGGCCTGCCGGATCTGCTCGGCGATGGCGGTGTACTCCTTGCCGAAGGTGCCGGTCGAGATCTCCTTGACCGCCTGGATCCGCGGGTCCATGTCGCGGTAGTCGACGTCGAGGAAGGCGATCACCCCCTCCTCGGCGACCGCCTTCACCTCGTCGTAGTCGGCGGCCGCGGCCTCCGCGGGCGTCGTCCAGGGCAGCACCCGGGCACCGCCGATGAAGACGGCGGCCGCCAGCACGACCAGGATCACCACCAGCGCCGCCAGCACGGTGTTGACCCGGCCCAGTCTGGCGAGGGAGAGCTTGACCTCGAGGGGATTGTCAGAGCTCATTCGGACTCACTCCTCTCCCAGGATCATCGAGCGCCAGGAGTCGTCGGACAGGGCGGAGACGAGGCCTCCGTCTTCGGTCGGGCTGGACATCGTGACCGTCTTTCCGTCGGGGAGCTGGGTGCGGCCGGTCTTCGGGTCGTAGGTCGTGACGTACTTCCCGACACCTTCGGGCTTGGGCACCATGTTGACGCCGCGCTGCATAATCGGGTTGTCGCCCTGGTAGCCGGGCTGGGCACGCTCGTCGGTGCACTTGGCCGGGTAGAGCGGCTGGTCCTCCATCACGGTCCCGGGGATCCACTGGTCGGCAGGCTTGTAGCCCTCCTGGCACGGTGGTGTCGTGTAGGTGTAGCCCATCGACAGGTGACCGTAGCCGTCACCGGGCGAGCCGGTCCACCCTGTCGCCACGACGCGCGGAAACGTCACCAGGGTCTGCTCGATCGCCGGCAGCCGGGCGGTGAGCACCTCGTTGACGGTGCTGAGGTTGGCCAGGAAGACCGGGAGCAGCGGCTGCAGGCCGTCGAGCAGCGACTGCACCTGGACCGCGGTCGCCTCGCCGCCCTGCAGGATCTCGCGCAGCTCCGGGTCGCGCTTGTCGAGGGTCGCGGTGACCTCCTCGAGCCCGTCCGCGAACTCGCGGATGTCGCCGCTGTGCTCCTTCTGGGTCTGGAGCACGGTCTGGCTGGTGTTGAGGAGGCGGATGGTCTCCTTCTGGTGTGCCGAGGCCTCGTCGACGAGCGTGGAGCCCGAGTCGAGCAGTGTACGCAGGTTCTCGGCGTTGCCGCGGAACAGCGTGCCGAGCTCGGCGACCACGGTGCTCAGGTCCTCACCGTTGATCGAGGTGGTGAAGCTGTTGAGCTCAGTGAGCAGCTCGTCGGTGGTGCCGGGCATCGACTCAGGCCCGGCGGTCACGACGTCGCCCTCGGCGAGGTAGGGGCCGGAGGCCGACTCGGGGATGAAGTTGACGTACTGCTCCCCCACCGCCGAGAGGTTGTGGACCTCGATCTTGGCGTCCTTGGGCACCTGGGTGCCGGGGTCGAGCTCCAGCCCGGCGCGTACGCCCTCGTCGGTGACGGTCATCGAGGCCACCCGGCCGATGCTGATGCCGCGGTAGTTCACCTCGCTGCCCACGTAGAGGCCGCCGGAGGCCGGCAGGTCGACCGAGACGTCGACGTGGCGGCCCAGGACCCGGTCGACGACGCCGAGGTAGGCGGCCGAGACGTAGAAGATGCCGACTGCGGCGAGCACCAGGAAGACGACCAGCTTGTTGCGTACGCTCCGTGTCATCAGTTACCGCCTCTCAGCAGTCCGAGGAGGCCGGCCAGGCCTCCGGCGGTCGGCTCGGCCGTGGGCGACTCGGTGTCGGTGGGCGCGGAGAGGCCCTCGGCGATCTCCGGGACCAGGTTGTTGAGTCCCGGTGTCTTGGTCGAGGTCGAGCTCTTGGGCAGCAGGTCGGACATGTCGGGCAGCTTCGGCGTCTTCTCGCCGGGCTTCGCCGCGGTGTCTTCCTTGCCGACCACGGAGCAGACGATCTGCATGTTCGTCAGGTCGCACAGCGCCTTGGCCAGCGGCTGGATCGCCTCGCACCCCTTGGAGTAGGACAGGCAGATCTGGAAGACCTGCGGCAGCAGGCCCGGCGACTCGCCGTTGGTGAGGCTGCCGACCAGCTTGCCGAGGTCGAGGTCCATGTGGAACAGAGCGTTGGAGTAGTCGCCCATCGCCAGTCCGGAGGCGTTCTCGGGGAACGGGAAGCTGGCCGCCATCATCAGGCCGCGGGGCAGCGAGTCACCGGCGTCGGCGAGCTCGCGCAGCGTCGGCGCCAGCTCCTCCAGCGCCGTGGTCAGGTTGGCGCCGCTCTGGTTGATCACCCGGGTCGCGACCACCCCGAGCCGGTCGAGCGCCTTCATCATCTTCATCAGGTCGGCGTGCTGCTGGCGGAGCACCTCGAGCGCCGGCCCGAAGGAGTCGATAGCCGCCTCGATCGACTTCGCCTCCTTGTTGAGGGTGCGGGTCAGCCGGTCGACCTGCTCCATCGCCCTGATGATCGAGCCCTTCTGCTGGTTGAGCGAGGCGACCGTGGTCTCCAGGTTGCCCAGCAGCGCCCGCATGTCGCCGGTGCGTCCGTCCATCATCGTGTTGAGCTCGTCGCTGATCGTCTTCAGCTGCCCGACGCCGCCGCCCGCGAGCAGGAAGGAGAGCGCGCCGAGCACCTCCTCGACCTCGGGGTTGCGGTTGGTGCGGTCGAGGCCGATGGTCGCGCCGTCGCCGAGCTTGCCTGCGCTGGCGATGGTGGACCCCTCGGGCGCCACCAGGGCGATGTACTTCTCCCCGAGCAGGCTGGTCTGGCGTACGTTGGCCAGCGCGTCGGCCGGGAGCTCGATGTTCTTGCGGATGGTCATGGTGACCTTCGCGTGCCAGCCCTCCCGCTCGACCTTGTCGACCTGGCCGACCGGCACGTCGTTGGCCATCACCTTGGTGCGCGGCACCACGTCGACGACGTCGTTGAACTCCGCGGTGACGACGTAGCCGTCGCCCTCGCCGACCTCCTTGCCGGGAAGCGGCAGGTCATAGGCCTGTACGCCGCACCCGCTGGCCACGGCGACGATGCCGAGCATCGCCAGGAAGGCTCTCAGCTTCACTTCCTGCCTCCTGACATCAGGTCCTGCAGCGACCCGCTCAGCGCGCCGATCCCGCCCTCGGTGACCACCTCGGGCTCCACCTCCGGCTGCTTGGCCGGGGTGCCGGTGTCGAGCGGCAGGCCGGTCTCGGTGTCACGGTCGGTGGGCGCGCTGCCCTCGGTGAGCGCCTGGCCGGCCGGCGCGGTCGAGCCGTTCGGCAGCAGCGCCTTGAACAGTGCGCAGATCTCCTTGGCCCCGGGGATCTGGTCGTTCTCGACGATCATGCAGAGGATGTTCGACAGGTCCGAGCCGATCGGGCCGACCTGGAGCCGGAAGCCGACCGAGCCCGAGGCCGGGTCGAAGGACTCGGCCAGGTTGCCGAGGCCGAGCGGCGCCAGGTCGACGACGGTGCCGAGGGTCTCCTTCTCCTTGGCCAGGATGTTGAGCGTCTTGTTGAGCTCCTTGACGTCGCCGACGAGGGCGTCGGAGTTGTTCTCGACGAACGACTTGGTCACCTTGACCGCCTGCGCGATCGCGGCGAGCGCCTGGTCGAGCTCGTCGCTCTCCCCGGCCAGCTGGGTGGAGACGGTCGAGAGGTCGGTCAGGAACTTCTCGGTGGTCTCGTCGTTGCGGGCCAGCGTCCGGGTGACCTCGGAGAGCTGCGAGAGCGTGCTGAAGAGCTGCTCGGAGTTGCCGCCCAGCACCTGGGCCGCCTCGGACATGTCGGCGATCGCCTGGTTGCCGAGCTTGCCGTTGCCCTCCAGGGCGTCCGCCCCCTCGCTCAGGACGTCGCTCAGCGCGCCGTTCTTGTTGGCACCGTTGGGACCGAGCGCCGTGGTCAGCTCGGAGAGGCTGGCGTAGATCCGGTCGAGCTCGACCGGCACCGCGGTGCGCTCGATCGGGATCTCCCCGCCGTCGGCCAGGGTCGGACCGCCGGTGTAGGCGGGCGTCAGCTGGATGAACCGGTCGGCGACGAGGGTCGGGGTGACGATCGCCGCCTTGACGTCCTTGGGCAGCTTGTAGTCGCTCTCGTACTCGATCACCGCGTCCACGTGATCGCCCTTCGCCTCCAGGGAGGCGACCTTGCCGACCTTCACGCCCATGATCACGACGTCGGAGCCCTCGTAGATGCTCACCGCCTGCGGGAAGCTGGCGGTCACCAGCTTGGTGTCGGGCGCGGCGACCTCGGAGACCAGCAGCAGCCCGCACATCACCACCAGCGCGACCGGAAGCGCAGCCCACTTGGACCTCAGGCTGGGCCCTGACGGCCGCTCGCTGCCCGCGGCCGGGACATACGCCGCGCCGCGACGTCGCGCGGCGACACGCCGCGGCGAATCCGTCAGTCGTTCGATGATGCTGGTCATTGCACGATCCCTGGTCGTCGTCCCGGCACGAACTCGCCGCTCACGATGCCGGTCAGGTTGGCGAGGTAGGCGTCGAACCAGGGGCCGGTGCCGATGATGTTGATCAGGATCGACGCGTACGGCCCGTAGTTCTGGATGGTCTTGGTCAGGTCTTCGTCGCGGGCGTTGAGGAACTTCAGCGCCTGGTTGAGCGCGTCCAGCGCGGGACCGATCTGCTTCTGGTTCTCCTTCACCAGGGCCTGCAGCTGCTCGGCCAGCGCGGTGGCGTTGACCAGCAGCTGGTGGATGGCCTGGCGACGCTGGATGAGCTCGGCGAAGACCTGGTCGCCGTTCTCCATCACGCTGATGATGTCCTGCTTGCGCTCGTTGACGAGCTGCACGACCTTCTCGGCGTCCTGCAGCAGCGACTCCAGCTCGTCGCCGCGGGCGGCGATCGTCTGGGAGAGCGCGGCGATGCCCTGGAACGCGCCCTGCACCTCGGGGCCGGCCTTGTCGAGCGTGCCCGACATCGTGGTCAGTGCCTTGGCGAGCTGCTGGGTGTCGATCGCCTCGGTGGTCTCGGTCAGGTCGCCGAAGGTGCCGACGATGTCGCTGCCGGCGCTGGTGCGGGCCAGCGGGATCGTCGAACCGGCGTCCAGCGTCGAGCCGCCCTGGGGGGTGATCTCGAGGTACTTCTCCCCCAGCAGGTTGAGCACGCCGATCTTCGCCTCGCTGCGGTGGCCGATCTCGGTGCCCTCGACGGAGAAGGAGACGACCACCTTGGCACCCTGGATCTCGATGTCGCTGACCCGGCCGACCCGGATGCCGGCGATCTCCACCCGGTTGCCGACGTGCAGGCCGCTGGTGTCGGAGAACTCGGCCTGGTAGGTCGTGCCGGCGAACCACGGCAGCTTGCGCAGGTTGAACGCCGCGGTGAGCGCCAGCGCGATCGCCACGATCGTGATCACGCCGGTGCGCTTGAGCTGAGTATCGGAGTGATGTGCCATCAGACCGGCACCTCCGTCGAGGAGAAGCAAGGATACGGACGCACCGGTCTGAGATCGATGGTCGTTCGCTGGCGCTCACTCATAGCTTGCACCTCTCCGCCCGGCTGTAGAACGCGACGTCGTCGAGCTGCTTCTGGATCGCCTTGACGGCGGGCGAGTTGTCGAGCACCTCACCGAGGGAGGGCAGCTTGATCGAGAAGTCGAGGTCGCAGAGGTAGTAGTTGTACCAGGACCCATAGCTGCCGATCCGCGCCTGCGACTCCAGGGTCTCGGGGAGCCGCTCGAGGGTCCGGTCGAGCAGCTTCTGGTTGCCCGGCTTGTTGAGGATGTCCATCACGCGCTTGAGCTGTTTGATGTCCTCCTTCAGGAACGGGCGTACGTCGGTGAGCAGCCCGGCCAGCTCGTCGGTGAGGTCGCCGATGGAGGAGATCGAGTCGCCGATCGCCTCCTTGTCGCGCGCCAGGTCCTTCATCCAGCCGCTGAGCTGCTGGATGAGCTCGGCCAGCTCGGTGTGGTGCTCGTTGACGGTGTTGAGCGTCTTGGACAGGTTGGTGATCACGTCACCGATCAGCTGGTCGCGCTCGGCCAGGGCGCTGGTCAGCTCGGCAGTCTCCGAGAGCAGGCTCGCGACCGTGCCGCCCTCGCCCTGGAGCACGCGGATCAGGTTGAGCGAGAGCTTGTTGACGTCCTTGGGCTGCAGCGCCTGGAAGAGCGGCTGGAAGCCGTTGAAGAGCTCGGTCAGGTCGAGCGCGGGCGTGGTGTTGGCCATCGCGATCGTCTGACCCTCCCGCAACGGCGCCGCCTCGGCCTCGGGCTGCTGCCCGGCGTCCTGGGTGAGCGCGAGATAGCGGTCGCCGACCAGGTTGAGGTAGCGCACCTGGGCGCCGCTCGCGGTCGTGAGCGGGACCGTCTTGTCGACCCGGAAGGTGACCATCGCGTGGTCGCCGCCCTCGATCTCCACGGAGAGCACCTCGCCCACGGTGATGCCGGCGACGCGTACGTCGTCCCCTTCGCTCAGACCCGAGGCGGTGGTGAACTCGGCGCGGTAGGGCACCCGGTCGCCGAACCCGACGTTGCCCATGATCGAGGCGAGCGTGCCGGTGACGAGGATCGAGATCACGGTGAAGATCGCCAGCTTAGTGCCGGCCACCGCGGTCTTGAGGTCGCGCTTGTTCACTGCAGACCTCCGTTCCCTGGTGCCCACGGGACGTCCTCGGTGCCGTTCTCCAGCTCCATCGGGCCGGCCGGCACCTTCGGGGTCGGCAACCCGTCGCACCACGGCCCGTGGCCGATCTCGCCCCACTCGGGGCGGTCGTCACGGCCGTACGCCGGCTTCTGGGTGCCGTCCATGACCATCGTCTGGCGCACCCGGTTCTGCTGGAAGACGGTCGCCAGCAGCTCGGTGTAGTCGTCGAGGCCCCGCAGCAGGCAGGTGTACTCCGGGGAGTAGTCGGCGAGCAGCTTGAGCAGCGGGACGGCCAGCTCGGTCTCGTACCTGATCGCCTTCTCGTTCTCGGCGAGCAGGTTCTTCGAGGTGTCGGCGACGCCGGTGACGGAGGTGAGCAGGCCGCCGAGACGACGGCGCTGCTCCGAGACGGTCGTGGCGGTGGTCGTGGTGTTCTCGAGGACCTTGACCAGGTCGGGCGCGGCCATGGAGTAGGTCTCGGCGACGTCGGCCATGTCCTCGAGATCGCGTTCGAGTGTGGGGAGGTGGACGTTCATCTCTTCGAGGTAGTCGTTGAGCTGGACCAGGGTCTCGCCGAGCTTCTCGCCGTTGCCGGAGAGCGCCGTGGCGAGGGCGTGCAGGGTGCTGTTGAGGTCCTGGGGCCGGATGGACTTCAGCAGCGGGAACAGCCGGGCCAGGATCACGTCGAGCTCGACGCTGGTGCGCACCCGGTCGGCGGGGATCACGGTGCCGTCACTGAGCGCGCCGGTGCGCTCCCCCTCGGGGTCGACGAACTCGACGTACTTCTGCCCGAACAGCGTCGTCGGCTTGATCGCGACGCTGACGTTGGCGGGGATCCGCTCGGCCTGCTCCGGCTCGAGGCCGAGCTCGATGACGGCTTTCTTGCCGTCCTGACGGATCTCGCGGACCTGGCCCACGATGACGCCGTGCATGCGGACGTCGCCGTAGCGCGGCAGCTGCAGGCCGGCCCGGTCGGCCTCCACGCTGACCGTGGTGAACTGGACGAACGCCTTCTGGTAGATCGCCACGCACAGCGTGATGAGCAGGGCGAGGGTCACCGTGAAGGCGATCCCGGAGACGAAGAGCTTGGTGTGCTCGGCGCGGGTGTCGCGCTGGATTCCCATCAACATGTCGTCCGCACCGCCCTCAACCCGTGATCCGGACGGTGGTCGTTGAGCCCCAGATCGCGAAGCTCAGGAAGAAGTCGGCGACGACGACGGTCACGATGGACGTACGGATCGCCTTGCCGACCGCGATGCCGACCCCGGCCGGGCCGCCGGAGGCGGTGTAGCCGTAGTAGCAGTGGATCAGGATGATCGCGACCGCCAGGATGATCAGCTTGAGGAAGCTGTAGAGGATGTCGATCGGAGGCAGGAACGCCAGGAAGTAGTGGTCGTACGTCCCGCCCGACTGCCCGTACATCAGCGTCGTGATCAGCCGGGGGCTGAGGTAGGAGGCGCACAGCGCGACGATGTAGAGGGGGATGACGGCCAGGAAGCCGGCGATCATCCGGGTGGTGACCAGGTAGGGCAGGCTCGGCACACCCATCGCCTCGAGCGCATCGATCTCCTCCGAGATCCGCATCGCGCCCAGCCGCGCGGTGTAGCCGCAGCCGACGGTCGCGGCCAGCGCGATCGAGGAGATCAGCGGCGCGACCTCGCGGGTGTTGAAGAAGGCCGAGATGAACGCGGAGAACTTCGCGACACCGATCTGGCTCAGGCTCGCGTAGCCCTGGATGCCGACCTCGGAACCCGCGAAGAAGGCCATGAAGGCGATGACTCCGACGGTGCCGGCGATCATGGTCAGGCCACCGGCGCCGAAGGCGACCTCGGCCAGGATGTTGAGCACCTCCCGCTTGTAGCGGCGGACGGCGCGCGGCGCCCAGGCCAGCGCCTTGGCGTAGAAGATCAGCTGGTCGCCATAGCCCTCGACGGCCTGGCGCTGCTCCTTGACGATCTGGTTGCCCACCTGGGCGAGCGTGCTGGACACCGGGGATCACAACCCGTCCTGAGGAACGATCTGGAAGTAGACCGCGGTCATGATGGAGTTGAGGACGAACAGCATCATGAAGGCGATGATCACGGCCTCGTTGACCGCTCGGCCGACACCGCTGGGACCACCCTGGGCGTTGAGGCCGTTGTAGGCGCCGATGATCGCGGCCAGGAACCCGAACAGGGCCGACTTCACCATCGAGATGTAGAGGTCGGGCAGGCTGGCCAGCGCGGTGAAGCTCGACAGGAACGCACCGGCCGAGCCGCCCTGGACGATCACCGTGAAGAAGTAGCCGCCGCCGATCCCGGTCGCGATGACGATCCCGTTGATCATCACGCTCACGAACAGGCAGGCGAGGACCCGTGGGATCACCAGCCGGACGACCGGGTCGATGCCCAGCACCTCCATCGCGTCGATCTCCTCACGGATCTTGCGTGAGCCCATGTCGGAGCAGATCGCCGACCCGGCGGCGCCGGCGATGATCAGCGCGGCCGCCATCGGCGCCGCCTCCCGGACCACCGCGAGCACCGCCGTCGCCCCCGCGAACGACTGCGCCCCGAGCTGGCCGGCGAGATTGCCGACCTGGAGGGAGATGACGGCTCCGAACGGGATCGAGACCAGCACTGCGGGCATCATCGTGACGCTGGTGATGAACCACGCCTGCTCGAGGAACTCGCGGAGCTGGAACTTGGTCGTGAACGTCCCCTTGACGACCTCTCCGGTCATCAAGCCCATCCCGCCCACGCCTCGGACCAGCGAGGCGAACTGCACTGCCATCCTTCACCTTCCGCGAGGTCTTGTGACTGGGCTCACGTTTCAAGCCTGTAGTAGAACACGTTTCAGTTCTGAGGGCAACGACCCGGCTCCGACATGTCGCGGAACGGGGTGGGAGGTATTTCGGTCCAACGACTTACCCGCCAGTAGGTGACGGGGATCACAGGATCCTCCACCCCGGCGTACCGATCAGTGAAGGCGGTTCTCGCATGCTGGTCCCGGGCCGGGCAGGCGCATCGGAGCCGTCCCCGCGTCGCAGATGTGCGCACCGGTGTGTCTCGGCGCGATCGGCCGGTTAGATTGGGGACTGTGATGAGACTGTCGCCGGGGGGCGTCATGAGGTTCCTACGCCGCCTGCTCCTCGTCGTCTTCGGCGTCCCGGTGGCGCTTGCCGTCGCGATGAGCCTCGTCGACGCCTACCGTAGCCGCAGGAAAGGCGGCCGGCGGGCCAAGCCGTTCCCGGTCACACCGCCGCGGACCAACAACGTCGGCGACGGCACGGTGACCACCTACACCTTCGGCAACGACCTCTACGACGACATGATCGCCGCCATCGACGGCGCGAAGAAGCAGATCTTCCTGGAGACCTACATCTGGAAGGGCGACGAGGTCGGTCAGCGGTTCAAGCAGGCGCTCGCCGCGGCGACCGAGCGGGGCGTCGAGGTCTACTGCATCTTCGACGAGCTCGCCAACCTCGTGGTGCCGTCCCGTTTCAAGCGGTTCCCCGAGGGTATGCACGTGCTGCGCTATCCCACCTACGCGGCCGGCTGGCGCTTCTTCGACCTCTCCCGCTACGGCCGCGACCACCGCAAGATCCTGGTCGTCGACGACACCGTCGGGTTCGTCGGCGGCTACAACATCGGCACCGCGTACGCCACCGAGTGGCGCGACACGCACGTGCGGATCACCGGGCCCGGCGTGTGGGACCTCCGCCGCGCGTTCGCGGACTTCTGGAACCTCAACCGCCGGCGGCCGCACCCGCTCACCCACCGGACCGGCGCCGAGGGTCCGCTGCTCATCGAGACCGCGCCCTCCTGGGACCCCGACCTGCGGTTCCACCGCAACGTACCCCGGTTGTGGATGTTCCCGATCCGCTCGATGTACCTCGAGGCCATCAACCGGGCCTCCCGCAACATCTACCTGACCACCGCCTACTTCGTCCCCGACGAGGACTTCGTGAACGCGCTCAAGGCCGCCGCGCAGCGCGGGGTCGACGTACGCATCCTGCTGCCGTTGAAGTCCAACCACGTCGTCGTCGACTGGATCTCGCGCGGTTACTTCTCCCAGCTGCTCGACGCGGGGGTGCGGATCCTGCGGTTCAAGGATGCGATGATCCACGCCAAGACGGCCACCGTCGACGGCTTCTGGTCCACCGTCGGCACCGCCAACATCGACCGGCTCTCGCTCACCGGCAACTACGAGATCAACCTGGAGATCTTCGACCGCGACGTCGCCAAGCAGATGGAGGAGATCTTCTCCCGCGACGAGTCCAACGCGCTCGAGCTGACCGCCGCCGAGTGGGCCGCCCGCGACATCCACCGCAAGTTCACCGAGCTCGTCCTCACTCCGCTGCGACCGCTGCTCTGAGGGCCTTCCGAGTCGGCGGATCTGCCCCCGTGCCTGGCGAGCGAAGCGAGCCAGAGGGGGCTGATGCGCCGACTCGGCAGTAAAACCAGAAGCTCAAGAAGGCAAATGCGTGCGAGGCGACATCTTCGGCCCCCGCCGAGGCCGCTTCCCAGCCCCCCGATAGATGAGCGCGACGACGCGGCCGCGATGCGGCCGGAAGGACTCCAGATAGTCGCGAAGCCGATCGTCGTCCCACGGCTTGTTGGTCAACGCCCACCCGACGTCCTTGGCCAGGTGGTAGTCGCCGAAGCTGACCGCGTCCGGATCGCCGAGGGCCCGCTGGCGCACCTCGGCGACGGTCCACTCGCCGATGCCCGGGATGGTGGTGAGCCGTCGCTCGACCTCCTCGCCGGGAAGCCCGGCGGTGCGCTCGACTGCGCTCGCGACCCGGGCGGCCTGCAGCACCGCCTTCGAGCGGGCCGGGTCGACCGGCATCCGCAGCCAGTCCCAGCTCGGGATGGTGCGCAGGGTCTCCGGAGTCGGCTGCAGGCGCAGCCCGTGGTCGGCGCCGGGGCCAGGAGCGACCTCGCCGAAACGCCGGACCAGGTTGCCGAACCCTCGGAACGCCTCGTTGTTGGTGACCTTCTGCTCGATGATCGAGGGCACCAGCGCCTCCATCACCAGCCCGGTGCGTCCGAAGCGGGGCACCTCGAAGCGCTCGAGCAGCGTCGCGACCAGCGGGTCGTCGGTGTGGAACTCCTCGGGCCGGTCATCGGCGCCGAGCAGGGCCGGCACCTGTTCCAGCGCCCACTCGGCCCCTTCGCCCCACGCCTCGGACTCGACCTCGGCGTCGCGCTGCCGCAGCCTGAGCGTGGCGGGTCCGTGTGGCGTACGGACGGCTCGCCAGTGGTCCTCGCCGATGATCTTGTACGTCGGGTCTCCGAGCCCGCGCCGAAGCGGCCGCAGCATCGAGGCGAGGCCCACCGCATAGCCCGGACGGACCGTCCGCTGCGCACTCATGCCTCGAGGTTAACCCGCGGGAAGACCCGGCTCGTGGTCAGATGCGTCGCCCGGCCACCCGGGTCGCTGCCGGTGAACCCGAAGACATGGTGCGCGCCGTGCAGCGCGTCGGCGGTGACGACCTGGTCGGCGGCGTACGGGAGGACCTCGTAGCTCTGCGGCTGGTCGCCGACGGCGGCTGCCTCGGGTCCCGGGATCTCCTCGACCCACAGCCGCCCGTCGGGGTTCCGGCGCAGCGTCCAGTCGACGATCCGGGCGCGGTAGGTGCCGAGCAGCCGGTCGGCGTCAAAGTCCGCCGGGGGCTGCTCGGGTGGCACCGGGTCGGGGGCGATGCGTACGCCGGCGAGGTCGTGGAGAAGGTGACCGACCACGTCGTGGTAGAGGCCGCAGGTGTCGCCGCCGTTGGTGAGGAGCGCGACCGCCAGACCGTGCTCTGGCACCATCCGGAAGAACGCCGACTGCCCGATCGTCTGGCCGTCGTGGCCGACGATCCCCTGTCTGGTGTCGTCGAGGGACCACCCCAGGCCGCGCGCCTCGGAGCGCATGGACGCGGGGTGGTCGACCTGACTGGTGAGCACGTCGGCGCAGGAGGCGGCCGAGAGGACGCGGGTGCCGTCGCGGGCGGTCCCGCCGGCCAGATGCATGGCGGCGAAGCCGAGCAGGTCGCGTACGCGCATCGAGAGCATCGCGCCGACGGGACCGCTGGCGCGGGCCATCCCCCAGGACGGGCCGGGACGGAGGACGTGGTCCGGCGCGGGATCGATGTGGCCCATCGCGGCGCGGAACCGGATCGCGTCGTAGGGCGTCGTGGCGAGGTGGGTGAGGCCCATCGGCGCGGCGAGATGCTCGTGGAGCGCCCGGTCCCAGGTGGTGCCGCGCAGCACCTCGACCAGACGTCCGAGCACCGCAAATCCTGCGTTGGAGTAGGAGAACCGCTCCCCTGGCCCGAAGATCTGCGGCAGGTCGCCCATCGAGTCGACGAACCGCTCGACCGCGTCGTCGCCGGGTCCGTGGTCGGTGAAGATGTCGCCCTCGAAGCCGGCCGTGTGCGAGAGCAGGTGGCGGACGGTGATCGTCCGGGTCGCCTCCTCGTCGGCGACCCGGAAGCCCGGCAGATGACGGACCACCTCGTCGTCGAGGGCGATCGTGCCCTCGTCGACGAGCTGCATCACCAGGTCGGTGGTCCACAGCTTGGTGATCGAGCCGATCTGGAACAGCGAGTCGGTGGTCGCCTCGACCCCGGTGTCGAGGTTGAGGATTCCGCACGCATGGTCGACCACCTCGCCGTCGAGGAGAACGCCGACGGCAGCGGCCGGCGCCCGGCGTCGCTCCATGAGGGCGGGCAGCTCGTCGCGGAGCCAGGCGTAGGTGGTCGAGAGGGGCATCGGGTCGCTGCTCATCGGTCGTTCTCGACCAGAGCCGTCAGTGCCCGCTGGAACGCCGCCCGGTCGGCCGGGTCGAGATCGGCCAGCAGCTCGGCCTCCATCGCCTCGATGGCCTCCCGGCATCGGCGGAGGACCCGCGAGCCGGCAGGGGTCAGGGAGACGATCCGGTTGCGGCGGTCGGCCGGGTCGGGCTGGCGCACGACCATGCCCTCGGCCTCGAGGCGGTCGAGGTTGCCGATCAGCCGGGTCTTGTCACGTCCCGTGGCCGCGGCGAGCTGCGCCTGCGTGGGCGCGTCCGAGTCGGCCAGCGCGGTCAGTACCGCGTAGTCCCACATCTCCAGTCCCGCGGCGTCGAGGATCGGCTTCTCGCGAGCCATCACCTCGCGCATCAGACGGGACAGCAGGAAGCCGAGCTCGGGTCGATCCACCGCAGAATGTTAACCGGTCGACATATCGTCTACGCCTGCTTACGATCTACATATGCTTACTTTTACGGAGATGCTCGCGGAGTATGACCGCGCCCTCGACGACGCCACCGCCCTCGCTGCTGAGGCGAGCGACCTGACCGTTCCCACCCCGTGCGCCGAGTGGGACCTGGCCGCCCTGTTCGGCCACATGGTCGGGCAGAACCTCGGCTTCGCCGCGGCGGTCACCGACGGAGACGCACCGGTCGCTGCGTACGCATCGGTGCCCGTGAATGCCCACGACGTCGCCCGCCGCTGGGAGGACTCCGCGGCCCGGGCGCGGGAGGCGTTCGGCGCCGCCGACCCGGAGGCGACCATCCACCTCGCCGAGTTCGGCTTCCGACCGACCGTCGCGGTCGCGCTGAGCATGCAGCTGCTCGACGCCGCCGTCCACGCCTGGGACGTCGCGACGGCTCTCCGGCGCAACTATCAGCCGTCGGAGGCCACGGTGAGCCTCGTGCTCGGCCTGGCCCGGCAGATCGCCGGTACGCCGGGCGGGACGCCGGTGTTCGGCGCGCCGCTCGAGGAGCGCGGCGACGACCCGTGGGGTGACGCGCTGCGTCTGCTCGGGCGCGACCCGGAGCGGCAGGTGGCGGTGTAGCGCAAGGGTGGTCTCGACGCCGTGAGGTTCACTAGGAGACATGCTGCTCGCCGACATCGTCTCCACCTCGAACGCCGTCGCCGCCACCCGGTCGCGGAAGGCGAAGGTCGCCGCGCTGGCGGAGTGTCTGTCCGCCGCTGCGCGCAACGAGCTCCCGGTCGTCACGGCCTACCTCTCCGGCACGCTGCTGCAGCGGCGTACGGGGCTGGGCTGGCGCTCGCTCAGTGCGCTCCCCTCCCCTGCCGCCGAGCCGTCGCTGACGGTCGGCGACGTCCACGAGGCGTTCGAGCGGATGTCCCGCGTCGCGGGAGCGGGCTCGCACGTCGAGCGGGCCCGGGAGGCCGACGCGTTGTTCGGCGCGGCGACGGAGGCCGAGCAGGCCTGGCTGCGGGGCGTCGTGACCGGAGAGGTGCGCCAGGGCGCCCTCGACTCGCTCGTCCAGGAGGCGCTCGCGGCCGCCGCCGAGGTGCCGCTGCCGGCCGTACGCCGCGCCGCCATGCTCGCCGGGTCGACCGTGGTGGTCGCCGGGCTCGCCTTCGACGGCGAGGAGGCGCTCGCCGACGTCGGCCTGGTCGTCGGGCGGCCGGTGCTGCCGATGCTCGCCTCGTCCGCGGGTTCGGTCGAGGAGGCGATGGCCAAGCTCGGCGAGCCGGTCCTGGTCGACACCAAGCTCGACGGCATCCGGATCCAGGCCCACAAGTCCGGCTCGGAGGTACGCATCGCGACCCGCACCCTCGAGGACATCACCGCGCGGCTCCCCGAGGTCGCGGAGATCGTCGCCTCCCTCCCGGCCGAGACGCTGGTGCTCGACGGCGAGGCCATGACCCTCGGCCCCGACGGGCGGCCGCGGCCGTTCCAGGAGACCGCCTCGCGCACCGCGACCCGGTCGGCACCCGGGTCGGTCGTGGTGCCGTACTTCTTCGACATCCTCCACGTCGACGGCCGTGACCTCATCGACCTCGCGCTCGACCAGCGCCTCGCCGAGCTCGACCGGGTCGTCCCCGAGCAGCACCGGCCGCCGCACCTGGTCACCGTCGACACCGAGGAGGCGGAGCGGTTCGCCACGGATGTGCTCGCCGCCGGGCACGAGGGTGTCGTCGTCAAGGGGGTCGGCCTGCCGTGGGAGGCGGGGCGGCGCGGCGCGGGCTGGATCAAGGTCAAGCCCGTCCACACCCTCGATCTGGTCGTCATCGGCATCGAATGGGGCTCGGGGCGCCGCAAGGGCTGGCTCTCCAACATCCACCTCGGCGCCCGAGGCGCCGGCGGAGAGTTCGTGATGATCGGCAAGACGTTCAAGGGCATGACCGACCAGATGCTGGCCTGGCAGACCGAGCGCTTCACCGAGCTCGCCATCGGCGGCACCGACGGCTGGCAGGTGACAGTGCGCCCGGAGCAGGTGGTCGAGATCGCCTTCGACGGCGTGCAGCGCTCGACCCGCTACCCGGGCGGGGTCGCGCTGCGGTTCGCTCGGGTGGTGCGCTACCGCGACGACAAACGCCCGGAAGAAGCCGACACCATTGAAGCCGTGAGATCACACCTCCCGTAGGGCGCGGGCAAAACATCCTTCGTTGACACCCATCAATGGCGAACCCCCTGCGAACGAACCACAGGCATGGCATTCTTGCCCCAGCAAGCGACGGTAAAGGCAAGGACACTGAAGGAGAAACCGGATAGTCGATGAACGCCATCAGCCCGAGTGAGATCAACGATCTGCTCAACCGAGTTCGCAGACGCAGCTACCGCAACTACCTGCTGTCGATGGATCTCAAGAAAATTCGGGGGTTTAGGGACGCACACGTTCGCTTCGATTTTCCTGTGACAGCCCTCGTTGGCCCCAACGGCGCGGGAAAGACGACCGTTCTTGGTGCCGCCGGATTGATCTACGCCGACGTCCAGCCCCGTCGCTTTTTCGCCCGAGGTGGCACCTACGACTCCTCTATGAGCGGCTGGAAGGTCGAGTACGAGGTGTACTCCGGCGGCACGTCTGTTCCGCGTACGGCGTCCTACACCGACGCAACGGCCGACGTGACAAGAAGTAAATGGAACCGAAAGGGTGTGGCTCGGCCCGTGAAGGTAATCGGTGTCAACCGCACATTGCCGCTCACTGAGAGAAACGACGTTCAGCGGTTCGCCAAGGGAGACTTCATTGGAGTGACCGAGGAGTCGTTTACTCAGGAAGTCGTCTCCGCCGTCGAGCGCATCCTCGGGAAGAAGGCTGCTGACTATCTACAGGTGCATGCAGACGAGAACGGAAAATACTCAATCCTCGCACTCAAGCCGTCTAGTGCCGACACTCCCGGATACTCAGAGTTTCATTTTGGTGCGGGAGAGGCCAGCATCATCCGCATCGTGAGCGAGATCGAGTCGGTCGAGGACCAAGCACTAATCCTAATCGAAGAGGTCGAGAATGGGCTTCATCCCATCGCCACTCGTCGCCTTGTTGAATACCTGATCGCTGTCTGCAGACGGAAGGGTTGTCAGGTCATCTTCACGACCCACAGCAACGCTGCGCTCAGTCCCTTGCCGGGAGAGGCGGTTTGGTCGTCCTACGGAGGCAAGCTCACGCAGGGCAAGTTGGACGTGGAATCTCTTCGCGCACTGACGGGGGAGATCGACGCACGCCTAGCTGTTTTTGCGGAGGACAACTTCGGAAGTCTGGTGGCGGAGGTCACTCTTCGCCGCTTCGGTGACCTAACCGACAGACGGATCGACATCAAGGGTGTTGAGATCCACGCCTTGGGCGGGGCAGCACAAGCTCGCGACCAAGCCCGACACAACAACAGGAGTCCGGCGCGCCGCTTCAAAGCTCTTTCTTTTCTCGATGGCGACAAGCGGGCGCAACTCGACTACAACCCTCGGTCTCGTGACGATCTAAACGTCGACGGTTCACCATTCGTCACATTCTTCACAGGCACCTCCGACCCTGAGGCCGTAATCGTGGAGCAGCTCGCGGAACTGATCGAAACCAACGGCAGGGTCCTCCCCCGCCTGACCCTCGCCCTGCAGATGGACACCCGGCACGAGAACGAGGTCGGCGAAGTTCTCAAGACGAGACTCCTCACGAACACCGACCGTCACGAGATCTTCAAGGAAATCGGTGAAGACCTCGACTTCCTCGGCCAAGAGGTTACGGCCCGAGCCTTCGTTTCAACGTGGGCGAACTTCAACGACGACGCCGTGAAGAGCATTTGGGAGCCTGTTGTTGATCATCTGCCTCTTTTGTCTGACCCCACGTAGGGCGTGGTTCTTGTGAGCAAGGGCCCGATATTCGTGCCTCGCGAGCAAGGGAATGCTCGACATCATTCGAAGTGCGCAATTGGTCAAGGGGGTGATCGGCAAGACGTTCATGGGCATGACCGACCAGATGCTGGCCTGGCAGACCGAGCGCTTCACCGAGCTCGCCATCGGCGGCACCGACGGCTGGCAGGTGAAGGTGCGCCCGGAGCAGGTGGTCGAGATCGCCTTCGACGGCGTGCAGCGCTCGACCCGCTACCCGGGCGGGGTCGCGCTGCGGTTCGCTCGGGTGGTGCGCTACCGCGACGACAAGCTTCCTGAAGAAGCCGACACGATCGAAACGGTCAGGGGGTATCTACAGTGACCTGATCTGGATACCGGGTGTAGGTGGCTCCGACCGAACCCCTAACCTCACTCGGCGTGCCCCCACACGCCCGCTTCGTCGCGCTGCTCGCGACGCTGACGTTGATCCTCTGGCCGGCCGCCGTCCACCCCGCGCCGGCCTCCGCCCGGATCGCCTCCGCCGACGACACGGTCGCCGCACCGACCCCCGGCGTCGCCCGACCGATCCTGGGTGAGTCGTTCACGCTGTCCGGGTCGATCGGCTCGGGGGTCAGCCGGGAGGTGCGGCTGCAGCGCTACCACGACGGCGCCTGGCGACCGGTGCAGCGCCAGACCGTCGCGGAGTCGGGCCGCTACTCCTTCGCCGTCACCCAGTCGTCCTGGAGGATGCGCTGGCGGGTCCTCGCGCCGGGCGTCGAGCGCGACGGGCAGAGCTATCCCGAGCGCGTCACGGCGCCGCGTACGCTCTTCGGGCAGCCGCAGGCCGTCACCACCAGCATGCCGAGGTCGGTGCGCGCCGGCGACGCTGTGCGGGTCACGCTCTTCGCCGCTCCGGCGCGCCCTGGACGGGTGCTCACCCTCCAACGCGACAGCGGTGACGGCTGGCGGACGGTCGCCGACCTCCGCGCCGGCGCCACCGGCCATGCCACGTACGTCTTCAGGACCCGGGACGTGGCGAAGACCCGGTTCCGCACGATCGCCCGGGAGCACCGGGGCGCGCCGGAGTTCACGGGACCTGCCGCGGCGGTCTATGCACTCGGGGGCAGGCCGGTGGGCGTGATGGCGTGGCGTGGCGACTCGCGCAACCACCCGGAGAACACCCTCGACGCGTTCCGCAGCGCGGTGCGGCAGCGGGCCGACTTCATCGAGATGGACTTCCAGCCGACCTCCGACGGCGAGTGGGTGCTGCTGCACGACGGCGACTTCCGGCGTACGACCGACGTCGAGACCCGCTTCCCCGAGCGCCGGAGCGCGAGCCCCCGCGAGTTCACCCTCGCCGAGGTGCAGTCGCTCGACGCGGGCTCGTGGATGGGACCGCGGTTCCGCGGCGTCCGGGTGCCGACCATCGAGGAGACCTTCGACGCCATCGACGCCGCCGAACGGCTCTACGGACACCGGGTACGGCTCGTGGTGGAACTCAAGAGCGAGAGCGCCGACGAGATGCGCGCGCTCTACCGCAAGGTCGTCTCGCTCCGCCCGACCTGGGTCTCCCGGAAGGGACACGGCGACAAGGCGATCTTCATGAGCTTCGAGGCGAGCCACTTCGACTTCCCCGGCGCCGAACGCACGGGCATGGAGACGGTCGCGGTCAAGGACGAGCCGGACCCGGCCGACCTCCACGACGGGGCCTTCACGCAGGTGCACCTCCACACCCGGCTGCTCGACGCCGCCCTCGTGAACCGCTACCGCAGCCAGGGTGCCGAGGTCGGCACCTGGCCCGCGGTCGGTACGGCGTCCGTGCTGCGTGCGGCGGTCGCCGGCGTCGACTACGTCACCACCGACGATGTCGCGGGCGCCCGTCGGGCACTGCTGAAGGAGTGAGGTGTGAGGCCGCGCACTCGCAGTGCAACTCCGAGTTGCACACCGCGTACAGTGTGCGTGTGAGCACCCGACCAACCACCTCCGGATCCGAGCCGGACGGCCGCCGCTCCGCCGCCGCGGCCCGGCGCCGAGCCCGCGAGGCAGACATCGTCGCGGCCACCCGCAAGCTCTTCGACGAGCGCGGCGTGAGCGACGCCCAGATCGAGGACATCGCCAAGGCGGTCGGCATCAACCGGGCGATCGTCTACCGCCACTTCACCGGCAAGGACGAGATCTTCGCGCTGACCCTGGTCGGCTACCTCGACGAGCTCCGCGAGCGGATGCTGATCGCCACCGAGGGCGACAGCTCGCCCACCGACGTGGTCCGCGACGTCGTCGGCACCTTCGTCGACTACGGCATCGAGCACCCTGCCTTCGTCGACTGCGCCCAGACGCTGATGCGCCGCAGCGGCTCCGACCTGCTCGACGAGCTCTCCGAGAGCGCCCTGTTCCGCCTCGGCCGAGCGATGAACGGCTGCCTCACCATCCTCACCACCGTCTTCGAGGACGGTGCCGCCTCCGGCGAGCTCCACGTCAAGGACGCCAACCTCCTGGCCAACACCCTCTACGCCTCCGGCCTCGGCGCCCTCCAGCTCGCCCGCGTCGGCATCCTGGTCTCCGAGTCCGCCCCCGGCGTACCCACCGTCGGCTCCGTCTCCCCCGACCAGGTCCGCGACTTCCTGGTCACCTCGGCCCTGGCTCTCACCGCCAAGTAGCGCCCCGCCGAGACCTCGGTTCTGGGCACCGACTCGGCGGTCAGCAACGGTCGAGGCGTCACGTACGTCGGCCGAGCTGGCACCTGACTGCCAGCTCGGCCGACGGGAGCGACGCCTCGGCCGACGCGGGTGACGCCTCGGCGCGCGGGTTCTACTTCTCCAGGATCGCTACGACGCCCTGGCCGCCGGCGGCGCAGATGGAGATCAGGCCGCGGCCCGAGCCCTTCTCGTCGAGCATCTTGGCGAGGTTGTTGATGATCCGGCCGCCGGTGGCGGCGAAGGGGTGACCGGCCGCCAGGCTGGAGCCCTTGACGTTGAGCTTCTCGCGCGGGACGGTGCCGAGCGGGGCGTCGAGGCCGAGCTTGTCCTTGCAGAAGTCCGGGGACTCCCAGGCGGCGAGGGTGGAGAGCACCTGGGACGCGAAGGCCTCGTGGATCTCGAAGAAGTCGAAGTCGTCGAAGGTGAGGCCGTTGCGGGCGAGGAGGCGCGGGACGGCGTAGGCGGGGGCCATCAGCAGGCCCTCGCCACCGGCGACGTAGTCGACGGCGGCGACCTCGGAGTCGACGAAGTAGGCCAGGACCGGCAGGTTCTTGGCGGCGGCCCACTCCTCGCTCGCGAAGAGCACGGCCGAGGCGCCGTCGGTCAGCGGGGTCGAGTTGCCGGCGGTCATGGTCGGGTTCTCACCCTTGACACCGAAGACCGGCTTGAGGGTCGCGAGCTTCTCGACGGTCGAGCCCGGGCGGAGGTTGTTGTCCTTCTCCAGCCCGCGGAACGGGGTGATCTGGTCCTCGAACCAGCCGGCGTCGTACGCAGCGGCCAGGTTCTGGTGCGATCGAGCAGCAAGCTCGTCCTGGGCCTCACGCGTGATGCCCCATTCCTGCGCGGTGAGCGCGGCGTGCTCACCCATGGAGAGCTTGGTGCGCGGCTCCACGTTGGCCGGTATGTTGGGGATGATGTCGGCCGGACGGAGCTTGGCGAACGCCTTGACGCGGTCGACGTTGGTCTTGGCACGGTTGGCCTCGAGCAGGACCTTGCGGAGCTTCTCGCCCAGCGCGATCGGCGCGTCGGAGGTGGTGTCGGTGCCGCCGGCGATGCCGGAGTCGATCTGGCCGAGCGCGATCTTGTTGGCGATGTAGGTCGCGGCCTGGAGACCTGTGCCGCAGGCCTGCTGCAGGTCGACGGCGGCCGTCTCGGGAGCGAGCTTCGACCCGAGCACCGACTCGCGGGTCAGGTTGAAGTCGCGCGAGTGCTTGAGCACCGCGCCGGAGGCGACCTCACCGATGCGCTCGCCCTCGAGGCCGAAGCGAGCGGCGAGGCCGTCGAGGACGGCGGTGAACATCTCCTGGTTCGACGCGGTCGCATACGCGCCGTTGGAACGGGCGAAAGGAATGCGGTTGCCGCCCACGATGGCGACACGGCGCTTTGCCTGAGCAGTGGTCATAGGGTTCATCCTTGTCTGATGAAGCGCTTTGGAGAAGGGTATGTCAGGGAGATCACGAAAAGTGGACACCGAGTTACACGCCTAGTTACAACTGGCCAGTAACATACCAACGTACGCCTCAGAGACCACGTCCAGAAGGATCAGAGCAGACCATGAGCGACAAGTACCAGAGCTTCACCCAGTCGGCGATCGGCAAGGTCCTCGTCAAGAACCTCGGGCTGCCGAGCCCCGCCAAGCTCGAGCGGTACGCAGCCGGCGCCCCGCTCGTGAAGGGCACCGTCCTCACCGGCGGCCGTGGTCGTCTGGCCGAGTCGCTGAGCGGCCTGCTCGGCGAGCTGGACATCGCCTCGACCGACACCGCGGCAGCAGGTGCCCGGTTCAAGGGCCTCGTCTTCGACGCCACCGGTCTCACCTCGACGACCGACCTGGTCGCCCTGCAGGAGTTCTTCACCCCGGTGCTGCGCAGCCTGGAGAGCAACCCGCGCGTCATCGTCATCGGCACCCCACCCGAGCAGCTCAAGGGCGGCGAGCGCGTCGCCCAGCGCGCCCTGGAGGGCTTCACCCGCAGCCTCGGCAAGGAGATCGGCAAGGGCGGCACCGTCCAGCTCGTCTACGTCGCCGAGGGCTTCGAGGGTTCGCTGCTCTCCACCTTGGGCTTCCTGCTCTCCCCGAAGAGCGCCTACGTCTCCGGCCAGGTCGTCCGCATCGGCACCAAGAACGCCTCCCCCGCCGCCGAGCAGGTCGACGTGAAGAAGCCGCTCACCGGCAAGGTCGCCCTCGTCACCGGCGCCGCCCGCGGCATCGGCGAGGAGATCGCCAAGGTCCTGCAGCGCGACGGAGCGACCGTCGTCGGCCTCGACATCCCGCCGTCCGAGGACGACCTGAAGAAGGTCACCCCCGACTACATCACCGCCGACATCACCACCGAGGACGCGCCCGCCACGATCGCCTCCTACCTGCGGGAGAAGTTCGGCGGGGTCGACATCGTCGTCCACAACGCCGGTGTCACCCTCGACAAGAAGCTCGCCAACCAGAAGGCCGACCGCTTCGGCACCGTGCTGGAGATCAACATCAGCGCCCCGGAGCGGATCACCGCCGAGCTGCTCGAGCAGAAGCTCATCCGCCCCAACGGCCGCATCATCGGCGTCTCCTCGATCGCCGGCATCGCCGGCAACGTGGGCCAGACCTCCTACGGCGCCTCCAAGGCCGCGGTCATCGGCTTCGTCGACTCGCTCGCCGAGGAGCTTCCCGACGGCATCACGATCAACGCCGTCGCCCCGGGCTTCATCATCACCCAGATGACCGCCGCGGTCCCGTTCGCGACCCGCGAGGTCGGCCAGCGCCTCAACGCGATGGCCCAGGGCGGTCTGCCGGTCGACGTCGCCGAGACGATCGCCTGGTACGCCTCGCCGGCCTCCACCGCCGTCAACGGCAACGTCGTGCGCGTGTGCGGCCAGATGATGCTGGGTGCCTGATGAGTGCCCCCAGGATCGAGCCCAGCTTCACCGGCAAGTCCGGTCCCGGCCTGCTCCTCCGGGCAGCGCTGCCCGCCATCCCGGGCGTCAACGCGCTGCCCGGCATCAAGAAGACCGGGGTGACCTACGAGGAGCTGAGCCTCGCCCGTGAGCCGGTCGAGCTCGACCGCGCCTCGGTCGACGCCTACGCCGAGCTGTGCGGGTTCCCGATCAAGGACACCGTGCCGCTCCCCTACCCGCACATGCTGGCCTTCCCGCTGCACATGGCGCTGATGTCCTCGCCCGACTTCCCCTCACCCGCGATGGGCATGGTCCACATCGAGAACTCGATCAGCGGCTACCGCCCGATCTCGGTCGGCGAGGCCGTCGCGGTCACCGCGACGGTGGGACAGCCCGAGCCGCACCCGGTCGGCAAGGCGTACCGGTTCCTGACGGTCGCCACCGTCGACGGTGAGGTCGTGTGGGAGTCCACGTCGACCTACCTCGTGCGCGGCAAGCGCAACCCGGACGTCTCCTGGAAGTCGGACCTGATCGAGGTCGACCCGTCCGGGCCGGTCTTCCCGCTGAAGGCCGACCTGGGGCGGCGCTACGCGAAGGTCGCCGGCGACTACAACCCGATCCACCTCTACCCGCTGACAGCGAAGGCGCTCGGGTTCAAGCGGCAGATCGCGCACGGGATGTGGACCAAGGCGCGCTGCATCGCCGCGCTCGAGAACCGGCTCCCCGGCGCGGTCCGCGTGGACGTGGCGTTCAAGAAGCCGGTCTTCCTGCCCTCCTCCGTCGCCTTCGGGTCGCTGAAGCACCTGGACGGCTACGACTTCTCCCTCCACAAGCGCGGCTCGGACACGCTCCACCTGGTGGGGCGCACCACCGCGCTGTGAGGCACCGGGCGGCCGCCACGATTTAACCCGTGGCGGCCGCCCTCCCGCAGGTGAGACCGTGCTCGCATGCCTGCCCCACTCCAGCTCCCTTCGGGTTGTTCCGAGCGCCCCCTGACCCTCGCCGACGCCGACGCCGTGACCCGTGTGATGGCGGCGAACGAGCTGGCCACCACCGGCGAGGTCCACATCGAGGAGGCCGACATCGTCGCGGAGTGGCAGCGGCCCTCCTTCGACGTCGGTCCGGCCACGGTCGGCGTGTTCGCTCCCACCGGTGAGCTGGTCGGCTACGCCGAGTGCTCCGGTGGCGCCCGCTCCGACGCGGCCGTCCACCCCGACCACTGGGATCGCGGGATCGGCACCGCGCTCGCCGGCTGGATCGGCGCCCGCGCGGCCGAGCTCGGCGAGCCGGTCATCGGGATGCCGGTCCCCCAGGGCTCCCCGGGCGACCGGCTGCTGGAGTCGCTGGGCTGGTTCACCCGCTGGGAGTCCTGGGTCCTGGCACTGCCGGAGGACTCGGTGATCCCGGTGAGGGAGCTGCCCGAGGCGTACGCCGTCAGGGCTGCCACCCCGCAGGACCACGAGCAGGTGTGGAACGTGATCGAGGACGCCTTCCTCGAGTGGTCCGAGCGCGAGCGGGAGCCCTACACCGACTGGCTCGCCACCGTCATCGAGCGGCCCGGCGCCGAGCCGTGGAACATCCGCGTCGTCACCGGTCCCGAGGGCGACGTCGTCGCCGCGGCCGTACTGGTGATGACCGAGGACGGCCGGGAGGGCTTCGTCAGCAAGCTGGCCACCCGCAAGGACCAGCGCAACCGCGGTCTGGCCCAAGCACTCCTGGCCGACGCGTTCGGAGCGGCCCGTGCCCACGGCGCCACCCGCGCGACCCTGTCGACCGACTCCCGCACCGGCGCTCTGGACCTCTACCTCCGTGTCGGGATGCAGGTCGAGTCCACCTGGGTCCACCGCGCGACCCGGCCCCGATCCCGGCCCTGATCCCGGCCCGACGACCTCTCGTCCGCTAGCATCTTGCGACCAGGAGGTGGACAGACATGTCCGACGTACTGATCCGAGGTCTCTCGGATGACGAGCTCGCGCGCATCGAGAGCGAGGCGACACGGCTCGGTCTCACCCGCGACGAGTATCTCCGTCGTTGGTTCACACCCGATGCGCTCCGCCCGCTGCCACCCGCGCGCCCCGTGGCCGGCGCGGACTTCGCGAAGTTCGCCCCGCTCGCCGACCGGGGTCTGATGCGTGACGCATGGTCGTAGTTCGACCCTGGCTGGTGCACCGGTCGGCGCTCGCCCGGATGTCCACCAGCCCCGACGCTGAGAAGTGGTCCCGCCTGATCGAGCTGGGACAAGTACGCATCACCACCACGACACTGCTGGAGATCGGCCACCTGGCGCGCACCGAACGCGAGTGGTCCGAGCTCGTCGAGGACGTGCCGGTCATCCACATGCCGCTCGCGACCCTCACGCCGCGTACGGAGGCGCGGGCGCTGGAGATCCAGCGGATCGTGCTGCGCGGCGGCCGTCACCGGCCGCCCTCGGTGCCCGACCTGCTCGTCGCGGCGGTCGCCGAGGAGGCCGACCTCACCGTGCTCCACGCCGACAACGACGTCGACCTCATCACCCGCACCACCGGTCAGCCGGTCGAGCGGCTCCGCGCCTGACGCGACCTCTCAGAACAGCTCGCGTACCTTCTCGATCGGCCGGGCCAGCACGCCGCGATCGCCCTTGAGCACGACCGGACGCTCCATCAGCTGGGGGTGCTCCACCATCAGGTCGACCAGCTCGTCCTCGGAGAGGTCGCGGTTGCCGAGGTCGAGCTCCTTGTAGACCGGCTCGCGCTTACGCAGCACCTCGCGAGCGCTCAGACCGGTCTTCGCGAGGATGTCCCGCACCTCCTCGGCCCGCAGGCCGAGCACGTGGTAGTCGACCTTCTCGAAGTCGATGCCCTCCTCCTTGAGGAGCGCGAACAGGTTCCGACATGTCGTGCAGGTCGGCTTCTCGTACACGGTGATCTGGTCCACGGCGCCACCTTAGCCCGCGGGTTGGGTGCGCTATCGCGGCAGGCACCCAGGCTGTGCGATAGTGCGCCGACCTATTCCCGGCGTGCCGATGAGACAGACGCGCCGAGTCGGCCCGTCAAGACGGGCCGACTCGGCGGAGGATCAGGCGCGGGGCGGGCGGATGAGGCCCTCTTGGGCCACCGTGGCAGCCAGGGTGCCGTCCGCGGTGAAGACGCGACCGATGGACAGGCCGCGGCCGCCGTAGGCCGAGGGGCTCTCCTGGTCGTAGAGCCACCACTCGTCGGCGCGGAAGGGGCGGTGGAACCAGATGGTGTGGTCGAGCGAGGCCATCTGGATGCCCTTGTGGTCCAGCGAGTGGGCGGCCAGGGAAGCGCCCAGGAGCGAGATGTCGGAGGCCCAGGTGAAGGCGCCGCGCTGGATGTCGGGGTCGTCGGGGAGCGAGGCGCCCAGCCGGATCCACAGGCGCTGCTGCGCGGGGCGGGCTGGGTCGGGCTCGATGCCGAGCAGGGAGTTGCCGACGGCGCGCACCTCGACCGCCTCCCACTCGCGGGCCAGCGACACGGCCTCGGGCGACCCCGAGTCGGCCATCATCTTCAGGAAGTCGATGCACTTCTCGGGCGGTGGGACGGACGGCATCGCGTCCTGGTGCTCGAAGCCGGTCTCCTCACGCTGGAAGTTGGCGGTGAGGTAGTAGATGTCGCGGCCCTTCTGCCGCGCCCGGACCCGCCTGGTCTCGAAGGAACGCCCGTCGCGGATCCGCTCCACGTCGTAGACGATCGGGTAGGACGGGTCGCCGGGCAGCAGGAAGTAGGAGTGCATCGAGTGCACCGTGAAGGCCGGGTCGGCCGAGCGGATGGCAGCCATCAGCGCCTGGGCGGCCACCTGGCCACCGTAGGCGCGTCCACGCGAGTTGCGGGTCGTGGTCGCACCGTGGAAGAGGTCCTTGTCGATCTCGACCAGGTCGAGCACGCCTACCAGCTCGGCCACTGCCTGATCCGCCGGTACGGCGTCGGTCGTCATGGGAGTGAGTGTCTCTCAATCCTTCTCAGGGTTGTCATCCGGGTCCGGGCCGTTCAGCCCGGCGAGGAACTGCTCGAACTGCGCGCCGAGCTCGTCACCGGTCGGCAGCGGCTCGTCGGGCGCGAGCAGGGAGCGCCCGGACTCCTCGCCGCGCCGGAAGGTGTCGTACTGCTGCTCGAGAGCGGCGACGACCTCCCGCACCTCGGCATTGTCCTCGATGTAGGAGGCGATCTCCTCCTCGCGGCGCTGCGCCTCGGCCTCCAGGTCGGAGACGGGGATCGTCAGCCGGGCGGCACGCTCGAGCTCCTCGACGAGCACGACCGCCGCGGCCGGGAAGTCGCTCTGGGCCAGGTAGTGCGGCATGTGCACCACGAAGCCGCCCGCCGGCAGACCCCACTCCCCCAGCCGGATCTCCAGCATGGCCTGGGCGGACGCCGGGATCCGGATCTCGCCGTTCCAGGGGCTCTCCCAGACCTGGCCGGCGAGCTCCTGCGCGGGGGCGTTGGCGTGCCTGGTCGTGGTCAGCGGCCGGGTGTGCGGCACCGCCATCGGCACCGAGGTGAGCGAGATCACCTCGGTCACGCCGAGGCGCTCGATGACCTCGCGTACGGCGCCGGCGAAGGCCTCCCATCGGTTGTCCGGCTCCGGTCCGTGCAGCAGCAGGTAGGGCGTGTCGCCGGCGTCCTTGAGCAGCCGGACGACCAGCCGCGGGGCGTCGAAGGACTCGTAGTGGTCGCTGACGAACGAGATCGCGGGGCGCCGGGCCCGGTAGTCGTGGAACTCGTCGACCTCGAAGGTCGCGACCGCCGGCGCGCGCCGGGAGGTCTGGACCAGGTGGGCGGCGGCTCGTTCGGAGGCCTTCCCGGCGTCGAGGAATCCGTCCAGGACCACCACCATCGGCAGCCGGTCGCCGCCGGCGAGGAGGATCTCCTCGGGCAGGTCGTCCACGATGTGCACCAGACGTGATCCGGCCATCGGTGCCTCCTCCCGTCGCGTACGGCCCTCACGGGCCGCGCCGTCGCTTGCCTCGCCCGGGATCTCGACCCTCGGGCTCAACCTTCTGAATACACGCTTCCACATGACGACAGGGCAGCATTCTGGACGCCCACGATATTCCCAAGTCGACGCGCGGAGACCGGCGATCTCCCCCGGACGGCCGGTGTGACCTCCCCCTCGATGCAGTCGTTGTTACTAGCGGGTAATGTAAGCGCCGGGGCACCACCGGTGCCCGCATCAACAGCGCCGCCCGGCGGCAACCGACCGGCAATTCACATGGAGTGACACGGTGACCCGACAGCTGCGAGAAGTCGTCTTCGTCGACGGCGTACGCACACCTTTCGGCAAGGCCAAGGGCCAGTACGCCGAGACCCGCGCAGACGACCTGGTCGTCAAGCTCATCCGTGAGCTCACGCGCCGCAACCCCGATCTTCCCCCGGAGCGGATCGACGAGGTCGCCATCGCCGCGACCACGCAGATCGGCGACCAGGGCCTCACCATCGGCCGCACCGCCGGCCTGCTCGCCGGTCTCCCGCAGTCCGTCCCGGGCTACGCGATCGACCGGATGTGCGCGGGCGCGATGACCGCGGTCACCACGACCGCCGGCGGCATCGCCTTCGGCGCCTACGACGTCGCCATCGCCGGTGGCGTCGAGCACATGGGCCGCCACCCGATGGGCGAGGGCGTCGACCCGAACCCTCGGATCATCTCCGAGAAGCTGGTCGACCCGAGCGCGCTCGTCATGGGCAACACCGCCGAGAACGTCCACGACCGCTACCCGGCGATCACCAAGGAGCGCACCGACGCGTTCGCGGTCCGCTCCCAGGAGCTGGCCGCCAAGGCGTACGCCGACGGCAAGATCCAGCCCGACCTGGTCCCCGTCGCCACGCGGAGCGCGGAGAACGGCTGGGGCCTGGCCACCACCGACGAGCCGATGCGTCCCGGCACCACCACCGAGGACCTCGCCAAGCTGAAGACCCCGTTCCGCCCCCACGGCCGGGTGACCGCGGGCAACGCGGCGGGCATCAACGACGGCGCGACCGCCTCGCTGCTGGCCTCCGAGGAGGTCGCCAAGGAGCTCGGCCTGCCGATCAAGATGCGGCTGGTGTCGTACGCCTTCGCCGGCGTCGCCCCCGAGGTCATGGCCGTCGGCCCGATCCCGTCGACCGAGAAGGCGCTGGCCAAGGCCGGGCTCACGATCGACGACATCGAGGCCTTCGAGATCAACGAGGCCTTCGCGATCCAGGTGCTCGCGTTCCTGGACCACTTCGGCATCGACCAGAACGACGACCGCGTGAACCCCTACGGTGGCGCGATCGCGTTCGGTCACCCGCTGGCCTCCTCCGGCGTGCGGCTGATGATCCAGCTCGCCCGCCAGTTCGAGGAGCGCCCCGAGGTCCGCTACGGCCTCACCACCATGTGCATCGGCCTGGGAATGGGCGGCACGGTCATCTGGGAGAACCCTCACTGGAACGGCGCGGAGGCCTGACATGACGGACATCAACACGCTGCTCGCCGACGTGGAGAAGCTCTTCTCCGACGACGAGGTCGTCACCAAGGCGCTGCTGCAGAAGGTGACCCTGCCCTCCGGCAAGGTCCTCGGCCTGGTCACCCTCGACAACGGCCACGACCACACCCGCCCGAACACGTTCGGGCCGAAGTCGTTGGTCGAGCTCAACACCGCGTACGACGCGGCCCTGGCCGACCCCGAGATCGACGCGATCGCGGTGACCGGCAAGCCGTTCATCCTCGCGGCCGGTGCCGACCTGACCTCGCTGCAGGCGGGCGGCCCCGAGGGGATCCGTACGATCGCCGAGCTCGGCCACGCGGTCTTCCGCAAGCTGGGCGACGGTCACGACGGGACCAAGAAGCCGTCGTTCGGCTTCATCAACGGGCTCGCGCTGGGTGGCGGCCTCGAGGTCGCGCTGCACGCCGACTACCGCACCATCCAGGACTCGGTGCCGGCCGTGGGCCTGCCCGAGGTCATGCTCGGCCTCATCCCCGGCTGGGGCGGCGGCTACCTGCTGCCGAACCTGATCGGTCCGGCCAAGGCCGCCAAGGTCTTCATCGAGAACCCGCTCAACAACGGCAAGGTGCTCAAGGGCACCGAGGCGTACGACCTCGGCATCGCGGACGCGATGTTCGGTGGCGCCGACTACCTCGAGCAGTCGCTGCTGTGGGCCGACGGTGTCCTGTCCGGGAAGGTGTCGGTCGAGCGCGAGGAGATCGACCGTGGTGAGTCCTGGGACGAGGCCGCCAAGAACGCCGGCTTCTTCGCCTGGGCGAAGACCGGCGACGCCTCCCCGGCCGCCAAGAAGGCCGTCGAGCTGCTGACGCTGGCCAAGACCGCGACCCGCGACGAGGGCTTCACGGCCGAGGACGACGCGCTCGTGGCGATGTCCGAGACCCCGCAGCTGCTCGCCTCGCTCTACTCCTTCGACCTGGTGCAGAAGCGCGCCAAGCGTCCCGCCGGTGCGCCCGACAAGGCGCTCGCGCAGAAGGTCACCAAGGTCGGCATCATCGGTGCCGGTCTGATGGCCTCGCAGTTCGCGCTGCTCTTCGTCCAGCGTCTCAAGGTGCCGGTCGTCATGGTCGACCTCGACCAGGAGCGCGCCGACAAGGGTGTGGCGTACGTCCACGCCGAGCTCGACAAGAAGCTAGCCAAGGGTCGCGCGTCCCAGGACGCGACCAACCGCCTCAAGGCGCTGGTCACCTCCTCGGTCGACTACGCGGAGGCCTTCTCCGACGCCGACTTCATCATCGAGGCAGTCTTCGAGGAGATGGGCGTCAAGAAGACCGTCTTCGCCAACGCGGAGGCCGTCGCGCCGGAGACCGCGGTCTTCGCCACGAACACCTCGTCCCTCTCCATCACGGAGATGGCGGCCGACCTGAAGAACCCCGAGCGGGTCGTGGGCTTCCACTTCTTCAACCCGGTCGCGGTCATGCCGCTGCTGGAGATCATCAAGGGCGAGAAGACCTCCGACGCAGCGCTGGCGACGGCGTTCGCGACCTCCAAGGCGCTGAAGAAGACCTCGATCCTGGTCAAGGACAGCCCCTCCTTCATCGTGAACCGGCTCCTGGGCCGCTTCATGGGCGAGATCGCGAAGATCGCCGACGAGGGCACCCCGATCGACGTCGTCGAGTCCGCCTTCGCGGGCGTCACCCCGATGTCGCCCTACCAGCTCATCGGGCTGGTCGGGCCGGCGATCGCATACCACAACAACGAGACCCTGGCGAAGGCCTTCCCCGAGCGGTTCTACCTCTCGGAGAACCTCCACAAGGTCGTCGAGGCCAAGAAGGCCTCGTTCTTCGGTGCCGACGGCCGCACCCTCGACCCGGAGGTCGAGGCGCTCCTCACCGTCGGCGACGTGGTCAAGACCGCCGAGGAGGTGCGTCAGCAGACCCTCGAGGCCATCGCCGACGAGATCCGCCGGATGCTCGACGAGGGCGTCGCCCAGGCCGCCGAGGACATCGACCTGGGGATGATCACCGGTGCCGGCTTCCAGTTCTGGAACGGCGGCATCACCCAGCTCCTCGACCGCGAGGGCATCTCCGAGAAGGTCACCGGCAAGAAGTTCCACTGACGCCTGGATGCGCCCGGCCCCCGATCGCCAAGCGGTCGGGGGCCGATCCTTTGTCCAGGAGCGTCAGCTCATGCCTTCTCCGGCGCGCCGGCGCTCTGCCGCTCTCGCGGGGCCTGCTGGCGCACCGCAGACTGCGGTGAGCGACGCCGGCTCTCGATCCGCTTGCGGATCTGCTCATCGGCCGCTTTGAGGTCGAACGGCGCCGACATCTGCTCAGGTGACCAGGCGAACTCGGCCACGAGGTCGTCATAGAGCATGGATTCCCCCGAGTGCTGTGTGGTGACGAAATCGAGGGCCCTCGTCGCCCCCGACGGACCCCACTCTAAACGCAGAGGAGCCGAACTTCGCCAGTGGCTCGACCGGAGAGACCGAGTCCGGATGGTCAAAATTCGGCGCCGCGGGCGTCAGAGGCTGACGTCTCGGGGCAGCGGAGCGGGGGTGAGAGCACCCAGACGCTCGATGGTGTCGAGGGCGATCGACTGGGGCGTCAGACCGATCGCCTCGAGAATCTTCGGGCGCTTGGCGTGGTCGAGGAACTCCTGCGGGATCCCGTGGATCCGCACCGGGGTGCGTACGTCCGCGGCGGTCAGCGCCTGCAGGAAGGAGGCCCCCACGCCGCCGGTGACGCCGTTGTCCTCGATGGTGACCACCAGGCCGTGGTCGGCCGCTGCCTCGACGAGGGCCGGGTCGATCGGCTTGACCCAGCGCGGGTCGACGACAGTGACGCCGATGCCCTGGGCGGTGAGCCGCTCCGCGACGCCCACGGCGACCTCGGCCATGGAGCCCACGCCGAGGACCAGGACGTCCTTGGTGCCGTTGCGGACGAGCACGTCGGCGCCGCCGAGCTTGCCGACGGTGGGGATGTCCTCGGGCGGCGGGCCCTTCGGGAAGCGGACGACGGTGGGCGCGTCGTCGACCTCGACGGCCTCGTCGAGCAGCTCGTTGAGGCGGGCGATGTCGCGCGGGGCGGCCAGCCGCAGGCCCGGGACGACCTGGAGCAGGGACATGTCCCACATGCCGTTGTGGGAGGCGCCGTCGTCACCGGTCACACCGGAGCGGTCGAGCACGAACGTTACCCCGGCGCGGTGGAGCGCACAGTCCATCAGCACCTGGTCGAAGGCGCGGTTGAGGAACGTCGCGTAGACCGCGAAGACCGGGTGCAGGCCGCCCATCGCCAGCCCGGCGGCCGAGGTGGCGGCGTGCTGCTCGGCGATGCCGACGTCGAAGGTGCGCTCGGGGAACCGGGCCTGGAACGCGTCCAGACCGACCGGGTGCATCATCGCCGCAGTGATCGCGACGATGTCCTGGCGGCTCTCCCCCAGCCGCACCATGGCGTCGGAGAAGTGGTCGGTCCAGATCCTGCCCTTGGGCTTCTCGGCGCCCGTCTGGACGTCGAACGGGCCGGGCGAGTGGAACTGGTCGGCCTCGTGGCGCTCGGCCGGGTCGTAGCCGTAGCCCTTGCGGGTGATCGCGTGCACGATCACCGGGCCACCGAACTTCTTGGCGGAGGTCAGCGCCTGCTCGACGGCGTGCCGGTCGTGGCCGTCGACGGGGCCGACGTACTTCAGGCCGAGGTCCTCGAAGAGGCCCTGGGGCGCGACCGCGTCCTTGAGGCCCTTCTTCACCGCGTGCAGCGCGTCGTAGGCCATCGCGCCGATCCCGGGCACCGCGTTGAGGCGGCGCTTGACCATGTCGAGGAGCAGCTCGTAGCGAGGGTTCGTACGCAGCGACGTCAGCGCGGTGGCCAGACCGCCGATGGTCGGGGTGTAGGAGCGGCCGTTGTCGTTGACCACGATGACCAGCTTGGAGTCGTGCTGGATCGCGATGTTGTTGAGCGCCTCCCAGGCCATCCCGCCGGTCAGCGCGCCGTCGCCGATCACCGCGACCACGTGGCGGTCCTCGCCACGGATCGTGAAGGCCTTGGCCAGACCGTCGGCGTAGGAGAGCGCCGTGGAGGCGTGGGAGTTCTCGACCAGGTCGTGGTCGGACTCCGACTGGCTCGGGTAGCCGCTCATCCCGCCCTCGCGGCGCAGGGTGCCGAAGTCGCCGGCGCGGCCGGTGACGAGCTTGTGGACGTAGGACTGGTGGCCCGTGTCGAAGACGATCTTGTCGCTGGGGCTGTCGAAGACGCGGTGCATGGCGAGCGTCAGCTCGACCACGCCGAGGTTGGGACCGAGGTGGCCGGTGTTGGTGGCCACGGTCCGGATCATCAGGTCCCGGATCTCGCTCGCGAGGAGCTCGAGCTGGTCGTCGGAGAGATCACGAAGATCCTGCGGCGCGGCGATGCGTTCGAGGAGACCCATAGGAGGGGATTCTACGTCTCCACCCTGACGGGCTCCGACCCGGATAGCGCCGCGTGCTGGGGCGATCCGAGGAAGCGAGCCAGCCCGATCCGGGCCGAGTCGCTGAGGTCCAGGTCAGGCGCCGTCGCGGGGTCGACGAAGACGATCTGGCGGCCCTCGTGGCAGACGATGTCGGCGTCGGTGAGGTCGACGCCGGCGGCGTAGAGGTGGATCTTGTCGTCGGTGCCGGTCTCGGGGTGCCGGAGCTCCTGGACCCCGACCAGCTCGAGCGTCTCCGGGGCGAGGCGCACCTCGGTCTCCTCCTCGAGCTCACGAGCCGCGCCGCTCAGCGGGTCCTCCCCCGGCTCCAGGTGTCCGCCGCAGAAGGACCACTTCTCCGGCGCGATCGTCGGATGCTCGTCGCGCTCCTGGAGCAGCACCCAGCCACGACGGTCGACAAGGATCACGGCGGCGAACTCGGTCATGAGGGGCGAGCCTAGTCCTCCCGTGGGCGCACCGACGCGCGCGGTCTCCCCAGCTCCGTCGTCAGGACGTCGCCGAGCCGGTCGAGCCCGACGGGCTCCTCGACCAGCTCGGCCCAGGGGCGCTCCGACGCGGCGAGGAACGCGACCGCCTGCTCGAGGTGCCGCGGCTCGTAGTTGTGTACGCCGCTGACCGACCGCCACCCACGCACGACCGCCTCCGGGTCGACCGCGATCGCGCGTCCCGGGGAGACCGACCCCACGAGCACGAGCGAGCCACCGATGTCGAGCGCCCCGAGAGCCGCCTCGACCGCTGCCGCCGCACCGGAGAAGTCGAGCGCGACATCGACCGGCGGAAGTGCCTGGCCCGCGGTCACCGTCCACGTCGCACCGAAGGCCCGGGCGAGCTCCAGGCGGGCCGGGTCGACGTCGCTCACCACGATCTCGGCCGCACCGGCATCGGCCGCGGCGGCGACCGCGGTCAGCCCGAGCATCCCGGCGCCGACCACGAGCACCCGGCGCTCGCGCAGCGAGCCGGCCCGCTCCAGCGCCGCCATCACCGTGGCGGTCGCGCACCCGGCCGGCGCGGCGACCTCGTCGGCCAGCGCGTCCGGGACCGGCACGACGGCGGTGCCGGCGGGCAGGAGCACGTGGGTGGCGTAGGTGCCGGACAGCGGCCAGGCCGCCTCGTAGGCCTCGTGGCCGAGCTTGCGCACCGAGCGGCACTTCGCGGTGAGGCCACGCCGGCAGCGGTCGCAGGCACCGCAGGAGACCGTGACGCCCCAGACGACTCGCCGGCCGGTGCCGACGACCCGGCCGACACCCTCGTGGCCGAGCACGCTCGGGCAGGCGCCGGGCCGCCGGCCGGCGACGGTGTGGTGGTCGGAGCCGCACACCGTCGCGAGGTCGATCTCGACCAGGGTCTCGCCCGGCCCGGGCTCGGGCAGGGCGACGTTCTCCAGCGTGACCTCGGCGCCGCCGCGCCACACCGCCACCCGTGCCATCAGACCGTGCCGACCTTCCGGCGCAGCCAGGCGCTGAACAGGTCGATCACGATGATCAGGACGATCACCATGCAGACGTAGGTCATCATCGTGTCGAAGTGGAAGCTGTCCACCTCGGTCTTGATGAAGAACCCGATGCCACCGGCACCGACGGTGCCGAGGATCACCGAGCTGCGTACGTTGGTGTCGAACCGGTAGAGCAGCAGGCCGAGCAGCGACGGCATGACCGCGGGCAGCACCGCGTGGGCGGCGGACTGCGCGGGCGAGGCGCCGGCGACGCGGAGCGCCTCGACGGGCCCCTGGTCCACCTCGTCCATGGCCTCCGACCAGAGCTTGCCCATCACCGCGACGTTGTGGATGGCCAGCGCGATCACGCCGGGGAAGGCGCCGAAGCCGACCGCGGCGATGAACATCAGCGCGTACACCGTCTCCGGGATGGCGCGCAGCACCGACATCACCGCGCGACCCGTCAGCCACAGGGGCGCGAACCGGTTGGTGGTCCGCGACGAGATCACCGCGAAGAAGAGCGCCACCGGGATCGACAGGGTCGTGCCGAGCAGGCCGATCCAGATCGTCAGCAGGCAGTACTCCAGACCCGGCCGGATCGTCTCGGACCAGCGCAGGTCGAGCGGGAAGGCGCCGTCCTGGTGGATCGTCTTGCCGTTCGGGTAGGTGCGGTCGACCCCGAAGAGGAAGTTCCACAGCCCCCGCCAGCCCTCGAGGAGCTCCTTCGGCGAGGTGTTGGTCTGCACGGCGGCGTACCAGTGCACGACGACCAGGCCGATCGTGATGGCCACCGCGGTCGCGACGCCGCTCGGGCGGAAGCGCGGCGGGATGTCGAGGCGTGGTTCGGGAGCCTTGGTCAGGTCGGTCATGCGTACTCCCTCATCTCCGCGGACTCGGCAGACTCGGCGGACTCGGCCGCCTCCAGCGCCTCCAGGGCAGGTCGGTAGAGGCTCGCCACGGTCTCGTCTGTGACCTCGGCGCTGCGGCTGTCGAAGACCAGACGCCCGCCGGCGAGCCCGAGGATGCGGTCGGAGAAGCGGCGGGCAAGGTTGGGCTGGTGGAGCACCGCGGCCACGGCGAGGCCGTCGTCGTCGGCCAGCGAGCGGAGCAGGTTCATCACCTGCTCGGAGGCGGCCGGGTCGAGCGCCGAGACGGGTTCGTCGGCGAGCAGCACCGTGGCCCGCTGGCACAGCGCCCTGGCCACGGCGACCCGCTGCTGCTGACCGCCGGAGAGGCGACCCGCCTTCTCCCGGGCACGGTCGGCGAGACCGACCCGGTCCAGGCATGCCATCGCCTCGGCCTGGACCTCACGCGGGAAGGCCAGCACCGACCAGGAGCGGCTCAGACCCAGCCGCCCGAGCGCGCCCGCGCAGACGTTGTCGAGCACGCTGCGGCGGGGCACCAGGTGGATCTTCTGGAAGACCATCGCCACCGTCGGCATCGCCTCGCCGGGCTTGGCGGTGACGCCGTCGACGGTGATCGTGCCGCCGTCGGGACGCTCCAGACCGACCACGCAGCGCAGCGAGGTGGACTTGCCGGAACCGTTGGCCCCGAGGAGGCTGACCACCTCCCCGGAGGCGACCTCGAAGGCCAGACCGTCCAGGACCGTCTTCTCCCCGAACGCCTTCCTCAGGCCGTCGATGCGCAGCATGGCCGCGCCGGAGAGGTGGTCAGCGCCCATCAGAGGTCGTCCGTCGTCAGGTCGAGGGCGTCAGCCAGGTCCGACACGGGCTGGTAGTCCTCCTCGGTCACCGCGACCAGCGCCGGCTTGCCGGCCGGCGGGGTGAAGTCGAGGTACTCGCCGATCTTCTCGACCGACTCGGCCGGCAGGCTCAGCAGCGCCTCCTGGACGGCCTTCGACACCTCGGGCGTCATGTTCGGACCCGCGGCGATCGGGTCGTTCAGGATCGGCTCGGACTCCCAGACCTGCCGGAAGGCCGATTCGTCGAACTGGCCCTCGGCGGTCGCCGAGGCCAGGGTCTGGCTGTTGATCTCGGCCGCGTCGACCTTCCCGTTGACCAGGGCCAGCAGCGCCTCGGTGTGGCCCCCGGCGTACTCGGCCTTGACGTCCTTCTCGATCCCGGCGTCGATGAGCGCCTTGCGCGGCACGGCGTCACCGGAGGTGGAACCCGACTCCGAAAGCGCCAGGGTCTTGCCCTTCAGGTCCTCGACCGACGTGACCGGCGAGTCCTTGGGCACCCAGATGCCACCGGTGTAGGAGGACACCTTGCCGTCCTTCCCGGCGAAGGAGGCCAGCGGCGTGGCGCCGGCCTGCTTCTGGGCGAAGACATAGCCCAGCGGGCCGAACTGGCCGATGTCGAGCTTGCCGTTCTGCATGGCGAGGATCTCGGCGACGTACGTGTCGGAGATCTGCACGTCGACCTCGCAGCCGAGCTCCTCGCCGAGGGCCTTGCCGAGGGTCTCGTAGACGGGGATCAGGTTCTTGGGGTCCTCGAAGGGCTCGACGCCCATGGTCAGGGTGCCGTCGGGGCAGATCTGGTCGGGGCCGACCTTGCCGCCGGCGGCGGCTGCGTCGGCGGGCTCGGGAGTGGCCTCGCTGCCGCATGCGGCCAGGGCGAGGGTCAGGGTCGCAGCACCCGCGAGCGCGGTCAGGGAGCGCAGCTTGGACATGTCGGTTCTTCTCCTGTGATCAGAGCAGCTGGTCGAGAACGGTGGGCGCGAGGCCCAGTGCGGTGGTCATGCCGATGCCCGACGTCACGGAGACGACCCGGAGGCCCGGGAACGGCTCGTCGACGAGGAAGTCGGTGTGCGGGGAGTCCGCGTAGACCCCTCGCCAGCGACGCCGGACGGTGAGCGGGGCTCCGAGCAGCCGCGCCCCTTCCCGCAGCACCAGCTCGGCGACGTACTCGTCGTCGAAGGGCAGGTGCGTGCGGTCGTAGTGGTGGGTGTCGCCCAGGACGATCGAGCCGGGCCGGCCGTCGGTCGCCGGGCGTTGGGTGAGCATCAGGTTCATGACGACGTCGAGGAGCTCGGGGGCGGCGTCCTCGAACTGACGGCGTACGCCGGCCGCGGCCGTGGTCTCGGCGAACCCGCCGTAGCGGAGCATCGAGAGCCCGGTCAGCACCGCCGGCTCGATCCGGACGTCGCCCGGAGGCGCGACCTCGAGCATCTGCAGCCGGCAGCGGCGTACGCCTGCCTTCTCGGCCACCTCCGGAAAGAGCCGGTCGACGTCGTGGCCGGCGGCGTGGACGACCCACGCGGAACGGACGGTTCCGCGGCTGGTGCGGACGTCGATGCCGTCCGCGACCTGGTCGATGGCGCCGACGTGGGTCGCCCAGCTGAACCGGACCCCCTGGGCCTCGAGCCAGGCGGCGATCGCGGGCAGGGCCTCGCGCGGGTCGACCCGGAGGTCGAGCGGCAGGTGAGCGCCACCGACGACGTCGGCGGCGGCCGGCGGGAACAGCTCGCGGGTGGCGTCCGCGTCGAGCAGGCGGGCCTGCTCGACGCCGCGGGCGGCGGCGAACTCGTCGACCACGGCCATCTCGGCCTCGGTGCGTGCGACGACGACGGTGCCCGTCTCCTTCACCTCGAAGCCCGCCCGCGTGCCGAGGGCGACCCAGCGGTCCCGGGAGGCGAGGGCGTACGTCAGCGCCTGGCCCGACTGGGCCGTGGCGCAGATGTGTCCGAAGTTGCGCACCGAGGCGCCCACGGATCGCTCGTCGCGCTCGATGACGTGGACTCGCAGGCCGCGCGCCAGTGCTTCGGCGGCGTGCGCGAGACCGACGATCCCGGCGCCGATGACGACGAGGTCGGCAGCCGTGTCGGTGGTGGTCGTATGAGTTGGCACGGCCCGAACACTTCTGTCTCCCCAGCGGCCTGGTCAACAGGCTGGATGAACATGTACAGACAAGTTAACCGCCCGTTTTCCTGTGTCCTATCGCTGCTCATCAGCGTTCTCTCGCTGTTCACAATTCGACCGCCCCAACTTGTCTGATCAAGTTGTAACCTGCTCGCATGAGCCGTCCGTTGCACACCCAGGTCGCCGAGGCCATCCGAGCCCGGATCATCGGCGGCGAGCTCCCGACCGGCGCCCCGATCCCCTCGGAGGCGCAGCTGTGCGAGCAGTTCGGGGCCTCCCGCGGCACGATCCGTACGGCCCTGGCGACCCTCCGCCGCGAAGGGCTGCTCAGCGGCGGCCAGGGTCGCCCGCCAACGGTCCGCGACACCGCTCTCGGCCAGCCCTTCGAGCAACTGATCTCGTTCAGCGCCTGGGTCGAACAGATCGGCCACACCGCCGGCCAGCGCACGATCGAGGTCGCCCGGCGTGGCGCCACCGCCACTGCCGCCGAGGCGCTCGGCATCGCGGAGGGCGACCCAGTCGTCGACGTGCTCCGGCTCCGCCTCCTCGACGGCCATCCCGCGATGCTGGAGCGCAGCACCTTCGTCGAGAGCGTCGGGCGACTGCTCTTCGACTTCGACCCGGACACCGGTTCGCTCTACGCCTACCTGACCGCCGCCGGCGTCGACCTGCACGGCGCCCGGCACACCATGGACGCGGTCGCCGCCGACGAGACCGACGCCGACCTGCTCGACATCGCCGTCGGCAGCCCGCTGCTGCGCGAGCGGCGCCGGGCGACCTCTTCGGACGGCACGCCCCTGGAGTACGCCGACGACCGCTACCGGCCCGACCGGGTCACCTTCACCATCGACAACACCCGCCCGTCCACGGCGGGGATCCGCACCGACGTACGCATCCTCAAGGAGATCTCGTGACCGCCTTCCAGCTTGCCGCCCTCGACATGGCCGGCACCACCGTCGACGAGGGCGGGCTTGTCTACGACGTGCTCGAGTCGACCGTCGCCGACGCCGCCGGCGAGCCGGTGCCCCACGACCTGCTGCTGCAGTGGAAGGGCACCTCCAAGTGGGAGGCGATCCAGGGGCTGCTGCGCGGACTCGGCCAGGACCCCAGCACCGCCCAGGTCGACAAGATCTTCGACGGCTTCGGCGAGCGCCTCGTCACCGCCTACCGCGAGACCCCGCCCCAGCCGTTTCCCGGCGTTCCGGAGATGTTCGAGGCCCTGCGGTCGCGCGGCGTGAAGGTGGCACTGCAGACCGGCTACTCCGCCGAGATCGCCGCCGCCATCCTCGACGGCCTCGGCTGGACCGTCGGACCTGCTTCCGACGCCACCGTCGACGCCGTCGTCACCTCCGACCTCGTCGCCGCCAGCCGTCCCGCCCCCTACCTGGTCTTCCACTGCATGGAGGCCACCGGCGTCCAGGACGTACGCCGCGTGCTGGTCGCCGGCGACACCCCCAACGACCTCGGCGCCGGCACCAACGCCGGGGCCGGCTTCGTCGTCGGGGTCGCCACCGGCTCCTTCACCCACGACCAGCTCGCCGGCGAGCCCCACACCCACCTCCTCCC
>NZ_JAALAA010000014.1 GCF_011045035.1 Nocardioides turkmenicus
GCCGGTGGCCGCGCGCCCCCTTTCACGTCGTGGCGTGGATGAAACGATCGCCCAGGTCGGAGCGCAGGTAGAGGACCGAGCGGCCATGGCGGGCCGAGGTCAGGAGCCCGGCCGCGCGCATCGCCCGGAGATGCTGGTTGACGGCCGTGGTGGTGACCCCGAGACGTACGGCCAGCTCGGTGGAGGAGGCCGGGGCCTCGAGCAGGGTGAGGAGCCCGGATCGGGTCGCGCCGATGAGGTCCTGCAGGGCCCGGGGCGCCTGCGGACGGTCGGTGGTCCACAGCGTGCCGAGGCCGCGTGCCGGGTAGAACATCACCGGCGGCTCCTCCGGTGAGATCGGGGTCGACGGGTTGCGGGTGAAGAGGGTGGGGACGAGGGTCAGCCCGTCGCCCGCGGTCGTACGCCGGTAGTCGACCTTCGAGGTGACCAGCTGGATGGTGAGGAGGTCGTCGGCGAGCGCGACCCGTGGTGAGATGTCCGCGAACATCGCGGCCATGCCGGAGTGGACGATTGTGCGTCCGCGGTGGACGATGTCGGCCTCCAGCACCGCTCGCATCCGCTGCCAGTGCGGCTCGAAGCAGGTGTCCCAGTAGCCGCGGAGGGCGGCGACGACGCGACGCAGCACCTCCTGCGGGCGTCCGCTCAGGACCTCGGGCGGGCCGCCGTCGAAGTGCACGGCATCGAGGTCGGCGCGGAGACGGTCCGGAGGCGTCGCCGCGACGACCTCGAGCTCGTCCTCGAGCCGGGACAGCGGGGTGCGCGGCCGCGGATTGAGGAAGTCCGGGATCCAGAGTCGGTCGTTGGTCAGGGCCAGCAGAGCCTCGCGGTCCAGGTCGGCGGAGGCGACGGAGCGGGTCCACGGCAGGTGGAGCGGGAAGCGGCCGGGATCGCGCAGGGAACGCAGCGACAGGGTGAGCTCGTTGAGCGGCGAGATGGCGAATCTGACCTCGCTCAGGTCGGGACCAGCCAGCTCGTACCTGATCATGAAGCAATACGCTACATCGTTAACGGTGCCCGGGCTGCGGGTGAGACAACTGGCCCATGATCCGACCCCCGAGCGACCCGGTCGAGCGCCCGCTCGTCGGCGCGATCGCCGCCCTCTCCCTCGCCCGCGGCATGTTCTTCGCCGTCAGCGCGCTCTACTTCACCCGAACCATCGGCCTCTCGGCGGTCACCGTGGGCATCGGGCTGACCGTCGCCGGCGCGGTCGGGGTCGTGGCCACGTACGCGGGTGGGCGGCTCAGCGACCGATGGGGCGCCGACCGGGTGCAGCTGGTGGCGATGACGAGCTACGGCATCGCCCTGCTGGCCTACGCCTTGGCTCGGGACGTGGTCGCGTTCGTGCTGATCGCGACCTGGGTCTCGGCCTCACGAGGTTTCCAGGCGAGTGCCCAGTCGACGCTGGTCGCCCGCTGGTTCGACGGCCCCGAGCGGGTGGCCGTACGTGCGCGGCTGCGGGTGGTGATGAACGTGATGATCGGCGTGGGCACGCTGCTCGCGGCGATCGCTCTGGCCGTGGACACCGGGACGGCCTATCGCACCACGATGGTGCTCGTCGGGGCACTGACCACGCTCGCGGCGGTGCCGCTCGTCGGGCTCAGGCGCCGGGTCGCCGGGCTGGGCGAGTCGATGGACGCCGGCGCCGGGCACGCCGTGGCCAAGGGGCCGTCGCCGCTGCGTGACCGCACCTATGTCACCGCCACCCTGCTCAGCGGGGTGATGGCGATCCACTTCGGGCTGACCTCGATCGGGGTGCCGCTGTGGGTGGCCGACCACACCGATGCGCCGACGGTGCTGGTCTCGCTGCTGCTGGTGGTGAACACGGTCTACGTCGCGCTCTTCCAGGTGCGGGCCTCGCGCGGCACCCACGACATCGCCACGGCGGGCCGGGCGGTGCGAGGCGCCGGCTTCCTGCTGCTGGCCGCGTGCGTGCTCTTCGCTGCGGCGGCCTACACCGGGCCCGCGTTCGCCACCGTGCTCCTGCTGGTCGCCGCGGTGGCCTCCTCGGCCGCCGAGACGCGCGGCGAGGCGGGCAGCTGGGGCCTGGCCTTCGAGCTCGCCGACCAGGAGCGGGCCGGTGCCTACCAGGGCGTCAGCCAGATGGGCTACGCGCTCGCCCACATGCTCGCGCCGCTGGTCGTGACCGCCACCGCGATCGACCACGGCACCGGCGGGTGGATGGCGCTCGGTGGGCTCTTCGCCGTCACCGGCATCCTCACGGCGCTGCTCGCCCGGCACGCCGCTGCGGCGCGCGCCCAGGCCCGGCCTCAGCGCAGCGAGTACGTCGCCAGCGAGACGCCGGTGTAGTGGACGATGAACGCCAGGATCGTGAAGGTGTGGAAGACCTCGTGGAAGCCGAACCACTGCGGCCACGGGTTGGGCCGCTTGAAGCCGTAGATCACGCCGCCCGCGGTGTAGAGCGCTCCGCCGACGATGATCAGCACGAACGTGGCGATGCCGATGCCCACGCCGAGGGCGACCGCGCCGTCGAAGAAGGACGGGATGAAGAAGATCGCCGCCCAGCCGAGCGCGATGTAGTTCGGGACGTACAGCCAGCGCGGGGCCTCGGGCCAGAAGACCCGGAAGACGACGCCCAGGATCGCTCCGGTCCACACCACCGAGAGCAGCACCACCTGGGTGACGCCGTCGAGGAGCAGCAGCGAGAACGGGGTGTAGGAGCCCGCGATCATCAGCATGATGTTGGCGTGGTCCCAGCGCTTCAGGATCGTATGGGCGCGGGCGCTCCACTTACCCATCGCGTTGCCGCGGTGGTAGACCGCCGAGACGGTGAAGAGCAGCAGCGCAGCCATCGTGAACACCGCGGCGCCGACCCGAGGGGCGCCGGAAGGAGCCAGCACGATCAGCACGACCCCTGCCGCCAGGGTGAGCGGGGCGCTGGCCAGGTGGATCCACCCGCGGAGCTTCGGGAGCGCCTCGTGCACGGTCGAGGAGACCGAGTCGCTGATCGTGCCGACCTTGTGGCGCATCGCGTCCGTCATCTCGCTCATGACGACCTAGGCTATCGGGCGTCCCTGAAGATCCGGTGAATCCCGTCCCGCTGGGTGATGTCGCCACGCCGCCGATACCCTTCTCCTCGTGGCAGACTGGAAGGACGGCGTACGTCGAATTCTGTATCCCGCCTACGAGGCGAGGATGCTGCGGAAGCTCGACACCTCCAAGCTGCCGAAGCACGTCGGGGTGATGCTCGACGGCAACCGCCGCTGGGCCAAGGAGGTCGGTCAGTCGACCGCCCACGGCCACCGTGCCGGCGCCGCCAACATCGAGCCGCTGCTGACGTGGTGCGACGAGATCGGCATCGAGGTCGTCACCCTGTGGCTGCTCTCCACCGACAACCTCAACCGGCCGGCCGAGGAGCTCGCGCCACTGCTCGAGATCATCGCCGACGCGGTCGACTCGCTGGCCGACGAGCGCCGCTGGCGGCTCCATCCGGTGGGTGCGCTCGACCTGCTGCCCGACTGGCTGGCCCATCGGCTCAAGGCCGCCGAGGAGGCGACTCGCGACGTCGACGGGATGCTGGTCAACGTCGCCGTGGGCTACGGCGGCCGCCGCGAGATCGCCGATGCCGTACGCGCCCTGCTCAACGAGCACGCCAACCGCGGCACCTCCCTGGAGGAGCTCGCCCAGATCATCGACGTCGAGCACATCGCCGACCATCTCTACACGAAGGGCCAGCCCGACCCCGACCTCGTCATCCGTACGTCGGGGGAGCAGCGCCTGGGCGGTTTCCTGCTCTGGCAGAGCGCGAAGTCGGAGTTCTACTTCTGCGAGGCCTACTGGCCCGACTTCCGGCGTACGGACTTCCTGCGTGCCCTGCGGGCCTACGCGCACCGGGAGCGTCGCCTCGGCAGGTGAGCTGAGCCCTTGGCGATTGCTTCGCAATTCGCGAGCGCTTCGCTGTAACCCTCGTCTTCCTCCGCTCCGTCGTCGCTTCGCTCCTCCTCCGCTGCGTCCAGACGAGGGACGCTCAGCGCTGACCGCTGGATGGAACAAACCGGCGGCGTCACACGGTGTTCACCGAGAAAAATCCTGCGTGTTGCCACGGACCGTTGGTCCGGCGACGTAGCGTTGGAGCAACGGCGGGGAACAAAATCCCGTCGCACCTGGAGGCCCGTTACGTGAGTAGTCACGAACCGAACCTGCGTCAGGATCACCTCGATCCCGACGGGTGTGAGGCGGTCGGCACCCCGACTGACGGTCCACCGTCCGGTCCATCTGATTAACGATGAAATGACCGGACTCATGGGTGTATGAGCCGGTCGCGAGAGGTGATCCGCGTGGCCAACCGAACCACGAACGAGCATGTCACCGAGGCCGATACGTCGGCCGCTCCGACACCGGCGTCGGAGCCATCCCCGTCCAGCACAGCCTCGGAGAGCGAGTCGCCTTCAGCGCGTACGTTCGTTCTCGACACGAGCGTCCTGCTCTCGGACCCGAAGGCCATGACGCGCTTCGCCGAGCACCAGGTCGTCCTCCCGGTGGTGGTCATCACCGAGCTGGAGGGGAAGCGGCACCACCCGGAGCTGGGCTACTTCGCCCGGTCCGCACTTCGGCAGCTCGACGGGCTGCGGGTCACCCACGGACGCCTCGACACGGCCGTCCCTGTCGGTGAGGACGGCGGCACGATCCGTGTCGAGCTCAACCACACCGACCCGTCCTCGCTGCCGAGCGGATTCCGGCTCGGGGACAACGACACCCGGATCCTCGCGGTCGCGCGCAACCTGAAGGGCGACGGCCTCGACGTCACGCTGGTCTCCAAGGACCTGCCGATGCGGATCAAGGCCTCCGCCGTCGGTCTCAAGGCCGAGGACTACCGCGGTGAGCGGATCAACGACTCCGACCCGGGCTACTCCGGGATGGCGGAGCTGGACGTCACCGCCGCGGACCTCGACGAGCTCTACGACGACGGGGTCCTCGACCTCGACGCCGCCCGCGACCTGCCCTGCCACACGGGCCTGGTGCTGATGTCGGACCGGGGCACCGCGCTCGGTCGGGTGGGGCCGGACAAGCAGGTCCACCTCGTCCGCGGCGACCGGGAGGCCTTCGGGATCCACGGCCGCTCCGCGGAGCAGCGGATCGCGCTCGAGATGCTGCTCGACCCGGAGGTGGGCATCGTCTCCCTCGGTGGCCGGGCCGGCACCGGCAAGTCCGCGCTCGCGCTGTGCGCTGGGCTGGAGGCGGTCATGGAGCGCAACCAGCACAAGAAGGTCGTCATCTTCCGTCCGCTGTTTGCCGTCGGCGGCCAGGAGCTGGGCTACCTGCCCGGCACCGAGAACGAGAAGATGTCGCCCTGGGGCCAGGCGGTCTTCGACACGTTGTCGGCCGTCACGTCCCAGGACGTGATCGACGAGATCCTGGACCGGGGCATGCTCGAGGTGCTGCCGCTGACCCACATCCGTGGCCGCTCGCTGCACGACTCCTTCGTCATCGTCGACGAGGCGCAGTCGCTGGAGCGCAACGTGCTCCTCACGGTGCTCTCCCGCATCGGGGCGAACTCGAAGGTCGTGCTCACCCACGACGTCGCTCAGCGCGACAACCTCCGGGTCGGACGCCATGACGGTGTCGTCGCGGTGATCGAGAAGCTGAAGGGACACCCGCTCTTCTCGCACGTCACCCTCACTCGCTCCGAGCGTTCGCCGATCGCGGCGCTCGTCACCGAGATGCTGGAGAACGTCGTCCCGTAATCCTTGTCACGTCAACCGCCCCAGACCTGTGAGGTCTGGGGCGGTTGTTATTTGTGTGACTCGTGTTACGGAAGTGATGCTCAGGACGGTCATTTCTGACCTACAAACGGTGCGTCCGGTTTGATACGGCTCGGTCGCTCATGCATTGTTTGCGGGTCTGTAATGCCTCAGCCCCCGAATGAGAGCCCGTGTCCAAGCCTGTTCATCGTGCCCCGCGACATCGCGGTGCGCCAGCGAATCCGCTTGTCGACGTTCCGCACAAGGCTGCGCGTACGACCGCCAAGACCACCCTCCTCCTCTCCGTCCTCGCGCTAGGCGGGACCAGCGCCGCCGTCGGCGGTGGAGTGGCCTTCACCGGGCCCGCCACCGACGACGCGAAGCTCAGCGCGGGTGAGTCGGCCTCCACCGACCTCCCCGAGCTCACCGACGCCCAGCGCGCCGCGATCGAGGCCGAGTCCGCCGCGCGCGGCAGCGAGACCTCCTCCCTGTCGCGTTCGGCCGGTGACCGCCGCGAGGTCGCCGACCCGGGCAAGCAGGCCGCGCTGTCGGCCGGCAACGACGTCCGGGCGATCGCCGGCGTCGAGGAGATCGAGATCGACCTCCGCAACCCCAAGGACATCGCCAAGTCGATGCTCGGCGACTTCGGCTGGGGGATGGACCAGTTCTCCTGCCTCGAGCCGCTCTGGGAGAAGGAGTCGGGCTGGAACCCGACCGCCGCCAACCCCTCCTCCAGCGCCTACGGCATCCCGCAGGCCCTCCCCGGCTCCAAGATGGCCTCCGCCGGTGACGACTGGGAGACCAACCCCGCCACCCAGATCGAGTGGGGCCTCGGCTACATCAACGACCGCTACGGCTCCCCGTGCGGCGCTTGGAGCCACTCCCAGTCCGTCGGCTGGTATTGAGCAACCCGCCGAGTCGGCTCGTCTTGAGCCGACTCGGCGATTTCAGGGGTGGGTCATGGACTCCACGTCGAGGGCCTTGTCGAGGTCTTCCTCGGTGATCGTGCCCTTCTCGACGTAGCCGAGCTTGATGACCGTCTCCTTGATCGTGGCGCCCTCGGCGAGGGCCTGCTTGGCGACCTTGGCGGCGGCCTCGTAGCCGATGTACTTGTTGAGCGGCGTGACGATCGAGGGGGAGGACTCGGCGTAGGCGCGGAGACGCTCGGGGATCGGCACGATCCCGTCGACGGTGCGCTCGGCCAGCACGGTCATCGAGGTGGAGAGCAGGCGGATCGACTCGAGGATGTTGCGGGCCATCACCGGCATCGCGACGTTGAGCTCGAAGGCGCCCGAGGCACCGGCGGCGGTCACCGCGGCGTCGTTGCCGATCACCTGGTACGCCACCATCAGCGTCGCCTCCGGGACGACCGGGTTCACCTTGCCGGGCATGATCGACGAGCCCGGCTGGAGGTCGGGCAGGTGGATCTCGGCCAGACCGGTGGTCGGGCCCGACGACATCCACCGCAGGTCGTTGTTGATCTTGATCAGGCCGACGGCGATCGTCTTCAGTACGCCGGACAGCTCGACGAGCGAGTCGCGGGTGCCCTGCGCCTCGAAGTGGTTGCGGGCCTCGGTGAACGGCTGGCCCGTGCGCTCGGACAGATCGGCGATCACGGCCTGCGGGAAGCCGGCGGGCGTGTTGATCCCGGTGCCGACCGCGGTGCCGCCGAGCGCCAGCTCGCGCACCCTCGGTAGCACCGCCTCGAGCCGCTCGGCGGCGTAGCGGATCGTGGCTGCGTACCCTCCGAACTCCTGGCCGAGGGTGACCGGCGTCGCGTCCATCAGGTGCGTACGCCCCGACTTCACCAGGCCGGCGAACTCGGTGGCCTTCGCCTCGAGCGAGGTGGCGAGCACGTCGATCGCGGGCAGCAGCTGGTCGCTGACCGCCACGGCGGCGGCCACGTGGATCGCGGTCGGGAAGGTGTCGTTGGAGGACTGGGAAGCGTTGACGTGGTCGTTGGGATGTACGTCGCCACCCCCGCGCGCCACCAGGGACGCGATCACCTCGTTGGCGTTCATGTTCGAGGACGTGCCCGACCCGGTCTGGAAGACGTCGATCGGGAACGCGTCGTCGTGGCGCCCGTCGGAGACCTCGCCCGCGGCCGCGATGATCGCCTCGGCCTTGTCGGCGGGGACCACGCCGAGGTCGCGGTTGGCCTTGGCGGCAGCGGCCTTCACATGGCCGATCGCATGGATCAGCGCCGGCTCGATCGGCGTCCCGGAGATGGGGAAGTTCTCCACGGCCCGCTGGGTCTGGGCGCGCCACAGCGCATCCTTCGGGACCCGGACCTCACCCATGGAGTCGTGCTCGATGCGAAAGCTCTTGTCGTCCGTGTCTAGTTCGACCATGTCTAGTTCAACCTTTGACTAGTTGGTGCCATTCCCGTGTGTGACCGTCCCCGCATAGAGCCAGTACGTCTCCTCGTGACCCTGCAGGTCGACCGGGTAGGAGAGCGCCTCGGCGTCGTCGAAGACCTGCGCCATCACCTCCAGCAGCGCCGGCGCCTCTGCCGCCGACCACACCACCACCGTGCCACCCGGAGCGGTGGCTCGTCGCGCGTCGGCGAGCGCGGGCGCCTCGTAGAGCGCCCCGTTGGCGTCGTGGACGAGGTAGCCGGGGCCGTTGTCGACGTCCAGGAGCACGACGTCGTAGGCCTCCGGGCTGCTCTCCCGCAGGACCACGGCCACGTCGGCGACCTCGACCCGGACGCGCTCGTCGGCCAGCAGCGCGGGGCCGTGCGGGATCCGCCCGGCACGCATCCACTCGACCAGCCGCGGCTCGATCTCGACGACGGTGACCGCCTCGACCCGCGGGTCGGCCAGCACCGCCTCCAGCGTGAACCCGAGCCCGAGGCCACCGATGAGCACGTGCTGCGGCTGTGCGTGCAGCTCGAGCGCACGCGTCGCGAGCGCCTTCTCGGTCGAGGTCTCCCGGGTGTCCATCACGAAGATCCCGTTGGCCCGCAGCTCCAGATGGCCGTCCGCCCGATGTTTGAGGACCAGACCACCGTCGACGATCACCGATTCCATCACGGTTCCATTGTGTCGGATCTGGGTACCGGGCCCGCCATGAGCGATGACAACACCCAGTTCCCCGCCCAGCAGCAGGAGCCTCCGGGGCTGACCGGCGAGATGGAGCCGGTGCCCGACCACGGCGAGTCGAGCTATCAGGGCCACGGCCGCCTCGAGGGCAAGGTCGCCCTGATCACCGGCGGCGACTCCGGCATCGGCCGCGCGGTCGCGATCGCGTACGCCCGGGAAGGGGCCGACGTGGCCTTCACCTACCTCCCCGAGGAGGAGCCGGACGCGCAGACGACCTCGAAGCTGGTCGAGGATGCCGGCCGGACGGTGCTGGCCATGCCGATCGACCTGCGCGAGCGCGAGGCCTGCGACGAGGTCGTCGAACGCACGGTGCAGGAGCTCGGCGGCCTGGACATCCTGGTCAACAACGCCGGCTATCAGTACGCCCGTGACAAGGGCCTGACCGACATGGACGACGAGCGGATCGACCGGACTTTCAAGACCAACCTCTACGCCCTGCTCTGGCTGACCCGCGCTGCCGTCCCGCACCTGCGGAAGAGCAACGGCTGCGTCATCAACAACGCCTCGATCCAGGCGTACGAGCCCTCGACCAGCCTGCTCGACTACGCCGCGACGAAGGCCGCGATCAACAACTTCACCGTCAACCTCGCCGCCGAGCTCGGCCCCGACGGGGTGCGGGTGAACGCGGTGGCGCCTGGACCGATCTGGACGCCGCTGCAGCCGGCGACGCAGGCGCCGGAGAAGGTGGAGAAGTTCGGGGCGAACACGCCGCTGGGCCGCGCCGGCCAGCCGGCCGAGGTCGCGCCGGCGTTCGTCTTCCTGGCCTCGCCCGCCGAGGCGTCGTACGTGTCCGGAACCGTCCTCGGGGTGACTGGGGGACGGCCGGTGTTCTGATGGCTACCAGCGGTTTCGGCGGCAGCGGGATCGAAGGCGGTGGCCCCGACGAGAGGCCGGAGGAGCGGATCACCCGCAACTGGAACGAGCTCCTCCAGGAACTGCGGGTGCTGCAGACCGGGGTGCAGATCCTGACCGGGTTCCTGCTGACGGTGCCGTTCTCGCCACGCTTCCCGGAGCTGAACGACCACCAGCAGACGATCTACCTCGTCGTGCTCGTCGGCGCGGTCGTCACCACCTGCCTCATCATCGCCCCGGTCTCCTTCCACCGGATGCTCTTCCGGCGCCGGCAGCGGCCGTGGCTGGTGACGGCCTCGCACTTCTGTGCCCGGGCAGGGCTGGTGGGTTTCGCGATCGTCTCGGCGCTGGTCGTGCTGCTCGTCTTCGACGTCGTCGTCTCGCTCACCGCGGCGGTGATCGCCGCGATCGCGGTGCTGCTCCTGTTCGTCTCCCTCTGGGCGGGCCTGCCGTTGCTGAATGGGCGAAACAACTCCCACTGACCCGGTGTGATGACCGCCACAGCCGGAGTACGCTGGACGGGAAACCGAGTCTGGTGGGCTTATGTGGTCGATCTTCTGGATCATCGTCGCGGTGCTGCTCGGAGTCGCCGAGGCGTTCACGATGACGCTGGCGTTCGCATTCGTCGCCGGCGGGGCGCTGCTTGCCGCCGGGAGCGCCGCGCTGGGCGCCCCGGTGCTGGTGCAGGTGCTCGTCTTCGTGCTCGCCGGCGGCGGCAGCGTGCTGCTGGTACGGCCCGTCGCACGCCGTCACATGGCGCTGCCGCCGCCGGTGCGTGACGGCACCGACGCGCTCGTCGGCCGTCAGGCGGTCGTCCTCGCCGAGGTCAGCTACGCGCACGGCCTGGTGCGGCTCGCCGGCGAGGACTGGACCGCCCGGCCCTACGACGAGGACCTGGTCATCCCGGTCGGCTGTCGGGTCGACGTGCTCGAGATCGAAGGCGCGACGGCGCTCGTGCACCCCCGGGACCCGCTGTCGCTGTCGCCGTAGAGAGGGACGTACGTCATGGAACTTCTGCTGCTTGTGCTGGTTCTGATCGGGCTGGTGGTCGGGGGAGTGGCCTCGACGGTGCGGATCGTGCCGCAGGCCCGGCGCTACAACATCGAGCGGTTCGGCCGCTACCGGATCACGCTGCAGCCGGGGCTCAACTTCGTGATCCCGCTGGTGGACCGGGTCAACACCAAGCTGGACGTACGCGAGACCGTCTACTCCTCCAACCCACGGCCGGTGATCACCGAGGACAACCTGGTGGTCGCGATCGACACGGTGCTCTACTACCAGATCACCGACCCGCGGGCGGCCGCCTACGAGGTCGCCAACTACCTGCAGGCGATCGACCAGCTCACCGTCACCACGCTGCGCAACCTGATCGGGTCGATGGACCTGGAGACGACCCTGACGTCCCGCGAGACCATCAACACCCGGCTGCGTGAGGTGCTCGACGACGCCACCGGGAAGTGGGGGATCCGGGTCAACCGGGTCGAGATCAAGGCGATCGACCCGCCGGCCTCGATCAAGGAGGCGATGGAGAAGCAGATGCGCGCCGAGCGCGACAAGCGCGCCGCGATCCTGCACGCCGAGGGCAAGCGGGCCTCGCTCATCCTCGAGGCCGAGGGCACCCGGCAGAAGTCGATCCTGGAGGCCGAGGGTCACCAGCAGGCCCGGGTGCTCGAAGCCGACGGTGAGGCCAAGGCGCTCGAACGGGTCTTCCAGGCGGTCCACGCCAACGACGCCGATGCCAAGGTCCTGGCCTACAAGTACCTCGAGATGCTGCCCTCGCTCGCCGCGCACGGCAACTCGTTCTGGGTCATCCCCGGCGAGCTCACCGAGGCGATGCGTACGGTCACCGGTGCCTTCGCCGACAGCGCGTCGAAGTCGGTGGACAACAGCAAGGACAACGGCGAAGAACGACGTACGCCGCCGCTTCCCGGTCCGCGCAACGCCATCGAGCAGGCCCAGCGAGAGGCGCACGAGGAGGCCGCCAAGGCCGTCGAGGCGGCCAAGGAGGAGTCCGCTCGCGCGGATCGCATCGTCGGGTGACCCGCACTCGGGCATCGTGAGCCGCTCGGGCGGGTACCGAGCGGCCATGAGCGAACCACGCGATGATCAGGAAGAGACCGAGGAGAACGGGCAGGTCTCCGAGGTCCAGCAGATGGACCCGGAGGTGGCCGGAAGGCCCATCGCGCCGTCGGACTCGACCGCCGGGTACCCCGAGTCCGAGTCCGGGGAGCCCGACACCCGTGGCTCCGGCCCCGACGCCGCGCCCCCGGAGAACCGGCGCGACAACGACGTCTAGCGACTCTGCGGCCGCCGGAAACCTGTCGCGACCGGCGCACCGGGGCGGCAGGATGCGGCCATGGCCCTGTCCACGCCCACGCTGCGTACGTCCCGCCTGCTGCTGAGGCCTTTCACCGACGCCGATGCGGAGCCGCTGTTCGCGCTCCAGAGCGACGCCCATGTGCTGCGCTACTGGGACTCGCCGCCGTGGACCGAGCGCACTCGCGCGGAGCAGTTCATCGCTCGGTGCCGCGAGATGGCGGCGGAGGGGAGCGGGGTGCGCGTGGCGATCGAGCGCGACTCGGCCTTCCTGGGCTGGTGCACGCTGAACTCGTGGAACCCCGACTTCCGCAGCGCGTCGCTCGGCTACTGCCTCGGTGAGGCGGCCTGGGGGCACGGCTATGCGACCGAGGCCGCGGGCGCGCTGCTGGGATGGGCGTTCGACACCTTGGACCTCAACCGGGTGCAGGCAGAGGCCGACACGCGCAACGCCCCCTCCGCCCGGGTGCTGGAGAAGCTGGGTTTCAGGCTGGAGGGGACGCTTCGCGAGGACTGCATCGTCAACGGCGTCGTGTCGGACTCGTGGGTCTTCGGGCTGCTCCGACGTGAGCGCCGGACATAGGTCAGCCGAAGAGGTCGCCCAACCAGGACTCGCGGTGGTGGCTGCGACGCTTGTCGTAGCGGTGGTCGTCGTCGTAGTCGCGCCGCTCGTACTCCCGCTTGTCGTAGTCCCGCTTCTCATAGCGCCGCTCGTCGCGCTGCTCCTGGCGGGGCTGCTGGTAGCTGCCGGGCTGCGGGGAACCGACGGACCGCTCGACGATCTTGTCGATCTCGCCGCGGTCCAGCCACACGCCACGGCACTGCGGGCAGTAGTCGATCTCGATGCCTTGGCGCTCGCTCATCACCAGGGTGGCACCGTCGATGGGGCACTGCATGGGGGTCTCCTCGTCGTCGGGGATCAGCGCCCATCAACCTATCCGGTCGTCCCGCATCCGCCGAGGCTCAGCGCTCCTTGGAGCGCACCCGGATGCCGGTGAGCGGGACCGTGGTCGTCCCACTCGGGTCGGTGAAGAAGTCGTTGCCCTCGCCGTCGACGACGATGAAGGCGGGGAAGTTCTCGACCTCGATCTTCCAGACCGCCTCCATGCCGAGCTCGGGGTATTCGAGCACCTCGACGGACTTGATGCAGTCCTGCGCGAGGCGGGCGGCGGGGCCGCCGATCGAGCCGAGGTAGAAGCCGCCGTAGGTGCCGCACGCCTCGGCGACGACCTTGGAGCGGTTGCCCTTGGCGAGCATGACCATGGAGCCGCCCGCTGCCTGGAACTGCTCGACGTAGGAGTCCATCCGGCCGGCGGTCGTCGGTCCGAAGGAGCCGGACGCCATGCCCTCGGGCGTCTTCGCCGGGCCGGCGTAGTAGACCGGGTGGTTCTTCATGTAGTCGGGCATCTCCTCGCCCGCGTCGAGCCGCTCCTTGATCTTGGCGTGCGCGATGTCGCGGGCCACGACCATCGGGCCGGTCAGCGAGAGCCGGGTCTTGACCGGGTGCTGCGACAGCGTCTCCAGGATCTTCTCCATGGGCTGGTTCAGATCGATGTCGACGACCTCGCCGGCCGAGATCTCCTCGGCCATCCCGGCGTCGGGCATGTACTGCGCCGGGTCGGTCTCGAGCTGCTCGAGGAACACGCCGTCGCGGGTGATCTTGCCCAGCGCCTGGCGGTCGGCGGAGCAGGAGACCGCGATCGCGACGGGGCACGAGGCGCCGTGGCGGGGCAGGCGGACGACGCGTACGTCGTGGCAGAAGTACTTGCCGCCGAACTGGGCGCCGATCCCGAAGGACTGGGTCAGCTCGAAGACCTTCTCCTCCAGGTCGAGGTCACGGAAGCCGTGAGCGCTCATCGAGCCCTCGGTCGGGAGGTTGTCGAGGTAGTGGGCCGAGGCGTACTTGGCCGTCTTCAGCGCGAACTCCGCCGACGTCCCGCCGATGACGACGGCCAGGTGGTAGGGCGGGCACGCGGCCGTCCCGAGCGAGCGGATCTTCTCGTCGAGGAAGGTCAGGATCTTGTCCGGGTTGAGGATCGCCTTCGTCTCCTGGAACAGGAACGACTTGTTGGCGCTGCCGCCACCCTTGGCCATGAAGAGGAACTTGTACTCCGGCCCGTTCTCGCCCTCGGCCGTCGAGTAGATCTCGACCTGCGCGGGCAGGTTGGAGCCGGTGTTCTTCTCCTCGTACGTGGTCAGCGGGGCCAGCTGCGAGTAGCGGAGGTTGAGCTTGGTGTAGGCGTCGAAGACACCGCGGCTGACGGTCTCGGCGTCGTCGGAGCCGGTCAGCACGCCCTCGGACTTCTTGCCCATCACGATCGCGGTGCCGGTGTCCTGGCACATCGGCAGGATCCCGCCGGCGGAGATGTTGACGTTCTTGAGCAGGTCGAGCGCGACGAAGCGGTCGTTGCCGGAGGCCTCGGGGTCGTCGATGATCTTGCGGAGCTGCTTGAGGTGGGCCGGACGGAGGTACTGGTTGATGTCCTTCATCGCCTCGGCGGTCAGCAGGCGGATCGCCTCGGGGTCGACCTTGAGGAACTTGCGTCCGTCGACCTCGATCTCTTCCACCCCCTCGCTGGTGATCAACCGGTAAGGAGTGTCGTCCTTGCCGGTGGGGAGGAGGTCGGAGTACCGGAACTCAACGTCAGCCACGGAAGGGAATCGTACGCCGCCGGGGATGTCACAGATCGCGCGCGTCCGGAGTCTAGATGTCGAGCGCCCCGGAGAGCGGGGCCGGGAACCAGGAGGACAAATGACTGCCACCCGAATCGCGCCCGCGGAGGTCACCGGCTTCAAGGGGATGCTGATCAAGCGGTTCGCCATGAAGATGCTCGGCCAGGTGCCGTCCTCGGTCGGCGTCTACTGGCACAACCAGAAGGTGCTGATGGGCATGTCCGGCCTCGGGTCCAAGGTGCAGAAGTGGGACGCCTGCGACGAGCAGCTGAAGTCCTTCGCCCACATGGCCGTCGCCTCGGCCGTGGGGTGCAGCTGGTGCCTGGACTTCAACTACTTCGAGGCGCACAACCGCGGCCTCGACATGGACAAGGCGCGGGAGGTGCCGCGCTGGCGTGAGTCCGACCTGTTCACCCCGCTGGAGCGGGACGTGATGGCGTACGCCGAGGCGATGAGCCAGGCCGAGCCGACCGTCACCGACGAGATGGTGTCGGGCCTGGTCGCGCAGCTCGGCGAGGCCGCCGTGGTCGAGCTGACCGCGGTCATCGGGTTCGCCAACTTCTCGACCCGCACCAACATCGCGCTGGGCATCGAGTCCGACGGTTTCGCGGAGGCGTGCGAGCTCAAGCCGCTCGCGCAGCGCGGAGGCCAGCCGTCCACGATCGGGTGAACCCCTTGCGTCGGGTCCCCACGATTCCGTTACAGTGATCGAGACCCAAACCCACACGGGAGTCCGCGGCAGCGGGCTGAGAGGGAGCTGGAGCCGCTCCGACCGTAATACCTGATCCGGATCATGCCGGCGAAGGAAGTGACCTGACGTGCTGTCTGCCCTCCCGAGGCTCTTCTGCCTCGTCTCCACGACCGACGACCTGACGCTCCTGCCCGCGCTCGCCGCGGCAGGGGTCGACGGCTTCCAAGTACGCGACAAGGCCGCGACCACACGTGAGCTGGTCGTGCTCACCGCGAGCGTGATCGAGCTGGTCGCTGCGTACGAGGCGTGTGTCGTCGTCGACGACCGGCTCGACGTGGCGCTCGCCGCCGGTGCGCACGGCGTCCATCTCGGCGCCTCCGACCTGCCGCTGGCCGAGGCCCGGCGGATCGCCGACGCGGTCACGCCCGGGCTGGTCATCGGCGCGACCTGCCGGGACCGCGCCGCGGTCGAGGCGGCTGCGGCCGCGGGCGCCGACTACGCCGGCTTCGGGCCGGTCTTCGCCACGTCGTCCAAGGCCGGACTTCCCGACCCGCTGGGCGTCTCCGCCATCACCGATGCCGCCGGCGTGCTGCCGCTGATCGCGATCGGCGGTATCTCGGCCGAGTCCGCCGGGCCCGTGCGCGCTGCCGGCGCCCACGGGGTCGCCGTGATCGGCGGGCTCTGGCGACAACCCGATCCGGTCCAGGCCGCGAAGGAGCTCGTGACGGCGGTGGCGTGATGCGGGTGCGCGTCCTCGGAGCCGGGATCGTCGGACTGTCCGTCGCCGACGAGCTGATCCGTCGGGGCCATGACGTCGCGGTGGTCGATCCGGCGCCGGGCTCGGGGGCCTCGTACGCCGCGGCCGGCATGCTCAGCCCGGCCGGCGAGGCCTGGCACGGCGAGGAGGATCTCACCCGCCTGTGCCTGTCGTCGCTCGCGCTCTGGCCCGATTTTGCGTCGCGGCTCGGGGTGTCCGTGCACACCCGCGGGACGCTGCTGGCCGGTGTCGACGCCGGGGACGTCCAGCAGGTCGAGCGGCAGCTCGCGGTGCTCGATCTCGCCGGGGTCTCCTACGAACGGTTGGGGCGTCGAGACCTGCTGGGCTACGAACCCGGGCTCGGCCGGGTCGCCGGCGGCGCCTTCCTCGCCGACGACCACTCCGTCGATCCGCGTGCCGTAGTCGCGGCGCTGCTCGCGCGTGTCGGCGACCGTGTTGGTCTCGACACGACGTCGTTCGTTCCTCACGACGTCGGCTCGACCGACGCAACCGCTGGTCGAGCCGCCGGTTCGCCGCTGGTCGAGCCCGGCGAGCGCCAGCGAGCCGGTGTCGAGACCAACACAGCCGTCGACGCGACCGTCATCGCCACGGGTGCGAACCTCCCAGCTCAGTACTCCTCCCTCATCCGCCCGGTACGCGGCGACGTGGTGCGCCTGCGGACGCCGGAGCGGGTGGAGCGGACGGTGCGCGCCTGGGTGCACGGCGAGCAGGTGTACGTGGTGCCGCGGACGGACAGCGACGAGGTCGTCATCGGGGCGACCTCCGAGGAGCGCGACGGCCCGCTGCTGCCGACGGTCGAGGGCGTGTGGCGGCTGCTCGACTCCGCCCGCCGGGTGGTGCCAGGCCTCGACCGGGCCAGCGTGGTGGAGGTGACCTCACGGGATCGCCCCGGCACCGCCGACAACCTCCCGCTGGTCGGTCCGACCCAGGAGTCGGGGGTTCTGCTCGCCGCGGGCGCCTATCGCAACGGGGTCCTGCTCGCGCCGCTCATCGCGCGGCTGGTCGCCGATCACATCGAGACAGGAACGGTGGAGCCCGCGGTCGACCCGCGCCGGTTCCGGATGAAGGAGGACGGATGAGGATCACCGTGAACGGCGAGCCGATGGAGGTCGGTGGCACCGTCGCCGATCTGCTCGAGGCCAGGACCGGCGACCGGCGGCCGAGTGGTGTCGCGGTCGCCGTCGCCGAGGAGATCGTTCCTCGCGACGACTGGGCGGAACGCTCGCTCCAGGACGGCGACGTCGTCGAGATCGTGACGGCGGTGCAGGGCGGATGAGCGTGTTCAAGATCGCCGGGCGTGAGCTGTCCTCGCGCCTCCTCCTCGGCACCGGCGGCCTGCCCAACCTGGCGCTGCTCCCGGACGTCATCGCTGCGGCCGAGCCCGGGATGGTGACGGTGTCGATGCGGCGTACGTCCTCGACGGCGGCCGGCGGGCTGCTCGAGACACTGCGCGCCGCGAAGGTGCCGATCCTGCCCAACACGGCCGGCTGCCTCTCGGCACGGGAGGCGGTGCTGACCGCCCAGCTCGCTCGCGAGGCGCTGGAGACCGACTGGGTCAAGCTCGAGGTGATCGGCGACGAGACCTCGCTGATGCCCGACGCCGTCGAGCTCGTCGAGGCCGCCGAGCAGCTGGTGCGCAAGGGCTTCACGGTCCTTCCGTACGCCACCGACGACCCCGTCCTCGCCCGCCGGCTCGAGGACGCCGGCTGTGCGGCGGTGATGCCGCTCGGCTCGCCCATCGGGTCGGGGCTCGGCATCCTCAACCCTCACGCCATCGAAGCCATCGTGGCTGCGGTCGACGTGCCGGTGGTGCTAGATGCCGGCGTCGGCACCGCCTCGGACGCAGCCCTGGCGATGGAGCTCGGCTGCTCCGCCGTCCTTGCCGCCACCGCGGTGACGCGTGCTGACGACCCGGTCGCGATGGCCCGTGCACTGCGGCTCGCGGTCGAGGCCGGCCACACCGCCCGCGGCGCCGGCCGGATCCCGCGCCAGGCCGTCGCCCGCGCCTCGTCACCGATGGAAGGCCGGATCGCATGAGTCTGCCGCGACTGCTGGTGCTCACCGACCGTTCCCAGCTGCCGCTCGGCCGCAGCCTGCTCGCCACGATCGCAGCCTGCGCCGAGGCCGGCCTGACCCACGTCGTACTCCGCGAGCTCGACGAGCCCCTGGAGCATCGAGCCAGACTGGCCGAGCTGCTCATGGCCCGGGGCCTCGACGTCATCGCCGCCCACACCCCGCTGCCCGGTGCGGTCGGCCTGAACCTGCCCGCCTCCGCGAGCTGTAACACGTCGTTCGGTGGGCTTCCCGCCCGTTCAGAACGACCGGATAGTCCGACGAACAGCGTGTTACAGCTCGGCCGCAGCTGCCACAGCCCCGCCGACGTGGCCCGAGCCGCCGAGGACGGGTTCGACTACGCGATGCTGAGCCCCTATGCGCTGACCGACTCCAAGCCCGGGTACGGGCCGCCGCTGGGGCCGGATGCGTTCGCGGACCTGCCGCTCCCGACGTACGCCCTGGGCGGGATCACCCCGGACAACGCTGCCGAGGCGGTGGCGGCCGGGGCTCACGGGGTCGCGGTGATGGGCGCGGTGATGCGTGCCGACGAGCCGGCACAGGTCGTACGTGATCTCCTCGCCGCCCTCCTCGCCCCGGCGGTGACCACGTGAACCCGCCGGTCGCCCTCACGATCGCGGGCACCGACTCCGGCGGAGCAGCGGGTACGGCGGCCGACCTGGCCACCTTCGCCGCGCTCGGGGTCCACGGCGCCTGCGTGATCACCGCCGTCACCGCCCAGGACACGACCGGGGTCAGCGACATCCATGCCATCCCGCTCGCCACCGTCGAGGCACAGCTCCACGCCGTCTTCGACGACCTTCCCGTCGCGGCGGTGAAGACCGGCATGCTCGGCAGCGCAGAGACGGTCGAGCTCGTCGCCCGCCTCTGCGCCGGCCGCCTGCTCGTCGTCGACCCCGTCCTCGTCGCGACCTCCGGTGCCGTCCTCGGCGGAGAGGACGTACGCCGCGCCTACCTCGACCATCTCCTCCCGGTCGCCACCGTCGTCACCCCCAACCTCGCCGAGGCCCGGGCCCTGACCGGTCGGGACGGGTCACCTCGAGAGCTGGCGGAGGAGCTGGCCGGGCTGAAGCCGGCCGTGATCGTCACCGGCGGCGACCCCGCGGCCACCGGGGAGTGCACGGACTGGCTCGCCGAGCCGGGACGCGCCCCGATACCCCTCCGACACCCCGCCATCCCCACGACCAACGACCACGGCACCGGCTGCACCTACAGCTCCGCCCTCGCCGCTCACCTCGCCCACGGCGCACCGCTGCGGGAGGCGGCGGAGCAGGCCGCTGCGTACGTCACCCGACAGCTCGCCATCAGCAAGACCTGGACCCTCGGCCGCAGCCGAGGGCCGATCGCCCACACATCCGGAGGAACACGATGACCGTCCACCCCGCCCACACCCGCCTCGAGCTCGGCGACCTGAAGGTCCCGGTGACCCGGGTCGCGCTGACCAACGGCGAGACCTTCGACCGTTACTGCACCGAAGGCCCCGGATCGCAGCCGGAGCAGGGCCTCCCGCCGCGCCGCGAGGAGTGGATCGAGGAGCGAGGCGACACCGAGACCTACGAGGGTCGCCGGACCGAGCTGCTGGACAACGGCAAGGCAGCCGTACGCCGCGGCGCGGCCCGCCAGGAGTGGCAGGGCGAGCGCCGCCAGCCGCGCAGAGGCACCAACATCACCCAGATGCACTACGCACGCAAGGGCATCATCACCAAGGAGATGGCCTACGCCGCAGTGCGGGAGAACTGCGACCCCGAGCTGGTCCGCGAGGAGGTGGCGGCGGGCCGCGCGATCATCCCCAACAACGTCAACCACCCCGAGTCCGAGCCGATGATCATCGGCAAGCGGTTCCTGGTGAAGGTCAACGCCAACATCGGCAACTCAGCGGTGACCAGCAGCATCGCCGAGGAGGTCGACAAGCTCACCCACGCGATCACCTGGGGTGCCGACACCGTGATGGACCTGAGCACCGGCGACGACATCCACACCACCCGGGAGTGGATCCTGCGCAACAGCCCCGTCCCGATCGGCACCGTCCCGATCTACCAGGCGCTGGAGAAGGTCAATGGCGAGGCCGACAAGCTGACCTGGGAGGTCTTCCGCGACACCGTCATCGAGCAGGCCGAGCAGGGCGTCGACTACATGACGATCCACGCCGGGGTCCTGCTCCGCTACGTCCCGCTGACCGCCAACCGGGTCACCGGCATCGTCAGCCGGGGCGGCTCGATCATGGCCGGCTGGTGCCTCGCGCACCACCAGGAGAACTTCCTCTACACCCACTACGACGAGCTCTGCGAGATCTTCAAGCAGTACGACGTCGCCTTCTCCCTCGGTGACGGCCTCCGCCCGGGCAGCACCGCCGACGCCAACGACGAGGCCCAGCTCTCCGAGCTGCGCACCCTCGCCGAGCTGACCGAACGAGCCTGGGAGCACGACGTCCAGGTCATGGTCGAGGGCCCCGGCCACGTCCCGCTCAACCTCGTCGAGGAGAACGTACGTCTCCAGCAGGAGTGGTGCCACGGCGCGCCGTTCTACACGCTGGGCCCGCTCGCGACCGACATCGCGCCGGGCTACGACCACATCACCAGCGCGATCGGCGCGGCCACGATCGCGATGCACGGCACCGCGATGCTCTGCTACGTCACCCCGAAGGAGCACCTCGGCCTGCCGGACAAGGACGACGTGAAGACCGGCGTGATCACCTACAAGCTCGCCGCGCACGCCGCCGACATCGCCAAGGGCCACCCCGGAGCACGCGACCACGACGACGCGCTCTCCAAGGCGCGCTTCGAGTTCCGCTGGCGCGACCAGTTCGCCCTCTCCCTGGACCCGGTCACCGCGGAGAGCTTCCACGACGAGACCCTGCCGGCCGAGAACGCCAAGACCGCCCACTTCTGCTCGATGTGCGGCCCGAAGTTCTGCTCGATGAAGATCAGCCAGGACGTACGCGACCGGTTCGGCAACGACGGGGCGACCCCCGAGGAGATCGAGGCCGGGATGATGGAGAAGTCGAAGGAGTTCGCGGCGGCGGGAGGTCGCGTCTACCTCCCGCTCGCCGACTGAGCACCCGGCTACGCGTCCGACCGCAGGCTCTCGTAGATCCTGGCGAGTCCCTCCGAGCCGTGCCCTGCGGCGATCTGTCCGCTGATCAGCGCCTGGACGCCGGCGATGGGGGAGGGGTCGACCCCCTCCTCCTCGCTGGCGCGCACGATGTGGGTGAGGTCGGAGAAGTCCAGGCTCTGCTGGCCCGGGACGGTGTAGTCACCACCGTCGATGACCTTCGCGTAGCCGTCGAGCCCCTCGGTCATGGCGGCCAGGAAGGGCGCCTGCCGGGCGGCGAAGTCGGCGGCGCTCATCCCCATCGAGGCGACCATCGCCGCGCCGTGGAAGAAGCCCGTGAACATCTGGTACATCCCCGACAGCATCGCCAGGTCCACCAGCGACGCCCGGCCGGCGTCCTCGCCGTGGAACTCGCTGGTGGCCCAGACCTCGAGGGTCGGCAGGAGGGAGTCGTACGCGGCCCGCGAGCCGCTGTAGAAGATCTGCCCCGCGCGGGATCCGATCATCGCCGGCACGGCCATGATGGCGCCGTCGAGGTAGTCGACACCGTGCTCGGCGGCCCACGCGGCGAGCTGGCGCGACTCATTCGGGGACGTGGTCGTGACGTTGAGGAGGGTGCGACCCCGGAGGTCGGCGGCGACCGGGCCGAGGGTCTCCTCGACCGAGGCGTGCTTGAGCAGGCAGGCGACGACGACCGGGCTCGCCAGCACCGCCTTGCGGACAGAGTCGGCGGCGCGCGCGCCGCGCGCGACCAGGTCGGTGGCGCGGCCGGGGGTGCGGTTCCAGACGGTCACGGAACGGCCGGCGTCGAGCAGCGCGGCCGCCAGGGCGCTACCCATCGCCCCGGTGCCGAGCATCGTGAAGTCGGTCGTGCGGATGGAGTCTCGGTCGGATCGATCAGTGGATTCAGTCACGTCATCCATGCTGGAGGACTGCGTCGGCCGTGGGGAGTACCCACTATTTACTGGGGTACGCACCTTCAGGTAAGTGCGATCCTGAGTAAAGACTCAGGGTTGAACCTGAGAGACGGATGCCGCCTGCGTCGATAGCATCAAGGGCCATGGGCCTCCCCGAACCGCACCCCGGCCAGCCGCGCCGTGCCGACCTCCGCGTCAGTGACGCCGACCGCCACGCGGTGGCCGACATCCTGCGCGAGGCAGCGGGGGAGGGCCGCCTGGACATCGACGAGCTCGAGGAGCGGCTCGAGGAGACCTACAAGGCCAAGACGTACGCCGACCTCGAGCCGATCACGCAGGACCTCCCGGTCGCGGGGCAACCGCGGGTGGCCCCGGCCGCGCCCGCTGCCGCCGTCCCGGTCGTCTACGGCCGGGGCGACGAGTCCGACAGCGCCAGCGCGTTCCTGAGCAACGTCGAGCGCAAGGGCGTGTGGATGGTCCCGCAGCATCTCTCGGTCAACGCCGTGCTGGGCGACGCCAACATCGACCTGCGCGAGGCGCACTACTCCGCCCGCGAGGTGGTCATCCACGCGACCTCGGTGCTGGGCAGCGTCAAGGTCACCGTGCCGCCGCACGTCCACGTGATCGTGGAGGGCAACGGCGTGCTCGGCGACTTCAAGGAGCCCTCCGCGAAGGTGCCGGAGGTGCTCTCCGCCGACTCGCCCGTGGTGCGGGTGCGCGGCATCGCGGTGCTGGGCGATGTCACGGTCAAGCGCCGGGGTCCACGGGGTCCCAAGCGCACGCTGAAGCAGCACCTCGGCTTGGAGTAGCCCGCGGGGTGAATGCCATCGGGGGGATTAGTGAGGCGCACGCCCGAAGCCCCCACTAGCATTCGCCCCATGGGAACGACCCCCGAGCCATTTCGCGACCAGTTTCCTGATCCGAATCTCCGGATCAGCGATGCCGACCGCCACAAGGTGGCCGACATCCTGCGCGAGGCCGCAGGCGAGGGCCGCCTGGAGATCGACGAGCTCGACGACCGCCTCGAGGCGACCTTCAAGGCCAAGACGTACGCCGACCTGATCCCGATCACGGTCGACCTTCCGGCAGCGGGCACTCCCGCGCCGCCGGTGCCGGTAGCGAAGCCCGACGCCGGGAGCAGCCCCGCGGTCTTCGCGGACAAGCCGATCGAGAGCCAGCTCTACGTCGCCATCATGAGCGGCGTCGACCGGCGCGGTGTCTGGACGGTGCCGGCGACCGGCAACGTGATCGCGCTGATGGGCGGTGCCGAGCTCGACATGCGGCAGGCGCAGTTCTCGGCGCAGGAGACCGTGATCTACGCCAACGCGATCATGGGTGGGGTCAACATCACCGTCGGCCCTGACGTCCAGGTCGTGATGCAGGGCGTCGGCATCATGGGCGGCTACGTCGGTCCACGCGGGATCGAGCCGACCGGTGGTCCGGTGCTGCGGGTGAAGGGCCTGGCGCTGATGGGTGGCGTGACCGTCATCCGCAAGCCGCTCAAGGGGGCCAAGGGTCCCAGGCAGCTGCGGCTGCCGCCGCCGCACGAGCTCCCGCCGCACGGCATGCACTGAGCAACACATCTCGGGGGAAGGTCCGCTCCGCGGACCGATTTTGTCGTGCCTGGAAATCAGGCACTAACCTCACCTGAACACGCTATTGTGTAGTTACATAGTAGACAAAGGAGACTCGGGATGAAGCCGAAGTGGAGCCTACTGCTGAGTGCCGCGATCGTGGCGGCCGCGGCGCTCGCCGCCGGGCTCCTCGTCATCGGTCCGAAGACGCTCGCCGCCGGCTCCGCCGCGGCTGGCCCGTCGGCCGCGCCGGTCAAGGAAGCGGCGGAGCTGGCCGCCACGACCGACGAGCGCCCCAACATGATCCTCATCCTGATGGACGACTTCTCCCTGGAGTTGCTCCGCACCATGCCGGAGGCGACCCGGATGGCGGCTGAGGGTGCGACCTACCAGAACGCCTTCGTCATCGACTCGCTGTGCTGCCCCTCGCGCGCGGCGCTGCTGACCGGGCAGACGCCCCACCACACCAAGGTGCTCACCAACACCCAGAACGACCCGGAGCACCCGGTCGGCGGCTGGTCGGCGTTCCAGCGCTACGGCAACGTCGAGAAGCAGTTCAGCATCGGCCTGCAGGAGGCGGGCTACACGACCGGGTTCGTCGGGAAGTACATCAACGCCTACGAGGCCACCATCGGCTCCGACGGCACGCGGGTCCCGCCGCCCAAGGTGCCCGGCTGGGATTCCTGGAACGCGCTCCTCGGCGGGGCCTACGGCGGCTGGGGCTTCCAGAGCACCTTCCTCGACGGCAACGGCGCGGTGCGGCTGCGCAACCACCCGCGCCCCGCGCAGAACGCCACCGTGCAGCGCAAGGACGCGGCGTACGCCACCAACGTCACCCGCGACTACGCCCTCGACTTCATCAACGAGCACCGCGACGACGAGAACCCCTACTTCCTCGAGATCGCCGCCTACGGTCCCCACTCCCGGCTCGGTCACCACTACCCGGGCCTGGACACCTGGTTCCCGCCCGCCTTCGCGGACCAGGCGCCCGCCGGCGACCCCGCGGGCGGCAACTGTGGCCGCGTCGCGTGCGCCGACCTGACCCTGAAGGACTTGCCCGGCTACGGCGACGACCGCTGGGACAACGCGCCCACCTACCTCGACCGCGCCGGACGTACGTCCCAGGCTCCTGCCTGGCGCACCAACAAGGTCTCGCTGAGCGACGAGACCGCGCTGAGCCAGTACCGCGACCGTGCCCGGATGGTGCAGTCGATCGACCGGATGATCACCCAGGTCCGCGAGGCAGCCGGCGACGACACCTACATCGTGCTGACCTCGGACAACGGCTTCCACCTCGGCCAGCACCAGCTCAACGGCGGCAAGGGCGCACCGTACGACTCCGACACCCGGGTCCCGCTGGTCGTCGTCGGCCCCGACGTGGTGCCCGGCAAGCGCAGCCAGTTCGTGAACAACATCGACCTGGCGCCGACCTTCCTCGACATCGCGGGCGCCCCGACCCCGGCGTACGTCTCCGGGAGCTCGTTCGCGGAGACCCTCAGCCGGCCGCGGCTGCCGGGCGGGAGATACGCCTTCTTCGAGCACACCTACGCCAAGTCCCACCCCGGCGAGGTCGACCTCGACAGCGGCTCGGGCGGCACCATCGACATCATCCCGTCCTACATCGCGGTGCGTGGCTCGCGCGGGCTGCTGGTGCGGTTCGACCTGGACAAGTCGTGGAAGGGCACCGACTACGCCTACGAGCTCTACCGCTACGACCGGCCGTGGGAGGACCGCAACGTCTTCGCCGAGGACCACGCGAAGCCATACGCCCGTGACCTGATGCGCCGGCTCAACGCCTACGAGGGCTGTGCCCCGGCTGTATGCCGGGCTCTGACCCGCTAGGCGGGCCGAGCGCCTCGGTTCGGGACCTGTCCTTCAGGTCGACCCCCGAGCGGCCCAGCGCGCGGGCGCCTTCGACGAGGCCCGCCGCCACCTGGGCCGCCCGGGCGTACCCGAGCCCGTCGGGCGGGTGGATGTTGGAGATGCAGTTGCGGTCGGCGTCCGTGCGTCCAGGCCGGGGCAGGTGCGTCAGATAGATGCCCAGACTGTCGGAGACGCTCAGGCCGGGCCGTTCTCCGATGATCACGAGCAACGTGCGCACCCGGGCTGCCGCGCCGAGATGGTCGCCCAGACCCACCCGAGCCTGTGTCGCAATGATGGGCGGCGCCAGCGTGTACCGGTCGCGCAGCCAGCTCACCAGCTCGGCGAGCAGCGCGGCCCCGTGGCGGTCGAGCGCCGTCGGGGAGAGCCCGTCGGCGAGGACGAGGCCGATGTCGGCGCCGGACTCCGGGATGTCGGTGCCGGGCGCCGGCTGCCGTCCGAGGTCGGGCCGGCGCAGGTACTCATCGCGCGATGAGGCGCGGCTGGTGGCCAGCACCGGTTCGCCGATCCCGATCTCGCGGACCTGCGCGGCCAGCCGTTCGACGTCCAGCGGGATGTGGACGGCATCGCGCGCGGCTGCGTGTGCGCCGGCGAGCTCGAGCACTCGCCTGGTGGGCAGCGCGGTGCCGGTCCGGCCCAGCCCGATCCTGGCCTGGGTGGTTCTGCGCAGCTCGTCCCAGAAGTCCTGGCCCACCGGGCTGTTCGAGGTCATGGCGCCACCGCCGAGGCCAGCGAGCGTAGCGGTGAGGTCGTCGGGTCGAAGGGGGTGAGCCTGCCGGCGTCGTCGACGATCCCCACCCTGCGCAGCCAGGCGTCGAACTCGGGGGCCGGTCGCAGACCGAGCGTGCGACGGGTGGTCAGCACATCGTGGAACGACAGGCTCTGGTAGCCGAGCATGACGTCGTCGGCCCCGGGAACGGCGATGACGAACGGCACCCGCGCCGCAGCGAGCAGCGTCAGCAGGCTGTCCATGTCGTTCTGGTCGGCCTCGGCATGGTTGGTGTAGCAGACGTCCACGCCCATCGGCAGACCGAGCAGCTTGCCGCAGAAGTGGTCCTCCAGGCCGGCTCGGATGATCTGCTTGCCGTCGTAGAGGTACTCCGGGCCGATGAACCCGACGACCGTGTTGACCAGCAGGGGACGCAGGTCGCGGGCCACGGCATAGGCGCGGGTCTCCAGGGTCTGCTGGTCCACCGGCGCTCCGCCGACACCCAGATGTGTCCCCGAGCTCAGTGCGGAGCCCTGCCCGGTCTCCAGGTACATGACGTTGTCGCCGACCGTGCCGCGCCCGAGGCTGCGTACCGCCTCGTTGCCCTCGCGCAGCAGCTGCAGGTTCACCCCGAACGCGGCGTTGGCTCCTTCGGTGCCGGCGATGGACTGGAACACCAGATCCACCGGAGCCCCCGCCTCCACCAGCCCGAGGGTGGTGGTGATGTGGGAGAGCACGCAGGACTGGGCCGGGATGTCGTAGCGGGTGCGGATCGCGTCGAGCAGGTGGAGCAGGTCGGCCGTGGCCTGGGGTGAGTCGGTGGCCGGGTTGATCCCGATCACCGCGTCTCCGCACCCGAGCAGCAGCCCGTCGAGCACCGCGGCCGCGATGCCGCGAGGGTCGTCGGTGGGATGGTTGGGCTGCAGCCGCGTGGCCAGGGTTCCGTGGGTGCCGATGGTGGTCCGGAACGCCGTCGTCACCTGCACGGCGGCCGACACCGCGATCAGGTCCTGGTTGCGCATGATCTTGCTGACCGCGGCCACCATCTCGGGGGTCAGCCCCGGCGCGACGGCGGCCAGGTGCTCGGCACCGTGATCGTGCGCGGCCATCTCCATCAGCCAGTCGCGCAGCCCGCCGACCGTCAGGTGCGAGATCGCCGAGAACGCGCTGCGGTCGTGGCCGTCGATGATCAGCCGGGTGACCTCGTCGGTGTCGTACGGGACGATCTCCTCGTTGAGGAAGACCTCCAGCGGCAGATCGGCGAGCACCCAGCCGGCAGCCGCACGTTCGCCGTCGCTCTCGGCGGCACAGCCGGCCAGCTGGTCACCGGAGCGAAGCGGGGTCGCCTTGGCCATCACCTCGACGAGCCCGTCGAAGGCGTACGTCACACCGGAGACCTGCTGGCGGTGGATCACGTCAGGTCGCTCTCGGCCTGGGCGAGCACGGCGAACTCCTCGTCGGGCGAGTTGGCCACCAGGTGGTGCCGGCTGTAGACGGCGAAGTAGAGCATGAAGCCGGCGAAGACGATCAGGCACCAACCCGCGGCGACAGGGTCCACCAGGAACGTGGCGATGACGGCCATCACGGCGACGACCAGCGCGAAGCCGGTGGTGATCGCGCCGCCTGGGGTGCGGTACGGCCGTGGCATGTTCGGCTCGCGCACCCGCAGCACGATGTGGCTGACCATCATGAGGACGTAGCTCAGCGCGGCTCCGAAGACGGCCATGTTGAGCAGCAGCGCTCCCTGTCCGGTCAGTGACAGCACGAAGCCGATGATGCCAGGGATGACGAGCGCCAGCGTCGGAGCCTTGCGCGAGTTGGTCACCGAGAGGACGGTGGGCAGGTAGCCGGCGCGAGAGAGCGCGAACAGCTGGCGCGAGTAGGCGTAGATGATCGAGAAGAAGCTCGCGATCAGGCCTGCCAGGCCGATGTAGTTGACCAGCGTGGCCGCGGTGCCGTCGCCGAGCGCCTCGACCAGCGGGTTTCCGGAGTCCGACATCTGCTCGGCGCCACCGGCTCCGGTGGTCAGCACCAGCACCACCACGCAGGTCACGAGCAGCACCCCGATCGCCGCGATGATGCCCCGCGGCACGTTGCGCTCCGGGTCCGCGGTCTCCTCGGCGGCCAGCGGCACCCCCTCGACGGCGAGGAAGAACCAGATGGCGAACGGGATGGCAGCCCAGATGCCGAGGTATCCGTGAGGCAGGAACGCCGAGGCGCCGACGGCGTCGGTCGACGCGATGTCGGTCAGGTTGGCCAGGTCGAAGTGAGGGACGGCCGCGACCGCGAACACCACCAGGCCGACGAGGGCGACGGCGGTGATCACGAACATCACCTTCAGCGCCTCGCCCACACCGGCCAGGTGGACCCCGATGAACAGGGCGTACGCCGCGAGGTACACCCACCACCCGTTGGTGATGCCGAACAGGCCGAGGGACTCGACGTAGGCGCCGATGAAGGTCGCGATGGCAGCCGGGGCGATCGAGTACTCGATGAGGATCGCCGTTCCCGTGGCGAAGCCGCCCCAGGCGCCCAGGGCCCGGCGGGCGAAGGTGTAACCGCCGCCTGCGGCCGGGAGCGCCGAGGACAGCTCTGCCATCCCGAGGACCAGGGCCAGGTACATGGCGGCGATCACGACGGCCGCGATCGCCAGGCCGCCGAAGCCACCCTGCTCGAGGCCGAAGTTCCATCCGGAGTAGTCGCCGGATATCACGTAGCCGACGCCGAGACCGGCCAGGAGCAGCCACCCGGCGCTGCCCGACCTCAGCTGGCGCCTCTGCAGATAGGCCGCCGACTCCAGATGCTCGTCGACGCCTTGCGCGTGCGCTCCTGACGGGTCGCTTGCTGACATTGCTGACTCCTACCACGTGCGCTGGGGGTGGATCCGGAGGCGGCACGCAGCCTCGGGACCGGTCACCGGTGAGGCTATGAATCAACTGTTTCCGAGCGGTTTCCCGTCGTGCTCGCGGGGTTACACCTGCTGCACGTTAGGGATCGATCGGCTATGGTGTCCCAGCCGGGGCAAATGTGGCCCCGGTCACTTCACAACGGATCGTCCGGCACGTACCTGCCGGTGAAGGAGACAACGGAATCATGGCAACAGTTACGTTCGAGAAGGCGCAGCGTTGGTACGCGGGCGCCGCGGAGCCCGCCGTCAAGGGCATCGACCTCGAGATCAAGGACGGCGAGTTCATGGTGCTCGTCGGCCCGTCCGGATGCGGTAAGACCACGACCCTGCGCATGCTCGCCGGGCTGGAGGAGGTCAACTCGGGCGCCATCAAGATCGGCGACCGCGACGTCACCAACGTCGCCCCCAAGGACCGCGACATCGCGATGGTCTTCCAGAACTACGCGCTCTACCCGCACATGAGCGTCGCCGAGAACATGGCGTTCTCGCTGAAGATGGCGAAGGTCCCGAAGGCCGAGCGTGACAAGCTCGTCGCCGAGGCGGCCAAGACCCTGGGTCTGACCGACTACCTCGACCGCAAGCCGAAGGCGCTCTCCGGTGGTCAGCGCCAGCGCGTTGCCATGGGCCGTGCGATCGTCCGCCAGCCGCAGGTCTTCTGCATGGACGAGCCGCTGTCCAACCTCGACGCCAAGATGCGCGTGCAGACCCGCACCGACATCGCCAAGCTCCAGGCCGAGCTCGGCATCACCACCGTCTACGTCACCCACGACCAGGTCGAGGCCATGACGATGGGCGACCGCGTCGCGGTGATGAGCAACGGCGTGCTGCAGCAGGTCGACACCCCGCTCAACCTCTACCGCAAGCCGGTCAACCTCTTCGTCGCCGGCTTCATCGGCTCGCCGCAGATGAACCTCATCAAGGCCACCACGGCCGATGGCGGCGCCAAGATCGGCGAGTACGTCGTGCCGATCAGCGGCCACGACCTGCCCAAGGAGATCACCGTCGGCGTGCGCCCGGAGAGCTTCCGGGTCATCGGCGAGGGCCAGGGCGGTCTGCCGGTCCAGGTGACCGTCGTCGAGGAGCTCGGCTCCGACTCCTACGTCTACGGCACCAGCGACGTCGAGGGCGTCCCGTCCACCCTGATCGTCCGGGTCTCCTCCAAGGACCAGGTCAGCAAGGGCGACACCATCTACGTCACCACCGACCCCGAGGACGTCCACGTCTTCGACACCAACACCGAGGCGCGGGTCAACTGACGACGAGGTGAGTCAGTGCTGCTGGTTCATTCTGGCCAGCATCGCGTTGTAGGCATCGAGGGCCTCGTCGCTGTCGGGATCCACGGATCCCGGCTCGGCGGGGCCCTCCGTCGTACCTCGGGCGCTCTCCTCGGCGAGCCGCGCGCTGCGTACACCGTCGAGGAAGCGGCCGGTCATCTTGGCCCGGCGCTCGGGTGAGGCGACCACGGCGATGACCAGGCCGATGGCGAGGAACATCATCCCGGCGTCGCCCGCGGCCCACATCAGGCCGCCGGCGGTCTGGATGTCGCGCACCGCGTCGAGCGCCCACTCAGGTCGGGCGCCGGAGTAGACCGGGTAGAGGTCGCGCTCGGTCTGCAGCATGACGATCCCGACGATGGTGTCGGGCACCATTCCGAGCACTAGGAGTGAGATCCGGCCCAGGTAGGGCAGGTCGGGACGCACCTTCTCTTCGCCGATCGTGCCGGTGAGGAAGAGGAAGCCGGCGACGATGTAGGCGACCTGCTCGCCGACCATCAGCGGCGTGCTCTGCGCCATCGAGTCCATGAACCCGGACAGGTGGGTGCCGATGATGACCAGCGCGTAGAGCAGCGTGCCGGTGACCGGGTGGACCAGGAGGGTGACCGGGAGCGAGCGCATCGCTCGTTCGGCCCGCGGACCGGTCTCCGCGATGACGGTGAGCGGATGCCCGAGCACCAGGAGGGTGGGCACGACCATGATCAGGGTCAGGTGGAGCACCATGTGCATCCAGGCCAGCGCCATCGCGTAGCCGTTGATGGCCGAGGCGACCACGACGTACGTCAGGCCGAGCCCGGTCAGGAACGACGCGACCCGCCATCCCCTGACGGTCGACGCCGCGCCGGCGGCGTTGCGGAGCGTGAGGTATCCCGCGCCGAGGATGACCACGGCGAGCAGCCAGCCGGGCTGGAGACTCCAGGTGGTGAAGAACTCGGACCAGCCGAGCGCGGGCAGGGAGCCGTGGTCGTGCATGGTCTCACGGTATCTCCGGGGCGCGGCCGGAGGTTATTCCAGGCGGCCGGCGGGCTTGATCAGCGGCACCAGGAACAGCCGGGCGAGCGCGCGCAGCTGCGCCTCGTCGTCGATGTCGACGACCTCGCTCGGCGTGACGAGGAAAGAGGTCGAGGTGCGGACCATCAGCTCGGCGACGAGGTCGACCTCGATATCGGCAGGTACGTTGCCGGCCCGCTGCTCGCGCCGCAGCTGCCCCGCGACGAAGCGCGCGACCGTGGCCACGGTGCGGCCGCCGTCGCCGACGATCGAGTGCACCAGCGAGTCGGTCTCGACGGCGAGGAGACCGCCGACGAGCGGGTTGCCGCGGATCGCCCGCATCGCGCTGGCGAAGCCGATCTCGACCCGCTCGGCGGCGTCAGCCGCGTCGGCGATGTCGAGCACGAACTGGTCGAAGTAGCGCCGGAACTCGCGGCGTACGACCTGCTCGACCAGGGCGTCCTTGTTGGCGAAGCGGCGGTAGACCGTGATCCGGGCGACCCCGGCCCGCTTCGCGACCTCCTCCATGGTGGTGCGCTTGATGCCGATCTGGCGGAACTGCTCCGCTGCGGCATCGAGGAGCTTCGCGGTCACCGCCTCGTCCTCGATGGGCTCGGCGACGTCCGCGAGTGCCCTGGCGAGCAGCGACCCCGGCTCGTCCCCGGGGACCGTGGTGTGCATCCGTCTAGGCCGTGACGGTGCGGTCGGCGGCTCGGTCGGCGGTGCGGCGCACGATCTTGATGAAGGTCGGCCACAGGCCCTGCGGAAGATCGTGGCCCATGCCCTTGATCAGGGTGAGCTCGGAGCCGGGGACGGCCGCGGCGGTGGCCCGGCCACCGGAGACGTGGACCATCTTGTCGGTCAGGCCGTGGATCACGCTGAACGGGACCTTCAGCCGCCCGAGGTCCTCGGTGCGGTCGGGCTGGGTCAGGATGGCGAGCATCTGGCGCGCGACGGCGGCTGCGTCGACGCCGCGGTTCCAGGTGTCGATCGCCCGCTGGCGTACCTCGTGCTCGGGCTCCGGGTAGGCGGGCGAGCCGATCTGGAGGCCGCCCTTGATCTGGCGCTCGATGTATCCCTCCAGCCCGGGCTTCTTGATGACCAGCGCAGGCAGCAGGGTCGGGTGCTGGAAGCCGACGCCCCGACGGCCGGTGGTGGACATCGTCGAGCACACCGAGCGCACCCGCTCGGGGTGGCGGATGGCGAGGGTCTGGGCGATCATCCCGCCCATCGACACGCCCCACACGTGGGCGGACTCGATGCCGAGATGGGTCAGCAGCGCGGCCGCGTCGTCGGCGAGGTCGGTCAGAGCGTACGGGGACGGGGTCGGCAACCCCACGAACGCCCGCGCCAGCCTGGCGAGGGTGATCCGCTCGTCGCTCGGGTGAGGCGAGGAGCGTCCGATGTCGCGGTTGTCGTAGCGGATCACGTAGAACCCCGCCTGCGTCAGCTGCTCGCACAGCCGGACGTCCCACCAGGTCAGCGGGCCGCCGAGCCCCATGATCAGCAGGAGCGGGTCAGCGCCGGGATCGCCGAACGTGTCGTACGCAAGCTCGACTCCTCCGGGGAGGAAGGCGGTGGACTCGGTCGGCCCGGCGGCGGTGGTCATGCCGAGATTTTACGGGACGGGGCCAGATGTCTCCGGCCGCGTGGATCTCGACCCGCCCGTCGTGCCGGCTCGCCAGCTCGCCGGCACGGGGCTCGCTCGATCTCCTCGCGTTGGCCCGGGCGCAAGCGCCGGGCCAGGCTCGGACTCAGAAATCGATCGCGCTGTAGGCCTTGAGCTTGGCGAGCTGGTGCTCGGAGGTGACCTTCCGGATGGTGCCCGAGCGGCTGCGCATCACCAGGGAGTCGGTGACGACGGCGCCGTGGGGGAGGTACTGCACGCCGCGCATCAGGTCGCCGTCGGTGATGCCGGTGGCGACGAAGAAGCAGTCGTCGCCGGTCACCAGGTCGTCGGTGTGGAGCACGAAGTCGGGGTCGAGATTGTGACCGGCGTCGAGGGCGCGCTGGCGCTCCTCGTCGTCCTTCGGCCACAGCCGGCCCTGGATGGTGCCGCCCAGCGCCTTCATCGCGCAGGCGGCGACGATGCCCTCGGGGGTGCCACCGATGCCCATCAGCAGGTCGGCGCCGGAGCCGGCGCGGGCGGCCGAGATCGCCCCGGCGACGTCGCCGTCGACGATGAACTTGATCCTGGCGCCGGTCTCGCGGATCTCCTCGACCAGCTTGTCGTGGCGCGGGCGGTCGAGCACGATCACGGTGATGTCGGAGGGCGTGGTGGCCTTGGCCTTCGCCACGGCGGCGATGTTCTCGGCGACCGGCAGCCGGATGTCGACGACATCGGCGGCCTCGGGACCGGTGACGAGCTTCTCCATGTAGAAGACGGCGCTGGGGTCGTACATGCTGCCGCGCGGGGCGACCGCCATCACCGCGACCGCGTTGCTCATGCCCTTGGCCGTCAGAGTGGTGCCGTCGATCGGGTCGACCGCGACGTCGCACTCGGGGCCGGTGCCGTCGCCGACCTGCTCGCCGTTGAAGAGCATCGGGGCGTTGTCCTTCTCGCCCTCGCCGATCACGACCGTGCCGTTCATGGCGACCGTGGAGATCATCGTGCGCATCGCGTTGACCGCGACACCGTCGGCGCCGTTCTTGTCGCCACGACCCACCCAGCGGGCTGCGGCCATCGCCGCTGCCTCGGTCACGCGCACCAGCTCCAGGGCCAGGTTGCGGTCAGGGGCGGTGGGGGCGACGCCGAGCGGCTGGGTGTCGTTCATGGGGATCAATCTATCCGCCACGTCGGGTGGCGCGACCCCGGTGTCACTTGATCGATCCAGAGACAAGCCTCACAGCAAAACCTGACTGCGGGTCGTTCAGCACCTGTTCGGTGGGCCCGTCCTCGACGATGCGACCGTGCTCGACCACCACCACCCGGTCGGCGAGCGCTCGGGCGTCGGCGGCGTCGTGGGTGACGATGATGGCGGTCCTGCCCTCGAGAGCGGTACGCAGCGTCTGCCGCAGCGCGGGGCGCACGTCGACGTCGAGCGAGGCCATCGGCTCGTCGAGCAGGAGCAGCTCCGGGTCGGCGGCGAGCGCCCGGGCCACCGCGACCCGCTGGGCCTGACCGCCGGAGATCTGCGTGGGCCTGCGGCCGGCGAGCTCCTCGGCGCCGACCTCGGCGAGGTAGCGGGTGGCGAGCTCGTGGGCCCGGTGGCGGCGTACGCCTCGAGCGCGAGGGGCGAAGGCGACGTTGGCCAGCACCGACATGTGCGGGAACAGAAGCGGGTCCTGGGCCAGGAGCGCGACCCCGCGGGCGTGCGGGGGAGTGGTGTCGATGATGCGGTAGCCGAGGCGTACCTCTCCTGCGTCGGGACGGAGGAGACCGGCGATCACCCCCAGCAGGCTCGACTTGCCGGCGCCGTTGGGGCCGGTGAGCGCGACCGTCTCGCCGGCGGCCACGTCGAGGGTGACGTCGATGCCGCGCTGGGCGATCACGGCGCGCAGGTGCAGCGAGCTCACGCCGCCACCTCCGTAGCGCAAGCGCCATCGTACGGAGATGGCGGCGTGTGGATCTGATGGTTCGCTCGCTTGCGCTCGCTCACAGGGCCCTCCCGTGACGGGCGAAGCCGATCACCGCGATCGCGACGACGACCAGCACCAGTGAGAGCGCGACCGCGGCGTCGGGGTCGTCGACGCGGAGCAGGTAGACCTGCAGCGGCATCGTGCTGGTGACGCCGGGGAGGTTGCCGGCGAAGGTGATCGTGGCGCCGAACTCGCCCAGGCAACGGGCGAAGGCGAGGACGGAGCCGGAGAGCAGGCCCGGCGCGACCAGCGGGAGGGTGACGCGGCGGAAGACGGTGGTGGGGCGGGCACCGAGCGTGGCCGCGACCGCCTCGTAGCGGGTGCCGCTGGTGCGCAGCGCCCCCTCGAGGCTGATCACCAGGAACGGCAGCGCGACGAACGTCTGCGCCATCACCACGGCGAGGGTGGTGAACGGGATCTGGATGCCGACCACGTCCAGCGACTGCCCCAGCAGCCCGCGGCGGCCGAAGGTGTAGAGCAGCGCGAGCCCGCTGACGACCGGCGGCAGCACGAGCGGCAGCAGCACCAGCGAGCGCACCAGCCCCTGGCCCCGGAAGCTGGTGCGGGCGAGCACCGTGGAGAGGGGTACGCCGAGCAGCACGCACAGCGCGGTGCTGGCGACCGCGGTGCGCAGGCTCAGCCAGAGCGCCTCCAGCGCCGACGGCGAGGTGATCAGCGAGGGGAGGGTCGCCGGATCGACGCGGAGCACGATCGCGGCCAGCGGGACGATGATGAACGCCGCGGCGATCGCCGCCGGGAACCACAGCCAGCGCGGCATCCCGACGGACGGACCGGCCCCCCGCTGCCGGTCCGTCCGTCCGGACCTCCCGAGAAGATCAGGGCTGGCCGAAGCCGGCATCGCTCAGCACCTTCTGCCCGGTCTCGCTCAGCACCAGGTCGACGAACTCCTGGGCCAGGTCGGTCTCGTCGGCACCCTCGAGGGCGCTGATCGGGTAGGTGTTGACGACCTGGTCGGCCTCCTCGAACTCGACGCCCGTCACGGTGTCGCCGGCGGCGGCCACGTCGGTGACGTAGACCAGCCCGGCGTCGGCGTCACCGGAGGTGACCTTGGCGAGTACGTCGCTGACCGACTGCTCCTCGCTGACGGGCTCGATGTCGACGCCGGTCTTGGTCTCCATCTCGGCGGTCGCGCTGCCGCACGGGACCTCGGCCGCGCAGACCACGACCTTGGTGCCGTCCTCGGCGAGGTCCTGGAAGCCGGTGATCTTCGCCGGGTTCCCCGGCGGGGTGGCGATCTCCAGGGTGTTGGAGGCGAAGTCCTGCGGGTCGGTCGCCAGGTCGCCGAGCTTGTCCATGTTCTTGGTGTCGGCCGAGGCGAACACGTCGGCCGGGGCGCCGTCCTCGATCTGGGCGACCAGGTCCGAGGAGCCGCCGAAGCTGGTGGTCACCTTCACCCCGGGATGGTCCTTCTCGAACTCCTCGGCCAGCCGGGTGAATGTGTCGGTCAGCGAGGCGGCCGCGAAGACGGTCAGCTCCTGCTCGTCGCCCTGTCCGCTCGCGCTGCCGCAGCCGGCGAGCGCGAGGGTGACTGCGACGGCGATACCGACAGCGATGACAGGGTGCTTGATCATGGGCGCTCCACGACGACGTTGGTCGACTTGATGGACGCGACCGCGCTGACGCCGGGCTCGAGGCCGAGCTCGATGGCCGCCTCGGCGCTCATCAGCGAGACGATCCGGTAGGGCCCGCACACCATCTCCACCTGGGCCATCACGGTGTCCAAGGTGGTCTTGGTGACGATCCCGAGCATCCGGTTGCGGGCGCTGACCGCCTTCGCCCGGTCGGGGTCGGGGGCATCGGCGAGCTCCGAGGCCAGCTCGGCCAGGACGATGCCGTCGATGACGGCGCGGCCGTTCTCGGTGGTCGCCTCGATCCGTCCCGCGTCGACCCAGCGGCGAACGGTGTCGTCGCTCACGCCGAGGAGTTCGGCGGCGTCGGCGATGCGGTAGGAGGTCACCGGAGGAGTATCGCATCTGCGGAGCAATCGTGCGTCGAATATCCTCATCTGCGGAACAACTGCTCCAGGTTTCGCGGCGTTCGCGATCGAGTGGGACCATGGAGGACGTGAGCCACACCGATCAGCAGCCCGCCCAGCCGTCGAATCAGCCGACGAGCGAGCAGCCGGAGGTCCCGGCGCGCAGCTACCCGCGTACGTTCGGTGCTCTCATCGGGTCGATGATCTTCCTGCTCGCCCTCGTCGTCCCGATCGTGCTGATCGTGCAGTGGCGCGGCAACCTCGAGCGCGAGGTCAGCGGCGCCAACGAGACCTACAAGGCCGACTGGTCCGAGGCCGTACGCAGCGCCCAGGCCGCCGACCTCGACGTCGTCTACCCGCGGGAGCTGCCCTCGGGCTGGTACGCCAACACCGACCCGTCCTACAAGGGCGGCGAGGAGCCGGCCTGGACCATGTCGTTCGTCAAGGGCGAGACCTCCTACGTCGGCCTGGAGCTCTCCGCCCGCTCGGCGCAGGCGCTGGCCCAGAAGAACGTCGACACTCAGGCGAAGAAGGGCGACGAGGTCAGCATCCCGACCGATGTCGCCACCACCTGGACCGAGTGGACCGACTCCGACGGCGACAACGCCTACTCCGCCGAGGTCGACGGCCAGACCCTGATGCTCTGGGGTCCCAAGGACGGCGACGTACGCGACTACCTCGCGCTCCTCACCACCGAGCCCCTGAAGTAGAGCGGCTCGCCGCTGGTCGAGCCGCCGGAGCCGCTAGGCGGAGGCGTGTCGAGACCAACACAGCCCATCGGCGCTTGACGGGACTGTGTTGGTCTCGGCACGCTCGCTGGCGCTCGCGGCTCGACCAGCGGAAGGGTCAGTCTTCGCCGATCGCGGCGTCGATCTTCTTCCGGGCGCCGTCGAGCCACTCCTGGCACAGGGTTGCCAGCTTCTCGCCGCGCTCCCACAGGGCCAGCGACTCCTCGAGGGTGATGCCGCCGGCCTCGAGCTTGCGGACGACCTCGACCAGCTCTTCGCGGGCCTGCTCGTAGGAGAGGTTCTTGTCGGCATCGTCAGTCATCGGCGGGGTCTTTCTCGGTCTTGGTGATGGTTGCGGACAGGCGGCCGTCGGCGAGGCGGATGCTGACGGCCGCGCCCTCGGCGGCGTCGGCGACGCTGGTGAGCACGTGCCCGTCGGCGTCCTGGGCGACGGCGTAGCCCCGCCGCAGGGTCTCCAGCGGTGAGAGCGCGCGGGCACGCGCGCGATGGTGGCCGATGTCGTCGGCCGCCCGGTCGAGGGCGTGCCCGACGGTGCGACGGGCACGATCGCGCAGCGAGGTGACCTCGTCGCGCCGGGCGTCGATCAGGGAGCGCGGGTCGGCCAGCACCGGGCGGGAGCGCAGCGCGTCGAGCAGCGTCTGCTCGCGGTGGAGCAGCGCGGCGATCCCGCCACGCAGCCGGTCGCGTCCGGTGGCGACGATCCGCTGCTCCTCGACGACGTCGGGCACGACCAGCTTGGCGGCATCGGTCGGTGTCGAGGCCCGTACGTCCGCAGCCAGGTCCAGCAGCGGTGAGTCGGGCTCGTGGCCGATCGCGGAGACGACCGGGGTGCGCGCGGCGTGCACGGCCCGGATCAGGTGCTCGTCGGAGAACGGCAGCAGGTCTTCGACGGACCCACCGCCGCGGGCGACGACGATGACGTCCACCTCGGGATCGCGGTCGAGCCGTTGCAGTTTCTCGACGACGTCGGCCGCGCTGCGCGACCCCTGCATCGCCGCGTACGCCACCTCGAACCGCACCTGCGGCCACCGTCGCCGCGCGTTCTCGAGCACGTCGCGCTCGGCCGCGGAGTTGGCCGCGGTGACCAGGCCGACCTTGGTCGGCAGGAAGGGGAGCGGTCGCTTGAGCTCGGCCGCGAAGAGTCCCTCGGCGGCCAGCAGCTGTCGCCGCTGCTCGAGCCGGGCGAGCAGCTCGCCGAGCCCGACCGGACGGATGTCACGGGCCTGCAGCGAAAGGGTGCCGCGGTTGGCGTAGTAGGACGGCTTCGCGTGGATGATCACCGACGCGCCCTCGACCAACGGCGGGTTGAGGCTGTCGAGCAGGAACCGGGTGCACGTCACCGGCACCGAGATGTCGGCCACCGAGTCGCGCAACGTCAGGAAGACCGTCTGCATCCCCGGCCGCCGGCTCAGCTGCGCCACCTGCCCCTCGACCCAGACCGCACCGAGCCTGTCGATCCAGCCGCCGATCGCGTTCGCGATCTGCCGCACCGGAGCGGGCGACTCGGGGGAGGTGTCCAGGGCCATGTCGCCAACCCTAGAGCGGCCCACCGACATTAGAGCTGTCACGCCACGGTCTCTAGACTGAAGCCATGAGCATCGACCTCGGCACCCCACGCCTGATCACCGACGACGAGAAGGCCGTCCTCCTCGCCGAGCCGCGCGGCTACTGCGCGGGGGTGGACCGGGCCGTGATCACCGTGGAAGAGGCTCTGGACCTCTACGGCGCACCGGTCTACGTGCGCAAGGAGATCGTGCACAACAAGCACGTCGTCGACGACCTCCGCAACCGCGGGGCGGTCTTCGTCAACGAGCTCGACGAGGTCCCCTCGGGCGCGACCGTCGTCTTCTCCGCCCACGGCGTCTCGCCGGCGGTCCACGCCGATGCCGCGGTGCGTGAGCTGAAGACGATCGACGCGACCTGCCCGCTGGTCACCAAGGTCCACCTCGAGGCCAAGCGGTTCGCGCGCGAGGGCTACAGCATCTTGCTGATCGGCCACGCCGGTCACGAGGAGGTCGAGGGCACCATGGGCGAGGCGCCGGAGGCGACCACGCTCGTCGAGGGTCCCGACGACGTACCCGGCATCGAGGTCCCCGACCCGTCCAAGGTCGTCTGGCTCTCTCAGACCACTCTCTCGGTCGACGAGACCATGGAGACCGTCGCCGCGCTCCGGGAGAAGTTCCCCGAGCTGCTCGACCCGCCCAGCGACGACATCTGCTACGCCACCCAGAACCGCCAGCAGGCGGTCAAGGAGATCGGCGCGACCAGCGACCTGGTCATCGTCGTCGGCTCCGGCAACTCCTCCAACTCGGTCCGCCTGGTCGAGGTCGCTCTCGAGGCCGGCGCGAAGGCGGCCTACCGTGTCGACGACGCCAGCGAGATCGACGAGTCCTGGCTCGACGGCGTACGCAGCGTCTCGGTCACCTCCGGTGCCAGTGTGCCCGAGAAGCTGGTCGAGGGTGTCGTCGAGTTCCTCAAGGAACGTGGCTTCCCCGACGCCAAGGCCCACAAGAGCGCCGAGGAGTCGCTGATCTTCGCGCTGCCCAAGGAGCTGCGCAAGGACTTGAAGGCGGCCGCGGCAAAGGGTTGATCCCATCCCGCCCGTGGGCGTTAGGGTCGAGGGGTGGCCCGATTTCTCGACGTACACCCTGACAACCCGCAGCCCCGTCTGATCAGCCAGGTCGTCGATGCCCTGCGCGACGACCAGCTGATCGCATACCCCACCGACTCCGGCTACGCGCTCGGCTCTCGGATCGGCAACAAGGACGGCCGCGACCGGATCCTGCGGATCCGTGGTCTCGACGACCGCCACCACTTCACGCTTATCTGCAAGGACTTCGCCCAGCTCGGCACGATGGTCCACGTCGACAACAGCGCGTTCCGGGCGATCAAGCACGCGACGCCGGGGCCTTACACGTTCATCCTCCCGGCCACCCCTGAGGTGCCGCGACGGCTGATGCACCCGAAGAAGAAGACGGTCGGCGTACGCATCCCAGAGCACGCCGTCGTGCAGGCGCTGCTCGAGGAGCTCGGTGAGCCGTTGCTGTCCTCGACGCTGATCCTGCCCGGTGAGACCGAGCCGGAGGTCTTCGGCTGGAACGTCAAGGAGGCGCTCGACCACCAGGTCGACATCGTGATCGAGGCGGGCGAGACCCCGGCGGAGCCGACCACGGTGGTCGACTGGTCCGACGGTCAGCCCGAGGTCATCCGCGAGGGTGCCGGCGACGTCTCCGGCTTCCTGGCCATGGACTGAGGACCGACGTCAGGAGGCGAGCGCGCGCTCGCGCTCGACCTCGTCGCGGGTCTCGCTGCGCTGTCGCAGGACCCGGCGGCGCATCAGCAGGGAGCCCAGGCAGAGCGCGTAGCCGATGAAGAGGCTGATCGCGTGGTGTCCCAGGCCGCTGACCACGGCCTGGACGAAGCCGTCGTCGGCATCGGCGATCGACCCGGGCTGGGTCGCGGCCAGCAGGATGAAGATGCCGAGCATGATCAGCGGCGGGAGCACGCCGACCACGAAGAAGTCGCTGGGCCTGACGATGAGCGCGAGCGTCACCGCGATCGCCACGAAGGTGAAGTCGAAGAGCAGGCCGATCTGGTCGTCGATCAGCAGATCGACGAAGGTGACCGTCAGCGAGGTGGCGGATCCGAGCGCGACAACATGGCGGCCGGACTCTCGTCCTTCCTCCCAGATGGTGCGCTGACTCATGGGGTCACGATCTCTCGTATGCAGCCTGTGTATCAGAACCCACGGTAGGGCCCTCCACACCGTCATTTTCGGCGGCGCGCCGATCATCCTCCCTTACGCTGCTCAGCCGCTCCACAGCGCGTATCTCGACGGGGCGGGGCGTCTCCAGATCGGCGTCGGTTACCGATAATTCATTGAAACGACGGGCGGCCACGAGCACCCGGTTGTCGAGGGATCCGATCGCCTGGTTGTAGCGGGTCACCGCGGTGTTGAGCGACCGCCCGATCCCGTCCAGGTGGGTCGACATCGTGGAGAGCCGTTGGTGCAGGTCACGGCCGAGCCGGTGGATCTCCCGGGCCTGCTCGGCGAGCGCCTCGTGGGACCAGCCGTGGGCGACGGTGCGCAGCAGCGCGATCAGCGTGGTCGGCGAGGCCAGCACGACCCGGCGCTCTCCGGCGTACTCGATCAGGCCCGGCTCGGTCTCCAGCGCCGCGGACAGGAACGACTCCGCGGGCACGAACAGCACCACGAACTCGGGCGACTCATCCAGGAAGCGCCAGTAGGACTTCGAGGCCAGCTGGTCCACGTGCGTACGCAGCTGGGCGGTGTGTCGGCGCAGGTGGGCGCGGTAGTCGTCCTCGTTGTCCGCGGCTGCGGCGTCGAGGTAGGCGTCGAGCGGGACCTTGGAGTCGACGACCAGCTCCTTGCCGCCGGAGAGGTGGACCACCAGGTCGGGGCGCAGCCGTCCGTTCTCCAGCTGGACCTGCTCGGAGAAGTCGCACTTGTCCACCAGGCCTGCCAGCTCCACCGCGCGGCGCAGGTGCATCTCGCCCCAGCGGCCCCGGACCTGGGGCTTCCGCAGCGCCGTCGACAGCGACCGGGTCTCGGTCTGCAGCCGCCCGACCTCGGTCTCGAACTGTCCCTGCCAGCGGGCCCGCTCGCGGTCGAGGTGCTGCATCTGGTCGCTGAGCCGGTCGAGCCCCTGCATCACCTCGGCCTGGTCCACCATCCCCGCCGCGACCGTCTCCACGCTCCGCGCACGCACCCAGAGCACACCGAGCAGCGCACCCAGGACGAGACCGATCGCCAGCCCGAGTACAAGGATCCAGATCTCCATACCTCAGATCCTCGCAGGCACCACCGACAATTTTGTCTGCGATTGCTGCGCAACTCGCGCAGCGCTTGCGCTTGACCCTCGTCTTCCTCCGCTCCGTTCGTCGCTTCGCTCCTCACTGCGCTGCGTCCAGACGAGGGGCGCTCCAGCGCTGATCATGACCGCCGAAACTTGTTCGTGGTTGCATGGAGACATGGCTTACGACGCCGAGCTCGCTGAACGTGTCCGTGCCCTGATGCCCACCGATGTCACCGAGGTGAAGATGTTCGGTGGGCTGGCGTTCATGGTGAACGGCAACATGGCGTGCGCGGTGGGCGCCGACGACCTGCTCGTACGCACCGGCAAGTCGGCCTACGAGGCCGCGATCGCAGCCGGGGCGGAACCGATGGTGATGGGCGCCCGGACCATGTCCGGCTACGTGAACGTCGCCGCCGACCTGCTGCGCGGCGACGCGCTCGCCGACTGGGTCACGCGCGGCGTGGAGACGGCCGAGTCGCTGCCGCCGAAGCCACCGAAGTAGCGGGTCCCGGCAGCGCTCGGTCGGCGAGGTCGACAATGGCCCCGGTGACCGCTCGGGGACGGCGACGAACGAGGCCGTTGTGGCGCTGTTGGAGTTGTACGCAGACGGGACCATTTCGGTGCGAGCTGGGACGTAGCCCTTGACCTCTTTACTTCGGCCCGCGAGGCTGAGGCCACCACGGCAGTTCCATCAGGAGGGCGGAACATGGAGCAACTCTCGGGCCAGGACGACAACCTGACCGCTACGTTCTACATCAAGGATCCCGATTCGAGCGGTGGCGATGACTGCGAGACGTTCTACGAGACCGATCGGGACTCGTGGATCGTCCAACTCAAGGCGCGCGGGGAGAGTGTGCGGGAGCAGTTGGTTAGTCTCGCGCCGGATGAGACGTTCGGCGAGATGTCCGACCGCACCGTGAACGCATTCGTCAAGAAGTACGCCAAGGAGCGTTATGGAGTTGATCTCGGCTGAGCAGCGCACCGCGCTGATCTGGGCAGGCCGTCCCTTCCTCAAACTTGAGTTGCGTGACTGGTACGCCATTGACGACGAGTTGCTCGATGCATGGCGCAACGGGGACGAGGAGACCGTCACCAAGTATCTGACACCGTGGCGCGACAGGGTTGCCTCCGAGGCTGCCGCTGGTCGACGTGTCCGGCGAGTCCGGGTCGTGTCTGAGCCGCTCTCGGAGTACCAGCGAATGTTGGTCGACACTAGCGGCTTCGCGGTCGAGGCCGGCGAGGAACTCCGTTGGCTCCCGCGACGCTTGACCTCAAACCTTCCGCTGCCTGGCAACGACTGCTTCGTGCTCGATGACTTTGTCGTGTTCAACGTGCTCGGCGGCAATGCCGAGCGCACCGAGATCCAGGTGCACCGCGACCCTGAAACAGTGAAGTTCTGCCGTGGAGCGTTCGAGGCCGCCTGGGACCTCGCCACGCCTCACGGCGAGTACGTGGCAACTTGAGAGTTCGCCGTGGCTGACCAGCAGCCATCAGACGCTGCTAAACGTGCCTTCGCCATTCGACTCCGCGACCTCCGCCTGGACGCGGGTCTGAGTGGTGTGGCTCTGGCTGAGCGCTGCGGCTGGAACAAGTCGAAGATCTCCAAGATCGAGCACGGTGGCCAGAGCCCGACCGAGGCCGACGTGAAGGCGTGGGCGACCGCGTGTGGAGCCGAGGATCAGATACAGGCGCTGGTCGCCGCACGCCGCGAGGTCGAGCAGATGTGGCTGGAGTACCGCCGCGAGCTCCGCGCCGGCATGAAGCACATCCAGATCCGCAGCATGCCGCTGTTCGAGCGGACCAAGTTGCTGCGCGTCTACGAGGCCGTACACATCCCGGGCTACTTGCAGACTTTCCGCTACGCGGCAACGCAGTTCGAGATCCACGCCCGCCACCACGGCCTCCCCGTCGAGGACGCCGAGGACGCAGCTCGAAACCGCCTGGAGCGGCAACGACTGCTAGGCACGGGCACGAACGCGTTCATCTTCGTCCTGGAGGCATCGGCGCTCTACAACAACATCGGCGGGGCTGAGGTGATGAACGAGCAGTTCGACAGGCTGCTGGAGATTGCCGCTATGCCCTACGTCTCGGTTGGGATCATCCCGCTCGGGCAGCCTAGGACCCTGTTGTTCCCCGGCGAAGGGTTCTACCTGTTCGATGACCAACTCGTTCGGCAGGAGTTCTGGTCGGGCATGCTGCGCAACTCACGTCCTGAGGACGTGGGTTACTTCCTGCGCACATTCGACGCGCTCAAGGCTCAGGCGGTCTTCGGCTCGGCGGCAACTGAGCACGTCGAGACCGCACGGGCACGACTTCGAGAAACCTGAAGCAACTTTCTGGCAGCGCGTGCTCGGGCCGCACGAAACTGACGGAGCCCGAGGCGGCCGAAGGGTTTCCTCCGTTAGCGGTCGTCTCGGGATCCAGTTTCGATCAACGAAGGTGCGGCGATGGACTCAACGACTTGCGGAACGTGCTTCCTGGACTGGCCGAGGTCGGAGAGGCATCCCCCGTGCCTGAAGTTGTCCCCCGAGGAGCGCAGGCGGCTCGGGGCGTTGGGGTCGTACAAGCCCGTCCATGAGGACCCACGAGAGGTAAGCGCATGAAGTTCGAGTTCCGCACGTCGACCAAGTGCTCCTACGACAACTCTGACCCGAGGTGCGTGGAGGTCGCGACCAACCTCCCCGGCAAGGTGGCGGTTCGCAACTCCGTGACCGGCAAGATCGTCCTGTTCACGGCGACTGAGTGGACAGACTTCCTGGCCGGTGCCAAGGTGGGGGAGTTCGACGTTTCGTAGGGAGTCGTCATGGATGCGTGCCCGCAATGCAGCGGCAGTGTTGAGGCAGACCCCGAGTACCCTGGCGTCCTGCGCTGCATGTCCTGCTGGCAATCCTGGTTCACCCCCAAGGCATGCGCCGGTCGCCGGCCCATCCTGAACGCCGCCCTGCGCAGCCTGACAGACGCCAGAGACCTACGCCGCTAGCACTGCCTAGTGTCCTCGTTAGAGGCTGCCGAGTTCTACGAGCCTCAACTGTCGCTAGCCCTCGATGCTTTGTGTGAACTCGAAGCGGGGTAACGGCGCACTGCGGTGGAGGGGAGGCTCCGGGCCTTCGCTGGCGGCGTACGGCGAGCCTCGCGCATCTCGCGGGCAATGACCGCGCGCGACTCTCCACCTCGGAGCCTGTGGACCGCTTTGCGTCCGCGAATGTCGAGGTGAAGATCCTCGGGCAGCAAACCCTTCTCCAGGAGAAAGGTTGCCAAGCTGGCGTCGTTCTCTCCGAGGCCGTATCGGAACCACACGGCCCTTCCTGCCTCTGAGATGCCCGCTACGTCCCACGAGTTGGAGCGCGTCTTGGGTACTGCCTGTTGGCGAGGGGTGACCGAAGGTTGGGGCGTTTGGATTCCGGATCGTTGCTGGATGCGGGATCGGCGGAAAGCCATCTCGGCGTGGAGTGTGACGGTGGACGATGCGGACTTTACGAACTCGCCCATCGACTTCAGTTGTTCGAGGACTTCCTGAGACTCGATCCCGAACTCTTTGCTAGTTCGTGGACCCGGGTTTTCGCCATGCTCGCTCCCTGAGTGCGTCGCTCCGAATGTACGGATCGACCCCTGCCAACTCGCCTTCCCCTCGAGTTGTACATACAGGGGTAGCGTACTCAGTGGGACGTACACCGACGCGCGACGCGCCGAACACGTGTTCGGTACACCGTCTCCGGTCAGTCGGCTAGGTCCACGATCACCGGAGCATGGTCGGAGGGGGAGCCGGTGCCGATCGCGGGATTGCGCTCGTCGAGGTCGACGAAGGCGCCGGTGACCCGCGAAGCGAACGACGGCGAGCCGAGGACGAAGTCGATGCGCAGGCCGCGGTTGCGCTCGAAGCGCTGCCGGTAGTAGTCGAAGTAGGTGTAGGCCTCGGGACCGGGTACGAAGGGGCGTACGACGTCCTTGAAGTCCTTCTCGATGGCGAAGAAGGCGTCGCGCTCGGCGGGGGTGAGGTGGGTCTTGCCGACGAACTGCTTGGGGTCGAAGCAGTCCTCGTCGTAGGGGCAGACGTTCCAGTCGCCGACCATGGCCGAGGGCCCGTCGTACCAGGCGGTGGCGGCCTTCTGGAGAGCGGCGAGCCACTCCAGCTTGTAGGCGTAGTGGGGGTCGTCGGGCTTGCGGCCGTTCGGCACGTAGACCGAGGTCACCCGCACCCCGCCGCAGGTCGCGGTGAGCGCCCGCGCCTCGGCGACGTCCCTGAACGACGGCATCCCCTCGAACCCGACCTGGATGTCGTCCAGGCCGACGCGGGAGATCAGCGCGACGCCGTTCCACTGGTCGTACCCCACCGAGGCGACCTCGTAGCCGCGGGCCTCCAGCCCCATCGTCGGGATCTGGTCGGGCTTGGCCTTGGTCTCCTGCAGGGCGAGCACGTCGATCGAGTGACGCTCGACGAAGGCCTCGACGCGGTCGATGCGGGAGCGGATGGAGTTGATGTTCCAGGTGGCGATACGCACGCCCGTCAGACTATCCACTGGCGGTCGTGGACTACCGTTTGAGGCGTGGGCAGCGCGACGATCGAGATGCACGGGGTCCGTCGTCTCTATGAGCAGGCCGACCTCTCCACGCTGGTAGCCCTCGACGACATCGAGCTGACCATCGAGCCCGGCACGTTCGTGAGCATCATCGGGCCCTCGGGATGTGGCAAGTCGACGCTGTTGCGGCTGGTCAGCGGGCAGGAGCGGCCCGACGCCGGCACGATCACGGTGTGCGGACTGACGCCGAGGGAGGCGGCCGAGGCGAAGGCCTTCGGGTTCGTGCCGCAGTCGCCCGCGCTGCTGCCGTGGCTGAGCGTGCTCGGCAACGTGACGCTACCCCACAAGGTCAACCGGCAGCGCCCAAGAGACAAGTACGACCGTGGTCGCCCCGACCTCGAGGCGATGCTGCGCGAGGTCGGTCTGGGGGAGTCGCTCCACAAGCTCCCCGCCGAGCTGTCCGGCGGCATGAAGCAGCGGACCGCGATCGTACGCGCCTTCGGGCTGCGCCCCGACGTGCTCCTTCTCGACGAGCCGTTCGGTGCGCTGGACGAGTTCACGAGGGAGGCGCTGCAGGAGCAGTTGCTGGAGCTGTGGGAGCAGACCCGCGCGACCGTCGTCTTCGTCACCCACTCGATCTCGGAGGCGGTCAGGCTCTCGGACAAGGTCGTGGTGATGGCTCCGCGTCCGGGCCGGATCACCGACGTCATCGACATCGACCTGCCCCGCCCGAGGCACCAGGAGATCATCACCTCGCCGGAGTTCCACGCCTACGAGCTCACCCTCCGGGAGAGCCTGCGAGACGCGTTCAGCCACAGCGAGGTCGTCCGTTGAGTCGTGTGATCGGCGAGGTGGTCGCCCCGGCCACCGGGACGAACGGCGCGCGGAGCCGCCGGCGCCGCGCGAGGATGCTCCGGCCGGCGTACTGGCTTCCCTTCGTCCTCCTCCTCGTGGTGCTCGGGTTCGGCTGGGAGGTGGGCGCGCGGCGGATGCCCTACCTGTTCGCACCGCTGGGCGACATCGCGAGCGTGCTGACCGGCGACCCGGGCTACTTCCTGTCCAACACCCTGGTCACGCTCGGCGAGGCGCTGGTGGGGCTCGGGATCGGGTTCCTGGCCGCCTTCGCGCTCGCCGTGGTGGTGAGCGAGATCGGCGTGGTACGTCGCGCGGTGATGCCGCTGGCCGTGGTGCTCTCGGTGACCCCGCTGGTGGCGATCGCGCCGCTTCTCGTGGTCGCGCTGGGCTTCGGGATGGGGCCGAAGGTCGTGCTGACCGCGCTGGTCTGCTTCTTCCCGATCCTGATCAACGTGGCGACCGGGCTGCGGGCGGTGCCGGCGCCGGTGCTGCAGGTCTACCGCACGGTGGCCGCGAGCCGGCTGGAGGTGCTGCGTCACCTGCGGGTACCGGCCTCGCTGCCGTACGTCTTCGCGTCCCTGCGGATCGTCTTCCCGCTGTCGATGATCGGCGCCGTCGTGGCCGAGCTCTCCGCGGCGGGGTCGGCCGACGGCCTCGGCAGCGTGATACAGGTGGCCAGCTCACAGAACAGACTGGCTACGGTGTGGGCAGCGATCTTCGTCCTCGCGGCGCTCGGGTCGTTGCTGTTCTGGCTCGTGACGCTCACCGAGCGTCGAGTGCTCCACTGGCACGAGTCCTGATCCTTGCGTTGAAGGAGCCCTTCATGTCTCGCGTACGTCCGATCGCTGCTGCCCTCACGTCGGCGGTCGTCCTGCTCGGTGCGCTGACCGCCTGCGGGCCCTCACAGAACTCCGCCGGTGAGCAGGGGAGCGCGGTCTCGGCCGAGCGCTGCGCGCAGAACGAGAAGGCCGGCAAGATCACCTACATGTCGGGCTACTACTGGCAGGCGTCGGCCTCGATCATGGAGGCCATCGCCGCAGATCAGCTCGGCTATTTCAACGACCTCTGCCTCGACGTCGAGCTCCAGCCGGGCTCGGGCGACGTCTCCCAGAACGCCAAGCTGATCGCCGCCGGGAAGGTGCAGGTCGGGCCGCTCTCCGAGCAGGACATCATGACCTCCAACGCGAGCGGCCTGAGGGTGCTGGGCGTCTCGTCCTACTCCAACGCGGGTCTCGACGTGCTGATGACCGGCGCCTCGATCACCGACCTGAAGCAGCTCGAGGGCAAGACGCTCGGCCACAAGGGCTGGGTGCCGGTGGGCGTGCAGGCGATGCTCGCCGAGGCCGGCGTCGACATGGCGAAGGTGAAGCAGGTCAAGGTCGGCTACGACCCCGGCGTGCTGCCGCGCGGCCAGGTCGACGCGCTGGTCGGGTTCGTCTCCAACGAGCCCAACCAGCTGAAGGAGGCCGGCGAGGAGGTCACGGTCTGGGAGCCGACCGACTTCGACGTGCCCGGTTCCCTCGGTGCCTACTCCGTCAATCCCGCCTGGGCCGAGAAGCACCCCACCGCCGTCGAGGACTTCCTGAGGGCCGTCCTCAGGGCCTACACCTACTGCGCCGCCGCCGACCACGTCGAGGAGTGCATCGGCTACCAGCACGACCTGGCCGGCGCCGAGTCCGACGAGAAACACGAGACGGCCATCTGGCGCACCGAGGTCGCGGTCGCGGCCGACAACCCGCTCCCGGGCAAGTTCGGCTCGGTCGACCCCGACAACGTCGCGGCGCTGGCCGGGGTCGTGACGGCGTACGCAGGTCAGAAGGTCACGCCAGAGCAGGCCGCCTCCTGGTTCGACTCCTCCTTCGCCGAGGCCGTCGTCGACGACAACGACAAGGTGATCTGGCCCGCTCCGTGACGCTCCCAGCGGCAAACGCAGGAATTCATCTCGAAACTTTTGCCTGTTCAACGGTAATTTCGCCGCAGTTTCTATAGTGCACCCCTAGTCGTAACGCTTGAATCTCCTGTGGCCGCCGGCGTCAATCGCCGGCGGTCGTTCACGAATCCAGGAGGAAGAGCTATGCGAGTTCGTATTCCCATGATGATCGCCGCGGCTGCGGGTGCCGCGGCGCTGACTGCGTCGATGGTTCCCGCATTTGCCGAGGAGGCCCCGAGCTACCAGGAGTTCGAGGCGTCCACGTACGTCGACGTCGACGGTCAGTACATCGTCAACGGCGACGAGGTCGTGTCCAACCAGGGCGACCTGCACAAGTTCTACGAGTCGATGGTCTCGACGCCGAAGCACGTCCCGAAGGACGGCCTCATCGTCAACACCGTCAGCGGCCGGGACGACAAGTGGTCGGCCTCCCAGGCGCTCAACCTGACCTACTGTGTCTCGGACAGGTTCGGCACCAACAAGGCAGGCATCGTGACCGCGATGGAGCAGGGTGCCGGCCTGTGGGAGGCGGCGAGCTCGGCGGTCGAGTTCACCTACGTCCCCGCCCAGGACGGCTCGTGCAACACCCGCAACTCCAACGTGCTCTTCTCGGTCGAGCCGGTCAGCACCTCGCAGTACATCGCGCGGGCGTTCTTTCCTTCGACCTCGAAGCGCTCGCGCAACGTGCTCATCGACGACTCGATCTTCTCGTCGGGCAACTGGGAGCCGGGTGACATCCTCGCGCACGAGCTCGGTCACGCCCTCGGGTTCCGCCACGAGCACACCCGCCCGGAGGCGGCGACCTGCTTCGAGGACAACAACTGGCGTGCGCTGACCCCGTACGACTCCTCCTCGATCATGCACTACCCGCAGTGCAACGGTGGCTCGGAGGACTTGGAGTTCCAGGCCTCCGACGCGGCCGGGATCCGGGCGCTGTACGGCTCCTGATCCTCCAGCAGCACGAAGGCGGCCCTCCCGGATTCCGGGAGGGCCGCCGTCATGTGGTCCCTAGTACGACAATCCGTGCCCGAGCGGGAAGAGATCCGGGATCTCCACCGGGAGCTTGCCGCTCGGGTTCACCTCGCCGTAGAGCACCCGCACCAGCGACTCGAGCTGGTGGGAGGTGTAGCCGTAGGTGTCGAGCACCGTCGCGGCCTCGGGGAAGGAGGTGACGTCGTAGGGGTTGCGCATCGCGGTCACGATCACCGGGACGTCGGTGGCGAGCAGCGCCTTGACCAGCTTGGTCTGGGCCACGGACGCCGGGGTCGGCTGGCCGGTCGCCGGGTTGATCTGCCAGGCGTTGTTCGTCGGCACGACCACCAGATCCTTGCCCGCGGCGGCCTCGACGGCGGCGTTGATCTGCGCGTCGGTCGGAGTGGTGCCCGACTGCAGCACCTGGGTCGTCGCTCCGCGCTTCTGGAGCCCGGCCGCGATGCCCGCCGTCGTGTCCACGCCCCAGCCCGCGACCAGGACGTTCTTCGCCCCCGGTGCCAGCGGCAGCAGGTCGTCGTCGTTCTTCACCAACGTGGTGGTGCGGTCGGAGATCGCCTGCGCGTCGGCCTTGTGCACCGGGTTGCTGAAGACCGCCGGAGCGGCAGCCACGTCGACGTACGGACTCTCGAAGATCTTGTTCTCGAGCTTGTGCTCGAGGATCCGGTAGACCGACTCGTCGAGCCGTTTGCGGGAGATGGTGCCGTCCTTGACGGCGTCGAGGACCGCTGCGTACGCCGTGTCCATCTGCGGCGGGATGAGCAGCTGGTCGGCGCCGGCGAGGAATGCCTCGACCGGGGCGACATCGGGCGGGTACGTCGCGCTCGCGCCCTGCATGTCGAGGGCGTCGGTCACGATCAGGCCGTCGAAGCCCATCTCCTCGCGGAGCAGGCCGGTGAGGATCGGCTCGGACATGGTGGCCGGCTCGCCGCTCGGGTCGATCGCGGGCACGGTGACGTGGGCCGTCATGATCGCGTCGATCCCGGCGTCGATCGCGGCCTTGAACGGCGGCAGGTCGATCGCCTCGAGCTCCTCGCGGCTGTGGGTCACCTCGGGCAGGCCGTAGTGGCTGTCGGTGCCGGTGTCTCCGTGGCCCGGGAAGTGCTTGGCGATCGAGGAGAGCTCGCCGTCGTCGAACCCGCCGACCTCGGCCTCGACGATGTCGGAGACCGCGGCCGAGTCGGCCCCGGCCGAGCGGATCCCGATCACCGGGTTGTTGGGGTTGAGGTTGACGTCGGCGACGGGCGCGTAGTCCTGGGTGACCCCGACGGCGGCCAGCTCGGTGCCGATCACCTCGGCAGAGCGGGCTGCGTCCTCGGTCGAGCCGCCGGCGCCCAGCGCCATCTGGCCGGGCATCTGGGTCGCGCCGCTGGCCGGACCGAAGCGGGCCACGAGCGCGCCGCCCTCCTGGTCGACCGCGATGTTGAGCGGTATCTTGGGCCGCTGCTGCAGCGCGGCGCGCTGGAGACCGTTGGAGAGCGTCGCCACCTGGGCCGCGTCACCGATGTTGTCGGGGCCGCGGGTGGTGAAGTAGATGACCCCGCCGGGCTGGTACTTCGCGATCGCCTGCGCCGGGGTGTCCACCCCGTAGAGCCGCTGGTTGCCGGCCTTCGCCGTGTCGCTGACGTTGTTGGCGTCGCGTCCGTAGACCTCGATCACGAAGAGCTGGCCGACCTTCTGCTGCAGCGACATGTGTCGCATCAGCGAGACGATCTGGCCGTGCTGCGTCGGAGTCTTGGCGGCGGTCGTCGTGGGCGGATCGGGCTCTGCGGCGTGCGTCGCTGCGTACGGCGTCGCAACCGCCACCGCGGCCGCGAGTCCCACAGCCGCCAACCTTCCGCGTCTGGTCAGTGTCGTTCTGCTCATGACAACCTCCCCATCTGCACCGCTGGTGTGCGGCACGGCGATTCACTCTAGGCGCTACCAACCGGTCACGGAAGAAAATTCCCGAGTCCGCACGTCTGGCCCGCCGAATCGGCACTTGTGGAGGACGAAACTCGACTTTCGGCGCCCACAACTACAGATTCGCCTGTCATTGCCACCGATTCGGCGGACGAGTTTTGCCGGATCGGTGGACAGAACGGCCTCGCAGGGCCAGGGTGATCCTTCGTGCGCATCGTTGTCGGAGCCGCAGCGGCGGCCACTCTCGCTCTCACCACCCTCACCTTCGCGCCGGCGGCGCAGGCAGTGCAGTCAGGGGGTGCGTACGACTGGACGTCTGTGAACGTCGATACGACGCAGGGATTCCGGGCGCTCGACGCCGTCGACGCGGAGACCGCGTGGGTCGGCGGCGATGGCGGGGGAGTGTTCCGTACGACCGACGGCGGCCAGACCTGGGACGAGGTCTCGCCGCCTGGAGCCGACGACCTGCTCTTCCGCGATGTCGAGGCACGCTCGGCCAGCGAGGCGGTGGTGCTCTCCATCGGCGAGGGCGAGGCGAGCCGGATCTACAAGACCGTCGACGGCGGAGCGACCTGGACCGAGACGTTCCGGTCCGCGGAGCCGACCGCCTTCTACAACTGCGTCGACTTCTGGCCCGGCGGCAAGCGCGGGATAGCGATGAGCGACCCGGTCGACGGCGAGTGGCGCATCATCACGACCTCCGACGGCGGCGACACCTGGACGATTGCGGACACGCAGGGCCTGGAGGCGCCCGGCGAGTTCGGCTACTCGGCCAGCGGGACCTGCCTGGTCACCGCGGGGGCGCGCGAGGCGTGGATCGGCGGTGGCGGTGCCGCCGCGAAGATCTACGCCACCCACGACGGTGGTCGCTCTTGGTCTGCCGCCGACTCCACGATCGCGACCGGCGAGGCCGCTGGCGTCTTCGGACTCGGCTTCCGCAACCCTCGCCAGGGGATCGCGGTCGGTGGCGACTTCGGCCTCGAGGACGACGGCGTGGACCGCGCCGCCTACTCGTCCGACGGTGGTCGCACCTGGACCAACTCCGACTCCGACCTGGGCGGATACCGCGAGGCGGTCGCCTGGATCGGCGGCCGCACCGCGATCGCCGTCGGCCCCAACGGCAGCGACATCAGCCACGACAACGGCCGCTCCTGGAAGCCGTTCGGCGCCACCCAGACCCGCTTCCACACCGTCGACTGCGCCAAGGGCACCTGCTGGGCCGCCGGTGCGGGCGGACGGGTCGGGGTGCTCGCCCGCTGAGCTCAGATCTTGAGCCCGATCGTCATCGGTCCGCTCGAGGCCATCTCGTGCTCGCCGCGCTCGATGCAGAACTCGTTGCCCTCGGGGTCGCGGAGCGCGACGAAGCCGGTCCCGTCCTCCTTGCGGTGGTCGCCGAAGACGGTGGCGCCGAGCGAGAGCGCACGCTCAACGAGCTCGTCGCGGGTGGTGTCCTCCGGCTTGATGTCGATGTGGACCCGGTTCTTCGCCGACTTCGCCTCGGGCACCGGGACGAAGAGGAACATCAGCTCCTTCGACGGGAAGCTGCGGGCGACGATCACCTCAGGGTCCTCGTCATAGAAGAGGTGCCAGCCGGTGACCGCCGACCAGAACTCCCCGAGCTTGCGAGGGTCGGCACAGTCGAAGGTGAGGTGGCGGATCTGGATAGTCATGGCCGGATCATCCACCGAAGCCGGTTCGAAGTGGAACGGGTTATTCGACGAACTCCGAGACCGTACGCGGCGTCGCCGCCGCCGTGAGGGCGACGGCCGTCTCGAGCGGCACGTCCGGGATGTCGACGTGCTCATGACCGGCCGCGGTCATCGCGGTGACCTGGGCCAGGCCGATGCGGCGGTCGAAGAACGTCTGCTTGACCCGCCAGCCGATGATGCCGTCGGTCTGCAGGGCGGTGCGCACGGCGGTGTAGGAGCCCGAGCGGACCACCAGGTAGCGGTCGGTGAGCGCGTGGCCGAGGTGCCGGTGGCGCAGTTCGGCACCGAGCAGCCCGAGGACGAGGGCGAGCGCCATCATGACGACCGGGATCCACCAGATCCAGGTGTCGCCGAAGACGCCGATCAGCACGGTCGGGACGAGCGCGATGAGCGTCCACACGACAGTGGCGACGGCCGCCCGGAACCAGTAGCGCCGGCGTGGCCGCGGCCCGTGGCCGGTGAGGGCCGCCGAGAACGCGTCCTCGCCGAGGATGTCGGTGCCGACCTCGGAGACGACCTGCTCCGGCGCCGTCGGCAGGACCGCGGGGAAGTTGTCGTCGAGCCCGGTCGTCAGCAGGTTGAGGTCGGCGCCGCCTGCCAGTCCGATCAGCGGGCCGACGGTGGAGGTGGCGCCGCGTACCTTCGCCTCTTCCACCGTCGTCGCGCGGGTGCTGGTCAGGCCGAAGCTGCGCCGCAGCGTGGTGCCTTCCCGGCCCTGCTCGCGCACGACCTGGAGATCCCACCAGCGCACCGCATAGCCCACGCACGACCCGATCGCCCACACCGCGGCCGCCCCGACGATCGCGATCGGCACGGCGATGAACAGCATGCGCCCGACTTCCTCGACCGGGACGCCGTTGATCTCGCCGTTGGTGACCCGGACACCGAAGGACTCCCACGGGATGAGGTCGGAGAACGCACCGAAGACCGCGCCCAGGCCACCCAGCGCGATCGCGAGGTTCTTGAGGTTGAGCGGGGCGTACCTGATCCAGGACCAGTCGAGCTTGGCGATGATCTCGCCTTCGGGCGAGGCCGCGACTGGCTCGATCTCTGGCGAGGAGCCTTCACTTGAGGGTACGTCGGACGCGGATGGCGCGGGGGCCGCGTGCAGGAGCTCGCGCCGCAGCCGGGCGGCCGCGTCCTTGGTCAGCGAGTCCAGGGTGATCTGGCCCTCGTCGACCCCGGTGCCGACGTTGACCTTGGTGACCCCAAGGGCACGGTGGACGAGGGTCGAGCTCAGGTCGACGCTGCGCACCCGGTCGAGCCGGGCGGTCAGGGTGGTGCGGTTGAGCAGACCCTTGCGCACCTCCAGGTGTGTCGGCGTCACCCGATAGGTCGTGGTCAGCCACGGGACCAGACCGGCCAGGGCGGCGACAACCGCGATGCCGGCCGCGACCAGCAGACCGATGAAAACGTTCGCCTGGCCGGCGCCGAAGGCACCGATCGCGGCCGGGATGATCGCCTGGCGCAGCGTCGAGAGCGGGCTGACGACCGCGGTCCAGCCGGCCAGCCGCTGCCATTCCGCGTCTGGAACGGCAGGGGCCTCAGGAACTTCAGGGACCTCGGGTGTGCTCACGTCGCGTCCTCAGGCGTCGCGGCGGTGATCGCCACCAGCTTCGCGACGACTTCGAGCGCCAGCGCGTCGTCGAGGCAGGCGATCTGGACGATGCCCGCCGAGGAGGCGGTGGAGACCTTGACCGTACGCAGCCCGAACTGCCGCATCAGCGGCCCCTGGGTGGAGTCGACCGTCTGCACCCGGGAGAGCGGCACGACCTCGTCGACGACGGTGAGCCACCCGTGGCGTACGTGGACGGCGATGTCGGTCACCTCCCACCGGTGGATCCGGAACCGGATCGAGGGCACGAAGGTCAGCCCCGGCACGGGCGCAAGCACGAAGACCACCGCGGCGAGCCACAGGATCCAGGTCCAGAAGCCCTCCGGGACGAGTACCGCCGCCACGATCGCACCCACCGCGAGGGCCAGCCAGATCACGGCGCCGATCGCCTCAGCCGTACGCCAGTAGGCCGGTGCGCGCTCGGAGACCTGATGTGCGGGTTCGCGCAGTCGCTGTGGTGCGTCGGGGGCGTTCACGGGCGCGAGCCTATTGGGTGGGGTCCCTTTGCCGTCGGAAATCGTGGTCGGCGATTACGCACCAGGGTGTCGTCGTCGACGTGCACCACCCCGTCCGCGTTTCGGTCGTGGTCGGCGTACGACCCTAGGATTGTCGATCGTGGCACTCACCATCGGCATCGTGGGACTTCCCAACGCGGGCAAGTCGACCCTCTTCAACGCTCTGACCAAGAACGACGTACTCGCGGCGAACTACCCCTTCGCCACCATCGAGCCCAACGTCGGCGTCGTCGGGGTGCCCGACGAGCGGCTGCCAGAGCTGGCGAAGATCTACGGGTCCCAGAAGCTGCTGCCGGCCACGGTGCAGTTCGTCGACATCGCCGGCATCGTGCGCGGCGCGAGTCAGGGTGAGGGGCTGGGCAACAAGTTCCTCTCCCACATCCGCGAGTCCGACGCGATCTGCCAGGTCACGCGGGTGTTCCGTGATGACGACGTCACCCACGTCGACGGCAAGGTCGAGCCGGCCAACGACATCTCCACCATCCAGACCGAGCTGATCCTCGCCGACCTGGAGACGGTCGAGAAGGCGATCCCGCGGCTGGAGAAGGAGTCGCGCAAGGCTCCTGACCTCAAGGCCAACCTCGCCGCTGCGGTCGAGGCCAAGGAGGCCCTTGAGGCCGGCACCCCGATCATCGCCACGAAGATCGACCGAGCCCTGATCCGCGACCTGATGCTGCTCACCGCGAAGCCCTACATCTTCGTCTTCAACTGCGACTCCGACGAGCTCGCCGACGAGGCTTTGAAGGACTCGATGCGCGAGCTCGTCGCCCCTGCCGAGGCGATCTTCCTGGACGCGAAGTTCGAGTCCGAGCTCGTCGAGCTCGACGAGGACGAGGCCCGCGAGTTCCTGGCCGACGCCGGCGTCGAGGAGCCCGGCCTGGACATCCTGGCCCGCGTCGGCTTCGACACCCTCGGCCTGCAGACCTACCTCACCGCCGGCCCCAAGGAGGTCCGCGCGTGGGAGATCCCCAAGGGCGCCACCGCCCCCGAGGCCGCCGGTGTCATCCACACCGACTTCCAGAAGGGCTTCATCAAGGCCGAGATCGTCTCCTACGACGACCTCATCGCCGCCGGCTCCGTAGCCAAGGCCCGCGACCTTGGCAAGGTCCGCATGGAGGGCAAGGACTACGTCATGGCTGACGGCGACGTGGTGGAGTTTCGTTTTTCGCTTTAACCTCTGGCGGTTATTGGCGCTCTTCGACATCACCTGGTCTCGCGGCCGATGGGGAAACTGGGGACGTAGCGCCGCTCGCACACCACAGCCCCCGGCCGAACTCGTTCGGTCAGGGGCTGTGGTGCAGGTGCAGGCATCGCTCAGCTGGCGATCCAGCCTCCGTCGACGTGGAGGGTGTCTCCGTTGATGTAGGCGGCTCCGGTGCTGGCGAGGAAGTGGATGGCGGCAGCGACTTCCGCGGGCTGCCCGCCGCGTCGCGCGGGGACCACCGTGTCGACGTAGCTCGCGTTTGCGGCGTTGTTGTCGCCATCGGTGGGAGGGGTCATGTCACCGAGGATTTCCTGCGAGGTGGCCAGGATCGAGGTCTCGATCACACCGGGGGCGACGGTGTTGGCGGTGATTCCGTACTGGCCGAGGTCGACGGCGAGGCGTCGGGTCATTCCTTCGAGCCCGGCCTTCGCGGCGTCGTAGGAGAGGCCGTCGGGCGACGTGCGGGTAGCGGCGATGGAGCTGATGGTGACGATGCGGCCGGACTTCTGGCGGACCATGGCCTCGGACGCGGGCTTGATGAGGTTGAACGCGCCGGTGAGGTTGACGGCGATGATGCGGTCCCAGAGCTCGTAGGTGGTCTCCTGAATGCCTGCGAGACCGTCGAACACGCCTGCGTTGCTGACGAGCACGTCGATGGATCCGTACTCCTTCTCGATGCCTTCGATGGCGGTGCGAACCTTCGGGGCGTCGACGACGTCGACGACGTGGGTCGTGACGAGGTCGAGGTTCGCAGCAACGGAGGCGAGTCGCTTCTCAGACAGGTCGAACAGGTGCACGCGGTCGCCGCTGGCGGCGAAGGCCTCGGCGACGGCTGCCCCGATTCCGCTGCCTGCGCCGGTGATGATGACGTTGCGGGGCTCGGTGGTCATGGGTTTCTCCTTCTGGGATGGGTTGGTCTTGATCGGGTTGGTCAAGGATTCAGGTAGCGCCCGGTGATGCTGCGCTGGTTGGCGGCAACCTGTTCCGGCGTGCCGGTGGCGACGATGCGTCCGCCAGCCTCTCCGCCTCCGGGGCCGAGGTCGACGATGTAGTCGGCGTTGGCGATCATGTCGAGGTCGTGCTCGATGATTACGACCGTGGCTCCGTTGTCGATCAGGCGCTGCAGCACTCGCAGCAGCACCTGCACGTCGAGGGGGTGGAGCCCGATGGAGGGCTCGTCGAGCACGAAGAGGCTGTCGTGCTGATCGCGGTCGATGTCGGAGGCGAGCTTCAGCCTCTGCGCCTCCCCGCCGGACAGCGCCGTGGTGGATTCGCCGAGCGTCAGGTAGCCGAGCCCGAGCTCGTCGAGCAGCTGGAGGCGCTGGCGCACCTTCTTGAGGTCGCCGAGAGCAGGAATCGCTTCGGAGACCGTGAGCCGAAGCGCCTCGGGGAGACTGAGCGCTTCGCCCGTGTCGGGGCGGGGCCGGGTGATCCCGAGCGCGTCGGAGGCGTAGCGGGAGCCTTCGCACGCCGGACAGACGATGTCGACATCGGGGAGGAACTGGATGTCCAGCGAGATCTGACCGGTCCCGTCGCATTCCGTGCACCGGAGCTTCCCGGTGTTGTAGGAGAAGTCGCCGGTCTTGAATCCACGTTCTTTCGACGCCGGGAGCGCTGCATAGACCCGGCGCAGCTGATCGAGAACTCCGCTGTAGGTGCCGATGGTTGAGCGGATGTTCGTGCCGATGGGGGTCGAATCGACGACGTGGACCTTCTCGATACGGCCTCGGTCGATTGCAGCGACGTGTCCTGGCAGGGGAGTGTTCGATGCGTCCGCGCGCAATGCGGGGACGAGGCTGTCGAGCACGAGGGTGCTCTTGCCTGATCCAGACACTCCGGTGACTGCCGTCAGCCGGCCCTTCGGGATGTCGAGTCCAAGCGCGTGCACCGTGTGCAGCGGCGCCGTCTCGAGATGCACCTTCCCGGAGGAGAACACCTCCTCTGTCGATGCCCGGGGGCGCACGATGCCGGGAACCGTGGCCTCGATGAAGGGCGCGATCCGAGAGCGGGGCTCCGTCACGAGGTCTGAAAGCGGGCCGGAGGCGATGACCTGTCCGCCATGCCGCCCGGAGCCCGGCCCGATCTCGATCATCCACTCGGCGTCGCGCAGGACCTGGACGTCGTGGTCGACGACGACGACGGAGTTGCCGTCGGCGAGAAGGCCGCGGACGACCTCGAGCAGCCCTTCGATGTTCGAGGGGTGCAGGCCGATGGACGGCTCGTCGAGGACGTAGAGCACGCCCGTCGCGCGGCTCCTCACTGCTCGGGAGAGCTGCACCCGCTGTCGCTCACCCGTCGACAGCGTCGAGGCGGCGCGGTCGAGCGCGAGGTAGCCGAGGCCGAGTTTCTGCAGCATCCGGGCGATGCCCGTCAGGCTCGAAACGATGCTCTCCGCCATCGACGTCATCGTGCTCGGCACCTTCGCCGGGAGCGCGCCTGCCCAGGCAGACAGGTCGTCCAGAGGCATCGCGGACGCCTCGTCGATCCTCAGGCCGTCGACAAGCGTGGAGCGGGCGCGGTCGTTCAACCGGGTCCCCTGACAGGCCGGGCAGGTGTGGGTGTTCAGGAATCGCTCTAGCCGGTCGAGGCTCTTCTCGGAGTCTGCCTTCTTCAGGGACTCGGTGATGGCGACCCGAGCATTGCGGTACGTCAGGTTGACGTCGAAGACCTTGCCGTTCTTCGAACGGAAAGGAATCGTCCGGGTCTCGGGAGGGCCGTCGAACACGATGCGTCGTTCGTTCTCCGTCAGCTCGGAGAAGGGCACATCGACACGGACCCCGAGTGCTTCGGCGACCTGTGCGTTGCCGAGGAGTCCGAACCCGGCCCACGCGGCGACCGCGCCGTCCTCGATGCTCTTCGACTCGTCTGGCACGAGCGACGCGTCGTCGACCTCCCGCACGAAGCCCGTTCCCTGGCAGTTCTCGCACGCCCCTGCGCTGTTGAAGGCGAAGTCCTCGGCCTCCGGTGGATCGAAGGACGCATGGCACACGGAGCACGTCAGCTGAGCGCCGACGGCGACCTTGATGTCGGGGTCGTGCCGATGCCCGTTCGGGCACTGATGCGCGCCGAGACGGGAATAGATCAGCCGCAGGCCGTTGAGCAGCTCCGTCGAGGTCCCGAACGTCGACCGGATCCCGGCGAAGCCAGGGCGCTGACGCAGAGCGAGCGCAGCGGGAACGTGCTCGACCGAGTCGACGGACGGACGAGCGGCCTGGCTCATCCGTCGTCGGGTGTAGCTCGACAGCGCCTCGAGGTACCGGCTGGAGCCCTCCGCATACAGCACACCGAGAGCGAGGGACGACTTGCCAGAGCCGGAGACGCCGGAGATCGACACAAGTTTGTTGAGCGGTACGGACACGTCGACGTTCTTGAGGTTGTGCACGCGAGCTCCGCGCACCTCGATCGCAACCGGGGCGTCTGAGGTCACGGAGGTCATGAATCCTCGCCTTCAGGTCCTGGGCCCTCGAGCCCGCGCAGGACAGCAGCTACCTGAGGCCGGATGTCGTCGGCAGTCAGTCGGACCTTCTCGACGCCGTCCTGCAGCAGCCAGCCGTCGATGAGAGCGACGACGGTGCGAGCCGACTCGCGCGACATGTTGACCGCCAGAGCTGCTCGCCATCGGTCGTGCCACTCGCTGGCCAACGCAGCCACCTCGGCGTGCCCGAACCCGTACACCACCATCTCGTAGTCGAGCGCCTGGTAGAAGGAGCTCACCTTCTCCTCGCCCGCGACGATCGAGGTGATCGCTTCGACCAGTTGCCGCCGAGACATGGGTCGTGCCAGATCTTCCGTCGGCGTCACCCGTGTCGTCGACAGGTGGCGGAACATCTCCACCACCAGGTTCTCCGCCGTCGGGTAGTAGTACGTCACCGATCCCAAGGGGACTCCGGCCTGCGCAGCCACCCGCCGGTGATTCACGCGCCGCGTGCCTTCCTCGGAGGCTACCTCCAGCGCCGCATCCAAGATCCGCAGCTTCCGGCCTGGGTCGTTCGGAACCCGTCGTGTACTCATGTCACCACCTCAAGTGCGAACAACTGTACACAGATCTGCGAACAGATATCCACACTCCGGCCGACGAGATGTCCAGACAGGCGTCGGGTGCCGGCAGGGTGGCGCAGCTGTGGGTGACGGCGGTTCGCGTCGCGGTGCGCGAGAGTCCGCGCGGCGAGCATGGCTGCCGGTCGTGCCAGATGGCGTTCAGTGGGCGCGTTTGGCCACTTCCAGGCCAACGCCGCGGAGTGCGTCGAGAACATTGATGCACGCCGCGACCGGGATCTGCCGCAGTAGGCTGGCCCTCAGATCCGGCCGCTGGCCTAACCGTCTGCGATGTGCGTCTAGAGGTTGGTATGTGCGGTGACGTGGTGGAGTTCAGGTTCAACGTCTGAGCCACGCCCCGGACCGGTCGCCGGGGTGGCATGCTGAGCAACCCGTACGTCAGATGCACTCATCCCAACACTGGAGGTTCCATGCCCAAGGCTTACTGGGTCAGCGCCTATCGCACCATTTCAGACCCTGAGAAGCTGGCCGCTTACAACAAGCTTGCCCCGCTGGCCGTCAAGGCCGGGGGCGGTCGGGTCCTCAGCCGTGGCAGTCGGGTCGTGGCGCACGACGCCGGAATCGCCGAGCGCACCGTCCTGATCGAGTTCGACAGCTTCGAGCAGGCCGTCGCCGCGCACGAGAGCGCGGCCTACCAGGAGGCGCTGGCCGCCCTCTCCGACGGCGTCGAGCGGGACTTCCGCATAGTCGAAGGCCTCGACTGACCGAAGTCCAGGATCTTCAAGTGCCACGAATCGAGCTCAGTACCGAGATCCCGGCGGCGCCGGAACGGTGTTTCGAGCTGAGCCTGTCTGTGGACGCGCACCAGTCGTCGATGTCGGACTCGGGGGAGCGCGCCATCGCCGGTGTCACTTCCGGCGCGATGCGTCTGGATGACTCGGTGACCTGGAGAGCCCGCCATTTCGGGATTCCGTTCACGATGACCTCGGTGATCGTTCAGTACGACGCTCCGCACCGTTTCGTGGACGAGCAGGAATCGGGCCCGTTTCGGCGGTGGTGGCATGAGCACCGATTCGAACCAGTCGCCGGCGGCACGCTGATGACGGACGTCGTCGAGTTCGAGTCGCCTGCCGGGTCGGTCGGGCGGTTGGTGAACGCCCTCGTGCTGACTCGGTACATGACGAAGCTGCTGGAGCAACGGAACGCGTGGTTGGTCGACGCTCTCTCTGCGCCTGTGGTCTGATGGCTCTCGTGGCGCGAGCACTCGTCTCCCCGTGCTGATGCAGCAGCGACGTGGGAGTCCCGAAGTCACCCGGTGACCTCAGGGCTCCCACGTTGCTTGCGAGTCAAGGTCGCGGCACCTTCTGCTTCTGCTTGGACCCGGGACGATCTGGCCGTCGATGGCCAGCTCAGAGGCGTACTCGTCCATGTCGTGGAGTTCCGCGTCAACGTCTGCAGCCGCCTGCTGGCCACCGCTAGGCTCGGCTGAGGTCTCGGCTGACGGAGTGGAGTTGCGATGGTTGGCCAGGTTGAGGTGATGTGGATCGTCGGGCTTGTGGCGCTGTGGTGGGTGCCGACGATCGTCGCGCTGGTGCTGATCGTCCGCAGTATCTCTGCCCGGGGACGCATGAGTGGGCTGGACGTCCTCGACATCGTGATGGTGCTGGTCTTCAGCTGGGCAGGTGCCTTGGTCTACTTCCTCATCGCGTTCCTGCGTCACCGACAGGAGTCCCGAGCCGTGGTCGCGGTGTCGCCTGCGATCGTGGAGACCGAGACGACCTTGAACGGGGTCGATGAGGCGTACGCGCTGGCCTGGGCCGAAGCGCGTACGGCAGCCGACGACGACCTGATCGACGTGCTCCGCCAGGCAGGACTCGGGCCGAGTTGGACCGAGCCTGGCCGGCCGCGGGCGGATCTGCTGCTCGCCATCTGGCGGGCGGGCGCTACCCCGCGATCCGCCTCGAGACAGCTTCGCGAAGCACTCGGCGCACGGTCTGGCGCTTGACCCTGGTGGGGACCAGGAGAAGTCTGGAGAGATGACTAACCGTGCGATCGATGACTCGCGTTCGCTGCTGACTCTCGGCCGGGTGGACTCGGTGCGGGTCCAGGTCGGCTATCGGGCCAGCCCGGACGAGCAGGTGGATCGGCAGTACTTGCTCGACCTGTCGGTCCCAGAGCCGGACGGCGGGGGAGGCGAGGATGTCCTCGACGAGCGGGGCATCCTCGCCGCACTGGAGCCAGTCTTGTACGCCGGGGCCGACGCGCGGCGGCACTACTCGCTGCACCAGCACCGATGGCACACCAGTTGGGGCGCCAGTCCGGGCGCCCTCGAGATCGGGCTGCTGGTGAACACCGGGCCCCGGACCACGGCCGTCTCGGAGGCGTCGTACGACGGTGTGTCCCGCGCCTTTCGTGACGTGATGGAGGTGGTCGGCCAGCCGGAGCGGACGCCGATTTCGCGGGAGTCGGCGGTCCAGCGCACCCGGCGCGCGGCCGCGACGGCGTACGCCGTGGACCCGGACGCCCTGTCGCTCCGCGCGGAGGAGCACCACCTGGCCGACGACTCCTGGACGCTCACCTTGCGCTCCACCGCGGGGGATGAGTACGACGTAGTGGTCGGCTTCGTCGAGGGGTACGCCGGTTCGGTGTCGGTGCGGCACGCACACCGGATCGAGGCGTCCGACTCCCTCGGGCCCGAGTGACCCGGAGCCATGAAGTCGCCGCGACGGCACCCGCCACCTGTCGTACCCCAAAGCTCGGACCGGACGTAGGACCGGGCTTCGGCTCGGATGAGTCGTAGGGGCAGCATCTCCGCAGTCCTCCGCGGTCAGGTGTGGGTGCCGACGTTGATCACCCGCCCGGACGAGTCGCGGTAGAAGAATCGGCGCACGCCCCACTCTTCCGTGGACAGGGGGTGCACGATCTCAACGCCCGCAGTCACTGCCGCGGCGTGGGCAGCTTCGACATCGTCGACGAAGATCGAGACGTCCAGGTTGACCGACGCCGTTACGTCAGTGGTCATCAATCCGATCTGGTGGCCGGCGTCGTCGGCAAGGAAGGCAATCCACCCCATGTTCATGACCACCCGCATGCCGAGCACGCCGGTGTGCTCGGTGATGGCGGTCGCGAGATCATCGACGGTCAGGATCGGGGCGATGCGCTCGATCTCCATGCAACAATCCGATCATATTCAGCGGCCTCGGTTCGAAACGTTGGCCAGCGACAGAACGGTGGAGTTCCGCTTCAACGACTGAGCGCCTCGGCAGCGCGAATGTGCGGATAGGCCGGGTCGCGGCCCTGGAAGCTCAGGATGCTCGGGTTGCTGATCACGCCGTGATCGATCTCGACCGCCCGGGAGACGGTCAGGTCGGTCGCCCAAGCGGTCGGCCCCTCCATGACCGTGCGCAGGAACGGCAGCAGCGCCTCGCTGATCACCCAGGTGGCCGAGTTCCACAGGTACGACGGGGTGTGGTCGACCGCGTAGTAGTTGACGCCGTTGCCGACCGTGAACATCGGCTCGTCGAACGTGGTGGGCTTCGCCCACTCGAACCCCATCCCCTCGTCGCACGAGACGTCGACGATGAGGCTCCCTGGGGCGAACCCCGCCAGGTCCTCGGTCCGCAGATAGGTCAACGGTGCGGCGACGTCCTGGAGCGTGCAGTTGACGACGATGTCGTGCGATGCCAGGAACTCGGGGAGCAGGACGTTGCCGTCCTTCGTGAGCACCTCGCTGAGGTGGGTCTCGCCGTCGCCGGTGTGGAGTTGGGCGATGTGAGCGCCGTGGATCGGGGAGCCGACCGCCGCGGCGCCGCGCTGGGTGAGGACCTGGATGTCGTGGATGCCTTGCGCCGTGAGCGCAGTCACCGCACCCCGTGCCGTCGCCCCGAACCCGATGACGACTGCGCTGCGACGAGGCCCGTACATGCCCGTGGATCCGGTGAGGCTCAGGGCGTGGAGCACCGAGCAATAGCCGGCGAGCTCGTTGTTCTTGTGGAACACATGCAGGCTGAAGTCACCGCGGCTGCTCCAGTGGTTCATCGTCTCGAATGCGATGAGCGTGAGCCGGCGGTCGATCGCCGTCTGCGTCAGGGCGGGGTCCTGCACGCAGTGCGGCCATCCCCACAGCACGCGGCCCTCGGGGATCGCGGCCACGTCGGCCATCTGCGGCTTCGGAAGCAGCAGCACGTCAGCCGTCTCGATCACCGTGGAGCGATCCGCGACTCTGCCGACCCGCGACTCGACGTAGCCGGGCTCCAGCTGGAAGTCAGCGCCGTAGCCACGCTCGACGATCATCCGCGCACGGAGATCCGGGTCGATCAGATCGAGGTGATGAGGATGGATCGGCAGCCGGTGCTCGTTCTCCATCGAGGAGGCGGCGAGCATCCCGAGCGTGAGCAGTGTGCTGCTCGACGAACTGGGGACGGTGGAGGGTGGAACAGCGCCGGACATCCGGACTCCCATCATTGGGGAACCAGGGTCAGCTCCTGCCTCGATCGTACGCGCACCCTGTCAGGCCGACGCGATCGTCAACGACGCGCAACGGAGCCGCAGCTAGACCGACGGCAGCAGCGCCCGGGTCAGCTTGTTCATGCTTGTCCGCGCGGAGTCGGTCGCCGTGGGGCCGAGCGCAACCAGGGCAACGATCAGCGCCGCCACCTCGTCGGGTTCGAGCGAGATGGGGTCCAGCTTCGACCGCACATCCAAGAGATAGCCGCCGCCCGGACCCCGCTGGACGCGGATGGGGATGCCGCTCGCGCGCATCCGGGCGATATCGCGCTCGACGGTCCGTGCGGTCACCTCGAGAGCTTGGGCCAAGGCGAGTGCCGACTTCGGTACGCCGCGCTGCCATCGCAGTTGCTCGATGAGAGCGTGCTGCCGCTCGATCCGACGGAGGGTCAGATGCGGATCGGCCGATCTGGAGAACGCCACAACCCGACCCTAATGCCGACGCCAGCCTGTCGGCCTCACCCGCACGACGGGGCACGAAGCGATGCATGCGGTGCCGCTCAAGAAGTACGTCGTCACCACCGACGATGCCGAGCTGACCGCCAGCATGCAGCGAGGCTACGCAGCGCAGTTCGGTGCAAGCGTCGTGACCGAGATCGCCAGCGCGCACCTACCCATGATCACCAACTCTGCCGAGGTGATCGCCGCAGCGCAGGACCTCGCCGAGAGCCACCCAGCAGTTTGAGCCGCCGCGGGAGGCAACCGATGCGTCCGCGCAGAATCAGATGCTCCGCACCGGTTCGTGGACGAGCAGGAGCCAGGTCCGTTTCGGCGGTGTTGGCATGAGCACCGACTCGAAGCGGACGCCGGCGGTACGTCGATGACGGATGTCGTGGAGTTCGATTCACCGGCTGGATCGGCCGGGCGGTTGGTCAACGCCCTCGTGCTGACTCGGTACATGACGAAGCTGTTGAAGCAACGGAACGCCTGGCTGGTGGACGCGCAGTTCAAGGCCGCGGCACCTTTTGGACCTCCTCGGACCCCGGGAAGACCCTGCCGTCGATGAGCAGTTCGGCGGTGTACTCGTTCATGTCTTCGGGGACCTCGAACGGGGCATATCCGGCTCCATCGATCTCGTAGACCTTCAGGTCCTTGGTGTAGCCGTCTGAGGTGATGCGTACTGCGGTGACGTCGGGGTGAACGGCGTAGACCCAGACGAACGAGTCGCCGACCTCAGCGCCAGAATCGTTGAAGAGCGCCGGATTCTTCAGATAGCGGGAAGTGTCGTTGACGAGGCCGCACTCCGTTTCGGCGTACTCGCCGTACTCATGGCCGGTGGTGTTCCACTCGCTCCCGAGCAGGTTCTTCTTCTCCTCGACCAGTTCCACCCCGGTGACGGGCCGGCCGCACTCGTCGGTTCGGTCGGACTCCCTCAGCAGGTAGCGGCTGCCGTCCACGCTTCCGCGCATGACGATGTCCTGCGGAGGAATCGTGTCGACGTACTCCGGTCCCTCACGGAGGATCGCAGCTCCCGCACCGGCCGCCAGCACCACGGGGATGGCCACCGCGCCGAGGCCGACCAGGATCCGCCGCCTGCGGTGCGGCTTGCGCGAATTGTCGGCCCGGGTCGTGGTGAACTCGTCCTCGGTGAGCGTGTCGGCAACGGTGTGCAGGGTGTGGCGCAGGAGCAGTCCGAGGCTCTCCGGGGTCTTGGCGTCGTTCATGCGAGTGCCTTTCGGAGCTTGTCGAGCGCGCGTCGGTGGTCCGAGCGGACGGTTGCTGCGGGGCGGTCGAGGATGTCTGCGATCTCAGCGAGGGGAAGGTCCTCGTAGTAGTGGAGGACGACGACGGCGCGTTGCACCCACGGCAACCGCGCTATCTGTGTCCATGTCTCGTCGACCTCCTGCGGGAGTGCCACAGGTGGTCGTTCCGCCGGTCTGGCAAGGCGACGTAGATGTCGCCGCTGGCCATCCTTGACGAGATTGACCACGGCCCTCTTGAGGTACGGCAGCGGAGTCTCGATCTGGTCCCAGCGCTCGTGCGCCGACGTGAACACGGACTGGACCACGTCCTCGCTCACCTCGTGGGAGCCGGACATCAGGTATGCCAGTCGAAGGAGCGCGATCCGATGCTCGCGATACGTCTCCTCGAACCCCACCTTGGGCGCCGGCCCTTCCGTTGTCATCACACCCTTCAGTTGTTCCAGTGGCCCCAAACGTTGCACCCGGACCGCGCCGGCTGGTGGTGGCTACAGCCAGGGTCGCCGTCCGGGTCCGGTCGGGTGGGTGCCGGTGACGCCCATGACGGCGGAGTACAGGCTGGTCTCGGCGGTGATGAAGAGGCGGTTGCGCTTGGCGCTGCCCCAGGAGATGTTCGAGACGGCTTCGGGGACGTTCAGGCGGCCGATGAGGGTGCCGTCGGGGTCGTAGCAGTGCACGCCGTCGTTCATCGCGGCGACCCAGAGGCGGCCGCCGTCGTCGAAGCGGAGGTTGTCGAAGCGGGCGTCGTTGCGGGCACCGGCCTCGGCGAAGACCGCGCCCTCGGAGAGGGTGTCGTCCTCGCGTACGTCGAAGCGCCAGATCTTGCCGGCGCGGGTGTCGGAGACGAAGAGCTGGCGCTCGTCGGGGGAGAAGACCAGCCCGTTCGGAGCGCCGAAGCAGTCCGCGACCAGGCGTACGTCGTCGGTGGCGGGGTCGATGCGGTAGACGTTGTTGGAGCCGATCTCGCTCTCGGCGCGGTAGCCCTCGTAGTCGCTGGTGATGCCGAAGTCGGGGTCGGAGAACCAGATCGAGCCGTCGGACTTCACGGTCGCGTCGTTGGGGCTGTTCAGGCGCTTGCCCTGCCAGCGCTCGGCCAGGACGGTGATCGTGCCGTCGTGCTCGGTCCTGGTGACCCGGCGGTTGCCCTGCTCGCAGGTGATCAGCCGGCCCTCGCGGTCGAGGGTGTTGCCGTTGGTGTGTCCGGCGGCTCGGCGGAAGACGCTGACGTTCCCGGTCTCCTCGTCCCAGCGCAGCATCCGGTCGTTGGGGATGTCGCTCCAGACCACCTGGCGCCAGGCTGGGATGTAGATCGGCCCCTCGGCCCAGCGGCACCCGGTGAACAGGACCTCCAGCGCCTCATCACCGTTCATGCACCGTCCGGTGCGGAACCGTTCGTCGAGCATCTCGTACAGGCTGGGGCGCTCACCGCTCATCGAACCTGCTCCTCTTCGTCAGCTGCACCGAACGTGAATCGGCTACAACCCAAGACTGCAAGACGAGGTACGGTGGTGGCAAGACATTTCCGAACGGAGCTGCTGTGGATCAGATAGATCGCGAGCTGCTGGCCGAGCTCCAGCGCGACGCCACCCAGTCCTACGCCGCGCTCGGCCAGGCCGTCGGCCTCTCCGCCGGCGCGGCTCACGAGCGCGTCCGCAAGCTGCGCGAGGCCGGCGTCATCCGGCGCACCAGCGCCGAGGTGGATCCGACTGCCGTCGGCAGCGGCGTCCTGGCGTACGTCATGGTCGAGTCGACGTCCTGGATGGGGGACTCGGCGCAGGCGTTCGCCTCGCTGCCGGAGATCGTGGAGGCGCACATCATCGCGGGCAGCGCCTCGGTGCTGGTGAAGGTCCGGACCTCGACCACCGAGCAGCTGCAGGACGTGCTGCGCCGGATCTACGCCATCGACGGGGTCAGCGGGACGCAGGCGACGGTCGTCCTGGAGACCTTCTTCGAGCGCCCGCTCTCACCGCTGGCCCCGGGCCCGGCGTGAGGTCAGGCGGGCACCTTGTCCAGGAACCCGCGTACGTCGCGGATCCGCTGGTCCGCGTCGACCACGACGACGTCGAAGCCGATGATGAGCGGCTCCTCGCCGGCCGGGCCCAGACCCCACTGGAAGCGGGCCTGCTGGTGATGGGCGTCGACCTCGCCGACCTGGGTGAACACGAAGCCCGGGAACTGGGCGTGTACGGCCCGGATGGTCGCGCCGACCGCCTCGCGGCCCTGGACCTCGGCGAGCGGGTCGACGTAGACGCAGTCGTCGGACCAGTGCTCGGCGAGCAGGTCGGTGAGCTCCTCGCCGGTGGTGTTCCAGGTGTCCAGGTAGCGCGTCACGATGTCGGTCATGGTGTCTTCCTTCGTTCGATGGGGATCGTGGAAGAAGGTTCGCCGCCGGCAGGTGCATCGGTCGATAACCTCTGAGGTCATGGCCGCCGCGAGGCGGGCTTGGCTAGCCTCGGGCCGTGATCTCAACCGCGACGTCACCGTCAGCATCCGTCGGGAGCGAGCTTCGTCGCTGGCGCGAGCTGCGCTCGCTGAGTCAGCTCGCGCTCGCCACCCAGGCCGAGGTGAGCACCCGGCACGTGAGCTACGTCGAGAACGGCCGCTCCCGGCCGACGCCGGAGATGATCGTCCGGCTGGCCGAGGTCCTGCGGGTGCCGATGGCCGAGCAGAACCGGCTCCTGCTGGCCGGCGGGTTCGCCCCTCGCTACCCGCACCGTGCCACCGACGACGACGCGCTCGCGCCGGTGATGGCCGGGCTTCGCAGCCTGCTCGACGCCCATGCGCCGTACCCGGCTCTCCTCCTCGACGACCACTGGGACATCGTCGATGCCAACGCGCCGGTCGACGCGCTGATCGAGGGCTGCGACCCCCGTCTGCTCGAGCCGCCGCTGAACGTGATCCGGCTCTGCCTGCACCCGCGTGGGGTCGCGCCGCGCATCCGCAATCTCCCCGTCTGGCGGGCCCACCTGCTTCATCAGCTCGGTCGGCGGATCACCCACACCGGCGGCGACCCGGTTCTGGTCGCGCTCCGGGACGAGGTCAGCGCCTACGCCTCCGAGGATGAGCCGTCCGCCCGGCCGCTGGCCGATCCGGTCGTTCCGCTGGAGATCGAGATGGGCGGCGACGCGCTCCGCTTCTTCAGCGTCGCCAGCCAGGTCGAGAGTGCCGCTGACGTGACCATCAACGGCCTCCATCTGGAGACCTTCGTCCCCGCCGACGACCGCACGCGGCGGCTGCTCAGCCCTTGACCAGTCGCATCGTCTGGTGCGACAGCACCCGGCTCACCGCGGGCAGCCGGGAGATCGTCCCGAGGACGAGCGCTTCGTACGCCTCGGGGTCGGCGACCTGGACACGCAGGTAGTAGTCGGGCTGACCGAGCATGCGGCGCATCTCGGTGACCTCGGGGATGGCAACGGCGGCGGTCTCGAAGTCCTCGATCGTCTTGCCGTCGTTGACGGCGATGTCGATCGCGACGATGACCTCGAACCCGCGCCCGCCGCTCTTCGGGTCGATGCGCGCGTGGTAGCCCTTGATCACGCCCTCGCTCTCCAGGCGCTGCACGCGGCGCAGGCACGGAGCCGGGGTGAGGCCGACACGTCGGGCCAGCTCGGCGTTGCTCAGCCGGGCGTCCTCCTCGAGCTCGGCAATGATTGCTCGATCCAGGTCGTCGATCGAATGATCGTTGCGCACAGCCGCACTTTAGCAGTGCCAACGGGCAACCCAAGGACGTCTGAACTTTCCTACGCTTGCGGATATGCAGGTCATGGAGACGGAGACGGCGGGCGCGGAGCCCGCCGGGACCCACGAGGAGGTCCTCGCCGGGTGGCGGGCGGTGCTGCCCGCGTGTGTCGCGGTGGTGCCGTTGGGGCTCGCTCTCGGCGTGCTCGTGGTCCACTCCGGGCTCGCCTGGTGGTGGGCCCCGGTGCTCGGCGCGATCGTGTTCGCGGGCACCATGGAGTTTCTCCTGGTCGGCCTGCTGGCCGCGGCGGCGCCGCTGGCGCAGATCGCCGTCAGCGCCCTGCTGGTGAACTTCCGCCACGTCTTCTACGCGATCTCGTTCCCGCTGCACCGGGTGCACGGCGCCGGCTGGAAGGCCTACAGCACCTTTGCGCTCACCGACGAGGCCTATGCGCTCACCGTCACGCCCGAGTCGGCCGGATGGTCGCGCGCGAGGATCATCGCCATCCAGGCGTTCTTCCACGCGGCCTGGGTGATCTGCGTGGCCGCCGGCGCAGGGCTCGGCTCGCTCATCCCGCCGCAGGTCGTCGGTCTCGAGTTCGCGGTGACCGCGCTGTTCGTGGTGCTCGGGCTCGAGGCGTACAAGGTACGTCGGTCGCTGCCGATCCCGGTGCTGGCGCTGGGCTGCGCGATCGTCGCCGCCCTGATCTCGCGGGAGAACATGCTGCTGATCGCGATGGGGATGTTCGTCGCAGCGATCGTCGCGTCGTACGTCCTCACCGCCCGGAGGCGCCGCCGTGTCTGACCCCTGGTACGTCCTGTCCGCCATCGCCGTCTCCGCGGCCGTCACCTGGGCGCTCCGCGCGGCCCCGTTCGCCATGCTGGCCCCGTTGCGGCACAGCGCGCTGATGGCCCACATCGGTGAGCGGATGCCCGTCGGGATGATGGTCATCCTCGCCGTCTACACGCTCCGCGACACCGATCCCGTCGCGCTCGCGTCCGCCGGTGCGGCCGTCCTGGCCCTAGCGCTCACCATCGGCCTGCACCTGTGGCGAGGCAGCATGACGCTGAGCATCTTCGCCGGCACCGCCGCGTACGTCCTGGTCACCTCGGTCATCGCGGCCTGAGCCGCTCCTCGCTCAGGCGGTCGGCGCCGCAGGGCTCTGCTCGCCGAGCTTCGTCAGCCATTCGACGAGGAGCTGGGTCTCGGCCCTGCCCAGGACGTCCGGGTGGGCGGCCGCGATCTCGACAGCGGCGGCGAGCGGGTTGCGCGGCTGGGCTCCGGTGCCGGTGATGGCGGCGATCGTGCCCTCGCGGACGGCTGCTGAGAGCTCGGGGTCGGCGGCTGCCAGGACGATCTGCCGAAGCGTGACGCCGACGTTGGTGACGAGGACGTGGGCTGCCGCCTGCTCCGGCGCCACCACGAGGCGTCCCTGGTCCGCCGCCCGGGTGGTGAGGGCGAGGAGGATCTCGCTGGGGCGTGACTGGGCCGCGGGGGAGTAGCCGGGGCGTACCTTGCCGTACATCAGGGTGTAGAACCCCGGGTTCGCCAGGCCGAAGGCGACGTGGGCGTCCCAGCCTGCGCGGATGTCCTGGATCGGGTCGCCGGACGACTCCATCGCGGCCTTCTCACCGAGGTAGAGGTCGAAGCCGCGCTCCACGACGGCGTCGATCAGGCCCTGCTTGGAGCCGAAGAAGTGATACAGCGTCGGCATCTTGACCCCGACCGCGTCGCAGACCGCGCGCAGCGAGAAGTCCTCGCCGGGTGCTGCCGCGATGAGGTCGGCGGCCGCGTCGATCAGCCGCACCCGTGTATCGCTTGTTGCCGTCCCTGTCATAGTGCTACATTACCGGATGTAGCAGTGCTATATGAATCAATATCAGTGATACAGGGGAGAGATACATGACTGAGCACACGCTCGCGGGCAAGAACGTCCTCATCGCCGGGGGAGCGAAGAACCTGGGCGGCCTGATCGCCCGGCAGGCGGCCGAGGCGGGCGCGAACGTCGCGATCCACTTCAACTCCGAGTCGACCCGCGCCGATGCCGAGCGCACGCTCGCCGCCGTCGAGGCGGCGGGGAGCAAGGCCGTCGTCCTTCAGGGCGACCTGACCGTGCCGGCCAACGTGGCCCGTCTGTTCGCCGACGCCGAGGCCGCGCTCGGCACCATCGACGTCGCCGTGAACACCGTCGGCAAGGTGCTGCGCAAGCCGATCGCGGAGACCACCGAGGACGAGTACGACTCGATGTTCGACATCAACGCCAAGGCCGCGTACTTCTTCATCCAAGAGGCCGGCAAGAACCTCGCCGACGGCGGCAAGATCATCACCATCGTGACCTCGCTGCTCGGCGCCTTCACCGACGGCTACTCCACCTACGCCGGCGGCAAGAGCCCGGTCGAGCACTTCACCCGGGCCGCGGCCAAGGAGTTCGCGAGCCGTGGGATCTCCGTCTCGGCCGTCGCTCCCGGCCCGATGGACACCCCGTTCTTCTACGGTCAGGAGACCCCGGAGCGCGTCGAGTTCCACAAGTCGCAGGCGATGGGCAACCAGCTGACCAAGATCGAGGACATCGCCCCGATCGTACGATTCCTGGCATCGGAGGGCTGGTGGATCACCGGCCAGACGATCTTCGCCAACGGCGGCTACACCACTCGCTGAGAAGGAGTGCACCATGACAGACCAGACGATTCCTGAACCGGTCGCGGCGTTCGTCGAAGCGGTCAACCGGCACGACGAGTCGGCTTTCCTCGATGCCTTCACCCAGGACGGTGCCGTCGACGACTGGGGTCGCGTCTTCACCGGACGCGAGCAGATCAAGGGGTGGAGCGACAACGAGTTCATCGGTGCTCACGGCACCCTCGCGGTCGAGGAGGTCGAGGTCGCCGGCGGGGCGGTCACTGTCATCGGCGACTGGCGCTCCACCCACGCCAACGGCCGCTCGCGGTTCGTCTTCGACGTCGAGGGCGACCTGATCAAGCGGATGACCATCCGCGAAGGCTGAGATCGTGGTGTGGGATCGGGCTACCGTGACGACATGACCGTAGAGAACGAGGCCAGGAAGTCACGCCAGCGAGGCGACGGGCGCAACAGGTTCGAGCGCTTCGTCGAGGTGGTCAACTCGGTGGTGAGCCGGGCGCCGTTCTTCTACGTCATCATCGGTGTCCTGCTGCTGTGGGCGTTCAGCTTTCCCTTCTGGTCCTCGAGCACCAAGTGGGAGCTGGCCGTCCACACCGGCTCGTCGGTGCTCTCGCTGCTGTTGCTGGTTCTGCTCCAGAACGCCGGGCGGCGCTCGGAGGAGGCTTCGCACGAGAAGCTCAACGTCATCGCCTCGGCCCTCTCCGACCTCATGGAGTCGCGGGCTCGCGACGACGAGGACCTCACCGAGTCGGTGCGCATCCTGCGCGAGGCCGTGGGCCTGGAGGAGCGCCACTGAGCGTCTGACGTATGTCGTCGAGCGTCACGGCCATGGCTGAACGCCCGGGCGTCGCGGTCGAATGGAGGCATCCACCCAACGAAGGAGCCCTCATGAACATCACCGTCTTCGGCGCCACCGGAACGATCGGCCGCCACGTGGTCGAGCAGGCGCTCGCCGCGGGCCACCACGTCACCGCATTCACCCGGGACGCGGCCCGCGTCACCGCAGCGCACGACCGGCTGCACGTGGTCGAGGGCGACGTCACGGATCCGGCCGCGTGCCTGCCGGCGGTCAAAGGCGCCGACGCCGTCATCGTCACGCTCGGCGCCGGCCGCAAGGGCGAGGTCCGCGAGGCCGGCACCCGCGCGGTCGTCGCCGCGATGAAGCAGGCCGGCGTCCAGCGCCTGGTGTGCCAGAGCACCCTCGGCGTCGGGTCCAGCCGAGCCAACCTCGACCTGTTCTGGAAGTACGTCATGTTCGGAGCGCTGCTGCGGCCCGCCTACGCCGACCACGTACGTCAGGAGGCGGTGGTCGAGGAGAGTGGCCTGGCCTGGACGACCGTGCGTCCCTCGGCCTTCGCCGACCAGAGCCCGGGGCCGGTTCGGCACGGTTTCGACGGAACCGAGAGCGGGCTGCGTCTGAAGATCGCTCGCGCCGACGTCGCCGCCTTCGTGCTCGCTCAGGTCGAGGACGAGACGTACGTGCGTCGTGCGGTGTCGGTCTCGGCATGACCCCTCCGGCACCCGTCCACGCCGATAGCCTGCATGGTGTGGATGTCCTGGAGGCGCTGCTCGACGGTCCGCGTGCACGGGGTGCGTTCCTGCTCCGTGCGCTGCTGGACCCGCCCTGGTCGCTGCGCATCGAGGACGAAGCGCCGCTCACCGTGCTCGCGGCGCTCCGGGGGTCCGCCTGGATCTGCGCCGAGGGTCGGTCGCCGATGCGGATGGACGGCGGCCAGGTGGCGGTCGTGCTCGGCCCGGACCACTACACGGTCGCGGACGACCCTGCCACGCCTCCCGACGTCGTGATCTACCCCGGAGGCCGCTGCACCAGCGCCGACGACGGTCGCGCGCTGTGGGACGAACGGTCCCTCGGTATCCGCACCTGGGGAGACCCGGACGGCGACTGCGTGCTGCTCGTCGGCACCTACGAGGGCGACGGCGAGGCCAGTCGCCCCCTGCTGTCGGCGCTCCCGGGCGTCGTCCTCCTCGACCACGAGGAGGCCCCGACGGCGCTGCTGAGCGTGCTGGCCGACGAGATGCAGATCGAGGCCCCCGGCCAGCGGGCGCTGCTGGACCGGCTGCTCGACGTGCTCCTCATCTCGACGCTGCGTACCTGGTTCGCGAGTCGCCGGGACGAGGCTCCGGGCTGGTTCCGCGCCCAGCACGACCCGGCGATCGGCGAGGCGCTCTCGCTCCTGCACCAGCAGGTCGCCCGTCCGTGGACCGTCGACGAGCTGGCCGCGCAGGTCGGTCTGTCCCGTGCCGCGCTCGGCCGGCGGTTCACGGCGCTCCTCGGTGAGCCGCCGATGAGCTATCTCACCGGCTGGCGGCTCGCGCTCGCCGCCGACCTGCTGGTCTCCTCCGACACCACGATCGCCGCGCTCGCCCGTCAGGTCGGCTACGGCAGCCCGTTCTCGTTCAGTGCCGCGTTCAAGCGGGTCTACGGGGTGAGCCCGCAGCAGTATCGCGCGGGCAGAGCCAGTGCGTAGCCGGGCTAGTTGATGATCTCGGCGTCGTCGCCCATCGCGGCCAGGCGGTCGCGCCACATCTTCAGGGCCTCCGGAGTCTGTCGCGTCCAGTCGGCGACCTCGGCGACGATCCGAAGCGGCTCCGTGCTGCGGTAGGAGCGGGTCGGGTTGCCGGGAAACTTCTTGTCCGTGACGTTCGGATCGTTCTCGAACTCCCCGGTCGGTTCGACGACATACACCCGGGGCGCCCGTCGCCCGCCGCGAGCTCGGCGGCGAGCCCGGCGCCATCGCGGAGCGCGGTGAAGTAGATGTGGTTCATCACGACCTCGGGGCGGTAGTTCGACCGGAACCCCGCGGTGAGATGGTCGCCGACCTGAAGGTCGGCCTTCGTGCCGTGGTAGAACGGCCCCTCGTCCAGTGGCTCACCCATGCCAGCAGGCTAGGGGGTACCTCCACAGGCGGCTCGATCCAGGCCGGGCGAACGAAAGACTGGACTTGTGAGTCCAATTTGTGGTCCCTAGCGTCGTCGGCATGACACACAGATTCTCTGGGAAGACAGCTCTCGTCACCGGCTCCACCAGCAACATCGGGCGCGCGATCGCGCAGCGTCTGGCCGCGGAAGGCGCGCACGTGATCGTGTCCGGCCGTAACGAGGAGCGGGGAGCCGCGGTCGTCGAGGCGATCCGTTCGGCCGGCGGTCGCGCCGACTTCGTCGCCGCCGACCTCGACGGCAGCGCCGAGGTGAGCCGGGCGCTCGCCGAGCGCGCCCTCGCCGCGCTCGGCGGGCGGCTCGACATCCTCGTCAACAACGCCGGGATCTTCCCGGCGGCCACGACCCTCACGGCCGACGCCGACATGTTCGACCAGGTCTACGGCGTCAACGTCAAGGCGCCCTTCTTCCTTATGCAGGCGCTCGCGCCGCAGATGCAGGCGGCCGGGGAAGGCGTCATCATCAACCTCGGGAGCTGGGTCGCCCGGCTGAGCCTCCCGCTCGGTGCCCTGTACGCCTCGACCAAGGCGGCCATGGAGACCCTCACCCGTGCCTGGTCAGCGGAGTTCGCCGACAGCGGGATCCGGGTCAACGCGGTCTCGCCCGGAGTCATCCGCGACCCGGCTCTGGACGGCCCCGGCTACGGTGACCGTTTCATGGCCGGTACTCCCGCGGGCGGCTCGGGCGGTCCGGAGGCGATCGCCGCGGCCGTCGCGTACCTCGCCTCCGACGAGGCCGAGTTCGTCCACGGGACCGTGCTGGACGTGGACGGCGGGCGCACCGGGGTGGCGGTCGTCGCGGGGGCCTGAGCGTCCGCTCCGCTGCGGTGCCGTCATGGAATCGGCGTCGCGGTGCCACAGCGGGGCCGGCTGCGGAAGGGTGAGGATGACCGGCTCGTTCTGGTGGGACCTGGCGATCGGGATCGCCGCGGCTCTGCTGCTCACCTGGATCTGCCTCGTGGTGGCGCTGCTCGTCGTCCGCCCGCGCGGCGACCTGCTGCGCGAGGCGCTGCGGATCCTGCCTGACGTGATCCGGCTGCTGCGCCGGCTGGCGGCCGACAAGACGATGCCCCGCGGCGTACGGGTCCGGCTCGGGTTGCTGATGGTCTACCTGGCCCTGCCGATCGACCTGGTGCCCGACTTCATCCCGGTGCTGGGCTACGCCGACGACGCCATCATCGTCGCCGCCGTCCTGCGCAGCATCGTCCGTCGAGCCGGGATCGACGCGGTGCGGGCGCGCTGGCCGGGCACCGAGGACGGCTTCGCGGCCCTGGTCAAGATCGCCGGGCTCGAGGGCTCGAATCCGGGTGCGTGACGTCGACCGATGGTGCTGAATGGTCGCATGCCTTCCCGTCCCCGGGTCGTGGTGTGCGGCCCCGCTTCCTGGAACCACCTGATCGCGCTCGATCGCCTGCCCGAGCCGGTGCCGCACATGCAGTTCGCGCGCCGCTCCTGGCACACGATCGGCGGCACCTCTGCGGGCAAGGCGCTGCACCTGGCCGGGCTGGGCATCGACGTACGCCTGTGGTCCCCGATCGGCGACGACGAGGACGGAGCCGTGCTGCGCGAGCGGATCGAGCAGGCAGGGGTCGTCGTCGAGGCGATCGCCAGCGAGCAGACCGAGCGCCACGTCAACCTGATGGCCGACGGCGGCCGGGTCTCGCTGTACGTCTCGACCCCGTCGACCCCGTCCGCCGATGCGGTCGAGGCGGCTGCGCAGGCGGTCGCCGAGGCGGATCTCGCGGTCATCGACCTGAGCGAGCTGGGTCGGCTGGTGCTCGAGGCGCTTCCCGCGCGGCGGGCGCCGCTGTGGATGGACCTGCACGACTACGACGGCACTTCGGCGTTCCACGAGCCGTTCCTGCGGGCGGCCGAGGGCGTGTTCATGAACGACGACGGCACCGAGGACCCCTGGGCACTGATGGCCTCCTGTCTCGACCGCGGTCCCCGCCTCGCCGTCTGCACCCTCGGCGCGAAGGGCGCGATCGCGCTCGCGGCGGACGGGACTCGGCACGAGGTGGCCGCGGTGCCCGCCGCGGTGGTCGACACGAACGGTGCCGGCGACGCCTTCATGGCCGGCTTCCTGGCGGCGCGGTTGCGTGAGGAGCCGGTCGACGCCGCCCTGCGAGCGGCCTCGGAGCAGGCCAGGGTCGCGATCGAGACCGAACACCTCCACCCGGCGCTCGTGCGCCGGGTGGAGACGCCGAGCTAGTCCGTCATCGCCTCGTCCGGGTGCGCCGGGACCGTCAGCAGGGCCAGCAGGGCGATCACCGCTGCGCCGGCGAAGGCGTAGAAGCCCCACGGATAGGCGATGCCGGCGGTGAGGAGTGCGCCTCCGAGGAACGGCCCGACGATGGCACCGACCCGGCCGACGCCTGCGGACATGCCGAGCGCCGTGCCCCGGATGCGGGCGGGATAGAGGTGGCTGACGAAGGCGTAGACCAGCACCTGCGCGCTGAAGACGAAGACGCCGGCGGCCAGGACCGCGGCGTACACCACGATGCTGCTCTCCATCTTGATCGACAGCAGGGCCAGCATCACCGCAGCGATGCCGAACCACATCACGACCGTCTGCTTGTTGCCCCTGGCGTCGGAGATCTGGCCGGCGAGGACGAGTCCGATCACGGCACCGATGTTGAGGGTGAGGAGCAGGCCGAGCCCGGCGTTGAGGGAGTAGCCGGCCTCACCCATGATCGTCGGCAGCCAGGTGTTGAGGCCGTAGACCAGCAGCAGCCCGCAGAACGACGCCGCCCACAATCCCAGGCTGACCCACAGCAGCCGGCCGCGTACGACCTCGGAGGGGCGTACCTTCTCGGTCTCGACCGTCTCCAGGTAGACCTGCGACTCCGGCAGCTTCGCCCACATCACCGGGACCGTCAGCAGACCTGCGACGCCGCCGATCACGAACATCGCCTCCCAGCCCAGGTGCGGGATCACCCACAGGGCGAGCAGCGCGGTGAGCACGGCTCCGACGTGGTAGCCGGTCATCATCCGCGTCATGGCCGTTCCCGAGCGTCCCGGCCGGGCGTGCTCGCTCATGAACGCCAGCGCGGTCGGCAGGCAGGCGCCCAGGCCGAGCCCCGCCAGGAAGCGCAGTGCGATGAACACCGTCGCGTTCGGCGCGAAGGCGACGGCCAGGGTGAGGAGGGAGAACAGGGCGATGCTGCTGATCAGCGTCTTGCGCCGGCCGAACCGGTCGGCGAGCGGACCGATGGCCACGGCACCGATGCCGACCCCGACGAGGCCGACCGTGGCCGCCGTGGTCAATGAGGGGCCGGTGAATCCGAGCGCGCCGGTCCCGGCCAGCGTGGGGATCACAGCGCCGAGCACCACGAGGTCGTAGCCATCGAGAGCGACGGCGAGCCAGCAGAGCACGACCGGCCACAGGTTGCGGTTGTCACCGCCGGTGACGGCGGCGGATGTGGTAGGGGACACATTCATGGGAGGAACGTACGCCGCATGGCCCCTGTGACCGTCCGCACAGCTTCCGTTCAGTGGAAGGTCGGGCGATTTTTGTCAGAGCCGGCGTCCGATCGACTGCGCGGCGACGTGCAGCGCGCCGTACAGCCGCTGCTCGCTCCCCTTGAGCGTGGGGACCACCAGACCCAGAGAGGCCACCACCTCGTCGTGCCGGTGGACCGGGACGGCGATCGAGCAGGCGCCGAGGCTCATCTCCTCGTGGGTGGTGGCGTAGCCCTTGTCGAGCACCTGCCGCAGCTGCCTGCGGAGCGCTCCGGGCTGGGTGATCGTGTAGGGCGTGATCCGGGTGAGGGACGCCAGCACCGCGTCCTGGACCTCGGCCGGAGCGTGGGCGAGGAGGACCTTGCCGACCCCGGTGGTGTGCAGCGGCAGGCGCCCGCCGACCTTGCTCACGACCGGGACCGACTGGTTGCCACGCAGGCGGTCGAGGTAGACCACCTCGGTCCCCTCGCGTACGGCCAGGTGCACGGTCGCGAGGGTCGCGCCGTAGAGGTCGTGGAGGAAGGGCTCGGCCACCTGACGGAGCCCGGTCTCGGTCGGTGCGAGGTGGCCGATGTCCCAGATCCTGCGGCCGATGACGTACTCACCCGACGGCAGCCGGTCCAGCGCGCCCCAGCGGTGAAGCTCGCCCAGGAGCCGGTGCGTCGTGGCGAGCGGAAGGTCTGCGCGAGTGGCGATGTCGCTGAGCGACAGCGTCCGGTGCTGCTCGTCGAAGGCGCTCAGGATCGCCAGGGCGCGACTGGTCACGCTCGTGCCGGCCTGTCGGCTGTTGCCCGCCATCGTCGTCTGCCTTCATCCCGTCGGATCCGACGCCATCATGCCCTTCCCGGGCATGAGCCGACAGCGTCGCCCCGACGGGGAGCGGCGCTCAGCCGCCGAAGGCGGGATGGAGCGGTTCGCCGGCGCCGCTGGACCGGGTGGCCGGCTCGGCCTCGATCGGGTCGAAGGTCCACAGCGCGTACGCCCCCGGCCCGACGTGCAGCGTCGAGTTGCCGATGGTCTCGGTGTGGGGCTCCTCGGCCGGCTCGTTGAGGGCGAGGACGATGTGGCGTACGCCCGCCTCCTCGGCCGGCACGGGGAGCAGGCGGATCGTGGTCATGCCGTCGAAGGCGAGGACGCCGCCGTCCTTCAGCACCCGGATGGTGATCCCGGCGGCGCGCCACAGCGGGACCATCTTCTCGATGTCGGCCTCGGTCGTGGCGATCTGGATGCCGATGACATCGCGCATCTGGTGGTCGAGGTAGCGGTCGCGGTTGTAGCGGTCGCGACTGACGTCGCCCTCGTAGGCGGGCGGCGGGAAGGAGAGCCGCGGGTCGCTGAGGAACTCGTCGCGATACTCCATCGCCCAGGAGAAGAAGGTGTCGTGGGTCGCGGTCGTGTAGGTGACGTCGAACCACGGGATCGGCTTGCCGTCACCGAGGTCGGTCACCTGGGTGAACTCGACCGGGTCGACGCCGAGGTCGTGCAGGTTGTCGGTCGCGACGGCCAGGTCGCCGTCGTCGTCCGCCGAGACGGCGAGCCCGGTGTCACCCGCGACCGCGTCGGGGGCGTCGCCCGGCCCGAAGAACTCGAGATAGGTCTCCTTGCCGAGCAGGTAGCGACCGGTCCAACTCGAGGTGCCGTCGTTGCCGGTGCTGATCCGGCGGTCGGCGAACTGGCCCAGATACTCGGAGTGCTCGATCGCATCGGCGGTCTCCCGGTCGACCATCGCCCATGCGTGGTTGAACGCGAGGAGCGGATCCTGGCGCTCCTCCTCGGCGTGGGCCGTGGTGACCGAGGTCCCTGTGGTGATGACGAGTGAGGCGATCGCAGCCGCGATGAAGCCCGAGATTCTCCATGGAGTCCGCATGGGTCCCAGTCTCTGCGACCGGGGCGCTCCTGTCTCGGAATTCGTCAGGCCCCGTGGGAGGCGGTGGCCATGGTCGCCCCGAGGCCGATCATGAGGACGCCACCACCGGCACCGAGGCTGTCGAGCCGCTTGGGCTTGCGGGCGAACCAGGCCTTGGCCCGGCTGGCGGCCACCACCCAGCCGGAGTCGCAGACGAAGGCCATCGCCGAGAAGATCGCGCCGAGCAGCAGGATCTGGGGCATCGCCGGCGCGGAGGTGTCGATGAACTGCGGCAGGAAGGCCAGGTGGAAGACGATCGTCTTCGGGTTGGTCGCCCCGACGATCATCCCGGTGCGGATCGCGCCCCAGGCGGTCGTCCGCGCGACGTCCTCGCCATCGAGGGCCGCCCGGGCGTCGGCACGGTGACGGATCGCCTGGATGCCGAGATAGACGACGTACGCCGCCCCCACCAGCTTCACCACGGTGAACGCGGTCGCGGAGGCCGCCACGAGCGCGCCGAGCCCGACGGCCACCGCCAGGACCTGACCGAACTGGCCGAGCGCGTTGCCGCCGACGGCGAGCACGGCCTCGCGGCGGCCTGCGGTCAGGGCACGGCCGAGGGCGAAGAGCACGCTCGGGCCGGGGATCAGGATGAAGATGACGGACGCGAGCGCGAAGGCGGCGAACTGGCTAAGGGTCGGCACCGTCCCATTCTCGGGCAGGGTGGCGGCGGCGTACGAACCATTTTGCCTGGCGGAAGGGTCAGGCGTTCCGGGCGGCCTGGATCTGCTCGACGAGGATGTCGCCGTGGCCGGCGTGGCGGGCCAGCTCCTGGATCATGTGGGCGTAGATGAACCGCAGCGACACCTTGTTGCCGTGCCAGTCGAACTCCTCGTCGAGCTCGTGCTCGGCCGCGACCTCGCGCGAGTGGGCGCAGGCGGCTTCGTAGGCGGACCGGATCGACTCGACCGTGTCCTCGTCGTCGAGGACGAAGCTCTCGTCGATGGTGTCGGGCAGCCCGATCTCCTTGCGGGAGACGCCCGCGACCCGCGCGTGGAACCACACCTTCTCGACGAACGTCGCGTGCTTGACCAACCCGAGCGGCGTGGTCAGCGACGGGACCAGCTTCCGGCGCGCCTCCTCGTCGTCGAGGTCCGCGAGGATGCCGCTGACCTGCTCGCGCTGGATGTCGACCATGCCCTCGAGGAGCGCGCGCTCGTCCGCCTGTCCGATCTTCATGCGGGCAGGCTAGCGGGCCGCATGCGGGTGGCCGTCAGCAGCGCTCCCACACGTACGCCTCGGCCCGGTGCCGGTCCCAGCCGCGGGCCTCGTGGAGCCCGCGGGTCAGCATCGCGACGTACGCCTCCGCGGGCCGGGTGTGCTCGACCGCGTCGAACCCGTGGGGCGCGGTGAAGGTGAGCATGGGGAGACCGTCGCGGCGGCCGACCTCGATCAGCGTCTCGTAGTGTCCTGGGCCGGCCTCGTGGCGGCCGTTCTCGAGGCCGTCGATGACGACCTTCTCGATCGGGTCGCCGGGTGCCGGCAGCCGGTTCATCTCCTGGGCGGCGATGTCGGCGAACTGCTCGGCGGTCATCCGGTAGGCGCGGGCCGCGGTCCAGGAGCCGGGGGCGTCGTGGTCGTAGAACGCCACGCCGCCCGTCCAGGTGCGCGACTCGCCCGCGAAATAGAGCCGTCCGGGAAGGTCGACGGCGACGTCCTCGAGCGGCATCGACGGCGTACGCGCCCCGACGTAGGACTGCCGGGCTCCTACCGGCTGGCCGCCGAGGAGGTAGGCGCTGAGGCGGTCGCGACACATGTTCGACCCGTAGCTGACGTACCAGACCTCTGAACTCACCGCGCGGAGCCTACCGACGTGACCCAGGCCACCCGTAGGGAAACCGGCTCGGGCGCAGGTTGCCGGGGGCAACTAGCGTCGTGTGACTGTGAACCGATCTCGGAGGCTCATATCGGTATCAGTGCTGGGCGGCGCGCTGGTGCTCCTCACCGTCCTCGCCGCCGGACCGCTGCAGGACCTCGACGTCCACGGCCACGAATACTGGGCCCGGATGCTTCCGCCCGAGGTGCACTACGTCCTCCAGCACGTCCTCGACCCGATCGCGGGGCAGGCGGTCTGTCTGCCGGTGCTCATCGCGGTCGCGGTCGCGATCGCCGTCCGGCGTCGCAGCCTGCGGCCGATCATCTGCGCCGCGGCCGCCGAGGCGGCGTTCTACCTGGGCGTCGGCGGCACGAAGGTGCTCCTTGCGCGCCCCGCCCCGACGGAGCGGGACGCGGAGTTCTTCGCCGGCGGGATCCTGAAGGACGGCTGGCACGGCATCAGCTACCCCTCCGGCCACGCGGCCGAGGCGGTCCTGATCTACGGCACCGCCGTCTACCTGATCGCGCGCTACACCGCGGTCTCGCGGACCACCGTGCGTGTCCTCGCCGCCGGGGTCGGCGTGATCGCGCTGAACGCGGTCGCCGTCTCCTACACCCTCGGTTGGCACTGGGCCAGCGACCTGTTCGCGGGCCTGCTCACCGGCGGTCTGCTGCTGCGGTTGCTGGTCTGGTGGGATACCGAGGCGATCGCGCGAGAACGTGCCGAGCAGGAGCTGGCGGCCGAACGCACGCTCGTGCCCGCCAGTTACGAACGGACCGAGAAGCTGGCCGCCTAGAGCACGCCGAGCACGCCGTCGGCGTACTTCTCCAGCTTCGCCTCGCCGATCCCGCTGATCGTCCCGAGCTCCTCGCGGCTGGCCGGCAGCCGGGTGGCGATCTCGCGCAGGGTGGCGTCGTGGAAGACGACGTACGCCGGGACCCCCTGCTCCTTGGCGACCTCGCCGCGCCACGCCCGCAGGCGCTCGAAGACCTCGGCGGCCTCGGGCGACAGGTCGGCCGCCGCCACCTTCGGCTTCCGCTCGCCGGAGCCGCTGCGGCGGGCCTGTCGGGGCGGTTCCTTGCGGAGCATGAGCTGCTGCTCGCCGCGCAGCACCGGGCCGGCCGCCTCGGCGACCGAGAAGACGCCGTAGCGGGTGTCGACCGTGAGCATCTCGCGGGCCAGCAGTTGGCGGATGACCGAGTGCCAGTCGGACTCGGCCAGATCGGTGCCGATCCCGAAGACGGAGAGCTCGTCGTGGCGGAACTGGCGGACCTTCTCGGTCTCCTTGCCGCGCAGGATGTCGACGATCTGGCCGGCGCCGAACCGCTGGCCGTTGCGCTCACGGTCGAGCCGGATGACCGTGGACAGCACCTTCTGGGCGGGGACCGTGCCGTCCCACGACTCCGGCGGCGTCAGGCAGGTGTCGCAGTTGCCGCAGCGCTCGGCGGACTGGCCGAAGTAGCGCAGCAGCTGCACCCGCCGGCAGTCGACGGTCTCGCACAGCGCGAGCATCGCGTTGAGGTGCTGGCCGAGCCGGTGCTTGTGGGCGCGGTCGCCCTCGGAGGTCTCGATCATCTGCCGCTGCTGGACGACGTCGGCCAGCCCGTAGGCCAGCCACGCGGTCGAGGGCAGCCCGTCACGCCCGGCCCGGCCGGTCTCCTGGTAGTAGCCCTCGACCGACTTGGGCAGGTCGAGATGGGCCACGAAGCGTACGTCGGGCTTGTCGATGCCCATCCCGAAGGCGATGGTGGCGACCATGACGATGCCGTCCTCGCGCAGGAAGCGGGACTGGTTGTCCGCGCGGGTCCGGGCGTCGAGCCCCGCGTGGTAGGGGAGCGCCGGGATGCCCTGGCCGACCAGGGAGGCGGCGGTGCGCTCGACCGAGGCGCGGGAGAGGCAGTAGACGATGCCGGCCTCGCCCGGGTGCTCGGTGCGGATCAGGTCGACGAGCTGCTTGGCCGGCTTGTCCTTCGGGGCGATCCGGTACTGGATGTTGGGCCGGTCGAAGGAGGCCACGAAGTGGCGGGCGTCCTCCAGGTCGAGCCGGGAGGCGATCTCCCGGCGGGTCTCCGCGGTGGCGGTCGCGGTCAGCGCGATCCGCGGCACCTCCGGCCAGCGCTCGTGGAGGTGGGAGAGCTGCAGGTAGTCGGGGCGGAAGTCGTGGCCCCACTGGGAGACGCAGTGGGCCTCGTCGATCGCGAACAGCGAGATCTTGGCCTGGTCGAGCAGCCGGCCGGTGTCGGGGACCCGGAGCCGCTCGGGGGCGAGGTAGAGGAGGTCCAGCTCGCCGGCGAGCAGGGCCTGCTCCACCTGCTGCCGCTCGTGAGGCATCTGGGTGGAGTTGAGGAATCCGGCGCGCACGCCGAGGGCGGAGAGCGCGTCGACCTGGTCCTGCATGAGCGCGATCAGCGGCGAGATGACCACCCCGGTCCCGGGCCTGACCAGGGACGGGATCTGGTAGCACAGCGACTTGCCGCCGCCGGTCGGCATCAGGACGAGGGCGTCGCCGCCCGTGGCCACGTGCGCGACGATCTCGGCTTGGTCGCCGCGGAACTCGTCGTAGCCGAAGACGCGGCGCAGGACTTCCAGCTCCGGGGTCAACTCCATCACGTGAGCGACCCTACCGGCGACCACCGACGGTCGCTCAGACCGAGATCTTCTCGCGCCTGACCGTGGCCCCGTCGGCCTCGACGGGGCCGTGGGCGCGCTCGAGCGCAGCACCCTCGACGTCGACGTTCGGGAGGATGCGGTCGAGCCACGTCGGCAGCCACCAGGCCGAGCGGCCGAGCAGGTGCATCAGCGCGGGCATCAGCAGCATCCGGACGATGAACGCGTCCAGCAGCACCCCGAGCGCGAGCCCGAAGCCCATCGAGCGGATCATCACCGACTCGGCGAAGATGAACCCGCCGAAGACCGAGACCATGATCAGGCCGGCGGCGATCACGACCGAACGCCCGGCACGGAAGCCCTGGGCAACCGCGACGCGGGGCGGGGCGCCGTGGACGTACGCCTCCCGCATGCCGGAGGCGAGGAACAGCTGGTAGTCCATCGCCAGGCCGAAGAGGATCCCGACGAGCAGGATCGGCAGGAAGCTCAGGATGGGGCCGGTGCTGTCGATGCCGATCCACTCCGCGCCGATGCCCTTCTGGAAGACCGCGACCACCACGCCGTACGTCGCCAGCAGCGAGAGCACGAAGCCACCGGTCGCGATGAGCGGGACCAGGATCGAGCGGAAGACCAGGATCAGGATCAGCAGGGAGAGGCCGACGACGACGCCGAGGTAGGGGAGGAGTACGTCGTTGAGCCCCTGCGACACGTCGATGGCGACCGCGGTGGCCCCGGCGACGCCGAGGGTGATGTCGCCGTTCACCGGCGGCAGGTCGCGGATCGCGTCGACCAGCTCGTTGGTGGAGACGCTGTTGGGGCCCTCCTCGGGGACGACCTGGAAGGCGGCCGTGCGACCGTTCTCGGAGACCGCGGCCGGAGCCACGGCACGTACGTCGTCGAGGTCCGCCAGCGCCTTGGCGACGGTCAGCTGGGCCTGCTGGACGCCGGCCTCGTCGAGCCCCTCGGGCAGCTCGGCGGCGACCAGCAGCGGACCGTTGGCGCCGGGACCGAAGCTGTCCTCGGTGATCGTGTAGGCGGTCTTGGCCAGCGAGCCCTCGGGCTCGGAGCCGCCGTCGGGCAGGCCGAGGCGCATGTCGAGCGCGGGGACCGCGAGGGCGAGCAGGACGACCACGGAGGCGACGACGGTGACCAGCGCGCGCCAGATGGGCATCGGCTTGGCGTGGGCCTCGGCGGCGTCCTGCTTCGCGATCTTCTTCCGGGCGCGCTTGGAGACGATGCGGCCGCCGACCAGGCCGAGGACGGCCGGGGTCAGGGTGATCGCGACCAGGACTGCGATCGCGACGCAGGCGGCGCCGACCGAGCCCATCAGGCCGAGGAAGGGGATGCCGGTCATGTTGAGCGCGACCAGGGCCACGATCACGGTGGAGCCGGCGAATACGACGGCGGTGCCGGCGGTGCCGTTGGCGAGCGCGATCGACTCGGCGACGTCGGAGCCGTGGAGCAGCTGCTTGCGGTGGCGGTTGAGGATGAAGAGCGAGTAGTCGATGCCGACCGCCAGGCCGAGCATCAGCCCCAGGATCGGGGTCATCGAGGCCATCTGGACGACGCCGGAGAGGGAGAGGGCGCCGAGTGCTCCGATGCCGACGCCGGTCAGCGCGGTGACGAGCGGGACCCCGGCGCCGATGATGGTGCCGAGCATGACCAGCAGGACGATGGCGGCGACGCCGACGCCGACGATCTCACCCGGTCCCATCGGGTTGGGCGCCTCCTGGGAGATGTCGGAGGAGACGCCGACCTCGACGCCGTCGATCGGGGTGTCGGTGAAGTGGTCGACGGTGGCCTTCTTGGTCCCCTCTGAGATCTCCAGGCGGCCGACGGAGTAGGCGACGTTGACCAGGGCGGCCGAGCCGTCGGCGGAGACCATCCGGATCTCCTCGGAGAGCTCGAGCAGCTCGGCGCCGTTCTCGGCCTTGGCGGTGTTGGCCTCGAGATCGGCGGCGCTGTCGTCGAGCTTGGCCTGCTGCTTGTCGAGAGCGGCCTGCCGGGCGTCGATCTGGGTGGTCGGCATCCCGGCGGCCTGGAGCTGGGCGCGGGCCTTGTCGATGTCGGTCTGCGCCTTGTCGAGCTTCGCCTGAGCGGCGTCGAGGCGGGTGCGGCCGGCCTCGAACTGGGCCTGGCCCTCGGCGACCTTCTCGGCCTGCGCCTCGCGCTGGGCCTCGGTCTGGAAGGGGTCGGTGACCGCGGCGACGTCGGGGAGGTCCTCGGCGCTGGTGATGAGCGCCTGGATCTCCTCCTTCTGGGTCTCGCTGAGCGGGGTGCCGTCCTCGGTCTGGAAGGCGATCGTGCCGGAGCCGCCGGCGAGATCGGGCAGGTCCTTCTGGAGCTCGTCGACGACCTTCGACGAGGGCAGCCCCGGGATGTCGAAGCTGGTGGTGAGCTCGCCGGACCAGGCGACGTACGCCCCGGCGGCGCCGGACAGCGCCAGCACCCAGGCAAGGATCACAAGCCAGGCGCGGCGCGCGGCCGTCTTGCCCAGTCGATACAACAGCTCCGCCATGGCGGCATCCCTCCGGTAATTCGCAACGGTGCGTCCAGTTAATCACCTGATCGCCGCTGGACAAGAGTCGCTGAGCGAGTCCTGGGTCACACCTGTGCCTTGGCCATGAGGTCGTGCGGGCTCTTAAGATGCCGTTCATGCCAGCGTCAGCAGGAGTGCGCCGTCGAGGTGCCGTACGCAGCGAAGAGGCTCGCATGGCGGTCCTCGACGCGACCGGGCGGCTCTTCGCGACCCAAGGCTATGACCACCTCACCATCGAGGGCATCGCGGCCCAGGCGGGTGTCTCCAAGCAGACGATCTACCGCTGGTGGTCCTCGAAGAGCGCGGTCGTCGCGGACGCCCTGATCGAGGACAAGCTGCTGCCGGACCACCCGGTGGTGCCCGACACCGGTGACATCCGTGCCGACCTGATCGCGTGGATGCAGAGCCTCGTCGACCTCGTCGCCGAGCCCGGCAACGACGGCCTCGTCCGCTCGCTCGTCGCGGCGGCGTGCGAGAGCCCCGACATCGGCACCCGTCTCAACGACGCCCTCGGCATCACCGCGACCGTCTCCACCCGCATCGAGGCCGCCGTCGCGGCCGGCCAGCTGCCTGCCGACCTCCCGGTCACGGAGTTCGTACGCGCCCTGGTCGGTGGCTTCGTCCTCTACTCCCTCGAGCGCACCGAGCCCGCCCCGGACGTCGCCGAGCGGCTGGTGCGGGCGCTGCTGCACTGACCTCTCCTTACCCAAGAAAGAGGGGGTCCGGGCGCCTGGTGCGGGGCTACGGTGGAGGCATGCCGAAGGTGCCGCCGCCCGTCTATGTCGTCGTGGGCCTGGTCGCCCAGCATCTGCTCTCCCGTGGTCGCCGGCCGACGGTCGTGCGGTCCGTGGGGGCGGGGCTCGTGGCTGCCGGGTCGGTGTATCTCGCCGGCAGCGCGGCTCGTGCGTTCAAGCACAAGGACACCACCTTCAACCCGCTCGAGCCCGAGCGTGCCACCGCGGTCGTCACCGACGGGCCGTTCCGCTACACCCGCAATCCGATGTACGTCGGCATGGCCGGTCTTCTCGCCGCCCACGCGGTTTATCGGGGTGGTCTGGTGTCGTTCGTGCCTGTCGCGGCGTTCGTCGCTGTCATCGATCGCACTCAGATTCCTGCGGAGGAGCGGGCTCTGGCGATGGGGTTCGGGGAGGCGTACGAGGCTTATCGGGGTGTTACGCCTCGGTGGGTGGGGTTGCGGGGCTGATGTCGGTCGCGGCCCTGGTTGTTACTCGTGGTTGATGTGGGCCGCCGACCCTTTCCTTGAGGGTGTTCTCGCCGGACCCCGGAGTAAAGGACGGCCTTCGGCCGCCGGCTTCGCCGGCCGCTTACGCGGTCCTTGACACCGGGGCCCGGCGAGAAAAGATTTGGCTGGCTATCGGGGCGGCGGCCCGGGTGTGGCGCAGCAGATGAGGTTGTTTCGCTGACCGCGAAAATCGGGGTTGACCTGGGAAAACAGGTTCTCCCAGGGGTGGTTCCGGAGTAGAATAGGGACTATCACAGCACACCCTTGAAGGGCAGGAAGCGATGAGTCTCGGGAGCGGGATCGACCACTGGGGCACCAACCCCGGCGACATGGTCGACGCTGCCCTGACGGCCATCGAATCCTCGGTTCAGGACCTGCTCGCCAGTGATCCGGCGTATTGGCGGACCGGGCAGAAGAAGGACCTCCTCGAGCGGCTCGAGAAGCTGCAGGCTCAACAGGCTGCGTTGAAGCTGCGGGTGCTCGCGACCGCGGGTGATATCGCCGAGGAGACCGGCGCCAAGGACGCCTCCGGCTGGATGCGTGCTGAGCTGTTGGTCGACAAGGCCGTGGCCCGGTCGCAGGTCAAGCTCGCTGCCGGGGTGGCGAAGTACGACCTCGTGGCCGCCGGTTTGGCTGAGGGTGTGGTCTCGCACGACAAGGCCCGGGTGATCACCAAGGCTCTCGACGCGATCGAGCCGACCCGGCCGCCAGCACAGAGGACTTGGCCCTCGCCGAGAAGCTGCTGGTCGACTACGCCACCCGGCTGACCGCCAACGAACTCAAGATCGTCGGGAAGCGGATCCTCGCCGAGATCGACCCGGAACGGTTCGAGGCCGCTGAGGCGAAAACTCTTCAGCGGGAGGAGGAGCGGGCGCAGCGGCGCACCTTCTTCCAATCGCGGGACAACGGCGACGGCACCATCGACATCCACGCAAGGGTCTCTCGCGCGGTTGGGGTCCGGCTGCGGACGATCCTGGACTCCCTCGCTCAGCCGCGGAAGCTCTCGGCCGAGGACAAGGGCGTCAAAGCCCCGTATGACCGGCTGCTGGGCCAGGCGTTCGGCCGGGTGGTTGAGACTTACGACGTCGACCAGCTCCCCAGGCATGGTGGCCACGGCACCACGGTGTTCATCACCATGACCTTGGACCAGCTGCGTGCCGACCTCGGCACCGCCGCCCTCGGGTTCGACGGCGACCAGATCACCGCGGCGGAGGCTCGAAGGTTGGCGTGCAACGCCGACCTCGTCCCGGTGGTGCTGGGCACCGACTCCGAGATCCTCGACTTCGGAAGGACGGCCCGGTTGGCGCATCCGATCCAACACCGCGCACTCCGGCTACGTGACAAGTGTTGTCAGGCCGAAGACTGCGACGCACCAGCCGCGTGGACCGAGGCCCATCACCTGAAACCGTGGTCCGAAGGCGGCCGCATCGACCTGGCCACATGGTGCTGTTGTGTTCGAGGGACCATCGCCGGATCCACGACCCCAACTACGGCTATGAACGGCTCCCGGACGGTCGGATCCGGTTCACCCGACGTACCTGAGGTACTGAGGGCACTGGCTCGTCCCTTGTGAATCCTTCACAAGGTGTCATCGTCTAGTAAAGGCACGAGAACGCTTCTGCCTGCCAGGAGCCGCTGGCCCCGGTCCCCAAGCCCGCGCCCAACCTGAATTCTGCTGCGCCAAACTGCCGCCGCCGACCCGATAGCCAGCCAAAATTTCTCGGCGGAGCCCGGTGTCCAGGACCGCGAAGCGGCCGGCGAAGCCGGCGGCCGAAGGCCGTCCTTGACTCCGGGGTTCGTCGAGAACACCCTCCGTAACGGGTCGGCGGCCACCAGCCCAAGAGAATGACCAACCCCTGGCAACCCTTTTGACAGCCCAGTGAAGAATGAGGACTGTGACCGACATCAAGTACGTAGACAACCCGTCCAGGCACCGCTACGAGATCCTCGACGGCGAGACCGTCGCGGGGCTCGCGGCCTACCGGCTGCCCGACGACGAGCACGTCGACTTCGTGCACACCGAGGTGGGGGAGGCCTACAACGGGCAGGGGCTCGCGTCGAAGCTGGTGGCGTTCGCGCTGGCCGACGTGAAGGCGAAGGGGAAGCGGATCATTCCGCATTGCCCGTACGTCGCGGGGTGGCTGAAGCGGCATGGCGAGGAGTACGCCGATATCACCGACTGGCCGGCCTGACGACGAAGCCGGTCAGGAGTCGGCCGGCTTCCGCGGCTCCAGACCGAGCTTGGCCAGGGGTGTCCGGGTCATGTGGGCGGAGGGCCAGGCCTGGCCCCGGGCCGAGTTGCCGCGGGAGTAGGGCCGGGCGCCCGACTGGTACGTCACGTAGAACTCGTCGCCGACCTCGGCGACGCCCTCGGCCAGGGTGGGGAGCCACTGCAGAGCGCGGGGACGGATCGTGACCCGGTCCTGCACGATCAGCTGGCTGCGCCTGGTCGGGCCGCGGGAGACGCTGAAGACGTACTCCTCCTCGCGGACCACGACGCCCTGGGTGCCGACGGGGGTGCGTACGCCGATCGGGGTCTTGATCTGCCAGGAGTCGTCCTTGCGGATGTACTTGTAGAGGCGGTTGTTGGCGTGGGAGCCGACGTAGAGCAGGTCCTTGCCGGCGGCGAGGTAGGAGCCGGCGGCGAGGGCGACCAGCGGGGAGACCGTGGAGACGGTGGAGAGCGGTTCGGCGTGGATGATCTCGGTCAGTGAGTAGCGGTAGAGGCGGGGCGGGTTGCCCTCGCGGCACACGTAGACCTCGTCGCCGATGACCGCGACGCCGCCGGCTTTGACCGGGCCGCTGACGCTGCCCTTCGGGCCGCCCAGGTAGACCGCGTTGATGAGCTCGCCCGACGGCTTGTCGACCAGGGCGAGGGCCGAGCCGAGCTTGTCGCCGTAGTAGCCCTGCAGGAGCAGGTCAGCTTCCGGCGAGTACGCCAGACCCTGCGGGATCCAGCCGTGGTCCTCGTCCCCGGTGAGCACCATCGACGAGGCGATGTGCGGGATCAGCGGACCCAGGCTGCTGCCGCTGCGGGCCAGCCAGGTCTCGGTGCGGTCGATGCCGCGTTGGACCCACTTCTGCTGCCTGCGCGCGGTCACCTTGGGGTCGATCACGAGCAAAAAACCTATCCGTTCCGACACCGATCGGCGGCGGCTTCGGGGTGCGAGTCCGACATCTGTCCACCTGGCGGAACGGTCGGGCGACAGATTCCATGTACCCACCGGTATCTGAGGTGGCAGGATCTGCCGACATGACTGCGGACATTCAACGGCACGCCGACGTGATCGTGGTGGGAGCCGGCCTCGCCGGCCTGGTGGCAGCGGCTGAGGCCGCCGACGCGGGTAAGAGTGTTCTGCTCGTCGACCAGGAGCCCGAGCAGTCGCTCGGAGGCCAGGCCTTCTGGAGCCTGGGTGGTCTCTTCCTCGTCGACAGCCCCGAACAGCGCCGGATGGGGATCAAGGACTCACCCGAGCTGGCGCTCCAGGACTGGATGGGATCCGCCCAGTTCGACCGTGATGAGGACCTGTGGCCGCGGCGGTGGGCGGAGGCGTACCTCGACTTCGCGGCGGGCGAGAAACGGTCGTGGCTGCACCAGATGGGCCACCGGATCTTCCCGGTCGTCGGCTGGGCCGAGCGCGGTGACGGCCGCGCCGACGGTCACGGCAACTCGGTGCCCCGCTTCCACATCACCTGGGGGACGGGTCCCGGCGTGGTCGAGCCGTTCGAGCGGCGGGTGCGTGCCCACGCCGACACCGGCCGGATCACCTTCGCCTTCCGGCACCGCGTGGACCACCTCGTGGTCGAGGACGGGGCCGTCGTCGGCGTACGCGGCAAGGTGCTCGAGCCCAGCGACGTCGAGCGCGGGCAGGCGTCCTCCCGCACGGAGGTCGAGGACTTCGAGCTCGGTGGCCAGGCGGTGATCGTCACCTCCGGCGGCATCGGCGGAGACCACGACCTGGTCCGCAAGCACTGGCCGGCCCGGCTCGGCACCCCTCCGAAGTCGATGGTGTCCGGCGTACCCGCCCACGTGGACGGCCGGATGCTCGCCATCACCGGCGCGACCGGCGCCCGGATCATCAACGACGACCGGATGTGGCACTACGTCGAGGGCATCCGCAACTGGGACTCGATCTGGGCCAACCACGGCATCCGGATCCTGCCCGGCCCGTCCTCGCTGTGGCTGGACGCGACCGGCAAGCGACTGCCGGCGCCGTTCTTCCCCGGCTTCGACACCCTCGGCACGCTCAAGCACCTGCGCCAGACCGGCTACGACTACTCCTGGTTCGTGCTGACCGAGAAGATCATAAAGAAGGAGTTCGCGCTCTCCGGCTCGGAGCAGAACCCCGACCTGACCGGCAAGGACCTCAAGCTGCTCGCCGAGCGCGCGCGCAAGGGGCCCGGCCCGGTGAGGAGCTTCATGGAGCACGGCGAGGACTTCGTCGTCGCCGAGAACCTCACCGCCCTTGTCCACGGCATGAACGGCCTCGCCGAGAAGGACCCGACCGGCCCGCAGATCGACGAGGCCGAGCTGCGCCGGATCATCGAGGCCCGCGACCGCGAGATCGCCAACAACTTCACCAAGGACGCCCAGATCACCGCGCTGTACGCCGCCCGCCACTACCGCGGCGACAAGCTGCAGCGCACCGCCAGGCCCCACCGGATCCTCGACCCCGAGGCCGGCCCGCTGATCGCGGTCAAGCTCCACATCCTCTCCCGCAAGACCCTCGGCGGGCTGGAGACCGACCTGTCGGGCCGCTGCCTGACCTCGGCCGGCACCCCGCTGCCCGGGCTCTACGCGGCCGGCGAGGTCTCCGGCTTCGGCGGCGGCGGGATGATGGGCTACAACGCGCTCGAGGGCACGTTCCTCGGCGGCTGCCTGTTCTCGGGGCGTGCGGCGGGCCGGGCCGCGGCAGCGGCGATCTGACCCGGGGATCAGTGGGCGCCGGAGAGGTTCAGGCCGACGACGCCCACGACGATCATCGCCAGGAAGCCGGCCTTCGCCGCGGTGAGGTGCTCACCGAGGAACATCACGCCGATGCCCGCGACCAGGGCGGTGCCGAGGCCTGACCAGATGGCGTACGCCACCGAGACCGGCATCCGCTCGACGACCACAGACAGCAGCCAGATCGAGGCCCCGTAGCCGGCCAGGACGGCGATCGACCAGGGCAGGTTGCGGAATCCCTCGGTGCGGGGGAGCAGCGCGGTGCTGGCGACCTCGATCGCGATCGCGACGACGAGCAGGGTTGCGGCGTACATGGGTGGGGTCCTCCTGAGGCGCGTGTAGCGACCGCTACATCAGACAGAAATGTAGCAGTCGCTACATGTTCGGCATAATGCTTTCCATGGACCGCAAGGAGGAGCTCCTCGAGCAGGTGGTCGAGCACGTTCACAAGCACGGGCTGATCGGGCTGACCCTGCGTCCGCTGGCGGCCGCGATCGGCACCAGCGACCGGATGCTGATCTACCACTTCGGCGGCCGCGACGAGCTCGTCGCCGCGGTGGTGGCGCGCACCAACGAGCTCTCCGTGGCGGCGGTCGCCGCGCTGGAGCCGGCCGAGGACGTACGCGCCGGGGTGGAGGCGCTGTGGCGGGCCTACCGCACCGACCCGTTGCACAGCTGCCTGCAGATCTACCTGCAGGCGGCCGCGACCGGGCTGATCGGGATGGAGCCCTACCGCTCGGTCGTCCGGGAGACCAATGAGCTCTGGTACGCCGCGCTGCGCGACTACATCACCGCCTGTGGTGCGCCACCCGAGCGAGCCGGCCGGATCGTCACCCTCGTCGACTCCTCGCTGTTCGGGTTCCACCTGGACCTGGCCACGGACCGGCCCGACGAGCTCGCTGCGGGGGTGGCCGATCTCGCCGCAGCCGCCGGAGCGATCGCCTCAGCCTGAGACCAGGCGCAGTCTCCGCTCGGCGCGGCGTACGACGACCTGCTGGCCCCAGGACAACGCGAGCGTGTCGGTCTCGATGCCGTCGCCGAAGGCGACCAGACGGTCGGACTCCACCTCGATCGTGAGGCAGTCACCTGTCTGCCTTGCGTCCGCCAGGGTTCCCTCGGTCTGGGTCGTCCCGGTGGCGGGCGAGGGCCACGCCTCCCGCACGAACCAGGCCAGGTCCGGCGATGTCGGCGCGGGAAGCGTGAGCGTGCTGTGTCGCTCGACCCAGGCCGAGCGAGCCCAGCCGGTGGCACCCGTGCCGGTCGCGACGATCAGGCCGGAGGAGGCCTGCGACTCGGTCCGGCCGCCCACGGTGAGCCGGTAGCGGGCGGTCTGGTGGGTGGCCTGGCCGACGTACACCTCGTTGAGCGCGACCAGCGACTGGCCGTCGTCGGCGAGCGCCTCGACCATGGTCCGCTCCTCGCAGGTGCCGGTGGAGCGGATCAGGTCGGCGGCGGCGCGGGGCGGGTAGCGGACGAGCACGCCGGCGTTGCGGCCGGGCTCGGGGTCGATCCCGATCACCGGCTGCCCGTCGAGGTACTTCGCGACGTTGGCGACCAGGCCGTCCTGGCCGACCACGACCACGATGTCCTCGGGGGCGAAGAGGAACCGGTCGAGATCGCCCCGCTCGACCGATCCCTGTCGCCAGTCGAGCGGGATCGCGGCGCTGACCTGCGCGATCGCCGACTTCAGCGCCTCGTGGCGACCCTGCACCTCGGCCAGGTCGCGGCCTCGTGTGGAGAGGAAGAAGCCGACCTGGCCGAGGGTGCCGTGACGCGCGACGAGCTCCTCCAGCTCGGTGGCCCGGTGGACCAGCACCACGCGAGGGGCGACGCTCATGCGTCGCTCCGCGCGCCGAGCTTGGCGAGGACCGGCGCGAGCAGGTCCGGGGTGAGCGCCAGGTGCTCGATCTGGGGCAGGTTGGCGGCCAGCTCCTTGAGCGCGAGGCCGAGCAGGACCGCCTCCGGCAGGTCGCGGTAGGCGGCCAGTGCGGCGGCCTCGGCGTCGGCCTTCGCCAGCCCGGTGGCCCGGGTGGCCTGGGCGTTCGCCTCGGCCAGCACCTGGGTGCGCTCGGCTTCGGCCGCGGTTGCGATCCGGGCCGCGGCGGCCTTCTCCTCGGCGCTGCGCCGCGCGTTGGCACCCTGCTGGCTGACCAGCTGCTCCTCGCGGCGGGCGAGCTCGATCTTGTTCTGCAGCTCGTTCTCGGAGATGGCCCGCTCGCGCTCGACCGCTGTCGCGCGCCGTTCGTACGTCGCCTTGTCGGCGTCCGCCTGCACGCGCTCGCGCGTCGGGGTGAGGAGCGCCTTCTCCACCTCGGGCTCGGGCCGCAGCGCGACGACCCGCACGCCCAGGATCGCGAGGCCGGTGGCGGCGAGGCGCTCGTCGCCACCGAGTCCGGCCGCGATCGCGTCGCGCACCGGTCCGACGCCGCCGGCGAGCACGTCCGCCAGGCTGCGCCCGGCGATGAGGTTGAGGGCGTACTGCTGCGCGGTCTCGGTCAGCAGTCCGGCGACCTGATCGAGGGGGCTGCCGCGCCAGCGACCGTTCTCGGGGTCGATGGAGAAGTCGATGCGGCCGGCGACCGCCGCCGGGTCGACGATGCGGAAGCTGACCGTGGCCTGCGTGGTCAGGTCCTGGAAGTCCGCGGTGCGTGCGTGGAAGAGCAGCGGCAGCTCGCGGTCGTCGACGGGCACCTCGGAGAGGACCGCGGAGAGCGGGCGGTACCAGAACGAGGCGCCGACGCCGCTGTGGCGGACGGTGCCGTTGTGCAGGTGCTGGACGTGGGTCGTGGTGCTCCCGCGCAGGTGGCGGAGGAACGGGTAGCGGGCGATGTCGGCCATCTCAGACTCCCTGTCTGTGCATGCGGATTATTAGCGTCAGAATGACGATAAGGCGTGGCGCGCTTGTCGTCAAGATGACGATTGGTGCAAGATCGGCCCATGGAGCACCTCCAAGGCCACGTGGGCAAAGTCGCCGTCACCGTCGACCTCGTCGTGCTCACCGTCCGTGACGAGGCGCTCTGCGCCCTGGTCGTACGCCGCGGCATCGAGCCTTTTCGAGGCGCGTGGGCGCTTCCGGGCGGGTTCGTCCTCGAGGACGAGGGCCTCGAGGAGGCGGCGGCGCGTGAGCTGGCCGAGGAGACCGGCCTGCGGCCGGGCAGCGTGCATGTCGAGCAGCTGGCGACGTACGGCTCTCCGGGGCGGGACCCGCGGGCGCGGGTGGTCACCGTCGCCTACCTCGCGCTGGCCCCCGACCTCCCGGTGCCGGCCGCGGGATCGGACGCTGCGGACGCGCAGTGGTGTCCGGTCGACGACCTGCTCGCCGGCGACGGGCTCGCCTTCGACCACGCGGAGATCCTCCGCGACGGCGTCGAGCGCGCCCGCTCGAAGCTGGAGTACTCACCGCTGGGCGCGGCGTTCTGCGCCGAGGAGTTCACCGTCGCCGAGCTGCGCCGGGTCTACGAGATCGTCTGGGGTGCGCGGCTCGACCCCCGCAACTTCCACCGCAAGGTCACCAAGACCGAGGCGTTCCTCGAGCCGACCGGTGCCACCACGACCCGGGACGGCGGCCGTCCGGCCCAGCTCTTCCGCCGGGGCTCGGCCGAGCACCTGCACCCGCCGCTGCTGCGACGTACGACCTAGAGCGGTCACCGAATGGTCTCGGCGCGATCACGAACCGATAACGGCCCGATCTGGTGTGTCGCACAGCACAGCGGCTGCGGCGTACGCGCGTTGGGTAACTAGACAACAGCCACGGCATTCTTGTCCAGCGGACGCCGTGGCTCGGGATCGCCCTGGAACGAACACTACGTTTGACAGTTCTTCCTGAAAGGGTCGTTACAACGCCGAAACGCTGGTGCCAGCACCTGAAACCTCCGGTCGCTACGGTCCCCGGGACCTGTGCGTGAAACTCCTCGAAGGGAACTCGTTTCGATGTCTACCCCCGCCTCTCGGACCTCGCGACGTAAGTCAGTACGACTCCGGGCCGCTGCGGCCCTCATGTCCGTCATGGCCGCCACCACGCTGGCCGCCTGTGGATCCGACTCCGACGATGGCGGCAAGGAGGAGGGCTTCGGGACGATCTCGATGCAGTACTCCTGGATCAAGAACGAGGAGTTCGCCGGCGAGTACTACGCCGAGGACAAGGGCTACTACAAGGAAGCCGGCTTCGACGCGGTCAACGGCATCTCCGGCCCCGACACCGGTGTCGCCAAGCTGCTCTCCGGCAAGGTCCAGGTGGCCATCAACGACGCCGCCTCGGTCGGCTCCGCGATCGCCGAGCAGGACGCGCCGCTGAAGATCATCGGCGCCACCTTCCAGAAGAACCCGTTCACCATCCTCTCCCTCAAGGACGGCGGCAACATCGCGACGCCGGCCGACCTCAAGGGCAAGAAGATCGGCGTCCAGGACTCCAACGTCAACGTCTTCAAGGCGATCCTCGCGGCCAACGGCCTCGAGGAGAAGAAGGACAACATCACCGTCGTCCCGGTCGAGTTCGACCCGACGCCGCTGATGGAGGGCCAGGTCGACGGCTTCATGGCCTACCTGACCAACGAGTCGATCACCGTCGAGCTCGCCGGCCATGAGGTCACCAACCTGCCCTACGCCGAGAACGGCGTGCCGTACGTCGCCGAGACCTACACCGTCACCGACCAGTACCTCGCCGAGAACCGCGACCTCCTCAAGGCGCTGCTGACCGCGGAGATCAAGGGCTGGACCGAGACCTTCAAGAACCCGGCCGAGGAGGTGGTCAAGGTCGTCACGACCCACTACAACGAGGCGGCCACCGACTCCGACGGTCTCGAGGCCAGCTTCGGTGAGCTCGACCCGGTCAAGACCAAGCGCGGCCTGGAGGAGTCGCAGAAGCTGATCTCGACCCCGGAGACCGAGAAGAACGGCCTGTTCACCATCTCCGAGGAGCTCCAGCAGCAGACCGTCGACTCGCTCGCCGCCGCCGGCTGGGAGGTGACCGTCGAGGACCTGTTCGACACCTCGATCATCGACGAGATCTACGAGGAGAACCCCGAGCTGAAGGCCTACCAGAAGTAGTCATGGCTGACGGCATCCAACTCTCAGGAATCAGCAAGGTCTTCGGCTCGGGGAACAAGGCTGTCACCGCGCTGAAGGACACCGAGCTCCACACCGACCAGGGCTCGTTCCTCGCCCTGCTGGGCCCCTCCGGCTGCGGCAAGTCGACGATCCTGCGGATCCTCGCGGGCCTGGAGACTCCGACCAGCGGAGAGGCGTACGTCGACGGGAAGGCCCCCGCCGACCTGCGGCGTGACTCCGAGCTGGGGATCGCGTTCCAGGACCACGCGCTGCTGCCGTGGCGCTCGGTGGTGGGCAACATCAAGCTCGTCTTCGAGGTCGCCGGACGGCGTCCCGACATGGACTACATCCACGAGCTGATCAAGCTCGTCGGACTGGAGGGCTTCGAGAAGGCCCGTCCCGCGCAGCTCTCCGGCGGGATGCGCCAGCGTGTCTCGATCGCCCGGGCGCTCGCGCTCAAGCCGTCCGTGCTCCTGCTCGACGAGCCGTTCGGTGCGCTCGACGACATGACCCGGCAGAACCTCAACCTCGAGCTGCTCCGGATCTGGACCGAGAAGCCGGCGACGACGCTGCTGGTCACTCACGGCGTGAACGAGGCGATCTTCCTCTCCGACCGGGTCGCGGTGATGTCGCCGCGACCGGGCCGGATCAAGGAGATCATCGAGGTCGACCTTCCCCGGCCGCGCACGCCCGAGATGATGCGTACGCCGGAGTTCCACGCGCTCGCCGACCGGGCCTCCGAGCTGCTCTTCGGGGACGACGGGCGCGCCGAGGCGGAGTCTTGATGCGGGTGCCGGGCTGGCTCGCCGGGATCGTCGGCGTGGTCACCCTCTTCGTGCTCTGGGCGGTCGTGGCCGTGCTCGGGTTCCCGCCCGATGCCGGGACCGGGTTCACGCCGGTGCCACCGCCGTGGACGGTGCTCTCCGAGATGGCGGCCGCCGGCCCGTCTGCGTTCTGGGACGGTGTGCTCCGGGAGACGCTGATGGAGGCGTCGATCGGCTTCCTGTGGGGCAACCTGATCGCGCTGCTGCTGGCCTCGCTGGTGCTGCTGGTGCCGTGGCTGGAGCCGGTCGTCATGCAGATCGCGGTGACGACGTACTGCCTGCCCGTGGTCGCCGTCGGCGGCATCTCGATCGTCGTCCTGGGTGGCGCCGAGCAGCCGGGGGACCCCTCGAAGACCTCGATCTTCCTGGCTGCGCTGATGGTCTTCTTCACGACCGTCGTCGGCGCCGTGCTGGGCTTCAAGTCGGCCGACCGCGCCTCGCTCGATGTCGTCCGGGTCTACGGCGGGTCGGTGTGGACGCAGCTGGTGAAGGTACGTCTCGTCGCGGCCGTCCCGGCGATCCTCAACGCGCTGCAGATCGCGGTGCCGACGGCGATCCTGGGAGCGGTCCTCGGTGAGTATCTCGGCTCCACCGACCGTGGGGTCGGGCGCACGCTGATCGTGCTGCAGGGCAAACCCGACCCGGAGCGGCTCTGGGCCGTCTTCCTGGTCTGTGCCCTGGTCGCCCTGACCGGCTATCTGCTGCTGGGGCTGGTCTCGCGTCTGGTGACGCCATGGGTCGCAGGGAGGTCCGGATGAGATCGGGTGCTGGATCACTGTCACGCGCCGTTATCGGGCCGGTGCTGCACACCCTCGCCGCGCTGGCGATCGTGGCCGTGCTCTGGCAGGCGTTCGTGTCGTTCTCCAGCGTCTCGGAGTTCGTCGCGAAGGGTCCGCTGGACGTCGTGGACCATCTCTTCACGGGTCCGGACGCCGCCGCCCACCGGGCAGAGCTGTTCCCGCTGACCTGGGTGACGTTGAAGGACGCCGGGCTCGGCTTCGTCGCCGGGATGGCGCTCGCGGTGGTCGCGGCGGTGCTGTTCAACCTGTCGCGTACGGTCGAGGCCGGCGTGATGCCGCTGGCGCTGCTGCTGCGCTCGATCCCGCTGGTCGCGATCGCGCCTGTGGTCATGCTGATCACCGGTCGCGCCTCTGCCGCTTCGGTCGTGGTGCTCGGGATCATCGTGGTGCTCTTCCCGGCGCTGGCGGCCGTCCTGTTCGGGCTCTCGCAGGCGTCGCCCCAGTCGTTGGACCTGGTCGCCGTCTACGGCGGCTCGCGGCTCACCGCGATCCGCAAGGTGTCGCTGCCCGGCGCGCTCCCGTCGGTCTTCGCCGCCGCCCGGGTCTCGGTGCCCGGCGCAGTGACCGGTGCGCTCCTGGCCGAGTGGCTCTCGACCGGGAAGGGCATCGGCGGCAACATCCAGAAGTTCCCCGCCGCCGCCCGCTTCGACGACCTGTGGGCCGCCGTCGCGATCATCACCGTGGTCACGCTCGTGCTCTACAACCTCGTCCAGCTCCTGGAGTCGGTTGCGCTGGAGCGGATGGGGATGACAACCCGCTAGCGCCGAAGCGTCACCCCCGTCGCGCGAGGCGTCACTCCCGTCGGCCGAGTGGGCACTCTGGTGCCCACTCGGCCGACGTACGTGACGCCTCGGCCTGCGCGGGTGACGCCTCGGCAGGTCAGTAGTCGGTGCGGTCCTGTTTGGCGAGCCACGCGTCGAACGGGTCGTACGCCTGGGGGATCCGCAGCTCGTCGACCTTGGTCGGCCAGTCGTGGTGCTCGTTGGCGCGCCCGGTGCCGAACAGGTCGTAGAAGGCGCGGTCGTCGAACCCGCCCTTGGCCGCGTCGTCACGGTCGGCCGCGTAGACGACGCGGTCCAGGCGTGCCCACAGCGCGGTCGCCAGGCACATCGGGCAGGGTTCGCACGAGGTGTAGAGGGTGCAGCCGGCCAGCGAGAAGCTGTCGGCCTCCTTGCACGCCGAGCGGATCGCGACGATCTCGGCGTGGGCGCTCGGGTCCAGGTCGCGGGTGACGCGGTTCTGGCCGGTGCCGAGCAGGATGCCGTCGCGGAGGATGATGGCACCGAACGGGCCACCGCCGTTGTTGACGTTGCGGACGGCCAGCGCGACCGCCTGCTCCAGCCACATGGTGTCGGTCATGATTCCCCCTCGCACAGGCCCGAGAATCGATGTCTCTACTGTCATTGTGCTCCCGTTGTCACTCGACCTCGTGGAGCCGATCGTAGGTGGCGCTGATCGCGGACACGCGGTCGCGTCCGGAGCGGCCGCGCTGGTGGAGCACACCGTCGGCGAGCACGCTCGCCAGCGACATCGGCGCCGCCAGGGAGTCGAAGGCGAGGCCGCCCTGGACCGGGCACTCCAGCCCGATGTCGGCGCGCCCCAGGTGGACCGTCCCGGTCGGGTCGGCGATCACGATCACCGTGCTCCCGGAGGCCGCGGCGGCGTCGACGAACTCGCCGAAGCCAGGTGGCCGGCGCCGGAGCCCGACCGCGATCACCACCGAACCGTCGCCGAGCTCGGCCAGCTCCTCGCCGATGACCTGGCCGGGCGCCGGGGCGAGGGTGACCCGCTCGCGGGTCTGGGTGAGCTGCTGGCGCAGATGGAGCGCGACCGGGTAGGAGTTGCGCCAGCCGGCGATCATCACGTCGCTCGCCCCGGAGATGGCCGCGACCGCCTCGGCGATGCCGGCCTGCGTCACCGCGCGCGCGATCGCGGCCGCCTCGTTCTCGGCGTGCGCGCTCAGGTCGGGGGCGCCCTCGACGCGCCGCGGCTCACCAGCCGTACGCAGCCCCCGCAGGTGGTCGCGTACCTCGTCGAACCCGTCGAACCCCAAGGACCGGAAGAGCCGGCTCATCGTCGCCTTGGAGACCTCGGCGAGCGAGGCCAGCTCGGCCGCGCGGTAGGTCGCCAGGTCGTCGAGGTGCTCGAGGAGCGTGTCGGCAGCCTTGCGTTCCTGGGGCGAGAGCGACGGGTAGGTCAGGGCGATCCGCCGGTCGATCCGCTGGTCCGCGCTCATGCGAAGCCGGGCACCGACGCCCACGCGTCCGGCTCCGTCGAACCGTCGCGCTGCAGGGCCGCCTCGATCAGGCCGTAGGGACGATCGGCGGCGAAGAAGACCTCGTTCGGATTCTCCAGGTCGAAGGGGGAGAGGTCGACGAGGAAGTGGTGCTTGTTGGGGCAGGAGATCTTGAACTCCGCGATCCCCTCGAACGCTTCCATGACCGCCTTGCCCATCTCGTAGATGGTCTGCTGCAGCGCGAGCGAGTGCACCTCCGCGAACGTCTGGAGCATGATCGTGCGGATCCGGTCGTACGCCGCGTTCCAGTCCTCCGGGTGGGCCTCCCAGCGCCACCACGCGGTGATCGAGGTCGCCAGGATCCGGTCGGTCGTCTCGGCGAGGGTGGTGTAGCGGTCGCGCGGGAAGCCGTGGAACTCCGACCCGGTCGACTTGAGTACCACCAGGTCGCTCAGGCCGGACAGGACGAAGGTCCGCTCGTCGAAGCGGTTCACGGCCGCCGTACGCGTCTCCTGCCCGCGCCGGGCGAACGAGAAGTCGTTCGCCGAGATGCGGTCCCAGGCGTACGACTCCGCCTTCATCACCGACCCGGTGACCCAGGGCTGCGCGGCCCAGTGGGCGGTGAGGTCGAGCAGGAACCCTTCCGGGGAGGTGATGCCGAGCTCCTTGGCCTTCGCGTAGACGACGTTCTTCTGGGTGTCGGTGGCGTGCACGTGCACGTTGTCGCCCTCGGTGAAGGCGGCCGCGAAGTCACCGCGGAGCTGGGTGGTCACGTTCAGGTCGTGGATGGTGTGTCGTGCGCCGTCCCGGTCGACCTTGACCAGGCGTACCTCCGCCTTGCCGTGCTGGTTGGGGCCAAGAGTGATCGACATCAGCTTCCTCGATAGGTCGTGTAGGAGAACGGGCTGAGCAGGAGGGCGACGTGGTGGTGCTCGCCGGCGGTGACGGTGAACCCGACGCTCACCTCCGGGAAGAAGGTCTCGCGGTCCTGCTCGGCGAACCAGGGGCCGGTCGTGAAGGTGAGCGTGTGCGGTCCGGGTGGCACCTCGCCCTCGAACCGCACCCGGCCGTCGGAGTCGGTCGTCGCGGTACGTGCGCTGTCGTCGGGAAGGATGAGGATCACCGCGAGCCCGGCGGCAGGCCGGCCGAGCGCGGCGTCGAGGACGTGCGTGGAGACGGTGGTCATGTGACCAAGCCTCGCAGCCGCAGCAACGCGATCTCGGCGAGTTGATCCTTGGTCACCGCGATTTCGGTAGCCGGGTCGTTCTCCAGCCGCTCCTCGAGCAGCGCGAGCATCTCCTCGGCGCTCCGACCCGCGGCCCGCACCAGGTAGATCCGTCCGAACTTCTCCTCGTAGGCCGCGTTGCCCACCCTCAGCCGGGCCTGCACCCCGACGTCGGCCGGGTCGACCCCGGCCTGCTCCCGGGCCGAGAGCGCCGCGCTCGCGCCGTCGCCGGCGTGGCGCTCACCGATCCGGGGATGGTCGGCCAGCGCCCCCTCGACCTCCTCGTCGGTCCAGGCAGCGCCCAGCCGTTCGGCGGTCGTGAGAAGGTCATCGACGTCTGTGTAGGGACGACCCGCGGCCAGACCGGTCGCCCAGGAAGGGATGGCGACACACGGCGCGACGAAGGCTTCCGCCTCGGCGGCCGGCAGGGCGTTGAAATCGGCGAGCGTCGTCACCCCGACAGCCTATGAAACGAGCGTTTCGGTGGCCGAAACACAGGTTGCCGTTGTGTAACGGCCCGGACGACTACTCGGCCAGCCGCTGAGCCAGGGCGAGCAGGTCGCGGTCACGGCCGGGCGCGGCGACCAGGCAGAGACCGGCGGGGAGGTTGGTGGGAGTGCGCACCGGTATCGAGACGGCCGGGAGTCCGGCGATACCGGCGATGCAGGTGAGCCGCAGGGTGTCGTCGCGGACGCCGACGGCATCGGCCGCGGTCGGCGCCACGGTCGAGGCGCTGGGATAGGCGAGGACCCGGTCGCCGACGACCTCGAGGATCTCCGCGCGGGCCTGGGAGAGCACGGCGCGAGCCTCGTCGGCCTGCGCCCGGGTCACGGTCCGAGCCATCTCGAACCGCCCGCGCACGGCCTCGCCGAGCGTGTCCAGGCGGGTCTCGAGCCAGGCTCCGTGGGCCTGCCACGCCTGGTAGGCCTGGCCGGTGATGAAGGCCTGACGCCACTCGTCCAGTCTGGCCGGATCCCACTCCAACGGCTTGGCCTCGGGCAGGGCCTCGCTCACCGCGGTGGCGACGTCCTCCGCGGCGAGGCCGACCAGCGACGGCACCAGGTGGATCTCCTCGACGGGAACCGGCGCGGGCGACTCCGGCAGCAGTACGTCACCCACCGCCTGCAGCAGGAAGGCCGAGCGCGTCATCCAGCCGACGGTGTCGAAGGCCTTGGCGAGCGGGAGCAGACCCTCCCGGGAGACGGCCCCGTGGGACGTACGGATGCCGTAGAGGCCCTGGTAGGCGGCGGGGACCCGGATCGAGCCGCCGGTGTCGGTGCCGAGCCCGATCGAGGCCTGGCCGAGCGCGACCGCGGTCGCCGGCCCCGACGAGGAGCCGCCGGGGATGCGGCCGGGCGCCTTCGGGTTGGGCGGCGCGCCGTAGTGGGCGTTGAGCCCGGACAGCGAGTAGGCGAACTCCTCGGTGCGGGCGATCCCACGGACCGACGCCCCCGCGTCCAGCAGCGAGGCCACCGCGGCGGCGTGGGACGAGGCCACCGGTGCCTGCTCGAGCCACGACGGGCTTCCGGCGCCGACCGCGAAGCCGGCCACCGCGAAGAGGTCCTTGACCGCCACGGTCTCGCCCGAGAGCGCGCCGTCGGCGGTGTGGGAGGAGACCAGCGGGTCGCCGACGACCCGCCAGATCCGGCTGTCGAAGGCAGGGGCGGGCACCGAGACGTGGGCCGCGGTGACCTGCCAGCCGCCGTACTCGATCCGCACCGGGTCTCGTGCCCACAGCTGCGTCTGCAGCCCGCGGCCACCGCGGTCGAGCTCGGTGACGGCCACGATCAGCGCATGGTCCTCGTCGATCACCTGCACGTGGGTCTGCACGATGCGCCGCTTCGGCGCGCCGCCGCGCGTCCCGTGGGAGGCCGCGATCTGCTCGTGGCCGATGAGGAGTCCGGCGGCATCGCCGTGCAGCGTGGTCGGGGAGTCGGCGACGAGCGCGTCGAGAGCGGCGACGTCGTCGGACATCAGGGCGCTCTCGTACGCCCGGAAGGCCTGCAGCAGCCCGTGAGGGACAGGCTTGAGCTCAGTCATAGGTGAAGTCTGCCCTGTCGAGCCGCTCAGAGCACCAGTGTGAACCCCAGGAGCACGCCGATGATCAGGAGTGCCCCGGCGAGGATGAACCCCGCGGAGAAGGCGGGCAGCGGCCGCCGTTCCCGCATCGCCCGCTCGACCCGTGCCCAACGGATCATCGCGAAGACCGTGCACAGGATGGCGGTGAGCACCAGGACGGCGATCACCCCGACGCGTACGCCCTCGGTGGTGGGCACCTGGAACGAGTGCAGCGCGACCGCGCCGGCGAGCAGCCCGAGCACGGTGCGCGCCCAGGCCAGGAAGGTGCGCTCGTTGGCCAGCGTGAACCGCGGGTCCGGCTCGGAGCCGTGGGCGTAGACCCAGTGCGGGTGCCGCGGGTCTCTCTCGTTCGACGGCGTGTCGGTCATGCCCCCATCGTCCATCACATCGGGTACCGATCTAGATTATTACCCATGAGTAATACGGAACCGGCCGAGTTCGATCGCGACATCGCGGTCCGGAGGACCGACGACAGGACGTACGCAGCCGAGCTCGCTCCCGGTTGGGTGGTCGGCGGCGGGGTCAACGGCGGCTATCTGCTCGCCGTCATCGCCAACGCGCTGCGGGCCCACCTGCCGAGCCACCCGGACCCGATCGTGCTGAGCGCGTTCTACGCCAGCGCGAGCGTGCCGGGACCGGCCGAGGTCCGGATCGAGACCAAGCGCGACAAGGGCTCGCTGGCCATCGCGACCGCCGAGCTGTGGCAGGGCGAGGACCTGCGGATCACCACCACGGCGACGTACGCGGACCTCGACGGCCTGCACGCCAAGAGCAGCGGCTTCGAGCGGGTCACCGCGACCGAGCCGGAGCTGCCGCCGCTCGAGGAGTGCCTGTCCTCGACCACGGCGCCGGAGGAGGTGAAGGAGTTCGTGCCGATGCTGGACCGCTACGAGCTCTGCGTGCCGAAGGACCAGTTCGTCTGGGGTGGCGCGGCGCCGACCGGCGAGGCCGTCTTCACGGGCTGGTTCCGGCACCGCGACCGCGAGCCCGACCCGCTATCGCTGCTGCAGGTGCTCGACGCGCTGCCGCCGGTCACCTTCGGGCTCGAGCTGCCGGGCTGGGCGCCGACCCTGGAGCTCACCTGCCACATCCGCCACAAGCCGGCTCCGGGCTGGCTCAAGGTCACCCACGCCTCGCGCAACCTCTCCGGCGGCATGTTCGAGGAGGACTGCGAGATCTGGGACTCCGCGGGCAGGCTGGTCGCGCAGGCGCGGCAGCTGGCCCGGCTGCCGCGCGCCTGAGGCGTCACATCGGGGCGCAGCGGTCCTTCCCGCCGTACGCGTCCCAGTGCCACGCCTCGGCGGAGTACTGCTTCAGCCCGACGCTCAGCGCGGTCTTGTTGAGGAACCTCCACACCGCGCTCGACGGCTCCGAGGCGCGCGTGGCGCAGGTCTTGCCGCCGGTCACGCTGGGCTCCTCGAAGTCGATGGCGATACCGAGCTGGTGGGACGAGTGGCCGGGCTGGGCGGTCAGCGTGTAGTCGCCCGACGGGCAGCCGCCGGTGACGTCCTCCTGGCACAGCGCCTTCTGCTTCTTCATCGTCCGGAACGAGCTGCTCGCGACCAGCTCGACGCCCTGCTTCTCGGCCTTCTTGACCAGCGCCGCCGCGGCACCGGAGATGCGCGCGTTGACCACGGTCAGGCCCTCGGAGCCGTCGATGTAGTAGGGGTCGCCCTTGGTGCTCTCGGTTCCGGTGTTGGGCAACCCCTCGACCGCGCACAGGCGCACCGGGATCAGCTTGCCGGCGTCGTAGCCCTCGCCCTCGCCGAGGTCCCTCGTCCCGGGGGCGCAGACGAGCCCGGTGGAGTCGGCGCGTACGTCGCCGACCGGCCTCGTCGGGGCAGCGACCTGGAGCAGCTTGCCACTGGTGGCGCCCGCGGCACGCTGCTCGTGGGACTTCACGGCCAGCTCGGCGAGGTGGCCGGTGACGCCGCCGGTCTTGGTGTCGGCTGTGTCGGCGTTGTCGGTCTCAGCGGCGTCCGGCGCCGTCTTCGGGACGTCGTCGGGGCAGGCCGTGATGCTCTCGCTGAGCGGCTTCTGGGTGCCGGCCGCGAGAGTGATGTTCGCGCACACGACGGTGGTGTGGTCGCGCTTGGCGTAGGTGTCCTGCCAGGTCCGGTAGCCGGCGACGGAGAAGCTGTTGCCCGCCTCATCCGCCTGCAGCGTACGCAGCCGCAGGCCGTCGCCGTAGTCGCCCGGCTGCTCGAGCCAGGTGCCGATGTCCGCGGCCGTGACCTCCCAGCCGACGCTGCGCAGCGACGCGACCGCGACCGACAGGTCGCTGCCGACACCGTTGAGGTCGTCGGTCGTGGTCTGCTCCCACTTCTGGGTCTGCTCGTAGAAGTCGTACGCCCCGTAGCCTCCGACGCCGACCAGCGCGAGCACCAGCAGCCCCACGACGACCTTCGGCCAGCGCCGCTTCTTCGGCGGTTCCTCGCCGAACCGGCCAGGCCCGAAACCGTGCGGGTACGCCGGTGGCTGCTGCCCTGCGTACGGCTGTTCCGGGTAGGGCTGCTCGGTGTAGGGCTGCTCCGCATGGTGCGGGTCCGGATAGCGCTGGTCCGGATAGCGCTGATCCGAGTAGGGCCGCTGCTGCTCGGACGGATACGGCCGCCGCGCGGGATAGCGCGGCTCGCCCGGGTAGGGCTGTTCGGGACGAGGCTGCTGCCCCGGATGCGCCCGCTGGCCGGGAAACGGCTGCTGGTGCTGCCCGGGCTGCGGCGGCTGCTGCCGGCCCGGCTGTGGCTGGGGACGCTGCGGCTGGGGGCGTTGGGGCTGCCGCGGACCGGGATAGGGCTGCTGACCCCGGTAGGGCGGGCGAGCGTCCCCGGGCTGCCGCGGCGGCCACTGCTGATCGCTCATGACGGGGCCCCGGACGGGGGCAGGCAGGCGATGAGCAGACGAGGGCGGGGCACGGCGTTGCAGCGTACCCAAGAGACCCCACTTTCCGGGCCTCTAGGGAACAATCTCACACGTGAACAGCCCCAAGACCGTAGTGGCCGCGGCGATCCTCAGCGCCGACGGCAAGCAGGTGCTGGCCGCGAGGCGTACGTCCCCGCCCGAGGCCGCCGGACGCTGGGAGCTCCCCGGCGGCAAGGTCGAGGAGGGCGAGACTCCGGAAGCCGCCCTCGTCCGGGAGGTCGGCGAGGAGCTCGGCTGCCTGATCGAGGTGCTCGACTGGATGCAGGGCGAGGCGCCCATCGGCGAGAGCCACCGGCTGGTCGCCGCCACCGCCCGGGTGGTCGCGGGGGAGCCGCGGCCGCGTGAGCACGACCAGGTCCTCTGGCTGGCCGCCGAGGACCTCGACTCGGTCGACTGGCTGGAGCCCGACCGTCCGTTCCTCGATGCGCTCCGCCACGTGCTCGGCATGCCCGAGGGATCGACCCTGCGCGGCATCTTCTTCGACGAGGAGCACGCCCGGACGGCCGCGGAGACCCTCGAGCGGGAGGGCTGGACGGCCAGGGTCAGCAGGGAGCGCTACCAGGGCGAGGACGACGACGAGGACCACCCGTGGTCGGTGGAGACCGACGCTCCGGAGATGGTCCTGGAGCTGCTGGTCGACGAGTACGACGGCTGGCTCGACATCCCCGAGGAGGCGCCGGACGACTCGATCGCCCCCGAACCCGTCGAGCTCCCCGACAATCCGAAGCGGATCAAGCGGCCGGATTTGGGGAACTCCTAGGATCTCTTTCGTGACCTCACAGAAGAGCCTGCTGCTCGTCCACGCCCACCCCGACGACGAGACGATCGCGACGGGGGCGACGATGGCGAAATACCTCGCCGAGGGTGCCCGCGTCACCCTGGTGACCTGCACGGCGGGGGAGATGGGCGAGATCCTGGTGCCCGAGCTGGCCCACCTCGCCGCCGACCGCGACGACGCCCTCGGTGAGCACCGGCGTGGCGAGATCGAGAACGCGATGGCGGCGCTGACGTCACCCGACGGAAACGAGGTCGACCACCGCTGGCTGGGCGGCTTCGGCAGCTATCGCGACTCCGGGATGACCTGGAGCGAGGACCGCACCCACGCCCTGCCCGACCCCGACGCCCGCGAGAACGCCTTCTGGTACGCCGACCTCAACGAGGCCGCCGACCATCTCGTCACCATCATCCGCGAGGTGCGCCCGCAGGTGCTGGTCACCTACGACGAGTTCGGCAACTACGGTCACCCCGACCACATCCAGGCCCACCGGGTCGCGACGTACGCCGCCCATCTCGCGGCCGTCCCGACCTACAAGAAGGAGCTCGGCGAGGCCCACGAGATCGACCGGATCTACTGGACCGCCATCGCCGAGAGCTGGCTCCGCGAGGGGCTGCGGGCGGCGCGCGCGGCCGGCGACGAGGCGGCGCTCGGCGGCATGGACCCCGAGGGTCCGCTGCCGATGGCCACCCCTGACGTCGACATCGCCGCCGCGATCGACGGCACCGCCTACGCCGACCAGAAGGTCGCCGCGATGCGCGCCTACCCCACCCAGATGGACATGGAGCAGGGGATGTTCGCGATGACCAACAGCCTCGGCACGACCGCGTGGTCCCACGAGCACTTCCGCATCGCCAAGGGGCGCGTCGAAGGGGACAGCCTGACCGACCTCTTCGCGGGGTTGTGAGACTTCTCGGCGGCATCCTCGCCGGCGTCGTCCTCGGTCTGGTCGTCGGGGTCGCGGCGGTCGCCGTCCACCCGTGGTGGTGGGGACTGCTGCTCGCCGTGGCCGCGTCGTCGGCGGCGTTGCTGGCGTCTCCGCGCGGCGCCTGGCGGATCTCGTACGCAGCGACCTGGGCGATCGTCATCGCGCTGGCCGCCACACCGAGACCGACCGGCGGCTATGCCGTCGCGGGCGATGTCGCCGGATACCTGATGATCTTCTGGGCCGTGCTGATGGTCGTGGTGGCGACGGCGACCGTGTCGAGGGCCACCTCGACGGCGGATCGGGGCCTCACCGGCGAGTGACGAACGTCCCAAGATGGGCTACGGGTTCGGCCTAGGGGGGTATAGGTCCTAGGCTCTGCGGCATGTCCTATGAGCCCGAGGCCTCCAAGGCCCCCGAGCCCGCGAAGCAAACTGACGCGGACGGGTCCAACGCCAGCCACACTGGCGCGGACGATGCTGCCATCGAGACGATCATGATCCCGCAGATCGAGATCGACGCCCGTGTCGCCGAGTCGACGGGGGCCAAGCCGGTGGAGAACGTGCCCGACGACGAGCCCGACGGGGCGACCCGGATCATCTCCTCCGAAGCCGGTTCTGCCGGTTCCGACGACGACGCCGGCGAGGAGACCCTCCTCCGGAGCACGATGCTGCGCTCGGCGCTGCCGAAGCGCGCCGAGCTGCCGAGCGAGGAGAACTTCCTGTTCGTCTCGAAGAACCGGAAGTTCGCGCCGGAGCCGGAGGCGGTCGACGCCGCCCCCGACCTGGCCAGCGAGGCCGCCACTGAGATCGCGCTCGACCGGCAGGTGCAGGACGCTCCCGACTACGACGACGAGCCGCTCGAGGAGACCGTCATGGGGGTCGGGCCGTTCGTCGTGCACGAGCCGGCTCCGAGCGAGCAGTCCGCGTTCGAGCAGCCCGACTATGCCCAGCCCGACTACGCCCACCCGGTAGCCGCCGAGAGCAAGCAGCTCGGCACCGGCGCCAAGATCGCCGTGGCGGTCGCCGGCGGTGTCGCCATCCTGGCCTTCGTCGGCTGGGCGGCCGCGTACGCCGTGGCCGGCGACAAGATCTCCGAGGGCACCACCGTCGCGGGCGTCGACATCGGCGGGATGACGGCCGACGCGGCGAAGCCGCTGCTGAACGAGAAGTTCGCCGCTGCCCACAGCCAGCCGATCATCGTGGCTGCCGGCGACAGCACCACCGAGGTCAACCCCGCCGAGGCCGGGCTGAGCTTCGACGCCGAGGCGACGATCGAGAAGGCCGACGCCGGCCGCAGCTGGAGCCCGGTGAAGCTGTGGAAGCACTTCACCGGCGGCGGCGAGATCGAGCCGGTCATCAAGGCCGACGACAAGCTGATCGCCCAGGTCGCGGCCAAGGTGAACAAGCGCGCCGGCACGCCCTTCAAGGACGGCGACGTCGTCATCAAGAAGGGCAAGATCAAGACCACCCAGCCGGTCGCGGGCGAGGGCGTCGGCGACGACGCGCTCCGCACCGCGCTCGCCGGGCAGCTGCTCGTCGAGGGCGACCGGAAGGCCGACGTACCTCTCGAGGAGCTCACCCCGGACGTCGACGAGGCCGACGTCCAGGAGGCGGTCGACAAGGTCGCCACCCCGGCGGTCTCCGCGCCGATCACGCTGAAGTTCGAGAAGACACCGGTGGACCTGTCGCCGAAGGAGTTCGGCGACGCGATCCGGTTCGACCCCAAGGACGGCGAGCTCCAGGCCTCGGTCGCGCCGAGCAAGCTCAAGAAGGTGCTCAAGAAGGCCCTCGCCGACGACGCCGCGAAGCCGGTCGACGCGACCGTCAAGATGGTCGACGGCGCGCCGAAGGTCATCCCCGCCAAGCCGGGCGTCACCTTCAACCAGAAGGACCTGGAGGCGGTCTTCCTCGACGTCGTCACGGCGCCCAAGGGCGACCGCACCGTCGAGGTGAAGTCCAAGGTCGCCAAGCCGAAGGTCACCACCGAGGAGGCCAAGGCCTGGGGCATCAAGGAGAAGGTCTCCACCTTCACCACCAACTTCCCCTACGCCGAATACCGCAACGTCAACATCGGCCGCGCCGCCGAGCTGGTCAACGGCACCGTGCTCGCGCCGGGCGACACCTTCTCCCTCAACGGCATCGTCGGGGAGCGTACGGCCGCCAACGGCTTCACCAAGGGCTGGATGATCCAGAACGGGATCTTCCGCGAGGACTACGGCGGCGGCGTCTCGCAGATGGCGACGACGACGTTCAACGCGATGTTCTTCGCCGGGCTCCAGGACGTCGAGCACAAGGCCCACTCGCTCTACATCGACCGCTACCCGATCGGCCGCGAGGCGACCGTCGCCTGGCCCACGCTGGACCTGAAGTTCAAGAACAACACCAAGTACGGCGTCCTCATCCGCTCCTGGGTCAACCCCGCCAGCGGCAGCAGCCAGGGCTCGGTGACCGTCGAGATGTGGTCCACCAAGATCTGGGACATCAAGGCCCGCACCGGCGAGCGTTACGACTTCAAGCCGTTCGGCAAGCAGAAGATCACCGACGGCAACTGCGAGAACACCGTCGGCGCCCAGGGCTTCTCGATCAACGTCTGGCGCGACTTCTACCAGGGTGGCTCCAAGGTCGACACCGAGACCTTCAAGACCACCTACATCCCGCAGGACGAGGTCGAGTGCTCCGACGAGTCGAAGAACCCGCCGCCTCCCGCTGACCCCAACTGACGGGTTGCCGGTCGAGCCGCGAGCGCTAGCGAGCGTGTCGAGACCAACACAGTCCCCTCGGCGATCGATAGGATTGTGTGTGTCTCGACACGCCTCCGCCTAGCGGCTCCGGCGGCTCGACCAGCGACTTACGGCGTCAGGCGGTGGAGGTCGCGGGGGAACAGGGTGACCTCGCGGATGTTGGCGGCTCGGACGAGCCGCGCCACCCACCGCTCCAGGCCCAGCGCGAAGCCGCCGTGCGGAGGCATTCCGTGTGCGAACGCCTGCAGGTACGAGGCGTACGCCGCGGGCTCCTCGCCGCGCGCCCGGATCGCGGCCTCGTAGTCGGTGAGCCGGTGCAGGCGCTGGCCGCCGGTGACCAGCTCCAGGCCGCGGAAGAGCAGGTCGAAGCTGTTGCTCCAGTGCTCATCGCCGGGCTGGGGGTGGGTGTAGAACGGCCGCTTCCGCATCGGGTATCCCTCGACGGCCAAGAAGTCGGAGCCGTGGGTCTGCTGGGCCCACGCACCGAGCGCGCGCTCGTGCTCGGGCGCCAGGTCGGGCTCGTCCACAGGAGCGCCGACCAGCTCCAGTGCCTCGCTGAAGTGGATGACCGGGATCTCCGGCGGCACCGCCGGAAGCTCGACGCCGAGCCGTTCGACCGCGCCCGCTGCGTACGTCTCGATCCCCTCGACCATCCCGGCGACCACCTCGCGGAGCACGGCCAGCACATCCCGGTGGTCGCGGACGAAGCCGAGCTCGACGTCGAGGCTGACGCCCGCCCTCGTCGAGCGTCGCCCGGAAGCCCCGCAGGGAGGCCGCGGCGAGCTCCCACCGCGCCCGGACCGAGGGGTGACGCCAGGTCACCGGAGCGTGGTCGAGCAGGGTCGGCAGCCCGGCCGTCAGTCCGGGGCGCCACAGCTCGACCGGCGGGGTGTGTGCCTGTCCGCTGCGGTCTCGCAGCACCACGAAGGTCACGGTCGCGAGCTCGCGTCGGCGGTGAACGTGCCCGCACAGCCGGACGGTGGAGCCGGGTGCGGCGGTGGCGAGGTGAGCGGCGAGCGTACGGTCTATCGGTTTCATCGTTCCTCCAGGTGGCGAGGCCCTGGAGGTGTGGGCGGGGGCTAGGTCGCGGTGCCACCACACCTTCGCTGATGTGTCATCAGCCTCTCGTCGGTACGCCGCACGCGCGGGCGCCGCCGTGCCGGGTGGCTGAGGGTCGTCACGCCTCGGCGGTGCCGTTGGCGATCGTAGGCGCCGCGCCGAGGGCTCCGCCAACAGGTTTTCGATCGTGACGCCAGTCACATCGGTTCGTTGAAGCGGACATGCGCCCGTTTCTGCTGAGTCTTCTCGGTCTTCTCGCTGCCGTCGCGCTCGTCCTCGTCCCGGTCTCTGCCTCCGCTGCCGCGGGACCGAGCCGGACCGGGATCCCGCTGCCGGGATCGCCCTACGGCGACCCTCTCGGTGCCAACGACTGGGGGTGCGTCCCGTCTGCGGAGCGGCCGACGCCGGTGATCCTGGTGCACGGCACCTTCGGCGACCGCCGGTCTCTGCTCGACCCGATCTCGGTGGCCATGAAGCGGGCCGGGTTCTGCGTCTACTCGCTCGACTACGGCAACCGTGCGACCGGCGACATCCGAGACTCGGCCGCGCACGTGGGCGAGTTCGTCGAGCGCGTACGCGAGGTCACCGACGCCGACAAGGTCTCCCTCGTGGGCCACTCCCAGGGCGGGATGATGCCGCGCTACTACATCAAGAACCTCGGTGGCGCGCCTTTCGTCGAGGACCTCGTCGGCATCGCCCCGTCCAACCACGGCACCTCGATCGTCATGGACGGCGGCGCGACCGGCACCACCGGACTCTGCGTCTCGTGCGCCCAGCAGACCGCCGGGTCTGAGTTCCTCGCGGACCTGAACGCCGGCGACGAGACCCCGGGCGACGTCTCCTACACCCAGATCGTCACCGCCACCGACGAGGTCGTGGTGCCCTACACGTCGGGTTTCCTCGCCGAGGGTCCGAACACCACCAACGTACGCATCCAGGACGCCTGCGCGGTCGACCTCTCCGAGCACCTGCTCGTCCCGATGAGCGCCGCCGCGATCGCCCTCACCCTCGACGCGCTCACCCACGAAGGGCCGGCCTCCCCGGCGTTGAAGACCTGCTGAGGGCGCCCTGCGCCCTACGGTTCATCCATGCACCTGGACCTGGTCACCATCGTCGTTCCCGACTACGACGAGGCGGTGGAGTTCTTCCGTGACGTACTCGGGTTCGTGGTCGCCGAGGACGCCGCGGCGACCACGAACGACGGCCGCCCGAAACGCTGGGTGGTCGTACGTCCGCCCGACGGCGGCACCGGTTTCCTGCTCGCCCGGGCCGACGGTCCGGCGCAGACCGCGAGGGTCGGCGACCAGACCGGTGGCCGGGTGACGTTCTTCCTGCGGGTGGACGACTTCGGCGCTGCGTACGAGAGGCTGGTCGCCGCAGGGGTCGAGCTCGTCGGGCCCGTGCGCGAGGAGCCCTACGGAACGCTTCAGGTCTTCCGTGATCCCTTCGGGAACCTCTGGGACCTGCTGTCAGGGTAGGCGGACGAGCGCCTGGACGGGGGTGTGGTCGCTGGGCCAGCGGCCGTCCTGGGTCCAGGTGTTGATCGCCGCGGCCTTCACGGTGACGCCGGGGGTGGTCAGGATCCAGTCGATCCGGTTGCCGGTGGGCGAGGGGGTGCCGTAGTTGGGGAAGGTGCCGACGCGAGGGGTCAGCTGCTTGCCTGCGAGCCAGGTGTCGGTGAGGCCGCCGTCGGTCACCAGCGTGGTGTAGGACGCCGAGGCCTCGGCCGCGGCGTTGCAGTCTGCGGTGAAGACGGCCGGGAGGCCGGAGTCGGCGATGAGCGATCGGACGACCTCGGCGCTGCGCACCCGGGCGTTCTCGGACTGGTGGTCGAAGTGGGAGTTGACGTGCAGGAACTCCGTGCCGGTCGCCAGGTCGCGGAACCGCACCCAGGTGACGATCCGCGTCACCGTGTTGCCCCAGGTCGCCGAGCCGATCAGGTCAGGGGTGTCGGAGAGCCAGAACTGGTCCCACCAGAGGGCTTCGAGGCGGGAGGCGTCGTAGAAGATCGAGGAGTACTCGCCGCCGGCGCCGCCGTCACGGCCGAAGCCGAGCATCCGGTACTTCGGGCCGAGGCCGGCCTCGAGCGCGCCGAGCTGGTTGAACTCGGCCTCCTGCACGCCCAGGATCGTCGGCTTCTCGAGCTCGACGAACGCGGTGACCAGGGGCTTGCGCTCGGGCCAGTAGTCCGGCTGTCCCGGCTGGGTGCCCTCGCGGTCGTAGCGGATGTTGAAGCTCATCACGTGCAGGTCGGGTGCCTTGACCTTGCCGATCAGGGGGCTGTCCGACGACGTCTGGCCCGCCGCGGGCAGGGCGCCGCCCAACGTCGTGCCGACCGCCGCTGCCGCGCCCAGCGCGGTCGCGGACGTGAGGATTCCTCGCCTGGTGATGCTGATGCCCGATTCCATCGTCTGCTCCTCGAGTGGGGGTTTCCATCACCCCAGCAGGCGCAGATGAGCACTCGTGGAACTCCGGGTGAGCGGGCTCGGACGGCTCCGCTACGGGGTGATCTACGTGGTGATCTATGGGGTGGGCGAGGCGTAGTAGCGGCAGCGGTGGTGCTCGGTGAACCCGAGGGACTCGTAGAGCGCGAGGCCCGCGTCGTTGGTGGTCTCGACGTGCAGCCAGGCGGCGCGGGCGCCGCGCTCGGCACCCCATTCGAGCAGCGTGGCGAGGGCCTTGGTGGCCAGCCCCTGGCGGCGGTGGGACTCGGCGACCTCGAGGTCGTGGACGGCCAGCCAGTCGCGCTCCATCGTGCCCATGATCCGGGCGGTGTCACCGAGGGTGATCAGCACCTGCGCGCCGTCGGTCCCGCTCACGGTCTCCACGTGGGCGTCCTCGACGGGCGGCGGCAGGAGGCGGCGGGTGGCGGCGAGCCCGGCGAGCCGGAACTCGACGGTTACGTCCTCGACCCAGCCGCGCTCGACGACGGTCTCCTCGGCTGCGGAGCCGACCTCGACCTTCACGCGGGGACGCTTGTGGCGGCTCCGGTAGAACCTCTCGACCTTGTCGATGGCCGCGTCGAGCCCGACACCCGGGTCGCCGATCGCCAGCGCCGAGTTCGGTCGCCGGCGGACCGAGACCTCGTGGTCGAAGAGCACCCACTCGCCGAGCGGCTCGGAGGCGGTGCCGGGGAAGATCGCGGCGCTGAGCAGTTCGGCCTCGCGTACCCCGATCCGGAGACGTACGTTGGGCCGCGGCGGCACCGGTTTGCCGGAGACGATCTCGGCGACCGGCACGCTCACCTGCTCCCCCGACTCGCGCTCGATGACGGCGGTGCCGTCGGCCCAGGACGTACAGACTCCGAGGATGTCGGTGAAGGCGGGCCCGCCGGTGGGGCCGGTCTCGCCCGGGACGAGGCGGCGGATGACGATCCGCTTGCCGACGACATGTGGTCCCAGGAGATGAGCAGGCACGGGGGGATACTAGGCTGTCCCCTGAAGGGCCAGTCGCGCCCCTCTGACTTTCGTGATACCCCGCTTGGAGGAGCCCCGAATGACGTACGTCATCGCCCAGCCCTGTGTTGACGTGAAGGACAAGGCTTGCGTCGACGAGTGTCCGGTGGACTGCATCTACGAGGGCAAGCGGATGCTCTACATCCACCCCGACGAGTGTGTCGACTGCGGCGCCTGCGAGCCGGTGTGCCCGCCCGAGGCGATCTTCTACGAGGACGACACCCCGGAGGAGTGGAAGGAGTACTACGACGCCAACGTCAAGTTCTTCGACGACCTCGGCTCGCCCGGTGGTGCCGCCCGCATGGGCGAGATCGACAAGGACCACCCGTTCGTCGCTGCGCTGCCCCCGCAGAACCAGGACTGATGCTGGTCTCACAGCGGCTGCCTGACTTCCCCTGGGACAAGCTCGCGCCGTTCAAGGAGAAGGCGTCCGCGCACGCCGGCGGGCTGGTCGACCTCTCGATCGGCACGCCGGTCGACCCGACCCCCGCGGTGATCCAGAAGGCGCTCGCCGACGCGGCCGACTCGCCGGGCTACCCGACCACGGTCGGCACGGCCGCGGTGCGTCAGGCCGCGATCGACTGGCTGGCGCGCAACCACGGGGTCACGGGTCTCGGGCTCGACAACGTGCTCCCCGCGATCGGCTCCAAGGAGCTGATCGGCTCGCTGCCGCTCCACCTCGGTGTCGGCCAGGGTGACCTGATCGCCTACCCGGAGCTGGCCTACCCGACCTACGAGGTCTCCGCGGCACTCGTCGGCGCCGACACCGTCGCCACCGACTCGCTGGTCGCGCTCGGCCCGAAGGCGCCCCGCATCCTGTGGATCAACTCGCCCTCGAACCCGAGCGGCCGGGTGCTCCCGGTGGAGCACCTGCGCAAGACCGTGGAGTGGGCCCGCGAGCGGGGCACGCTGCTGATCTCCGACGAGTGCTACATCGAGTGCGCCTGGGAGGCCTCGCCGGTCTCGGTGCTCCACCCGGACGTGTGCGGTGGTTCGTTCGACGGCATTCTCGCCGTCCACTCGCTCTCGAAGCGCTCCAACCTCGCTGGCTACCGTGAGGCCTTCGTGGCCGGTGACGCCGCGGTCCTCGGCGAGCTCCTCGAAGTCCGTAAGAACCTCGGCCTGATGATGCCCGGCCCGCAGCAGGTCGCCATGGTGACCGCGCTCGCCGACGACCAACACGCCAAGGAGCAGCACGCCCGCTACGCCGCCCGGCGCACCAAGCTCAAGGCGGCGCTCGAGTCGGCCGGCTTCCGCATCGACCACTCCGAGGCCTCCCTCTACCTGTGGTCCACTCGTGACGAGGACTGCTGGGACACCGTCGAATGGCTCGCCGAGCGCGGCATCCTCGCCGCTCCCGGCGCGTTCTACGGTCGCGCCGGCAGCCAGCACGTACGCATCGCGTTCACCGCGACCGACGAGCGCGTCGACGCGGCCGTCGCCCGCCTGGCCGAGTGAGAGATCGAGCCAGGCGGGGCTTGCCCCGTACGTGAAGATTGGTGGCGTGAGCGCACAGCCGGGGACCCCCACGGGCCCGCCGACCATCCCGCCCCCGGGACCGCGGCCACCCGCGCCCGGCCCGTCCGGACCGAGGCTGCCGGAGCCCGCCCGCGAGGCGCTTCGGAAGTCGGCGCGGCAGGCCCGCAAGCAGCTGCGCCCGGTGCGCAAGCACCTCATCGTGCTCGGCATCGTGATCGCCGTCGCCCTGGTCTTCGCCGGCCTGCGGCTTCTCGGCGTCGGCGTCGGTGGCGTCCCGGTCCTCTCCCGTGAGTCGTGCACCGTCACCTCCGAGGGCGAGACCTACGACCTCTCCGCCGACCAGGCCGAACGTGCCTCGGCGGTCGCCGCTGAGGCCGTACGCCGCGGGCTCCCCGCCCGCGCAGCCTCCGTCGTGCTGACGGTCGAGCTCGCCGACCACTCGCTCGACCGGGACGCGGCGAAGGCTGGTGCGCTCTACGACCGGCTCTCCGGCGTTGCCGACTACCGCCAGCAGTCCGTCCCCGGTGTCGCCCAGCAGATCAGCGACGGCTCACGCGACAGCTACCGCGACGCCGAGCCGGAGGCACGGGCTCTCGCCTCGGCACTGACCGGCAACACCCCCGAGGCGTTCTCGTGCGTTGTCAAGGGCGGTTCCGACGAGGTCTCGGACCAGCTCAGCGGCGCCGGACTCACGTCGCGGGCGGAGGCCCTGCGTGATGACGTACGCCAGGCGTACGGGGGGCTCCCCGAAGGCGGCTTCCAGCCCGGCGGCGTGACCACCGGCCACATGGCCGGCTCGGCCCACTACGAGGGCCGCGCGGTCGACTACTTCTTCCGCCCCGTCAACGCGCGCAACAACATCAAGGGCTGGTCCCTGGCGCAGTACCTCGTCGCCAACGCCGACCGCCTCGACATCGAGACCGTCATCTACGACGACCGCATCTGGACCCGGTGGCGCTCCGCCGCTGGCTGGCGCGACTACGAGATCCCGGACCGTGGCGGCGACCAGGCCATCCTCGAGCACCGCGACCACGTCCACGTCGACGTGGCCGACTGAGGCCGAGACGTCGGCCGCGTCGGCCGAGGCGTCACGTACGTCGCGCGAGGCGTCACCTGCTGGCATCTCGCCCGACCGGGGTGACGCCTCGGCCGACCGGGGTGACGCCTCGGCCGACCGGGTCAGGCGAGGGTGACGACGATCCGCTCGTTGGTGACCTCGGGGGTCTTGGCCCACTCCTCGTTCTCGCCGGCGGACCATGTGCGTCCGTCGTACGCAATAGCGGTGGCGCCGAACTCGCTGGCCCGGGCGAGCGCGTAGTGGGCGGCGGTCCAGCCGCCGCGCTGGCCGGTCTGGCCGGCGTCGACGGGGATCACCACGGTCGAGCCCTCGACGCGGGCCCGGCCGACCATGCCGCCGAGCAGCTGGTTGATCTCGGTCTTGGTGGCCTGCGGCTTGCCGGAGCCGGCCTCGGGCTCGTCGATCCGGCAGGTCAGGGCGGCGGGGGAGTAGCCGCTGATCGCGGAGGCGATCGCGCGGCCCTCACCCTCGTGGTCGGCGTACGCCTCGGGGTAGGCCGACCGCTGCACCTCCTGCGCCGCCTCAGTGACGACCATGTCCTCGTAGCCCTCGATCTTCACGAGCGCGTCGTAGAACTTGTTGGTGGCGTAGATCGGGTCCTGGACCTGTTCCTCGGTGCCCCAGCCCATCGACGGACGCTGCTGGAAGAGGCCGAGCGAGTCCCGGTCGCCGTGGCTGATGTTGTAGAGCTTCGACTCCTGGATCGCGGTCGCGATCGCGATCGTGGCCGCCCGCGCGGGCAGGCCGCGCTTGAGCCCGAGCGCGGTGATCACGGCCGCGTTGCCCATCTGCTCGGGGTCGAAGCGCGCCTCGTACTCGCCCGCGACCGCCGTGCAGTGCTGCAGGTCGGGCAGGATCGAGTCCAGCTTGTCCGTCGCGGCCTGGACAACCCAGTAGATGCCGCCGGCGATCACGCTGAGCACCACCAACGTGGTGACGAGCTTCTTCAACTCAGCGACCCACTAGTTGGCGTGGAGGGCAGCGTTGAGCTCGATGCCCTCGCCCTTCCACGGAACGGCCTCGATGGCGCCGCTGACCGAGTTGCGACGGAAGAGGATGTTGGAGGCGCCGGAGAGCTCGCCCGCCTTCTTCACGGTGCCGTCGGGCAGCGTCACCTTGGTCCCGTACGTCACGTAGCAGCCGGCCTCGACCACGGCGTCGTCGCCGAGCGAGATGCCGATGCCGGAGTTGGCGCCGAGCAGGCAGCGCTGGCCGATGGAGATGACGGCCTTGCCACCACCGGAGAGGGTGCCCATGATCGAGGCGCCGCCACCGACGTCGGAGCCGTCACCGACGACGACCCCGCCGGAGATCCGGCCCTCGACCATCGAGGCGCCGAGGGTGCCGGCGTTGAAGTTGACGAAGCCCTCGTGCATGACGGTGGTGCCGGGGGCCAGGTGGGCGCCGAGGCGGACGCGGTCGGCGTCACCGATGCGGATCCCCGACGGCACGACGTAGTCGACCATCCGCGGGAACTTGTCCACGCCGTAGACGGTCACGTGCTGGCCCGCGGCACGCAGCCGGGCGCGGGTGAGCTCGAAACCCTCGACGGCGCACGGGCCGGCGCTGGTCCACACCACGTTGGTGAGCAGGCCGAAGATGCCGTCGAGGTTCTGCCCGTGCGGCTGCACGAGGCGGTGCGAGAGCAGGTGGAGACGAAGCCAGACGTCCTCGGTGGAATCGGGCGCCGTGTCGAGGTCCTTGACCTCCACGAGCGCGACCTTCTTGGTCACCTGGCGCACCTCGTCGGCGCCCTCGAGCGCGGTCAGCTCGGCCGGCGCGGTCGCGTCGGCGGGCTTGTCGCCCAGCTGCGGCGCGGGGAACCACACGTCCAGCACAGAGTTGTCGGCGGCGTACGTCACGAGGCCGAAGCCCCAAGCTGCATTCGTCACGCGGCGCAGTCTAATGGGCCGACCCTACTCGTCCCGTATCGCGACCGGCCTGCGTGCGACCATGGACGGGTGAGCAAGAAGAGTGCGCCGCCGACGCCCCAGCTGATCCAGGCCGAGGACGAGACCTGGACCCTGGAGATCCCTGGCGTGGCCAGCAGCAAAGGCCACCCTGCCCCCGAGTGGGCGATGGCCAAGGGCGTGGAGGTCGTACGCCGCGCCGCCTCCGACATCGTCCGGAGCTGGATCGACGGCAAGCCGGTCAGCGACGCCGAGAAGCAGATCGTCCTGCTCGTCACCCGAGGTGACTCGCAGGTCTATGCCTGGCTCGACGCCGCTTTCGCCGACGACAACCCCCGCTAGACCGCCGCTAGCAGCAGCGGGCCTGCTGGTTGTGCTCCTTCTCGTCGGCCCGGTGACGCTCGAACGCACGCCGGGTCATCGGCTCGACGCCCTCACGCTCGCACCGGGCGACGTACTCGTCCCACTTCGCCTCCCCGGTCGCCTGGCGGAGCAGCCGCCAGGCGCCGGAGACACGCTCGGTCAGGATGCTCATGAGACCGGCGTCTTCTGGGACGCCTCCCACTCGCGTACGGATTCCTTCTCCTCCTTGGTGGCGAAGAAGTCGGAGGGCGCGACGATCTTCGACTCGACCTTCGGCACCTCGGTGGTCGGCAGCCCGCCGGCGCGGATCGCCTTGACCACGGTCACCGCGGCACCGGCGACGATCACGATCACGAGCAGCGCGAACGCTGCCTGCAGGATGCCGCTCTGGGTCGAGTTGTAGATGATCTGGTCGACGTCCTCGGGGGTCTTCGCGACGCCGTAGAGCTCACCGGCGTCGCGTGCCTCACGGGCGGCGGAGGCCTGGGCGAAGTAGCCGATGGCGGGGTTGTCGCTGAACACCTTCTGCCAGCTCGCCGTCATGGTGACGATGAGGTCCCAGGCCAGCGGGATGCCCGGCACCCAGGCGAACTTCGCCAGACCGTGCTTGAACATCAGCACCGTGGCCAGGGTCAGGGCGATCGCGGCGAGCAGCTGGTTGGCGATGCCGAAGAGCGGGAACAGCTGGTTGATCCCGCCGAGCGGGTCGCCGACGCCGATCCAGAGCATGTAGCCCCAGGCCAGTACGACCAGCGCGGAGGCCGACCAGGCCGCCGGCCGCCAGGAGGTGTCGGCGTAGCGCTTCCAGACGTTGCCGATCGTGTCCTGGAGCATGAACCGGCCCACCCGGGTGCCGGCGTCGACGGCGGTCAGGATGAAGAGCGCCTCGAACATGATCGCGAAGTGGTACCAGAAGGCTGCCAGGCCGCCGCCGAACGCCTCGGTGAAGATCAGCGACATCCCGAACGCCAGGGTCGGGGCGCCACCGGTGCGGGAGATGATCGTCTCCTCCACGCTGGCCGCGGCTGCCTCGAGCTCGGCCGGGGTGATCGTGAAGCCGAGACCGTTGACGAAGGCGGCTGCGGTCTCCGGGGTGCCGCCGGTCGCGCCGGCGGCGGCGTTCATCGAGAAGTAGATGCCCTGGTCGATGACCGAGGCCGCGATGAGGGCCGAGATCGCGACGAACGACTCCATCAGCATGCCGCCGTAGCCGATCATCCGGACGTGGCTCTCCTTGGCGACCATCTTCGGCGTGGTGCCGGAGGAGATGAGCGCGTGGAAGCCGGAGAGGGCGCCGCAGGCGATGGTGATGAAGACGAACGGGAACAGCTTGCCGGCGAAGACCGGGCCCTCGCCGTTGGTGGCGAAGTCGGTGACGGCCTCGTTCTGCAGCGCCGGGGCCGCGATGACCAGGCCGACGGCCAGCAGCACGATGACGCCCACCTTCATGAAGGTGGAGAGGTAGTCACGCGGGGTGAGCAGCATCCACACCGGGAGGATCGAGGCGACGAAGCCGTAGACGACCAGGCAGATAACCAGCGTCTCGTGGGAGAGGGTGAGGGAGTCGGCCAGGCCCATCTCCTCGACGTACCCGCCACCGATGATGGCGAGCAGGAGCAGGGCGACGCCGATGGCGGTCACCTCGCTGACGCGGCCGGGGCGCAGGTAGCGCAGGTAGAAGCCCATGAAGAGCGCGATCGGGATGGTGAGACCGATCGAGAAGACACCCCACGGCGACTCCGCGAGCGCATTGACGACGACCAGCGCGAGCACCGCCAGGATGATGATCATGATCGCGAAGACGGCGATCAGCGCGGCCACGCCGGCGACGGTGCCGATCTCCTCGCGCACCATCTGACCGAGGCTCTTGCCGTCGCGGCGCATCGAGAAGAACATGACGACCATGTCCTGTACGGCGCCGGCGAGGATGACGCCGACGATGATCCAGATCGTGCCCGGCAGGTAACCCATCTGCGCGGCCAGCACCGGGCCGACCAGCGGGCCGGCGCCGGCGATCGCGGCGAAGTGGTGCCCGAAGAGCACTCGACGGTCGGTGACGTCGAAGTCCTGCCCGTTCTCCAGCCGCTCAGCCGGGGTGGCCCGGGTGTCGTCGACCTTCAGCACCTTGTCGGCGATGAACTTCGAGTAGTACCGGTAGGCGATCGCGTACGAGGACAGCGCGGCGAACAGGATCCACAGCGCCGACACCTCCTCGCCTCGGGACAGGGCGAGCATGGCCCAGCAGACGGCGCCGACGACAGCGACGGCGGACCAGATGGCGACTGACTTCATATTGGGCCCGGACCGTGGGCCCGAGCCGGTGGGGTTGGCGGTCGACGTTGACATGGTCTCCCTCGGGTTCAGCGGGTAAGCGGTCGCTTGTGACCGCTGTCTCAGCCTAGTCTCAGGAAACCGTCGTCCCGACGGCCGGTGGGGCTACTGCCCGGTACGCCCGTCGATGGTCTCGCGCAGCAGGTCGGCGTGGCCTGCATGGCGGGCGTACTCCTCGATCATGTGGACCAGGATGTCGCGGATGCTGGCCTGCTCGTTGCCGGTGTCGCGCATCTCGCCGAGCACGCTGTCGTCGATCGAGTCGAGCCACTCGTCGGCGAGGGCGACCTGCTCGCGCCAGCTGGTGAACGCCTCGTCGACCGACTCCTGGGTGGGCTCGACCTTGTGGAAGCCGCCGGTGGGGTCTTCGGCGTCGAGGCGGGGGATGTCGAGGTTCTCCTTCAGCACCCGCTGGAACCAGCCGTGCTCGACCCGCGCCATGTGCCGGATCAGCCCGATCAGGCTCAGGTCGCTCGGCGGCACGCTCTGCTTGGCCAGGTCCTCCGGACCGAGGTCCTGGCACTTGAGCTCGAGCGTGAGCCGGTAGTGGCGCAGGTAGTCGCGATAGGTCGCCAGCTCGCCGACAGGCTGCTCCTTCTGCAGGCGTGGGTCCTCGCCCTCGGGAAGCCAGATGCCCTCGAATCCGACCTGTCGCTGATCGCTGCTCATGGGTTCACCCTGTCGGAACAAGCGCCTTTCGGCCAACGGATTTCAGCCACCGAAGCTGGGCGGCCGCTTCTCCAGGAACGCGTTGATGCCCTCGCGCCCGGACGCCGAGCCGCCGAGCGCGGAGATCGACTCCGCCTCGCGCCGCAGGGCCGACTCGGGGTTCGGGTCAGCGACGTCGCGGATCAGGTGCTTGGTGCGCGCCAGCGCCTCCGGGGACCCGGCCAGCAGGGTGGCGACGACCTCGTCGACGGTCGCGTCGAGCTCGTCGGCCGGTACGACGCGGGCGACCAGCCCGGCCTCGAGCGCCTCGTCGGCAGAGAGCATGTCGCCCAGCAGGGTCAGCCGGAGCACCCGGTGCAGGCCGAGGGTGTGGACGAGCAGCGAGCCGCCGCCGTCGACCGAGAGCCCCACCTTCGCGTAGGCGAGGCTGAACTTCGCCCTGTCCGCGGCGACCACGATGTCGGCGGCCGCGGCCAGCGGGAACCCGACCCCCGCCGCCGTCCCCTGGACCGCGCTGACCACGATCGCGTCGCAGCGTACGAGCTCGGTGATCATCCGGTTCGCGCCCTCGGCGAGCTCCAGGATGTACGGCCCCAGATCGTCGGCCGCCGCGAACCCGGCCAGGTCGCCGCCGACCGAGAAGTACTTCCCCTCCGCCGCGAGCACGATCACCCGCGCCGAGTCCGCCTTCGCCCGCAGGATCGCCGCCAGCAGCTCGTCCCCGGCCGCGGGGGAGAAGACGTTGCCCCGGTCAGGGTTGGTCATCGTGATGCGCGCGCACCCGTCGGCGTACTCGTAGCGAATCAGGCTCATGCGCGCATCCTGCCAGGGTGCTGCCTCGGCCGTCGCCCGATCAGCCCACCAGAGCCGTCCCATCCGGCTACGGTCGCGACGTGGCATCTTCGAGCGCGTTCACCGTCACCCGTGTCCCGGCCGCCGCGACCTATCCACTCCGAGCGCTGGTCCTCCACGGCGGTGCGTCGCCCGAGTCGGCGAAGGTCACAGGCGACGACCACTCGGACGTGGCGACCTTCGCGGCCAAGGACGCAGATGCCACCGTGGTCGGGAGCGTCAGTGTGTTCCCTTCCACGGAGGGCACGTGGCGGATCCGTCGCCTGGCGACCGCCGAGGAGTGGCGCGGACGCGGAGTCGGGACGGCCGTACTCGCCGCAGCTCTGGCACATGCGGACGACCACGCCGGCGGGACCGTCTGGTGCAACGCCACGCCCGCCGGCGCTCCACTGTTCCTGCGGGCGGGCTTCCAGCAGGTCGGCGCGCCGTGGGAGGACCCGGAGTTCGGGCCGAACGTGCGACTGGTGCGGCGGGTCTGAGCGAGCGATGCACACGGTCGTTACGTATGTGACGAATGAGGCGCCTCATTCGTCACATACGTAACGACCGTGTGCATTCGGTTTAGAACTCATGAGTTTGGGTATGAGTCGGGCGTGAACGAAGAGGAGAAGGCCGTAGCCGTAGCCGCGATCGCTGCCGCCGAGCAGCTCCGCGGAGTCGTCTCGGGGCTGAGCGCCGCGCTGGTGTGGGGCTGGTCGGTCAAGCACGTCCCCCTGCGCCCCGAGGTGACGATCCCGCGAAGCCGGCGGATCCGCCGCTCGATCGCTCGTGGCGTCATGGTCCGTCGGCTCGACATCCCGGCCTGCGATGTGGATGGCGTCGTGACGACGCGGCTGCGCACGGTGATCGACTGCTCTCGGAAGCTGCCCTTCGACGAGGCGCTGTGCGTCGCCGACTCCGCGCTGCGCCTCGGGGTCGGCCGCGAAGAGCTGGTCGCTGCCGCCGATCGCACCTTCGGTCCGGGAGCGGGCGGGGTCCGCAGGGTGGCCCACCTGGCGCACGGAGGCGCTGACAACGCCTTCGAGAGCTGTCTGCGCGCGATCGCGATCCAGGTCGACGGGCTCGACGTCGAGCCCCAGGTGAGGATCGCGGAGCCCGACTTCCTCGGCCGGGTCGACCTCGCCGACCGTCGGCTCCGGATCATCATCGAAGCCGACTCGTTCGAGTTCCATGGGACGCGTCGGGCGCTGGTCGAGGATGCGGCCCGCTACAACCGGTTCGTGGCAGCGGGCTGGATCGTCCTACGGTTCACCTGGGAGGACGTCATGCTGCACCCCGAGGTCGTCCACGAGGCGCTTTCCGGTGCCGTCGCCGACCGGTTGAGGTCCATGCCTGCATGATTGCGGCGTGATCACGGTGCGCCGGGTGGCGGTCGAAGAGACGTATTCGTTGCGGGCGAAGGTGTTGCGCAACGGCGGGCCGCCGGAGGCGGCGCGGGTGCCGGGGGATGATGACCCCGAGGTCGCGACGTACGCGGCGCTGGATGCCGACGGGAGCATGGTCGGGTGCGTCGGGCTCTTCCCGGAACCGTGCCCTGACCTGCCCGATCATCCCGGGAAGGGGTGGCGGATCCGGGGGATGGCGACGGCGGACGGGTGGCGCGGGAAGGGTGTGGGTGGCGAGGTGCTGCAGGCTGCACTCGACCATGTCGCGACCCGGGGCGGCGGGCTGGTCTGGTGCAACGCGCGTACGTCGGCGGCGAGGTTCTACGAGCGCGCAGGGTTCCGGGTGATCGGTGAGCCGTGGGACGACCCCCAGATCGGGCCGCACGTGCGGATGTGGCGCGCCGTGTGAATCGGGTTCGCGCGGGGGGCCGCGGGCGGCGTACCCTTCTCCTTACAGGCGTTCGAGCCGTCATCAGCGGCGAGCCCCGGGAAGAAATCTTCGGAGAGTAGAACCCGGCGGGAGTGGCCCGTCACAGCCGGAACGAAGTGGCCCAGGCATGGGCAAGCAGGGTGGTACCGCGGTCGAGAGATCGTCCCTGTGGCAGACGAAACCCACACCACCACCCAGCAGGAGATGCCGCCGATGGCCTATCCGAAGGTCACCTCAGCCGACAAGAGTGCCGTCCCGGCCAGCCCACGCTTCCCGGAGATCGAGACGCAGATTCTCGACTACTGGAAGAAGGACGGGACCTTCCAGGCGAGCATCGACAACCGCGACGCCGGCGAGAACGGCGAGAACGAGTTCGTCTTCTACGACGGCCCGCCGTTCGCCAACGGCCTGCCGCACTACGGCCACCTGCTGACCGGTTACGTCAAGGACATCGTCCCGCGCTACCAGACGATGCGCGGCAAGCGCGTCGAGCGGCGCTTCGGCTGGGACACCCACGGCCTGCCCGCCGAGCTCGAGGCGATGCGCCAGCTCGGTCTGAAGACGACCGACGAGATCGTCGAGATGGGCATCGACAAGTTCAACGCGGCCAGCCGGGCCTCGGTGCTGAAGTACACCGGTGAGTGGCGCGACTACGTCACCCGCCAGGCGCGCTGGGTGGACTTCGACAACGACTACAAGACCCTCAACCCCGACTACATGGAGTCGGTGATCTGGGCCTTCAAGACGCTCTACGACAAGGGCCTGGTCTACGAGGGCTTCCGCGTTCTGCCCTACTGCTGGCAGGACGAGACCCCGCTGTCCAACCACGAGCTGCGGATGGACGACGACGTCTACAAGGACCGCCAGGACCCGGCGGTGACCGTCGGCTACGCGCTCGACGCGACCGGCGAGGACGAGGTCCTCGACGGCGCCCACATCCTGATCTGGACCACCACCCCCTGGACCCTGCCGTCCAACCTCGCCGTGATGGTGGGCTCCGACATCGACTACGTCGTCGTCGAGGGCCCGGTCCTGGGCACCGACAAGACGGCCAGGTACGTCCTCGCGGAGGCCCGGCTCGCGGCGTACAAGAAGGAGCTGTTCCCCGACGCCGACGAGCCGACGATCCTCGGACGTTACAAGGGCGCCGAGCTGCTCGGCCGCAGCTACACCCCGCCGTTCTCCTACTACCTCGGGCGCGCCAACGCGTTCCGGATCGTCGCCGCCGACGACGCCGTCACGACCACCGACGGCACCGGGGCGGTTCACACCGCCGGTGCGTTCGGTGAGGTCGACAAGGAGGTGACCGACCGCGAGAACATCGAGGCGGTCATGCCGGTCGGCAAGGACGGCAAGTTCACCGCGCCGGTCGTCGACTACGCCGGTGTCCAGGTCTTCGACGCCAACCTGCAGATCATCGACCACCTCAAGGCGGTCACCCGCGGCGAGGCCGGGGGATCGGTGACTGCGGGCACGATCCTGCTGCGCCGCGAGTCCTACAACCACTCCTACCCGCACTGCTGGCGCTGCCGTCAGCCGCTGATCTACAAGGGTGTGAGCAGCTGGTTCGTCGAGGTCACCAAGATCAAGGACCGGATGCTCGAGCTCAACCAGCAGATCCGCTGGGTGCCCGAGCACATCCAGGACGGCCAGTTCGGCAAGTGGCTGGAGAACGCCCGCGACTGGTCGATCACCCGCAACCGCTTCTGGGGCTCCCCGGTCCCGGTGTGGAAGTCCGACGACCCGGCCTACCCGCGTCTCGACGTCTACGGGAGCTTCGCGGAGCTGGAGCGCGACTTCGGCACCCTGCCGAAGGACGCCGACGGCAACCCCGACCTGCACCGGCCGTACGTCGACGACCTGGTCCGTCCCAACCCCGACGACCCGACCGGCAAGTCGATGATGCGCCGGGTGCCCGACGTCCTCGACGTCTGGTTCGACTCGGGCTCGATGAGCTTCGCCCAGAACCACGTGCCGTTCGAGAACGAGGAGTGGTTCGCCCACCACTTCCCGGGCGACTTCATCGTGGAGTACATCGGCCAGACCCGTGGCTGGTTCTACACGCTGCACATCCTGGCGACCGCGCTCTTCGACCGGCCGGCGTTCCAGTCCTGCATCAGCCACGGCATCGTGCTGGGCTCGGACGGACAGAAGATGTCCAAGAGCCTGCGCAACTACCCCGACGTCAACGAGGTCTTCGACCGCGACGGCGCCGACGCGATGCGCTGGTTCCTGATGTCCTCACCCATCCTGCGCGGCGGCAACCTGGTCGTCACCGAGCAGGGCATCCGGGACTCCGTACGCCAGGTGATGATCCCGCTGTGGAACAGCTGGTACTTCTTCCATCTCTACGCCAACGCGGCCAACCTGGAGACCACCGGCTCGACCGAGTCCACCGACCCGCTGGACCGCTACGTCCTGGCCAAGCTGCGCGACTACGTCGCCGAGATGACCACCGCCATGGACGACTACTACGTCGCCGAGGCGTGCGAGGCGACGCAGCGGTTCATCGACGTGCTCACGAACTGGTACATCCGCAGGTCGCGGGAGCGGTTCTGGAACGAGGACAAGGCTGCCTTCGACACCCTCTACACGGTGCTGGAGACGGTCACCCGCCTGGTCGCGCCGCTGCTGCCGCTGACGACCGAGGAGATCTGGCGCGGTCTGACCGGTGGCCGCTCGGTGCACCTGACCGACTACCCGGTCGTCGAGGACCTGCCCGCTGACGACGACCTGGTCGCCCGGATGGACGCCGTCCGCGCGGTCTGCTCCTCGACCTCCGCACTGCGCAAGGCGCGCAAGCTCCGCAACCGTCTGCCGCTGGGCGGCCTGACCGTGGTCGGTGCCGACATCGCCGGCTTCGAGGAGATCGTCGCCGACGAGGTCAACGTCAAGTCGGTCCGGCTGCTCGCCGCCGACTCGGAGGAGGCCGGCACCTACGGCATCGAGCAGAAGCTCACCGTCAACGCCCGCGCCGCCGGGCCGCGCCTCGGCAAGGACGTCCAGAAGGCCATCAAGGGCTCCAAGTCCGGTGACTGGTCGGTGTCAGACTCCGGTGAGGTCGTCGCCGGTGGTCTGGCGCTGGTCGAGGGTGAATACACGCTCGAGACCGTCGCCGGCTCCGCCTCCGACGACATCGCGGTCTCGATGCTCCCCGGTGGGTTCATCGTGCTGGACACGGTCGTCACCCCCGAGCTCGCCGCCGAGGGTCTCGCCCGTGACCTGGTCCGCGCGGTCCAGCAGGCCCGCAAGGACTCCGGCCTCAACGTCGAGGACCGCATCATCCTGTCGGTGGCCGGGTCGGCGACTGTCCGTGAGGCAGCCACGACCCACGCCGACCTGATCGCCCGCGAGACCCTCGCCACGACCTACGACGTCGTCGACGCCCTCGACGGCAACCCGGTCGACCTGGGCGACGGCGAGAAGGCGCAGATCGCGGTCGCTAAGGTCTGAGCCTGCGAACCCGCGAAGCGGGTCGAGATCCGTCCAGCACCACAACCCAGCAGGGCCGGAGCCGTCGATCGGCTCCGGCCCTGCTGCGTTGGGGCTAGGTTGGGAGGCGTGAGAGGACCGACGCTTCGCGAGCTCGCGGTCCAGGCGCTGTCGTCGGTCGAGCGCGGGTACGACCTGCTGGCGCCGAAGTTCGACGCGACCCCGTTCCGCACGCCGGACTGGATGCTCGCGGCCACGATCACCGCGCTGCGGGAGCACGGGCCGTTCGAGCGAGGGCTCGACGTCTGCACGGGCACCGGGGCGGGGCTGGCGCTGCTCGAGGAGGCGACGTCGGAGCGGCCGACCGGGGTGGACTTCAGTGCGGGGATGCTGGAGCAGGCCCGGGCGGCGCACCCTGACGCCGACCTGGTGCGGGCGGATGCTCGCGCGCTGCCGTTCGAGGCTGCGTACGACCTGGTGGTGAGCTTCGGGGCGCTGGGGCATTTTCTTCCGGAGGAGCGGGGGCCGCTCTTCGACGGCGTCTACCGGGCGCTGCGGCCGGGCGGGGTGTTCGCGTTGCCGATGAGCCGCGCGCCGAAGCCGACGCAGCCGGCGTACTGGCTGCTCACCGGGTTCGACCTGGCGATGCGCGTGCGCAACGCGGTGTGGCGGCCGACGTTCGTGATGTACTACCGCACCCATCCGCGGCCGGCGCTGTTCGCCGACCTGAACGCCGCCGGGTTCACGGTCGAGACGACGCCGATGCCCGGTGTCGGCGAGCTGATCATCGCTCGCCGGCCACCGGGCTGACGGTGTCCCAGGGCTTCAGGCGCGGCGCGGGTTGCGCTCCGCCAGCCGGGCGGCGACGGTCGGGACGATCACCGCGGCGGCGACGAGGTGGGAGATCACCAGCATGATGTTGGTGGCGTAGGAGTCGGTGACGGCGACCAGGCTGGGCACCAGCGAGAGTGCGGTCAGCGTCCACGCGGTGCGCTTCCAGGTCGAGCGCGGGCGCTTGGCCCAGCGGGTGAGGCAGACGGCGATGATGATGCCGATCAGGCCGAGCTCGGCGACGGCCCAGGCGAGTCCGGTCTCGGGGATCGCGGCGGGGGCGACGCCGGTGCCGGGGAGGGCGACGTCGAACGGGACCCCGGTGGCGCGGGCCACGAACTCGTAGACGCCGGTGACCAGGGCGCCGACGAGGACGGCGGCGGTGCTGACGAGCCAGACCGGGATCCGCGAAGCGAACTGACCGTGGTCGGTGGTGGTGGCCTGGGCGAAGGTGCTGGTGCTCATGATGGTGCCTCTCGTGTCGTGGTTCTGGTGGTGGTTGGCGCGGTCCGTACGGCCGCTTCTCACCCACTCCACGAACGGCTCGACGCCGATCCGACAGTTCGCCGAAAAAAACTCTGGAGGACGAAGATCACACCCTCCGGGGCTTTCCGCGGAAAGTAAGTTAGGTGAGCCTTGGTCGACATGACCCGCAAACCTCGGATCGCGAAGCTGCTGAGCCCCCTGATCGGGCTGTTCGGCCTGTTGTTCATCGCCAGTGGCGCCGCCAGCTACTACCTGGCCCACACCCAGCTGAAGGCGCAGGAGATCACCGTCGCCGACGACGCCTCGTTCCTCGCCGGAGACACCGTCGACGGGCCGTTCTCGGCGTACGCCCAGGCCGCCACGGTCGAGAAGCACGCCCTGGGGATCACCAAGGGCAAGACGTACGCCGAGCTGGACCAGGAGGACCCGATCCGCGAGGTCGCCGCCGAGTCGTCGTTCGTACGCGCCTCCCTGCTGACCGCGGTCACCGCCTTCGGTCTCTCGGCGCTGGTCGCGGGCCTGGGTGTCGTGCTGCTGTTCGTCGCCTTCGCGCTGGGGTCGCTGACCCGCGCGGTCGTGCCGGCCAAGGAGAAGGCCTCGGAGAAGACCGACGCTCTCGAGCCGGCCACCGCCTGACGACCCCTCGACCAATGGGCCCGGGAAGGCGATTCGCCTTCCCGGGCCTCGATCGTTCGAGGGTCAGCCCAGCCGCCGGAACGCCCGGGTGGAGAGCGGGACGAAGATCGCCAGCAGGACCGCGGGCCAGGCCACCGCCAGGAGCATCGCGTGGTCGGCGAGCAGGCCGGAGGTGATCCCGGTCGGGTTGCCGAAGAGGTCGCGGCAGGCCGTGGCGGTGGCCGAGACCGGGTTCCACGCGGCCAGGAAGCCGAGCCATCCGGGCATCGTCTCGGGAGAGACGAACAGGCTCGAGCAGAAGCCCAGCGGCCAGACCAGCACCTGCACCATCGTCAGCGCGCCCTCCATCCGCAGCGTGAGGCCCAGGAAGATGCCCAGCCACAGCATCGCCAGCCGTAGCCACAGCAGGAGCCCGACCGCGGCGGCCGCCTCGAGGAACGAGCCCTCGATCCGCCACCCGATCAGCAGCCCGCCGAGCATCAGCACGCCCAGCTGGACCGCCGAGTTGCCCAGGTCGGCGACCGCCCGTCCCAGCGGCACCGCGAGGCCGCTCATCGGCAGCGAGCGGAACCGGTTGGTCACCCCGCGCTTGGTGTCCTCGGTGACCACGGCCATGGTGCCGTCGATGCCGAACATCATGGTCAGTGCGAGCACGCCCGGCAGCAGATAGGGCAGGTACGTCCCGCCACCCGGCATCTCGATCGCGCCGCCGAACAGGTAGCCGAAGATCAGCAGCATCATGATCGAGAACAGGATCCCGAAGACGGGTCCCCACGGCTCGCGCTGCCAGTGCTTGAGGTCGCGCAGCGTGATCACCCACGTCTGCCGCAGGGTCGAGGTGAGTCCTGAGGTCAGCTCCGTCATCGGGCGGCTCCTTCGTGGTGGTGCTCGGTCTCGGGTGCGGTCAGGTGGAGGAACACCTCGTCCAGGGTCGGCCGGCGCAGCAGCACGTCGTCGACCGTGATGCCGGCGGAGTCGAGGCTGCGTACGACCTCGACGACGGCGGCGCCGCCGCCGGCCGGACCGGCCTCGACCGTGACCTCGAGCCGGTCGGGGTCGGCGACGGCCGCGGAACCGAGGACGCCCGCCATCCGGGCGAGGTCGTCCGGCCCGGTCGCGGTGATGATCACCCGGTCGCCGCCCAGGTCGCTCTTCAGCGCCGAGGGCGTGCCCTCGGCGATCACTCGGCCGGCGCCGAGGACGGTGACCATGTCGGCCAGCTGGTCGGCCTCGTCGAGGTACTGCGTGGTCAGCAGCACCGTCGTCCCGTCGGCCACCACCTGCCGCACCATCTCCCAGACCTCGTGGCGGGCACGCGGGTCCAGCCCCGTGGTCGGCTCGTCGAGGAAGAGGATCTGCGGACGGGTGACCAGACCCGCGGCGATGTCGAGGCGCCGCCGCATCCCGCCCGAGTAGCCCGAGACCTTGCGGTCGCCGGCCTCGGTGAGGCCGAAGGCGGCGAGGAGGTCCCCGGCGCGGCGTACGGCAGCCGTCTTCGACAGGCCGTGCAGCCGGCCGAACATCACCAGGTTCTCGCGGCTGTGGAGCGCCTCGTCGAGCGCGGCGCTCTGCCCGACCAGGCCGATCGTCGAGCGGACCCGGGCGGGGTGGCGTACGGCGTCGTGGCCGCCGACCCGCACCTCGCCGGCGTCGGGCCGGGTGAGCGTCGCGAAGACGTTCACCGCGGTCGACTTGCCGGCACCGTTCGGCCCGAGCAGGGCGTGGACGGTGCCGGCGGTGACCTCCAGATCGAGACCGTCGAGCGCCTGGGTGTCGCGGTAGCGCTTGCGCACGGCGTGCGCGGACAGGGGAGAGGCGGTCATCGGCCCACCTCGATCCGGAACACGCCGCAGCGCCCGGCGACGGCCTCGAAGGCCTCCGGCGTCACCGCGGTGACCACCCCGGCGTCCAGCATGATCTTCGCTCCGTCCGCCATCCGCTCCGGCCACAGCCGGAGCACGGTCAGCGCCTCGTCGCCGTCGACCTCCACGAGGTGCACGTCCTCCGTGGTCCGGCCGACCCGCAGCGTGGCCCGGCCGGAGGCGGCGCGTACGTTGCGGGCCCAGTCGGCGCCCGGGAACCCCTCCAGCAGGTAGCGGCGTCCGTCCAGGTCGAGCACCGAGAGCGGGGTGCTGCGGAGCTTGCCGCTCGCGCGGCCCGGCACGGTGAGCACCGGCAGCTCCTTCATCCCGAGCCCGGTCTTCGACAGGGCCATGAAGACCTTGTTCATCGGCTTGAGCCAGCGCGGCGGCACCGGTTTCGCATCGTTCGGCATGCACGTTCCTCCAATTTCGTACGCTGTACGAAGATGACAACGGAGCGACTGTAGCATTTGTTCCGTACGACGTACGAAATTTTTTCGGAGGAGGTTAGGATGAGCGACGTGCCGGACCAGCCAGACCCCTCGTTGCGCCTGCTCTGGCGCCACCGGACCGACGGGCGCGAGGAGACGAAGGTCAAGCGGGGCCCGAAGCAGAAGGTGAGCGTCGACGAGGTCGTCGACGCCGCGATCGACCTGGCCGATGCAGAGGGCCTGGCCGCCGTGACGATGCGCGCGATCGCCCAGCGCTTCGGGCTGGGGACGATGACGCTCTACTCCTACGTGCCCAGCCGCGACGCCCTGCTGGTGCTCATGGCCGACCAGGTGACCGGTCGGACGACGCTGCCCGACCTGCCCGACGACCCACGCAAGCGCCTCGAGCTGGTCGCCAACCTCGCGCACGACGAGCTCCGGGCCCACCCGTGGCTGCTCGAGGTGCAGGACGTACGCCCCTGGCTGGGGCCCAACATGAGCGACCGCTACGAGTGGCAGCTGCGGGCGGTCGACGGTCTCGGGCTGACCGACCTGGAGATGGACCAGACCGTGGCCGTGCTGATCGGGTTCGCCGGCAACATCGCCCGCAGCGAGCTGATGAAACGCCGCGCTGAGCAGGTCACCGGCATGACCGAGGCAGAGTGGTGGGAGGCCAACTACGACACGCTGGAAGAGGTCATGGCCGGCAGCCACTATCCGCTGGCCAACCGCGTCGGCACCGCCGCAGGCGAGGCCTATCAGGCGGCGACCGATCCCGCGCGCGAGCTCGACTACGGGCTCGCCCGGATCATCGACGGGGTGCTCGCGCACGTCGGCAAGAGGTCCCCTGATTGACTAGTGCCATGGCGACGCTCGACTTGACCACCGACGTGGTGACGCTGACCCGGCAGCTGATGGACATCGAATCGGTGAGTCTCAACGAGCTCGAGCTGGCCGACGCGGTGGAGCGGGCGCTGGCTGCGTACGACCACCTCGTCGTCGAGCGCCGGGGCAACTCGATCGTGGCTCGCACCGACCTCGGCCTCCCCGAGCGCGTGGTCGTCGCGGGCCACCTCGACACGGTCCCCGTCAACGGCAACTTCCCGAGTCGTCTCGACGAGGCCACCGGCATCCTGCACGGCCTGGGCGCCTGCGACATGAAGGCCGGCGACGCGGTCATCCTCAAGCTGGCCGCCTCCCTGGAGGCGCCCAACCGCGACGTGACGTACGTCCTCTACGACGCCGAGGAGATCGAGGCCGTCCACAACGGGCTCGGCAAGCTGGCGGCCAGCGAGCCCGACCTCCTCGCCGGTGACTTCGCGATCCTGATGGAGCCCTCGAACGCCGGCGTCGAGGCCGGCTGCCAGGGCACCCTGCGGGTCGAGGTCCGCACCACCGGCGAGCGCTCCCACAGCGCCCGCTCCTGGCGCGGCGTCAACGCGATCCACAAGGCCGGCGAGGTGCTGCGCCGCCTGGAGGCGTACGTCCCGCGCAAGCCGGTCATCGACGGGCTGGAATACCACGAGGGTCTCAACGCGGTCTTCGTCTCCGGGGGAGTGGCCGGCAACGTGATCCCCGACGAGTGCGTGGTGACGGTCAACTACCGCTTCGCCCCGGACCGCTCCGAGGAGGAGGCGCTCGCCTTCGTGCAGAGCTTCTTCGACGGCTACGAGGTCACGCTGACCGATTCCGCTCCCAGCGCGCTGCCCGGCCTCGACCGTCCGGCGGCCAAGGCCTTCATCGAGGCGGTCGGCGGCGAGGTCGGGCCCAAGTTCGGCTGGACCGATGTGGCACGGTTCACGGTCCTCGGCATACCGGCGGTCAACTATGGTCCAGGTGACCCGATGTTCGCCCACAAAGCCGACGAGCACGTGCGGATCTCCGAGATCACCACCTGCGAGCTGGCCCTTCGTGATTGGTTGACCGCATGACCCGACGCAGCGGCTCCGGCCCGCGCCCCACCAAGGGGCGTCCCGCCGGCAGCACCACCGACCAGCGACTGCTGGACAGCTCCGGCCACGGCGACTGGGTCCACACCGACCCGTGGCGGGTCATGAAGATCCAGGCGGAGTTCGTCGAGGGGTTCAACGACCTCTCCGAGATCGGCCCCGCGATCAGCGTCTTCGGCTCCGCGCGAACGCCGCAGGACCACCCGACCTACGCCCAGGCGGAGGAGGTGGGCCGCAAGCTCGCCGAGGCCGGCTTCGTGGTCATCACCGGTGGCGGCCCCGGCACGATGGAGGCGGCCAACAAGGGGGCGATGGAGGCCGGTGGCGAGTCGATCGGTCTCGGCATCGAGCTGCCCTTCGAGGCGCGGCTCAACGACTACGTCACCTTCGGGCTCAACTTCCGCTACTTCTTCGTCCGCAAGATGATGTTCGTGAAGTACTCCCAGGGCTACGTCGTCATGCCCGGCGGCCTCGGCACCATGGACGAGCTCTTCGAGGCGATGACGCTCTCGCAGACCAAGAAGATCACCCAGTTCCCGGTCGTCCTGATGGGCGTGAAGCACTGGGAGGGGCTCCTCGACTGGATGCGCGAGACGATGCTCGCCGACGGCCGGATCAAGCAGAGCGACCTCGACATGATCACCCTCACCGACGACGTGGACGAGGCGGTCGAGCTGATGCTGAAGGCGCGTGACTGACGGATGGGTTGGATCTTCGCGGCACTCATCGTGCTGGTTCTCGGCGGAGTCGCCCTCGTCGCCGCCGGATCAGGTGCGCCGATGGGGGAGGAGTACGGCGACCAGCCCGACGCTCTGGTGCCCCGCGACCGTGTCCTGGAGGCGGCAGACCTGCGTCGCGTACGTTTCTCGGTGGCGTTGCGCGGCTACCGGATGGACGAGGTGGACGCTCTGATCGCCCGCCTCGCCGAGGAGGCAGAATGGCGTGAGTCGACCGCCGCCGGCGATGCCGGCGGGGGGATCGGGGTCGGGGGACTCACATCACACACGCCCGAGCCCGATTCGGGCTCGCCCGACGTCTAGGACAGAATCGCTGCCGTGAGCTTCGCTGCCGTACTCGTCTACGCCGTGACCGTCCTGGTCGCGGTGATCGTCGCGCTCACCTACCTGAAGCCCCATCTCCTGCAGTCGCAGGAGGCCGGACTGCCGCCCAGGATCCACCTGTACGCCGGTGCCGCCGGCCTGCTCGTCTGGGTGCTCTTCCTCGTCTCGCCGCCGTCGTTCTTCCTCGGCGGCGACATCCCCGGCGTGGTCGGCCTGTTCGGGATCTGGCTCGCCGCGATCGCGGGCATCTACCTGCTCGTCCGGCGGCTCAAGGAGCAGCGTGCCGGCGTCGCCGACGACGGCTACGGCTATGACGACTACGAGGACGAGTACGCCGCCGATGACGGTTACGGCTACGACGAGTCCGGTCATGGCGATGCCGGCTACGACGGCTATGACCAGTACGACGACCGGGCCGGCTACGCCGACCCGAGGCGGTCGGCCCAGGCGCCGGTCCAGCAGCCGGTTCCTCTGCCTGTCGCGCAGCCGGTGCCGCAGCCTGTCGCCCAGCCGGGACGTCCGGTCGGACGTCGCTCCGAGCCTCGGCCTGAGCCTCGACCCGAGCCCCGGACCGAGTCTCGACCCGAGCCTCGTCGGGCCGCGTCCGGCGCCGAGGAGACCGCCGTGATGGCTCCGATCGAGCGCGACCCGTCGCCGGCTCCGCCGCCGGCCCCTGCTCCAGCCCCGGCCCCTGCTCCGGCCCCTGCGCCTGCCCCGTCGCGGGACGGGCAGATCGGCCGTCGGGTGGCGGGACGTCGGACGCCGCCGTCGCCCGCGCCCCAGCAGCCGTCCGCTCCGCAACCGCCTGCTGCGCCGCAGCGCGCAGCTC
>NZ_JAALAA010000015.1 GCF_011045035.1 Nocardioides turkmenicus
AGCTGTGTATAAGAGACAGCGCTCGCCACGACCCGTACCGACCCGACGGAGAAGCCATGACCTCACCGACCCGCCGCGAGCACGACCTGCTCGGCGATCTCGACGTCCCCGCGGAGGCGTACTGGGGCGTCCACACCGCGCGCGCCCGCGCCAACTTCCCCATCACCGGCACCACGATCGGCACCTATCCGCACCTGGTGAACGCGCTTGCCGCGGTCAAGGAGGCAGCCGCGCTCGCCAACCTCGAGCTCGGCCTCCTCGACCAGGAGCGTGCCGGGGCCATCGTGGCCGCGTGCCAGGAGATCCGCGCCGGTGAGCTGCACGACCAGTTCGTGGTCGACGTGATCCAGGGTGGCGCCGGCACCTCGACCAACATGAACGCCAACGAGGTCATCGCCAACCGAGCCCTCGAGCTGCTCGGTCATGACAAGGGCAGCTACGGCGAGCTCCACCCGAACGAGCACGTCAACCTCAGCCAGTCGACCAACGACGCCTATCCCACCGCCGTCAACATCGCGACCATCGTCGCGGTCGGCGCGCTGGCCGACGCCATGCGCGTCCTCGAGGAGGCCTTCGCCGCGAAGGCCGAGGAGTTCAGCGGGATCCTCAAGATGGGACGTACGCAGCTCCAGGATGCCGTGCCGATGACGGTCGGCCAGGAGTTCCGCACCTACGCGGTGATGCTGGGGGAGGACCGGCTCCGGCTGCAGGAGGCCGTCACGCTCCTGCACGAGATCAACCTGGGCGCGACCGCGATCGGCACCGGGCTCAACGCCCCGGCCGGCTACGCCGAGATCGCCCGGCGTCGCCTGGAAGAGATCACCGGCCTGCCGCTGGTCACCGCACCGGACCTGATCGAGGCGACCCAGGACTGCGGGGCCTTCGTCCACCTCTCCGGCGTGCTCAAGCGGGTCGCGGTCAAGGTGTCCAAGACCTGCAACGACCTGCGGCTGCTCTCCTCCGGGCCACGAGCCGGGCTCGGCGAGATCAACCTGCCGCCGATGCAGGCGGGGTCCTCGATCATGCCGGGCAAGGTCAACCCGGTCATCCCGGAGGTCGTCAACCAGGTCGCGTTCGAGGTCATCGGCAACGACGTCACGGTCACCATGGCCGCCGAGGCGGGCCAGCTCCAGCTCAACGCGTTCGAGCCGGTGATCCTGCACTCGCTGGTCGGCAGCATCACCCACCTGGCGGCCGCATGCCGCGTGCTCGCGGAGCGCTGCGTACGCGGCATCACCGTCAACGGCGACCTGACCCGCGCCCAGGTCGAGCACTCCATCGGGCTCGTCACCGCGCTCAACCCCGAGATCGGGTACGTCGCCGCGACCGAGATCGCCCGCGAGGCGCTGCGCAGCGGTCGAGGGGTCGCCGAGCTGATCCTCGAGCGTGGCCTGGTCTCACCCGAGCGGCTCGCCCACCTGCTCCGCCCCGAGCAGCTCGCCCACCCCGGCACGGCGGACCGCGGGCCTGTGGTGCCCGAGGACACGCTGGACTCGACCGAGTAGGCCTGGGCGCGGGCGAGTCCGGCCCGTCAACCACCCAGCCGCTCGTGAACGAGGAGCGTCGCGAGAGCGGCTTCGACGATCTCGAGCAGCCTGTCGCGACCCACTCCCTGGTTGGACTGCGTCGACAGCCCGTGCCACAGCGTCTGCACGAGCGCAGCGAGCGTCGACGGCGCGATGTCGATCCGTAGCCGACTCTCGTCGCGTTCCTGCTCGATGCGCTCCCGGAGCAGCCGCTCGTTGGAGGCGTGCAGCTCGCTCGCGTACGCGCGGATGTCGATGGTGTCGGGGGTGTCCGTCATCGCCGCGCTGCTGATCAGGCACCCCGGATGATGTGCGCTCGGCTGGGTGAACTCCTCCACGGATCGACGGAGGAGCTGACCGAGGACGTCGCCGAGCTCGGGCTCGGCACACGCCTCGATGTAGATGGTCCGGTATCGCTCAGCGTAGGTGCGGACGGCCTCCTCGAACAGGCCGGCCTTGCTGCCGAACGCGGCATACATGCTCGACGTGGACATGCCGAGCGCCGAGCTGAGCGCTCGCGTGGTCGTGCCGGAGTAGCCCCGGCTCCAGAAGAGGCGTGCAGCCGCCAGCAGGGCGTCGTCGCGGTCGAACGCCCGCGGGCGTCCGACGGGGCGAGAGGTCATGGCTTGAATTGTAGAGCGTCCGTTTCATAATAGGAGTTATGGAGCGTACGTTTCAGAAATCGATCACCACCGGCGACGGCGCCTCGATCACGGTCGACGTGTACGGCGACGCCGGCAGCCCCGGGCTGCTGGTCTTTCCCGGAGTCATGAGCGATGCCTGGGGATGGCGGCACGTGGCCCGGGCGACGACCGCGTGGCCGTCGGTCGCGATCGTCAACCGGCGAGGCCGCGCCCCGTCGGGCCCGCTCGGCGCCGACTACTCGATCCGGACCGAGGTTGAGGATCTGAAGGCGGTGATCGAGGAGCTCGGCGAACCGAGCGTCCTCTTCGGCTGGAGCTATGGCGGCCTCGTCGCCCTTCTGCTCGCCTCCGAGCGGCCGGTGGACCACGTCATCGCGTACGAGCCGGTCGCGCCCGGGTTCGGTGCTGACGCGCTGCCGGCGCTGCGGGAGGCGGACGAGGCCGGCGACCGGGACCGCAGCGTCGAGATCGTCAACCGGAAGATCTCGGGGTTCTCGGCGGAGTACGTCGAGGCTCTGCGGTCCGACCGTGGTGCGTGGGACATGTTGTGCCGGCTCAGCGAACCCGTGCATGCCGAGCTCCGTGCTCTCTCCCAGGCAGAGGTGCCGGAGGCGTTCGGCTCGCACGCCGGCCTGGTCGACCTCATCGTCGGCGAGGACAACATCGGCGTCGCCCCGTACGGAACATCGTTCGAGCAGGTCCGAGCGAGGATCCCGCGGGCCGGCGTCCATCGTCTTCCTGGGCAGGGCCACCTCGCCCACGTCGGCGGGCCGGAGGCTCTCGGCAAGATGCTCGACTCCCTCGCCCGCGTCGGCAAGGGCTAGCCTGCAGAGCATGCGAGGCAGCGTCATCGTCCTGACCGGTCCGCCGGGTGCGGGCAAGTCGACCACCGCCCGAGTCCTGGCCGAAGGGTTTGACAAGGCTGTGCACCTGCACACCGACGACTTCTGGCACTTCATCGTGTCGGGCATGATCCCGCCGTATCTCCCCGAGTCCGACGAGCAGAACCAGACCGTGGTCCGGGTGATCGCCGACGCTGCCTACGGGTACGCCGAGGGTGGGTTCACGGTGGTCGTCGACGGGATCGTGGGGCCATGGATGCTGGACCACTACCGCACCGGTCTCGAGGAGCACCCCGGGCTGTCCGTCCACTACCTGGTGCTGCGCCCGGATCGCGAGGAGACATTGCGCCGGGCGCAGGGGAGGAGCGGACCGGACGCGCTGGTCGAGGAGGGGCCGGTGCTGCAGCTCTGGGACCAGTTCGCGAACCTGGGTGAGCTGGAGCGCCACGTGATCGACACCAGCCGCCACTCACCCGATGACACGCTCGAGGCGGTGACCGACGCTGTGGCGAACAGCAGGTTCGTCATCTAGGGCGACTCGACGCCCTGGTGTCGACCTATGAGGCGCTCGTGACTCCTGCCTCGACGACTGCGCTGATCGCGTCCCTCGAGGCCACGAGCGCTGCGATCGAGGCTTCGATGCGCGCCTGCTCGTGCTTGAGGTCTTCGATGGTTTGGGCGCAGATCGGGGCGAGGTGGCCCGCGCGTTCGGTCAGGCACGGCAGCACGGTGCGGATGGTCGCGGTGCTCAGGCCGGCGTCGAGCAGCTGACGGATGCGCCGTGCCACCTCGACGTCGGTAGGGGAGTAGTCGCGGTAGCCGGACGAGCTCCGCGCGGGCACGAGCAGATCCTGCTCCTCGTAGTAGCGCAGCAGACGGGCCGGGATGCCCGTGCGGTCACTCACCTCGGAGATACGCATGTGAGCGGCGTCTCCTTTCGTCGGCTTGCCTTCACCTCGATGTGAAGGTTGAGCCTAGCAAGGTGACTTCTCATCCTTCATCTGCCGTCGCTTCGCGCAGCCGGTCAGCCGTCGTCCTGGCCGGCTTCGTCGTCCTGGTCTTCTGCACCGGCACTGCCGAGTACCTTGTGGCGGGCGTGCTGCCCCAGCTCGCCGCCGACTTCTCGATCTCGACCGCCACGGCCGGCCAGACGGTGACCGCCTACGCCCTCGGTGTCGCTGTCGGGGGACCGGTCGTCACCGTCCTCACCGCCCGGTTGCCGCGCAAGGGCCTGGCACTGTCCCTGGGTCTGCTGTTCATCATCGGCACCGTCGTGACCGCACTTGCCCCGACGTACGCGTGGGTGATCGTCGGACGGGTGGTCTCGGCGAGCAGTCAGGCGACGTTGTTCGCCATCGGGTTGACCACATCGAGCGCGGTGCTGGGACCGGCGAAGCAGGGCCAGGCCATCGCGATCGTCGGTTCTGGGCTGACTGTTGCGACCGTGCTCGGCGTGCCGCTGGGGGCTCTGCTCGGTGGGAACACCAGCTGGCGGATCCCGTTCGCGATGGTCACGGTTTTGGCGGTCGTCGGGATCGTGCTCCTGGCTTGGGCGATGCCCCGAACCCCGGCTCCCGCGACCGGTGTGGGCGATGAGATCCGTACGCTTCTGCGTGGACCGATCCTGCTGGCGGTCGCGACCACGGTGATCGGGTTCGCGGGCGTGAGCATCGTCTTCACCTATCTCGTCCCTCTGCTGGCGGAGGTGACCGGAATGGCCGCCGCCATGATCCCGGTTCTCCTGCTGGTCTACGGTGCGGGCGGGTTCGTCGGGAATCTGGTTGCCGGGCGACTGGCAGACCTGTCCCTGGGCCGGACGCTCGCCGGCATCTTCCTCGCCCTGATCGCGACCTTGGCGGCGGTTCCCGTCGCAGCCCCGTACACCGTGCCGATGGTCGTCCTCGTCCTCCTCCTCGGTCTTGTCTCCACTGCCACGATCGCACCGCTGCAATCGCTGGTCATGCGTCACGCGGGGGCTGCGCCGACCCTGTCACTGGCCGTGAACGTGGGAGCGTTCAATCTCGCCAACGCGATCGGGTCGGCCCTGGGTGGTGTCGGCGTCGCCGCCGGGCTGCTGCGTTGGGGTGGTCTCGGTGGAGCCACCTTCGCCGCACTCGGTCTGCTCCTGACCGCCGTCGCGCTGCGTGCCACTCCGCGGCCGGTGGCCGACACCCGCGAAACGTCCGCGGTGCCCAGCCGGTGAAGCCCAGCCGAAGACGGTGGCTCCGATGACCGCCCCGCAAGCATCACGCCGTTGCGCCGTTCAGGCCGAACGGGAACGTGTGAGCTGTCGGGGCGGTCGGAGCCGTCATGGCGTCGCGAGCGCCTCGGTGGGGGAGAGCCGCGCGGCCCGGGCGGCGGGGTAGAGGCCGGCCACACAGCCCACCAGCAGGGTGGCGCCGAGCCCACCGCCCAGGGCCCAGGGCGGGACCACCGGTGCCCAGTCCTGCGTCAGGGCATAGATCACGGTGACGGCCCCGCCGATGGCCACCCCCGCGAGCCCGCCGAGCAGGGAGAGCATCAGCGACTCGGTCAGGAACTGGGAGCGGATCTGGCCTCGGGTCGCGCCCAGGGAGCGACGCAGCCCGATCTCGGCACGTCGCTCCAGCACCGAGATCACCATGGTGTTGGCGACGCCGACCCCGCCGACGACCAGCGCGACCGCGCCGATGCCGAGGAGCAGGGCGGTGAAGGCCTGGTCGGCCGCCTGCTGTGCCTCGAGCGCGTCGGAGGGCTGGGCGACGTCGACCTCGCCGGGGGCCTCCGGGTTGGCGGTGGCACCGAGCACCGCTTGCACCGACTCCACCTGCTCGGGCAGCGCCCGGGCGTAGAGGGTGGTGGCGTGCCCGTCGAAACCCAACACCTCCTGGGCGACGGGCCAGCCGATCAGGGCGGCGGTGTCGATCTCCGGCACCAGCGGTGAGGGTTCCAGGATCCCGACGACGGTGAACCAGCGTCCGCCGATGAGGATCTCGATCTCCGGGCTCGGCGAGCTCACCCCCAGCCGCTCCGCGGCCGCCGCGCCCAGCACCACCGCCGGATACTGCGCGGTCGAGTTGTTCAGCCAGGTGCCGTGGGCGAGCTGGGTGGCGGTGGTCTCGAGGAGGTCGGTCCGGGCTGCGTACGCGGCGATCCCCTTGGTCTCGGCAGCCGGGGTCTTGTCGGATCGGTAGACCTTGGCGTCCGGCACGATCCCGATGGCGGAGACGTCCGTGACCGGGCCGATCCGGCCGACCATCGACTCCGCCGACAGGGGCAGCACCGCCTGCTCGCCCATCATCGTGGTGCCGTTCTGCGCGCTGAGCAGGTTGGTGCCGAGCGCGTCGAGCTGGGCGTCGAGCTCGGCCCGCGAGGACGAGGAGATGCCCACGACCGCGATCATCGCTGCGATGCCGATCGCGATCCCCAGGGAAGAGAGGAAGACACGCATCGGGCGGGTGTGCAGCCCTGCGGCGCCCACCCGCAGACGGTCGCCGGTGCTGAGCCGCCTGGGTGCCAACGTACTCATCGACGACCACCCACCAGGGTGGAGCTGTCCGAGACGATCCGGCCGTCACGGATGCTGACCTGCCGGGGCAGCGACCGGGCGATGTCGCTGTCGTGGGTGATGATCACGACGGTCGTGCCGTCGCGGTGGAGGTCGCCGAGCAGCTCCATCACACCGGCGCCGGACACCGAGTCCAGGGCGCCGGTCGGTTCGTCGGCGAGCAGGAGCGCAGGCCCACCGGCGACCGCCCGGGCGATCGCGACCCGCTGCTTCTCGCCACCGGAGAGCTCGTGCGTCCGGTGCTTCAGCCGGTGACCGAGCCCGACCCTGGTCAGCGCCTTCGAGGCCAGCTCGCGGCGTTCGGTACGTCGCCGGCCGCTGTAGAGCAGGCCGTCGGCGACGTTGTCGAGCGCGGTCGTCCCCGGGGCGAGGTGGAACTGCTGGAAGACGAAGCCGATCCGGCTCGCCCGCAGCGCCGAGAGCTGGGCATCGTCGAGCGCGCCGACATCGTGCCCGGCGATCCGCACCTGGCCGGAGGTGGGCCGGTCCAGCGTGCCGAGGATGTGCAGCAGCGTCGACTTGCCCGAGCCGGACGGGCCGACGATGCCGACCAGCTCACCGGCATCGATCCGGATGCCGGCACCGTCCAGGGCGCGCACGCCGCCGGCGTACGTCTTGTGCACGTCGGTCAGCTCGATCATCGGCTCACTCACCCGGCACCCCTACGACGGTCCCCTCGGTGACGCCCTCGCCGGAGATCTCGACCCGTCCGCCGGAGAAGAGGCCGGTCTCGACCGGGACGTACTCGGTGGTGCTGCCATCGACGACCTCGACGCCGAACCCGCCCTCCGCGAGGGCGACGAGCGCGGCGACCGGGACGGTGAGCACGTCCTTGCGCTCGCCTGCGGTGAAGGTGACGTCGACGGCGGCGGCGTCGTAGGCCGCCGCGGCCTCGCGGCCCTTCTTCTCGGTCAGCACCGCCACCACCTCGAGCGTGGTGGTGGCCTCGCCGTCGCCTCCGGAGCCCGAGTCCTCGGACACCTTGGTCGTGGCGTCGGTGATCTTTCCTGCTGCTGCGGTGCCGTCGGGAAGGGTCACCTCGACGGCGGCGCCGACCTCGGCCATCCGCCGGTCGGCGGGGTCGAGGGTGACGGTCACCGACGGCACCGTGTCGGTCACCGACAGCACCGGACCGCCGTTCCCGGCCTGGTCGCCCAGGCTGGCGGTGAGACTGCCGATCCGCACCGCGGTGGGCTGGACGACGACATCGTTCGTCCGGACGGTCCCGGTCTCCTCGACCCCGAGGTCCTCCTGCCACTCCGCGACCGCGGCCGCGGTCGCGTCGGTGTAGTCATGGTCGATGTCGAAGCCGCGATAGCCCAGCTCCCAGAGGTTCTTCTCCAGCTGCTTCACGTCTGTGCCCTCGGCGCCGGAGGCGAGGTCGCGCCACGCCGGGACGGTGCCGTAGACGAGGGGCACCGGGGTGGCGTCGACCTCGAAGAGGGGTTCGCCGCGGCGTACGACCTCGCCTTCCTCGGGGAGCGCCGTGACGGTGCCGGGCTTGCGGGAGGCGATCGGGACGAGGGCGCCGTAGCCGAGCGTGCCGCCCTCGGTGACCTCGTCCGTGAGGGTGCCTCGGGTGACCTCGGCCTTCGCGGGTGGGAGCGTGTCGGGGGTGTCGGAGGTGCCGGCGCGGTCGGCGTAGGCGTAGGCCGCGGCAGCCGTCCCGGCGACGGCGAGGGCGGCGAGGCCGACCCCGGCGATCTTGGCGGCGCGGCGCGGGCGTGCCGGTGGCTCGGTGGTCTTTCCGGGCTCAGCGCTCCCGGCCGGTTCGACGCGGACAGGTACGTCGTCGATCTCGGTCACGAGTCCTGCCCCTCCTGCGCCTGGGAGCGAGCGCTCTCCATGATGTCGCGGCAGGCCTCCTGGGCCGCCTCGAACTGCGGGTCCTCGCCGATCTCCGGGGTGATCTGCATCCCCATCTGGCCGGGGTCGGGGTCGGGGAAGTCCTCGACGCCGTTCTCCCGCATGCACTCGGCCATCTCCAGCATCGCCTCGCGCATCTCGGGGTTGTCGGCGCCCATCTGGCCCTGCGGGGCGTACTCCTGGCACGCCTCCATCGCGGCCTGCACCGTCTCGCGGTCGACCTGCTGGCCGCCGCTACCGCCGAACTGGAGCCGGAGCCCCTCGCCCGGCGGCGGATCCTCCACGTCGAGTCCGTGCTCGCGCAGGCACTTGGTGAACTTCAGCATCTGCTCGCGGTCGCCGCCGCCGTCCTCACCGGCGGCCGCGCTGGCATCGGAGTCGGCGGTGCCGTCCCCGCCCGCAGACGCGATCCCGCCGGTGTCGTCACCACCGCAGGCGGTCAGGGTCAGGCCGAGCGCGAGCAGCGCGGCGGCGAATGTTCGGGTGAGCATGGTTTCTCCTCGAGTTCATGGTCGATGGCGCCGGCCCGGCGGGTGGCGTCCGGGCCGGCGGGCCCAGCCAACTCGTGGATGCGTTTCCAGGTGATCTGGCACGGGTTAACGTCGAGGAAATGCCGTACGCGGCAGGCTGACCCGTCCGGAGGGACCGGTCATGAGTTCGGTCATGAGTCAGAAGGAGTGAGGCGATGCGGGTGCTGGTGGTCGAGGACGAGCCACAGCTGGCGGAGTCCGTCGCCGAGTGGCTTCGCCAGCAGAGCCACGCTGTCGACGTCGCGCTCGACGGCGGCGAGGCGTTGAAGCGGGTCGGCGTCAACGAGTACGACGTGGTCGTCCTCGACCGCGACCTTCCGGTCGTCCACGGCGACCAGGTCTGTCACCAGATCGTGGGGTCCGACTCCGGTGCCAGGGTCCTGATGCTGACCGCCGCGGCCGACGTCACCCAGCGGGTCTCCGGGCTCGCCCTGGGCGCCGACGACTACCTGACGAAGCCGTTCGCGTTCCCCGAGCTCGCCGCCCGGGTGCTGGCCCTCGGGCGGCGCTCGCGTCAGGCGGTGCCGCCGGTCCTGCGCCACGGCGATCTGACGCTCGATCCCAGCCGCCGGGAGGTGTTTCGCAGCGGCCGCTACATCCCGCTCGCACGCAAGGAGTTCGGGGTCCTCGCCGAGCTGATGATGGCCGACGGCGCGACGGTCTCCGCCGAGCACCTGCTTGAGAAGGTGTGGGACGAGTACGCCGACCCGTTCACCAACGCCGTGCGGGTCACCCTGCACAAGCTGCGCCGCAAGCTCGGGGATCCGCCGTTGGTGGAGACGGTGACCGGCGTGGGGTACCGCCTCCGATGAGGATCCTGCCCAACCGGCTGAGCCTGCGAGCCCGGCTCACGCTCACCTACTCCGGTCTCTTCGTGCTCGCGGGCGGGCTGCTGCTGGCGGTGACGTACGGCCTCTTCGTCAACCAGCTCGGCTCCGGAAGCTCGGTGATCGTGAAGGGCACCCGGCTGACATCGCCTGACGACGGAGACCCGCTCCAGCGTCTGCTCGACTCCAGCTACGTGGAGACCCAGAACGGCGACGTCCTCACCGGGCCGCAGGCACGGGAGTGGATGCTCGCCCAGCGTGAGGCGCTGCAGAGCGCGGCCGCGGAGTCGCTGCTGATCCAGGGCGCGATCGCCCTGGCGGTCGTACTCGTCGTCGCCGGCGTTCTGGGGTGGTTCATCTCGGGGCGGGTGCTGGCCCCGCTCCATACCGTCACGGCCACCGCTCACCGGATCTCCGCGGCGCCCGCCGCCGACATGGGCCTGCGCGAGCGGATCGAGCTCGAGGGGCCCGACGACGAGGTCAAGGAGCTGGCCGACGCGTTCGACGCCATGGTCGGCCGCCTGGACCGGTCCTTCGCCGGCCAGCGCCGGTTCGTCGCCAACGCCTCCCACGAGCTGCGTACGCCGCTCACGGTCGGCCGTGCGATGGTGGAGCTGGCGATGCACCGGCCGGGAGCCTCGGAGGATCTGCGTACGCTCGGCCGCGATCTGCTCGCTCTCAACGCCCGCCACGAGGCACTCATCTCCGGCCTGCTGGACCTCGCCGGCGCCGAGAACGAGCCGATCGACCGCCAGCCCGTCGACCTCGCCGACATCGTCGAGCACGTCGCGGACCTCAGCGCGGCCGAGGCCGACGTGGCGGGTGTCGAGATCCGCCGGGTCGTCATCGAGACACCCACCTCCGGTGACGCCATCCTGCTCGAGCGGCTGGTCGCCAACCTGGTGGAGAACGGCATCCGGCACAACGTGCACGGCGGGTGGGTCGAGGCACGCTGCCTGGCCGCCGACGGGCACGCCGAGATCGTCGTGACCAACACAGGACCGGAAGTCGCGACGTACCAGGTCGCGGAGCTGTTCCAGCCGTTCCGCCGCCTCGACCACGACCGCATCGCGGTCGACCGTGGCGTGGGCCTCGGCCTCTCGATCGTCGAGGCGATCGCGCGGGCCCACGAGGGCTCGGTCACGGCGCAGCCACGGGACGGCGGGGGCCTGGTGGTGTCGGTACGGCTACCGAGTTAGCTGGTCCCCGCTCGTCCGCGTCAGCCGATGCTCCGGAGCTGGCGGATGGTGATCCCGGTGAAGCTCGCCGGCCCGCCGTCGGTGTAGAGCGAGATGCCGGTGTCGCCGTCGGTGAAGTGCACCTGCTGGGAGAGCACGGTGTGGCCGGCGTTGACGAACACCTCGACGCTCTGGGTGTCGACGAAGATCCGCAGGTGTACGGATCGCGCGCTGGCGTCGATCGGGGCCGCTGCCCGGGTGTAGGGCGCGAGTGAGTATCCGGTTAGGTCGGAGGGGGCCCGGTCGACGTAGATCTCGGCTCCGTACTTGCCGATGTTGGTGTGTCGTGTGCCGTCGGCTGAGCGTCCCACCGAGACACCGACGTTGGTGGCGGTGTCCCAGGAGATGTCGAGCTCGAGCTCGTAGGCCCGTCCGTTCCACGGGAGCACCAGGCTGCCGTCGACCGTGCGGTCTCCCAGGGTCGTGGTGGCTGACACGTAGTCCGAGAGTGTGCTCACCGGGCTGCTGAGCAGGGAGTACCACCCGCCCGGCTGCCGCTCGAGGCGCAGCTCGCGCACGATCGAGTTCTGTCCGTTGTAGCCGTCGGTGGCGTCCGTCGGTACGTCGCGTGCGGCGTACTTCCAGTTGTTCATCCAGGCGATGGCGAGGCGCTTGGTCTCCGGAGCGTCCACGGCGGGCCAGGTGACGGCGGCGTACCAGTCCCAGCCCCAGTCGAGCCACTGAGGGGTCAGGTCGTAGGCGATGAACTCATCGCCGTTCCAGGTGCCCATCCAGTAGGCGTACGTCATCGGCAGCCCGATGCTGTAGGCATCCATGCTCGCGCCGAGCACCCAGTGGCGGGTGCCGTCGTTCGCAGTCATCTCGAACAGGTCGGGGCACTCGATGCCACCGAGGGCGTGGTTCGGGTAGTCGAAGTTGCGCTTCAGGTGCCAGTCGATCAGGTTGGAGGAGGTGTAGAAGGCTGCGTACCGTGCCCGTCCGATCACGCACACCCACTCGCCCCGGGCTGTGTCCCAGTGGATCTTCGGGTCACGGAACCATTCGGCGTTCTCGATCTCGGCGGGCGTGCTCGCGGTGCGCCCATCGGTGTTGACGATCACCGGATCGGGCCGACGGGTGAAGGTGAAGCCGCCGTCGGTCGACCAGTAGAGATACTGCTCCTGGTACTTGCGGATACCGTCGGTGGGCTGCGTCGCGAGCGCGATGACGGCTCCGGCGCCGTAGCCTGCTGTGTTCGCCGTGTCGACCACGGCCGACCCCGACCAGACCGGGAAGTCGGGCTGAAGGGGCATCACGGTGCCGTGGTGGGTGAAGGCGACACCGTCTGTCGTTGTCGCGTGGTCCCATCCGCCGGGGCCGTTGTTCTGCGTCGAGTGCAGGTAGTAGAGCTGATAGGCGCCGCGGGTGACGACAGGACGCTGCGGGTCGCAGAGCCATCCCGTAGGCGGCGTCATGTGGTAGACCGCGCGAAGCGACGTCCGTGCGGCGTGTGCGGTGAGTGGTGAGCCGTGCACGGCGAAGAACGCGAGCGAGCTGACGCCGGCGCCTTGGAGCAGACGACGTCGTGAGATCGGGTGAGGCATGATGACTCCTTCGGTTCGGCCCGATGCGTCGGGCACGTCGGCTGTTGTCACGGTGCGGTTGCGGGCAGGTCGTGCAGAGCGTGAAGCGGGATCGAGGAAGCATCGGGAGCCGACTCTTCGCCCTCGACGTCGACAGCGGTGTACGCGATCGCTCCGGGGCGCTCGGTACCAACGGTCACGCCGATAGGCCCCCGGCCGAGTGGGACGAGGTTCGAGACACTCGCGTGCTCCCACGAGCGGAGATCGTCCGAGGCGTAGAAGTGCACCTGGTAGTAGAGGTGCCAGCGGCCGTGGTCGTAGACGAGTCCGTTGGGGTCGTTCATCCAGTTGCGTCGGGGGGTGAAGTGGAAGGTCGGCCTGGGTACGACCAGGGAGTCGGGCATCGCTCTCCTCAGATCGACTGTCGTGGGACGGACGGGCAGGTGACCCGCATCAGCTGCTCGTGGGTGGACGCCGTCTTGAGGCCGAGGAGCACCCGGACGCCGGCGGCGCCGAGGTCATAGTGCGGAAGCGCGACCGTCGACAGCGGCGGGCGCAGGTGGGCGGCGATGACGTCCTGGTTGTCGAATCCCATGACGGCGACGTCACCGGGAATGCTCAGCCCGTGCTCGCGCAGTCCGTCGTAGAGGCCCATCGCGACGCGGTCGTTGTGGCAGAACACCGCGGTCGCTTTCGACTCGACGATTCGGGGTGCGGTGGCGTACCCGCCCTCCTGGGCGGGTTCGGCCGGGAACACGAGTGATTCATCGAAGTCGATCCCGGCTGTCTCGAGCGCGCTGCGGTATCCGGCGAGGCGACCGCTCTGGGCTGGTGACGGCGACGTCGTGTTGATGAAGGCGATCCGGCGGTGACCTGCGGCCAGCAGCGCCTCGGTCGCCGTCCGGCCGCCCTGCTCCTCGTCCGGCACGACGGCAGGTAGCCCGCTGTTCTCGGCGAAGCAGTCGACGAGCACCGTGTCGGTCTGGTGCAGCAGCTCGGGAACGACGATCTCGCGGTGGTACCAGGTCGAGTAGAGGATGCCCTGCACCTGGTGCTCGAGCATCATCGCGATGGCCTCGTTCTCGGCTGCTTCGTTGCCGTCGGTGTTGGCGACGAGCAGCACGTAGCCGTGCGCCCAGGCCTCGTCCTGTGCCCCATGGATGATCTGGCCGGCGAACGGGGTGGTCGCGATCGCGTCCGCGACCAGGCCGATGAATCGTGAGCCTCCACGTGACAAGGTCTTGGCCAGGGCGTTGGGCCGGTAGCCGAGTGCCGCGACGGCCTCCTGCACTCTGCGCCTGGCGTCATCGCCGATACGTGCCCCGGGCTTGTTGTTGACGACGTGGGAGACGGTCGCGACCGATACGCCAGCGGCCTTGGCGACGTCCCTCATCGTGACGCTCGAGCCGAGCTTGTCGGATTCGGGCTTGTCGGGTTCTGGGCGGTTCATCCCTTGGTCGCTCCGCTCTCGAGGCCCTGAATCATCGCCTTGTTCAGGACGAGGAAGACCAGCAGCAGCGGCGTCACGGTCACGCAGACGGCTGCGAACGTGGCTGTCCAGTCGGTGTTGCCCATGGCGCCGATGTAGTTCTGCAGACCGAGCGGGATCGTCTTGAGCCCGTCGGAGAGCACGAAGGTGTTCGCGAAGATGAAGTCGTTCCAGATGAAGATGCTGTTCACGAGGACGACCGTAATGATCGTGTTCGTGGAAAGCGGGAAGGTGATCTGCGCGAAGATCCGGTACGGCCCGGCACCGTCGAGCGACGCGGCCTCGTAGAGCTCGCGGGGGATGTACTCGTAGAACGACGAGAACAGGTAGACGGCCATCGGGAGCGAGAACGCGGCCAGCGGGATGATCATCGACAGATGGGTGTCGAGGAGCCCGATCTGGGAGTAGTCGATGAACAGCGGAACGAGCGCGATCTGCACCGGGACGACGATGCCGAGCAGGAACAACGATCGTACGGCCCCGCTGAACCGGAACCCGAGCACCTGCAGGGCGTACGCGGCCATCATCCCCGCGACGACGATCAGCAGGCTCGCGCCGGCGGTGACGATGAAGCTGTTGAGGATGTTCAGCCACAGGTTGCCGGTCGCGAAGGCTCGCGAGTAGTTGTCGAGGGTGTAGTCGGAAGGCAGTGCGAACGGGCTGCCACTGGTGAAGTCGGCGGCGGTGCGAAAACTGGTCAGGAAGAGCCACAGCAGGGGATAGACCTGCACGATGACGATGAGCGCGATCGTGATCGTGAGCAGGGCGCGTTGCGCTCGGAGTCGTGGAGGTCGAGCCGGAGCGTGGTGCTTGGGCGGGTTCGGCACGGTCGTCTCCGGCGGTCGGGTGAGCACGGGGGTGGTCACGAGTCGTCCCTTCGGCGAAGCAGCAGGTAGATGAGGCCGACCGCGACCAGACACTCGACGACGATGAAGACGGAGATCGCGCTGGCGTAGCCGTAGTCGGTGTGTACGAAGGCGGTCTTGTACATGTAGGTCGTGAGCAGCTCGGAGGACTGACCAGGGCCGCCGTTGGTCAGCAGGTAGGGGATGTCGAAGCCGCGCAGCGCGAAGGTGGTCGCCATGACCGTGGTCGTGATCCACACCGGCCGGATGTAGGGGAACCTGATACGCCAGAACGTCTGCCACCAGGAGGCGCCGTCGAGTCGCGCCGCCTCCTCGAGCTCGCGGGGCACAGCGATCAGTGCTGCGTACACGATGAGCATGTAGAGGCCGGTGAAACGCCAGCCCTCGGGTACGGAGACGGCCGCGAGGACCGTGTCCACGTTCGAGAGCCAGGCGGTCTGGGCGCCGTCGAGGCCGACCCAGGCGAGCAGCTGGTTGAGGGGGCCGACCGGGTCGAGGGAGTAGATCCGCTGGAAGAGGAACGCGATCGCGACGGTCGAGATGATGGCGGGGAGCAGGTAGAGCGTCTTCACCAGCTCCCGGGCCCGGGGGAGCGCGGTCAGCAGAGCTGCGACGGCGAGGGCGCCGCCGAGCTGCAGCACGAGGCAGATCGCCAGGTATCCGAGCGCGTTGCCGAAGGCCGTCCAGAAGACGTCGTCGCGGGCGAACATCTTGGCGTAGTTGTCGAGGCCGACGAACGTCATGTCCGTGATGCCGTCCCAGCTGAACAGGCTGAGGAACAGCGACTGCACGATCGGCAGCAGCACCGCGACGCCGTACAGCAGCAGCGGCGGGACCAGGAAGATCGCGACCGACAGTCCGGAGCGGCGCGGAAGCATCGACGGCGCCGGGCTCCGGCGTCGGCGCTGACCCACGCGGCCCGCGCCGAGCCCGGTCTGTGCGAGCTCAGCCATCGCTGTTCTCCGCCAGCGCTGCGTCCATCGTCTCGATGAACTCGTCCGGCTCGATGTCTCCCTGGACGAGCAGCGTCAGCTCCTGCTGCAGTCGTGTGTTCGTGGCCGGGTCGAGCTGGGTGTCCCAGGGCATCGCACTGTCCGCGCCGACCTCGTCGGCCTGCTTCACGGCCTTGGCGTAGAGCTCGGTCGCGTTGTCGGGGATCGAGGTCTCGACGTTCGTGGTGGGAGAGAGTGCCCCGGTCGCCGCGTACACCTCCGGGTAGCGCTCGAGCGCGTAGGCGAGGAAGTCACGCACCAGCGGGTCATAGGTCTGAGCGTTGACCGCCATGCCGATGCCCGAGGGAGTGACGTACGCGTTGTCGTCGGTGACTGCACCGTCGACCGTCGGCAGAGTGAAGTAGTCGACCGATTCGCGCACTGCCGGGTCGAGGGCGTCCGTTGCCAGATTCGCGAGCTCCCAGGTGCCGATGTTGTAGATCGCGGCCTTCCCCGAGGTGAAAAGGCCCTGCGCGTCTGCGTAGCCGGTCGAGGAGAAGTCCTCCTGGAAGCATCCGGCCCGGCCCAGCTCGTAGAGCCACTCGGCTGCGGCTCGGCCGGCGGGATCGGCGAACTTCGCCTCGCCGTTCTTGAGGTCCTGGACGTACTCCGGGCCAGCCATCCGGAAGGGGTAGTAGGCCAGGTAGCGTTCCAGCGGCCACTGGTCCTGCCCGTCGAGGGCGATCGGAGTGACACCTGCGGCTCGCAGGTCCTTGCACAGCTGGGGGAAGTCGCCGAGCGTCTTGGGGATCTCGACGTTCGCGCGTTCGAGGAGCGCGGAATTGTACCAGAAGAACTCGAGCTGGAACTCGAACGGCACCATGTAGAGCTCGCCGTCGTCGAAGCGCTGGTAGTTCAGCGCTGCCTCGCGATAGTCGTCGGCGAGGCCGAGGTCCTTCAGGAGCAGGTCGACGTCGAGCATGCGGCCCTGATCGGCGAGCTTCTGGGCGAACGGTGTCGCATCGGTGTCGAACAGCTCGGGCAGCTTGTTCGCCGCGGCGAGCGTCTCGTACTTCTGGATGTAGGAGGGACGGTCGGGGGTCGTGATCAGGTTGAGGGAGAACCCCGGGTGGTCCTTGGCGTACTCCTCGGCGATCTGCTCCATCGCCGTGATCACCCCGCCATCGGCTGGGCGCGAGAGCAGCCAGGAGATCTCGCGAGCCTCGATCTTGCCCTCGGGATCGATGTCGGTCGGGTCGGCGCTGCCAGCTGTGCCCGAGCAACTGGTGAGCGCGAGTGCGGCGGCGGTCAGGGCGGCACCTAGGGCCGTCTTGGGGATCGTGATGGGCATCGTTGTCTCCGTTGACTTGGTCGGAAGGGGCGAGTCGGCCCGGGGCCGAGGGGAGAAGAGGATCAGCTCGCGGCAGCGATCAGATCGTGGGTCGAGACGGTGGGCTCAGGGCTGCGCTCGGCACGGGCGAACACGGAGAAGGCGTCGACCGTGACCGTGCCCTCGCCGACGAAGAAGCCCAGATGACCCTTGGGTCGGTCGTAGATCCGGGTGCTCAGCACTGTCGCGTCATCGAGCGTGGCCACGCAGAGATCGCCGTCGACGATGACCTCCAGCTCGTGCATCCCGGGTTCGATCCGGCAGGGACGTTCCAGTTCGATCGCGAACGGTACGTCGCCGGAGATCTGCCACTGCTCGGTGCCCGTGCTCCGACGCGGCCAGCGGTCGAGGACGAGACGGCCACGCCTCGGTTCGAGACGGAGCACGTACGACTCGTCCCCGTCGGCACTCGCGCGCAGCAGCAGACCGCACTCGGTCGTGCCGTCGGCAATGTCGAACCTGACAACCGCCCGGAACGTGCTGGGGGCCTCGACGGGGGTCATCTCGACCGCGTAGCCGTCAGGGACGTTCAGGACGGTCCCCGCACCGATCCCGGCACCATGGATCTCGGCGTCGAACGTCTCGCGGAGCGCAGAGGTCGGGTGGAACGCAAGAGTTCCGTCCGTGCGCTGGGTGGCCTCGAGGACCGACATCGTGCCTGCCCACTGCCATGCACCATCGTCGCTGGCACCCTCTCGTGAGGCGATCCAGCCGAAGAAGTAGCGGCGACCGTCGCGGCTTGCCGACTTGGCGGCGTAGAACGCACGCCCGTCGAGGGTGTCGTGCTCGGGGACGACCCACGGGCCGTGCTGGCTGCGCGACATCCGGTAGCGGGTGGTGAACGCGTCGCTGAACTCCGAGAAGACGAGATACCACCACTCGCCCCACTGGAAGACCTCGGGGCACTCCATCGCTACGTACCGCTGCGGGTCCCAGAAGGCTTCGGCCGGCTCCCAGTGCGCCAGGTCCCGCGAGAGACACTGCGCGATCACGCCACGTCGTCGCGCCGGCCCCGTCGCGTGGCGAGCGGTGATGAGCATCCGCCACAGCTGTGCCTCCTCGTCCCAGTAGACGAAGGGGTCGCGCCAGTCGCCGGTCTCGTAGCCGTCCGTGGCGCCGAACGTATCGACCGGATGGCGCTGCCAGGTCTGCATGCCGTCGTGGCTCGTGGCGTGCATGACGAGCTGCAGCGGCCGGCCATCCCTGCCGGTGTTGGCGGGGTTCTGGCCGGTGTAGAAGGCGTGGTGGGCGCCATCAGGGCCGAGCACGATGCTGCCGGTGTAGATATTGAAGTCGTCGGCTGAGGGGCCGCTCGATGCGATGGCTTCGCCGCGCTCGTGAAACCCGACCAGATCGTCCGTCACCACTCGGTGCCACGGCATGCCCGCGGCCGGGGTCAGTCGAGTCTCGTGCAGGTAGAAGAGGTGGAAGGACCCATCCTCTTGCCACGGGATGACATCGCCCACCCATGCCCCCTGTGGTCGGTAGAACCCCTGCTGACTCATGGCACCTCATCTGTTGGTTAACCGGTTACGCAGGAATCGTAGGTGTGACCTGTCTCACTGGTCAAGCGGTTAACCAACATGTTTTGCTGAATCAAAGCACGACGCGAAGCAACCGCTCCGCGCCGCGTGGACCGGTAGACCGACGCGGACTACCCGGCGATCGCCAGGGCGTGGAAGCAGCGTCTCCTCGTCCTAGAGCCGACCGAACCGATCCCGTTCCGCAAGCAGAACTTCGGCGACCACGAGATCCCCTCCCTCTGGCTCAGGGACGGACTGGAGCCAGAGGGACGAACCGGCTTCGGGCTTCACGTCAGCACCTGAGGGCAGGCGCTGGTTGCTCCCGAGGAGGGCGGGTCAGGCCTCGGGCGCGCCGGCCTCGGAGAGGTCGAACGTGGTCGCACGGGCCACTGGCTCCCATGTGTCGATCTCGGCGCCGACCTGGGCGAGGTGGCCGCGGATGGCGTCGACCGCGTCGCCGCCGAGCGGGAGTCGCAGGGGCGTACTGTCCGCGTCCAGGGCAGCGAGGATCGCGGCGGCGGCCCGCGCGGGGTCGCCGGGCTGCTGGCCGTCGCCGGACTCGACCATCCGGCGCGTGGAGCCGACGGTGGCTTCGTACGCGGGGAGTGGGTTGCTGAAGTGTGCTGCGCCCTTCCCGAACAGGTTGGTGCGGAACGCGCCGGGCTCGACGATGAGGACGTCGAGCCCGAACCCGCGGACCTCGTCGGCGAGGGCCTCGGCGAAGCCCTCGACGGCGAACTTGGTCGCGGAGTAGGCGGAGAAGCCGGCGAACGACATCTGGCCGCCCATGCTGGAGAGCATCACGATCGCGCCGCTGCCGCGTTCGCGCATGTGGGGGAGCACCGCTCGAGTCAGCGCAGCGGGAGCGAAGAAGTGCAGCTCGAACAGGTCGCGGAGCTCGGCATCGGTCGTCTCCTCCACGGCACCGATCTGCGTACGTCCGGCGTTGTTGACCAGTACGTCGATCCGCCCGAAGCGGCTCAGCACCTGCTCGACCGAGCTCGTGACCGCGGCGGGATCGGTGACGTCGAGCGCGATGGGTGCGAGCCGGTCGGGGTGCGTCGCGACCAGGTCGTCGAGCGCTTCCGGACGCCGAGCGGCGGCTACGACGACGTCGCCGGCGTCGACGGCAGCCTCGGTCAGGGCGCGGCCGAATCCGCTGGTGGCGCCGGTGATCAGCCAGACTCGGGTCTGACGAGCGGTGTTCATCCTTTGGTTCCTCCTCGGTGGGTGGTTCCACGGTCGCGGTCGGCGGGCGCCGTGTCCAAGACCTGTTGTGATAACCAAGTGGCATGGATGTCCATCTGCGGGCGCTGCGCTACTTCGTGGCCGTCGCCGAGCAGCTCCACTTCGGTCGCGCGGCGGAGTCTCTCTACGTCAGCCAACCGGCGCTGTCCAAGCAGATCAGGTCACTGGAGTCGCAGCTGCGGGTGCGGCTCTTCGACCGCGACCCGCGTACGGTCCGGCTCACCGCGGCCGGCACGGCGCTGCTCCCGGTCGCTCGTGAGCTGCTGGCGCAGTGGGCGCGGGGCGAGGCCGCGGTGGCGGCTGCCGCCGACGCCGCGGAGTCCACCCTCACCATCGGGATGAGCACGGGGCTGGGGCGTGACCTGCTCCCCGCCGTACGCGCTCGTCTTGCCGAGATCGCCCCGAGCGCCGGCCTCCGGCTCCGGCAGGTGAGCTGGAAGGACCCGGTGGCGGGTATCGGCGGCGAGACCGGTGAGGACGGGGTCGACGCCGCGTTCGTCTGGCTGCCGCTGCGCGCGGATCGGTTCGCGTGGATAATGGTGGCCACGGAGCCACGGATCGTGCTGATGCCGAGGTCGCACCCATGTGCGGGGGAGAGCCAGATCGCCTTCGACACCCTCCTCGAAGAGCCGTTCCTCGCCCTGCCCGCCGACGCGGGCGCGGCCCGCGACCACTGGCTCGCCGTCGAGGCCCGTGGCGGCCGCGCGCCGGTGATCGGTGCCGAGATCGCGTCCACCGACGAGACGCGTGAGGCTCTCCTCGCGGGCCTCGGTATCTGCCTGGTGGCTGCCGGGAACGTACCGCTGTTCCGTCACGACGACCTCGTTGCGATCCCGGTGACCGGAGTAGGCCGGCGGAGCTGGTGCTTGCCTGGCGTCGTGGGGACGACCGACCGCTGCTGGGAGCCCTCATCGCCGCGACGCGGGCGGCCTGTGGCTGAGGTGACGCCGCTCTGCGACCAGACCGAGCACCGCGGCGACCAGGGCGACGCCCATCGCGACGAGCTGGATCACCGTGCCGCCCGCCCGGGCGAAGCCCCCGGCCTCGAGGTTGTCGCCGACGTTCGGCGTGAGGACCGCGCCGACGAAGAGTGCGGCCGTCACCACGACCGGCGCGATGAGGACCCACCAGCGGCGTACGGCGAGGACGACCAGGGCGATCACCGCGAGGATGATCGCGCCGGGTGGGACGGTGGGGTACTCCGCCCCTCCGGATATCTGCAGCGGGATCGCTGCGGCTGCCACGAGCAGGCTGACGATGACGAGGTGACGGAAACTCATGGGGCCGAGTCTCGTCGGCCGCAGCGCCTCGTGAATCCGCCGCGAGGAGGCGCCGACGTACGCGGTTCGGCGTAGAGCGCCTCGGGGGCGTACCGAAGGCAAATCCCTGGCCCAGCAGGCCGACAAGGATTACGTTCGGTCCGTGCCCACAGTCGAAGCGCTCCTCGCCTTCACGCTCGCCTCGCTGATCCTGATCGCCATCCCCGGGCCGAGCGTGCTGTTCGTCATCGGTCGGTCGCTGTCCCTGGGACGCCGGGGCGGCCTGTGGAGCGTGCTCGGCAACGAGCTGGGCGGTCTGATCCCGATCACCGCCGTGGCGTTGGGCGTGGGCTCGCTCGTGGCCGAGTCCGTCGCGCTGTTCACGGTGGTCAAGGTCCTCGGGGCGGCCTACCTGGCCTGGCTGGGCCTGCAGGCGATCCGCCACCGGCGGGACGGACTGAGCGACGCCACCGCGATCGCCCCGCGTGAGGTGTCGTCCGCGACGGTGCTGAGACAGGGCTTCATCGTCGGCGCGACCAACCCCAAGACGATCGTGTTCTTCGTCGCCGCGCTGCCACAGTTCGTCGACTTCCACGCCGGCGCCGTGCCGCTGCAGATGATGGTGCTCGGGCTGGTCTTCACAGCGATCGCCTTCGCCTGCGACGCCGTGTGGGCGCTCGCCGCGGGCTCGGCGCGCGCCTGGTTCGAGCGCTCGCCGCGCCGTCTGGCCGCCGTCCGCGGCACCGGCGGCGGCATGATGATCGGGCTCGGCGGCACCCTGCTCCTCGCGGAGAACAAAGCCTGACGACGACGTCGCTGCTGCTCGTGATGGATGGTCGACCCGGGATGACCGGTCGCGGGATGAAATGCGAGAAACCCCAGGTCTCCCTGGGGTTTCTCTCTGTGCGCGAGGGGGGACTTGAACCCCCACCCACTAATACGTGGACTAGCACCTCAAGCTAGCGCGTCTGCCTATTCCGCCACCCGCGCGCAACAGGAAGAACATTATCAGGAGGGGGCTCTGGTGCCGAATCGGGGTGGCCCTACGGACTGCGCCCCAGGTCAGGCCGGGAGCAGCGCTCGCGCGGGGTGGTTGCTGGTGACCATCCAGACGCGCTTGTCGTACACGAAACGCCGCAGCCGGCCGGGGTTGTCGACGGTCCAGACGAGGACCTTGATGTTGCGGCGGTGGGCCCAGCGCAGCAGCCAGACGTCGGCGAGGCGCTGCTCGACGACCACCAGGTTGGAGCGGCAGCGGCGGATGCGGCCCTCGGGGAAGAACTCCGAGAGCTTGAGGTGGACGAGCTTGAGCGGGTGGTGGCGCCAGTCGACGCCACCGAGCGACAGGCCGACGAGGGTCGAGGGGGAGCGCAGGTCGGCCCAGTCGCGCAGGACGCGTACGGACTCGTCGACCATCGTGGTCACGATGAAGCTCTCCTTCATGACCTCGAGCGCGATCTCGGCCGCGTCGACCTCGTGGGGGAGACCCAGGTGGTTCGACGGGGAGGCGAACTTGAGGTCGATGTGGGCATGCTTCCCATGGGTGGCGAGCAGCTCGAGGGCCTCGCGGTATCGCACCAGGCGGAACGGCGCGAGCCGGGCCAGCGCCGCGTACGTCCTGTCCGCGATCCTCACCCGCCGGCCGATGCGGTCGCGGATGTGGGCGTCGTGGTGGAGGACGAACTCGCCGTCGCGGGTGCGGTGGACGTCGAACTCGACGTAGTCGACCTCCATCCGGACGGCCTCCAGAAGCGACTCCCAGGAGTTGTCGCGGTGCCCCGACTGGCGCGCGGCCGCGCGGTGAGCGGAGAGGAGGGCACGCTTCTGCATGCGCCCATGGAAACCCACGCATCCGACCACGACGAAATCCTTTGCCGTCGCATAGGTGGACGTCAGGCGGCTGTTTGTCATCACCGGTCGATACGGTGGCGGTATGACCAGCGCCGAGACCGAGGTCGTCGACCTCTGCCGTGACCTGATCCGCATCGACACCAGCAACTACGGCAACGACCCCGGACCGGGGGAGCGGAAGGCGGCCGAGTACGTCGCGGCGCAGCTCGACGAGGTCGGGATCTCCTCCGAGATCTACGAGTCCGAGCACGGCCGCGCCTCCGTCGTCGCGCAGTGGGGCGGCTCGACCGGTGACGGGCTCCTCCTGCACGGTCACCTCGACGTCGTCCCGGCCGCGGCCGAGGACTGGCAGGTCGACCCGTTCTCCGGTGAGATCGAAGACGGGTACGTCTGGGGCCGCGGAGCCGTCGACATGAAGGACTTCGACGCGATGCTGCTCGCGGTCGTCCGCGAGCGCCAGCGCACCGGCCGGATCCCTGAGCGCCCGATCACGCTCGCCTTCACCGCCGACGAGGAGGCCGGCGGGATGAAGGGTGCTCACGTGCTCGTCGAGGACCACCCCGACCTGCTCGCCCACTGCACCGAGGCGGTCGGTGAGGTCGGCGGCTTCTCGACGACCGTGAAGGGGCGGCGGCTCTACCTGATCGAGGCGGCTGAGAAGGGCATGGCCTGGATGAAGCTGACCGCCCGCGGCACCGCCGGGCACGGCTCGATGATCAACCGCGACAACCCGATCACCCGGCTCTCGGGCGCGATCGCCCGCATCGGCGCCCACGAGTGGCCGGTGCAGCTGACGCCGACCATGCAGACGCTGCTCGCCACGGTCGGTGAGATCGCGGGGGAGGAGCCGACCCCGGAGAACGCCGAGCGGCTCGTCGAGGAGTTCGGTCCGGCGGCCCGGATGATCGGAGCCACCCTGCGCAACGTCACCAACCCGACCATGACCAGCGCCGGCTACAAGGTCAACGTGATCCCCACCGAGGCCACCGCCCACGTCGACGGCCGCTTCCTTCCGGGCTTCGAGGACGACTTCTTCGAGACGCTGCAGAAGCTGTGCGGCGAGGGGATCGACATCGAGTTCGACCAGAACCAGATGCCGTGGGAGACCCCCTACGACGGCGCGCTGGTCGCCGCCATGGAGCGCTCGCTGATCGCCGAGGACCCCGACGCCCTCGTCGCGCCCTACCTGATGTCGGCCGGCACCGACGCCAAGCACTTCAAGCGGCTCGGGATGAGGACGTACGGCTTCGCGCCGCTGCGGCTCCCCGAGGAGCTCGACTTCACCGCGCTCTTCCACGGCGTGGACGAGCGGGTGCCGGTGGACGCGCTCCAGTTCGGGGCGCGCGTCATGGACCGCTTCTTGGATGAGGTCTGAGACGGCAAACTTTCTCGCCGAACGCCCCTCCTCCGAGCTCAGTTCCTGATAGGTCTGGGCGGCTGCGAGCAACCGCTCGCCACCCTACACATCAGGAGTGACGATGGATTCCCCACGTATTCATCGGAGGGCCTACGGACGGATCGCCGTCGCCGGTGTCACCACACTGGCTGCTGCCTCCGCTCTCGGGTTCACCGCGACCACCGCAACCGCGGCCGGGCCGGGCCTCGCCAACGCGCCGCGCCACGCCCAACCCAGCGACCCGCTCGTCACCGAGCATCACGACGCCGACCGGCGCCACGGGACCGCCAAGCCGACCGCCCGCCAGCGCTCGGCGGCGGCAGCAGCCCCCACAGACGTACGCTGGAACGCGCTCGGGACGCCTGCGTCGGTCGGGCCGGCGAAGGCCCTGGCCAGCGGCCTGAGCGGCAGTCCGACCGAGCGCGCGCGGGACTATCTGGCCGACAACGACGACCTCTTCGGGCTCTCCGCCGCCGAGGTCGAGTCGCTGGAGAAGGTGCTGGTCAAGCGCATCGGCGAGGGCACCGTGGTCACGCTGCGGCAGCGGTTCGGTGATCTGCCCGCAGGCCACGACGGCCTGGTCTCGGTGCTGCTCCACGACGACAAGGTCGTCCGGGTCACCTCCTCGCTCGCGCGAGACACCTCGGCGCCGGCCGCGGCGACGCTCTCGAAGAGCGAGGCCGTCGCCAAGGCGCTCGCCGACGTGAGCATGGCTGCGGGCGAGGCCGGCGAGCCGGCGGTCCGCGAGGTCGCGGTCCCGACCGTGGACGGGCCCCGCGCTGCGTACGAGGTCGTCTTCTCCTCGACCGAGGGTGCCGAGCCGGAGGCCTACACCTCCTTCGTCGACGCGCGCAGCGGTGAGGTGCTGATCCGCACCGACGACGTCGACCACGACTCCGACAACCCGACCTGGTCGGTCTTCCCGGCGACCCCGCCGGCCGACGGCCAGGACACCCGGGTGCAGTGGTGCGCCACGCCGATCGACGGTTGCGCGCGGGCCGTGAGCGAGGCCGCCGGCGGCAACCCCTGGGACCTCGACCTGCTCACCGGCGAGACCACCAACACCACGGCCGGGAACTCGGCCGACAACGTGATCCGCTGGACCGACGCGAGCAGCGACAAGCGTCCGGCGCCGGCGACCGACCGCAACTACCACTACGCGTTCACCGACCAGTGGGCGAAGTCGAAGTGCGACCCGGCGGTGTTCGAGAGCGAGCAGCGCAACGACGCTGACGCGGCGGTCAGCAACCTGTTCGCGATGCACAACCGGATGCACGACTTCTCCTACCACCTCGGCTTCACCGAGGACGCGTGGAACATGCAGCGGGTCAACCTGAGCGGTGCCACCGGCGCGGGCGACCCCGAGATCGGGCGCGCGCAGTCGGGCGCCATCTCCGGCAGCCGCAACAACGCCAACCAGGGCACCGGTCGCGACGGCGTCCCGCCGACGACCAACATGTATCTGTGGCAGCCGATCGCGGGCGGTGCGTACCCGCCGTGCGTCGACGGCGACTACGACATGACCGTCATCGGCCACGAGTACACCCACGCGATCACCAACCGGATGATCGCCGGGCCGGACGCTGGTGTCGGCGGTCCGCAGGGCGGAGCGATGGGTGAGTCGTGGGGCGACCTGATCGCCGGCGAGTATCTCTTCGAGTCCGGCTATCGCGCGCCGGGCGTCTCGCCGTGGGTGACCGGTGCGTACGTGACCGGCAACGAGGAGAACGGCATCCGGTCCTACGCCTTCGACAGGAGCCCGCTCAACTACTCCGACGTCGGCTACGACCTGGTCGGACCGCAGGTGCACGCCGACGGCGAGATCTGGTCGGCGACCCAGCTCCGGGTGCGCAAGGCCTTCGTCAAGCGTTACGGCGAGGGCTCGAAGGCGCTCAACGAGCAGTGCGCAGCCGGCGAGGTCGACGCCACCGAGTGCCCGGGTGGGCGCCGCTGGGTGCAGCTGATGTTCGACTCGTTCCTGCTGCAGGCGACCAGTCAGCCGAGCTTCGTCGACATGCGCGACAACATGCTGGCGGCCGACCTGGTCCGCTTCGGTGGCAGGAACCAGGACATCCTCTGGAACGCGTTCGCCGAGTCCGGCCTCGGACGGGATGCGACGTCGACCTCCGGCGCCGACACCGACCCGGTGCCGTCCTTCGCCTCCGCCTACGCCAAGAATGCGACCGTACGTCTCCGCCCGGTCGGCACCGTGACCGGCCCGGTCAAGCTCTACGTCGGTGACTACGAGGCCCGCTCGACGCCGGTCGCCGACACCGATCCGGCCACCGAGCTCGGCGACACCTTCTCGATCGTGCCCGGCACGTCGTTCCGCTTCGTCGCGGTCGGCGCGGGCGCGGGAGCCCACCGGTTCACCAAGGCGTTCCCGGCGGGGTCGAGCAGCGAGCTCAAGCTGAACATGCCGCGGAACCTGGCCGCCTCCGCGGCTGGCGCGAGCGCCAGGGGCGACGGGATCAACCTCGACAAGCTGATCGACGAGACCGAGGGCACCAACTGGGCCTCGCGTGACGGCGTCCGGGGCAAGCAGGTCACCGTGGACCTGGCCGGCACCGACCCGCAGACGGTCAAGCAGGTCAACGTCTCGGCGCTGCTGCGTCCGGCGATCACCGGCGATGTCGACGACGGCACCCAGAACCGGTTCAGTGCGCTGCGGTCCTTCGCCATCCTGACCTGCGACGACACCGTCTCGGACTGTGCGTCGGGGGAGGGGTTCCAGGAGGCCTACCGCAGCCCGGCGGACGCGTTCCCGGCCGGGAGGTTCCGGCCGACCTCGCCGAAGCTGAACATGCGGTCGTTCGCGATCCCGCCGACGAAGGCCACGCACGTACGCATCGAGGTGGTCGACAGCCAGTGCACCGGCAATCCGCTCTACGCCGGTGAGCAGGACAACGACCCCAACGCTGCGACCGACTGTGGCGAGAACAGCGCGTTCGCCGACTTCGTACGGATCTCGGAGCTGCAGGTGTTCAACGCGGTGCCGAACCTGACGCCGTAGCGAGACCGTCGGTGAGCCGGTCCTGACGCCGACGCGTCAGGACCGGCTCACGCCGTCAGGGTCATTTCTCCAGCAGCCCGACGAGCGTCTCGGCGCTGAGCGCGGAGACCTCGGCGTGCCCGGTGCGGTGCGCCCACCGGGCGACGGAGAGCGCGTCGCGCACCCGGAGCCGGTGCCAGGCCTCCGGCTCGCGCGGGTCGGACCCGTAGCCGTCGAGGAACGCCTTCTCGAAGGCGTCGTTGCGGGTGAAGTCGTGCGAGGACAGCCGGCCGAGGTCGTAGAGCGCGGGACGGAAGCCGAACCGGCCGGTGTCGACCACGCGCAGCGTGCCGCCGTCGAGCACCCAGCTCGACGGCTGCCAGTCACCGTGGCTCGGCCGCAGGACCGTGACCGGAGCCTCCCAGCCGTCGAGGTCCTCGCGGAGCCGCTCGGTGAGTTCGGCGTCCAGCCCGGCGTCGTCGAGCCACCCCGCGGCGCGTTCGTTGAGCTCGGCCTCGTAGTCCTCGTCCTCCACGCTCGCCTGGCCGTGGAAGGTCGCCAGCAGCTCGCCGGCCTGGCGGTAGATCTCGGGGTCGTGGACGGCGGCCGAGGTGGTCGCCGGCTCGCCGTCGAGATGGGTCATCACGATGATCCGGGCATTGCGGTCGGCCTCGACGAGCGACGGCGCGCGTCCGGCCTCGCTCCACGGGGCCAGCCAGCTGCGGAAGGCGGCGAGCTCGCGGTCGATGTGGCGTACGCCTTCTGTCGTGGTCTTCACCAGGAAGCGGTCCTCGCCGGAGGCGAGCACGAGCGCGGTGGTTCCGGCGCGATGCAGCTCGCTCCGGTCGGAGACCAGCTCGGCTCCGGGGAGCCACTGGTCGAGAAGGTCGCGCTGGGTGGGGGTCAGGGTGTCGAGTGCCGAGGTCACGGGCGGATCCTGCCAGCGCGGTCAAGGCTCCGGTGCCGTGTCGCAGGCTCATGTCCGTGTTGTTGGCGCCTTGTGGGCGCCGCTTGGCTCAGATCGGCAGGACGACCTCGGCGTTGAAGGTCTCGACCACGGGCTCACCGGCGATGTTCGGCCCGATGCTGGTCAGGGTCGCGTTGCCGATCGGGCCGATCCGCATCCAGGTCGCGGGCGGGGCATTGAGCACCTGACGGACGAACCAGGCGATCACGACCGCGTGCGTGACCAGCACGATCTCCTGGTCGTGGTGGTCGAACCAGAGCTTGTGCCAGGCGTCGGTGAGCTCGGCTCCGTTGATGTCCTGCTCGGCCTCGGGTACGTCCTCGAACCACTCCCAGCGATGGGTCGGATAGTCGCCACGCCGCTCCGGCGACGGCACCGGGGTCCGGTCGGCGAGCAGGTCGGAGACCGCCGCGCCGGCGCCGAGGTTCTCGGTGAGGATGTGCGCGGTCTCGGACGTACGCCGGCTCGGACCGTGCAGCACCTGACGGACCGGGCGGAACGCCAGCCGGTTGGCGAGGGCCTGGACCTGGTTGCGGCCGTGCTCGGAGAGGCCGGGATCGGCCGCGTCCTCGCCGGCGGCTTCGCCGTGACGTACGAGATGAATCACGCCAAGGACCTTAATGTCTCTCGGCGAGAGGGGCGCGGAGACGCGCTCAGACGGTCAGCCGCTGCCGGATGATCTTGCGGCGCAGCGTCACCCGGCGGGTGCCGTCGGCGGTGATCCGCACCCGGTCGAGCTCCCAGCCGCCGTGCTCGGCGCGCTCGACCAGGAGCTTGGCCACGATGTTGCGGGAGAACTCGCGCGAGAAGGTCACCTTGTCGTACTCCCACATCACTCCCGGGCGGGGTGGGCGGCGTTCGGCTCGGGCCATGCACGTCTCCTTCTCTCGACTGCCTGGAGAACCAGTGTGCCCAACCAGGTGTTCCCGCGCGTCGATTTACGCGGCCCGGTCGAGCGCGCAGCGTCGCTGGACGAGCCAGGCGATCGACATCAGGACCGCAGGTACGACGGTGAACCCGACCAGCACCGCATCGACCGCGCCCGCGGTCTGCGGCACGCTCTCGCCGTCCACCGCCGCCGCGAACCCGCCGACCGCCAGGACGGCGGAGTAGACGTAGGGCCCGACCGCGGTGCCGACCGCCTCGGTGGCGGTCCACACCCCGGTGTAGGCACCCGCCCGGGACTCGCGACGCCGCTCCGCGGCGGCCACGGCATCGGGCACCATCGAGAAGGCCAGCAGCTGCAGGCCGGCGAAGGACGTACCGAGCAGGACGACGACCACGACGGTCAGCGCGGTGGGGATCCGGTCGCCCACGACCAGGGTAACGGTGCCGAGGACGAACAGCGCCTGGGCCAGCAGCAGGCCCCGCTGCTTGCCGATCCGCCGGGAGAGCCGCAGCCACAGCGGCGAGGTGACCATCGCCGGGCCCAGGAAGGCCCCCATCAGGACGGCGGTCAGGCCGGACCGGCCGAGCACGTGCTCGGCGTAGAACGGGACCGCGGCCAGCACCAGATGGGTGGTCGCGCCGGTGAACAGATAGGAGATCACCAGCAGCCGGAAGTCGCGGTCTGCCCACGCCAACCGCAGGTCAGCGAGGACGGACTGGGAGTGCGCCGCAGGCTCGCGGAACCCGCAGGTGGCGTTGAGCCGGCGTACGCCGCGAAGCGCGACCAGGGCCGTGGCCGCCATCACGACGGCGAAGACCAGCGCCATCCGGGTGTAGCTGTCCCGCTGCTCGTCGGCGACCAGGATCGGAGCCACGACGCCCGCGGCGAGCAGGCCGACGGTGAGCAGCACCATCCGCACCATGAAGACACGGGTGCGCTCGTGGTAGCCGACATGCAGGTCCGAGGACGTGGTCAGGTAGGGGACCTGGAAGGCCGCGAAGCAGAGGTTCCCGATGATGTAGAAGCCAGCGACCCACAGGGCCGCCGGAGTGCCGTGCAGGCCGCCGGGGACGGTGAACATCGCGACCATGGCGAGCCCGAGCAGCAGGCCCCAGCGCATCATGCCGCGACGGTGGCCGCGGCCCCGGGCCTCCCGGTCCGAGAGTGTCCCGAAGACCGGGTGGATGACCGCGTCGATGACCTTCGGCACCAGCAGCGCCAGCCCCGCGACGAGCGGCGTGACGCCGAGTGTGTTCGTCAGGAAGTAGAGCAGGAGCAGTCCGGGGACGGTCACCCACGCGCCCATCCCGAGCGAGCCGGTGGCGTACTGGACCAGCGGCAGGTTGCCCGCTCTCGCCGTCTCCTGCTCGGTCGTGGTCACGCGCCGGCCCCGGCGTGGCGCTCGACCGCCGGAGCGGCGAGCTCGGCCGTGCCGAACGCGCCGGACCGGATCCGGGCGGCGAAGGTGCGGGCCACGATGCGGTCGGTGAGCGCGGGCAGGTGGCGGGCGAGGAAGAGCTCCACCGCTCCCCGACGGGTGGTCGGCAGGTCGCGCCGGGTCCGCCGGGACAAGGCTGCGCGGAGCACCGTGTCGACGACGCCTTCGAGCGGCTCGTAGGAGCTCATCCCCTCCAGCGAGAGACCCGCCGCCGCGGTGGAGTCGTGGATCGGGCTGCGCACGGCCGAGGGGTAGACGCAGGTGACGCCGACGTGCGTGCCGAGCTCGAGGCGCAGCGCGTCGGCATAGGCGACCATGGCGCGCTTGGAGGCGCCGTACGCCGCGGCGAAGGGCAGCTGCATGACGGCCATCCGCGACGCCACCATCACCACCCGGCCGCGTGAGGCGACCAGGGCCGGTACGCATGCGGCACTGACCCGCCAGGTGCCGAGCAGGTTGATGTCGAGCTGGCGGCGTACCTCAGCCCCGGGGGCCAGCTCGGCGGGTGCCGGGCCGCCGACGCCGGCGTTGTTGATCAGCAGGTCGAGGCCGCCGAGGCGTCCCATCGCGGTCGCGACGGCGGCGGGGACCGCGTCGTCATCGGTGAGATCGCAGGCGATCACGGGCACAGGGTCGTCGTCACGGGGCGCCACGTCGAGCCCCACCACCCGCGCCCCGCGGCCGGTCAGCTCCCGGGCCAGGGCTCGGCCGAAGGTGCCAGAGGCACCCGTGATCAGGACACGGAGACCGGTGGCGTCGCGCAGGCTGCTCATGCGGTGACCTCATCGGTGGTTGCGGTGGATGTTGCGGGCCGCGGCTGCGGGGGGACCAGCCGCGACACGAATGGGGAAGCGCCGGCATCGAGGCGCTTTCGGCCGGTCTTCAGCTCGCGCGGGACCGAGGCGACGTACGCGTCGAAGTCGATGCGCATCGCCGGCCGCTTCTCGCCCCAGCGGGCCCGGGCCTCGCGCAGCGCTCGGTCGGCGATGCGGCGCCGCTCGGCCTCTGCCGGGAGGGCGTACGTCCCGCTGAGATGTGCCGCGACGAGCTTGGCCTGGGCCTCGACGACCGGCAGCGCGGCACCGGTCGACTGCATCAGGCCGACGAAGGCCAGGCTCGGGTCGTCGAGATGGAAGACGCGGTGGTGCAGCTGCATCTTCTCCGGGTCCGGGCCCAGCCAGCGCTCGGAGAGGAAGGGGATGGTCACCCGGTAGCCGGTCGCCCACACGATCGTGTCGACCTTGTCCGTGCGGCCGTCGGCGAAGACGACGTGGTCGCCGGCGAGGCGCTCGATCCCGGTGCGGGCGACGACCTCGCCGTGGGTGAGGCGGTGCAGGATCGTGTCGCTGATCGTCGGATGGTTCTGGAACAACCCGCCCGCCGGCGCCGGCAGGCCATAGTCCTCGGGTCGGCCCACCGCGAGGCGCAGCATCGTCTCCGCCAGCCGCTGACGCATCCGCCAGGGGAGACCCGCGATGGCGCCGCCGGTGGCGTCGGCGGGGCGGCCGAACAGGTACTTCGGGACGATGTGGACGCCGTGACGGGCCGAGAGCAGCACCGGTGAAGCGGCGACGTAGGAGGCGTCGACCGCGATGTCCATCGCCGAGTTGCCCATCCCGACGACGAGCACGCGACGGTCGCGGAAGACGTCCGGGTCGCGGTAGTCGTGGGCGTGCATCTGCACGCCGGAGAACCTGCCCGGGTAGCCCGGCGAGGGCCAGCGCGGGTCCCAGTTGTGCCCGTTGGCGACGACCACCGCGTCGTACCGGTCCGTCGTGCCGTCCTCGCAGGTCACCGTCCAGGTGCCGCGGTGCGGGCCGGATTCCTCGCGATCGACGGCGACGACGGTGGCGCCGAAGCGGATCCGCTCGGTGACCCCGAAGGTGTCGGCGTAGTCGGCGAGATAGACGGCCACCAGCTCCGCCGACGGGTAGTCCACCCAGCTCGTCGACATCGGGTGGTCGGTGAACTCGGTGCGGCTCTTGCTGGTGTTGAGGTGGAGCGAGTCGTAGGCGGCAGAGAGGCCGCTGCGGTTGTGCTGGTTCCACAGCCCGCCCGGGCGGTCACCCTTCTCGTACGTCACGACCTCGGCCCCGACGTCGAGCAGCGCTTTCGTCGTGGCCAGGCCGGCTGCGCCGGCGCCGATGACGGCGACGCGGGCGGACTCCCTCATGCGTGCGTTCTCCTGGTCGGACCTGGCGGCGAGACGCCTCGTGTGGTGGTCGCCACAACCCTAGGGTGTGATGACGCGGAGATCCCTGGCCCTGGTCATCGATCTGAGGACCTGGATTGTGGTGGGCCACAATCCAGGCGATGATCGGCGCATGACGACCAGACAGCGCGACTGGGAGGCGGTCGTCGACCTCATCGAACGGGTGCTGGCCGACGACGACCTGCTCCCCGCCGTCGTCGCCGCGGTCCGCAGCCACGTCGAGGAGTCGGCCACCCTGCCGGTCTCGGACATCACCGGCCACACCCGGGTGCTCCTCACCGCGGCCGGGCGCGCGGTGGCCGGTCGGCGAGCGCCCACCGAGGCGGAGCTGATCGTCGTCGAGCAGCTCGCCGTCAACCGGTCGCGCCAGGGCATCCCGATCGACGTGGTGCTCGGGTCGGTGCGGATCTCGGAGCGCGCCATCTGGGCCCGCACCCGGGAGCTGGCCGAGGAGGCCGGGATCGCCGCCGACAGCCTGCTGGACGCCCGGGAGCTGTACGACGACTGGGCCGACGCCGTGCGCACCCGGCTGATCCGAGCGCACCGGGAGGCGCCTCGAACCCGAGATGTCTGGGACCGCGACGCGGAGGCGGTGCGGCGGCTCCTCGAGGGCGGCTCCGCGGCCGCGCTCACCGCCGCCGAGCGGGGCTTCGCCGCCGGTGCCGGGCTCTGGGTGCTGGTCACCCGATCCGGCGACACCGCGTCCGCGGCCGCGGTCCAGCGGCTGGCCGACGGCAACGGACCCGGCCTCGCCGCGACCGTTGGCGACGCCGTGGTCGCGGTCGTGCCCGGTCCGCCGGTGCTCCGTCCGGGCGGGACCAGCCCGGTCGTCGGGATCGCCGGACCGGTCGCCGCGGAGGAGCTCGGCGTCGCGCACCGGCTCGCGGTGGCCGTCGTCCCGGCCGCCGACGCGACCGGCCTGTCCGGCGCGGTGCACATCGGTGACGTCGCGCCGATCGCCGCGCTGATCTCCCGACCGGACCTCGCCGAGGCCCTCACCCTGCGGCATCGGGAGGCGCGCCGCGAGCTCGGGTCCGCGGCCGAGGCGGTGGCCCGGACCGTACGCGCCTGGCTCGAGGCGGACCGCGACACCGCCGCGGTGGCCCGCGCCCTCTACGTCCACGAGAACACCGTCCGCAACCGGGTGCAGCGGTTCGCGACGGTGACCGGGATCGACCCGCACCGTACGTTCGGCGCCGTGTCGGCGTGGTGGTTGTGCCACGCCTGGACGGCCGACTCCTGAGCGGTCAGACCGCGGAGACGTCGTCCAGCGCGAGCGCGATCTCGGGCGGCAGAGTGAGCTCGGCGACCTCGAGGGCCTCCTTGAGCTGGGCGGCCGTACGCGCCCCCATGATCGGCGCGGTGACGCCCGGACGGTCGCGGACCCAGGCCAGCGAGACCTGCAGCGGCGTCCACTCCAGGCCCTCGGCGGCCTTGGCGACCGCGGTGACGATGCCGCGCGAGCGTTCGTCGTCGTAGGCGTCCACCCGAGCCGAGAAGGTCGGGTCGGCGCCGCGGGAGTTCGAGGGGATGCCGGTGCGGTACTTCCCGGTGAGCACGCCACCGGCCAGCGGCGACCAGGCCAGCAGACCCATGCCCATCGCCTCGGCGGCCGGGAGCACCTCGTACTCGACGTCGCGGGCGAGCAGGGAATACTCCACCTGCGTCGAGGCCAGGGTCGCCCGCCCCGGGACGGACCGCTGCCAGGTCGCCGCCTGGGCGGTCTGCCACCCGGTGTAGTTGGAGACGCCGACGTAGGAGGCCCGCCCGCTGCTCAGCGCCATGTCGAGCGCGGAGAGGGTCTCCTCGATCGGCACCTCGGGGGACCAGACGTGCACCTGCCACAGGTCGACGTGGTCGACACCGAGCCGCTTCAGCGAGGCATCGAGCCCGGTGAGCAGCCCGCCGCGGGAGGTGTCGACGCCGCGGTTGCCGCCGCGCCAGGTGATCCCGCCCTTGGTCGCCAGCACGATGTCCTCGCGGGCGACGACCCCCTCGGCGAGGAGCGAGCCGAGCAGCTTCTCGGAGGCCCCGTCGCCGTAGCCGGCAGCGGTGTCGACGAGCGTGCCGCCGGCCTCGGTGAAGCCGGCCAGCTGCTCACGGGCCTCGTGCTCATCGGTCACGCTGCCCCAGGTCATGGTGCCCAGGGCGAGAGACGAGACTCGCAGCCCAGTGGCTCCGAGGAGTCGGCTCTGCATGGGGACAATCTATCCGGGCCCGCCGCGAGGCCTCGGCCGGACACGCTGGCAGTGACGGCGGACACTCCGCCGGGGAGGCAGCGGTCGGGGGCTGCGTACGTGCCCTTTAGAGTTTGCGCCCGTGGATTATCTGCAGGCGATCGCACTGGGCATCCTTCAGGCACTCACCGAGTTCCTGCCCATCTCATCCAGCGCGCACCTGCGCATCTTCCCCGAGCTGCTCGGCTGGGGAGACCCCGGCGCGGCGTTCACGGCCGTGATCCAGATCGGCACCGAGCTGGCCGTGGTCTTCTACATGTGGCGCAACATCCGCGACATCATCGTGACCTGGTTCCGGAGCCTCTTCAACGCCGAGCTGCGCAGCCACACCGACGCCCGGATGGGCTGGTTCATCATCGTCGGCTCGATCCCGATCGGGGTGGCCGGGGTCGTGCTGAAGGACATCATCGAGCACGACCTGCGCAGCCTGTACGTCGTCGGCACCATGCTCGTCGTCATGGGCATCGTCCTCGGCCTCGCCGACCGGATCGGGGCCAACCGGAGGCGGTTCGACGACCTGTCCTGGCGCGACGCGATCCTGATGGGCTGTGCCCAGGCCTGTGCGCTGATCCCCGGCGTCTCGCGCTCGGGAGCGACGATCTCGATGGGCCGCGCGCTCGGCTACGAGCGGGCCACCGTGACCCGCTACGCGTTCCTCCTCGCGCTGCCGGCGGTCTTCGGGGCGGGCCTGTTCGAGATGGGCGAGATCGCCCACGGCGCCAACCTCTACGGCTGGGGCCCGACCATCGTCGCCACGATCGTCTCGTTCGTGCTCGGCTACGCCGTGATCGCGTGGCTGCTGAAGTACCTCTCCCACAACACCTACACCCCGTTCGTGATCTACCGGGTCGTCCTCGGTCTCGCGGTCCTGGTGCTCCTCGGCGTGGGTGTGCTCACCGAGTGGTGATCGTGACAAACTCAGGCATGTGTCTGAGTCTGGCAAGAAGCCTGCCGTAACTCCCGCTGCGATCGAGGAAGCCGCCGCGCGCACGATCGCCACGCGCACGGCGGTCGAACGGTCGGTCAGACTCTCGGAGAGGTACGCCGCGGAGGTCCTGCTCAAGCGCGAGGACCTGCAGCTAGGGCGGTCCTACAAGGTCCGCGGCGCCTACAACCTGATGAGCTCGCTGACGCCCGAGGAGCTCGAGCGCGGTGTCGTGTGTGCCTCTGCCGGCAACCATGCCCAGGGCGTGGCGATCTCGTGCGCCCGGCTGGGCGTGCCCGGGCAGATCGTGGTGCCGACCAACACGCCCAAGCAGAAGCGCGACCGGATCACCGCGCTCGGCGGGGCCCACGTCACCCTGACGCTGCACGGCTCGACCTACGACGAGGCCTCCGCCTACGCCTACGAGCTCGGGCGCGGTCTCGGCGCCACCTACGTCTCCGCCTTCGACGACCCGCGCACGATCGCGGGGCAGGGCACCGTCGGCTACGAGCTGACCTCTCAGGTCTCCTCGCCGCTGGATGTCCTGCTGCTGCCCGTCGGTGGTGGCGGGCTCGCCTCGGGCGTCGCGACCTGGGTACGCGAGGTCTGGCCGCAGACCCGGATCATCGGCGTCGAGCCCGAAGGCGCCGCCTCGATGGCCGCCGCGATCGAGGCCGGCGGGCCGGTGCGCCTGGACACGCTCGACACGTTCGTGGACGGCGCCGCGGTGGCGACCGCGGGGAAGGTGACGTACCCGATCGTCAAGGAGTACGTCGACGACCTCGTCTCCGTGCCGGTCGGCGCGATCTGCGTGGAGATGCTCGAGCTCTACCAGACCGAGGGGATCATCGCCGAGCCCGCCGGCGCGCTCGCGGTGGCCGCCCTGGGGCAGATCGACCTGCGCGGCGCCACCCGCGTCGGCGCCGTCCTCTCCGGCGGCAACAACGACGTCTCCCGCTACGCCGACGTGCTCGAGCGGGCGCTGATCCACCAAGGCCTGCGCCACTACTTCCTGGTCTCGTTCCCACAGGCCCCCGGCGCGCTGCGCGGGTTCCTCGACGACGTGCTCGCCGACGGTGAGGACATCGTGGTCTTCGAGTACGTCAAGAAGTCCAACCGCGAGCACGGCCCCGCGCTGATCGGCATCGATCTCGACTCCGCCGACGGGCTCGACGGGCTGTTGGAGCGGATGGGCGCCAGCGACCTGGTCATCGAGCGGATCGAGCCCGACTCGCCGCTGTTCACCTTCCTGCACTGATGTCCGCCGACAGCGATGAGCACCCCTGACCGCCACGTTGCGTGGCTCGAGGCGAAGGCGAAGAAGTACGCCGAGGACGCAGAGGTCTTCACGAGCGCGAGAAGTCGTGACCTTCAGGTCGGCGGGCTCACGGCGGAACAGTGGGCCACCGTCTATCGAGCCGTTGCCTACGAGCTGCGCGAGTGCGCCCGTGAGGCCGCGGAGCAACGACCGCGCAGGTGGTGGCGCAGAGGCTGACGACGCGGTCAGAACCAGCCGGACTTGCGGAAGAAGACCCACATCCCGACGATCACGCTCCCCATCAGCAGGAGCGCGAACGGGTAGCCGAACCTCCAGTCGAGCTCGGGCATGTAGGTGAAGTTCATCCCGTAGATCCCGGCGATGAGGGTCGGCACCACGATCATCGCCGCACCCGCGGAGATCTTGCGCATGTCGTCGTTCTGCTGCAGCGAGAGCTGGGCGAGATGGGCCTCGAAGGCCGAGGAGAGCAGGGTCTCGAGGTTCTCGATCGACTCCACGATGGAGGAGAGGTGGTCGAGGACGTCGCGGAAGTAGGGACGCAGGTCGGGGTCGATCCCACCCTCGCCGTTGGCGAAGCGGCGCACTGGCTCGCGCAGCGGCATCACGGCCCGGCGTACCTCGGCGAGCTCGCGACGCAGCCGGTAGATGCGGGCGGAGTCGTGGGTGCGCTCGTCGGAGAAGACGGAGGTCTCGACCTCGTCGACGTCCTTGGTGAGCTCGCTGGCGACGTCGACGTAGCCGTCGACGATGTAGTCGACGACCGCGTGGACCGCAGAGTAGGGACCTTCGGTGAGAAGCTGCTCGTCGTTGGCCTCGAGCAGCTCGCGGGCGGGGGCGAGCCGGGAGCCGCGGCCGTGGCGGACCGTGATCACGTAGTCGGACCCGATGAAGAAGGCGACCTCGCCGGTCTCGACGGCGTCCTCGGCATCGACGTACCAGAGCGTCTTGACGACGAGGAACATCCCGCCCTCGTAGCGCTCCAGCTTCGGCCGCTGGTGGGCGGTGAGCGCGTCCTCGACGGCGAGCGGGTGCAGGTCGAAGGCCTGGGCGACCTCGTCGAGCTCGTACTGGCTGGGCTGGTAGAGACCGAGCCAGACGAAGTCGCCCTCGTCCTGCACGCCGCTGCGCAGCTTCGCGTAGTCGTGGGGCGCGCAGTCGGTCCTGTCGCGCTCACCGGCGCGATACAAGGCGCTGTCGACGATCACGTTGTCAGGTTAGGGCATGCGGCCCGGCACTGAGAGCATGCTTCGGCGGGATCGGTAGGGTCGCCAACCGTGGCGACGATGATCCTGGTGAGACACGGCCGTACGACGGCGAACGCATCCGGCACCCTGGCCGGACGACTTCCCGGGGTGCGGCTGGACGAGCGCGGCCTGGAGCAGGCCGCGAAGGCCGCCGAGCGGATCGCGCCGGTCCCGCTGGCCCTTGCGGTCACCAGCCCGATGGAGCGCTGTCAGCAGACGCTGTCGGTGATCCTGGAGGGACGCGCCGAGCTGCCGGCCGTCGTCGTCGAGGACGGCGTGTCCGAGTGCGACTACGGCGAGTGGCAGGGCGAGAAGATCTCCACGCTGGCGCGCCGCAAGCTGTGGAAGACGGTGCAGACCCAGCCCTCCGCGGTCACCTTCCCCGGCGGCGAGTCGATGGCCGCGATGCAGGCTCGGGGCGTCGAGGCCGTACGCCGCCACGACGCCGCCGTCACCGCGGCGCACGGCGACGCGGCGGTCTGGCTGTGCGTGAGCCACGGCGACCTGATCAAGTCGATCCTGGCCGACGCGCTCGGCATGCACCTGGACCTCTTCCAGCGGCTGCACGTCGACCCGGCCTCGATCTCCGTGGTCCGCTACGGCGAGGGGCGTCCGTCGGTCCTGGCCACGAACACGCACGCGGGGGACCTGTCCTGGCTCGCTCCGAAGGCCCCGCCCAAGAGGGGACGCAAGTCGTCGCGCCGCCGCAACGAGGACGCCGTCGTGGGTGGTGGCTCGGGTCCGGGCGACGGTTTGACTGGCAATGAACTGGGTGGTGCTGGATAAGGTTTGAGCATGCCTGTGATGCACGCCTTCGACCCGCCCGAACGATTCGTCGTCGGCACCGTCGGCGAGCCCGGAGCGCGTACGTTCTTCCTCCAGGCACGTGAGGGAGCGCGGGTCGTCTCCGTGGCTCTGGAGAAGCAGCAGGTCACCGTGCTCGCCGAGCGGCTCGACGAGCTCCTCGACGAGGTGATGAAGTCGGCGCCGGCCGTGGTGCCGGCGGTTGCTCCCTTCGAGCTCGACGACAACGGTCCGCTGGAGCAGCCGATCGAGGAGGAGTTCCGCGCCGGCACGATGACGCTGGCCTGGGACCCGGACGAGGACAAGGTCGTCCTCGAGGTCTTCCCGATCAACGAGACCGAGATCATCGCCGAGGTCGACGAGACCGGCGCGCTCGTCGACGAGGACGCCGTGGCCGCGATCGAGCTCGACGAGCCGGAGCCCGACGAGGTGCTCCTGGTGCGGATCGCCCCGCGCAACGCCCGTGCCTTCGTCAAGCGTGCCGAGGCAGTGCTGGGCGCCGGGCGTCCGAACTGCCCGTTCTGCGGCAACCCGATCGACCCCGACGGCCACCTGTGCGTCCGGGCGAACGGGTTCAAGCGGCGCGACCCGGTCTGATCCTGTGGACCCGGCCCCGGAGATCGAGCACGGTGCGTCGCGATGCGACGGCGCCATGGAGCTCGTCGGGCGACTGACGACGGCTTCCAACGCGACGTTCCTGGCCACGCTCGGCGAGACCGAGGTGGTCTACAAGCCGATCGCGGGGGAGCGGCCGCTGTGGGACTTCCCCGACGGCAACCTCGCCCACCGCGAGGTCGCCTCCTACCTGGTCTCCGAGGCGCTGGGCTGGTCGGTCGTCCCGAAGACCTGGCTCGGGGACGGACCGCACGGCCCCGGCATGATCCAGCGCTGGGTCCATGCCGACGAGAGCGTCGAGCCGGTCACGATCGTGCCCGAGGGAGAGATCCCCTCCGGCTACCTGAGGGTCTCCGACGGCTTCGACGAGCACGACCGGGTCGTCTCCCTGGTGCACGAGGACACGCCCGAGCTGCGCCGGATGGCGGTCTTCGACGCGATCACCAACAACGCCGACCGCAAGGGCGGTCACGTCCTGCCGGTCGCCGGTGGCCGCCGCTACGGCTGCGACCACGGGCTGACCTTCCACGACGAGCCGAAACTCCGCACGGTGCTGTGGGGATGGCAGGGGCTGGGCTTCTCCGAGGAGGAGATCTCCGGTATCCGGACGGTCCACGCGGGGCTGTCGGGCCCGCTGGGGCGGGCGCTGGCTGCGTACCTCTCGGGTGGGGAGGTCGAGGCGCTCGGTCTCCGCTGCGAGCGGCTGCTCTCCGAGGGTGCCTTCCCGCGGCCGGGATACGACCGCCATGTCATCCCGTGGCCGCCTTTCTGAGACAGCTGAGGTCTGCCAAGTAGGCTGCACCCATGCGCGCATGGTCTGCACCCGATGTCCCAGAACTGTCCGTCAAAGGGCCCGAGGTGCAGCTCTATGACCATCAGCGGGACGCGGTGGTCCCGACGCAGGGTCAGGGCCGCCGCTCGCTGTACGTCTGTGGCATCACCCCCTACGACGCGACCCACATGGGCCACGCCAACACCTACGTCGCCTTCGATCTGCTCCACCGGGCGTGGCTGAACGCCGGCTACGAGGTCGGCTACACCCAGAACGTCACCGACGTCGACGACCCGCTGCTCGAGCGTGCCGACAAGGTCGGGATCGAGTGGGAGGCGCTCGCCGAGCGGGAGACCGAGCTGTTCCGGCAGGACATGGAGGCGTTGCGGGTCGTCCCGCCGCAGCACTACATCGGCGCCGTCGAGTCGATCCCGCTGGTGCTCTCGCTGATCGGCGAGCTCGAGGAGGCCGGCGCCATCTACAAGGTCGACGACGACGTCTACGCCTCGGTCGCCGTCGACGACGCCTTCGGTGACGAGTCGCGGATGTCTCGCGAGGAGATGCTCGCGCTCTTCGGCGAGCGCGGCGGCGACCCCGAGCGGGCCGGCAAGAAGGACCCGCTCGACCCGCTCCTGTGGCGCGCCAAGCGTCCCGGCGAGCCGTCTTGGCCCTCGCCGTACGGTCCGGGCCGTCCCGGCTGGCACATCGAGTGCACCGCCATCGCGCTCGAGCACCTCGGGGCCGGGTTCACCGTCCAGGCCGGCGGCTCCGACCTGGTCTTCCCGCACCACGAGATGTCCGGCTCCCACGCCCGCTCCGCGGGCAAGGAGTTCGCCGAGATCTACACCCACGGCGGGATGGTGGCTTACGACGGCCACAAGATGTCCAAGTCGCGCGGCAACCTGGTCTTCGTCTCCGCCCTGCGCAACTCCGAGATCGACCCGATGGCTATCCGGCTGGTGCTCCTGGGCCACCACTACCGCGACGACTGGGAGTGGACCGACGCCAAGCTCTTCGACGCCGTCGACCAGATCGCCGAGTGGCGCAAGGCCGTCGCCCTCGGCCGCGGCGCCCCCGCGGCGCCGGTGGTCGAGACGGTGCTGGGCGCCCTGGCCGACGACCTGGACGCCCCGCGCGCCGTCGAGGCCGTCGACGCCTGGGTCGCCGCCACCCTCGGTAAGGACGGTCTCGCCGAGACCTCCGACGCTCTCGCCGGCGAGACCATCGCCGAGCTCGTCGACGCGGCGCTGGGCATCAAGCTCTAGCCGAGACGTCAGGTACGTCGGCCGAGACGTCACGGTGGTGACGGCTCGGCCGACGTAGGCGACGCTTCGGCGGCTAGGAGTCGTCCGAGCGCCGCTTGAGATACCGCTCGAACTCCCGGGCGATCGCGTCGCCGGAGGCCTCGGGGAGGTCGGCGGTGTCGCGGGCCTCCTCCAGGGAGCGTACGTAGTCGGAGACGTCCTCGTCCTCCTCGGCGAGGTCGTTGACGCCGCGCTCCCAGGCTCGGGAGTCTTCGGGGAGGTCGCCGAGGGGGATGGAGCACTGCAGCAGGTCCTCGAGCTTGTTGACGATCGCGAGGGTGGCCTTGGGGCAGGGCGGGGCGGCGACGTAGTGGGGGACCGCGGCCCAGTAGGAGACCGCGGGGATGTCGCTCTGGACGCAGGCCTCCTGGATCACGCCGACGATGCCGGTCGGTCCCTCGTAGGAGGGCGAGTCGAGCTTGAGCCGGTCGACGAGATCGGGCTCGGTGGCGGTGCCGGAGACCGGGATCGGGCGGGTGTGCGGCGCGTCGGCGAGGAGCGCGCCGAGAGTGACCACGAGCTGACCGCCGAGGTCGTCGACGCACTCCAGGATCTCGCTGACGAACTGCTTCCAGCGCATGTTGGGCTCGATGCCGCGGATCAGGATGATGTCGCGGTCGAGGTCGGGCGGCGAGCAGACGGCGATCTGGGTGGTGGGCCAGGTGATCGTACGGAACCCGTTCTCGTCGACGCCGGTGGTCGGCCGGTTGACCTGGTAGTCGTAGAAGTCTTCGGGGTCGATCTCGGCCACGACGCGCGCGTGCCAGACGTCCATCAGGTGGTCAACCGTGCCGGAGGCGGCGTCGGCCGCGTCGTTCCATCCCTCGAACGCGGCGATCACCACAGGATCGACCAGGTCGCGGGTCTCTTCGATCTCGATCACGTCTCCACCCTAGTCATGAGCACCAGCCCGACGACGTCGTTCACCCTGCGTACACCTTATGAATTCCCACCTGGTGGACCACGGGTGTCAGGATTCGGAATGAGATGGCGTTGCCCGCACACCTACGCCGTAGCGTGTTTCAGGCAAAGTCCGAGCACACACCAGCCTGCCCCGCCGGGAGAGGAAACCAGAGTGAGTCTGCGCCCTGATGTCACCGAGACCCTGACCGCCACCCTCAAGGAGCGGATCATGGTGCTCGACGGTGCGATGGGCACTGCGATCCAACGCGACCGTCCCGACGAGGCGGGCTATCGCGGCGAGCGGTTCAAGGACTGGCACACCGACCTGATCGGCAACAACGACCTGCTCAACCTGACGCAGCCGCAGATCATCGAGGGCATCCACCGCGAATACCTCGAGGCCGGCGCGGACATCATCGAGACCAACACGTTCAACGCCAACGCGGTCTCGCTGATCGACTACGACATGGTCGACCTCGCCTACGAGCTCAACTTCGAGGCCGCCCGCCTCGCCCGCGCGGCCGCCGACGCCTACTCGACCCCCGAGAAGCCGCGCTACGTCGCCGGCGCGCTCGGCCCGACGTCGCGTACGGCCTCGATCAGCCCCGACGTGAACGACCCCGGCGCCCGCAACATCACCTACGAGCAGCTGCGCGACGCCTACGCCGAGGCGACCCGCGCGCTCCTCGAGGGCGGCTCCGACCTGATCTTCATCGAGACCATCTTCGACACCCTCAACGCCAAGGCCGCGATCTACGGCGTCCAGCAGGTCTTCGAGGAGTACGGCCGCCGCTGGCCCGTCGTCATCTCCGGCACGATCACCGACGCCAGCGGCCGCACCCTGTCCGGGCAGGTCACCGAGGCGTTCTGGGATTCCGTACGCCACGCCGACCCGCTCCTCGTCGGCCTCAACTGTGCGCTCGGCGCCCAGGAGATGCGCCCCTACATCGCCGAGCTCTCCCGGGTCGCGGACGCGTTCGTCTCCTGCTACCCGAACGCCGGCCTGCCGAACGCCTTCGGCGAGTACGACGAGGGTCCGAGCGACACCGCGGGCCACGTCCACGAGTTCGCCACCGCCGGGTTCGTGAACCTGGTCGGCGGCTGCTGCGGCACCACCCCGGCCCACATCGCCGAGATCGCCAAGCAGGTCGAGGGAGTCGCGCCCCGCGACGTGCCGGAGGTCGAACCCGCCCTGCGGCTCTCCGGTCTGGAGCCGTTCACCGTGACCGAGGAGAGCCTCTTCGTCAACGTGGGCGAGCGGACCAACATCACCGGCTCGGCGAAGTTCCGCAACCTGATCAAGGCCGGCGACTACGACACCGCGCTGTCGGTGGCCGCGCAGCAGGTCGAGAACGGCGCCCAGGTCATCGACGTCAACATGGACGAGGGCATGATCGACGGCGTCGCCGCGATGACCCGCTTCTTGACGCTGATCGCCTCCGAGCCCGACATCAGCCGGGTCCCGATCATGATCGACTCCTCCAAGTGGGAGGTCATCGAAGCCGGCCTGAAGCTCGTCCAGGGCAAGCCGATCGTGAACTCGATCTCCCTCAAGGAGGGCGTCGAGGCCTTCGTCGAGCACGCCGAGCTGTGCAAGCGCTACGGCGCCGCCGCCGTCGTGATGGCCTTCGACGAGGACGGCCAGGCCGACTCCTACGAGCGCCGGATCGCGGTCTGCGAGCGGGCCTACCGGATCCTCGTCGACGAGGTCGGATTCGACCCCGAGGACATCATCTTCGACCCCAACGTGTTCGCGGTCGCGACCGGGATCGAGGAGCACGCGACCTACGGCGTCGACTTCATCGAGGCGGTCCGCTGGATCAAGCAGAACCTCCCGGGCGCCAAGGTCTCCGGCGGCATCTCGAACGTGAGCTTCTCCTTCCGCGGCAACAACCCCGTGCGCGAGGCGATCCACGCGGTCTTCCTCTACCACGCGATCGAGGCGGGCCTGGACATGGGCATCGTCAACGCCGGCGCGCTGGTGCCCTACTCCGAGGTCGACCCCGAGCTGCGCGACCGGATCGAGGACGTCGTGCTCAACCGGCGCCCTGACGCCGCCGAGCGGCTGCTGGAGATCGCCTCGAAATACAACAAGGACTCACCCGAGGCGGAGGCGAAGGCCGAGGCCTGGCGCGAGCTGCCGGTCGGCGAGCGGATCACGCACGCGCTGGTCAAGGGCCTGGACGCCTACGTCGAGGCCGACACGGAGGAGCTCCGCGCCGAGATCGCGGCTCGTGGCGGCCGTCCGATCGAGGTCATCGAGGGGCCGCTCATGGACGGCATGAACGTCGTCGGCGACCTGTTCGGCGCCGGCAAGATGTTCCTCCCGCAGGTGGTCAAGAGCGCCCGGGTGATGAAGAAGGCGGTCGCCTACCTGATCCCGTTCATCGAGGCCGAGAAGCAGCCCGGTGATGCCGAGACCAAGAACGGCACCATCGTGATGGCCACGGTCAAGGGCGACGTCCACGACATCGGCAAGAACATCGTGGGCGTGGTGCTGCAGTGCAACAACTACGAGGTGATCGACCTCGGCGTGATGGTGCCGGCGCAGAAGATCCTCGACGCCGCCAAGGAGCACGATGCCGACATCATCGGCCTCTCCGGCCTGATCACGCCGTCGCTCGACGAGATGGTCGGTTTCGCCACCGAGATGCAGCGCGTCGGGCTCGACCTGCCGCTCCTCATCGGCGGGGCCACCACCTCGCGGGCCCACACCGCGGTGAAGATCGACAAGGCCTACGACGGCCCCGTCGTCTGGGTCAAGGACGCCTCCCGCTCGGTGCCGACCGCCGCGGCCCTCCTCGACGCCGGCCGGCGCGAGAAGCTGATGGCCGAGGTCAAGGAGGACTACGACTCGCTGCGCGCGCGGCATGCCGAGCGGAGCGAGCGGGCGTCGCTGACGTACGTCCAGGCGAAGGCCAAGAAGCCGGAGGTCGACTTCTCGACGCTGCCGGCGGCGCCGTCGCAGCCGGGCGTGCACACGCTCCTCGACTACTCGATCGCGGAGCTGCGCGACTACATCGACTGGCAGCCGTTCTTCAACGCCTGGGAGATGAAGGGCCGCTTCCCCGACATCCTCAACAACCCGGCCACCGGGGAGGCGGCGCGCAAGCTCTTCGACGACGCGCAGGAGATGCTCGACAAGATCATCGAGGAGAAGTGGCTCGAGGCGCGCGGCGTCTACGGCCTCTTCCCGGCCAACTCGACCGGTGAGGACGTGGTCGTCTACACCGACGACTCGCGCACCGAGGAGCGGGCGACGCTGTTCCAGCTGCGGCAGCAGGGTCAGCACCGCGAGGGTGTCGCCAACAAGTCACTGGCCGACTACGTCGCTCCCGTCGGCGCCGGCGCGGACCACGTCGGCGCGTTCGCGGTGACCGCCGGCATCGGCCTGCCGGAGCGGGTCATGGCGTTCAAGGACGACCTCGACGACTACTCCGCGATCATGCTGGAGGCCTTGGCCGACCGCCTCGCCGAGGCGTTCGCGGAGCGACTCCACCAGCGCGTACGCACCGAGTTCTGGGGTTACGCCGCCGACGAGCGGGGCGACGGCCAGCTGTCCAACGAGGACCTGATCGCGGAGAAGTACGCCGGCATCCGGCCCGCTCCGGGCTACCCGGCCTGTCCCGACCACACCGAGAAGCAGACCATCTGGTCGCTGCTCGACGTCGAGAAGAACACCGGCATCGAGCTCACCGAGTCGATGGCGATGTGGCCGGGCGCGTCGGTCTCCGGGATCTACTACGGCCACCCCGACTCGCAGTACTTCGTCGTGGGCCGCCTCGGCCAGGACCAGGTCGCCGACTACGCCCGGCGCAAGGGCTGGACGATGGCCGAGGCCGAGCGCTGGCTGTCGCCGAACCTGGGCTACGACCCCGAGGACTGATCTGCCGGGTTGTCCAGCCAGGCCGGCGGGACCTGACCGACGCTGACCACGTTCCAGAAGGCCGTACGCCGCGTCAGGATCGTGACGAGGTGATAGCCGTCCGGGTGGCGGGTGAGCACGCCCGCCACCGGCTCGCCCTCCGGATCCAGGGCAAGCGGGATCACGTGTGCCCAGGTATCGGTGCCGGGATACCAGTAGGCGCCGACCGTCGACGCGTCCCAGGAGCCGAGGGAGGCGTTGGCCTCGGCGACCGCAGGCCGGAGCCGGGTCAGGATCTGCTTGGGCTCCATGCCGGCGCGGTCGGCGTGGTCGTAGGCGATGTGGAGACCGCCGACCGCGGTGATCCGGGCGGCCGGGTCGAAGGCGGGCGGCACCCAGCTCTCCAGCGCCGTCCGGCAGCGCTGGCAGTCGTCGTCGCGGCTCCAGTCGGCGAACTCGACGTCATCGACGGCCAGGTCCTCGCCCCGGCTGGTGACGAGGACCACCCGCAGGCCGTCGTGGTCGCGCAGGGGCAGCGGGTTGTGCTCCAGCTCGTCTCGGAAGTGGAGCAGCGCGGACGCCTCATTGACCCCGACCCGATGGACGACCGCGCTGCGCAGCCCTTGCAGCTGCGCCTTCGGCGACTCCCGGCGCAGCAGCGCGGGATCGACCAGGTCGGCGAGCCACTCGACCAGGTCGACGGTGAGCAGCCGCTCGGCCTCAGCCGGCAGCACGGGGGAGGAGATCGAGAGCCATGCGGGACACCGTAGCCACTAGGCCGTCTCTCCCAAATCCACGCCCGCTACGCGACGTTTCGCATCCGATCTGGCTGCGTTGCCGCCACTCGACAGCCTCCAGGATGCCTTCGCGGCGGACGCCTTGCCAGATCGGCCCGAAACGCCGCTCGCCGCCGCCGTGTCTTTGGGAGACACGGCCTAGGCTCGAGCGGTGCGACACGACGAGCAGTGGGCCCGGGAGCGGTTCGCCGAGGCGCGGGTGGCGCGGCTTGCGACGGCGTCGGCAGACGGCGCGCCGCGGATCGTGCCGATCGTCTTCGCCCTCGCGGACGACGCGATCCTCACCGCCGTCGACCACAAGCCCAAGTCGACCACCCGGCTGCGCCGGCTCGACGACATCACGGCCAACCCGCAGGTGTCGTTGCTGGTCGATGCCTATGACGACGACTGGTCGCAGCTGTGGTGGGCTCGCGCCGACGGTGTCGCGCGTGTGCACGACAGCCACGACCTGGCCCCGCTGGTGGCGAAGTACGCCGATTACCGCGAGCAGCCGCCCGCCGGGCCGGTCATCGTCGTCGAGGTGACTCGGTGGTCCGGCTGGTCCGCCGGCTGAGGCCGAGCCGATCAGCGCGACTGGCGACGGAAGGGACGCAGGATCTCGCCGCTGGCCGAGGGGCCGCGCGAGCGCATCGCCGGGGGAACCGGTGGCTGCATCGGCGCGTGCATCGGGGGAGGAGGCATCGGCGGGGCGGCGCCGGCCCAGGGACCGCGTACGTCCAGGACGGTGGCCCACTGCGACGCGGTGGGGCGGAGCCCGGGAGGGCCGGCGGCCTGGTCCATCAGGCGGGTGAGCGGGCCGACCAGGATGCCGGCCTCGCCGGCGAAGGTCAGGTCGGGCCGGAGGCCGGGCGCGGCGTTGCGGTCACCGGTCAGGACGCGGGCGATGGTGAGCGCCAGCTTGAACCGGTCGCTGTCGGCGGTCGGCGGCCGGCCGACGTTGCTCGGGTCCTCCCAGCCGCGGGTGTCGGCCGGCGGCAGCACGCCGTCCTCGCCGGCCGGCCGGATCCCGTCGCAGTCCAGCAGCATCACCCGGGGCACCGGCGACACCGACCAGGCGATGTTGCGCGGCGAGAGGTCGCCGAGGACGAGGCCCTGACGGTGGAGCGCGTCCATCACCGCGGCCAGCGCCCGCATCAGCAGCACCCGCTCGTAGACACCGGGACTCCGCACATCGCCCGCGTCCACCAGCAGGCCCAGCTCAGCCAGAGCGGTGTTCGGGCCGAACCCGGCCAGGAACGGCTCGTGGATCCGCTGCATGAGGAAGCCCGCCGTACGCAGCCCGTCGAGCACGACCGTGTGCGGCCAGGCGGCGAAGTGGTCCACCTGGAGCCCCTCGCTCTCGATGAGGCCGCGAATGCGCACCAGCTCCGCGAGGGCACGACCGTCCACGAGACCCAGCTCTCGCGTGCGGTAGAGCTTCGCGACCGTCCCGGGATGGTCGGCCAGCTCGATGATGCGGCCCTGCGAGCCCTGGGCGATATGGCGTCCCAGACTCAGGTCGCTGAGCTGGATTTCGTTCACGGAACCTCCGGCACCAGTCGTAGGTAGGCAGATCGTACGTGGCCCGGCGATCCCGTGCCGAGTCGACGGCTCAACTGGTGGCTGCTGAGATGGACACCGCGGTCGATGGCAGCGGCGTACCGTGGTGTGCACAGGACCTGCAGGCGGAGCGAGAAGAGGACAGGTGCCCCCTATTCAGATCGACGAGTCGACCACCCACGGCGACGCGGTCGAGTTCGGCGGCGGGCGGCTGGCGCGTGCGCCGGGGGAGGCGACCGTGGCCGACGCGATGGTCCAGCGGCCGAAGCTCCTCCCGTCGACGGCCACCGTTCTCGACGTACGCGACTTCTTCCGCGACGACCACGTCCATGCGGCGCTCGTCGTCGACGGCGACCGGCTGCTCGCGGTCATCGAGCCGGACGACCTCGAGTCTGACGACCTCGAGGCGGGTGAGGACGGCCCGGCGCGGGCGATGGGTACGCTGCTGGGCCGTACGGTCGCGCCGTACGCCGACCTCTGGACGATCTGGCGGTGGATGACCTCCAACGGGCGCCGACGGATGGCGGTGATCGAGGACGGCCGCTGTGTCGGACTTCTCTGTCTCAAACGCAGCGGCCGAGGCTTCTGCAGCGACGCCGGGGTCCGGGCGAGAGCCCTGGCCCGATGAGCAACCCCGACCCCCCACACGACAGGAGCTGAGATGGGACGAGTGACAGTCGGACGGCCCGTGCTGCGGATCCGCGACGGCGTCGTCGCGCGACGGCCGGACAAGCTGGCCGCCGAGGAGCCGATGGAGATCCGGGTCAACGGCCGGCCGCTGACGGTCACGATGCGCACCCCGGGCGGCGACTTCGACCTGGCCGTCGGCTTCCTGGTCAGCGAGGGCGTCGTGCACTCCGCCGACGATGTCGCGAGCGTCCGCTACTGCGCCGGCGCGACCGCCGACGGCGGCAACACCTACAACGTGGTCGACGTCGGCCTGGCCGCGCACGTCCCGCCGCCCGACGCCTCCCTGGAGCGCAGCTTCTACACGACCTCCTCGTGCGGCCTGTGCGGGAAGGCGTCGCTCGAGGCGGTGCGTACGTCCTCGGCCTGGTCCGTCGCCGACGACACCCTGCGGGTCACACCCGAGCTGCTGACGATCCTGCCGGAGCGCCTGCGGGAGGCGCAGCGCGTCTTCGACAGCACCGGCGGCCTGCACGCCGCGGGCCTGTTCGACGCCGAGGGCAACCTGCTCTGCATTCGCGAGGACGTCGGCCGTCACAACGCCGTCGACAAGGTGATCGGCCACGCGCTGCGCGAGGGCATGGTGCCGCTGCGCAACAGCATGCTGATGGTGAGCGGCCGGGCCTCCTTCGAGCTGGTGCAGAAGGCGGTGATGGCCGGGATCCCGCTGCTCGCCGCGGTCTCCGCCCCGTCCTCCCTCGCCGTCGACCTCGCCGACGACAACGGTCTGACCCTGGTCGGCTTCCTGCGCGGCTCGTCGATGAACGTCTACGCAGGCATCGACCGCATCGAGGCCGTACCCGTCGGCTGAGGGTCGGCCAGTCACAAGGCTCGAATTGAGTACGCCGGCTCAGGCGCGGCTGGTGGGCCCACGACCAGAATTTCTGGCATGTCCACGACCCTGTTGCGCCACCACCTGTTCGCGCCCGCCGCCTCGTGCTTCCTGGGCGTCCTGAGCCTGGCGACGGTGCTCTGCTTCCACTTCCCGGAGCTGCTGACCAGCCGCGAGCTCCGGGCGGTCTACACCGAGGACTTCGCGCGTACGCTCCTCCTGATCGGTCTCGCGGCGGCCTTCTTCGCCGGCACGGTCGCGGTGCTGCGCGACCAGCACAAGCGACTGGCGTTCACCGGTGTCGGCACGGCGACGGTGGCGGTGCTGCTCGGCGGCACCGAGGTGCCGTTCGACGGGCCGGTGAAGGACACGCCGTTCTCGCTCGGCCTGGACTGGTTCGTGCTCGCGCTGTTCTTCTCCGCGCTGGTCTTCATCCCGCTCGAGCACGCCTTCGCCCGCCGCCCGGTGCCGGTCTTCCGGCCCGGCTGGCGCACCGACGCCTGCTACTTCTTCATGAGCCACGTGCTCGTCCAGCTGATCCTGATCCTGGTCACCACCTCGACGTCGCTGGTGGTCTCGACGGTCAAGGTGCCCGGTGTCCAGGTGTGGATCCTGGACCTGCCGTTCGTGGTGGCCTTCCTGCTGGCGGTCTTCCTGGCCGATCTCGCCCAGGCGGTGCTGCACCGCTGCTACCACCGGATCATGGTGCTGTGGCGCTTCCACGCGGTGCACCACTCCAGCCCCGAGCTCGACTGGCTGGCCGGCTCCCGGGTGCACTTCGTCGAGACCGTGCTGACTCGCAGCATCGTGCTGCTGCCGCTGCTGTTCCTCGGCTTCTCGACCTCGGTCGTCAACGCGTACGCGGTCCTGGTGGGCATCCAGGCCGTCGTCGCCCACGCCAACCTCGGCATCCGGTTCGGCTTCCTCGAATACCTGATCGTGCTGCCGCGCTACCACCACTGGCACCACGCCCGGCACGTCGACTACTGGGACCGGAACTACGCCATCCACCTGCCGTTGATCGACATGCTGATGGGCTCCTTCAAGCTGCCTCGCGACGGCAGCTGGCCCGAGGAGTACGGGGTCCTCAAGCGCGAGACCGTCCCGGTCGGGATCCTCGCCCAGCACGTCGCCCCGTTCCTCGGCCAGCGGACCTTCGACGAGTATGTCCGCTGACGGTCATACGCCGACCGCCTGCGGACGGAGCAGCGTGCTCCGTCCGCAGGCGGGTTCGGGGTTCACAGGGTGCGCGGAGCGCGATCGTTCTCGACCCAGTCGACCAGGGCACCCAGCGGGTCGGTCGGCGCGGGCCCGACGCCGGACTGGCAATGCGCGGCGCCGGGGGCGACGAAGACGCGGTAGAAGTCGTCGATGTCGTCGAAGCGCTTCGCGACCTTGGCGTGGTAGCTCAGCGTGTCCGCCAGCGGGACGAGCTGGTCGTCGCCGCCGTGCCAGGTCAGCAGCTTGGCCCCGGCACGACGTAGGCCCGACAGGTCGGTGTCGTCGCTGCCGATGATCTGGTGGTACTCGTCGACCGACTGCGCGAACAGCTCCTCGTAGTCGGCGTAGGTGATCGTGGAGACGTCGAAGGACGGGTCCTTCACGAGCAGGTTCTGCACCCACGACGACGCCACCGGGAACGGTGCCGGGCCGGCCAGGTAGCCGAGGTCGGCGCTGGGGGTGAGGCCGAACCACAGCCGCTTCCCGTCGGCCGCCCGCGGGCCGTCCCAGATCTTCTCGACCACGGCCGCGTCCCGAGCCGAGATGGTCAGCTCCTCGCCGTCGCACAGGACCTTCTCGCCGATCAGCGAGGTGGTGTCGAAGTCACAGGCGATGGGGTCGCCGACGATCCCGTCGGTCACGCCGTCGTCGCCGTCGCAGGCCGTCCTGGCAGCGGCGGTGAACGCGTTGAGCTCGCACAGAGAGAGGTGGTTGTCCTCCTCGTTCATCACGACGTACGGCCACAGGTCGCCGACCGCGAAGCGGTCCCAGGAGATCGCCGGCGCGGCGGCAAGGATCCCGTCGAAGTCGCCCGGGTGCCGCTGGGCCTCCATGTAGCCCTGGCGTCCGCCGGCGGAGCAGCCGTTCCAGTACGAGTGGTGCGCTGCCCGGCCGTAGTGGTCCTTGGTGATCGCCTTGCCGAGGACGGCCAGCTCGTGCGGTCCGCGCTCGGCGAAGTTCTTCAGCACCGTCCAGTTGACGCGTCCGTCGTCGGTGAGGGCCCAGTCGGCGGTGAACCCGGTGGTCGGGGTCGCGCCGGCGTCGGTGGTGCCGACGGCGTACCCGGCCTTGACCGCGTTGGGCAGGCTCGGGCCGAAGTCGCCGCCGAGGTAGCCGCTGCCCCCGAGCGCCTGGAACCGGCCGTTCCAGCCGGTCGCCGGGAGCCAGACCTGGATCAGCTCCTTGTCACCTGCCGACCCGTGGGTGAGGGTCACGTCCACCTGGCAGTAGGGCGGGACGTCGGTGACCGGTGGAGGCGGCTCGGACGCTCCGGGCTGGGGCGGATAGGTCAAGGTGCCGCCGGGCTTCGCGGTGGCACTGACCGACACGATCCGCGCATCGGGCGGCGCCATCAGGCGGGGTTTCTCGCAGGCGTCGGCACTCCGGGGCGTGGCAGCCTCGGACACGGCCGGGGCCGTCTCGGCGGCGGCGCCGGGGTGCACCGCCGTCAGCGCGGCGGCCAGCGGTAGTCCGGCGACCACCAGCAGCAGTCTCTTCATCGTCTCTCCTCGTCATGGGCCCGCTCGGTTCGGGCACACGAGGAGACTTCCGGAACCTAGGCCCGGCCGGCGCCAGGGTGATGCCCTGGGGTGCACCCTGGCCCGTGGCCGGATCACTGGTCGCGCAGGGCCGCGGCCATCTCCCGTCGCGAGGAGATGCCGAGCTTGGTGAAGATCTTGCGCAGGTGCCACTCGACCGTGCGGGGGCTGAGGAACAGCACCGCTCCGATCTCCGGGTTGGTCTGACCCGCGGCGGCCAGACGCGCGATCTGGGCCTCCTGCGCGGTGAGGTCGACCTCGGCGCCCCGCGTACGTGTCCGGGCGACGCCACCCGTCGCCGCGAGCTCACGGGCCGCACGCCCGGCGAACGCCTCGGCACCGATGCTTGCGAACAGCTCGTGCGCTGCCTGGAGCTGCTGACGCCCCTCCGAGCGACGGTTCTCCCGGCGCAGCCACTCGCCCAGCAGGAGCTGGGCCCGTGCGGCGTGGAGGGTCATGCCTGCCGAGGTGAGCTCGTCGATGGCCGTGCGGTAGTGCTTCTCGGCCTCACCGGAGGTGTCGGTCAGCCCTTCGGCGTAGGCCGCCGTGCCGCGCGCCCACGACGAGTCGACGACGGAGGTGCGGGCGACGAGCCGGTCGCGCGCGGCCGAGGCGACGTCGTCCGCGCCGCTGCGTGCCGCCGCCTCGACGACCTCCGCGAGCGCCCACTGCAGCACCGCCAGGTCCTCGAACTCGACGGCCTCCTGAGCCGCCGCGAGCGCCTCGCCGTAGCGACCGAGTCCGTTGCACAGCACCGCCCGGCTGTACGCAGCCACCCCCAGGTTCCAGCCGACGCCGGACGCTCGCGCGTAGCCCACGGCGGCATCGATGGCAGCCGTCGCCTCCTCCTCGCGTCCGCGGTAGGCGGCCAGGATCACCGCGCTCGCGGGATGGGGTGGAGTGCCGACCATCGCACCCAGGGCGTCGGCCTCGTCGAGGATCGCGGCGGCCTCCTCGAAGCGTCCGGCGTGGATGAGGGCGGTGGCGCGGAAGCTCAGCGCGGCCCCCAGCAACGACAGGCGGCCGCTGGTGCGGGCATGTCCCAGCAGATCGGCGGAGCGCGCGAAGTAGGCCTCGGCGTCCCAGACCTCGTGGGTCACCGCACTGGACAGCCACGCCAGGTCGAGATCGTCCTCGATCGCGATCTCCTCGACGATGCCGGCGAGCAGGGCCACGGAGGCGGCGTGACCGTCGAGCACCCAGGTGCTCAGCCCGGTCAGCAGGCGGCCGGTCACATCCTCGCCACGAGGGGCGTCGCGGCCCGCCGACGCTGCGCGGTGCAGGTCGTCGCCGCCTAGCCTTCCGGCGTTGATCGCGGCGGCGATCGCGGCCAGGTAGGTCTCGCGGGAGAGCGCCTCGTCGAGCTCCTCGAGCCGGCCGGCCGCTTCGAGCAGCGGTGGCACGACGGATCGTCCGGAGTTGCGCGCGAACGCCAGTCGGGCGCGCAGACGCTGCACCTGGGCGAGCTGGGCCGGGTCGAGCGGTCCGATCTCGGCTGTGTCGAGAAGCTGCGCGGCCTCCGCGATCGCCCCGGCGGCGAACCGGGCCTCGGCCGCGGCCAGGGCGCGCCCGGCTCGCCTCGCCGGGTCGGTGGTGAGCTCAACCGCCCGCTCGAGGAACGCAGCCGCCGCAGAACGGCCGCCGCGGGCCAGCGCCCGGTCGGCGGACTCCTCCAGCTCCGCGGCGACGGTCTCGTCCGGGCCGATCGCGGCATGGGCGCGGTGCCAGGCCCGGCGGTCGGGATCCTGCGCCGGGTCGGTCACCTGCGCGAGAGCGTGGTGCACCGCTCGGAGGGCGGCGGGTCCAGCCGAGCGGCGGCTGGCCGAGCGGACCAGCGGGTGGCGGAACCGGACCCGGCTCCCGATCGAGATCAGGTCGGCGTCCTCGGCCGGCGCGGCGGCGTCCATGTCGAGCCCGAGTCGCTCGGCCGCCCGCCACAGCAGGGTGACGTCGCCGACCGGCTCGACCGCGGCGGCGAGCAGCAGCGTACGGGTCTGGTCGGGGAGCGTGGCGATGCGTCGCTGGAACCCCTGCTCGACGCGGCTTGCCAGTGGCTTGGCGCTCTGGCCGTCGAACCCGAACGCCAGCTCCGCGGGGGTGAGCCCACGGGGCAGCTCGAGGAGCGCGAGCGGGTTGCCGCGGGTCTCCGAGACGATCTGGTCACGGACCCGGGCGTCGACGGGACCGGGCAGCACGGACTCGAGCAGCAGCCGGGCGTCGGCATCGGACAGGCCTTCGATCCGCAGCTCCGGGAGGTCCGGCAGCAGCTGCTCGTCATCGGGACTGCGGACGCCGAAGACGAGCCCGACCGACTCGGCGTCGAGCCTGCGGGCGACGAACGTGAGGATCACCTCCGACATCCGGTCGAGCCACTGGGCGTCGTCCACGACGCACACCAGCGGCTGGTCGGCCGCGGCCTCCGCCAGCAGCCCCAGCACGGCGAGGCCGAGCACCAGCGCCTCCGGGGGATCGCCCGCGCTGAGCCCGAAGGCGGTCGAGAGCGCCTGGCGCTGTGGGTCGGCGAGCCGGTCGAGGTGGTCCAGCAGAGGAGCGCAGACCTGCTGCAGGCCCGCGTACGCGATCTCCGACTCGGGCTCGACGCCCGCGGCCCGGATCACCCGGCCCCCGGCCCGGTCGGCGACGTAGTCGAGCAGTGCGGTCTTGCCGCTGCCGGCCTCACCACGCAGGACGAGCACGCGGCTCTTGCCTGCCCGAACATCGCGGATCAGCCGATCCAAGGCCTCCTGCTCGGCCTGCCGCCCCCTGAGGGCGGGCATCCCCATCTTCAATCGACACCTCGAAGTCGGTCATCACCAGTGGAGCCTCTTCATTCTCCCGGGTCGCCCAGGGAGTCGACCAGTGGGTATCCCTGGCGCCGGACCCGTGTGTCCCCGGCGAAGGTCATCACATCACCGAGCAACACCCCATCGACACACCAGGAGAAGTGACATGGCGAACTACACCGGCACCGTGACCGCGACCGGCGAGGGCCGCAACGGCGGCCACCTCACGTCCACCGACGGCCTCATCGACCTGGGCCTGGCCATCCCGAAGGAGCTCGGCGGCGCCGGCGGCGCCACCAACCCCGAGCAGCTCTTCGCCGCCGGCTGGTCCGCCTGCTTCATGGGCGCGTTCCGCCGGGCGGCCGCCGAGGAGCGGATCCGCTTCGACAGCATCGAGGTGACCGCGAACGTCACCCTCAACCACGCCGAGACGACCGACCCGACCGAGGAGTTCTTCCTCAGCGCCGAGCTCGAGATCGTCGTCGGCGGGCTCGACGAGGAGACCATCGGCACGCTGGCCAAGCGCGCCCACCAGATCTGCCCGTACTCGAAGGCGATCACCGGCAATGTCGACGTGGACTTCTTCACCCGCGTCGCCTGAGGCCGAGTGGCGGCCCGAGCCGAGCGACGCGCTCGCCCGGGCCGCCCAGGCACTCCTCCGCGACACGTACGCGGCCCTGGGCTGGTTCGACGGCCCGAACCCGTTCCTGGGGTGACCCCCGGACCCCGAGCGAAAGGCGAGAAGACGATGATGAACCGCAGGACCTTTGCCAAGGCGGTCGGCCTGGCCGCGACCACGACAGCCGGGCTGGCGGCGACAGCGGCGGCGTCGACGGAGAGCGCGGCTGCCCGACCGGTACGCCCCGGGCGAGCGAGCACGTCGTTCGCCGATGTCCTCCAGATCGATGCCGGCGAGCTCAGCGTCGGGTACGTCGACCTCGGGCCGCGCGACGGTCAGCCGGTGATCCTGCTGCACGGCTGGCCCTACGACATCCACAGCTACGCCGAGGTCGCGCCGATCCTGGCCGCCCGGGGCTATCGAGCCCTGGTGCCGTACTTCCGTGGCTTCGGCACGACGACCTTCCGCTCACCCGACACCTTCCGCAACGCGCAGCAGTCCCGGATCGCCCTCGACATCACCGACTTCATGGACGCTCTGGGGATCGACCGCGCCGTGATCGCGGGCTTCGACTGGGGTTCGCGGACCGGCGACATCATCGCCGCGACCTGGCCCCGGCGCGTGAAGGCGCTGGTGTCGGTGACCGGCTACCTGATCACCAACCGTGAGGCCCAGCGCTCGCCGATCGCCGCCGCCTCGGAGTGGGCCTGGTGGTACCAGTACTACTTCTCCACCGAGCGCGGCGCGAAGGGCCTCGCGGACCCGAAGATCGGCACCGACCTGGCGCGACTGGTGTGGCGGTTCAACTCCCCGACCTGGGCGTTCGACGAGGCCACCTTCGCTCGCACGGCCGTGGCGTTCGAGAACCCGGACTACGTCGACATCGTGCTCCACAACTATCGCTGGCGCCTCGGCCTGGCCGACGGCGCGCGCCGTTACGACGCCCTCGAGCGCAAGCTCGCCGCGGCCCCTCCGATCACGGTGCCGACGATCACCATCGACGCGGCGGCCGATCCCTTCACGCCGCCCGGCGACGGAGCGGGCTACCGGCACCACTTCACCGGGCCGTACGAGCACCGCACCTTCCCGGGGATCGGGCACAACGTGCCGCAGGAGGCCGCGGCCGACTTCGCCTGCGCGGTCCTCGACGCGGACAGGATGTGAGGCCGGCATGACCGATGGTCTCGACCCCGGACCCGAGAAGCCGGTCGGTCGGCGGGTGTTCCTGGCGACGATCGGGCTGGGCGCGGCGGCGGTCGCGGCCGCACCGGCCCTGCGTCGGGGAGGGGACGCCGGCCTGAGCGCGGTCGCCGAGAACGACCCGACCAGCCTCTCCGGCCTGGTCCCCAGCTCCGGCGGGTTCCGCTACTTCAGCGTCGTCGGTTCGGTGCCACGGAAGGACGCCACCAGCTATCGGTTGGACGTCGGCGGCCTGGTGGACCGCCCCTCGACCTACACCCTCGACGCGCTCGCGGCCCTCCCGCAGACGACCGTGACCCACGACGTCGTCTGCACCGACGGATGGCAGGTCGAGCAGGTGCCGTTCGAGGGAGTGCTGCTGTCCGACCTGCTCGACGCCGCCGGTGTCCAGGACGAGGGCGCGGCCGTGCGGTTCACCTGTTTCGACGGGGCGTACTCGGAGAGCCTGACCCTCGAGCAGGCGCGGCGCGCTGACGTCCTGGTCGCCACCCGGATGCAGGGTGAGCCGATCGCTCACGTCAGCGGCGGCCCGGTCCGGCTGTACGTGGCGCCGATGTACTTCTACAAGTCCGCCAAGTGGCTCTCCGGCATCGAGGTCACGAGTGCCGTGCGGCCGGGTTACTGGGAGGAGCGTGGCTACCCCGTCGACGGGTGGCTGCCCGGAGAGGAGCCGGTCGATGGATGAGCGCCTGCACCGGTTCGCGCTCTCCGTACGCGTGGTGCACCAGACGACCGCAGTGCTGTTCGTTGTCTGCGTGGCCGCGGCGGCGTGCCTCTACATCGGGCCGCTCGCGGAGGCCGTCGGTCGCCGCCCGCTGGTGGCGACGGTGCATGAGTGGGCGGGTGTCCTGCTCCCGGTGCCGCTCCTCGTGGGTCTGCTCTCGCGGGCGCTGCGCGCGGACCTGCGACGCATCGACCGCTTCACCCCCGCCGACCGCCGGTGGCTCCGCCGCGCTCCGAACCGCGGCCGAGAGGCCGGGAAGTTCAACGCCGGGCAGAAGCTGTACGCCGCCTGGATCGCCGGTGCCGTGGTCGTCATGGTCGGCACCGGGCTGCTGCTGTGGTTCAGGTTCGCGCTGCCGTCGATCCCGCGTGCCAGCGTGCTCTTCGTCCACGATCTCGGCGCCTTCTCGGTCGTCCTGGCGGTCGCCGGACATGTGCGCCATGCGTACGCCGATCCCGAGGCACGGCGCGGGATGCGTACGGGAAGGGTGTCGGGGACCTGGGCGCGCGACGAGCACGGCGCGTGGTTCACCGAGGTCGCTCGAGAGCCGCGGCGGTGACCATGAAATAGTCGGCGTATGAACTCGAGCCAGCGCCTGCCGAAGGCCGTCCTGATGGACATGGACGGCACCCTGGTCGACACCGAGCCCTACTGGATCGCCGCGGAGTACGCCATCGCGGAGCGCTTCGGGGCGACCTGGTCGGAGGAGCAGGCGATGGAGCTGGTCGGCAACGCGCTGATCGAGTCGGCGCGGCTGGTCAAGGTGGGGATGGGTCTTCCGCACGAGCCGGAGGAGATCGTGGAGATGCTCCTGGACGGCGTGGTCGAGCAGGTCGAGCAGGAGGTCCCGTGGCGCCCGGGAGCACGCGAGCTTCTCCTCGACCTGGTGGAGCAGGGCGTGCCATGCGCGCTGGTCACGATGTCGTACGCCCGGTTCGTCGGCCCGATCCTCGAGCAGCTGCCCGAGGGCACGTTCAAGGTGATCGTCACCGGTGACATGGTCCGCAACGGCAAGCCCCACCCCGAGCCCTACCTGACCGCGGCCGCCGCGCTCGGCGTCGCCGCCGAGGACACCATCGCGGTGGAGGACTCCAACACCGGTGCACGCTCCGCCGAGGCTGCCGGCTGCACGGTCCTGGTCGTCGAGAACCACGTCCCCGTGGCCCCCGGCGAGCGCCGGATCTTCCGGGACACGCTCGAGGGGCTGACCTACGCCGACCTGGCTGCCCTCTGACCGCCGGAGTTCATCTAGGGTGCCTTCCGTGGGCCACATCCAGATCACTCCGTCCATCCTCAACGCCGACTTCGCCGCCCTCGGGGCCGAGGTCGCCAGGATCCCCAGCGCCGACTGGATCCATGTCGACGTGATGGACAACCACTTCGTGCCCAACCTGACCTTCGGACCGACGATGGTCGAGGCGATCGCGCGGTCCACGTCGGTGCCGCTGGACGCCCACCTGATGATCGAGAACGCTGACCGTGAGGCCCCGGCCTACGTCGAGGCCGGCTGCGGCTCGGTGACCTTCCACGTCGAGGCGACCAAGGCTCCGGTGCGGCTGGCCCGCGAGATCCGGGCCAAGGGCGCCCGTGCGTCGATGGCGCTCAAGCCGGCCACCCCGATCGAGCCCTACGAGGACATGCTGGCCGAGCTCGACATGGTGCTGCTGATGACCGTCGAGCCCGGCTTCGGCGGGCAGAAGTTCCTCGACCTGGTGCTGCCGAAGATCCGCCGGGCGCGGGCGATGATGGACAAGGCCGGCGTCGAGACCTGGCTGCAGGTCGACGGCGGCGTGTCGCTGGAGACGATCGAGCGCTGCGCCGAGGCCGGGGCCGACGTCTTCGTCGCCGGCTCCGCGGTCTACTCGGCCGATGACCCGGACGCGATGGTGAACGCGCTGCGGGACAAGGCCGTCTCAGCCGTCGACGCCTGATCGGGCCTCGCGCCACCCGTGTGGCACACTGGTCGTAGACGAGCTTGTGCTCGCGTGCTCTGGGGTCGGTGAAATTCCGAGCCGGCGGTGACTGGATCAAGGTCCAGAAGTCCGCGACCCGATGGCAGCCAGTCATCGGTTGAGCAGGTGAAACTCCTGCACCGACGGTCAAAGTCCGGATGGGAAGACGCACGCAGCCCGATTCGTCGTGACCGTCCTGAGACCAGGGCGCGGCGCGATGTCTCGGCCTGACCCCCGGAGTCCGTGAGACGGACCAGAGGGGATCAGATGAAGTGCTTGGACCAGCGTGACCCGGAGCCGGGGGCGATGCGTCGCGCCCTGGACCTGGCCGCTGCGATCGGCGCCCCGGGGCCTGCGACCTATCCGAACCCACGGGTGGGCTGCGTACTCCTGGGGCCGGACGGGTCGATGATCGCGGAGGGCTACCACCGCGGGCCCGGCACGCCGCACGCCGAGGTCGACGCCCTGGCGAAGGCTGGCGAGGCCGCACGTGGGGCGACCGCGGTGGTGACGCTCGAGCCGTGCAACCACACCGGCCGCACCGGCCCCTGCTCCCAGGCGCTGATCGAGGCCGGGGTCGCCCGCGTCGTCTACGCCCAGTCCGACCCCAACCCGGTCGCCGCCGGTGGTGCCGCCACGCTGAAGCAGGCGGGGATCGAGGTCGAGCAGGGCCTGTACGCCGCCGAGTCCCGTGAGCTCAACCGGGTCTGGACCCGGGCGGCCGAGCTGCAGCGCCCCTACGTCACCTGGAAGTTCGCCACCACTCTCGACGGCCGCAGCGCCGCCGCCGACGGCACCTCGCGCTGGGTCTCCTCACGTGCCGCGCGCCTCGACACCCACAAGCTGCGTGCGCTGAGCGACACCATGCTCGTCGGGACCAACACGGTCGCCGTCGACGACCCCGCGCTGACGGTGCGCGACCTCGAGGACCGGGTGGTCGGCGTACAGCCGCTGCGGGTCGTCATGGGGGAGCGCGACCTCCCTGACGACCGCCGGATCTTCGACGACCAGGCGCCGTCCCTGCATCTGCGCACCCGCGACCCGCGCTCCGCGCTGGCCGCCTTGTGGGAGCGGGAGCGCCGCCATGTCTTTCTCGAGGGCGGGCCGACGCTGGCCGCGGCCTTCCTGGAGGCGGGCCTCGTGGACGAGATCGTCGTCTACGTCGCCCCGTTCCTGCTCGGCGCCGGCCGCTCGGCCGTCGCCGACCTCGGGATCACCACCATCTCCGACGCCTTCCGGCCGCGAGTGCGCTCTGTCGACGTGCTCGCGCCAGCCGCGCCGGGCGAGGAGCCGAACGTTCGGTTCATTCTGGAACCACCCCAAGAAAATCAATACAGAGGGGAGCAGTGATGTTCACCGGGATTGTTGAGGAGCTCGGCACCGTCGCCGGGATCGAGGACCAGGGCGACGCCGTACGCCTGACCATCTCCGCGGCGACCGTGCTGTCGGACGCCGAGCTCGGCGCCTCGATCGCGGTCAACGGCTGCTGCCTGACCGTCGCCACGCTGGGGGAGAACGAGTGGACCGCCGACGTGATGCTGGAGACGCTCAAGCGGACCAGCCTGCACGCCGTCTCGGTCGGCGACCAGGTCAACCTCGAGCGCGCGGTCACCCCGGCCACCCGGCTCGGCGGCCACATCGTCCAGGGGCACGTCGACGGCGTCGGACGCATCGTCTCCCGCGAGCCCAGCGAGCACTGGGAGGTCGTCACGATCTCGTTGCCCGAGGACCTCGTCCGCTACGTCGTGGAGAAGGGCTCGATCGCGGTGGACGGGATCAGCCTCACCGTCGTCTCGGTGACCGACGACTCGTTCACGGTCAGCCTCATCCCCGAGACTCTGGCGCGTACGTCGCTGGGGTTCCGGGCCGTCGGCGACGAGGTCAATCTCGAGACCGACATCATCGCCAAGCACGTCGAGAAGCTTCTGGGAGGGGTCAGGCCGTGAGTATCGAGACTGGATTGAATTCATCGGGCAGCGAGCAGTACGCCGGGATCCGGCTGGATCCGGTCGAGAACGCGATCGCCGACCTGGCGGCCGGGAAGCCGGTCGTGGTCGTCGACGACGAGGACCGGGAGAACGAGGGCGACCTGATCTTCTCCGCCGAGCTGGCCACGCCGGAGGTGATGGCCTTCGCGATCCGCTGGTCCTCCGGCGTGATCTGCGTGGCGCTGCCCGGGGATCGGCTCGACGCGCTCGACCTGCCCCCGATGACTCGTGTCAACGAGGACCGCAAGCAGACCGCGTACGCAGTCTCCGTCGACGCCCGCGAGGGCGTCACGACCGGCATCTCGGCGGCCGACCGGGCGCTCACCACCCGGCTGCTGGCCGGCCCGGCGTCGGTGGCCGGCGACCTGACCCGACCGGGCCACGTCTTCCCGCTGCGGGCACGCGACGGGGGAGTGCTGGTGCGGGTCGGCCACACCGAGGCCGCCGTCGACCTGACCCGGCTGGCCGGTCTGGAGCCCGCCGGTGCGCTGGTCGAGCTGGTCAACGACGACGGCACCATGCAGCGCGCGCCGCAGCTGCGGGAGTTCGCCGACGAGCACGGTCTCGCGATGATCTCGATCGCCGACCTGGTCACCTACCGGCGGCGTACGGAGGTGCTGGTCGAGCGCAAGGCGGTGACCCGGCTGCCCACCGAGTTCGGCGACTTCACAGCCTACGGCTACCGCACCATCGACGACGGCGTCGAGCACGTCGCGCTGGTCCACGGCGACGTGTCCGGGTGCGACCCGGTGCTCGCCCGGGTGCACTCGGAGTGCCTGACCGGCGACGTGTTCGGATCGCGCCGTTGCGACTGCGGGCCCCAGCTGCGCGAGGCGCTCGAGCGGATCGCGACGGAGGGCTGCGGTGTGGTGGTCTACCTGCGTGGGCACGAGGGCCGTGGGATCGGGCTGCTCGCCAAGCTGCAGGCCTACCAGCTCCAGGACGGCGGTCGCGACACCGTCGACGCCAACCTCGACCTCGGCCTGCCGGCCGACGCCCGCCACTACGGCGCCGCCTCGCAGATCCTGCGCGACCTCAAGGTCGACTCGGTGCGCCTGCTGACCAACAACCCTGAGAAGGTGAGCCACCTGGAGGCGTACGGCGTCGAGGTCGCCGAGCGGGTCCCGCTCACCCCTCGACCCAACGAGCACAACCTCGCCTACCTGCTGACCAAGCGTGACCGGATGGGTCACGCGCTGCCCGACCTGTCTGAGGAGAACCGATGAGTGGCAAGGGAGCCCCGACCCCCGAGGTCGTCGACGCGAGCGACCTGCGGGTCGCCGTGGTGGCCGCGCGCTGGCACGACGAGGTCATGGCCGGCCTGCTGAACGGCGCGGAGCGGGCGCTGAAGGAGGCCTCCGTCGGCGGCCTGACGGTCGTCCGGGTCCCGGGCGCCTTCGAGCTCCCGGTCGCCGCAGCCGCGCTCGCCAAGTCGGGCTACGACGCCATCGTCGCGCTGGGTGTCGTCATCCGCGGCGGCACCCCTCACTTCGACTACGTCTGCTCGGCTGCCACCGACGGGCTGAACCGGATCGCGATCGACCACACGATCCCGGTCGGGTTCGGCCTGCTGACCTGTGACAACGAGGAGCAGGCGCTCGACCGCGCCGGCCTCGAGGGGTCCAGCGAGGACAAGGGCTACGAGGCCGCCGCGGCAGCGATGGAGACCGCGCTCACTCTGCGCGACTGCGTACGCCACTACTGAGTCGCCCGCCCGGGCGATCGTGGTCAGCTGCAGGCGGCCACGGCGTCCGGGAACGCGGCGTCGATCGCCTCGAAGTCGAGGTGGCCGATGCCCTGGCTCTTCCCGCCGGCGCCCTGCGCCATCACCGTGCGTACGTTGATCGCGGTCCAGGACTCGATGCCGGCGGCATCGGCGAGCACCTCGATACCGGCGTCGCACAGGCCGGTGAACTCGGCGGCGAGGTCGTGGAAGCTGACGAACCCCTGGGAGTCGGCCATGCCCTGGGCACCCTGCTGGACAGCGTGCTTGTTGAAGCAGAAGTGCGCGTTGGCGGCACCGGTCGACATAGCGATGGCGGCGGTGGTGGCGACGGCCACCGTGGTGATACGGCGAAGCAGCATGATGAACTCCTGACGGACGGATCGAGGACCTTCTCAGTCTCCGCACGAAGATCGCGGACCGTCATGACCAGACTGGGGTATCCGGTCACGAACCGACGTAACCGGACCCAGCTTTTGCGTTGGCGGCGGCTCACGCCGTGAGCATCGCCACCAGGTCGCCCAGGCGGCGGCGTGCGCCCGGGTCCTGTCGTGCGGAGGCCCGCTCGACGGTGAACCCGTGCGGGGCGAGCAGGTCGGCGAGTGCCTCCGCGGACCAGTAGTAGGCGGTGTGCACCGCGTGGTCGAACGCCTCGCCGGGTTCGCCGTCGAAGAAGCCGATCAGCGCCGACCCGCCGGGGGAGAGCACGCGAGCGAACTCGCCCAGGATCGCGGGGAGCTCGGCGGGTGGGGTGTGGATGATCGAGTACCACGCCAGGATGCCTCCGACCGACCGATCGGCGAGCGGGAGCGCGGTCAGGTCGGCCTGGTGGACGGCGATCTCCGGGAAGCGTCCCCGGGCCGCGGTCACGAACTCCGCGGACGCGTCGATGCCGACCACGTCCCGGGTCCCGCCGGCCGCCAGGAACCCGCTCCAGAGTCCGGGGCCGCAGCCTGCGTCGAGGAACCGGCCGCGGACGCCGGTGCGCCAGGTGTCGATCGTGTCGCGATCCTGGGCGGCCAGCTGCTCGATCGTGCCGAAGAGGTCGATGTACTCAGCGGCGCGGCTGTCGTAGGCGGCGCCTATCTCGGTCGTGGTCATGGGGGACCGAGGGTAATGGCTTCGGGGGTTCGCAGGCCGCCTTGTTGTGGGGAGTGTGGATGTGTGTCCGTTGGTCGCGTGTCCGGGTGCCAGCGCGGGTGGGGCCAATACGTTGTCTGGCTTGGGGGATTTAGAGGCCTGGGTGTCTGGGTTGGGTGCCATTTGCCTGTCTTGCCGGCTTCCAGCAGCGGTCTGGGTTTGGTTTGGGATACCTGTCCCTGATCGGGTTGGCTTGATTTTGCTTGGTGTGGTAGACTCGGCGCAGGCGTAAACGTGAAGGCCGACCACCTCAAACGAGGCGTGCCCCACCCTTCGATGTGGGGTAATCCAGGGGAACCAGGGGCGTGAACGCTGAGCTGCGAGGGTAAGTAATAGCCCGTACTGCCGGGTCTCCAAGACCAGCGAACCAGAACACACCCGCACCAGCGGGCGTGACGAGTTCGTACGTCGGGAGGTGACCGGTTCGATGACCACGCTGCAACAGCCCCAACACCCCGTGCTGGGGGCCGTGGTCGCGATCACCGGCGTCCTGGACGGTGTGGCGGATGCGAACCCGTCGTTCATGGCCACCGACCAGAAGGCGACCGCTCTGGTCGAGATCGCCCGAGCGAAAGCCCAGCTGGCCGAGCTGGAACTGCGGGTGATCGCGACCGCTGCCGATGTCGCAGCGGAGGCTGCCGCTCGGGATGTGGCGGCCTGGTTGCATCACCACACCCACCAGCGCCCCGAGACCCTGCGGGCCGACCTCCGGCTCGCGTCCGCCCTGGACCGCACCTATGGCCTGGTCGCCGCTGCGATGCGAACCGGTGCCTGCAACCTCGCCCAAGCCCACGTCATCGTGAACGCCCTCGATGAGCTCCCAGCCGATCTCGACCCCGAGGTCCGGATCAGAGCCGAACAGACCTTGGTCGCCTACGCGACCGAGTTCGACCCCGCCCGGCTACGCCGCCTCGGGCGCCGGATCCTGGATGTCATCGCCCCCGAGATCGCCGAAGCCGAAGAAGCCCGACGCCTCGCCGCCGAGGAAGCCCACGCCCGGAAGAAGACCCGACTGAGCATGCGGCGTCTCGGGGACGGCACCACCCGGATCACGGCCGTGGTCCCGGACGCGGCCGCGGACCGGCTCGCGACCAACCTGGAAGCCTTCGCCTCACCCAGGCGCGAGGACGGCACCCGCACCGAGACCGGCGAGTTCCTGCCCTACGACCGACGCCTCGGGCGTGCGTTGTGCCAGCTGCTCGAAACCCTCGACCCGGCCAGGTTGCCCATCCATGGCGGGGACGCGACCACGGTGATCGTGACCATCGACCTCGACCAGCTCCGCAAAGAGGCCGGCATCGCCCAGACCATCGGCGGCACTGCTCTGACTGCGTCCGAAGTCCGGCGCTTGGCCTGCACCGCCAACATCCTCCCGGCCGTCCTCGGCGGCGATTCCGAGGTGCTCGACCTCGGCCGCAAACAACGCCTCTTCACCGCAGCCCAACGCCGAGCGATGCTCCTTCGCTCAGCGACCTGCGAGGCCGAAGGCTGCGACATCCCCGGGACCTGGTCCGAAGCCCACCACTGGATCGAATGGACGCGAGGAGGTGCGACCGACCCCGACAACGCCGCCCTCCTCTGCAGCCATCACCACCACCGCGCCCACGACCCCGCCTTTACTCACGAACGACTACCCAACGGCGACATCCGCTTCACCCGGCGCACCTAGACCACCGATCACAACGATCCACGTCACGGTCGAGCGCACGAGACCCGCGTGCGCTGCCGAGTCGGCGCGGCTGCCCCGCGCCACGGCATCGAGTCGGCGCGTCTGTCCCGCGTGCGTGGAAGCGTGTCCTGGCCGCTCCCGTTGCGTGCGGCAGTTGCGCCGACTCGGGGCCGTAGGCCGAGGCACATGCGCCGACTCGGGGGTGTGGTTCGGGACAGATGCGCCGACTCGGCGTTGGTGGGGAGGGTTCCTGCCGTCGTAGCGTTATAATTTGCGCATGCATGCAAATACGCAACCTCCGGTGTGGGGTGACGACGTGGTCACCCTCGCCGTCGAGGTGCTGCGGATGCTGGCCGATCCGACGCGCCTGCAGATGGCGGGGCTGCTGCTCGATGAGGAGCGGTCCGTCTCGGAGCTCGCCGGGCTGCTGGAGAAGCCGGTGCCGGGCGTCTCCCAGCATCTGGCGAAGATGCGGATGGCGCGGTTGGTGACCACGCGTAAGGAGGGCACCTCGGTGCTCTACCGGGTCGAGAACGGCCACGTGCGCCAGCTGGTCCTCGACACGATCGGCCACGTGCAGCATCTCCTGGACCAAGTCCCGGCGCACCACCGATCCGGGGAGGAGTCGGCATGACCCATACGCTGCACGACCACCGCCGCGACCACGCGCACAGTCATGAGCACGGTCATGGCCACGGTCATGGACACGCGCACGACGGCCGGTGGGCGCGGGTCCGGCACGCGGTCTCGGACGTCTTCGGGGCCCACTCCCACGACGCCGCGGACCAGGTCGACGAGGCCCTCGAAGCCGACGTACGCGGCCGGCGGGCGTTGTGGATCAGCCTCGGCGTCCTCGCGGTGACGGCCGGGATCCAGGCGGTCGTGGTGAGCCTGACCGGGTCGGTGGCCCTGCTGGGGGACACGCTCCACAACGTCGCGGACGCGCTGACGGCGGTGCCGCTGCTGGTGGCGTTCTGGCTCGCGCGGCGGCCGGCCAACGACCGCTTCACCTACGGCTACGGCCGGGCCGAGGACCTCGCCGGCCTGTTCGTCGTCGCCATGATCGCGCTGTCCAGCATCCTGGCCGGCTGGGAGGCGGTCGACCGGCTCTTCCATCCCCGCGAGGTGGAGCACGTCTGGGCCGTCGCCGCGGCCGGAGTGGTCGGCTTCCTCGGCAACGAGATCGTCGCGCGCTACCGGATCCGTGTCGGCCGCCAGATCGGCTCGGCCGCCCTGGTCGCAGACGGTCTCCACGCGCGTACGGACGGCTTCACCTCGCTGGCCGTGGTGGCAGGGGCGGCCGGCGTGGCGCTCGGGGTGCCGTGGGCCGACCCGCTGATCGGGCTGCTGATCGCGGTCGCGATCCTGGGCGTGCTGCGCTCGGCGCTCAAGCAGGTCGGCGCCCGGCTGATGGACGCCGTCACCCCCGAGGACGTCCGCCGGGCCCGGGAAGCGGTCGGCACCGTGGACGGCGTGCTCGAGGTGCGCAGCCTGAGACTGCGGTGGATCGGGCACACGCTCCACGCCGACGGCGACATCATCGTGCCCGCCGACCTCGCGGTCTCCGCCGCGCACGACATCGCTCACCACGCCGAGGAGCACCTCCTGGAGGCGCTGCCGCGCCTGACCAGCGTCGTGCTCCACGTCAGCCCCGAGGGCACGCACTGACGGCTGGTCCTAGGCTCTGCTCCGATGAACATCTTCGAGTTCGACGGCAAGAGTCCGCAGATCCATCCCGAGGCCTGGGTCGCGCCCACGGCGACGCTGATCGGTGACGTACGCCTGGGGCCGAACGCCAGCGTCTGGTACGGCGCCGTGCTGCGCGCCGACATCGGACCGATCATCATCGGCGAGGGATCGAACGTGCAGGACAACTCGGTGCTGCACGTCCGCCCCGGGTCCTCCCTCGAGATGGGAGCGCACAGCACGATCGCCCATGGCTGCGTGGTGCACGGCGACCGCATCGGCACCGGCTCGCTGATCGGCAACGGCGCGGTCGTCTCCGACGGTGTGGTGATCGGCGACGGCTGCCTCATCGCGGCCGGGGCGATGGTGGTCGAGGGGACCGAGGTGCCCGACCGCAGCCTGGTGATGGGCGTGCCGGCCAAGATCCGCGGCACGATCGAGCCTGGCACCAACCCGGCGGCGATCCTGGAGCTCAACGCGCCGGGTTATGTGGAGTTCATGAAGCTCCATCGATCGACCGTTCGCCCGGTCAAACCCTGACCTTCAGGTTGAGGGTTACTCGGCTCCGCAGGCCACGCAGTGCAGCGAGCCGACCCTGCGGTCGGCATCGCAGGTCGCGCACGGGGCGATGGTCTCCCGGCCGCAGCCCTCACAGTGCTCGCCGCGGGCCGGGTAGCCGCAGTAGGGGCAGTCGCCCTTGCGTACGCGCATGGCGGGGATCCGCCTGGCGAGCAGCCGCTGGACGGCGATGAACACGCCGACCGTGGCCGCGGCCCCGAACAGCGACAGGATGAGCGGGCCGAAGTCGGCGTACTCGAAGGTGTAGTGGAACGCGAAGACCAGGGCCATGATCACCCCGGTCGCGGCGAGTGCGAAGCCGAGCGGGAGGAAGCGGGAGCCGCTGCGGCGCAGCCGGTAGAGGACCCCGAAGCCGATCAGGCAGAGCAGGATGATGAAGCCGATGCGTACGCCGATCTGGATCGCCTCGTGGCCGGGGACCTTGCACGGCATCACGCCGTCGTTGCACTGGTCCCAGTCGCGGTAGAGCGGCCACCAGCCGCCCACCTTGACGTAGAACCAGACGGTGCCGACGAGCAGGAAGGCGGTCAGCGCGACCGCCAGGAACCGCTCGCTGCGGGTCGACTCGACCTCGTCGGCGGCAATCGGGGTCTTCATGGCGTGCTCCTGTGGGCTCGGGTGCGGGCGCGGAAGCCGACCTCGAGGCGGCAGTCGAGAGCGGCCGCCACCCGGAGGAGGGTGTCGATCTTGGGTGGGCGGGACCCCGACTCCAGCCGTGCGATCGCCGACTGAGTGGTCCCGCAGAGCTCGGCGAGCTCGCGCTGGGACAGCCCCCGCGCGACCCGGTGCTCGGTGACCTGGGCGGCGATCCCGACGTAGAACGCGGTGTCCTCGTCGCTGGTGCTCATGAGATCGACGGTATCGCAGTCCTGCTATGGATGTCCATAGCAGGACTGCTATCGCCGGGGTGAGACGATTCGGGGGCGGGGTCGCCGACGGCATAGGCTTGACGCTCGTGAAGACGTTCGACGAGCTCTGGGCCGAGCTGAGTGAGAAGGCCCGGACCCGACCTGAAGGATCCGGCACCGTGGCACAGCTCGACGCCGGGGTCCATGCGATCGGGAAGAAGCTGGTCGAGGAGGCCGCCGAGTCCTGGATGGCGGCCGAGTACGAGGGCAAGGAAGCGACCGCGGAGGAGATCTCCCAGCTGCTCTACCACGCCCAGGTGCTCATGCTGGCCAGCGGAATCTCGATCGACGACGTCTACTCACACCTGTAGGGATCACACATGACTGAAACCTCCGCAGAGGGCATGCTCCGGATCGCCGTCCCCAACAAGGGCTCGCTGTCCGTCGCCGCCTCCGACCTGCTGCGCGAGGCGGGCTACCGCCAGCGCGACGACTCCAAGCGCCTGACCCTCATCGACGAGGAGAACGGCGTCGAGTTCTTCTACCTGCGCCCGCGCGACATCGCGCTCTACGTCGGCGAGGGCACCCTCGACATCGGCATCACCGGCCGCGACCTGCTCCTCGACTCCGGCGCCAAGGCCGACGAGGTCGTCGGGCTCGGCTTCGGCCGCTCCCGCTTCCACTTCGCCGGCCGCGCCGGCGACTTCACCTCGGTCGAGGAGCTGCGCGGCAAGCGGATCGCCACGTCCTACGTCGGGGTCGTCTCCGCGTTCCTGGAGCGCGAGGGGATCGACGCCAGCGTCACCCGCCTCGACGGCGCCGTGGAGACCTCGATCCAGCTCGGTGTCGCCGACGCGATCGCCGACGTGGTCGAGACCGGCTCCACGATGCGCCAGGCCGGCCTGGAGATCTTCGGCGAGCCGATCATGCACTCCGAGGCCGTGGTGATCACCCGCTCGGGCGCGCAGCTCCCGCCGGCGTACGAGACCTTCCGGCGGCGCCTCGACGGCGTCCTGATCGCCCGCAGCTACGTGATGATGGACTACGACATCAAGGCCGAGTTCCTCGCCGAGGCGTCCGCGATGACGCCCGGGCTCGAGGGGCCGACGGTCAGCCCGCTGCACCGCGAGGGCTGGGTCGCGGTCCGGGCGATGGTGCCGCGCAAGGGCTCGCAGAAGCTGATGGACGACCTGTACGCCGTGGGTGCCCGCGCGATCCTGCTGACCGAGATCAATGCCTGCCGGATCTGACCTTCCGGTGAAGCTGCCGCACACCTGGCGTCCGCTCGGTGCCCGTGTGATGGGCTGGTTCCTGGTGGCTGCGCTCGGGATCATGTGCACCATGGTCTGGGTCGGGTTCACGCCCGAGATCAAGGCCCAGGTCACCATGTTCGAGCGGCTCACCTTCGGTGCCGTGGGGCTCGGGATCGTGGTCTGCGTGCACGCGCTGACCCGGTCGCGGGTCGTCGCCCGTGAGGACGGCCTGACCGTGGTCAACGGCTACAAGCGCCGCGACCTGGAGTGGGCCGAGATCCTCGCGATCAACTTCCCGCGCGGTGCGCCGTGGCCCAACATCGACCTGTCATCCGGTCACAACATCTCCGCCCTCGGCATCCAGGCCTCCGACGGGCTAGCGTCCCGCAAGGCGGTGCGCACGCTGCGCACCCTGGTCGAGGAGCTGTCCTAGCAGCGACCGCTCGGCGAACCCCGTACTACGCTTCGGGGAATCCTCTCGCCGACTGCTGATCGCGGCGCGCGCAGCGCCCTAGCGTGTCGGCGTGATCTCCTGGACTCGTGCATTCGCGGCGTTCGCGGCCGCGCTCACCCTGGCCTCGACCATGCCGGCGCAGGCGGCGCCGGTGCACCCCGTCGGCACCTGGGGCGCCTCGGCCGACAAGGTGGCGGGCGAAGCCGGTGCGACCGGCCTGGTGGACAGGTCGGTGCGCAACCTGGTGCACACCTCGCTGGGTGGCTCCGGCGTACGCGTCAGCCTCTCCAACGCCTTCGGTGACCGTCCGGTGACGTTCACGTCGGTGCACGTCGGGGTGGCCGGTGAGGGGGCCGCGGTGGTGCCCGGCACCAACCGGCCGCTGACCTTCTCCGGCGCGGACGAGGTGACCGTCGCCCCCGGGACCGAGGTGCTCAGCGACCCGGTCGACGCCACGGTGCCGGCCGACACGACCCTCGCGGTCAGCTTCCACGTCGTGGGCGAGAGTGGCCCGATCACCGGACACAACGTCGCCATGCAGACGTCTTACCTCGCCGCGACCGCGGGCGCGGACGTGGCCGCCGAGGAGTCGGGCGCGGCCTTCACGACGCAGATCTCGAGCTGGTACTGGGTCGAGAGCGTCGTCGTCGAGAAGCCGCGCCAGGTGAAGACCGCGGTGCTCTTCGGCGACTCCATCACCGACGGCAACGGCTCGACCGTCGGCGCCAACCGGCGCTGGCCGGACGTGCTGGCCGACCGGATCGCGACGAGCCGGTTCGCCGGGAGGTTCGGCGTGATGAACGAGGGCATCTCCGCCAACCGGGTCCTCGCCGACGGCGCCGGCGGCCAGCGGGGCCTGGACCGCTTCCGGCGCGACGTCCTCGACCAGCCCGGCGTCACCACGGTGGTGCTGCTCGCCGGGATCAACGACATCCGCTGGGACTTCGCCGATGAGCCCGCCGACCTGATCGCGGGCTACCGCGACCTGATCGACCAGGCGCACGCCGAAGACGTGTGCGTCGTCGGCGCCACCCTGACGCCGTACGAGGGCGGCAGCCGCTACACCCCCGAGCGCGACCGTGTCCGGGTCGCGGTCAACGATTGGATCCGCACCTCCGGCGAGTTCGACGGCGTCGTCGATTTCGACGCCGCCACGCGCGACCCCGAGCGGCCGACGCGGTTCCTTCCTGCGTACGACTCGGGTGATCATCTCCACCCGGGCGACGCCGGCTACGCGGCGATGGCGGAGGCGTTCGACCTGTCGATGCTGGAGTGTGACCGCTAGAGCACCCGGATTCGATCGCGGCGATCAGATCGCCGTGATTCCCCAGGTGACCTCGACGCGCTCGTCGGGGGCGAGCTCGATCAGGTCGGTGCCGGAGTTGAACGCGTCCGGGGGAGCCGTCATCGGCTCGACGGCGAGGCTGCCGCGGACGGGCGACTGCTCGTCGGCGCTGTAGACCATCAGCCACGGGTGGCGCTCGTCGACCCAGAGCGCGACGCCGCCGTCGGGACCCTGCAGGGTGACCGTCGCTCGGCCGTCCTCGCCGCGGTCCAGGTCGGTGAAGGCGTGGTCGAGCACGACGTCGCCGATCGGCTTGGCGGTGGTGAAGTCGTAGGCCGTCCCTGCGGTCGGCTCGCTGCCGGTCGGCAGCTTGCGGTCCGGGTCGGAGAGCAGGCGGGTGCGCGCCGGCAGGGTGAGCGTCCAGCCGTCGACCGGGCCGTCGCCGACGGTGAGATAGGGGTGGGCGCCCACGGCGTAGGGCGCGGGGGAGTCGGCGTGGTTGGTGGCGGACTGGGTCACGGTGAGCCCGTCGGGACCCACGGCGTACTTCACCTCGAGGTCGAGCGTCCACGGGTAGCCGCTCTGCGCCATCAGCCGGGTGGCGAGGGTGATCGAGCTCTTGGCCTCCTCGATGGGCAGCCACTGCGCCCACCGCACCAGGCCGTGGGAGGCGTTGTTGCGGGCGACCTCGGTGAGCCCGAGCTGGTAGCTCTTGCCACCGAACTCGTAGCGGCCGTCGCGGATCCGGTTGGGCCAGGGCGCCAGCAGCTGCCCCTTGCCGCCGCTGGACTGCTCCTCGTCGCCGAAGGGGGCGACGAGGTCGCGGCCGTCGTAGGACAGCAGCCGCAGCGCGCCGCCGCTCTCTGTCACCGTCGCGGTGTAGCCGCCGCCGTCGATCGTGAACTGCTCTCCACTCGGTCTCAGCACGCGCACAGGCTATCCAGCCGCCCGAACCGTCCGGCGGGCTGGTCGGGTTAGCCTCGGGCCATGGAGCGACGACAGCTGGAGTTCTTCCTCGCGATCGCCGAGGCCGGCAGCTTCACCAGCGCCGCGGCCCGGCTCCACGTGGCCCAGCCGTCGTTGTCGTACGCCGTGCGCGGGCTCGAACGCGAGCGGGGTGGCCCGCTGTTCGAACGGCATGGCAGGGGAGTGCGGCTCACCCCGGCAGGCTCGGCGCTGCTCGGTCCCGCCCGCCGGGTCGTACGCGGCTTCGAGCTCGCTGCGGGCGCGGTCCGGTCGGTCTCCGACACGGGGTTCGGCAGGCTGCGGATCACGTCCAGCACGGTGTGGGCGGTCGAGCCGCTGGTGCCGGTGCTCGCCGAGTTCCGGCGGATCCAGCCCGCCGCCCAGGTCGTCGTCACCGACCCGCAGCACCGCTCCGACGTGCTCGACCAGGTGCGCAAGGGTGAGGCGGACGTCGGCCTGATCGACGGTGCGCCGCCGCACGGCCCGTTCGGCTCGCACCGGCTGGCCGAGCACGAGCTGGTGGCGGTGCTGCCGCCCTCCCGTGAGGCGCCGGAGGAGATCCGGATCGAGGAGCTCGCCGAGGCCGGGCTGATCGCGACGCCGGCGGGCACCGCGCTGCGTACGTTCCTGGACGCCCGCCTCGAGACCGCCGGCCTGCCCATGGAGGTCGCCATCGAGACGGCCCACGTCGCCTCGATCATCCCGCTGGTGCTGGCTCGCGCCGGGGTGGCGGTGCTGACCGAGGGCATGGCCGGTGCGGCGGCGCGGGCCGGCGCACAGGTGGTGCCGTTGACGCCGGTGACGCGGGTGAGCGTCTCGACGTCGCCCTGCTCGATGGGATCGCCGAAGCTGGGCTCCTGGGAGGGCCACCAGTTGCCGAGGTAGGCGTCGATCTGGCCCGAGGAGACCGCGGTCGCGGCGTTCTAGACGGAGAGGTTCTTCTTGATGCTGGCGTCGTAGCCGAGCTCCTGGAGGATCTGGACGGCGATCTCGTTCTCGACCTGGAGGTCGACCCAGGGTTGCTCGGCGAGGACCACCGAGTTCTCTGCTCCACCGGAGTCGCTCTGGGCGAAGCTGTCACGCTCGCTCGCTGTGGTGCAGGCTCTCCACGATCGTGAAGGGCACCGAGTACGCCCCGGCCGTCCCCGGCGACGTCGCCGAGAAGCTCGGCATCGAGTCGCTCGCCGACCTCGACGCCAACGGCGCGAGGTTCGGCCGGAAGATCTACGGGATCGAGGCCGGCTCCCCGGGCAACGAGACCATCCAGAAGGCAATCGACGAGGACGCGTACGGCCTGGGCGACTGGAAGCTGGTCGCCAGCGGCACCCCGGCGATGCTCGCCCAGGTCGAGAAGTCGCAGAAGGCGGGGCAGCCGATCGTGTTCCTCGGCTGGAGCCCGCACTGGATGACCGTGCAGTTCGACGCGGCCTTCCTCGAGGACCCCGACAAGGTCTGGGGCGGCGCCGGCGAGATCCGCACCGTCACCCGCAAGGGGTTCGAGGACGAGAACCCCGAGATCGCCGAGTTCCTGTCCAACCTGAGCTTCACCACCGACGAGGCCGGGCAGTTCTACTACGACCACGACAAGTCCGGGAAGGAGCTCGCCGACATCGCGAAGGCGTGGATCGTCGACGACCCCGAGAAGGTCGCCAGGTTCCTCGACGGGGTCGAGGACGCCGACGGAGAGAAGGCTGAGATCTGATGAGCGAGACTACCCAGCCCGCGATCGTCGGGCGAGGCTTGAGCAAGGTGTACGGCCTCGGCCGGAGACAGGCCCAGAAGGCACTGACCGCCGAGGACCCCCGCCGGGCGGCAGCGGCAGCCGGCGGCTACCTGGGCGCCCACGAGATCGACTTCGAGATCGCCAAGGGCGAGATGTTCGTCGTCATGGGGCTGTCCGGCTCGGGCAAGTCGACCGTGCTGCGGATGATCAACCGCCTCAACGAGCCCAGCGCCGGCGAGCTGCTGATCGACGGCGAGGACATCACCAAGGTCTCCGACCAGAGGCTGCGCGAGCTGCGCAACAACGGCATCGGGATGGTCTTCCAGCACTTCTCGCTCTTCCCGCACCGGACGGTGCGGGAGAACGCGGCGTACGGCCTGAAGGTACGCGGCACCACGAAGTCCGAGCGTCTGGAGAAGGCCGACGCCGCCCTCGAGCGGGTCGGCCTGGGCGGGCGCGGCGACCGGCTTCCGCACGAGCTCTCCGGAGGCATGCGGCAGCGGGTCGGCCTGGCGCGTGCGCTGGCCGTCGACCCGCCGATCCTGCTGATGGACGAGCCGTTCTCGGCCTTGGACCCGCTGATCCGCCGCGACATGCAGGATCTGCTCGTCGAGCTCCAGGCCCAGGACCAGCGCACCACGGTCTTCGTCACCCACGACCTCAACGAGGCGATGCGGATCGGCGACCGGGTGATGGTGATGCGCGACGGCCGGGTGGTCCAGCTGGCCCCGGGGGCCGAGATCGTCGCCCACCCGGCCGACGAGTACGTCAGCGAGTTCGTCTCCGACGTCGACCGGGCCCGCGTCCTCAGCGCCGGCGACCTGGTGCGGCCGCCGCGCCTCGTGCTCGGTGAGGAGACCAGCCGGGCGGACGCGCTCACCAAGCTCGGCGAGAACGAGGTCACCGGGGCCTTCGTGACCGACGCCGAGGACCGGCTGCTCGGTGTGGTGACCGCCGACCGGGTCGCCGACCTGAGCAGCGACGAGAGTCTGCGCGAGGCGTTGGGGGAGCCCTACGAGCAGGTCGGGCCCGACGACGTCGTCGGCGACTTCATGCAGCTCGCCGGGCGACAGGTGGTGCCCGTGACCGTGCTCGACGACGACGGCCGGATCGTCGGGGTGGTGCCGCGGGCGGCGATCCTCTCCGCCCTGTCCACCGCGAACGGCGACTCCGCCGGCACCGAGACCAAGGAGGTGGCCCATGCCTGACCTTCACATCGGCGAGATCGGCGAGGGCGTCATCAACGTCCTCACCGACAACCTCGGCCCGTTCTTCGACGGCATCAAGGAGGCGCTCAACTTCCTGCTCCGGATGGTCTACAACGTGCTCGGCGGCCTCCCGCCGGTCGCGATGATCGTCGTGCTCGCCGTGATCGCGCTCCTGGTCACCAGGAAGGTCGTGCTCACCCTGGTGCTGACCGCCGGCCTGCTCCTGATCGAGTCGATGGACCTGTGGTACGAGACGATGCAGACCACCACCTCGGTCCTGGTCGCGACGTCCGTCGCGCTGGTGATCGGCATCCCGCTGGGCATCTGGTCCGCCTTCTCGACACCACTGCGGGCGGCGCTGCGGCCGGTGCTCGACCTGATGCAGACCCTGCCGGTCTTCGTCTACCTGCTGCCGACGATCCTCTTCTTCGGCGTCGGCGACGCCCCCGGCCTGGTGGCCACGATCGTCTTCGCGCTCCCGCCCGCCGTCCGGCTCACCCAGCTCGGGATCAACCAGGTCGACGCCGAGACCGTCGAGGCGGCCACCGCCTTCGGCGCGGGCCGCTGGGAGATCCTGCGCGAGGTGCAGCTCCCGCTGGCCAAGGAGTCGATCATGACCGGCGTCAACCAGGTGATCATGCTCGCCCTCTCGATGGTCGTCGTCGCCGGCCTGGTCGGCGGGATCGGGCCTCGGCGGTGTGGTCGTCAACGCCGTCCAGGGCCTGCAGATCGGCGCCTCGATCGAGGGCGGCCTGGCCGTCGTCGTCATCGCGATCTACCTCGACCGGGTCTCGGCCGCACTCGGCGGCCAGCGCGGCCTGGCACCGTCTTGGTGGCCCAAGCGGCTCGGCGGTGCTTCCGCTAAGACCGCCGAGCCCGAGCTCGTCCCAGCCTGAACCTCATCCCCGATCGGAGAACGAACGTGACCATCACCGAGCTGCACCGCCCCGTCGACGTCGTCGAGACCCCCTCGGGACTGCGGGTCCGCCGCGCCGGCGCCCGGATCGGCGCCGTCATCGAGGGGCTGCGCCTCGCCGACGCCGACGACGCCCAGATCCAGGACGTACGCAGCGCCCTGCTGCGCCACAAGGTGCTCTTCTTCCGGGGCCAGGACGGGCTCACCGACGAGGAGCAGAGCGACTTCGCGGCCAGGTTCGGCGAGCTGACCACCGCGCACCCGACGGTCAACACCGGGTCCGGCCGGGTGCTGCGGGTCACCGCCAACGCCGGGATGGCGGCCAACGCCTGGCACACCGACGTCACCTTCGTCGACCGGGTCCCGGCGATCTCGGTGCTTCGCGCGGTGACCCTGCCGCCCTACGGCGGCACCACGATCTGGGCGAACACCGCGGCCGCCTACGACCGGCTCCCGGCGCCGCTGAAGGCGCTGGCCGACGAGCTCTGGGCGGTGCACACCAACTCCTACGACTACGCCCAGCGCGACGAGGAGCACGAGCAGCCCGACGCCAACTACTCCCGCGACGACTTCGCCTCGATCCACTTCGAGACCCGGCACCCGGTCGTCCGTGTCCACCCGGAGACGGGGGAGCGGACCCTCGTGCTCGGCTCGTTCGTGAAGGAGTTCGACGGCCTCACCTCCACCGAGTCGATCCACCTCTTCAACCTGCTCCAGGACCGGGTCACCAAGCTCGAGAACACCATCCGCTGGGCCTGGCAGCCCGGCGACGTGGCGATGTGGGACAACCGCGCCACCCAGCACTACGCGGTCGCCGACTTCGACCACCACCCGCGCGAGATGCGCCGCGTCACGGTCGCGGGCGACGTACCGGTCTCGGTCGACGGGCGCCGTTCCGTCGTGCTCCAGGGCGACGCACGGGCCTACAGCCGGCTCGACGAGCTGATCTCCTGACACCGCTGGTCGAGCCGCGAGGCCGCTGCGGCCGAGCGAGTCGAGACCAACACGGCCCCATCGAGCGCAGAGGGGACTGTGTTGGTCTCGACACGCCTCCGCCTAGCGGCTCCGGCGGCTCGACCAGCGGGGGCTAGGTGTTGACGACGACGTCGGCGCGGGCCGCGGTCAGGCTCTCCGCGAAGTGCGCGGTCTCGGCGGCGGCCCAGGCGTCCCAGTGGGGCGCGAAGGTGTCGCCGTCGCGGTCGATGCCGCGACGCTTGCGCACCTCGACCGGGGCGTCGACCCATGCCAGGGCGGTGCGGAAGCCGTCATAGGCCGCCGCTCCGCTGCCCACGCCCTCGATGACGAGCAGCGGGCACGGCGGGACCATGACGGTCTCGGCGTAGGTGCCCCGGTGCCAGTCGTAGCGGCGGTAGGAACCCGGGGCGCCCTCGACGAGGGGGAGCAGGATCGTCTCGAGCTGGGCGATGCCGGCGGCGAGACCGTCCCACCCGTCGTACAGGTCGTCCATGTGGATCACCGGGGCCTGGGTCATCTCGGCAAGGGCGGCGGCGAGCGTGGTCTTCCCGGAGCCGGCGGGGCCGTCGACGCAGATCAGCCGCCCGGGGCCGAGGGTGGCCGGGCGGCTCATCGCGATCGTCAGCAGATCGACGGCGGGCTGGACGCTCGGGTCGGTCAAGTCAGGAGATGCCGTACTTCTTCAAGATGTCGTTGACGTCGGCCATGTCGTCGTCATCGTCATCGAGCACCGGGCCCTGGGCGGTCTTCGGTGCGGATACCGAGGCGGGGCTGGGGGCAGCGCCGGCCTCCTTCCGGGCTGCGCGGCTCGGCTTCTCCTTGGTGGGCAGCACCCGGGCCAGGAAGATCAGCACGATCGCCAGCGCGGCGATGCCGAACCCGATCCAGACGGTCGGGCTGAAGACCAGCCGCGCGGCCCAGTCGGCGATCGCGTCCACGATCCGCCCACCGGCACGCAGCAGCCCGGTCAGGTAGGCGGCCGGGGCGAGCAGCGTCCACCCCAGGCCCTTCACGCCGGCGCCCAGACCGCGCCGTCGGAACGCGATCCAGGTCCAGATCGCGCCCAGCACGGTGAGCGCGGCGGCTAGTGCGAGGTAGGCGCCTTGGTCCATACCTCCAGACTCCCACAGCGACGGTGACGCGACACCCGGACTCACCCCGATATCGGCCCTGATCTTCGGCTGGGACTCCGGCTGAGGTTCAATGGGGTCGATGAACGACAAGCGACTCCTCGGCACCTCGTTTCCCGGCGACACCGGCGAGACCAGTCCCGAGGTCGCGGCCGTGATGAGGTCGTACGCCGCGGGCCAGGTCTCCCAAGCCGACGTGCTCAGCACGCTCGCCGCCGCGCGGGTGCTCGTCCCGGTCGTCGCGGTCCTGGGCGAGGTCGAGGTCGACGAGGCCGGTCTGGCCCACGACAAGACCTCCGACATGGCCACCGTGCTGCTCACCGGCGCCGACGGGCGGCAGGCGCTGCTCGGCTTCACCGGCACCGCACCCCTGCAGGCGTGGCAGGCCGACGCCCGCCCCGTTCCGGTCTCGCTGCGCGACGCCGCGCGCGCCGCCGTCCACGACGGTGCCGACGCGCTCGTGCTCGACCTCGCCGGTCCGGTGCCGTTCGCGATCGAGGGCGACGACCTGCACAAGCTGGCCGAGGGCTGGCAGCTGGCGACCGTCGGGCCGCGTACGGCCTGGGTGCGGCCCTGACCGGCTGCGCCTGACGCCGCGGCGCCCTGGGGATTGGGACGCCGGGGAATGTTGCAGTAGTGTTCCGTGTTGACCGATCAGCCGACGTACGCCGTCGGTTGATCCAACAAGCGGAGATCACGAAAATGTTCTCCCACCCGCATCGACCGCACGCAACAAAGGTCGTCGGGTCCGGTCCCGAAACAGTGCCGTGTGCGAGGGTTTCGGTGGTGCGAGCCCGTGCACGGGTGAGCGTTATGACTGGCTTCCGCTTGTGACAATTCCAGCGGAAGCCTTCTTCATTTCCGGACCGCCCGTGCACGCGGCCCGGAAACCTGATCCAGAGCCTCCGCAGCCACAACAACTGGAGGACACATCAGCACTGAGCTTCGTATCAACGACCGGATCCGGGTTCCCGAGGTCCGCCTCGTTGGTCCCAACGGAGAGACGGTCGGCATCGTGCCGACCCCTGACGCGCTGCGCCTGGCCCAGGAGGCCGACCTCGACCTGGTCGAGATCGCCCCGCAGGGCAAGCCGCCGGTCTGCAAGCTCATGGACTACGGGAAGTTCAAGTACGAGAACGCCCAGAAGGCCCGTGAAGCCCGTCGAAACCAGACGAACGTGATCATCAAGGAGATGAAGCTTCGTCCGAAGATCGACAAGCACGACTACGAGACCAAGAAGGGTCACGTCGTGCGGTTCCTCAACGCTGGGGACAAGGTCAAGATCACGATCATGTTCCGCGGTCGTGAGCAGCACCGTCCCGAGCTCGGCTTCCGCCTGCTGCAGCAGCTGGCCGACGACGTCCAGGAGCTGGGCTTCGTCGAGTCCGCGCCGAAGCAGGACGGCCGCAACATGATCATGGTGCTCGGCCCTCACAAGAAGAAGGCCGACGCCAAGGTGGAGGCGAAGACGGCCAAGGAGGAGAAGGCCGCCGAGCGTGCCGCCGACGAGGCCGCCGAGAAGGCGGAGCGTACGGCTGCGAACGCCGCGCGACCGGCCTCGACGCCCAAGGTCAAGCGCCGCTCGGAGAACCTCGACCCTGACATCGACCTCTGACCGGTCGATCCACTGACTTCCGCCGCCGCGGCGCCCCGTGACCGGCCGGACGACGAAAGAGAGAAGAACTATGCCGAAGAACAAGACCCACTCCGGTTCCAAGAAGCGCTTCAAGGTGACCGGTTCCGGGAAGATCCAGCGCCTGCAGGCCGGCCGCAAGTCCGGCGCTGCGTTCGCCTCCGCGCCGACCACCGGCTCCCGCAAGAAGCACCGTCGCAACGCTGGTCTGGTGGAGCTCGCCCCCGCCGACGTCAAGCGCGCGAAGAAGCTTCTCGGCCGCTGAGCGCCGATCACCCGAAACTTTCCCTAGCATTCAAGGAGCACTGAAATGGCACGCGTCAAGCGCGCAGTGAACGCTGCGAAGAAGCGTCGCACCACCCTCGAGCGGGCCTCCGGTTACCGGGGCCAGCGCTCGCGCCTCTACCGCAAGGCGAAGGAGCAGGTCACCCACTCGCTGGTCTACTCCTACAACGACCGCCGCAAGAACAAGGGCAACTTCCGTCGCCTGTGGATCCAGCGCATCAACGCTGCGGCGCGCGCCGAGGGCATGACCTACAACCGCTTCATCCAGGGTCTCAACCTGGCCGGCATCGAGGTCGACCGCAAGATCCTCGCCGACCTCGCCGTCAACGACGTGGCCGCGTTCAACGCGCTCGTCGCCCAGGCCAAGGCTGCTCTGCCGGAGGACGTCAACGCCCCGGCGAACGCCTGAGAAATATGACGCCTCTCTCCGCGGGTAACGCTCGCGTCAAGGAGGCTCGCAAGTTGAGCCGCCGCTCGGCCCGTGCCGAGCGGCGGTTCTTCCTTGCGGACGGGCCGAAGGCGGTCGAGGGCGCTCTCGGCGTGCCCGGGTGCGTCGAGGAGATCTTCGCGACGGAGGCGGGAGCCGAGACGTACGCCTCGCTGCTCGCCGATCAGCAGGTGACGCTCGTCGACGACCGGGCGATGGCCGGTCTGTCAGACTCGGTCACTCCGGCCGGTGTGGTGGCGCTGTGCCGGTTCCACGACGTCCCCCTCGCCGACATCGCCGGTCCGCTGGTGGTGATCTGCGCCGACGTACGCGATCCCGGCAACGCCGGCACCGTCATCCGCTGTGCCGACGCCGCCGGTGCGTCAGGGGTGATCCTGGCCGGCGACTCGGTCGACCTCTACAACCCCAAGACGATCCGGGCCTCGGTCGGCTCGGCGTTCCATCTCCCGATCACGGTCGAGCGCGACCCGGTGGCCGCGGTCAAGGCCGCCAAGGCCGCAGGGCTGACGGTCCTGGCCGCCGACATGCACGGCACCGCCGACCTGTTCTCGGCGGATGATCTCCTCGCCCGGCCGACCGCCTGGCTGATGGGCAACGAGGCCTGGGGTCTCCCGTCCGAGCTGGCCGCCGAGGCCGACGAGATCGTGAGCATCCCGATCTTCGGGAAGGCCGAGTCGCTCAACCTCTCCACCGCCGCCGCGCTCTGCCTCTACGCCTCGGCGCGGGCGCAGCGGGGGTGAATGTTCACCGAGGTATCTCGGTGAGCATCCCGCCTCGGCGGTCGGCTTGACCTTCAACTCGCGTGAAGGACGATGGTTGGCACATGGATGAGCCACTGCTGACGATCGGTGCGTTCGCGCGGGCCGTGGGCCTGACCGCGAGCGCCTTGCGTCACTACGACGAGTGCGGGCTGTTGGTGCCGGCCGAGGTCGACGCTGCGACCGGATATCGCTACTACACCCCCGATCTGGCCGATCGGGCCCGCCTGATCGTGGGCATGCGGGAGGCCGGGGTGCCGATCGAGACGATGCGGGTGGTGCTCGACTCGTCGGCGGCCGACGCGCGGGCCGCGCTGGCGGCGTTCCTGGAGGAGCAGACGGCGCGGACGGGGCGCGCCGAGGAGGCCGTACGCGGCGTGCTGGCCGTCGTCGACGCCGGCCCTGCCGCCAAACCCGCGCTGGTCGAGCTGCCCGGTCCCATGCTGGCCGCGGCGATCCGGCAGGTGCGGCACGCGGCGGAGTCGGACCCGGCCTCCGAGCTCGCCTCGGTCCTCGTCGACGTCGACGAGAACGGTGTGGACGTGGTCGCGACCAACCGCTACTGGATGGCGGTGCGGGAGCTGCCGGCGTCGGCCGAGGGGGACGGCGGCCGGGCGGTCCTGTCCCTGCCCGACGCCGCCGCGCTGGCCGACCGGCTGGACGCGATGACGACCGCCGGGCTGCGGATCGCCGACGGCACCCTCACCCTCGCCGGCCGGTCGCTCGGCCGCGACGCCACCTACCCGGCTCATCGCCTCGTGCTCGCCGGCCTCGAGCCGGGCGTCACCCATGCCGTGCTCGGCAAGGCCGACCTGATCGCCGGTCTCGACGCGGCCGCCTACGCCGAGGTCGACCTCTTCCTCGGCGACCATGCCCTGCTCCGCTCGCCGCACACCGCCGAGCAGAGCGACGTACGCGGCGTGGTGACCGGCCCGCCGGTCCGGCTCCGGCTGGGGACGGCCCTGTTCGGCCGCGCCCTGGCCGCGTGCCTGGGCGAGGAGATCCAGCTGGCGGTGACCGCCCCGGACCGGCCGTTGGTCCTCACCTCGCCCTACCTGCCAGGTTTCACCGCACTGGTCATGCCGGTGCGCCACGACACGGCGAGCTGAGGGTGAGCCTGATCGAAGGCCGGGGGTTCCGCCCCTGGCTGGCTGCGTCGACCGTTTCGGTCTTCGGCGACTCGCTGACCTTCTTCGCGATCGGCTGGGCCGCGGCGGGCTTCGGCGCCGATGCGGCCAGCCTGGTGCTGACCGTCGAAGGCATCCCGCTCGCCGTGCTGGTGCTCGCCGGGGGAGTGCTGGCCGACCGGATCGGGATCCGCCGCACGATGGCCGCGTGCGACGCCGCGATGGTGCTGGTGATGGCCGCGTTCGCGGTCGGCGCGATCGGCGGCGCGGAGCTGTGGATGCTGGTCGCCGTCGGTGCCCTCTCGGGCACTCTCCAGGCACTGCGGCGCCCGGCCGAAGGGGTCTTCCCGCGGTTGTTCGGGACCGGCGACCTCGACCGGCGGATGGCCCTGGTCGCGTCGGCCCACCAGATCGCCCGTACCGCCGGCCCCGCTGCGGGCGGTTTCCTGATCGGCCTCGGCGGACTGCCGCTGACCGCCGGCCTGGACGCGGCGACGTTCGCCCTCGTGCTCACCGCTCTCCTTCTCGTCCGGCCGCCGCACGAGCCGGCCCCGAAGCCCAGCGAGGGCTCGGTCTGGCGCAGCCTGGTCGATGCCGCCCGGGCCGCTCGGCACACAGCAGGCGTCGTCCCGGTCCTGGTCGCGGTCACCGGTCTCGCGGTGACCGTGCTTCCGCTGGTCATGCTCACGCTGCCTCTCGCCGGGCGCGAGCGCGGCTGGACCGCGGCGGAGACCGGCCTCGTCTCGGGCGCCTGGGTGGCCGGGGGACTGGTGATGACGCTGATCGTCGCCCGCCGAGGTGCGCCACGCGCGCCGGTCGCCGTCGCCGGCCCGGTGGTCGCGGCCGCTGGTGTGGGCGTGCTGGCGCTGTTTACGGAGGTCTGGGCGGGGGTGCTCGCGATCGGCCTCGTCGGCGCCGGCACGACGATGCTGACCACCTACCTCTTCCCGGTCTACGTCACCCGCACCCCGCCGGAGATGCTCGCCCGGTTCTCGAGCCTGATCCAGTTGGCTCAGACCGGTCCGGTCCTGATTGCGACACCGCTTCTCGGCGCGGCGGCCGGGGTCGACGTACGGCTCGCGCTGGTGGTCATCGGGGCTCTGCTCCTGGCGACGGTCCCGGCCGCGATCCGAGTGGCGAAGCTGCCGAACCCGATACCCCAGAGGGTCTGATACACGAAAGGTAAATCTGTTTCACTCGATGGTATGACGAACCTGAGCAGACGACGACTGCTGGCCTCGGGCGGCGCGGCGGCCGCAGCGGGCGCGACGCTCCCGCTGTGGACGTGGGCGCCGAGCGCGTCGATCGCAGGCACCGGGGACGGGCTGGATCCCGAGTACGTGTGGGACGTCCGCGCCGACCCGGTGATCGAGCGCCTCTACGGAGAGGGCATCGCCAAGGTCGCCGAGGTCAACGAGATCCTGAAGGGCTGGACCAGGAACGACCAGCCCCTTCCCGACGGGCTCCCGACCTACCTCGAGGACTTCATCGAGGAGGCGAGAGCCCTGCCGGCCTGGGCCGACCAGGGCAAGCTGAAGCTGGCCGGCTCGTTCAACGAGGAGAGGTACGGCTTCTTCCTCGCCCTCCTCTACACACTCGGCAGCGGCCTGATCAGCTGCGCGATCAAGCGCGAGGCGTGGTCGGTCTACTACTCCTACGGCGGCTCGGACATGCGCGACCGGATCGCCAAGACGACGGTGCTCGGCTACGACGTCATGGACGCCCAGGGCTGGACCGCCACCGGCAGTCTGATGGTCAACTCCGTCAAGACCCGGATGGTCCACGCCGCCGTACGCCACCTGCTGCCGCAGTCTCCCCACTGGGCGAGCGTCGGCGCCGGCCAGGAGATCCCGATCAGCCAGGCCGACATCCTGGTCACCTTCCACAGCCTCGGCACCTGGGTGATGCGGAAGTTCACCGAGTGGGACATCGCCCCGAGCACGGAGCTCGCCGACGCGTTCCTGCACGCCTGGAACGTCGACCTCCACCTGCTCGGTGTGCAGGAGCAGTACCTGCCGAAGGACTGGGCCGCGGCGTACGCGCAGTACGACCAGGTGATGGGTCCGGCGACCGGCGGCACCCGGGAGGGCGTCGAGCTCGCCCAGGCGCTGCTCGACTCGGTGATCGGCGAGGGCAACCCGGTGCTCCGCCACGAGCTGGAGTCGCTGGGGCGCTACGTCATCGGGGACGCGTACGCCGACATGATCGCCTTCGACAAGGACCCGGTGCTCGCGCCGGTGTGGGCGACCTCCGTGCCGCTGCTGGTCACCTCTTACCAGAGCACCGTGCCGAACATCCCGCTCGTCTCCAACCTGCTCCCCGAGGCCGTGCACACGTTCATCAAGATCTACTTCTCGCCCGGCGACCCGGCGCCGATCACGCTGCCGCTGAGCAATCGGCCGGAGTAGCCGCCCCGGATCCGCCGGGTCGGTCTAGGGTGGCGGGCGTGGACGCCCGAGAACTCGCCGATGCCCTGCCCGACGGTGTCGTCGTCGCCGACGGGGACGGCATGGTCGTCCTGGTCTCCGCCCTGGCCGGTCGGATGCTCGGCGTCGACCCCGATGCGAGCCTCGGGCGTCCGCTGAGCGACGTACTCACGCTCAGCAACACCGAAGGACACAGCTGGACCAAGGTCAACCGGCCCTACGAGACTCTGCCGACCGTCACCGGAACCCCCGAGCAGGCCTGGCTGCTGCCCGACGGCACCGAGGTGCTCGTCGTCTCGACGATCCGGCGCCCGGCGCTGGACGCCGCGGTCGACCAGGTGTCGATCTCGCTGCGCTCGGGGCGGGGCCGCAAGCGCCTGGACCGGGAGCGCTCCGACCTGGTCGCCACGGTCGCCCACGAGCTGCGCTCGCCGCTGACCGGCGTGAAGGGGTTCGTGCAGGCGCTCCTGAACCGGTGGGACCGACTCAACGACGACCAGAAGAAGCTCATGCTCCGCACCGTCGCCTCCGACTCCGACCGGCTCTCCCGGCTGATCGCCGAGCTCCTCGACGTTGCCCGGATCGACACCGGCCGGCTCCAGCTCTACCCGCGCGCCAGCGACGCGACCGTGCTGGTCACCCGCGTGGTCGAGTCGGTGCGCTCGGCGACCTCGCGGCCGATCGAGCTCGAGATCTCCGCCGACCCCGCCGACCTCGAGATCCACGCCGACCCGGACAAGTTCACCCAGGTCGTCACCAACCTCGTCGAGAACGCCGTACGCCACGGCGACGGTGTCGTCACCGTGAGCCTGGGCGCATGGCCCGATGACCCCGACCAGGTCCTCCTGGTGGTCGAGGACCGCGGCGAGGGCATCCCGGTGGAGCTGCGCCAGCGTGTGTTCACCAAGTTCTGGAAGCACGGCGCCCGCGGCGGCTCGGGCCTGGGGCTCTACATCGTCGGTGGCCTGACCAAGGCTCACGGCGGGTCGGTCAGGATCGCCGACGCCGACGGCGGCGGGGCCCGCATCGAGGTGGGCTGGCCCCGGAACCCGCCGTCGGCCTGACGCTCACTCCCCGCTCACGGCCTGGACCGGGCGAGCAGGAAGATGAAGTACGGCGCGCCGATGAGCGCGACGACGAGACCCGCCGGGATCTGGGCGGGGCTGATCGCGGCGCGTCCGATGGCGTCGGCGACCACGAGGAGCAGCGCCCCGACCAGGATGGCGACCGGGACGACGCGTACGGCCCGTCCGCCGACGAGGGCACGCGCGATGTGCGGCGCGACCAGGCCGACGAAGCCGACGACACCGACCGCCGAGACCGCCATCGCGGTGAGCACCGCGGCGGTCAGCAGGATCAGCAGCCGCACCCGCTCCGAGGAGACCCCGACCAGTCGTGGAGTGTCCTCGTCCAGGGTGAGCAGGTCGAGCTCGCGACGCACCATGAACGCGATCGGGATCGCGACGGCCAGGGCGACCGCGACCGGGACGACCTGCTCCCAGCTGCGGCCGTAGGTCGAGCCGGACAGCCAGGTGTAGATCCGCGGCGTGTCCCAGGGGTTGGAGCGCACCAGGAGGAAGGTGCTGAGGGAGACCGACCCGTACCAGACGCCGATGCCGATGAGCACCAGCCGGTCGGTGTCGATCCCGTGCCGCCAGGCCAGGCCGTAGACCAGGCCGAAGGCGACCAGCGAGCCGATCGTCGCGGCGATGAGCATGGTGGTCGTCGAGGCGGCGGCCGAGGTGCCGCCGCTCCAGCCCGCCGACAGCCCGGTCACCACGATGACCGCGCCGACACCGGCGCCGCCGGTGATGCCGAGGATCCCCGGCTCGGCCAGCGGGTTGCGACAGGTCGCCTGGACGAACGTGCCGGCCAGGGCGAGAGCGCCACCGGCGAGCACGGCGGCACCGACGCGCGGCGCCCGCTCGTCGAGGGCGAACTGGACCAGCGGGATGCCCTGGTTCTGCAGCCAGGCGACGATGTCGCCGGTGTAGAGCCACTGGTGGCCGGCGAGCAGGCCGACCACGGTCGCTCCGACGGTGAGAGCCAGCAGGAGGACGAGCACCACCAGGAACCGGAGCCTGCTGCGGATGGTGACGGTCGCGCCGGGCGGGCGGCGCGTCGGTCCGGAGTCGCGCCCACCACGGGCGAGGAGCACCATCACGACCGCGCCGGCGATCGTCGTCGTCACCCCGGTGGGAACGGACATGGCCGCGTCCGCGCCGAGGGCGGCGCGGACGACGACGTCGGCCACCACGACCACGAGGGCGCCCACGAGACCCGCGGCCGGCAGCAGCACGACGTGGCGGTTGAGCGTCGGGACGAGGCGGCCGAGCAGGCGGACGAGGACCGGCGCGCACAGCCCGACGAAGCCGATCGGCCCCGCCAGCGTCACCGACGCGGAGGTGAGCAGCACCGCGAGCACGGTCCCGACCGCCCGGGTCGAGCGCACCGGGACCCCGAGGACCGAGGCGGCGTCGTCGCCGGCGGAGAGCAGGTCGAGCCGGCGGGCCAGCAGCAGGCCGCACACGGTCGCCACCAGGACGACCGGGGCCACCTGCCAGAACGCCCGCAGCCCGAGCTGGCTCAGCGAGCCGCTGCCCCAGGCGAACAGGCTCGTGGTCTCCTCGGAGTAGAGGATCAGCAGCGTCGAGGTCGCGGCCTGGAGGGCGAGCGCGACGGCCGACCCGGCCAGGATCAGCCGGGTCGTCGACGTACCCGCCCCGCCGGCGAGCGCGAGCACGAGGCCGGCGGCCACCAGACCGCCGAGGAAGGCCGTGATGCCGGAGGCCCACAGCGGGACTGACAGGCCGAGCGCCGCCACCAGGGTGACCGCGAAGTAGGCGCCGCCGGTCACCGCGAGGGTGTCCGGGGCCGCCATGGCGTTGCGCGCGAGCGACTGCAGGAGCGCCCCGGCGACGCCGAGGGCGAAGCCGACCGCGATGCCCGCGGCGAGACGGGGGATGCGCGATCCGGTGATGATCTCCATCGTCGACGCGGTGGCGCCGTGCGCCTGGTCACGTCCGAGCAGAGCATCGAGGAAGTCTGCGGGACCGACGCCGGAAGTGCCCTGGGTGAGGTGCCAGCAGGCGGTCAGCAGCAGCCCGGCGAGCAGGCACAGGAGGACGACAGAGGCGCTTCCCGTGCCTGCCCGCGGAGCCTTGACGGCATCGGTCACTTCGCCAGCAGGCTGACGTACGCGTCCAGGACCTGCTCGGCCGAACGGGGGCCGCCGAAGGTCCAGATGCCCTCAGGGAAGGCGTGGGTGCGACCCTCGCTGACGGCGGGGATCGACTTCCAGACGTCGTTCTTGGCCAGCTCGGCGTTGATGTCGCCGGCGGGGTCGACGGTGCCGGTGTGGAAGAAGGTGGCGTCGCCGAGGGTGGTCATGCCCTCGATGTCGGTCTGCCCGAGGCCGTACGCGGGGTCGACCTCGCCCTTCCAGGCGTTCTTCAGCCCGATCTCCTCGCCGAGCTCACCGATCAGCGAGCCCTGGCCGAACGGGCGGATCGCCACGTTGGCGCCGTCGATCCAGCCGTCGAAGTAGACGAACTCGGTGCCGGCGGCGTCGGAGTCCGCGACGGCCTTCTTCGACGCGGCGAGCTTGTCCTCGAACTCGCCGACGACCTTCTCTGCCTGCTGCTCGCGACCGGTGGCCTCGGCGATCATCTCGAAGGTGGTGATCATGTTGGCCACCGGGTCCTTGGCGTCGGCGCCCTTGGTGGCGAGGACCGGGACGTCGTACTTGGCGAGCTGCTTGAGGATCTCGTCCTCGGCGGTGTAGGCCTCGACGACGATCAGGTCGGGGTTGGTGCCGAAGAGCGTCTCCAGGTTCGGCTCGCCCCGGGTGCCGACCTCGGTCGCGCTCTCGGGGAGCTCCTCGGCGGTGTCCCAGGTGCGGAAGCCCTTGCCGTCGGCCACCGCGACCGGGTCCACGCACAGGGTGAGCAGGTCCTCGGTCTGCTGCCACTCGAGCACCGCGACCCGCTCGGCGGGCTTGTCGAGCTCGACCTTGTTGCCGAAGGAGTCGGTCAGGCTGACCGGGCCGGTCGAGGTCTCGACACCCTCGCAGCCCGCGGAGGCCTTCTTCTCGGACGTGTCCGTCTCGGCGGCGGTCGTGGTCTGGCCGCACGCGGTGAGCAGCAGGGCTGCGCAAGCCGTCGCCAGGGCAGCCGTCGTCGTACGTCGAATCATGTCTTCCTCTTCGTGTCCGCCGGCGTCAGCGCCGGGCGTGATGCCTGCCGCGTGGCTCGACCCGGACGCGCCCGGTCTCCAGATCGGAGGTCACCTCGATCGGGAGCCCGTACACCTTGGAGAGGTGTTCGGCGGTGAGCACGTCAGCGGGTTCGCCGGTGGCGTGCACAACGCCTTGGTGCAGCAGTACGACCTGGTCCGCCACGGCGGCGGTCTGGTTCAGGTCGTGCAGGACGACGCCGATGGCCGTCCCATGATGGTCCGCAAGGTCACGGACCAGGTCCAAGATCTCGACCTGGTAGCGCAGGTCGAGGTGGTTGGTGGGCTCGTCGAGCAGCAGCACGCCGGTGTCCTGGGCCAGGCAGCTGGCCAGCCACACGCGCTGCAGCTCGCCACCGGAGAGCTGGTCGACCGGCCGGTCCGCCATCCGCGCGGTGCCGGTCAGCTCCATCGCGCGGTCGATGCTGGCCAGGTCGTCCTCGGTGAGGGCGGCGAAGCGCCGGCGGTGGGGGTGGCGCCCGAACCCGACGATGTCGCGGACGGTCAGGCCGGAGGGGTGCGGCCGCGACTGGGACAACAGCGTCACCCGGCGCGCGAACTCGCGCGCGCCCAGCGGAGCGCTGTCGTCGCCGTCGAGGGAGACCGACCCGGACGAGACCCGGTGCAACCGCGCGAGGGAGCGGAGCACGGTCGACTTTCCTGAGCCGTTCGGGCCGATGAGAGCGGTGACCCGCCCCGCCTCGAGGCCGATGGAGACCCCATGGACGACGGTGGCACGGGCATAGCCGAGGACCAGCTCGTGTCCGGAGAGCGCAGCAGGCATGAGGTGAGGCTATCCTAAGAACATCCGGCGCTGTCCAGGGGGACCGACTACCGGTTCGCGTCCCGGGCCGCCGGATTCCTAGACTGTCGCTCACACACTCGATGCGACGAAAGCCAGTGATGTCCGGTCCCAACACCGACTATGACCCGGTAGAGGTCACTCCCTTGAAGGCTGAAGAGGTCGAGGCTGCGCGCGACGCTGCGCTGAAGGCCATCGACGCCGCGAACAGTCTCGAGGAGCTCAAGCAGACACGGCTCGACCACGCCGGCGACCGTTCGCCGCTGGCCCTGGCCAACCGTGAGATCGGCGCGCTGCCCCCGGCCGCGCGCAAGGAGGCCGGCCAGCGTGTCGGCAAGGCCCGCGGCGCGGTCAACCAGGCGCTCGCGGCGCGGCAGAAGGTGCTCGAGGCCGAGCACGAGGCGCGGATGCTGGTCGAGGAGACCGTCGACGTGACGCTCCCGACCGACCGCGTCCCGGCCGGCGGGCGGCACCCGCTCACCACCGGAGCCGAATACATCGCCGACATCTTCGTGGCGATGGGCTGGGAGGTCGCCGAGGGTCCGCTCATCGAGGCCGAGTGGCTCAACTTCGACGCCCTCAACCTGGGCCCGGACCACCCGGCTCGCACGATGCAGGACACCTTCTGGACCGAGCCTGCGGAGAACCACGTCGTCCTCCGGACCCACACCAGCCCCGTCCAGGCGCGCACGATGCTGACCCGCGAGGCACCGATCTACGTCGTGTGCCCGGGACGCGTCTTCCGCACCGATGAGTACGACGCGACCCACTCGCCGATGTTCCACCAGGTCGAGGGGCTGGCCATCGACGAGGGCATCTCGATGGCCAACCTGAAGGGCACCCTGGACCATTTCGCCACCCAGATGTTCGGCGAGGGCATCGTGACCCGGTTCCGGCCGTCGTACTTCCCCTTCACCGAGCCGTCGGCCGAGGTCGACCTGACCTGCTTCGTCTGCCGTGGCGCGCAGGTGATCGATGGCGTCACGTGCCGCACCTGCAAGGGCGAGGGCTGGATCGAGTGGGGCGGCTGCGGGATCGTGAACCCGCGCGTCCTGGTCGCGTGCGGCGTCGACCCGGAGAAGTACAGCGGCTTCGCGTTCGGCATGGGCATCGACCGCACGCTGATGTTCCGCACCGGCCTGTCCGACCTGCGCACCCTGTTCGAGGGTGACGTCCGGCTTACTACTGCTTTCGGGAGTGAACTGTGAAGGCGCCCCTCTCCTGGATCAAGGAGTACGTCGACCTGCCGGCCGATCTCGGCATCGAGGAGATCACCGACCGGCTGACCGCGCTCGGCCTCAAGCTGGAGGCCATCGAGACATCCGGTGCCGGCATCGAGGGTCCGCTCGTGGTGGGCCAGGTGCTCACCGCCGAGAAAGAGCCGCAGAAGAACGGCAAGGTCATCAACTGGTGCTCCGTCGACGTCGGTGACGCCAACGGCACCGGCGAGCCGCAGGGGATCGTCTGCGGTGCGCACAACTTCGTGCCTGGTGACAAGGTCGTCGTGATCCTGCCTGGCGGCGTGCTGCCGGGGAACTTCCAGATCTCCGCGCGCAAGACCTACGGCCACATGTCGGCCGGCATGATCTGCTCCGCCCGTGAGCTCGGGCTGGGGGAGGAGGCCGACGGCATCATCGTGCTCCCGGCCGATGCTCCGGCGCCCGGCACCGACGCCCGCGAGGTGCTCGGGCTCGGCGAGGAGATCATCGAGTTCGAGATCAACCCCGACCGGGCGTACGCGCTCTCGATGCGTGGCATCGCGCGCGACGCGGCGCTCGGGTTCGACGTACCGTTCCACGACCCGGCGCAGCGGGACACGCCGGTGGCCAACGACACCGGCTATCCGGTCCAGATCGAGGACACCGACGGGTGCGACTACTTCGTCGCGCGCACCGTCACCGGCTTCGACCCCACCGCCCCGACGCCCGACTTCATCAAGAAGCGGCTCGAGGCCGTCGGCGTACGCTCGATCTCCCTGGCCGTCGACGTCACCAACTACGTGATGTTCGAGCTCGGCCAGCCGATCCACGCCTACGACCGCGCCAAGCTGCAGGGCCCGATCGTGGTCCGGCGCGCGAACGCGGGGGAGAAGCTCGAGACCCTCGACGGGACCGTCCGCGCCCTCGACCCGGAGGACCTGGTCGTCTGCGACGACTCCGGCCCGATCGGCATGGGTGGGGTCATGGGTGGTGCCTCGACCGAGGTCTCCGAGTCCACCACCGACGTCCTGGTCGAGGTGGCTCACTGGGAGCCGCGCTCGATGTTCCGCACCGGGCGTCGCCACAAGCTGACCTCCGAGGCCGGCAAGCGCAACGAGCGCGGCACCGACCGGCTGCTGCCGCCGGTCTCCGCCCAGCGCGTGGTCGAGTTGCTCGTGGAGTACGGCGGCGGCGTGGTCGAGGAGGGCGTGACCGAGGTCGGCCCGACCGCCTCGCCGCAGACGCGCGCCCCGCTGACCGAGATCACCATCGCCACCGACCTGCCGGCCCGGATCATCGGCATCGACGTGTCCGTCGAGACGGTGGTGAAGTCGCTGGAGCTCGTCGGCTGCCAGGTGAGCGTCTCGGGTGACTCGTTGACCGCGAAGGTCCCGACCTACCGGACCGACCTGGTCGACCCCTACGACCTGGTCGAGGAGGTCGCCCGCATCGTCGGCTACGACAAGGTTCCCTCGGTGCTGCCGCGCCGAGCGACCGGTCGCGGCCTGACCCGCGCCCAGCAGCTGCGTCGGCGGATCGGCCGCACGCTGGCCGGCGCCGGGCTGGTCGAGGTCGTCGACTTCCCGTTCGTGGGCGAGGCTGACTTCGACCGTCTCGGGCTGCCCGCCGACGATGTCCTGCGCCACACCGTCAAGCTGGCCAACCCGCTCAGCAGCGAGGAGCCGGGCTACACCACGACGCTCCTGCCGGGGCTGCTGAAGGTCGCCGCCCGCAACGTCTCCCGAGGTCAGGACGGGGTCGCCCTGTTCGAGACCGCGACCGTCGCGTTCCCGGTCGACCAGGCTGCGCCGATCTACGGTGTCGACCGGCGTCCGTCCGAGGAGGAGCTGGAGAAGCTGCTCGCCGCGATCCCGCGCCAGCCGCTGCACCTCGCCGTCGTCCTCGCCGGGGAGCGTACGCGGGGTGGCTGGTGGGGCTCCGCCGAGACTGCCTCGTGGGCCGACGCCATCGACGTCGTCCGCCGCCTGGGCACCGAGCTCGGTGTCCCGGTCGAGGTCGCCTCGGCGTCGCGGGCGCCCTGGCACCCGGGTCGCTGCGCGGTCGTCTCGGTCGACGGGGTCGAGTTCGGCCACGCCGGCGAGCTGCACCCCAACGTCTGCAAGGCGTTCGGGCTGCCGGCCCGCTCCGCGGCGGTCGAGATCGACCTCGACTTCCTGATCTCGAAGGTGCCCGCCACCGCTGCCGGCCCGGTCTTCTCGACCATGCCGGTGGCCAAGGAGGACGTCGCGCTGACCGTGTCGACCGACGTCACCGTGGCGGCCGTCGAGGCGGCGCTGCGCGAGGGCGCCGGCCCGCTGCTGGAGACCGTGCGGCTCTTCGACGTCTACGAGGGCGACCAGGTCGGCGAGGGCAAGAAGTCGCTCGCCTTCGCGCTCCGCTTCCGCGCTCCCGATCGCACCCTCAAGGCCGAGGAGACCGCGGCTGCCCGCGATGCCGCGGTTGCGAGGGCGGCCGAGCTCACCGGCGCCGTCCAGCGCTGAGGATCGCCTGAACCGAGAAGGGCCGCTCGCGAGTCGTCGCGAGCGGCCCTCTCTGCGTTGTCGGAGTCGTCGGAAGGCCGCTAGCCGTGGGTGCGGAGCCCCATCCGGCGGGCCAGCGGCTCGGCGAGCCGGGGTGCGTACTGACGGGACATGTGGGTGCCGTCGTAGTGGGTGATGGTGTCACCGACGACGGCGGGGCAGGAGCCGCCCCAGCAGAAGTAGGAGTTCATGTCGACCACGTCGACGCCGACCTGCTTCGCTGCCCGGACCTGGACGTCGATCGAGGTCTCCCGCGACTCCACCGCACCCATCAGGCAGTCGCCCAGGGTGGCGCCGGGCCGGGACAGGCAGGTGCCGGCGTTGGCGTCGAACCCCTGGATGTCGCGGATCAGCACCGTACGTCCGGTGTGCTTGTCCACGCGGCGCAGGAAGTCGGTGTAGGCCGGGTGCATCAGCTCGTCGATCCGGGTGCGCTCACCGACCCAGCTGCCGTCCTCGTCGTAGACGCCCTGGATCGGCGGGGCGGTGGAGACGACGGTCAGGTCGGCGTCGAGGCGCTTGTACTGCTTGAACGCCCAGCGGTTGAAGTCGTCGCACTCGGTGTAGGGGTCCTTCTCGCCCCCACGGTCGGTCGTGATCGAGGCGGAGACGCACCGGTTCTTGACCAGGAAGTAGGTCTTGAAACCGTGCTTCTTCGCGATCCGGTTCAACGTCGGGATCCAGTGCAGGGCGTGGGAGTTGCCGAAGACCACCATCGTCCGGTTGCCGTCGGGATCGCCGTCGACGCACAGGTCACGCTCGGTGTCGTCGGTGTAGTCGCACCGGGTGCGGCGCGGCTTGAGGGAGTCGAGCTCGGTGAGCGCGGGCCGGAGCTCGGTCGGGACGGGCGTGTCGTCGCGGGCGGCCAGCACCGAGGCTCGCACCAGCGCCTCCTGCTCATCCAGCGAGGGATCGGCCGCGGGCGCGTCCGCGAGGGTGACCGCCGGCTGGTAGGAGCCACGGGTCGCCTGGAAGTCGGCGTAGGCGGTGCCACCGAACGCGATCACCACCACCAGCGCGATGCTGACCGGGTAGAACGTCAGCGCTCGCCGGGTCGGCCGCCAGACGGCGCCCTCACGGAAGGGTGCCTCGACGAGCCGGAACGAGACGTACGCCAGCACGAACGCGGCCGCGACGGCCAGGCCGCGCTCGGGCCAGGTGAGGTCGCGCTGCAGGATGATCTCGGGCATGACCAGGAGCGGCCAGTGCCACAGGTAGAGCGAGAAGGACCAGTCGCCGATCGCCCGCATCGGCGGGACCGACAGCAGCCGGGCGCCGAGCGTCGTCTCTCCCGAGGGCAGCGCGCCGGCGAGGATGACGGCTGCGGAGCCGAGCACGGGGAGCGCCGCCTGGTAACCGGGGAACGGGGTGGCCTCGTCGTAGGCGAGGCAGGCGAGGACGATCGCAGCGAGCCCGCCCAGGACGAGGGTCTCGCGGGCCCAGGGGGCGCCGGCGAGCCGCTGCATCACCCGGCCGCTGGTGACCAGGATCGCCAGGCCCGCACCGATCCCGAGCTCCCAGGCGCGGGTGAGCGAGGAGAAGTACGCCGCGGTGGCCTCGCCGGGCGTGTGGACGACCGACCAGGCGAGGCTCGCCAGGGTGATCAGCGCGATCGCGGCGAGGAGGAACCGGCGCGCCCGCGCCGAGCCCTGCGGTCCGTCACCCTCGCCGCGCCGGGAGGCGCCGATCCTGCCCGCCAGCACGATGCAGATCACCGCGACGAGCGGCCAGACCAGGTAGAACTGCTCCTCGACCGCCAGCGACCAGAAGTGCTGGACCGGCGACGGCGGCAGCTCAGCCTGGAAGTAGTCGGTCCCGGAGACGGCCATCCGGATGTTGGCGGCGAACGCCGCGGCCCAGACCGCGTCGACAGCGAGCGGGGCGACCTGGGCCGGTCCCAGCAGGAGAACGGCACCGACCACAGTTGCCGCGAGAGTGAGGGTGGCGGCCGGGAGGATCCGCCGGGCCCGGCGTGCGTAGAAGCGTCTCAGCGATATCCAGCCCGTGCGGCCGAGCTCACCGACGAGCTGCTGGGTGATCAGGAAGCCGGAGATCACGAAGAAGAGGTCGACGCCGACGAAGCCGCCGGCGAACCAGGAGACTCCCGCATGGGCGGCGAGGACGGTGAGGATGGCGACGGCGCGAAGGCCTTGGACGTCGCCACGCAGTTGTCGTGCGTGGGTCTTCGGGGGAGCTGTGGGGACTGACGAGGGGACCGAGATGTCAGAAGACATAGGCGGGCGAGGCTAGCAACCCTCGCCACGACGGGTGGGCCCCCGCGGGTATCAGGCGCTGCCCAGCAGCCCGAGAACCGTGAGGACGTCGTCGCTCGTGGTCTGCCACGACGTCACGAACCGCACCTGGCCGTCGAGGCGGTGGAACAGCACGCCGGCAGCCTCCAGGCGGTCGGCGGTCTCCTCTGGGAGGTCCACCCAGGCCAGGTTGGCGTCGACCGAGTTGGTGATGCGTACGCCGGCCTTCCGGAGGCCCTCGGCGAGCTCCGCCATCCTCTCGTTGGCGTTGCGGGCGTTGCGGAGCCAGAGGTCGTCGGTGAGGTAGGCGAGCAGCTGGGCCGACTGGTAGCGCATCTTCGAGGTGACGTGGCCGCTGCGCTTGGTGCGGTAGACCAGCTCGTCGGCGGGAGCGTCGGTGAAGCAGACGATGGCCTCGGCCGAGAGGGCGCCGTTCTTGGTCGCGCCCAGGGAGAGTACGTCGACCCCGGCCCGCCAGGTGAGGTCGGCCGGGGTGGCCCCGGTGGCCACGACGGCGTTGGCGAAGCGGGCCCCGTCGAGGTGCACCCGCAGGTCGCGGGTCTTGGCGATCGCGGTGAGCTCGGCGATCTCCGCGACGGAATAGACCGTGCCGTAGTCGGACGGCGAGGTCAGCGAGAGGACGGCCGGCTGGGAGTGGTGCGGGTCGCCCCAACGTACGCCGTCGAGATGGGCCTGCAGGGCCTCGGGCGCCAACTTGTAGTTCTCGCCGGCGATGCCCGTCATCACCGCGCCGCCGCTGAGGAACGACGTCGCGCCGCCTTCGGAACCGAGGATGTGGGCGGTCTCGTGGCACACCACCGAGCCCCAGGGCGGGGTCAGCGCGGAGAGCGAGAGGGCGTTGGCGGCGGTGCCGCTCAGCACGGGGAAGACGCGCGCGGTCGGGTGCTCGAAGAGATCGCGGACCCGGTCCTGGAGCGCGGCGGTCACCTCGTCACCTCCGTAGGCCAGCGCGGAGCCGGAGTTGACGGCGCCCATCGCCTCCAGTATCGCGGGGGAGACGGCGGCGGCGTTGTCAGAGCGCAGTTCGACGGTCACGGTCCTATTCTCGCCATGACGGCTCCACTCGTTCGAGGGAGGGCCGAAATCCCGTACGTACGCGATATATCGCTATGACAGAATGGCGGCTGTGACGACGCTGAGTGTGCTGGACGAGGTCACCTGGGCAGGTGAGCCTGTGGCCGGCGAGCGGACCCGGGCGCTGCTGCGTGCGTTGGTGGAGGCCGGCCCGCGAGGTGCTTCCGAGGCTGCTCTGGTCGAGGAGATCTGGGGGCGTGACGACGTCCCGGCCAACCCGTCGAAGGCGCTCCAGGTCGTCGTCTCCCGCGCCCGGACCGCGACCGCGGCCGGCGCGATCGAGCGTACGCCGCGGGGCTACCGCCTCGGCCTCGACACGGACGAGGTCGACGCCTGGTCGCTACGCCCGCAGGCGCTGCGGCTGGCCGCCGAGAAGCGCTACGCCGAAGCGCTGCCGCTCCTCGAACGACTCGACCGGAGCGATCCCGACGAGGAGGTCACCGAGGCGATGCTGCGGGCGCTCGCCGCGGTGCACGGCGCTCCGGCGGCGCTGGAGCGGTTCGAGACGTACCGGTCCGGGCTGGCCGACGGGCTCGGCGTCGACCCGAGCCCGCGCCTGCGGGCGGTCCATGCCGAGCTGCTCGCGCGCGACCGTCCGGTGCGCTCGGGGCTGCGCCACGACACCGACGTGCTGATCGGCCGCGAGCAGGACACCGCTGAAGTCTCCGCGCTGCTCAAGGGTTCGCGGGTCGTCACGATCCTCGGGCCCGGCGGGCTGGGCAAGACCAGCCTGGCCCAGGTGATCGCCCACGGCGCCGAGCAGCCGGTGGTCCACGTCGTCGAGCTGGTCGGCGTGACCGCTCCCGACGACCTGGTCAGCGAGGTCGGATCGGCCCTGGGCGTCCGTGACTCGGTCGCCCATCGCGACCGGCTCACTCCCGAGCAGCGGGCCGACGTACGCTCCCGGATCGCGCAGCAGCTGGACGGCCCGCCCACGCTGCTCGTGCTCGACAACTGCGAGCACATCGTGGCGGCCGTCGCCGACCTGGTCGCGTTCCTGGTCGCGACGGTGCGCGACCTGACCGTCCTGACCACCTCGCGGAGCCCGCTCGCCATCGGCGCGGAGCGGGTCTACCCGCTCGGCCGGCTCGGGACGTACGACGGCAGCGAGCTGTTCCGGCGCCGAGCCGTCGCCGCGCGACCTGGCGTCCATCTCGACGAGGACCGGGTCGACGAGATCGTCACCCGTCTCGACGGCCTGCCGCTGGCGATCGAGCTGGCCGCGGTCAAGGTGCGGGCGATGTCGGTCGACGACATCGCCCGGCGGCTGGAGAACAGGTTCGAGCTGCTCCGCGGCGGCGACCGCAGCGCGCCCGACCGCCACCAGACCCTGGTCGCGGTGATCGACTGGTCCTGGAACCTCCTCTCCGAACGCGACCGGCGGGCGATGCGCTGGCTCTCGGTCTTCCACGACGGGTTCACCCTCGCCGCCGCCGAGGCGATGCTCGGCGCCGACGCGTTCGCCGCGATCGAGGAGCTCGTCGACCAGTCCCTGCTCACCGTCGTCGAGGCGCCGACGGGCTTCCGCTACCGGATGCTCGAGACCGTGCGCGAGTTCGGCCGGATGCAGCTGATCGACGCCGGCGAGGACGGCGCCGCCCGGGCGGCGCAGCGGGCCTGGGCCGCGGCGTACGCCGATGCCGGAGCGGGTCGGATCTACTCCCCGGAGCAGTTCGACGCCATGGACGAGCTGCGCGCCGAGGAGAGCAACCTGGCCGACATCCTGCGCCAGGTCCTCGCCGACGACGAGGCCGAGAACGTCATCCGGCTGTTCTGCGCGCTCGGCGTCTTCTGGACCATCGCGGGCGAGCACCAGCGCGTGATCATGCTGGCCGGGCCGGTCGCCGACTTGCTCGCCGAGTGGGAGCCGCCCGCCGACCTCCTGGAGAAGACCCGGCTGGTCCTGGCGCTGCTGCTCTTCGGCGCCGCGGTCACCGGCGGGACCGGCCTGGAGCGGCTGATGGCCATCCTCGACCGGGTCGGCGCCGATGCCGCCGACCCGCAGCTGAGGGTGATGCTCCAGGTCATGCAGGCGATGGCCACCACCATCGCCCGCGCGGGGTCCGGCGATCCCGGCCGGCCGCTGGCGGAGGAGCTGACCAACCTGGTCGCCGACCCCGACCCCGAGGTGCGCGCCCGCGCCTACACCTTCCTCAGCCACGAGCGGGAGAACCTCGGTGACCCCGAGGGCGCGATCGCCGCGGGGACGGAGGCGTTGCGCCTCACCGGCACCGCTGGTGGGCCGTGGCCGCGGGCGATGCTGCATGCTCAGCTCAGCGGCCTCTACGCCCAGCTCGGCCGCCTCGGCGAGGCCGCCCATCACGCCCAGGAGGCCGTCCCGGTCCTGCGCCGTCTCGGTGCCGACGACGACCTCGTCCAGACCCACGCGGTCCTGGTGACGTACGCCGTGGAGCAGGGGAGGCTCGAGGAGGCCGCCGACATCCTCGCCGAGCTCTCCGACGAGCAGCCGCGCGGCGGCTTCGGCTCCCGTGGTGCCGTCCACGGCGCCCGGGCGCAGCTCCTCCTGGCCGAGGGACGGGTTCGCGAAGGCCTGGCGCTGTTCCGTCAGGTGGTGGCGACGATGGGCGAGCTGCCGTTCCCGGGTTATGCCGACGACCCCGACCTGGTGCCGTGGCGGGTGGCGGCCGAGGCGGTCACCGTGGTCGCCTGCGCGCGCCACGGCGAGGGCGCCGACGGCTCGGACATCTTCGACGTACTGATGGCGAAGGCGCCGCGCCTGGTCTCCAAAGAGCGCCACAGCCAGGACTACCCGGTGACCGGCATGCTGCTGCTCGCGCTGGGCCTGTGGGGCCTGCTGCGGGACGCGCTGCCGCGCGACGAGTCGGTGCGGCTGGTGGCCTTGGCCGAGCGGTTCGGCTACTCCCGATCGTTCCTCGACATGCGCTGGGAGCTCGCCGTCGCCGACGCCGAGCGGCTCGCGCCCGGCATGCTCGAGCGGATCTCGGCGGAGTACGGCGAGCGCCGCGGGCCCGCCCTGATGGACGAGGCCCGCGACGTCGTGGAGCGCGTGGCTCAGAGGAACTTGCTGTAGCTCCTGACCGAGATGGGCGCGAAGACCGCGACCACCGCCGCGCAGCCCACGAGAGCCCATACGACGCTCAGGGTGACGTCGCCGGCGTTCATCAGGTCGCGGGTGGCGTTGATGACCAGGGTGACCGGGTTGACGTCGACGAAGGCCTGCAGCCAGCCCGGCATGGTCTCCTTCGGCACGAACGCGGGGGAGAGGAAGGTCAGCGGGAACATGATCATCATCCCGGTGCCCTGGACGCCCCCGGCGGACTTCATGATCGTGCCGAGCCAGGTGAAGATCCAGCTCAGCGACCAGCCCGCGAAGATCGTCAGCGCCCAGCCGGCGAGCACCCCGCCGACCCCGCCGCCCGGACGGTAGCCCATCGCCAGGCCGACCGCGATCGTCAGCGTCGCCGCTATCCCGTAGCGCAGCAGGTCGGCGACCGCCGGACCCGCCAGCGGCGCGATCCGCGCGATCGGGAGCGCCTTGAACCGGTCGAAGACGCCCTTGTCCATGTCCTCGCGCAGCTGGGTGCCGCGGGACATCGAGGCGGTCAGCGCCGTCTGGGCGAGGATGCCCGTGATGATGGTCGGTAGGTACGCCTTCACGTCCCCGGAGATCGCGCCGCCGAAGATGTAGGCGAACATCGCCGTGAACAGCAGCGGCTGGATCGTCACGTCGAAGAACTGCTCCGGGTTGCGCATCATCTTGAGGTACGCCCGGTGGGCCATGGTCAGCGTCTGGCTGATCGTCTCACCCACACCCGGGTGGGCCTTGAGCGGTCGGTCGGCCACGGCGTACGTGGAGATCAGTGCAGCCATCTCAGGCCACCTCCTCGGGGATGTCGGTGTGGTTCGCGGCGTGGGCGGGGCCGTCCGGGTTCTCGGCGCTCTCGGTGCCGTGGCCGGTCAGGGCGAGGAAGACCTCGTCGAGCGTCGGCTGCTGCACGTTGGCGGTCGTGATGGAGATGCCTGCGTGGCGGAGGCCGATGAGCACGTCGGCGGCCCGGTCGGCATCCGCCAGCGGTACGTTGACGCCGCCGGCCTCGGGAGTCAGCACCGGGCGCTCGCCGGTGACCTTCTCGGCCACGGCAGCGGCGGCGGCCACTTGGTGCTTGTCGCTCAGTCGCAGGTGGAGCGTGGAGCTGCCGACCGAGGTCTTCAGCTGCTCCGAGGTGCCTTCGGCGACCTTGGCGCCGCGATCGATGACCGCGATCCGGTCGGCCAGCTGGTCGGCCTCGTCGAGGTACTGCGTGGTCAGCAGGACGGTGGAGCCGCCGGCGACCAGCGTACGGATGGTGTCCCACATCTGGCCGCGGGTGCGCGGGTCCAGGCCGGTGGTCGGCTCGTCGAGGAAGATGAGCGGGGGACGGGACAGGAGCGAGGCCGCGAGGTCGAGGCGGCGGCGCATGCCCCCGGAGAACTTCGAGATCTGCCGCTTGGCGGCCTCCTGGAGGCCGAAGGACTCCAGCAGCTCCTCGGAGGCGGCCCGGGCGGCCTTGCCCGACATGCCGAGCAGCCGGCCGAAGAGGACCAGGTTCTCGGTGGCGGTGAGGTTCTCGTCGACCGAGGCGTACTGGCCGGTGACGCCGACGAGCTGGCGCACCTGGTGGGGGTTCGCCTTGACGTCGACCCCGAAGATCTCCGCCTTGCCGGCGTCGATCGGGAGCAGGGTCGCGAGCATCTTGAGGGTGGTGGTCTTGCCGGCGCCGTTGGGACCCAGCACGCCGAAGACCTCGCCGCGGCGGATCTCGAGATCGATCCCGTCGACCGCAGTGAAGTCTCCGAAGGTCTTGACCAGACCCGAGGCCGATACGGCCAGTTCGGTGGTTGTCATGCTCCCACGGTGAAGGGCCCCGGTTTCAGGGCGCCTTCACCGTGGTTTCACGACGCTGCGGCGGGTTTCAGCGGGCCGCGTCCAGGCGCGCCAGCACGTCGTCGAGGTCGTCGCCGACCACCAGCGACTCGGCGGGGGAGCCGTGCAGGAACCCCGCCTCGGCGATGCGCTCCATCATCTCCACGAGCGGGTCCCAGAAGCCGTCGATGTTGAGCAGGCCGACCGGCTTGCCGTGCAGCGACAGGGTCTGCCAGGTCCAGACCTCGAAGAGCTCCTCGAGGGTGCCGATCCCGCCGGGGAGGGCGAGGAACGCCTCGGCCCGCTCGGCCATCATCGCCTTGCGCTCGTGCATGGTGTCGACCACGATCGTCTGCATCCCCGGCGCGCCTTCGACGCGACCCCACTCGCGTTCGACCATGAACCGCGGGATCACGCCGAAGACCTTGCCGCCGCCGTCGATGGCGCCCTGCGAGATCTGGCCCATCAGGCCACCGCCGCCCGCGCCGTAGACCAGCTCGATCCCGCGCTCGGCGAGCCCCTTTCCGACCGCATAGGTCTTTCCTGCGAGCGTCGGGTCGTTGCCGTCGCGGGAACCGAGAAAGACCGCCAGGTGCTTGATCATGCGGAGAGATTAGTCGTCCGTGATCGCCTGGTTCGTCAACGCCCGGAAGCGCTCGTAGATGTCCCTGTCGCCGGTCACCTGGATGCCCTCGTCGTCGCGCCGGCGCCACAGCCAGGCGTCGAGGTCTGCGGCCGGCCCCTCGATGACGACGGCCGGCTCGGTGCCGGCGGGGACGTCCTCGGCGGGGACGACGCTGATGTCGGGCTCGTTCTCGAGGCGGTCGCCGTTGGGGCGGGTGCCGGAGACGAGGCCGAGTTGCACCCAGGTCCGGGTGTCGGTGTCGACGGCGTCGACGCGCACGTGGTCGTCGCTGCCCGCGAAGGTCGCCCAGTCGGGCTTCCCGCCGTAGAACACGTCGAGGAGCTCGTCGATCCCGTCCGCGGCGAGCGCGGGGTCGAGCGGCGTCACCGCGCCGGCGGTGAGCTCGGCGTCGAGGCGGTGGATGAGGATCTCGTGGGCCTGCCTGCGATAGGTGAAGCCAGCGGTCTGGTCGTTCGACCACGACCAGGCGGGCTCCTCGGGCGCGGTCTCCTCGAGGGTCTTGATGAACCTGGCGTTGAGCTCGTCGAAGCGGGCGAGGAGGTCCTGGTAGCTCGCGTCTTGCGGGCGCTCGAGCTCGGTGAAGGTCTCCTCGGTCGGCTCCGCGGGACGGCTCTCCAGGACGTACGTCCAGAAGTGCTGCACCTCCGCGGCGACGTGCCACAGCAGGTCGGCGGCGGTCCAGTCCGGGGCGGTGGGGACCGGGGCCGTGGGGTCGGTGTCTGCCAGCACGGCACGGAAACGGGCCGACTCGGACCGGATGTGGTCGAGGTAGGCGGCGGGGGTGAGACGGGACATGCAGCGAACCATAGGTGTCACAGCCCCTCCTCTGCCTCTGGGTTTTCTTCTCCGGCTGTCTCAGGGGGCGAACACGCTTTGCGAGATGCATGCAGGGTGACGTATGTTCATGCATATGACGAAGAAGCGCGTCGCCGTCGCCGGTGCCAGTGGATATGCCGGAGGTGAGCTGCTCAGGCTGCTGCTGGCCCACCCCGAGGTGGAGATCGGCGCCCTGACCGCCGCCTCCAGCGCGGGCAAGACCCTGGGGAGCCTCCAGCCCCACCTGCTCCCGTTGGCAGACCGAGTGCTGGAGCCCACCAACGCCGAGACCCTCGCCGGTCACGACGTCGTCTTCCTGGCGCTGCCGCACGGGGAGTCCGGTCCGATCGCCGCGAGCCTGCCCGACGACGTGGTCGTGATCGACTGCGGCGCCGACTACCGGCTCGCCGACGCCGAGACGTGGGCGAAGTTCTACGGCACCGACCACGCCGGCACCTGGCCCTACGGGCTTCCCGAGCTTCCCGGACAGCGGGAGACCCTGTCCGGGGCCAACCGGATCGCGGTGCCCGGCTGCTTCCCGACGGTCTCCACCCTCGCCCTGGCCCCTGCCGTCGAGTCGGGCATCGTCGAGCCCGAGGTCGTCGTGGTCGCCGCCACCGGCACCAGCGGCGCGGGCAAGTCCTCCAAGCCCCACCTGATCGGCGCCGAGGTCATGGGCAACGTGAGCGCCTACGGCGTCGGCGGCGTCCACCGCCACACCCCCGAGATCGTCCAGAACCTCGCCGGGCTGGTCGACGGCGAGGTGTCGGTCTCCTTCACCCCGGTCCTGGTGCCGATGCCGCGGGGCATCCTGGCCACCTGCTCGGCCAAGCTCGCGTCCGGCGTGACGGCGGCGGATGCCCGCGGCGTCTACGAGAAGGCGTACGGGGACGAGCCGTTCGTCCACCTGCTCCCCGAGGGCCAGTGGCCCCAGACCCAGGCCGTGCTCGGCTCCAACGCGGTCCACCTGCAGGTGGCCGTCGACGAGGCCGCCGGGCGGCTGGTCGTGGTCGGGGCGGAGGACAACCTCGCCAAGGGCACCGCCGGCGGAGCGATCCAGTGCATGAACCTCGCCCTCGGTCTCGAGGAGGCCGCCGGCCTGTCGACCGTAGGGGTGGCCCCGTGATCGATCTGGAGACCGTCTCGCACGAACCCGGTCGCCCCGACCCCGCCAAGGCCCGCACCCTCGCCGGCGCCCTGCCGTGGCTGAAGGAGTATCACGGCAAGATCGTGGTGGTGAAGTACGGCGGCAACGCCATGACCGACGACACCCTCAAGCGCGCCTTCGCCGAGGACATCGCCTTCATGCGGTTCGCCGGCTTCAAGCCGGTCGTCGTCCACGGCGGCGGCCCGCAGATCTCCAGCATGCTCGACCGGCTCGGCATCGAGTCGGAGTTCCGCGGCGGGCTGCGGGTGACCACCCCCGAGGCCATGGACGTGGTCCGGATGGTCCTGGTCGGCCAGGTGCAGCGCGAGCTCGTCGGCCTGATCAACGAGCACGGCCCGCTGGCCGTCGGGCTCTCCGGCGAGGACGCCGGGCTCTTCACCGCCGAGCCGGCCAGCACGGTCGTCGACGGCGAGGAGGTCGACCTCGGCCAGGTCGGCGAGGTCGTCGACGTGCTTCCCGCCTCGGTCCTCGACATCATCGAGGCCGGCCGGATCCCGGTCGTCTCCAGCGTCGCTCCCGACGCCGACGGCGTGATCTACAACGTCAACGCCGACCGCGCCGCCTCGGCCCTCGCCGTCGCACTGGAGGCCGAGAAGCTGCTGGTCCTCACCGACGTCGAGGGTCTCTACCTCGACTGGCCCGACCCCGAGGAGGTCATCGGCGAGATCAGCCCCGAGGCCCTCGAGAGCATCCTCCCCGACCTCGCCAGCGGGATGATCCCGAAGATGAGCGCCTGCCTCGAGGCGGTCAAGGGCGGCGTCAAGCGCGCCACCGTCGTCGACGGCCGCGAGCAGCACGCCGTGCTGCTGGAGCTGTTCACCGCCGAGGGAGTCGGCACCCAGGTGCTCCCCGGCGTCACCACCAAGACCCGCAAGGCAAGGGAGCTGGACAGATGAGCACGTACGGAGAGCGCTACGCCGCCTCCCTGATGAACACCTTCGGCGCTCCCAAGCTGGTCCTCACCCGAGGCGAGGGCGCCCACGTGTGGGACGAGAACGGCAAGGAGTACGTCGACCTGCTGGCCGGCATCGCGGTCAACGCCCTCGGCCACGCCCACCCGGCCCTGGTCTCCGCGGTGACCTCCCAGATGCAGTCGCTGGGTCACGTCTCCAACTTCTTCACCTCCCACCCGCAGGTCGAGCTGGCCGAGGCGCTGCTCGCCCGGGTCCCCGGCGGGGAGACCGGGCGGGTGTTCTTCGCCAACTCCGGCACCGAGGCCAACGAGGCCGGCTTCAAGCTGACCCGGCGCACCGGCCGCACCCACATCGTGGCTGCTCAGGGCGCCTTCCACGGCCGCTCGATGGGTGCGCTCGCGCTGACTGCCAAGGAGGCCTACCGGGCGCCGTTCGAGCCGCTGCCGGGCGAGGTCACCTTCGTCCCCTACGGCGACGCGTCCGCGTTGGCGGCCGCGGTGACCGACGAGACCGCCGCGATCATCCTGGAGCCGATCCAGGGTGAGGCCGGCGTCATCGTGCCGCCCGCCGACTACCTGGCGGCCGCGCGAGCGGTCGCCGACGAGCACGGCGCGCTGCTGTGGCTCGACGAGGTGCAGTCGGGTCTCGGCCGCACCGGCCGCTGGTTCGCCCACGAGACCTCCGGCGTGACCGCGGACATCGTCACCCTGGCCAAGGGCCTCGGCGGCGGCTTCCCGATCGGCGCCTGCATCGGCCTCGGCCGCGCGGCCACGCTCTTCGAGCCCGGCAACCACGGCACCACCTTCGGTGGCAACCCGGTCGCCTGCGCCGCCGGTCTCGCGGTGATCGAGACGATCGAGTCCGAGGGACTCCTCGAGCACGTCACCGTGCTCGGCCAGAAGCTGCGCGACGGGCTCGCCGCCGACCCGCGGGTCGCGCGGGTCGACGGCGAGGGGCTGTTCATCGGCGTCGTGCTCGCCGGTCTCGACTCGGGTGCCGTCGCCGCGGCCGCCCTCGAGGCGGGCTTCATCCTCAACAACGCCACGCCCGAGCGGATCCGGCTCGTGCCGCCGCTCGTGCTCACCGAGGACGACGCCGAGGCGCTGCTGGCCGCCTGGCCCGCCATCCTCGACCAGGCGGAGGGGGCGAAGTGACCAGACACTTCCTTCGCGACGACGACCTCACCCCGACCGAGCAGGGCGTGGTGCTGGCGCTCGCAGCGGCGATGAAGCAGGACCCGTACGCCGCCAAGCCGCTCGCCGGCCCGGTGACCGTGGCCACGATCTACGACAAGCCGACGCTGCGTACGCAGGCATCCTTCTCCTCCGGGATCGCCGAGCTCGGCGGCCACTCGATGCTCGTCGACGGCCGCCTGGCCGGGATCGGTGAGCGGGAGTCCGTGGCCGACGTCGCCCGGGTGCTCGGCCGGCAGGCGGGCGAGATCGTGTGGCGTACGTTCGCGCAGAGCGACCTCGAGGAGATGGCCGCCCACTCCGGGGTGCCGGTCGTCAACGCGCTCACCGACGAGTTCCACCCCTGCCAGCTGCTCGCCGATCTGCAGACGCTGCGGGAGCACAAGGGGGCGCTGTCCGGGCTGACCGCGGCGTTCCTCGGCGACGCGGCCTGCAACATGGGCAACTCCTGGGCCCTGGCCGGGGCCACCGCCGGGATGCACGTCCGGTTCGGCGCGCCGGAGGGCTACGCCCCCGACGCGGACGTCCTGGTCCGGGCCAAGGAGATCGCCGAGGAGACCGGCGGCTCGGTCTCGGTGACCTCTGACCCGGTCGCGGCGGCAACGGGTGCCGACGTACTCATCACCGACACCTGGGTCTCGATGGGCAAGGAGAGCGAGGCGGCCGCCCGGGTCGAGGTGTTCTCGCCCTACGCGCTCACCACCGAGCTGCTCGGCCACGCCGACCCCGAGGCGGTCGTGCTCCACTGCCTGCCTGCCTACCGCGGCAAGGAGATCGAGGCCGAGGTGCTGGACGGGCCGCGGAGCCTGGTGTGGGACGAGGCCGAGAACCGCCGCCACGCCCAGAAGGCGATCCTGGCCTTCCTCTGGGAGCGACGATGACGACCAACGAGACCCACCGGCCCGCGACGAAGGGCGCCCGGCAGTCCTTGATCGTCGACATCATCTGGAGCCGGGAGATCCGGTCTCAGACCGAGCTCTCCGAGGCGCTGCTGGCCCACGGGGTCAACGTCACCCAGGCGACGCTCTCGCGCGACCTGGACGAGCTCGACGCGGTCAAGGTGCGAGCGCCCTCCGGGGCGCTGGTCTACGCGGTCCCCGGTGAGGGCGGCGACCGCACCGCGGTGGCGCCGGGGGAGTCCGCGAGCGGGCGCAGCAAGCTCGGCCGACTCGCCCGGGAGCTGCTGGTGAGCGCCGACGGGAGTGCCAACCTGGTGGTGCTGCGTACCCCTGCGGGCGGAGCCCAGTACTTCGCTTCCGCGATCGACCGGGCCGAGTATCCCGACATCCTCGGCACCATCGCCGGCGACGACACCGTGCTCGTCATCGGCCGCGAGCCGAAGGGCGGAGCGGCGCTCGTCGAGCGTTTTCTCAGCCTCGCCGGCAAGACGACAGACATTCAGTAGAGCTTTCAGAGCAAGGAGCAACATCTCGTGAGCAAGGTCCTGACCTCCCTTCCCAAGGGTGAGCGCGTCGGCATCGCCTTCTCCGGAGGTCTCGACACCTCCGTGGCGGTGGCCTGGATGCGCGACAAGGGCGCGGTCCCGTGCACCTACACCGCCGACATCGGGCAGTACGACGAGCCTGACATCTCCGGGGTCCCGGACCGTGCGATGGCCTACGGTGCGGAGATCGCGCGCGCCATCGACATCAAGCCGCAGCTGGTCGAAGAGGGCCTCGCCGCGCTCGCCTGCGGCGCCTTCCACATCCGATCCGGCGGTCGCGCCTACTTCAACACCACGCCGCTGGGCCGCGCGGTGACCGGCACCATGCTGGTGCGGGCCATGCAGGCCGACGACGTCAACATCTGGGGCGACGGGTCGACCTTCAAGGGCAACGACATCGAGCGGTTCTACCGCTACGGCCTGATGGCCAACCCCGAGCTGCGGATCTACAAGCCTTGGCTCGACGCCGACTTCGTCCACGAGCTCGGTGGGCGGCACGAGATGTCGGAGTGGCTGCTCGCCCACAACCTGCCCTACCGCGACTCCACCGAGAAGGCCTACTCCACCGACGCCAACATCTGGGGCGCCACCCACGAGGCGAAGACCCTGGAGCACCTCGACGTCTCCCTGGAGACCGTCGAGCCGATCATGGGCGTGAAGTTCTGGGACCCCTCGGTCGCCATCGAGACCGAGGACGTCTCGATCTCGTTCGTCGAGGGTCGTCCGGTCGCGATCAACGGAAAGACCTACTCCGACCCTGTCGCGCTCGTCTACGAGGCCAACGCGATCGGCGGCCGCCACGGCCTCGGCATGTCCGACCAGATCGAGAACCGGATCATCGAGGCGAAGTCGCGCGGCATCTACGAGGCGCCCGGCATGGCGCTCCTGTGGGCGGCCTACGAGCGGCTGCTCAACGCCGTGCACAACGAGGACACCATGTCCAACTACTACAACGAGGGCCGCAAGCTCGGTCGGCTGCTCTACGAGGGCCGCTGGCTCGACCCGCAGGCGCTGATGCTGCGCGAGTCGATCCAGCGCTGGATCGCCTCCCTGGTCTCCGGCACCGTCACCCTGCGGCTGCGCCGGGGTGAGGACTACACGATCCTCAACACCGAGGGCTCCCACTTCTCCTACCACCCGGAGAAGCTCTCCATGGAGCGCGTCGAGAACGCCGCCTTCGGCCCCGTCGACCGCATCGGCCAGCTCACCATGCGCAACCTCGACATCGCCGACTCGCGCTCCAAGCTGGAGATCTACGCCGGGCATCCTCTGGACCAGGGCACGGTCCTGGTCGAGAACGGCACCCTCTTCGGTGAGCTTCCCGCCGGCGGCTTCGACCGCATCGCGGCGACCAACGGCAAGCCTGCCGCCGCGCTCCCGGTCGAGGAGACCGTCCTCGACGAGACCGTCCTCGACGAGGTGGCTCTGGAGTCGGGGAACGACTGATGTCGAACACACCTGCCAACACCACCAACGAGGGCAAGCTCTGGGGCGGCCGGTTCGCCGGAGGGCCCTCGCCGGAGCTCGAGGCGCTCTCACGCTCGACGCAGTTCGACTGGCGGCTGGCGCTCTACGACATCGCCGGGTCGCACGCCCACGCCAAGGCGCTGGGCGCGGCCGGGCTGCTCACCGGTGACGAGGAGAACGAGATCCACCGCGGTCTGGACGTGCTCGCCGACCGGTTCACCGCCGGCCGGCTGCTGCCGGCCGCGTCCGACGAGGACGTGCACGGCGCCTTGGAGCGGCTGCTCATCGAGGAGATCGGTCCCGAGGTCGGCGGCAAGCTGCGCGCCGGGCGCTCGCGCAACGACCAGATCGCGACCCTGTTCCGGAGCTATCTGCTCGACCACGAGCGGGTGCTGCGTGGGCTGGTGCTCGACCTGATCGATGCTCTCGCCACGCAGGCGGACGAGAACATGGGCGCGATCATGCCGGGACGTACGCATCTTCAGCATGCGCAGCCGGTGCTGCTCTCGCACCACCTGATGGCCCACGCGTGGTCGCTGCTGCGCGACGTCTCGCGGCTCGACGACTGGCGGGAACGGGTGGTCTGCGACTCGCCGTACGGCTCCGGGGCCCTCGCGGGACAGTCGCTCGGGCTCGATCCCGAGCTGGTCGCCGCGGAGCTCGGCTTCACCGGGTCGAGCGCCAACTCGATCGACGGGACCGCCTCGCGCGACTTCGTCGCCGAGTTCGCCTACGTGTGCGCCCAGATCGGGGTGGACATCAGCCGGATCGCCGAGGAGATCATCCTGTGGGCGACGAAGGAGTTCGACTTCGTCACGCTGCACGACTCCTGGTCGACGGGGTCGAGCATCATGCCGCAGAAGAAGAACCCCGACATCTCCGAGCTCGCCCGGGGCAAGGCCGGACGTCTGGTCGGCAACCTGACCGGTCTGCTGACCACGCTGAAGGCGCTGCCGCTGGCCTACAACCGCGACCTGCAGGAGGACAAGGAGCCGGTCTTCGACTCCCTGGACACCCTCGAGGTGCTGCTCCCGGCCTTCACCGGCCAGGTCGCGACGCTGGTCTACAACACCGACCGGATGGCCGAGCTCGCCCCACAGGGTTTCTCGCTGGCCACCGACATCGCCGAGTGGCTGGTCCGGCAGGGCACCCCGTTCCGGATCGCGCACGAGCTCGCAGGCGCCTGCGTGCAGGCGGCGGAGAAGCGTGGCGTCGAGCTGGACGCGCTCACCGACGAGGAGTTCGCGACGATCTCGCCTGCGTTGACCCCTGACGCACGCCTGGTGCTGACGGTCGAGGGTTCGGTCGCCTCGCGCAACGGCCGTGGCGGCACCGCCCCCGAGCGGGTCGCCGAGCAGCTCGCCGAGCTCCGGTCCAAGGCCGACGGGTTCCGTCCTTCCTAGTGGTGCTCGCGGACCTGCTCGACCAGCGCCCCGAGGTGACCGCTCCGCGGCTCCTCGGGGCGACGCTGTCGTTCGACGGGGTGAAGGTGCGGCTCACCGAGGTGGAGGCGTACGCGGCCGACGACCCCGGCTCGCACGCCTTCCGTGGCGAGACGAACCGCAACCGGGTGATGTTCGGTCCGCCGGGGCGGCTGTACGTCTACTTCACCTACGGGATGCACCACTGCGCCAACCTCGTCTGCCACCCGGAGGGCGAGCCCGGTGCGATCCTGCTGCGCGCGGGCGAGGTGGTCGACGGGATCGAGGTCGCTCGGCAGCGACGCGGGCCCGTACGCGACGTGGACCTCGCCCGGGGACCGGCCCGGCTCGCCTCGGCGCTCGGGATCGACCTCACCATGAACGGGACGGCCGACTTCGAGCTCGATCTGGCACCGGCGGAGACGTGGGCGGGGATCGAGGTGGCCACCGGTCCGAGGGTCGGGCTGCGTCTCGCTCCCGAGCGTCCGTGGCGGTTCTGGGTCTCTGGTGATCCGACGGTTTCGCGCTACCGGCCGGCGAAGGCACTCTGAACGCTCGTCCGACCGCCCTCGCGGGCCGATCACCATCCACAGGCACGCTTCGGACCGGGGTTGTCCACAGGCCTCACGGACCCCGGCAGAACTGTCGGCGCCCCTGACCAGGATGGTCGTCGGAGGTGATCGAGATGACGGTCGCAAGGGTAGCGAAGGAGCCATCACCGGACGATGGCGAGCGGATGGGGCCGGCCGGCGGGCTGGCGACGGTCAACGAAGTGCGGCTGATCGGCCGGCTCTCGCTGGCCGCGGAGGAGAAGGAGCTGCCGAGCGGCGACCAGCTCACCGCGTTCCGGGTCGTCGTGAACCGGCCACGCGACAAGCGCCGGGGGAGCAGCCGGGTGCAGATCGACGCGCTCGAGTGCCACACCTGGGTCGCCCGGGTCCGCCGCGCGGCGATGACCTGGCAGGTCGGAGACGTGATCGAGGTCAACGGCTCGCTGCGCCGCCGGTTCTTCAAGACCGGCGGACGGCTGCAGTCGATGACCGAGGTCGAGGTGCTGACCGCCAGACGCGTGAGCCGGGCAGCCGCCGCAGCCCGGCAGGCGAGCTAGTGCCGCGACTTCTCGAGCCGAGCGGCATCGAGAAGCCGGATGAGCACACCGGGATGCGGCTTGGGCTGGAAGGAGGTCGCCTTCTCCGGGAGCAGCTGGCCGATCGAGGCGGAGGAGAGGATGGTGTCGAACGTCGGCGCCGCCAGCAGCACCGCGATGTCGCGGCCCGGGCGGGCCCGCTTCAACGCAGCGTCGACCTGGTGGGCGTGCATCACCCGCGACGGCTGCCGGCGCAGCTCGGGGAGCACCCGGTCGTGCAGGTAGCCGACGTCTCCGGTGATCGGGCTGTCGGTGGTGTCGACGTCGAGCGTGGCCCAACCGCGGCCGTCGCTGACCACCATGACGCCGGGCCCGAGCCTGCCCAGAGCTGCGTCACGGCTGCCCGCGGTCCACTCGGCGCCGACGGCCTCGGCCGCGGCCCGTAGGTCGCGGAGGTTGACGCCGGCGAGCACCCGATGGATCGCTCCGAGCTGCAACGGCGTGTCGTCCTGGTCGATGAGCATCGCCAGACCGAAGTCGGTCGCGGTCGTGTCGCCGGGCTCGGCGTGTCCCTGGAGCTCGGCGTACGCCGCGTAGCGGTGATGGCCGTCGGCGATCAGCGCCTGCTGCGACGCCCAGGCCTCGCGCAGCCGCCCGATCAGCGACTCGTCGGTGATCGCCCAAACCCGATGGTGCTGCCCGCCGTGGTCGTCGTACTGCTCCTCGGGCGGGCCGCTCTGCACCCGGTCGAGCAGCTCGGCGACGCCGTCGGGAGCGTGGTAGGTGAGCAGGATCGGCGCCGGGTGCACCCGCATCTGCCGCATCCGGGAGGCGAGCTGCTCGGCCTGCGCGGTGCGTACGCCCTCGTGGGGGAGCACGGCGGCCTCACCGGGCTCGTCGGTGCGGTGCGAGACGTCGAGGATCCCGACGACGCCACGCACGGTGATCCCGGCCGCGGTGTACTCGTGGAGGTAGAGCGCAAGGGTGCGGTGCTCGCGCAGATCACCACGCGCCAACCACGAGCTGATCCGCGATGCGACGCCGCGATACGGCCGCGAGTAGAGCCGTGCCGAGGTCGGGTCGCCGATCCGTGACGGCGCCAGCGAGAGCGCCCGAAATGGCTCCAGGCGCAGCGGACGCCCGAGGTACGGCGCCCTGACCACACCCGTATCGTCCATCCGCACATCGTAGGGTCACACTGGTGCCATTCGCCGAACCGCCGACTCAGACAAGGAACTTCGTGTGCTCAACGGCCATCAGTTGAAGGGCTCGGACCAGGCGCTCGCCACCGTCCACGACGTGGCGATGCTCGACCTCGACGGCGTCGTCTACATCGGCGGCTCGGCGGTGCCGCGCGCCCCCGAGGCGCTGGCCGCCGCACGGGAGGCAGGCCTGCGCCTGGCCTTCATCACCAACAACGCCGCCAGGCCCCCGGCGAAGGTCGCCGAGAACATCCGCAACCTGGGAATCGAGGCGACCGCCGAGGACGTGGTCACCTCAGCACAGGCCGCCGCGCGCGTCCTGGCCGACCGCCTCGCCCCGGGCGCGAAGGTGGTCAACCTGGGCGCGGCCGGCCTGCGGGAGCCGCTCGATGCAGCCGGTCTGATTCCGGTGGCCGTCGACGAGGACGCCGAGGCGATCGTCACCGGCTACAACCCCGAGCTGCTGTGGAAGGACATCCTCCGCGCCGCGGTGCGGATCAAGGACGGCCTCTTCTGGGTTGCCAGCAACACCGACATGACCTTTCCGGCCGCCTACGGGATCGCGCCGGGCCACGGCGTGCTCGTCGACACGCTGCGCCGCTTCTCGGGCGTCGAGCCGGTCGTGGCGGGCAAGCCGTCACGACCGCTTCTCGAGGAGACCATCCGCCGCACCGAGGCCGAGCGACCGCTGATGGTCGGCGACCGCCTCGACACCGACATCGAGGGCGGCCACAACACCGGCATCGACACGCTGCTGGTGCTGACCGGGGTGACAGGTCTCGAGGATCTGGTCGCGGCCGAGCCGCACCGGCGGCCGACGTACGTCTCCGCCGACCTCGGCGGGCTGCTGGAGGCACACCCGGCGCCGGAGACCGACGGCACCGCGGCGCGGGTCGGCGGCTGGACGGCAGAGGTACGCGACGGCGAGCTGCGCGTCACCGGCGAGGGGACCGCCGACGACTGGTGGCGGGCCGCCGCGACCAGTTCCTGGGCCCACCTGGATGCCACCGGGACGGTGGTCACGATCGGTGCACAGGCCGTGCCGCCTCGCCCGGATGCCGACGGCGGGACGGTAGTCTCAGCCTCATGAGCGAGCAGCATTTCGACGAGACTCCGGCCCCGGCCGGGATGGGTGGCGCCAGCGCGGCGCCACACACCGGTGTCGCCCGCGTCGACGCGATCCTCGAGTCGCTCGACCGGCTCGACGAGCTGCCGCTTGCCGAGCACGTCGGCGTCTTCGAGGCCGCCCACACCGAGCTGCGCCGCGCCCTGGACCCCGACACCGGGGCCCACGACGCGATGGCCCGGATCGCCGCGGCGTCCGGCGAGCCCCAGCCGACCGACCAGCCCTGAGAGGCCAGCGCATGCCCCCTCGCCGCCTGCGCCTCGACGCCGAGCTGGTCCGGCGCAAGCTGGCCCGGTCCCGCGAGCACGCCAGCGAGCTGATCGCCGCCGGCCGCGTCACCGTCTCCGGAAACCGCGCCACCAAGCCGGCCACGGGCGTCACCACCGACGTCGCCATCGTGGTGACCGAGGACCCCGACCGCCCCGACTTCGTCTCCCGCGGCGGCCACAAGCTCGCCGGGGCCCTCGCCGCGTTCAAGCCGCTCGGGCTCTCGGTCGAGGGCCGCCGCTGTCTCGACGCCGGCGCCTCGACAGGCGGGTTCACCGACGTACTGCTGCGCAACGACGCCCGCCAGGTCGTCGCCGTCGATGTGGGCTATGGCCAGTTGGCCTGGCGGCTGCAGCAGGACGAGCGGGTCGTCGTCCACGACCGCACCAACATCCGCGACCTCTCCCTCGACATCGTCGGCGAACCCGTCGACGTCGTCGTCGGCGACCTCTCCTTCATCTCCCTCGAGCTCGTCCTGGACGCGCTGATCCGCGTCACCAGCCCCGACGGCGACCTGGCGCTGATGGTCAAGCCGCAGTTCGAGGTCGGCAAGGACCGGGTCGGCAAGGGCGGCGTGGTCCGGGAGCCGGCGCTGCGGGCCGAGGCCGTCAACGCCGTCGCCGCGGCCGCGGCGAAGCGTGGCTGGGGTGCCCGCGCGGTCACGACCAGCCCGCTCCCGGGCCCCTCGGGCAACGTGGAGTTCTTCCTCTGGCTGCGTCGAGGCGAGGCCACCATCAGCGAGGCGGAGATCGAGGAAGCCGTGCGCGAGCAGCGTGGCCTCGAGACCCAGGCGGCCCGGGAAGTGTCGGTGCCGTCTGAGAAGGTTGATCCGTGAGCGAGCGTCAGCGAGTGAACCAACGGGTCAACACGTCGCCGCCTCCGTACTCTGGCGCTTGCGCTACGGAGGTGGCGACGTGACTGACGCCGATACGCCCGCTGTGGCCCCAGAGCCTGAGGACTCAGCCGAGGTTCGGCGCGTCCTCATGCTCATCCACACCGGGCGCGAGGAGGCCCGCGAGGTCGGTCTCGCCTGTGCCAAGTCGCTCGCGGTCCACGGCATCGTGGTGAGGGTGCTCGCCAGCGAGGCCGCCGACCTGGGCATCGACCCGGCCGCCTACGAGCCGAGGCTCGAGCTGGCCGCCGACGAGGACGACGCCAGCCGCGACTGCGAGCTCGCGCTGGTCATCGGTGGCGACGGCACCATCCTGCGCGCCGCCGAGATCGTCCAGCCCCACCGCACCCCGGTGCTCGGGGTCAACCTGGGTCACGTCGGGTTCCTGGCGGAGGCGGAGTACGACGACGTCGAGTCGACGATCGAGGCGATCGTGCAGCGTCGCTACTCCTCCGAGGACCGCCTCGCGCTCGAGGTGAGTGTCTTCGAGGACGGCGAGAAGGTGTTCCGTACGTTCGCGGTCAATGAGGCCAGCGTCGAGAAGGCCTCCCGCGAGCGGATGCTCGAGGTCGTCGTCGAGATCGACGGCCGACCGCTGTCGAGGTGGGGCTGCGACGGCGTCGTCTGTGCGACCCCGACCGGCTCGACGGCCTACAACTTCTCCGCCGGCGGTCCGGTCGTGTGGCCGGGGGTCGAGGCGCTGCTGCTGACTCCGATCAGCGCCCACGCGCTGTTCGCTCGCCCGATGGTCGTCGCGCCGACCTCGGTGCTGGCGGTCGAGGTGATCACCCGGGCCGACGGCGCGGGCGTGCTCTGGTGCGACGGCCGGCGCTCCTACGACCTGGGCCCCGGCGCTCGGATCGAGGTCACCCGGGGGGTGGAGCCTGTCAGACTCGTCCGCCTGCACCAGGCGCCGTTCACGGACCGTCTGGTGCGGAAGTTCGGACTGTCTGTGGAGGGATGGCGAGGCGCCGCGGAACGGCGTCCGTTCAGGATGAACGGAGGCGAGCATGCTTGAGGAGATCAGGATCTCCGGACTCGGGATCATCGAGTCCTCGACCCTGGAGCTCGGACCGGGTCTGACCGTGGTGACCGGTGAGACCGGCGCCGGCAAGACGATGATCGTGACCGCGCTCGGGCTGCTGCTCGGCGGTCGTGGCGACGCCGGCGCGGTCCGCAAGGGCAAGAAGGCCGCCCGGGTCGAGGGCGTGATCGACGCCCGGTCGCTGCCCGCGGTCGTCGACGCGACCGAGGAGGCCGGGGGAGAGGTCGAGGAGGGCCGCGTCCTCGTGGCCCGCACCGTCGCCGCCGAAGGACGAGCGCGGGCGTACGTCGGGGGAGCGACGGTCCCGGTCGCCACGCTCGGCTCGGTGACCTCGCCGCTGGTCGCGGTCCACGGCCAGTCCGACCAGCACCGGCTGCTGCAGCCGCGCGCCCAGCGCGACTCGCTGGACCGCTTCGGCGGCGAGATGATCGCCAAGCTGCTCGCCGCCTACGGCGACGTCCACAGCCAGCTCCAGAAGGTCGAGCGCGAGCTCGACGAGGTCACCACCCACGCCCGCGAGCGGGCCCAGGAGGCCGACCTCCTCCGCTTCGGCCTCGGCGAGGTGGAGGCGGTCACCCCGGAGCCCGGAGAGGACGTCACCCTCGCCCAGGAGGAGGAGAAGCTCGGCTACGCCGACACCCTGCGCACCGCCGCCGAGCAGGCGCGCGAGGCGCTCTCCTCCGAGGTCGACGCCCCCGACGCGCTGGGCGCGATCTCGGCCGCGCGCCAGGCGCTCGACGGCGTGCGCGACCACGACCCCGACGCCGCGTCCCTGGCAGACCGCCTCGCGGAGGTCTCCTACCTGCTCTCCGACCTCGCCGCCGACGTCGCCTCCTACGCGACCGCGATCGAGACCGACCCGGCTCGGCTGGCGGTCGTCTCCGAGCGCCGTGCGGCGCTGACCGCGCTGACGAGGAAGTACGGCGAGACCATCGACGAGGTGCTCGCCTGGGCCGAGACCGGCGCCAAGCGCCTGCTCGAGCTCGACTCCGACGACGACCGCATCGAGGAGCTCCGTGAGGAGCGTACGCGCCTGCGGGCCGCCCTCGCCGAGGCCGGTCTCGCGCTGTCGGCCGCCCGCGCCGACGCCGCCGGCGCCCTGGCCGAGGCGGTCAGCGACGAGCTCACCGGACTGGCCATGCCCCATGCCCGACTGGTGGTCGACGTACGCCAGAAGGAGACCGACGCCCCCGCCTCAGAGGACGAGCCGCACGCGCCGCTGAAGGTCGGATCGGGCAAGAACGTGCGCTGGCTGCGCTACGGCTCCAACGGCCTCGACGAGGTCGAGCTGCTGCTGGCCGCCAACACCGGCTCCGAGCCCCGGCCACTCCACAAGGGCGCTTCCGGCGGTGAGCTGTCTCGGGTGATGCTGGCGATCGAGGTGGTCCTGGCCGCCACCAGCCCGGTCCCGACGTTTGTCTTCGACGAGGTCGACGCCGGCGTCGGCGGCACCGCTGCGGTCGAGATCGGCCGCCGCCTCGCCCACCTGGCCCGCACGGCCCAGGTCCTGGTCGTCACTCACCTGCCGCAGGTCGCCGCCTTCGCCGACCACCATGTCGCCGTCGAGAAGACCAGCGACGGGGTGGTCACCAGCTCCGGCCTCACCGTCCTCGACGACGAGTCCCGCGAGCGCGAGCTCTCCCGCATGCTGGCCGGGCTGACGGCCTCCGACACCGCCATCGCACACGCCCGCGAGCTCCTCGAGGTCGCCCGAGCGGCGAAGGCCTGACCCGCCGAAACCTCAGTTCTGGCGGCCGAGTCCGCAGTTGTGGCGAACGACACACGCCACAACTGCTGATTCGGCCGCCAAACGTGCGCATTCGGCCGCCACGACGACCGACTCGCCGGATGGGAGATCCGGAGGGAGGCATCGGTGCCGGGGGAGGATTGGCGGGCCATGAGACTGCCTACTCGCCAGATTCCTTCCGTACTTCCGGGCATCCGCGGCACGCTCCGTTCGGGGCGGCCGACCAGGGCGCTGATCCCGCGGCTCAAAGAGGGTGACATCGCGGTCATCGACCATGTCGACCTCGACCGGAGCACCGCGCTGGCGATCGCAGCCAAGGGCGTGATCGCCGTGGTGAACGCCCAGCCGATGGTGTCGGGCCGCTACCCGAACCGCGGCCCGCAGACGCTCGCCGACGCCGGGATCGTGCTGATCGACAAGATCGGCGAGGCCGGTCTGGAGAAGCTGGTCGACGGGCGCAAGGCCCGGATCCTCGACGGCGACATCTTCGACGGCGAGCAGCTGCTGACCTCGGGTCGGGCGCTCGACCAGGAGTCGCTGGAGGCCGACCTCGAGAAGGCGAAGCGTGGCCTGAGCTCCCACCTGGAGCTCTTCACCCACAACAGCAGCGAGCTGCTCAAGCGGGAGGAGGAGGTGCTGCTGCACGGCAACGGCGTACCTCCCCTCGACACTCCGCTGGCCGGCCGTCCCGTCGTCGTGGTCGCGGACCATCCCGATCTCGGCCGCCTCCTCGGCGATCTCAAGAGCTTCCTGCGCGAGCAGCGCCCCGCGATCATCGCGGTCGGCTCGGCGGCGAAGCGACTGACCAAGAAGCAAGTACGCCACGCCGTGCTCGTCCTGGGCCCGGACACCGACACCTACCCCGAACCGAAGGTGCTCACCAGCGCCGCCGAGGTCGTGCTCGCCCCCGGAGGCTCCGCGAGCGAGAACGCCGCCGAGCTCCTCGACCGGGTCGGGGTGCAGCCGAAGCGGTTCGAGTCCTCGCTCGCCCCGGAGGACGCGGCCCTCCTGGTCGCCTACACCCAGCACCCGTCGCTGGTCGTCGGCGCCGGACTGAGCACCACGCTGACCGACTTCCTCGAGGACCAGCGCCCGGGCCTGGCCGGCACCTACCTGACCAGGCTCGCCCTCGGCCCGACGCTGGTGGACGCCTCCGCCGTCCCGGCGGTGCGCCGCAAGGAGCGGCGGAGCCGGCGGATGGTGCTGCCGGTCCTCGCCGCGGTGACCGCGCTGGCGATCGGCGTACCTGCCGGCTTCTGGGCCGCCGACCACGACCTCCCCGAGATCGGCTGGGGAGTGGGACGTCAGGCCGGCGACGAAGCGGCCGCGAGCGCCACCACCAGCCAGAGCGGCTCCACGAAGGCGACGAAGCCAAGACAGTCGGCCGAGGCGAAGTTCGTCGCCGAGGCCGGCGACACGCTCCTGCCGGGCAAGCTCACCGGGCAGAAGGTCGCGGTCCTGACCCTTCCCGGCGCGGACCCGAAGACGGTCGACGCGCTCACCGGCAACATCGAGAAGGCCGGCGGTGCGACGACAGGGGTGCTCGACGTACGACCGAACCTGCTGGACCCGGACCGCAAGCAGTATGTGGACAGCCTGGCCACCCAGCTGGTCAAGCAGCTCGGCCGGGGCGACGCCGGCCAGGCCACCTACCAGCGGATGGGGCAGGTGATCGGCGAGACCTACGCGGGCGCGAAGCCGCCGGCCGAGTTCGACCAGCCCGCCAAGACCGCCGCTGTGGCGTTGCTCACCGGCGACCTGGTCAAGGCCCAAGGACGGCCGACCGGTCCGGCCGACCTCGTCCTGGTCGTCCTCGGCGAGGACAGCGACGACACCACGGCGGTGGAGGGGCTGGTCGAGGGGCTCGGGGCGACGACGAAAGGCCTGGTCGTAGGCGCGACCGCCGACTCCCATGACCTCGAGACGCTCCGCGCCAACGACTGGCCCGGCTGGTTCGCATCGGTCGACGGCATCGACACCGCCACCGGCCAGGTGGCCGCGCCGCTGGTGCTGGCGCGACAGACCAGCCGACAAGGTGGCGATTTCGGAGCGTCAGGTTTCGGTGGCCTGCTCAACGATTGATAGGATTGAGGTCCATGAAGTCGGCGAGCTTGACCAAGCACATTTTTGTCACCGGGGGCGTCGCCTCCTCATTGGGAAAGGGCCTGAGCGCCTCCAGCCTCGGCCGCCTTCTCCGGTCGCGTGGTCTGAGCGTGACCATGCAGAAGCTGGACCCGTACCTCAACGTGGATCCCGGCACGATGAACCCGTTCCAGCACGGTGAGGTCTTCGTGACCAACGACGGTGCCGAGACGGACCTCGACATCGGCCACTACGAGCGGTTCCTCGACACCGACCTGGTCGGCCACGCCAACGTGACCACCGGGCAGGTCTACTCCAACGTGATCGCCAAGGAGCGCCGCGGCGACTACCTCGGCGAGACCGTCCAGGTGATCCCGCACATCACCGACGAGATCTCCGAGCGGATCCTGGCCATGCACGGCCCCGACGTCGACGTGGTGATCACCGAGATCGGCGGCACCGTCGGCGACATCGAGTCGCTGCCGTTCCTCGAGGCCGCCCGCCAGGTGCGCCAGCGCCTCGGCCGCGACAACGTCTTCTTCGTCCACGTCTCTCTGGTGCCCTACATCGGCCCGTCCAAGGAGCTCAAGACGAAGCCGACCCAGCACTCGGTGATGGCGCTGCGCCAGATCGGCATCCAGCCCGACGCCATCGTGTGCCGCGCCGACCGCGAGCTGCCCGAGGGCATCAAGCGCAAGATCGCGCTCATGTGCGACGTCGACGAGGACGCCGTGGTGACCGCCGCCGACGCCCCGAGCATCTACGACATCCCGAAGGTGCTCCACCGCGAGGGCTTGGACGCCTACGTCGTCCGCAAGCTCGACCTGCCCTTCCGCGACGTCGACTGGGCGCTGTGGGAGGACCTGCTCCGCCGGGTCCACCACCCGAAGGAAGAGCTCACCATCGGCCTGGTCGGCAAGTACATCGACCTCCCCGACGCCTACCTCAGCGTCGGCGAGGCGCTGCGCGCCGGCGGCTTCGCCAACGAGGCGAAGGTCAACATCCGCTGGATCCCCTCCGACGAGTGCGAGACCCCCGAGGGCGCCGCCAAGAACCTCCACGACGTCGACGCCGTCTGCGTCCCCGGCGGCTTCGGCATCCGTGGCCTCGAGGGCAAGCTCGGCGCGCTGACCTACACCCGCACCCACCAGATCCCGACGCTCGGCCTGTGTCTGGGCCTGCAGTGCATGGTCATCGAGTACGCCCGCAACGTGCTCGGCCTGGAGAAGGCCGACTCCACCGAGTTCGACGCCGAGACCCCCGAGCCCGTCATCGCGACGATGGAGGAGCAGAAGGCGTACGTCGAGGGCGCCGGCGACCTGGGCGGCACCATGCGCCTCGGCCTCTACCCGGCCGAGCTCAAGAAGGGCTCGATCGCGGCCGAGGTCTACGGCGAGACCTCCATCGAGGAGCGCCACCGCCACCGCTACGAGGTCAACAACGCCTACCGCGACCAGCTCGAGGACGCCGGCCTGGTCTTCTCCGGCCTCTCGCCCGACAACCAGCTCGTCGAGTTCGTCGAGCTGCCCCGTGACGTACACCCCTACTACGTCTCCACCCAGGCCCACCCCGAGCTCCGCTCGCGGCCGACCCGCCCCCACCCGCTCTTCGCCGGGCTGGTGAAGGCGGCCCTCGACCGGCAGAAGGAGCAGCGGTTCCCGATCGACGAGACCAACCTGCGCCGCGAGGTCAGCGAGGTCGAGCTCCCCGAGCCCGCCGAGGCCTGAGCAGCTGACATGACGAGCCCCCTGGGGCCGGCTGATGCCGGACCCAGGGGGCTCGGGTCTGTGTGCGCTACTCGCGTACCTCGCCGGTCGGCTTGACCTCGCCGCGCCACGCGCCGGTCTCGGTGCCGCGGTGCTCGATGAACTCCTTGAACCGCTCCAGGTCGCCCTCGGCCCGCTTGTCGACGATCTTGAGAAGGTCACCGGCCTTCTCGACCACGCCCTCGGGCTCGTACTCGAGGCGCAGGGTGACGTTCGTCGTCTTGCTCATCTGATCCTCGGTGAACGACACGGTGCCCTGGTTCTTCGCGCCCTCCACGGCACGCCAGGTGATGCGGTCGTCGGGAACCTGGTCGACGATCTCGGCGTCCCACTCACGCGTGACACCGCCGATCTCGGCCTTCCAGTGCAGATGCTTGTCGTCGACCTGTCGTACCGACTCGACGCCCTCCATGAACTGAGGGAACGACTCGAACTGGGTCCACTGGTCATACGCTGTGCTGACCGGAACGCCGACCTGCACGCTCTTCTGGATGGTGCTCATGTCTCGCGTCTCCTCTCGATTGCGTACGACACAGCGGGTACCCGACGGCCCGGCGAGCCATACCTTCTCGATCTGGCTCGATCAGGCCGGGGTCACAGCGCCCGAGCCGCCACCTGCCGGGAGTGCACGTCGGCGAGACGGATGACCGTCTGGCGTACGAACGGGACCAGCGTGTCGCCCTCGCAGGCGGTCCGCGCGGCCGCGGCGACGTCCTCCCCGGCCTGGGCAGGGTAGAACCGGAGCTGGAGCCCGAAGGCGAGCAGCCCGCCGCCCCGGATGGCGGCGACGGCGTCGAGATAGCGCTGGGCGTACGGCGCCAGCACCTCGTCCTGGCCGGGCCGCCAGAACGCCGAGCTCAGCGTGTAGGCGCTGTCGGTGCGCGGCAGCCGGCGCTCGACCATGGTCACCTGCCAGGCCTCCTCCTTGGCCTCGGTGAGAGGCTGGGCGGTGCGTACGGCCAGGGCGCTGACCCAGGACTCAGGATCCGGGTCACGCGCCTCCAGAGCGGCCACCGCCTCCGCGTCGTAGTCTCCGAGCTCGGCGCGCCGCCCGAGCAGACGCCAGGCGACCTGGATGTCCTCGGCGGCGCCCGCCTCGGCCAGCGCGACCTGCTCGGGGGTGGAGGCGTGCGAGGCGACGACACGAAGCGCGGTGTCGCGGTTGGCCGGGTCCTCGGCGACAGCCGCCGCGGCACCGGCCACCAGGGCGCGCTGCTCGGCGACCCGATCGGGCGCCGTCCAGAGCTCGGCGGCGGTCACGGCCATGCGCAAGAACTCGCCGGTGACCTGCGGGTTCCGCTCGCGCTCGAGCACCGAGACGACCCGGGAGACGACCTCGGGGCCACCGATCTCGCCGCGGAACAGCGCCGACCAGGCGCTGTTGACCGCGACCGCCCGCGCGACCGCGTCGGGCAGGACACCGGCGTTCCGGCCGAGCCAGACCTCGCTGGCCTCGTCGGAACGTACGGCCGCGAAGGTCACATCGGTCGCGTTCACGAGGTGCGCGGCGGCCTCCGGGAGCGTTACCGCGACCGGCTCGCCCTCGACGGTGACCGGGGTGGTGGCGAGCAGCGCCCCGGAGTCGTCGTACGAGGCGATGTCGAGCCGGTGGGGACGTACGGTCCCGTCGGCGCTGGTCACGGAGACCTTGCCGTCGGAGAGGGTGATCACGTCGGTGCCGGCGTGGTCGAGCCAGGCGGTGGTCCAGGCGGAGAGGTCCTTGCCCGCGGCTGCCCCGAAGGCGCTCATCAGGTCGTCGAGGACGGTGTTGCCGTAGGCGTGCTCGGCGAAGTAGGCCTGCAGCCCGGCGAGGTAGGCCTCCTCGCCGATGTAGGCGTACAGCTGCTGCAGCACGGCCTGGCCCTTCATATAGGTGATCGCGTCGAAGTTGGCCATCGCGACCTCCACGCTCGGCACCACGCCGCGGATCGGGTGGGTGGCGGGGGTCAGGTCGGTGTCGTACGCCGTCTTCTTCTCGGTCAGCGCGATCGAGGCCCATACGTCGGCGTAGCCGGGGAGCGCGGCAGAGGCCCACACGGCCGCCCACGAGGCGAAGGCCTCGTTGAGCCACAGGTCGTCCCACCAGCGCATCGTGACCAGGTCGCCGAACCACATGTGAGCCATCTCGTGCAGGATCACGTTGGTGCGCTCGGTGCGGTCGGCCTGGGCCGGCGGCGTACGGAAGAGGAAGACGTCGCTGTGCGTGACCGCGCCCCAGTTCTCCATCGCGCCGCCCATGTCGGGCACGAAGATCTGGTCGTAGCGCCGCTGCGGGAACGGCATCGCGAACTTGGCACCGAACCAGGCCAAGCCGTGCTCGGTGATGTCGAGGATCTCCTCACGGTCCCGCTCCAGCTGGCTCGCCAGCGACTGACGGGCATAGAGCCCCAGGTCGTAGCCGCCGCGCTCGGCACGGACCTCGACGAACGGGCCGGCGTTGACCACCACGACGTACGTCGAGAGCGGGGGAGTGTCCTCGAAGACCCAGGTCCTCGCGCCGGCCGCAGGGTCCGAGACATCGGCAGGTGCCGAGTTGGACAGCACGGTCCACTGCTCGGGCGCGGTCACGGTGAACGCGTGCACCGCCTTGAGGTCGGGCTGGTCGAAGCAGGCCCACAGCCGGCGGGCGTCGTCGGGCTCGAAGGAGGTCCACACGTAGACGTTGCCGTCGGAGGGGTCGACGGTGCGGAGCACGCCCTCGGAGGAGGCGGTGTTGGACTGGGAGGCGCTGACGACGAGGGTGTTGGTCTCGGCGAGACCCTCGAGCGGGATGCGGCCAGCACTGATCGTCGCGAGGTCGATCTCGGTCCCGTTCAGGGTGGCGGTCGACACCTCGGCGACGCAGTCGACGAAGGTGCTCGACCCGGGGCTGGCGGTGAAGGTGATCGTGGAGACGCTGGCGAGCGTCTCGCCCTCCAGCAGGCCGGTCAGGTCGAGCGTGATGTCGTAGCGCTCGACGGTGACGGCGGCGGCCCGCGCGGCCGCCTCCTCCTGGGTGAGCGAGGCAGGGGCGGCGGGGGAGTTGTCAGACATGCGCCGAGGGTAGCCTCGGGCCATGACTTCGGACGCACGAATTTCCGACGCGGCCGCGCCGCTGGACCCGAGGCCCCTCACCGAGTGGGATGCCCCCGAGAGCTGGCCGGTCGCCTCCAGCGAGGATCTCCACCGCGACGCCTGGGTCGTCGCGCTGCGTGCGGACCGGATCAACCGGCCAGGTCACGAGGACGAGGAGCCGTTCCGGCGCCTCGTCGTCGAGCACCCCGGGGCAGCGGTGGCGCTGGCCCTCGACGAGGACGAGCGTGCCCTGGTCATCAGCCAGTACCGCCACCCCGCCAAGCGTCGCTTCATCGAGCTCCCGGCCGGCCTGATCGACTATCCCGGCGAGGACCCGCTCGACGTGGCCGTGCGCGAGCTGCGCGAGGAGGTGGCCCACGAGGCCGCCGAGTGGACGCCGCTGCTCTCGACCTACACCTCGCCCGGGATCTCCGAGGAGATCCACCACTTCTTCCTCGCCCGCGGCCTGACCGCCACCGACCGCGACGGCTTCGAGCTCGAGCACGAGGAGGCCGAGATGAGCATCCACTGGGTGCCGTTCGACGAGCTCCTGGAGGCCGTGCTCACCGGCAAGGCGACCGACTCGCCGCTCGTCCAGGCCGTGCTTGCGTACGCAGCGCTCAAGTCGCGTGGCAGAGTCTGATCAGGCGCCTGGTCGAGGACCGAAGGACGTGGTTTTGGTGACTTGCGCCACACGGGGTTAGACATGCCGCATCAGGCGGCGAACATCCGGCTGACCCAAACCCAAACCCACGGACCACCACATTCTGGGGCCATGACATGAAGGCAGGGCAATGAGAATCGGCGTACCCAAGGAAGTCAAGAACCACGAGTACCGGGTGGCGATCACCCCCTCGGGCGTCCACGAGCTGGTGGCCAACGGTCACGAGGTCTTCGTCCAGGCCGGTGCCGGTGTCGGCTCCTCGATCCCTGACGGCGAGTACGCCGCGGTCGGCGCCAAGATCCTCGGTGACGCCGACGAGACCTGGGGCAACGCCGACATGGTCCTGAAGGTCAAGGAGCCGGTCGCGGAGGAGTACCACCGCCTGCGCGAGGGCCTGACCCTGTTCACCTACCTTCACCTGGCCGCCGACAAGCCGCTGACCGAGGAGCTGCTGGCGAAGAAGGTCACCGCGATCGCGTACGAGACGGTCGAGCTGCCCAACCGGGCGCTCCCGCTGCTCTACCCGATGTCGGAGGTCGCCGGCTGTCTGGCGCCGCAGGTGGGGGCGTACAACCTGATGAAGGCCCAGGGCGGTCGCGGTGTGCTGATGGGCGGTGTCGGTGGTGTCGCCAACGCCAAGGTCGTGATCATCGGCGCTGGCGTCTCCGGGCAGAACGCTGCCAACATCGCGCTCGGCATGGGGGCTGACGTCACCCTGCTCGACACCGACCTGGAGAAGCTGCGAATGTCCTTCTGGCGCTACTCCAACCAGGTCCACGGCCTCGCCTCCAACAAGCTCGTGCTCGAGGAGCAGGTGCTCCAGGCAGACCTCGTCATCGGCGCCGTGCTGATCCCGGGCGCGGCAGCGCCGAAGCTGGTCTCCAACGACCTGGTCTCCCGGATGAAGCCCGGCTCGGTGCTCGTCGACATCGCCATCGACCAGGGCGGCTGCTTCGAGGACTCCCACGCCACCACCCACGCCGACCCGACCTACCAGGTCCACAACTCGACGTTCTACTGCGTGGCCAACATGCCCGGCGCGGTCCCCAACACCTCGACCTACGCGCTCACCAACGCGACGATGCCGTACGCCGTCGCGCTGGCCAACAAGGGCTGGCAGCAGGCGCTGCGTGACGACGCCGCGCTCGCCAAGGGCCTGAACACCCACGCCGGTGAGCTGACCAACGCTCCCGTCGGCGAGGCCGTCGGCATCGACTCGGTCGCGCTGGAGACGGTTCTCGGCTGATCGCCTCAGGGGTCACAGGAGTCACAGCGCTCAGGTGTTTCCTGCACTTCTCGGGTGTTGCAATGCCCGAGAAGTGCAGGAATACCCGGTTAACCGGGTATTCCTACCCGTCGGCATCCACCACCCCTGGTTGGATGGACCCGTGACCGCCGCACCGAACGCCTCGGCCTCCACGGCAGTGGAGCACGCGATGCGCACCTACCTCGACCACCTCACGGTCGAGCGAGGCCTCGCGGCGAACACGCTCTCGTCCTACCGGCGCGACCTGAGACGGTACGCCGAGTTCCTGGCGCAGAACGACGTGGACAGCCTCTCCGGCGTCTCGGAGGCGACGGTGTCGGCGTTCCTGGCACACCTGCGCGAAGGCAGCGAGGACCATCCAGCGCTCAGCGCGACCTCGGCGGCGCGGACGGTCGTGGCGGTGCGCGGGTTCCACAAGTTCGCGGTGGCCGACGGCATGGTCGAGGCCAACCCGGCCGGCCACGTGAAGCCGCCGCGTGCGGAGAAGCGGCTGCCGAAGGCGCTCCCGCTGGCCGACGTCGAGGCGATCCTGGAGGCGGCCGGCGCACCCGGCACCCCGCTGGCATTGCGCGACCGTGCGCTCCTCGAGGTGCTGTACGGCACCGGTGCCCGTATCTCCGAGGCCGTCGGCCTCGACGTCGACGACCTCGACCGGGTCGACCATGTCGCTCTGCTGAGGGGGAAGGGCGGCAAGGAGCGGATCGTCCCGGTCGGCTCCTACGCGATCGAGGCCGTCGAGGCCTATCTCACCCGGGCCCGTCCCGATCTCGTCGCCGCCCGCTCCGGAGGCGCGCTCTTCCTCAATGCCCGCGGCGGCCGGCTCTCCCGCCAGTCGGCCTGGACGGTGCTGACCCGCGCGGCCGAGCGCGCGGGGATCGACAAGGACGTCTCGCCGCACACCCTGCGCCACTCCTTCGCCACCCACCTGCTGGACGGTGGTGCCGACGTACGTGTCGTGCAGGAGCTGCTGGGCCATGCATCGGTGACGACGACGCAGATCTACACTCTTGTCACCGTGGACAATCTCCGAGAGGTCTTCGCGACCGCACACCCGAGGGCCCTGTGACCGACACCAGCTGGATCCCCAAGGTCGGCGCGAGCCCCGACGAGGTCTACGAGGCGGTCGTGACGTGGGCGGAGGGGAGTGGCCGCAGCCTCTACCCCCACCAGGACGAGGCGATCATGTCCCTCCTCGCCGGTGACAACGTCATCCTGGCGACGCCGACCGGCTCGGGTAAGTCGCTGGTCGCGGCGGGTGCCCACGCGGCCGCACTGGCCGAGGACAAGGTCTCGTTCTACACCGCGCCGATCAAGGCGCTGGTGAGCGAGAAGTTCTTCGACCTCGTCGAGACCTTCGGTGCCGAGAACGTCGGCATGCTCACCGGTGACGCGTCGGTCAACGCCGACGCCCCGATCATCTGCTGCACCGCCGAGGTGCTCGCCAACCTCGCGCTCCGGGAAGGCAGCCACGCCGACGTCGGGCTCGTGATCATGGACGAGTTCCACTACTACGGCGAGCCCGACCGCGGCTGGGCCTGGCAGGTGCCGCTGCTCGAGCTCCCGCAGGCTCAGTTCCTGCTGCTGAGCGCGACCCTGGGCGACACCAGCGCCCTCGCCAAGGACCTGACCAGGCGCAACGGCCGCGACACCGTCCTCGTGGACCAGGCGGAACGACCCGTTCCGCTCACCTTCGACTGGCGCCTGACACCGCTCCAGGAGACCCTCGAGGAGCTCGTCACCACCGGGCAGGCGCCCGTCTACGTCGTCCACTTCACCCAGAAGGACGCCGTCACCCACGGCACCTCGCTGCTCAACGCCGGCTGGCTCAAGCTCACCACCGAGGAGAAGGACCAGATCGCCAGGCGGCTCGAGCCGGTCCGGTTCGCCGCCGGTTTCGGCAAGACCCTGGCGAAGCTCCTCAGGAAGGGCATCGGCGTCCACCACGCCGGCATGCTGCCCCGTTACCGGCGGCTCGTGGAGCAGTTGGCCCAGGCCGGGCTGCTCAAGGTCATCGCCGGCACCGACACCCTCGGCGTCGGCATCAACGTCCCGATCCGCACCGTGCTGTTCACCGGCCTGGCCAAGTTCGACGGCCGCCGCCAGCGCATCCTGCGCACCCGCGAGTTCCTGCAGATCGCCGGGCGGGCCGGCCGGGCCGGCTTCGACACCCAGGGGTACGTCGTCGTCCAGGCCCCCGAGCACATCATCGAGAACGAGAAGGCCAAGGCGAAGTCGGAGGAGCGCCGCAAGGCCGGCAAGAAGAACTCCAAGGCCCAGCTCAAGAAGCCGCCCGAGGGCACGGTCGTGTGGACCGAGGCCACCTTCACCAAGCTCGTCGACGGCGCCCCCGAGCCGCTGCAGAGCCGGATGAAGGTCGACAACTCGATGATCCTCAACGTCGTCGCCCGCGACGAGGACGCGTTCGCGGTGATGCGCCGGATCACCATGGACAACCACGAGGACCGCCGCACCCAGCTCAAGCTCGCCAGGCGGGCACTGCGACTGACCCGCTCCCTGGTCCACAGCGGGGTCCTCGCCCGGCTGGAGACACCCGATGCGTACGGGCGCCGGTACGTCCTCACCGAGGACCTTCCGGCCGACTTCGCGCTCAACCAGCCGCTGGCCCACTTCGCCCTGGCGGCCCTGGACACCCTCGACCCCGAGTCTCCGGAGCACACCCTCGAGATCGTCTCGGTGATCGAGTCCGTCCTCGAGCCCCCGCGCCAGATCCTCTTCGCCCAGCAGCACGAGGCCCGCGGCAAGGCGATCGAGAACCTGAAGGCCGACGGCGTCGAGTACGACGAGCGGATGGCGCTCATCGAGGAGATCACCTGGCCCAAGCCGATGGCCGAGCGGCTCGAGGCGCTCTTCGAGGTCTACCGCGGCACCCACCCGTGGCTGCCCGAGGACGCGCTCGACCCGAAGTCGATCCTGCGTGAGATGTACGAGCAGGGGATGACCTTCACCGACGTCGTACGCCGCTACCAGCTCGCCCGCTCCGAGGGCCTGGTGCTGCGCTACCTGACCGACGCCTACCGCACCTTCCGCCACACCGTCCCCGAGACCCACAAGAGCCCCGAGATCGAGGACCTGATCGAGTGGCTGGGGGAGACCATCCGGCAGACCGACTCGAGCCTGCTCGACGAGTGGGAGGCGCTCTCAGATCCAGAGCACATCCCGGCAGCGGTCGCCCACCACGAGGCGCCACCGCCGCCGCGGTCCTTGTCGCAGCAGACCCGCGCGTTCGAGATCATGGTCCGCAACGCGATGTGGGCCCGGGTCGACGCGGTCTCCCGCGACGACCTCGACGGCCTGATGCGCCTCGAACGGGCGGCCGCCGACCGATTCGAGCCTCCGCGAGAGGTGGTGATGACCCGGTCCTGCTGGGACGACGCCCTGGAGGCCTACTTCGCCGAGCACGACGACGTCGGCATCTCCGCCGACTCGCGGTCCCCCAAGCTGCTCACCTGGACTGCGGAGCGGGGCGCCCCGGCGGGGGTCGACGAGGAGGACGAGGCCTACGACGACACCCGGGTCTGGCGGATCACCCAGACCATCGACGACCCCGCAGGCGACCACGACTGGGTCATCGAGGCGGTGGCCGACCTGGACGCGAGCGACGAGGCCGGTGAGCTGGTCCTGGCGACGGTGGCGATGCGCCGGCTGTGACCGGTTGTGGGCGTCCGATAGCGTTGCGTCGTGCGCAAGCTACTGAAGAACCCTGTCGTCGCCGCGGCCATCGCCAAGATCGCCAACGAGGCTCGCAAGCCCGAGAACCAGAAGAAGATCAAGGACGCGGCGAGCAAGGCGTACGACCAGTTCCAGAAGCGCCGTCGGTCGCACTGAGAACGGCCGCTCGAACGGAGATCCGTCCACAGGTTTCTCCACATCGCAGGCCCTGCTTGTGGGACTGGCGGGGCGCCAAGTGCACAGGTCATCAACAGATTCGGATCACGTAGCAGAATCAGCCGGATTTGCCTTGTGACACGCCCGGCGCGGCTCCTAGAGTCGCGCAGATCTGGGTCTTAGAGTCGCCGTGTCGACATATTGACCCGCTCGCCGTGATCGTCCCAGGGCCGCGGCAACTGAACCGGGGGTGGAGGAATGGAAGACAGCTATTTCGGAGCAGGTGGCGCGACAGCGCCGCAGATGCCTCCGCAGACGCCGGCACCGCCGGCCTATCCGCCCTCTGCCCGGCTGCGCGCCAACGCCCCTGAGCCCGACGCGGGCTCCGACGACGCCCCGGGCAAGAACAAGATGGGTCCGACCGGTCGTCCCTGGCCCAACCTCCCCGAGCCCGGCCCTGCCACCGGCGGCCCGGCGCGTACGGTCGCGATGGTCAACCAGAAGGGTGGCGTCGGCAAGACCACCACGACGATCAACCTGGGTGCGGCGCTGGCCGAGCACGGTCGCAAGGTCCTCCTCGTCGACTTCGATCCGCAGGGGTCGCTCTCCGTGGGCCTGGGGCTGCAGCCCAACGAGATCGAGCTGACCGTCTACAACCTGCTGATGGAGCGCGACATCACGCTCCAGGACGTCGTCGTCCCCTCCGGCATCGACAACGTCGACCTGCTCCCGGCCAACATCGACCTCTCCGCCGCCGAGGTGCAGCTCGTCCAGGAGGTCGCCCGCGAGCAGACGCTGGCCCGTGCGCTGGCCCCGGCGGTCGCGAACTACGACGTGATCCTGATCGACTGCCAGCCGAGCCTCGGCCTGCTGACCGTCAACGCGCTGACCGCCTCCGACTCGGTGGTCGTGCCGCTTGAGTGCGAATACTTCGCGCTGCGTGGCGTCGCCCTGCTCAAGGACACCATCGACAAGGTGCAGGAGCGGCTCAACCCGCGCCTGCAGATCGACGGAATACTGGGCACGATGTACGACAGCCGCACGATGCACAGCCGCGAGGTCATGGAGACCCTGGTCAACGGCTGGGGCGACCGCGTCTTCCACAGCGTCATCCGGCGCACCGTCAAGTTCGCCGACTCCACCGTCGTCGGCGAGCCGATCACCGAGTACGCGTCCAGCTCCACCGGCGCCGACTCCTACCGGATGCTCGCCAAGGAGGTGCTCGCCCGATGGCAACGCGACGCGTGAGGGTTCCCGCCGCTGACGACCTCTTCCGGCGTACGGCAGACACTGCTGCCACGCCGGCGGGCGCCGAGGCGAAGGCCCGCCCGGTGCACGCCGTGCCCGAGCCGGCCACGGAGGCTCCGGCCGCGAAGAAGCGGTCCAGCGGCCGCGTACGTCATGACGAGAAGATGACAGTCTACATCACCTCCGAGGAGCTGCTCGACCTCGAGCACGCCCGGCTCAACCTGCGGGCCAAGCACAGCATCGCTGTCGACCGCGGCCGGCTGGTGCGTGAGGCGCTCGCGATCGTGCTGGCCGACCTGGAGGAGTACGGGGACGACAGCGCCCTCGTGCACCGCCTCGCCGAGTGACGGTCACACAGATGCCAGACGCCCCTGCGGGGGCCGAGGAGCAGGAGTCGAGCGGCGCCGGGGGTTTCGAGGTGCGCCTCGAGAACTTCGAGGGTCCCTTCGACCTGCTGCTCAGCCTGATCGCCAAGCACAAGCTCGACATCACCGAGGTCTCCCTGGCCACGGTGACCGACGAGTTCATCGCGTACGTCAAGAAGGGCGCCGCAGACAGGTCCTCTGAGGGCGGGGGCAAAGGCGCCTGGGATCTCGACCAGACCTCCAACTTCCTGCTGGTCGCGAGCACCCTGCTCGACCTGAAGGCGGCCCGGCTGCTGCCGCAGGGCGACGTCGAGGACGAGGAGGATCTGGCGCTGCTGGAGGCGCGCGACCTGCTCTTCGCGCGGCTGCTGCAGTACAAGGCGTTCAAGCAGGTCGCCGGCGTCTTCGAGGAGCGGCTGGCCAAGGAGTCCAAGCGACACCCGCGCTCGGTGCAGCTCGAGCCGCGCTACGCCGGTCTGCTGCCCGAGGTGCTCATCGGGATCGGCCTGGAGCAGTTCGCCCAGCTCGCCGCGGCCGCGATGGCGCCGAAGCCGGGGCCGCCCGAGATCGGGCTCGCCCACATCCACGGCTCCAAGGTGTCGGTCAAGGAGCAGGCAGCGCTGGTCATCGAGCGGCTGCGTGCGGCGGGGCAGGTGACGTTCCGGGGACTGTGCTCGGACTCGCCCGACACGCTGACCACGGTGGCCCGGTTCCTCTCGCTGCTGGAGCTGTTCCGTGAGGGTGCTGTCGCCTTCGACCAGGTCACCGCGCTGGGCGAGCTGACCGTACGGTGGACCGGCGACGAGGCGCTCGACGTCGACGAGCTGATCCAGGATGAGTTCGAGGGGCAGCCGCCCGCCGAGGGCGGCGCCGAAGATGGGGAGAAGGACGATGACTGAGGCCTCCGAGGAGACGCTGGCGATCGAGCTTGCCGACCTGCGCCCGGCGCTCGAGGCGGTGCTGATGGTCGCCGACGAGCCGCTCGAGGCGGCCGCCCTGGCATCGGCCGTGGCCCACCCGACCGCTGCCGTCGTCGAGGCACTGGAGGGCCTGTCGGCCGAATACACCGATCAGGGCCGCGGCTTCGACCTGCGCAACGTCGCCGGCGGCTGGCGGTTCTACACCCGCGAGGAGTACGCCGGCGTCGTCGAGGGCTTCGTGCTCGAAGGCCAGCAGGCCCGGCTCACCCAGGCGGCCCTGGAGACGCTGGCCGTGGTGGCCTACAAGCAGCCCGTCTCGCGTGCCCGGGTCTCCGCGATCCGTGGCGTCAACGTCGACGGCGTGATGCGCACCCTGCTCACCCGCGGTCTCGTCGAGGAGGCCGGCCAGGACCACGAGACCGGCGCCAACCTCTACCGCACCACCGGCTACTTCCTCGAGCGGATCGGCATCACCGACCTCGGCGAGCTGCCCGAGCTGGCTCCCTACCTGCCCGACCTCGCCGACATGGAGGAGGAGCTGACCGAGCAGGTCAGCCAGGAGGCGCTGGCCGCGCAGCCCGAGGAGGCTGCGGCGAATGGGTCCGGCTCTGAGGATGCGGGAGAATCGACACCGTGAGCGACCTTCCTGAGCGAGACGATCTGCCGCTGGACGACGAGGGCCTGATCCGGCTCCAGAAGCTGCTGGCCCTGGCGGGCGTCGCGTCGCGCCGCGGCAGCGAGATCCTGATGCTCAACGGCGACGTCGAGGTCAACGGCGAGGTCGTCACCCGCCTCGGCACCAAGGTCGACCCCAGCAAGGACGTCGTACGCGTCGACGGCAAGCGCCTCCCGCCGATCTCCGGCAAGGTCTACCTCGTCCTCAACAAGCCGCGCGGCGTGGTCTCGACGATGAGCGACCCCGAGGGCCGGCGCAACCTGTCCGACCTGGTCGCCGACCGGCCGGAGCGGCTCTTCCACGTCGGCCGTCTCGACACCGACACCGAGGGCCTGATCATCCTCACCAACGACGGTGACTTCGCCCATCGGCTGGCCCACCCCAGCTACGAGGTCGACAAGACCTATGTCGCCGAGGTCAAGGGCGAGGTCTTCCCCAACGTACGCAAGCGGCTCCTCGCCGGTGTCACCCTCGACGACGGCCCGGTCACGGTGACCAAGGCCCGGATCATGGAGACCCGCAAGGACAAGTCGATCATCGAGGTGGTCATCCACGAGGGCCGCAACCGCATCGTGCGCCGCCTCCTCGACCACGTCGGCCACCCGGTCACCCGGCTGACCCGCACCCGGATCGGCCCGGTACGCCTCGGCACGATGAAGCCCGGCGACATGCGCGACCTCTCCCGCGAGGAGCTCGGCGAGCTCCTCGACACGACCGAGCTCTGAGGCTCGAATCCCTGATGCGTACGCGATCGCGGCCCGCTATCGTGAAGGCATGCAGCAGCGCGCGATGAGCACGACGACGCCGGACCCACTCCGGCGCTGACCTGCTGTCCAACCCTTCGCAGACCGCCCCGGAGCAGTGCTCCGGGGCGGTCTCGCGTCTCTGGCGGCGGTGCTCCGGGTATCACCCCAGGAGCACACAATGAACCTCGATCATCGAGACCTCAACCGCGACCTCGACATCTTCGCCACCGACCCGCTGGCCGGGCCTGGCCTGCCGCTGTGGCTGCCCGACGGCGCTGTGGTCTTCGCCGAGCTGGAGCGGTTGGCCGCCGAGCTGGCCGCGGCCGACGGCTGCGTACCGGTCAAGACCCCCGTCCTCGGCAAGCGCGCGCTCTTCGAGCGCTCGGGGCACTGGGCGAAGTTCGCCGACGACATGTTCCCGCCGATGGCTGTGGGG
>NZ_JAALAA010000016.1 GCF_011045035.1 Nocardioides turkmenicus
CGCTCCGCCCGCCCCGCCGGCCCCTCCGGTTCCGTCCGCCGTGCAGCCGGCCGCGCCGGCTCCGCCCGCACCGGCCCCGCAGCCGGCTGCGACGGCCCGCTGGCGGGTCACGTTCGACACCGGCCAGAGCTTCGTGGTCGAGGGTCTGGCGATCGTCGGCCGCGGCCCGGAGCCCCGCCCGGGCGAGGAGGTCTCCCACCGGGTGGCCCTCTCCTCGAGCGACATGTCGCTGTCCAAGACCCACGCCCAGTTCCAGGTCGCCGCCGACGGCACCCTCGTGGTCATGGACCGGGGTTCCACCAACGGCACCACCCTGATCCGCCAGGGTGCTGCCCGAGCCCTCGGCGCCCGCCGCCCGGCCGCTCTGGTCCACGGCGACAAGGTGAAGTTCGGCGACCGCACCATGGACGTGGTCCGCGAGGCCTGAGTTCCTCCCGCCGAATCGGTAGTTGTGGGCGACGAAACGACAGTTTCGTCGCCCACAACTGCATTCTCGGCCCGCCATGACGACCGACTCTGCGGGATGGGATCAGTCGAGGGACTCGAAGGTCTCCGGGCGGCGCTCGAGGCCGAACCGGTCGGTGGGCCAGAAGACGACCGTGACGCGCCCGACGACGTCGGAGACGGGTACGAACGCGTTTCCGCAGGCCGGATCGTCCGACTTCTGGCGCTTCGGGCTGCACAGGTGGAAGGACGAGTCGGCGGAGTTGGCGCGGTTGTCGCCCATCACGAAGAGCCGGCCCTCCGGGACGACGGCCTTCCAGCCCCGGCAGCCGCCCTTGACGTACGAACCGTTGTCCTGCGCCATCGGGCCGTCACAGGTGTCGGTGGGAGCGATGAACGAGGACTCGTCCAACGGCGTTCCGTTGACCACGATCCGACCCGAATCGCAGCACTCCACGGTGTCGCCGGCGACGCCGATGACCCGCTTCACCAGATGGTCACCGGTCGGGTAGAGCCCTACCTTGGCGAGCACGGCCCGGAACCCGGTCGGGGCGGGTGGCACCTGGTTGGTCGCGAGCCAGTCGCCCGGGTCGGCGAAGACGACGACGTCGCCGCGCTCGGGGGTGCCGGTCCAGTAGGACGGCTTCTCCACCAGCACCCGGTCGTTGACCTCCAGCCCGGGCTGCATCGACTCGGAGGGGATGTAGAACGCCTGGGCGAGGAACGTCTTGATGACGACCGCGAGCAGGATCGCGGTCACCGCGATGATCCCGATCTCGACCAGCGACCCCAGAAGTCCTCTCGACCGCCGGCCAGACTCCACCGACGCCTCCCGCTCTGCCCCCATGGCCTCGACCCTATCCAGAGCACGGTCCCGCTCCGGTGCAATCCGGACTTCGGGAGGCGCGCGCCGTGCCTCCTGCCTCGTCTCCGATGCCGATCCGCGAGCGCGTCGTGGAGCACGTCGATAAGGTCGACGCGTGTCCGACCTCGACCGACGGCTCAGCGCTCTCGAAGCGGATCTCCAGACTCGGGGAAGCGTGCTGGTGGCCTTCTCCGGTGGCGCCGACAGCGCCTTCCTCCTCGCCGCCGCGGCCAGAGCCCTGGGCAGCGACAACGTGGCCGCGGCGACCGGTTACTCACACAGCCTCCCGGTCGCCGAGCGGGATCCGGCCGCGGAGTTCGCGAGAAGCCTCGGCGTACGCCTCATCACCCCGCAGACCCACGAGATGGAGCGGGAGGGCTACCGCGCCAACGGCACCGACCGGTGCTTCTTCTGCAAGGCTGAGCTGCTCGACACCCTGACCCCGCTGGCCCGCGAGCTCGGCCTGGCCCACGTCGCGACCGGCACCAACGCCGACGACGCGATCGAGGGGCTCAACGGTCTGCGGCCCGGCATCCGCGCGGCTGCCGAGCGCGGTGCGATCACGCCGCTCAGGGACGCCGGTCTGACCAAGGCGCAGATCCGCGAGGCATCGCGCCGCTGGGCCCTGCCGACCTGGGACAAACCGGCCGCCGCCTGCCTCTCCAGCCGGATCGCCTACGGCCTCGAGGTCACCCCGCGACGGCTCGCGCGCGTGGAGCGGGCGGAGCAAGGCGTACGCAGCGTGCTGGCCACCCGCGGCCACGACGCCGCCCGGGTCGACCTGCGCGTGCGCGACCACGGGGAGAAGGCCACCGTCGAGCTGTCCGCTACCCTCCTGCCTCTCGACCCCCAGCATGCCGACGAGGTGCTCAAGACCGTGACAGACGCAGGATTCCCCGCCGCCGAGATCGACCCACGGGGCTTCCGCTCCGGATCGATGAACCAGAAGGCGGCGAAGTGAGGGAGTTCTGGGACACCGTCACCGCGACCCAGACCGTTCCTGAAGCACCATGGCTGATCGGCGCCGGGCTCGTCGCCCTCGCCCTCGTGGTGTGGCGTACGTCCTGGCGCACCGTGCGGCTCGGCGTCACCGTCGTCCACGAGGCGGGTCACGCGGTCGTCGCGGTCCTGGTGGGAAGGCGCCTGGCCGGGATCAAGCTCCACTCCGACACCTCGGGCGTCACCCTCTCGCGCGGCAAGCCGACCGGGCCGGGGATGGTGGCGATGCTCGCCGCCGGCTACCTCGCCCCGGCGCTCCTCGGTCTGCTCAGCGCCACGATGCTCGCGGCCGGTCACGCCCTGGGGCTGCTGTGGCTCCTGGTGGCGGCGATGCTCGTGCTGCTGGTGTGGGTACGCAACGGCTACGGCCTCGCCGTCCTGCTGGTGCTCGGCGCCGGACTGGGCGCGATCAGCTGGTACGCCGACGGCCCGATCCAGACCATCGTCGCCACCCTGGTGACCTGGCTGCTCCTGCTCGCCTCACCGAGGCCACTGCTGGAGCTCCTCGGCCGCGGCGAGCGCGGCCGTCGCGGCTCCGACCCCGACCAGCTCGCCCGCCTGACCGGCATCCCGTCGGTGCTCTGGATCCTGCTGCTGCTGGCCGTCAACATCGCCGGCCTCGTGGTCGGCGTGCAGACCCTGATCCCCGACCTGAGCTGGATCTAGAGGGCCTAGAGCTCGAACTCGTCGGCGATCTGGCGCAGCGCGGGGGAGACCTTCTTGGCCAGCTCGCGCGTGGGCGGGCGGCCCTGGGCGTAGCCGTCGCGGATGTCGTCGAGGAGCTTGATGACGTTCTCGACGATCAGCTCCATCTCCTCGGGCTTGCGACGCTTGGCGGCGCGCTGGCGGCCGGAGACGGACGGGGAGCGCTCCAGGACGGTCACCGAGAGCGCCTGCTCGCCGCGGCGCCCCTGGGCGATGCCGAACTCCACCCGGGTGCCGGCCTTCAAGGTCTTGGCAGCGCCCTCGGGGAGCGCGTCGGCGTGGACGTACACGTCCGGACCGTCGTCCTGCGACAGAAACCCGAAGCCCTTGGTGGCGTCGAACCACTTGACCTTGCCAGTAGGCACGGCAGCTTGCCCCTTCCTCGCGCATCTGCGCTTCAAACGTACGTCGCCCGGCGACTGTGACGGCCGACGCGCAAGAGCCTAGTCCTCGGTGCCCAGGGACGCGCGAGGTATTCCCCTCTCCGGTCGTCCGGGCCCTCGGCCGGCATCCACGGATGGCTCGAAGTCTCGTCCCTCGCGCGGGTGGGGCATATACTCCGCCTGCCCCTCCATAGATTTGCAAATGATTTCGTACACCATTGGTAATCGAGACCACTTATGACGTAAGTTTACGTCGCCAAAGACTGCAGACAGGCACGCCCGGGTGCCAGCAGACTTCGCGGCGGGGGACATGGGTATGCGCCACAGACGACGCACACCTTGCTCGGGAACGATGTGACATGGCCACGAGAGGGAGTAATGGCCGAGCCATACGCAAGCACAACCCACCGTCCGGACCGCAAGCCCTGGCAGGGAATTCGAGCGCGCCTGATCTTCGTGCTGCTCATCCCCACCATCGCGGCGATGGTGTTCGGTGGGTTGAGCATTTCGCGCGCCCTCACGGCCCAGGCGGAAGCACGCCAGGCCGAGACCGTCGCCAAGGCACTGCCCGACACCTACAACCTCGCGATCAACATCCTGTTCGAGCGTGACGGTGCGCTGGCGGGTGTCCCCGATGTCGTGATGAGGCCGCTGCAGCAGACGACCGACGAGTCGATCGAGGCCTGGAGCGCCAAGGCGAAGGAGATCGACGCCGGCGACGACAAGGACCTCGAGAACAGCATCGTCGAGATCCAGCAGGCGCTGAACGGCATCGACGACCTGCGTGCGCAGATCCAGGAGAAGGACACCCAGGTCGAGGCCCAGCTGGCCTACACCAACGTGATGAACAACCTCTTCGGGATCTCGTCGCAGATGCCGACCCTGGAGAACGACGAGGTCTTCTCCAAGATCTCCGCGATCAGCAACGTGCGTCCTGCCTCGGAGGCGATGGGCACCGAGCGCGTGATCATGATGGAGGCGCTGAGCAAGAAGGCGGCAGCGGAGAAGAACGGCCAGGTCAACGTCGACGTCCTCACCGACGACAAGTTCGCCGAGCTCGCCCGCGCCGAGGCCAAGTGGCGCCTCTCGACGCTCGACTACTACACGAAGACGTCCGACGACATCCGCCAGATGCTCGACGAGCTGACCAACGAGACCACCGACAACGGCTCGATCGGGGCACCCGCCCACCGGGTCGTCAACCAGGTGATCACCAGCGGCGGCACCGAGCGGGTCAAGATGACCCCGGACCAGTACACCGGCGCCAGCACCGAGTTCATCCGCGGTCTGCAGAAGATGATCGTCGCGACCGCCCAGGAGATCAGTGACGACGTCGAGCAGATCAAGAAGGACGCGACCCGCGACGCCATCATCATCGGTGTCCTCGTCCTCGGTGTTCTGATCTTCGCCCTCGCGGTCGGTCTGGTCGCGGCCCGCTCCATCCTGTCGCCGCTGAGCCAGCTGCGCCGCCTGGCCTACAACCTGGCCAACCACGACCTGCCTGAGCGAGTCGCCTACATGAACCAGGCCGACGGCCCGGTCGACACCCATGTGGAACCGCTGGACATCGCCCGTCGAGACGAGATCGGTGACGTCGCGGACGCGTTCGACGCGGTCCACGTCGAGGCGATCCGGCTGGCGGGCGAGCAGGCCGAGCTGCGTTCGAACGTCGACAAGATGTTCATGAACCTCTCCCGCCGGTCGCAGAGCCTCGTCGAGCGCCAGCTCCAGCTCATCGACCAGCTCGAGGCCAACGAGCAGGACCCCGACGACCTCGCGAACCTGTTCCGCCTGGACCACCTCGCGACCCGTATGCGCCGCAACGACGAGTCCCTGCTGGTTCTCGCCGGCGGCGAGATCGGTCACGCTGCGCGTGGCCCGGTCCCGGTCCTCGACGTGCTCCGTGCCGCGGCCTCCGAGATCGAGCAGTTCGCCCGGGTCGACATCGACTCCGAGGAGAACGCCGAGTTCGAGGGCGCGATCGCGGGTGACCTCGTGCACCTGCTCGCGGAGCTGATCGAGAACGCCACCAACTTCTCCCCGCCCGACACCGCGGTCACGATCCGCACCTTCCGCGCCGGCCCCGCCGCGCCGCTGCTGGTCGAGATCGAGGACCTCGGTATCGGCATGACGCCGGAGGAGCTCGACGCGGCCAACATGAAGCTGCGCCGTGCGACCGGCCTCGACGCCGACGTCGCCCGGATGATGGGTCTGGTCGTGGTCGCGCGCCTGGCGGCGCGTCACGGTCTCTACATCGAGCTCGTGCCCAACCGCCCGCGCGGTGTGGTCGCGCGGGTCGAGATGCCGGTCACCACGATCGTCGGCGCCCACGCCGAGACCCCGTCCGGCCAGCAGCAGGGCTTCGACGCGTACGCCTTCCAGCAGGGTGGCTACGGCCAGCAGGCCGCCGGCTACCCGGGCACCGGCGAGCTGCCCTACGAGATGCAGTACGGCATGCCCGCCTACGACGCCCAGCCGTACGCAGGTGGCAACCCCTACGACGTGCCCGTCGGTGCGCTGCCGGCGCCCGAGGCGCCCGCCGCCTCCGCGGCCGCGCCGCCGGCGCTGCCGAGCCGCACGCCGGGTGCCTCCAACCACCCGAACCTGGTCAACAACGGCAGCTCGGTCTTCCCGCAGCCGGGTGCGAACGGCCAGTCCGGACAGCACAACGGCTTCGGCCAGACCGGACCGCAGACGGGCCAGCAGCCCGCCTACGGCGGCGTCCCGCCGATGCCGGGCGACCCGGGCTTCGAGGCCCCGGCCGCGCGCACCGGCACCTTCCCGGCGCAGCAGCCGCAGCAGTTCAGCGGTGGTCAGCCTCAGTTCGGTGGCGACCCGTTCGGCGGCAACCAGCCGGCCCAGGCCAGCGGTCCGCAGCAGAACTTCCTGTCCAACATGCTGCCCGTGCGCAAGGCGGAGGACCTGGCCGCCCGTTTCCCCGACGGTCGCTTCGACCCGAGCGAGACTGACCTCCCGCGGCGCGACCCGGGAGCCCAGGGCGGCAGCCCGTTCGGCACCGACACCGGCGCGTTCCGCACCTTCGAGCGCCCCAACGAGCGCACCACGCCGCGTACGCCGCCTCCGGGGTTCGGTCCTGACGACGACCCGTTCGGTCCCGCCGGTGACGCGATCGCCCCGGGCCCGATGGCTCCGGAGCCGACCGACTCGCCGAACCCGCTCGACTCGACCACCGAGGTCCCGATCCTCGACGACGAGGGCAGCTCGATCTTCGACGACCTCCAGTCCGAGTGGTTCACCCGTCGTCGCCCGCTCGGCGCTCGCCGGGCGATGGAGGCGAAGGGCGACCCGCTGAGCGACCCGATCGCCGCGCCGGCCGCCAAGTCCGGCGGCAACGGTGCGAGCAACGGTGAGGCGCGTCCCGCGGCGCACCCCGCACCGGACGCCGTCGACGAGCCGGCGTCCCAGGACGAGCCGACCACGCCGCCGAGCTGGTCCTCGCCGGGCGACGAGGGCTGGCGCCGGGCGCAGGAGCTGGAGAAGCTGCAGGAGCAGGAGCCGGCGACGGTCACCCAGGGTGGCCTCCCCGTACGTGTCCCGGGTCAGAACCTGATCCCGGGCGCGGCCCCGGCGGTCACACCACGGCCAGCAGGGCCGCGTAACATGGACGCGCGCCGGACCCGTGGCATGTCGAGCTTCCAGAAGGGCGTCAGCCGCGCCCGCAACAACCCCGCTGAGGCGGAAAGCAACCCCGAAGGTGAGGAGCAGCAGTGACAACGGCCCCCGCAGGACTGGACTGGCTTGTCGACAGCCTGACCCAGCGCACCCCCGACATCGCTCACGCGATCCTGGTGTCGGCTGATGGCATGCCGATGGCCAGCTCCGTCGACTTCCCCCCGGACCGGGCCGACCAGCTCTCGGCGATCGCCTCCGGCCTGACGAGTCTTACCCAGGGAGCAGCTCGGTGCTTCGCCGCGGGTAATGTCCAGCAGATGGTCATCGAGATGGACGGTGGCTATCTGGTCCTCATGGCGGTTGGTGAGGGCTCCAGCCTCGCTGCCCTCGCCGCCCCCGACTGCGATCTGGGACAGGTTGGCTACCAGATGCAGCTGCTCATCTCGCGTGTTGCCACCGCCCTCACCCCCGATACCAGAACCGGCGCCTGATGCGCGCCCGAGCTTAGGACCGAGATCGTGAGCAACCACGCCTCCGAACCGCCGCCCCTTGTCAGGCCGTATGCCCTGACTCGTGGCCGCACGCAACCCAAGCGCGTCTTCCCGATGGAAGCCCTGGTGATCACCGACCGCTACGTGATCGACGGCTACGTCCGGTCGCCAGAGGAGAGGACGATCGCGGAGCTCTGCCGCGAGAGCCGCTCCGTCGCCGAGGTTGCGGCGCTCATCCGGGTGCCGCTGGGTGTCGCCCGAGTCCTGATCGGTGATCTTGCGGAGCGCGGCGTGGTGCAGGTGCACGCCAGCAAGGTCCCGGACGCCCCGGACACCGCTCTCCTCGAGCGCGTGCTGTCCGGCCTGAGGAAGCTTTGACAGGAGTAATGCAGTGACCACCGACTCCAAGCAGGCGACCATGTCTGCGAAGATCGTCATCGCCGGCGGGTTCGGCGTTGGTAAGACGACCTTCGTCGGCTCCGTCTCGGAGATCGTCCCCCTGACGACCGAGGCCGTCATGACGCAGGCGACCGCCGGCGTCGACGACCTCTCTGCCGTGCCCAACAAGAAGACGACGACCGTCGCCATGGACTTCGGGCGAGTCTCCCTCGACTCCGACCTGATCCTCTACCTGTTCGGCACCCCCGGTCAGAACCGCTTCTGGTTCATGTGGGACGACCTGACCCAGGGTGCCATCGGCGCCGTTGTGCTCATCGACACCCGTCGTCTCGCCGACTCCTTCGGCGCGATCGACTACTTCGAGTCCCGCAACGTGCCGTTCGTGGTGGCCCACAACGTCTTCGGCGCCAACCAGGCCTACAAGCCGGAGCAGATCCGCGAGGCCCTGGCTCTGCGCCCGGACATCCCGATCGTCACCTGTGACGCCCGCGACCGCCAGTCGACCAAGGCGACGCTGATCTCGCTCGTCGAGTACGTCCTCTCCATGGTCTCCACGCGCGCTCTTCAGTAGCGACGCGAACGCCGACACCCGCCGTAGCCACGCTCCGGCGGGTGTCGGCGATTTATGAGGTCGCGCGGGGCGCCAAGACTGTGCAGTAGAGGCGTACGTCTGGGAGGATGACGCGCTGTGCGGAAGTTCAGGTTGTGGTGGCGCAAGGTGACCCCGAAGTGGCACCTGAGGCGCCTGTGGGCGAAGATGTGGTCCGTGATCACGACCCCGTACGCCGATGCGACGGCTGTCGCTGCCGTCGACGAGGCCCGCGCCGCGCTCCTGTCCGACGTGCCAGCCGCTGACGTCGGAGAACACCTCGGCCATGTGGCCGAGAAGGACGCCGGTCCGGGCGTCGTGACCCACCTGTTCGCCTGCACCCGCAAGGGCTACGTCGGCTGGCACTGGTCGGTCACGGTCGTCTACGTCCCGGTTCTCGGCGGAGACTCCGAGGTGACCGTCAACGAGGTCGTCCTCGTCCCCGGCGACGCCGCGATCGTCGCCCCCGCGTGGGTGCCCTACCGCGACCGGATCAAGCCCGGCGACCTCTCGCCCGGCGATCTGCTACCGGTCGAGGACGACGACGCTCGGCTGGTCCCGACGTACGCCTTTGGCGACGACCCGCTCGACGCCGACGACAAAGCGCTGGTGCGCGAGGTCGCCAAGGATCTCGGTCTCGGTCGTGTGCGCACGCTGTCGACCTCCGGCTTCGACGCCGCCGCCGAGCGGTGGTACGCCGGTGACGGCGGCCCCGACGCGCCGCTCGCCCAGGCCGCGCCCGACCAGTGCCACAGCTGTGGCTTCCTGGTCCGCCTGACCGGCCACCTGGCGTCGACCTTCGGGGTCTGCGCCAACGGCGACGCCAACGACGACGGCAAGGTGGTCAGCCTCAACCACGGCTGCGGCGCGCACTCGGAGGTGCGGCTGGCGAAGAAGCACGAGCCCCAGCCGCTGCCGGACCCGGTGTTCGACACCATCAGCGACGACGTCGAGGCGTTCTAGCCGATCTAGCGGAGCTGGCCGAGCTCCTCGGCCTGCAGCCGGCGGGCCTTGCGCCGCCGGGTCAGCTCGATGCCGATCGCGCCGATGCCGAAAGCGGCCAGGCAGGTCCAGATCCACCAGGTCCAGCCACGGTCGCTGAGCAGACCCCAGAAGGGGAGCAGGGCCACGAACCCGACCAGCCAGCCGAGGGTGGCGAGCTCGAAGGCCCGGATGCCGTCCTCGTCGACCAGCTCGATCTTCGGCTCCGGACGCGGCTCGACCGGCTCCTCCGCGGGTGGCTGGTCGTAGCCGTAGTCCTGGGGGTAGCCGGCCTCTTCGGGGTAGTAGTCGCCTTCGTACCCGTCGTACTGCTGCTCCGGGTAGCCGCCGGAGTAGTCGTCGTCGCGGTACTGGTCGCTCATGCCTCCCAACCTTAGTGGGCCTTGGGTGGGCGATAGTCTGGGGCTGCCGAGCAACCCTCGGCACGGCCCGACGACCTGGGAGGTCCACTGATGCCTTCGCTTCGCTGCCCCTGCGGCACCAACTTCCGCACGGAGACCGACGACGAGCTGGTCGAGCAGGTGCAGGAGCACCTCGCCGAGGCTCACCCCGGTCGCACCTACAGCCGCGACGACATCCTGATGCTCGCCGCGATGTCCTGAACCGTGTCCTGACCCCGTGACGGCGCCCTCACCAGGGCGCCGTCTCTTCCCGGAATAGTTAGCGCCGGTAAGCAGTTATGCTTACCGACATGCCTACCGCACAGCCCGTCTCCGCGCCCGCCGCGGCCTCCGACATCCCCGAGGTCGCCTCCGAGCTGCGCACCTCCGTCATGCGGATGCGCCGCCGCCTGGCCAACGAGCGCCACCCCGACAACGACCTCTCGCTGGGTTCGATGGCGGTGCTCGGGGCGCTGTATGCCAACGACGAGATGACTCTCGGCGCCCTCGCCGCGCGCGAGCGGGTCCAGCCGCCGAGCATGACCAGGATGGTCAACTTCCTCGAGGAGGGCGGCTATGTCGTCCGCCGCCAGGGTGAGACCGACCGTCGCCAGGTGCTGGTCTCGATCACCGACAAGGGCCGCCGGACCGTACGCAAGGACCGGCTCAGCCGAGACGCCTGGCTCGCCCAGCAGCTCGTCGACCTCGATGCCGACGAGCTCGCCGCCCTCCGCACCGCCGCTTCGATCATGGAGAGAATAGCCACCAGTTGAGTCCCACGTTCCGTTCCCTGCGCAGCCACAACTACCGTCTCTACCTAGCCGGAAGTGTCGTCTCCAACGTCGGCACCTGGATGCAACGCATCGCCCAGGACTGGCTCGTGCTGAGCCTGGGCGGCGGGGGAGCGGCACTCGGTATCACCACCGGTCTGCAGTTCCTGCCGATCCTCCTGCTCAGCCCCTACGCCGGCGTCATCGCCGACCGCTTCCCGAAGCGCCGCCTGCTGCAGGCTGCCCAGGGCTGGATGGCCCTGATGTCGCTGCTCCTCGGCGTGCTGGCCGTGAGCGGGCACGCCGAGGTGTGGATGGTCTACCTGATCGCCTTCCTCTTCGGCACCGGCGCCGCCTTCGACGGCCCGGGCCGGCAGTCGTTCGTCTCGGAGATGGTCGACCCCGACGACGTCACCAACGCCGTCGGCCTCAACTCGGCCTCGTTCAACCTCGCCCGCCTGGTCGGGCCGGCACTCGCCGGGCTCATCATCGGCTGGCTGGGCAGCGGCCCCGAGGCGACCGGCTGGGTCATCCTCGTCAACGCCGTGTCCTACCTCGCCGTGATCGGACAGCTGCAGCGGATGAACACCGCCGAGCTGCACTCGCCCGAGCCGGTCGCCCGCCGCCGCGGGATGCTGCGCGAGGGCCTCGGCTACATCCGTACGCAGCCCAAGATGCTGATGGTCCTCGTGATCGTCTTCTTCGTCGGTACGTTCGGCGCGAACTTCCCGATCACCTCGGCGCTGATGGCGACCGAGGAGTTCGGCAAGGGCGCGAGCGAGTTCGGCCTGCTCGGCACCGTCCTGGCCGTCGGCTCGCTCTCCGGCGCGCTGCTCGGCGCCCGCCGCACCCGGATCCCGCTCAGGCTGATCGTCGGGGCCGCGACCGGGTTCGGGCTGTCCATCGTCGTGTCCGGGTTCATGCCGACGTACACGCTGTTCGCCCTGACCGGCCCGATCGTCGGCTTCTTCACCATCACGGTCCTCAACGCCTGCAACGCGACGATGCAGACCGAGGCAGCGCCGGAGTTCCGCGGCCGGGTGATGGCGATCTATATGACCGTCCTGATGGGCGGCACCCCGCTGGGCGCCCCGCTGATCGGCTTCATCGGCGAGCACTTCGGTGCCCGCACGACTCTCTACGCCAGTGGCGCCCTGGTGCTGTTCGGTACGCTTGCGGGGGTGCTGCTCCTAGCCGCCCTCAGAGGTGGTATCCGGGCCGTTTTGACCCCCTCTCAAGCCGCCGGGTAGCCTCTGAAGCGTGTCTGGGACAACCAGGCCGTCGCGCGTGCCCGGAACAAGCTCGAGAGAAAGGTCTCGGACCCGGGCTCGGCGCCCTCAGTACGGGGATTCGGTTCGAAAGATCCGCCAACGGTGCGTTGAGGTATGGGCGACACGCCCGACCTCGGGGGCGAGGCGGGACCAGTTGGTATCGCACCACCTGGACGCACACATTGGATCCTTCGCGGCAGAGCGCCGCGTCGTGAGAGCAGAAAAGAAGGGGAACCACCGAGGTGCCCACCATCAACCAGCTGGTCCGCAAGGGCCGCGAGGACAAGGCGACGAAGTCGAAGACGCCTGCCCTCAAGGGATCGCCGCAGCGCCGTGGCGTCTGCACGCGCGTCTACACCACCACCCCGAAGAAGCCGAACTCCGCCCTCCGGAAGGTCGCCCGTGTGCGCCTCTCCTCCGGCGTCGAGGTCACCGCTTACATCCCGGGTGTGGGCCACAACCTTCAGGAGCACTCCATCGTGCTCGTCCGCGGCGGTCGTGTGAAGGACCTCCCCGGTGTTCGTTACAAGATCATTCGCGGCTCGCTCGACACCCAGGGCGTGAAGAACCGCAAGCAGGCCCGGAGCCGCTACGGCGCCAAGAAGGAGAAGTGAGATGCCTCGTAAGGGTCCCGCTCCCAAGCGTCCGCTCGTCGTCGACCCCGTCTACGGCTCGCAGCTCGTAACCCAGCTCGTCAGCAAGGTCCTCCAGGACGGCAAGAAGCAGGTTGCGCAGCGCATCGTCTACACCGCCCTCGAGGGCTGCCGTGAGAAGACCGGCACCGACCCCGTGGTCACCCTCAAGCGTGCGATGGACAACGTGAAGCCGGCCATCGAGGTCAAGTCCCGCCGCGTCGGTGGCGCGACCTACCAGGTTCCGGTCGAGGTCAAGGGCACGCGTGGCACCACGCTCGCGCTGCGCTGGCTCGTCGGTTACGCCCAGGACCGTCGCGAGAAGACGATGTCCGAGCGCCTCATGAACGAGATCCTCGACGCGAGCAACGGCCTCGGCGCCGCTGTGAAGAAGCGCGAGGACACTCACAAGATGGCCGAGTCCAACAAGGCCTTCGCGCACTACCGCTGGTGACGTACGGCGGGGTGCTTGCAGAACCACGTGGGCGCCCCGCCCATCCAGACCGAAGACAATCTCTTTAAGGAACGCTGAAGACAGTGGCCGTCGACATCACCACGGACCTCAATGTGGTCCGCAACATCGGCATCATGGCGCACATCGATGCCGGTAAGACCACCACCACCGAGCGCATCCTGTTCTACACCGGTATCTCCTACAAGATCGGTGAGGTCCACGAGGGCGCAGCCACGATGGACTGGATGGAGCAGGAGCAGGAGCGCGGCATCACGATCACGTCCGCCGCGACGACCTGCTGGTGGAAGGACCACCAGATCAACATCATCGACACCCCGGGGCACGTCGACTTCACCGTCGAGGTGGAGCGTTCGCTGCGCGTCCTGGACGGTGCCGTCGCCGTCTTCGACGGTGTGGCCGGTGTCGAGCCGCAGTCGCAGACCGTGTGGCGCCAGGCGAACAAGTACTCCGTCCCGCGGATGTGCTTCGTCAACAAGCTCGACCGCACCGGTGCCGACTTCTACATGGTCGTCGACTCGATCGTCGACAAGCTGCACGCGACCCCGCTGGTCCTCCAGCTGCCGATCGGTGCCGAGTCCGACTTCATCGGCGTCGTCGACCTCATCGAGATGAACGCCAAGGTCTGGCGCGGCGAGACCCAGCAGGGTGAGGACTACGTCGTCGAGGAGATCCCCGCCGACATGGCCGACAAGGCCGCGGAGTGGCGCGAGAAGCTCGTCGAGACCCTCGCCGAGGCCGACGACGACATCATGGAGGTCTACCTCGAGGAGGGCGACGTCTTCGACGTTCCCACCCTGAAGGCCGCCATCCGTCGCGCGACCCTCGCCGACAAGCTCAACCCGATCCTCACCGGCACCGCGTTCAAGAACAAGGGTGTCCAGCCCCTGCTCGACGCGATCGTCGACTACCTGCCCTCGCCCATCGATGTCGAGTCGATCATCGGCCACGACGTCAAGGACGAGGAGGTCGAGGTCTCCCGGAAGCCTTCCGAGGACGAGCCGTTCTCCGGCCTGGTCTTCAAGATCGCCTCCGACCCGCACTTGGGCAAGCTGTTCTACCTGCGCGTCTACTCCGGCAAGGTCGAGGCGGGTGCGACCGTGGTCAACCCGATCAACGGCCGCAAGGAGCGCATCGGCAAGATCTACCAGATGCACGCCAACAAGCGTGAGGAGATCAACTCGGTGGGCGCCGGCCAGATCGTGGCCGTCATGGGTCTGAAGGACACCAAGACCGGTCACACCCTGTGCGACCCGTCCAACCCGGTCGTGCTCGAGTCGATGAGCTTCCCGGCCCCGGTGATCGAGGTCGCCATCGAGCCGAAGACCAAGGGTGACCAGCAGAAGCTCGGCACGGCGATTCAGCGCCTCACCGAGGAGGACCCGACCTTCACGGTCAAGACCGACGAGCAGACCGGCCAGACCATCATCGCTGGTATGGGCGAGCTCCACCTCGAGGTCTTCGTCGACCGGATGAAGCGCGAGTTCAAGGTCGAGGCCACCGTCGGCAAGCCGCAGGTCGCCTACCGCGAGACCCTCCGCAAGAAGGTCGAGAACCACAGCTACACCCACAAGAAGCAGACCGGTGGTTCGGGTCAGTTCGCGAAGGTCGTCATCTCCGTCGAGCCGAACATCGACGAGGAGACCGGCCAGGGTGCGGGCTACGAGTTCGTCAACAACGTCACCGGTGGTCGCGTGCCGAAGGAGTACATCCCCTCGGTCGACCAGGGTGCTCAGGAGGCCATGGAGTTCGGCGTCCTCGCCGGCTTCCCCATGGTCGATGTGAAGGTCTCGCTCGAGGACGGCGCCTACCACGACGTCGACTCCTCCGAGCTCGCCTTCAAGATCGCGGGCAACCAGGCCTTCAAGGAGGCCGCGCGCATGGCGAAGGCAGTCCTGCTGGAGCCGATGTTCGCCGTCGAGGTCACGACCCCCGAGTCGTTCCTCGGCACCGTTATCGGTGACATCAACTCCCGTCGCGGCCAGGTGTCTTCGCAGGAGGAGCGCCACGGCGACATGGTCGTCCAGGCTCTCGTCCCGCTGTCCGAGATGTTCGGGTACGTCGGTGACCTCCGGTCCAAGACCAGTGGTCAGGCGTCGTACTCGATGGAGTTCGACTCGTACGCCGAGGTTCCCACGAACGTCGCCGACGAGATCATCAAGAAGGCCCGTGGCGAGTGACCTTCGGGTCGCCCGTCCAGGGACTTCGGCAGTAACACCACTCAGTACGAGTCAGTAAGAAAAACACACCAGGAGGAGCCCACAGTGGCTAAGGCGAAGTTCGAGCGGAACAAGCCGCACGTCAACATCGGCACCATCGGTCACATCGACCACGGTAAGACCACCCTTACCGCGGCGATCTCGAAGGTGCTGCACGCGAAGTACCCGGACCTGAACCCGGAGTTCGCGTTCGAGGACATCGACAAGGCCCCCGAGGAGCGCCAGCGCGGGATCACGATCTCGATCGCGCACATCGAGTACCAGACCGAGTCGCGTCACTACGCTCACGTCGACTGCCCGGGTCACGCGGACTACATCAAGAACATGATCACCGGTGCCGCGCAGATGGACGGCGCGATCCTCGTGGTCGCCGCCACCGACGGCCCGATGCCGCAGACCAAGGAGCACGTGCTCCTGGCCCGCCAGGTCGGCGTGCCGTCGATCGTCGTCGCCCTGAACAAGTGCGACATGGTCGACGACGAGGAGCTCATCGAGCTCGTCGAGATGGAGGTGCGCGAGCTCCTCAGCGAGTACGAGTTCCCGGGTGACGACATCCCGGTCGTGCGCGTTGCCGCCTTCCCCGCCCTGCAGGGCGAGGAGAAGTGGATGAACTCCGTCGCCGAGCTCATGCAGGCCGTCGACGACTACATCCCGACCCCGGCTCGCGAGACCGACAAGCCGTTCCTGATGCCCGTTGAGGACGTCTTCACGATCACCGGTCGTGGCACCGTCATCACCGGTCGTATCGAGCGCGGCATCGTCAAGGTCGGCGAGGAGGTCGAGATCGTCGGCATCCGCGAGACCTCTCAGAAGACCACCGTCACCGGTGTCGAGATGTTCCGCAAGCTGCTCGACGAGGGCCAGGCCGGTGAGAACGTCGGTCTGCTGCTCCGTGGCACCAAGCGCGAGGACGTCGAGCGCGGCATGGTTGTCATCAAGCCGGGCACCACCACCCCGCACACCAACTTCGAGGGCTCTGTCTACATCCTCTCGAAGGAGGAGGGTGGCCGTCACACCCCGTTCTTCAACAACTACCGTCCGCAGTTCTACTTCCGTACCACGGACGTGACCGGCGTTGTGACCCTCCCCGAGGGCACCGAGATGGTCATGCCGGGTGACAACACCGAGATGTCGGTCGAGCTCATCCAGCCCATCGCGATGGACGAGGGTCTGAAGTTCGCTATCCGTGAGGGCGGTCGCACCGTCGGCGCGGGTCGGGTCACGAAGATCATCAAGTGATCGTCTGATCCAACGTGGAAGGTCCCCGGAGCCGCAAGGCGAAGGGGGCCTTTCGCGTTGGACCAGATGCTCCTTGCTGCTTAGGACAGCGCTGACTCGGCGCAAACGGACCGCAGCGAAGCGAGGACCGGATTGCGCCGCGTCGGCGCGCCACGAGACCAAGGCAAGAAGAGATGACAGAGCCCAACCACCCAGTCCGCACCCCGCGACCCCATCAGAAGCTGCTCGACGACGGCCGCACCGTCCGCGAGGTCCTCACCTACACCCGCCGAGGCAGCCGTCTGGACGCCAAGCAGCAGAAGGCCTGGGACGCGTACGCCGAGGAGTGGGTGATCCCCGACGAGGCGGTCGACGAGCCGGGCTTCTCGCTGGAGACCTGGTTCGGTCGCAAAGCCCCGCTGATCGTCGACATCGGCGGCGGCGTGGGCGAGGCGACGGCAGTCCTGGCAGCGAACCGTCCCGAGGCCGACATCCTGGCCCTCGAGGTGTGGCGGCCGGGCGTCGCCGAGAGCCTCGGTCGTGTCGGCGCCGCAGGGGCGACCAACGTACGTTTCTGCAGCGTCGACGCGCTCTGGATGCTCGAGAACATCGTCGCCCTGGAGTCGGTCCGCGAGATCTGGACGTTCTTCCCCGACCCGTGGCACAAGACCCGCCACCACAAGCGCCGCCTGGTCACCCCGACCAACGCGCGGATGATCGCGGAGCGGCTCGAGTCCGGCGGCACGTGGCGGCTGGCGACCGACTGGGTCCAGTACGCCGAGCAGATGGTCGAGGTGCTCGACGCGGAGCCGCTGCTGAGCGGTGGGGTGGTCGAGCGCTGGGACGAGCGCCCGGTGACCAAGTTCGAGCGCAAGGGTCTGGCCAAGGACCGGGTCATCACCGACCTGCTCTACCGGAGGCGTTGACCCCGACTACCCGTGTCGTCACCGATCTGTTGGCCCGAAGGCGTCAGGATCGACGACATGAAGTTGTACGCCGACACGCCCTCGCGCCGCGTCGCCCAGCTGTTCGCCGACCTGCTGACGGCGGCCTGGATCGTCGGGTGGGTCCTCCTCGGACGGCTCGTCCACGAGCTGGTCTCGGCTCTCGCCGTACCCGGCGAGAAGATGGACGACGCCGGCACGTCCCTCTCCGAGAAGCTGCTCGAGGCGGCCGGCCGGGTCGATGACCTGCCGCTGGTCGACGACGGGGTCGCGGCGCCGTTCGAGGGTGCCGCGAGGGCCGCCGACCAGCTTCGGGCGGCAGGGGAGGCGCAGGTCGAGGCCGTCTCCACCCTCGCGATCTGGCTGGCGGTCGCCGTCGTGGTCGTCCCGGTGCTGATGTGGCTGATGATCTACGTACCGCTGCGGTGGCGGTTCATCCGCAACGCGACCTCGACCCAACGCTTTCTGGAGGCCGGCACCGGCGCCGACCTGGTGGCGCTGCGGGCGATGTCGACCCAGCCGCTGCACAAGCTGGTGAAGATCAGCGACGACCCGGTCCGGGCCTGGCGTGACGGCGACACCGAGGTGGTGGCGAAGCTCGCCGAGCTGGAGCTGAAGGCGGTCGGCCTCAGCGCCAAGCGGCTCAAGCGCTCCTAGCGCGCGGTGAGGCGCGCCCGGAGCTCCTCGTCGCGGGCGAGCCGAGCCGCGTCGCGATCACGGCGGGTGGCGAGGACGGCGGCCAGATAGGCCTCGGGCGGTGTGCCCGGGGGAGGGCCGGGGGCGACGTACTCCTGCACGCTGGTCGCCAGGCGTTCGGCGAGCGCGTGGCGGCGAACGGGGTCGGCGTAGGTGCCGACCTCGCCCGACAGGAACCGTCGCACCGCCAGGGACAGGCCGACCGGGATGGCCGCGACGTCCGCGCGGGAGGCCCAGACGGCGAGCGCCGGAGGCATCTGGATCGGGGCCGGCGGCTGCAGCGGCACCCGCACCCGGATGACGTACGTCCCGGCCGCGATGTCACCGAGGCGCTTGCCGCGCGGATGGATCATCGCGGTGAGGAACGCAGCGGCGCCACTGGTGCCGTAGGTCTCGATGACGCCGACGAGGGCGCGCACGAACGCGTGGTGGAAGCTGATCGCCCCGCCGTCGTCGCGCACCGTGCGCAGGCCGAGCGCGAGCTTGCCGAGCGAGCGCCCGCGGGTGAGCGTCTCGATGACCGTCGGGAAGACCAGCAGGACCGACGCGGTGGCCGCGATGTAGGCGGCCCAGGCGAGCGCCTCGTCGGTCGCGGGGGCGGCGGTCAGGAAGACGAACAGGGTCAGGACGAGCAGCGCCGTCACCACGAGCACGTCGATGAGGCCCGACAGCAGCCGCATCCCCAGCCCGGCGGCCGGGAGGTCGAGGGCGACCGCGTCTCCGGTGATCAGGTCGTCCTCGGTGAGCAGTGCCCGCTCCGGGTGGGACTGCTCGGGCGATTGCGGCGCGGGGGTCATGGCGGTCAGCGTACGCTGCGGGCGTGGATCTCGACGCGTATCTGGCTGCTACGGCGGCCGACCGGACCCGGCTCGAACAGCTCCTGGACGAGCGGCGGCTGAGCGGTGCCCAGGCCGACGAGCTGGTCGAGCTCTACCAGCGGGTGAGCACCCAGCTGTCGGTCGTCCGCAGCAACGCGCCCGACCCGACCGTCGTCCAGCATCTCTCGGTGCTCCTGGCCGCGGCCCGCAACCGCACCACGGGCACCCGGACGAGCACCTGGTCGGGCTTCCTGCGGTTCTTCACCCATCGGTTCCCGGCCGCGCTCTACCGGCTGCGGTGGTGGTGGCTGGGGATGATGGCCGCCAACGTGATCGTCACCGCGGTGATGATCTGGTGGCTGCTGCGCCACCCGGAGGTCGAGCAGTCGCTGCTCGGGCCGGAACAGGTCAGGCAGCTGGTCGAGCACGACATCGAGGGCTACTACAGCGAGCACGCCGCCTCGTCGTTCGCCACCCAGGTCTGGGTCAACAACGTCTGGGTCTCGTTCATCTGCATCGGCCTCGGCGTGCTCGGGCTGCCGGTGATCTACTCGATGTTCCAGAACATCTCCAACCTGGCGATCCTCGGCACCCTGATGCACCGCCACGACCGCGGCGGACTGTTCTGGGGCCTGATCCTTCCCCACGGGCTGCTCGAGCTCACCGCCGTCTTCGTCGCCGGGGCCGTCGGGCTGCGGCTCTTCTGGTCCTGGATCGACCCCGGCTCGCTGACTCGCGGGCAGTCGATGGCCCGGGAGGGCCGCACCGCTGGCGGCATCGCCCTCGGCCTCATCGTCGTCCTGCTGATCTCCGGCATCATCGAAGGCTTCGTCACCCCCTCGCCCCTGCCCACCTGGGCTCGCGTCGGCATCGGCATCGTCGCCGAGCTCGCCTTCTTCGCGTACGTCTTCATCGTCGGCCGCGCCGCCGCCTCCCGCGGCGACACCGGTGACATCGACGAGCGGCTTCTCGAGGACCGCGTCGCCACGCAGGCGTAGATGTAGGCTCGATCCGTGAGCATCCCGGGCCACGGTGAGGACGATCCAGTCGTCGTGGTGGATGCGTGGGACGGTCCGGTCACGTTCAGGACGAGCAGCATCAACAGGCCGCTGGCCGTGCCCGAACGGCTATGGCGAGTCGAGCCTACGGCGACAACCGGCGTTGTGGCGTTGCCAAGCCATCTGTTCTGGTCGCCAGCGGGAGCAAGGTTCGATCTCTCCGATCGCCGCACTCGTCGGTTGGTCTATTCAACCGTCATGCTCGAGGGACGTCCGGAGGATGTCGCCGAGTACGTAGATGGTGAGCTCCTGGATGAGATGTGGGATGACGAGCTCTGGCCGCGGGACATCGGCGACTTCTGGCGGCCGGCGGTCAATGCCTATCGCGAGGCCAGCGCTCAGAGCTGACCGGTGGCCTTGAGCTGCAGGTAGTGGTCGGCGAGAGCGGGCGGGAGGGACTCGGCGTCGGCGTCGACGATGTCGACGCCGAGGGTGCGGAGCATGGCGGCGGTGTGGTCGCGGCGGCGGAGGGTCTGCTCTGCGGCGGCCGCGGCGTAGACGTCGTCCAGGTTGTCGCGGGAGGCGGCGGTGGTCTCGAGCTCGGGGTCGCGCACGGAGGCGAGGACGACGCGGTGGTGCTGGGTCAGGACGGGGAGCACGGGGAGGAGTGACTCCTCGATCGCGTGCGGGTCGAGCGGCGTCAGCAGCACGACGAGCGCACGGTGGCGGCCGAGGCTCGCGACCGCACCGGCGAGCTGGGACCAATCGGCCTCGGCGATGACCGGCTCGAGATCGGCCATCGCCTCCTGCAGGCGCTGGGTGACGTCGCGCTGGCCGGCGAGGCGGACCCGGGAGCGGACCCGGAGATCGCCGGCGAGGAAGTCGATCCGGTCGCCGGCTCGGGAGGCGATGGCGGCGAGCAGGAGCCCGGCGTCCATCGCCGAGTCGAGCCGCGGCACCCCGCCGCCGGCGCCCTCGACCCGGGCGGCCGAGGTGCGGGAGGTGTCGAGCACCAGCACCACGCGACGGTCCCGCTCGGGCTGCCAGGTTCGGACCACGACGGTGCGGGAACGGGCGGTGGTGCGCCAGTCGATGGAGCGTACGTCGTCACCGCGGACGTACTCCCGCAGCGAGTCGAACTCGGTGCCCTGCCCACGCACTCGCACCGCGGCGCGGCCGTCGAGCTCGCGCAACCGCTGGAGCCGTGACGGGAGGTGCTTGCGGGACTCGAAGGCGGGGAGCACCCGCACCGATCCCTCGATCGGGATCGTGCGCTGCCGGGCGCCGAGGCCGAGCGGTCCGAAGGCGCGCACCGTCACGCCCAGCGCGCGCAGGTCCCCGCGGCGGCGCGGCCGCAGCGGCGTACGCAGCCTGGTGCTGTCGCCGCGATCGAGCCGGATCCGATGGCGGTTCTGAGTGGCCCCGGCGGTGGGCTGCCAGGCATCACGCACCAGCGCCCGGACGCGCCGGGTAGGGGAGCGGACCAGAAGCTCCGAGGTCGTCGACTCGCCCAGCCGGATCCCGCCCAGGCGTACCCGGCTGATCTCCAGTGCCGCCGGCTTCGGCGCCAGGAGTACGTCGAGGAGTGCGAGCACCACCACGAGCACGACCCAGATCGCGGCCGTGCTCGCCGCCGGTCGGAGGACGACCGGGACGATGCCCGCCAGCAGGAGCAGCGGTACGCGCCAGGTGATCGTCATCGGGGAACGGGGACGGCGCCGATGGCGGAGCTCAGGACCTGGCTGACCTGGACACCCTCGAGCTCGGCTTCGGGGCGCAACGCGAGCCGGTGCGCCAACGTCGCGTGGGCGAGCGACTTCACGTCGTCGGGGGTGACGAAGTCGCGGCCGGCGAGCCAGGCCCAGGCGCGGGCGGACCGGAGCAGCGCGGTGGCGCCGCGCGGGGACACCCCGGCCGACAGTGACGGAGACTCGCGGGTCGCCCGGGCGATGTCGACGATGTAGCCGGTGACCTCGGGCGAGACCTGGACGGTCGTCACGTGCTGCCGAGCGGCCTCGATGTCGGCGCCGGACGCCACCGCACGGACTCCGGCGCCGGCGACGTCGCGCGGGTCGAAGCCGGCGGCGTGCCGGGTGAGGATCTGCACCTCGTCGGCGCGCTCGGGTACCGGCAGGACGACCTTCAGCAGGAACCGGTCCAGCTGCGCCTCGGGGAGCGGGTAGACCCCCTCGTACTCGATCGGGTTCTGGGTCGCGGCGACCAGGAACGGCCGCGGCAGCGCGCGGGTGACTCCGTCGACGGAGACCTGCCCCTCCTCCATCGCCTCGAGCAGCGCCGACTGGGTCTTCGGTGGGGTGCGGTTGATCTCGTCGGCGAGGAGCAGGTTGGTGAAGACCGGCCCCTCCCGGAAGGTCAGCGAGCCGTGGGAGGACTCGACGACCATCGATCCGGTGATGTCGCCGGGCATCAGGTCGGGGGTGAACTGCACCCGGCGCGTCTCGACCGACAACGCGGCGGAGAGCGACCGCACCAGCAGGGTCTTGGCGGTGCCGGGTACGCCCTCCATCAGCACGTGGCCGCCGCACACCAGCGCGACCAGCAGCCCGGAGACCGCGGCGTCCTGACCGACGACCGCCTTGGCGACCTCGGCCCGGACCGCGGTGAGTCGCTCGCGTGCACCGTCGGGCGACACGGACGGGACGGTCTCGGGTCCGGTCGTGGGTTGGGTCATGGGTGTCGTACCTCTTCCTCAAGGGCCGCCAGCGCGTTGGCCAGCGTGATCAGGTCTTGGTCGTTCTCGATCGGGGCGTCGGTGAGCAGCGCGGAGACCTCGAGATCGGGTCGTCCGGTGTGGTGGGCGACCGCGCGTACGACGGCCTCCGGGGTGGCCTCCCGGCCCAGCCGCAGCCGCTGGGTCAGGCGGGTGCGGGCGGCCTGCCGCAGCATCGTCACGGCATGGGTGCGGTCGCCGGCTCGGCGGTAGAGCCGGCCCAGGCTGCGGGTCGTCTCCCCGGCGCGGACGTGGACCGGCAGCGGCTCGACCGCCAGCGGACCCAGCCGCCGGCCGCGAACGATGGCGAAGGCGACGACGGCGAGCAGCAGGAGCCACAAGGCCGGGCCGATCCAGCGCGGCAGCAACGATGCAGGGGAGTGGGCCTCATCGGGTGCGAGGTCGTCGATGGACGGGATGTACCAGACCAGGTGGTCGCTCTCGCCCAGCAGCCGCAGCGCCACCGCCGCGTTGTCCGCCCGCAGGATCTGGTCGTTGGTCAGCACCTGCGGCGCACCCCAGACGGTCAGCCCGTCGGCGGGCGCGAGCACGGCGCCGCCCTCGTGCGGGAAGCAGGAACCGGCGTCGTACGCGGTGACCGCGTCGGCATGGATGCTGAGCCCCTCCCAGCGCGGGTCGTCGCAACGCGCCTCGACCGTCTCGGGGGTCTGTGCGACCGCGTAGGGGACGCCGAGCATCGCCGAGACGTACGGCGCGGGCTCGGCCAGGATGAGGTCGCCGGCGTCGGCGGTGCGCTCCCGAAGCCGGGAGGCGGTGTCCTCGCCGAGCGCGTCGGTGCCGGTCACGAAGACGGTCGTGTCCGCCTCGATCTCGGCGTCGTCCAGGGCCTTGGACGAACGGACGACGTCGACCTCGACCCCGTGGTCCTCGAGCACCCGGACCAGCGCCCGGGCGCCGTCGGGATCGGGGCTCTCGGGGTCGTAGGCCGCATAGGACTCGCCGCCCTTCGGCGTCGCGACGTACGCCAGCACGACCGCGGTCACGAAGGCCAGCGCGACGATCAGCAGCGGCCGGTTCCGGCGGAACCAGCCCTGTCGAGAGGCGGTCGACTCCGCTGCGTCCACAATCTGCGTCGTCATCGCGCCACCGCCAGCTCCTGCTCGAGAGCGAGCACGCCCTCGGCCTGCTCACGGGTGGCGGGGTGATGCCCGTAGAGCACCTCGTTGAACAGCTCCGCGGCCTGCCCGGCGCGACCGTCGAGCGACATCTCCCGCTCCAGGCTGGCCGCGACCTCGGCCGCGGTGAGTCCCGGGTCCTCGGCGAGCCGGCCGCGCTCGACCTGTCGCCGGGCCAGCGCCCGGAACCCGTCGATCACCGCCGTGCCATGATCACCCGCAGCGTACGCGGCCTCGGCCCGCGCCCGGAGCGCGGCAGCGGAGAGCGACTCGTCGGTGAGGACGTCACCGTTGCGGTCGCGGGCGACCCGGGGACTGCGCCGGGCACGCGAGACCAGCAGGCCGATCCCGACCAGGAGCAGCGCGAAGACGACCATCGCGGCGACGGTCTGCGCCCACGGCACATCGCCGGCGGAGGGAATGCCGTCGGACAGGGTGCGCTCGATCCAGCGCATGATCCGCTCGATGAGGTCGAGGTCGTGGTATTCGGGCCTGGCCAGCTCGCGCTGGAGCCAGGAGCGACCCTCCTCCGGCGTCGGCGCCAGGGGAGGGGTCTGTTGGAGAAGGATCATCGGCTCAGCAGCCCGGCCTGCTCCATCAGCTCGACCTCGTAGGACTCCTTGCGGATGCGCTGGTCGAGATACTGCAGGTTGGTCACCGCGCCGCTGAACGGTGCCACGATCGCGGCGGCGACCACCGTCGAGATCGCACTGCCGGCGATGGTCGCGATGAAGTAGAGGTCGGGCTGCGCGATACCCACGAAGCTGGCGACCAGGCTGATCGGGACAGAGACGATCTGGGAGGCGAAGCCGACGATCAGGGTGGCCAGCAGCCAGATCCCGAAGAGCCGCCAGAACTGACGCGTCGACAGCTGCCAGGCACGCCGGAACGCGCCGAAGACCCCGGTCCGCTCCAGCATCAGCGCCGGCACCGCGAGCAGGTAGAGCCGCACCGTCAGGAAGAGCGTGGCCACGATCAGGAGCAGGAACATCAGGATGCCGACCAGGATGGCCGGGATCGGGCTGTCGACCACGATCGCGAGCACCACCACCGGTGTCACCGCGACCGCGAGGACCAGCACGTAGACCAGCCCGGTGAACAGCGCGAGCCCGATCAGCCGCCACCGGTTGCCATAGGTCGCCGCCCACGCTTGAGCGAGGGTGAGCTTGCGGCCGATCGCCGCGGCGTGAGCGACGTGGGAGATCATCCCGGCGACCAGGATCGCGCCGATGGCCTGCAGGACCGAGCCGACGAAGAAGGAGCCGAAGGCGACCAGCATGCCGATGATCTCGGAGTTGCCCGGCTCATAGTCGGGGTCCTCGATCGTGGTGCCGAACCACTCCAGGCTGTCGCCGGTCACGGTCATCGCCGTCGTCACCCCGAGCGGGATGGCCATCGCGACCGCCGCTACCAGGACCGAGGCGCCGACCGTGGCGCCGGGGTTGAAACGTACGAGCCGGAACGCGCCGTCGAGCATGTCGCCGAGGCCGAGCGGCCGCAGCGGGATCGCCCCCGGCTTGTGAGCCGGCGGCAGCGGCTGAGGCCAGGCCGGCTGGGTCCAGGCCGGCTGGGGCTGGGCCGGTTGCGGCTGGGGGGAGGTCGGCGGGGTCGCCGGGCCCTGCTGAGGTTGCTCACCCGGTGGGGGTGGCCACACTCCTGACATGCTGATGCTCCTCGTCGCGACGGCCGGCGATCTCGCTCGGTTGGGGGCATCCTCTCAGAGCGACCCAGACGGCATCGTTGATTTGGACCCACCTGCGGACGCGTGACAAGATTCTCTGGTTGCTCCAGTGAATGTGCGCTGGGGTGTGCACACCTTGACTACTGAATCGCGTCACCTGAGCAGGCTGATCAGCCTGTCCGGATGTGGTCTGTGGTCGCCGTGTGCCCATCCCGAAGGCGTGGTTCCAGTGAAGCTGATGGTGAAAGTTCCCGTCGAGAAGTCCGGCGACGCTTGTGAAAAATAAGCGACACGCCCGACCGCGGGGGTCGGAGCCAGAGGTGAGCAACCGGGCCGACTCAGCCGGAGGAAGCCTGTAGCACGCGGCACGCTGACCAAGAAGGACGAGAGAGACAGATGGCGGGACAGAAGATCCGCATCAGGCTCAAGGCCTATGACCACGAGGTGATCGACACCTCGGCGCGAAAGATCGTGGACACGGTCACCCGTACGGGTGCCAAGGTCGCCGGCCCGGTGCCGCTGCCGACCGAGAAGAACGTGTACTGCGTCATCCGCTCGCCCCACAAGTACAAGGACTCGCGCGAGCACTTCGAGATGCGCACCCACAAGCGCCTCATCGACATCATCGACCCGACCCCGAAGACTGTTGACTCCCTCATGCGGCTCGACCTGCCTGCTGGTGTCGACATCGAGATCAAGCTCTGAGGTTGACGACATGACGATCGAACGCAACGTGAAGGGTCTCCTGGGCACCAAGCTCGGCATGACCCAGCTGTGGGACGAGAACAACGTCGTCGTCCCCGTGACCGTCATCGCGGCGAACACCAACGTCGTGACCCAGGTCCGCACGCCCGAGGTCGACGGCTACAACGCCGTGCAGATCGGCTACGGCGAGATCGACGGCCGCAAGGTGAACAAGCCGGGCGCCGGCCAGTTCGAGAAGGCCGGCATCACGCCGCGCCGCCACCTGGCCGAGATCCGCACCGCCGACGCCGCGTCGTACTCCGCCGGCCAGGAGCTCCCCGTCGACACCTTCGCCGTGGGCGAGGAGATCGACGTGACGGGCACCTCGAAGGGTAAGGGTTTCGCGGGCACCATGAAGCGCCACGGCTTTGCCGGTGTCAGCGCTTCCCACGGTGCTCACCGCAACCACCGCAAGCCGGGATCGATCGGCGCCTGCGCCACCCCGGGTCGCGTGTTCAAGGGCGTCCGCATGGCCGGCCACATGGGTACCGACACCGTCACCACCCAGAACCTCACCGTGCACGCCGTCGACACCGAGAAGGGCCTCATCCTGGTCAAGGGCGCCATTCCTGGCCCCAAGGGTGGCCTCGTGGTCCTCCGCTCGGCTGCTAAGAAGCTGGAGGCCTGATCATGGCTATCAAGACCGTCAAGGTCGACTTCCCGGCTGAGATCTTCGATGTTGAGCTCAACATCCCGCTGATCCACCAGGTCGTCGTCGCGCAGCAGGCCGCTGCGCGCCAGGGCACGCACGCCACCAAGACCCGCGGCGAGGTCCGCGGCGGTGGCCGCAAGCCCTACAAGCAGAAGGGCACCGGCCGCGCCCGCCAGGGTTCGACCCGCGCGCCGCAGTTCGCCGGTGGTGGCACCGTCCACGGCCCGCAGCCGCGTGACTACAGCCAGCGCACCCCCAAGAAGATGAAGGCTGCCGCCCTCCGCGGTGCCCTCTCCGACCGGGCTCGCGCCGGCCAGATCCACGTGGCCGAGTTCGCCCTCGAGGCGCCCTCGACCAAGACCGCGCTGACCGCCCTCAAGGCGATCTCCGACGCCAAGCGCTTCCTCGTGGTGCTGGACCGTTCCGAGTCCGTCGCCGCGCTGAGCCTGCGCAACGCGCCCGAGGTGCACCTGCTCTGGGCCGACCAGCTCAACACCTACGACGTCCTCGTCTCCGACGACGTGGTCTTCTCCAAGCCGGCCTACGAGATCTTCGTCTCGGGCAAGCCGGTCGTCGCCGCCAAGGAGACCGTCACCATCGGTGACGTCGAGCCTGAGGCGATCAAGGAGCCCGCCGCCGAGCCGGCCAAGGAGATCGACCTCCCCGAGGGCGCTGTCGCGCCGCTCGAGGACGGCTCTGCTCCCGAGGGCTTCGACATCAAGGGCAACGTCAAGGGCAAGGACAAGAAGTTCCACGCTCCGGGCGGCCGTTGGTACGAGTCCACCAAGGCGGAGTTCTACTTCAAGTCCGCCGAGGACGCCATCGCCGCAGGCTTCGTCGAGGCCGGCAAGAAGAAGGCTGAGGAGGCTGACAAGTGAGCACGCTGCACTACGACCCCCGCGACATCCTGATCGCGCCGGTGGTCTCCGAGAAGAGCTACGGCCTCCTCGACCAGAACAAGTACACCTTCATCGTTCGCCCCGACGCGAACAAGACCGAGATCAAGATCGCGGTCGAGAAGGTGTTCGACGTCAAGGTGACCTCGGTCAACACGATCAACCGCAAGGGCAAGGCCCGTCGTACGCGTTACGGCCTGGGCAAGCGCCCCGACACCAAGCGCGCGATCGTCTCCCTGGCTGAGGGCGACCGCATCGACATCTTCGGCGCGTGAGAAGGACTGACTGAACATGGCTATTCGTAAGTACAAGCCGACCACCCCGGGCCGTCGTGGCTCGTCGGTGGCCGACTTCGCCGAGATCACTCGGACCACGCCCGAGAAGTCGCTGACCAAGCCCCTCCCCAAGAAGGGCGGCCGCAACAACCAGGGTCGCGTGACCACGCGTCACCAGGGTGGCGGTCACAAGCGTGCGTACCGGATCATCGACTTCCGTCGCTACGACAAGGACGGCGTGCCGGCCAAGGTCGCTCACATCGAGTACGACCCCAACCGCACCGCCCGCATCGCCCTGCTGCACTACTTCGACGGCGAGAAGCGCTACATCCTCGCGCCCGTCGGCGTGAGCCAGGGCACCGTCGTGGAGTCCGGCCCGACCGCCGACATCAAGCCCGGCAACAACCTGCCGCTGCGCAACATCCCGGTTGGTACCACCATCCACAATGTTGAGCTGCGTCCGGGTGGCGGCGCGAAGATCGCCCGCTCCGCCGGCATGAGCGCCCAGCTGGTCGCTCGCGAGGGCTCCAAGGCCACGCTGCGTATGCCTTCGGGTGAGATGCGCTTCGTCGACGTGCGCTGCCGCGCCACCGTCGGCGAGGTCGGCAACGCCGAGCAGTCCAACATCAACTGGGGTAAGGCCGGCCGCATGCGGTGGAAGGGCGTCCGCCCGACCGTCCGTGGTGTCGTCATGAACCCGGTCGACCACCCGCACGGTGGTGGTGAGGGTAAGACCTCCGGCGGCCGTCACCCGGTCAGCCCCTGGGGTAAGCCCGAGGGCCGTACGCGCAAGCGCAAGGCCTCTGACTCGCAGATCATCCGCCGCCGTAAGAGCGGGAAGGGTAGGAAGTAAGCAATGCCTCGCAGCCTGAAGAAGGGCCCCTTCGTCGACGACCACCTTCAGAAGAAGGTGGACGCCGAGAACGAGAAGGGCACCCACAACGTGATCAAGACCTGGTCGCGCCGCTCGATGATCGTGCCCGAGATGATCGGTCACACCATCGCGGTGCACGACGGTCGCAAGCACGTCCCGGTCTTCGTGTCCGACTCGATGGTCGGCCACAAGCTGGGCGAATTCGCACCGACCCGCACGTTCAAGGGTCACATCAAGGACGACCGGAAGGGACGCCGTCGATGACCACCACCGAACGGCAGCGCATCAGCGCCCGCCGCGACTCCCTGCTCGGCGACCAGCCGGGTGCCTTCGCGAGTGCCCGCTTCGTGCGGATCACCCCGCTGAAGGCACGCCGCGTCGTCGACATGGTCCGCGGCCTGCCCGTCGACGAGGCCCTGTCCCTGCTGCAGTTCGCGCCGCAGGCAGCCTCCGAGACTGTTTACAAGGTCCTCGAGAGCGCCATCGCCAACGCGGTGTCGACCGAGGGTCTGGACCGCGACGACCTGGTCGTCTCGGTCGCCATGGTCGACGAAGGTCCGACCATGAAGCGCTGGCGTCCCCGCGCCCAGGGCCGTGCGACCCGCATCAACAAGCGGACCTCGCACATCACCCTGGCCGTGCAGCCGGCCGACGTCGTCGAGAAGGGCGGTAAGAAGTAATGGGTCAGAAGATCAACCCGAACGGCTTCCGCCTGGGCATCTCGACCGACCACAAGTCGCGTTGGTACGCCGACAAGCAGTACAAGGAGTACGTCGGCGAGGACGTCAAGATCCGCAAGCTCCTGTCGAAGGGCATGGAGCGGGCCGGCATCGCCAAGGTCGAGATCGAGCGCACCCGTGACCGCGTCCGTGTGGACATCCACACCGCGCGTCCCGGCATCGTCATCGGCCGCCGCGGCGCCGAGGCCGACCGCCTCCGCACCGAGCTGGAGAAGCTCACCGGCAAGCAGGTCCAGCTGAACATCCTCGAGGTCAAGAACCCCGAGGTCGACGCTCAGCTGGTCGCCCAGGGTGTCGCCGAGCAGCTCAGCGGTCGCGTGCAGTTCCGCCGCGCGATGCGCAAGGCCATGCAGACCACCATGCGCTCCGGTGCCAAGGGCATCCGGATCCAGTGCTCCGGTCGTCTGAACGGCGCCGAGATGTCGCGTACGGAGTTCTACCGCGAGGGTCGCGTCCCGCTGCACACGCTGCGTGCCGACATCGACTACGGCTTCTACGAGGCCCGCACGACCTTCGGCCGCATCGGCGTGAAGGTCTGGATCTACAAGGGTGAGGTCTCCGGCTCGCGTGCCGAGCGCCAGGCCGCCCAGGCCGCCCGTGCGGGCGTCCCGGGTCGCGGTGGCAACGACCGTCGCGGTGGCCGCGGCGACCGTCCGTCGCGTGGCTCCCGTGGCGACCGCCCGAACCGCGCGGACCGCGCGGCGAAGACTGAGGCGCCGGCTGCCGCTGAGGCTCCCGCCGCCGAGACCACGACCCAGGAGGGCTGACCCATGCTGATGCCCCGTCGAGTCAAGCACCGCAAGCAGCACCACCCCAAGCGCACCGGCGTGGCCAAGGGTGGCACGAAGCTGGCCTTCGGTGACTACGGCATCCAGGCGATCGAGGGTCACTACGTGACCAACCGCCAGATCGAGGCAGCGCGTATCGCGATGACTCGTCACATCAAGCGAGGCGGAAAGGTGTGGATCAACATCTACCCCGACGTCCCGCTGACCAAGAAGCCCGCCGAGACCCGCATGGGTTCCGGTAAGGGTTCGCCCGAGTGGTGGGTCGCCAACGTCAAGCCGGGCCGCGTCATGTTCGAGCTCTCCGGCGTCGACGAGAACACGGCCCGCGAGGCGATGCGCCGCGCGATCCACAAGCTGCCCATGAAGTGCCGTTTCATCACGCGAGAGGCTGGTGAGTTCTGATGGCTAACTCCCTGCAGGCGTTCGAGCTGGACGAGCTCACCGACGTCGACCTCGAGGCGAAGCTGCGCGAGGCGAAGGAGGAGCTGTTCAACCTCCGGTTCCAGGCGGCCACCGGCCAGCTGGAGAGCCACGGTCGGCTCCGCACCGTCAAGAAGGACATCGCCCGGATCTACACCGTGGTGCGTGAGCGCGAGCTCGGCATCCGCGTGGCCCCGGGCACCGAGACCACCGAGGAGGCCTGAAATGGCTGAGTCCACCGAGACCACCGAGCGCAACACGCGCAAGGTGCGCGAGGGCCTCGTCGTCAGCGACAAGATGGACAAGACCATCGTCGTCGAGGTCGAGGACCGCGTGAAGCACCCGCTCTACGGCAAGGTCATGCGCCGTAGCAGCAAGCTCAAGGCTCACGACGAGCAGAACACCGCCGGCATCGGCGACCGCGTCCTGGTCATGGAGACCCGGCCGCTGTCCGCGACCAAGCGGTGGCGCCTCGTCGAGGTCGTCGAGCGCGCCAAGTGATCTTCGCCTCGAAAGAGGCGGATCCGGCTGGCGGCAAACGTCGCCAAATTGACCAAAGGGTGCAGGTCCAGCGACCATTGTTCGCTGGGCCTGTGCCCATCAAATCCCATTACGTTCGGCAAGGCTCGACCGCCCTGGATGCGGTTGAGAACCAGCTCGACAAGGAGAAGTAATGATCCAGCAGGAGTCGCGACTCAAGGTCGCCGACAACACTGGTGCGAAGGAGATCCTTTGCATTCGTGTGCTCGGTGGTTCCGGTCGTCGCTACGCCGGCATCGGCGACACCATCGTCGCCACCGTCAAGGACGCTATCCCCGGTGGCAACGTGAAGAAGGGTGACGTCGTCAAGGCCGTCATCGTGCGCACCGTCAAGGAGCGCCGCCGCGCTGACGGCTCGTACATCCGCTTCGACGAGAACGCCGCTGTCATTCTCAAGAACGACGGCGAGCCGCGAGGCACCCGCATCTTCGGCCCGGTCGGCCGTGAGCTGCGCGACAAGAAGTTCATGAAGATCATCTCGCTCGCGCCGGAGGTGCTGTGATGGGTCGCTCGCACATCAAGAAGGGCGACACCGTCAAGGTGATCGCTGGTAAGGACAAGGGCGGCTCCGGCAAGGTGATCGCTGTCCTCACCAACGAGGACCGGGTGATCGTCGAGGGCATCAACCTCATCAAGAAGCACACCAAGGTCCAGGACCAGGGCGGTCGCGCCGGCACCACCGGCGGCATCGTGACCACCGAGGCCCCGATCCACGTTTCCAACGTCCAGCTGCTCGAGGGTGGCGAGCCGGTTCGCGTCGGCTTCCGCCGTGAGACGGTCCAGAAGCGTCGCCCCGACGGGTCGACGTACGCCGCTGAGCGCAGCGTTCGCATCTCGCGCAAGACCGGTAAGGACATCTGATCATGACCGACACCGCTGTGGCCCCGCGCCTCAAGACGAAGTACCGCGAGGAGATCGCCCCCGCACTCCAGCAGGAGTTCGGCATCTCCAACGTCATGCAGATCCCCGGTCTGACCAAGATCGTCGTCAACATGGGTGTCGGCGAGGCTGCTCGCGACTCCAAGCTGATCGAGGGCGCTGTCAACGACCTGACCGCGATCACCGGCCAGAAGCCGCTGATCAACAAGGCGAAGAAGTCGATCGCGCAGTTCAAGCTGCGTGAGGGCATGCCGATCGGTGCGCACGTCACGCTGCGCGGCGACCGCATGTGGGAGTTCCTCGACCGCCTGCTCTCGCTCGCGCTGCCCCGCATCAGGGACTTCCGCGGTCTGAACGGCAAGCAGTTCGACGGCAACGGCAACTACACCTTCGGTCTCACCGAGCAGGTCATGTTCCACGAGATCAACCAGGACAAGATCGACCGCTCGCGGGGCATGGACATCACCCTCGTGACGACTGCCACCAACGACGACCAGGGTCGCGCGCTGCTCAAGGCGCTCGGCTTCCCGTTCAAGGAGAACTGAGATGGCGAAGACCGCTCTCAAGGTGAAGGCCGCCCGCAAGCCGAAGTTCGCGGTTCGCGGTTACACCCGCTGCCAGCGCTGCGGCCGCCCGAAGGCTGTGTTCCGCAAGTTCGGCCTGTGCCGTATCTGCCTGCGTGAGATGGCCCACCGGGGCGAGCTGCCCGGCGTCACCAAGTCCTCCTGGTGAGCGATCACCGTTCCAACCACTGACGTTGAAGGTCCTCACGACTCCGTGTCGCGAGGAAACCACTACGAGAAAGGGCCGTTCGGCCAATGACGATGACTGACCCGATCGCAGACATGCTCACTCGTCTGCGTAACGCCAACCAGGCGTACCACGACGCGGTTTCGATGCCGTACAGCAAGCTGAAGCAGGGCGTCGCTGAGATCCTCCAGCAGGAGGGTTACATCACCAAGTACGAGGTGCTGGAGCCCTCCGAGGGCCAGGTCGGCAAGACCCTGTCGATCACCCTCAAGTACGGCCGCAACCGTGAGCGCTCGATCGCCGGCGTCCGCCGCATCAGCAAGCCCGGTCTGCGTGTCTACGCGAAGCACACCGGCCTCCCGAAGGTGCTCGGCGGCCTCGGCGTCGCGATCATCTCGACGAGCCAGGGTCTGCTGACCGACCGCCAGGCCAACAAGAAGGGCGTAGGTGGGGAAGTCCTCGCCTACGTCTGGTAATCAGGGAAGGGAGAGAGAAGAACATGTCGCGTATTGGCAAGCTCCCCGTCCCGGTTCCGGCCGGCGTGGACATCACCATCGACGGCCAGGTCGTGAACGTCAAGGGTCCCAAGGGCTCCCTGTCGCACACCGTGGCCAGCCCGATCACCGTCGAGAAGGGTGACGGCGTCCTCGACGTCAAGCGCCCCGACGACAGCCGGGACAGCAAGGCCCTGCACGGCCTGTCCCGCACGCTGATCAACAACATGGTCCTGGGCGTCACCGAGGGCTACGAGAAGAAGCTCGAGATCGTCGGCGTGGGTTACCGCGTCCTGTCGAAGGGCCCGACCAAGCTGGAGTTCCAGCTGGGCTACTCGCACCCGATCATCTTCGACGCGCCCGAGGGCATCACCTTCACCACCGACGGTCCGACCAAGCTCGGCGTCGTGGGCATCGACAAGCAGCTCGTCGGTGAGGTCGCGGCCAACATCCGCAAGCTGCGCAAGCCGGAGCCCTACAAGGGCAAGGGCGTTCGTTACGCCGGCGAGAACATCCGCCGCAAGGTCGGAAAGGCTGGTAAGTGATGGCCATCTCGCTGTCGAACAACAAGCACACCGCTTCTCGTGTCCGCTCGCGTCTGCGTCGTCAGGCCCGCGGTCGCAAGAAGATCGAGGGTACGCCGGAGCGTCCGCGCCTCGTCGTGACCCGGTCGGCCAAGCACATCACCGCCCAGGTCGTCGACGACCTGGCCGGCAAGACGCTTGCCTCGGCCTCGACCATCGAGGGCGACCTGCGGTCGGCCTCGGGCGACAAGACCGCCAAGGCCAAGCAGGTCGGCGAGCTGGTCGCGTCGCGTGCCAAGGCCGCTGGGGTGGAGACCGTGGTCTTCGACCGTGCCGGCAACAAGTACCACGGCCGTGTCGCCGCGCTCGCCGATGGCGCGCGCGAGGCCGGTCTGACCTTCTGATCGCAACGATCGAACGAGAGAAGAGGAAAGTCTGATGAGCGGAGCCCAGCGCGGACAGCGTGGTGGCGAGCGCCGAGGTCGCGACGACCGTCGCAACCAGAGCGCCGACAAGACCGCCTACATCGAGAAGGTCGTCGCGATCAACCGAGTTGCCAAGGTCGTGAAGGGTGGTCGTCGCTTCAGCTTCACCGCCCTCGTGATCGTCGGTGACGGTGAGGGTCTGGTCGGCGTCGGCTACGGTAAGGCGAAGGAAGTTCCCGCGGCGATCGCCAAGGGTGTCGAGGAGGCGAAGAAGCACTTCTTCCGCGTCCCCCGCATCCAGGGCACGATCCCGCACCCGGTGCAGGGTGAGAAGGCCGCTGGTGTGGTCCTTCTCCGTCCGGCCGCCCCTGGTACCGGTGTCATCGCCGGTGGCCCGGTGCGTGCCGTCCTGGAGTGCGCCGGCATCCACGACGTGCTGAGCAAGTCGCTCGGCTCGTCCAACCAGATCAACATCGTCCACGCGACGGTGGAGGCCCTCAAGATGCTCGAGCAGCCTGAGGCCGTCGCCGCCCGCCGTGGTCTCCCGGTCGAGGACGTTGCCCCGGAGGCGCTGCTCAAGGCGCAGGCCGAGGTCGCGGAGTCGCCCAAGGTGGAGGTGTCGGCCTGATGGCGCAGCTGAAGGTCCAGCAGAAGAAGGGCCTCGTTGGTCTCAAGCAGAACCAGCGGGACACCCTGCGTACGCTCGGTCTCAAGCGGATCGGCGACGTGGTCGTCAAGGAGGACCGCCCGGAGATCCGCGGCATGGTCCAGACCGTCCGTCACCTGGTGACGGTCGAGGAGGTCGACTGATATGGCACTCAAGGTGCACAACCTGGCGCCGGCTCCCGGTGCCAAGAAGGCCAAGACCCGCGTGGGTCGTGGTGAGGCGTCCAAGGGTAAGACGGCCGGCCGTGGTACCAAGGGCACGAAGGCCCGTTACCAGGTCCCCGCCTACTTCGAGGGTGGCCAGACCCCGATGCACATGCGGCTCCCCAAGCTGAAGGGCTTCAAGAACCCCTTCAAGGTGGAGTTCCAGGTCGTCAACCTCGACAAGCTCAACGAGCTGTTCCCCGAGGGTGGCGTCGTCACCCCCGAGACCCTGATCGAGAAGGGTGCCGTCCGCAAGGGCCACCCGGTCAAGGTCCTGGGCCAGGGTGACCTGACCGTCAAGGTCGAGATCAGCGCCAACGCCTTCTCCGGCTCTGCCAAGGAGAAGATCGAGGCCGCTGGCGGAACTGTCACGGTTCTCTGACAGTTCTACTAACGTAGAGCCTGTCACGTGGGAGCGCGGCCGGGTCGCCCCTTCGGGGTCCCGTCCGCGCTCCCGCTGTTTCGGCCCTACGTGCAAGAACTGCCGTGGAGGCTGTTAGGCTGCCACGGGTTTTCGCATCGGCGCAGGCCCTGCGACCCCTGATTGTCGAAAGAGGAACCATTCGTGCTTGGCGCGTTCGCATCAGCGTTCCGTACCCCGGACCTGCGCAAGAAGCTGCTCTTCGTTCTCCTGATCGTCGTGATCTTCCGAGCGGGGTCACAGATCCCTGCTCCGGGCGTTCACGTCGCCAACGTCCAGCAGTGTCTTGACGCGGCCCAGACCGGTGACAGCGCCGGCCTCTACAACCTGGTCAATCTCTTCTCCGGCGGTGCGCTCCTGCAGCTGACCGTCTTCGCGCTCGGCATCATGCCGTACATCACCGCGAGCATCATCCTGCAGCTGCTCGTCGTGGTGATCCCGCGCCTGGAGCGGCTCAAGAAGGAGGGGCAGTCCGGGCAGACGAAGATCACGCAGTACACCCGTTACCTGACCCTCGGCCTCGCGGTCCTGCAGGCGACCGGCATCGTCGCGCTCGCGCGCTCCGGTGACCTGCTCCAGGGCTGCACGCAGCCGCTGCTGCACGACGACGGCACCGCCACCTTCCTGGTCATGGTCGTCACCATGACCGCCGGCACCGCGGTCATCATGTGGCTCGGCGAGCTCATCACCGAGCGCGGCATCGGCAACGGTATGTCGATCCTCATCTTCACCCAGGTCGTCGCGACCTTCCCGGCCACCATGTGGGCGGTCAAGAACGACAAGGGCTGGTGGACCTTCGCCATCGTCATGGTCATCGGCCTGGCGATCATGGCGGCGGTCATCTTCATCGAGCAGGCCCAGCGCCGGATCCCGGTCCAGTACGCCCGCCGGATGGTCGGCCGCAAGATGTTCGGTGGTTCCTCGACCTACATCCCGCTCAAGGTGAACCAGGCCGGTGTCATCCCGGTCATCTTCGCCTCGTCCCTGCTCTACCTGCCGGCGATGGCGGCGCAGTTCAACCAGAACGCGCAGAACCCGCCCGCATGGGTCGACTGGATCAACCGCTACTTCGTCCAGGGTGACCACCCGATCTACATGGCGACGTACTTCGCGCTGATCATCTTCTTCACCTACTTCTACGTGTCGATCACCTTCAACCCGCCGGAGGTCGCCGACAACATGAAGAAATACGGCGGCTTCATTCCAGGAATTCGGGCCGGGAAGCCGACCGAGGACTACCTGTCCTACGTTTTGTCCCGTATCACACTGCCGGGCTCGCTCTACCTCGGTCTGGTCGCACTCATCCCGCTGATCGCCCTGGCGCTCATCAACGCGAACCAGAACTTCCCGTTCGGCGGCACCTCGATCCTCATCATGGTCGGCGTCGCCCTCGACACGGTGAAGCAGATCGAGAGCCAGCTCCAGCAGCGCAACTATGAAGGGTTCCTCCGATGAGACTGATCATCATGGGCCCGCCGGGAGCCGGTAAGGGCACCCAGGCGAAGTTCATTGCCGAGCACTTCGGTATCCCCGCGATCTCGACCGGAAGCATCCTCCGGGCGAACGTCGACGCGGGCACCCCGCTCGGAGTCGAGGCCGACTCCTACATGAGCAAGGGTGAGTACGTCCCCGACTCGGTGATGAACCTGATGGTCCGTAACCGCATCGACGAACCCGACGCTGCCAAGGGTTTCCTGCTCGACGGCTACCCGCGCACCCTGGCGCAGGTCGAGGAGCTCGACGGGATGATCAAGTTCACCGGTCACGCGCTGGACGCTGTGGTCGTGCTGACGGTCGACAAGGACGAGATCGTGCAGCGGCTGCTTCAGCGCGCCGAGCTCGAGGGTCGGTCCGACGACACCGAAGAGGTCATCCGCCGGCGCCAGGAGGTCTACCTCGAGGAGACCGCCCCGCTGATCGAGGTCTACAAGGGTCGCGGCCTGGTGCACGAGATCGACGGCATGGGTGAGGTCGACGACGTCACCAAGCGGATCTTCGACGAGCTCGACATCGTCCCGGAATCCTGACCCGGAATCTGGGACAGACAATCTTGTACACAACGGGGGAGCAGTGGGCTTCTTGACCAAGGTCCAGATCAAGACCCCTGAGCAGATCGAGAAGATGCGTCGGGCCGGCCTCGTGGTCGGCGAGACGCTCGAGGTGCTCCGGGCCGCAGCGCGGCCCGGAGTCACTCTTCTCGAGCTCGACGCCATCGCCGAGGACTCGATCCGGTCCCGGGGTGGCGTCCCGTCGTTCAAGGGCTACCACGGCTTCCCGGGCTCGATCTGTGCCTCGGTCGACGAGGTGGTGGTCCACGGCATCCCGGGATCCCGGGTGCTGAAGGACGGCGACATCATCTCGATCGACTGCGGCGCCATCGTCGACGGCTGGCACGGTGACGCCGCGATCACGGTGGCGATGGGCTCGGTGCCCGACGAGGTCTCCGAGCTGATGCGGGTGACCGAGGAGTCGATGTGGCGCGGCATCGCGGCGGCGCGCCTCGGCGGTCGGGTCACCGACATCTCGCACGCCATCGAGACCTATGTCGAGTCCCAGGGCGACTACGGCATCCTCGAGGACTTCAGCGGCCATGGCATCGGCACCGAGATGCACATGGAGCCGTCGGTGTTCAACTACGGCAAGCCCGGCAAGGGTCCGAAGCTGCAGCGCGGCATCGCGCTCGCCGTCGAGCCGATGCTCACCCTCGGTGGCCCCGAGGTGACGACCCTCGACGACGACTGGACCGTCGTGACCGACGACGGCTCCTGGGCGGCCCACTTCGAGCACACCTTCGCCCTCACCTCCAACGGCGCCTGGGTGCTCACCGCGCTCGACGGTGGCGAGGAGATGCTCGGCAAGCTCGGGGTGCCCTGGGGCGGTCACTGAGCCTGCGGCCTGGGCCAGCGTTGTCGCTCTCGTAGATCAGGGCGTCCTGTCACGGTGATAGGCCTTGTTCGCGATCCACCACCGACCGCCGGTGTCGACCAGAAGGAAGACGTCGGTGAACGTGTCCGTGCCGTGCCAGAGGGTCATCGACGCCGTCGCGACGGTGCCGTGGACCTGGACGGAGTCGATCCGGCGGCGTCTCGTCGACTCGTCGGCGGCGGGACGACCGGGGAACAGCCCGACGTACTCATCGAGTGTCCAGGTGACAAACCCGTCGTCGCGAAGTCCTTCGATGTGGGCGCTCGGGAGAAAGGCGTCGCCGAAGTGGGTCGGATCGCCGGTGGCATGTCCCTCGACGTAGGCACGCAACGGCCGCAGGACGGCATCGTCGACGGACGCCTCGGTCGCGACGAGACCGATGTCGGCGTCGGGTCCTGCCTGGCTGTTGCCGAGGACGTCGGCGGTGGGAAACGGCACCTGCGTGGCGTCGGCCAGAAGCGTGGCGTCCTTGGCGAGCGCGCCGATCGTGAACTGCGCGGCAGGGCTGGAGTCGGTGCCGTCCAGGAAGGGGCGCTTGCGGCTGACCAGGCCGCCGAGCGGCCCCCGCGCGAGCACGTCGAGCGTGTCGGAGCGGGGGAGTCCGAGAGCGTCGGCCTGCTGAAGCGAGTCGCGAAGGGCGAGCAGCGCGCCGGCGAGACTGCTGTTCGCGACGAGCTTGAGCGCGGCAGCAGTGGCGGCTTCGGCGACCTCGACGACGTCTCCCAGCGCCGTCAGGACGCCGCGGACACGGGCAACCTCCGCTCCGGCGGCGAGGACGGTCAGGCTTCCGTCCGCGACGGCGGGCACTGAGCCCAGGACAGGGGCGTGAACGTACGCAGGCCCGACCCGCTCGCTGAGCGCGGCTGCCTCGTCGGGGGCGATCGTGCTGGTGTTGACCAGCACAGCGCCGCTCTTCAACGTGATCTGGTCGAGGACCTGCGCACAAGCGTGCCCGTCGAAGAGGGCCAGGACGACCACGTCTGCATCCGCGACCGCGGTCTGCGGCGAACCACCGTGCCGTCGGCTCCAGCCGGCGACCTCGTACGTCTTCTCGCGCAGACGGCTCTCCATCGCCGTGCCCATACGTCCCAGACCGACCACTGCCACTCGTGTACTCATGCCCGAAATTCTTCCGGCGCCAGAGCCATGCAACAAGCGTAAGAACCGCATCACAGCCATGCGTTCATGGCATGCTTGCGGCTGTGTCGTGGGTGTCGTGGCGTACGTTCCTGGCGGTGTGTCGTTGCGGATCGCTCTCGGCCGCAGCGCTGGAGCTCGGCTACACCCAGTCGGCCGTGTCGCGACAGGTCGCAGCGCTGGAGCGCGAAGCCGGAGTCGCCCTCCTGCACAGGCAGGCTCGCGGGGTGGAGCCGACAGCCGCGGGGATCGCCTTCCTGCGCCACGCCACGGTCGCCGTCAACGAGGCCGACCGTGCGCTCCGCTCGGCTCGCAGCCCGGATCCGGTGCGACGCCTCGCCATCGGTGCTACCCCGTCCCTCGCCACGTGGGTGGCGCCGGCTGCGGTCAGGCGGTTTCTGGCCGCCGACCCCGGGTGGGGCTGGACGCTGGTGCCGGGACTGACTCGTGATCTGCACGCGCGTGTCGCGGACGGCGAGCTCGATGTGGCGTTGGTGACGGATGCTCCACCCGGGCTGCCGCACGACGACCGTGTGCGGTCGATCCCGCTCGGTGCCGATGCGATGGTGGTCGTGGTCGCTGCCGACCATCCTCTTGCCGGGCGCAGGAGGATCCGGATCGAGGAGCTCGCCGAGGAGGTCTGGGCCGAGGACAACGACGGCTCGCGAGCGTTGCTGCGCCGGCACGCCGCCCGCGCCGGTGTGGACCCCAAGATCGACCTGGACGCTGCCGATCTCGCCGGCAAGGTGGCGCTTGCCGCGACCGGGCACGCGGTGGCTCTCGTCCCGGGCATCACCCTCGCGACGCTGCGTCCGGACGTTGTCGGGATCCCGCTCGTCGACGCACCGGTGCGAGGCCTCCACGCGCTGGTGCCCATCGGCGGCGACCACGATGGCCTCGCTCGGTTCGTGGGCATCCTCGAGGATCTTCTGGGTGAGGTCACCACCCCTGGTGATCTCGGCGGTCGAACGCGATGAGACGCGAGCCGGGATGGCACGCTTGCACGATGAGCTGTACGCGTCGGCCGTCCCCTCGGCGTCACCGCGAGCGTCCGTGATGGACGACGCTGCTCCGGTCGTGGTCGCGCGCTTCGCGGACGTGTCCGAGATCGACGCCGACCCCGGGCTCCTCACCACCGCGGAGCTCGCCCGTCACGGCCGTCTCGTGGCCGCGGCTGACAAGCAGGCGTACGCCGCCGCGCACATCCTCGTCCGCGAGTGCTCCGCCGAGCTGCTGGGCGCACGCCGGGAGGACGTGGTGATCCGACAGCGGTGCGGCCGGTGTGGCGCCGTGGAGCACGGAGCTCCGGCGGTCGCTGATTTTCCAGGGATCTGGGTGAGCCTGAGTCACGCCCGCGGCCAGGTCGCTGCCGTCGCCGCCACCAGACGGTGTGGCATCGACGTCGAGAGGGTCTCGCGCGGTCCGGACCGGGCGCTCTCGTCGCGCGAGGCGGCCTGGGTGGCGGGGCAGCAGGACGCTGCGTACGCGTTCACGCGGTTGTGGGTGCGCAAGGAAGCGCTGGTGAAGGCCGGTCACGGCAGCATGGCGGCGGCGCAGCGCCTGGATGTCCTCGCGGAGAACGGTCCGGCCGACCAGCTCGGCGGCGCCCGGATCACCCCGTGGGAAGCCCCCGGATTCGTCGGTGCCGTCGCGATCTGTGCCGACAGGCGGACCGGGAACTGACAGGAACCTGATAGGAAACTGAACGAATCACGTTCGTCCACAGCTCTGACTGGCGGATATCCGACATCACCTGTCAGTTGACAGAGAAAGGGACCTCGGGTCCTCGCGTGTCGCCCCGACTGTGAGTAACTTGGTCAGCCCGCGGGGACAGGGAGAGCCCCGTACTCGGGAGGAAGAACCGGATGAGCACGCAGTTGCGACCCCCCATGGCGGCGCGACCCAACCCATCGACACGGACGCGAAGCGAGATCATCGACCGCCTCAGTCCTGAGGACATCGAGATGTTCTGGGACCAGATCGCCACCTCGCTCCCGCTCGTCGAGGAGACCGGCGCCGGCGCAGCGGACGACGAGGTGATCGTCACCTTCTGCTGGCGCGACGACGAGGCCGAGGAGGTGCTTCTCTTCGCCAACCGGCTCACCGACGAGCGTCATCTCGCCGACACGATGCTCGAGCGGAAGGCGGGCACCGACCTGTGGCACGCCTCGTTCCTGATGAAGCGTGACTGGCGGGCGTCGTACGCCTTTCTCTGCAAGCACCCCGGCGAGCCGGCCCCGTGGGAGAGCGAGGGGCAGATCGAGCTGCGCGCCGTGCTGCACCGCGGCTACCTCGACCCGCTCAACCCCGACTGGTGCCACAACCGGCAGGGCATCAAGCAGTCGGTCGTCTCGCTGCCCGACGCCCCGCTGCAGCCGTGGCTCTACCGGCGCGACGACGTCGTCCCGGGCACCGTCACGCTCGAGGTGGGCCCCGACGGCCGCGACGTCTGGCTCTACGATCCGGCCGGCGCCGGACTCAACGTCGACCTGCCGCTCGTGGTCGCGCTCGACGGTGAGATCTGGACCGACCACCACTCGCTGCCGACCACGCTCGACAACCTGATCGCCGACGGCCACCTCCGCCACGTACGCTGCGTCCTGCCCGCCTCCGGCGGCCGCGACAAGCGCTGGGAGGAGCTCGCCGGCGGCGAGGGTGCCGACTACATCGTCAACCAGCTGCTGCCGTGGGTGCGCGAGCGTCGCGCCGTCTCCGCGGAGACGTACGTCGTGGGCCAGAGCCTCGGCGGCGTCACCGCCCTGCGGGCCGGCCTGACCTACCCCGAGCACATCCACGGTGTCGCCAGCCAGTCGGCCTCGCTGTGGCTCGACGACCTCGCGGACGCGGTCACCCCGGAGGCCAAGACCCGGGTGCACCTGGCGCACGGCACCCAGGAGTGGGTGCTCGACGAGCTCCACCACGACCTCGTCGACCGGCTGCGCAGCGCCGGGATCGACGTCACCTCCGAGGAGCACAACGGCGGTCATGACTACGCCTGGTGGCGCTCGGCCGTGGCCGACGGCCTCCGCGCGCTGCTGCCGCCGGAATAAGCGACGCCGGCGACGGGGTTGAGACCTCACGTGAAGCTGAGCGTTCTCGACCTCGTCCCGGTCCGCAAGGACCAGTCCTCCGCTGACGCCCTGGCGGCGACGCTGTCGCTGGCGAAGGTCGCCGACGAGCTGGGGTTCGAGCGCTACTGGCTCGCCGAGCACCACAACATGCCGGCGGTCGGGTCGACCAACCCGCCGGTGCTGATCTCGCTGGTGGCCGGTGCGACCGAGCGGATCCGGGTCGGGTCCGGGGGAGTGATGCTCCCCAACCACGCCCCGCTGGTCGTGGCTGAGCAGTTCTCGCTGCTCGAGGCGGCGTTCCCGGGACGGATCGACCTCGGCATCGGGCGCGCGCCGGGCACCGACCCGGTCACCTCGTGGGCGCTGCGCCATGGCGCCGGGGGAGTGACCGACGACGCGGTCAACCGGTTCCCGGAGTACCTCGACAACATCGTCGCGATGATGGCGCCCGAAGGCGTCGGTCTGATGGCCGGCGGCCGCCAGCACGTCCTGCACGCGACCCCGGCGGCCGCGTCCGTCGCGGAGCTCTGGCTGCTCGGCTCCTCCGACTACTCCGCGCGTCTGGCTGCCGAGAAGGGTCTGGCCTACGTCTTCGCCCACCACTTCGCGGGCAACGCCACCGACACCAAGGCGATGATCGAGCTCTACCGCTCGCGGTTCCAGCCCTCCGAGCTGCTCAGCGAGCCGAAGACGTTCCTGACGGTGAACGCGAGCGTGGCCGAGACCGCCGAGGAGGCCGACCGCCGGGCGCTGCCACAGCTGCTGACCATGCTGAAGCTCCGCACCGGCCAGCCGCTGACCGCGCAGCCCAGCATCGACGAGGCCGAGAAGACCGAGATCCCCGAGGCCCACCAGGGGCTCGTCGACACGATGCGCGGGCGCTGGATCATCGGCTCCGCCGCGTACGCCAAGGCCCGGCTGGCCGGGATGGCCGACGAGTACGGCGTGGACGAGGTCATGGTGAACCCGGTCGGATCTGCGTACGAGGGGACGGATCCGCGCACCGCGCCGGCCCGTGAGGAGACCCTGCGCCTGCTGGCAGGGTGAGTTGGGCGGCCGCGTAGGATCGGCCCACCTCGTCGTGAGGTGGCGGCGCGCCTGAGCCACTCGGGACGAGGGACCTAGGACACTGTCTTCTTCCGGGCGCGTAACCCTGCGCTCGCGCACCGGTTGTGCCAGTCTGATCACCGCTCTGTTTCGTTCTCCACATCTGAAAGTGCCGCCTGATGACACGCTGGAGCCTGCGCTGGTTGAAGCGCCGGGGGCCCCAGACTGCGACGCTCGCTGAGCAGTCAGATCCGGGTCTTGCTCGCTCATTCCCTTCGACCGGCGGTCAGGCAGTGACCTTTCCGCCGGTGCCCATGACGCCTGTGACGACACCCGTCACGCCGCCGATCTCGTCCACGCCTCCACCCCTTCAGGAGGATGAGGACGAGGCCTGGCCCGAGATCATGGAGCAGTTCGGCCTCCACCTGATCAGCCTCGCCGAGCAGATGCGCATCTCGCTCGACGCGCTGGAGGCCGACGAGGACGATCCCGAGCGGTTGAAGAAGCTCTACGAGGTCGACCACGCGGTCACCCGCATGCGGCGCGCGAGCCGCGACATGCGTACGCTCGCCGGCCGCGCCGAGGACGAGATGGGTGGCATCGACACCTCGCTGCTGGACATCATCCGGATGGCGCTGTCGGGCATCGAGCGCTACAACCAGGTCACGATCGGCCGGGTGAGCGAGCTCGCCGTGATCGGCTACGCCGCCGACGACGTCTCCTGCCTGATCGCCGCGCTGCTGGACAACGCGACCAAGTACTCCCCGGGCACGGTGACGGTCAACGTCCACCTGGCCGATGCCGGCGACGTGCTCTTCCGCATCGAGGACAGCGGCATCGGCATCCCGGAGCGGTCGGTGGGACGCCTCAACGCGCTGCTGGCCGGCCCGATCGTGGAGCTGGTCGCGAAGTCCGGGAGCCACACCGGCTTCCCGGTGGTGCACCGGATCGCCCGCAAGTACGACATCGACGTACGCCTCGCCACCCGCCCCGCTCCCGGCAACGGGATGATCGCGATGGTGACCGTGCCCGCCTCGCTCCTGTGCGAGGTCCCGGTCGCGCCGCTCGAGCCGGCCGAGGCGCCGCGTACCTCGAGCGCGAGCAGCGTCGCGGTCCTCCCGCCGGCCCCGCGGCGGCGCGGACCCCAGCCGGCCCAGCCAGCCCAGCCGGCCCAGCCGGCCCAGCCGGCCCCGCCGGCTCGCCTGGAGACCCGACAGTCCTCGCTCGAGCCCGTCCGGAGGCCGATGCAGCAGACCGCCCCACAGGCCGGATCACTCCCTGTGCAGCAGCCGCCGCGCCAGCCGGCGGCGCAGTTTGCCCCGCCGCCCAGCCAGCAGCCCTCGCCGGATCTGTCCACCGACACCATGAAGACCTCGATCCCGCTCTCCGGTGAGACCGGCGAGACCGGCGAGACAGGCGTGACCGCTGGGACGGATGAGACGAACGAGACCTCCGCGACCGCGGAGCCGACCAGCCCAGTAGAGTCGGGTGCGCTCCCGCGCCGGGAGCCGATCAGCCTGCGTTCCAAGCCGGCTGAGCCGGAAGCAGCCGTTGGACCGCAGACCGCTGAGGCCTCACCCGAGGAGCAGTCGGCGGCCCGGCACTCCTTCGCAGACGACCTCGACGCGTTCTCCCTTGGTAGCTAAGACCCAGCAGTGAAAGGAACCCTTTCGTAATGGAAAGCCCGGTCGTCCCCCGCGACCCCAAGGAATTCAGCTGGCTGATCGACAACTTCGCCAGCTCCACCCCCGGCGTGACCCACGCACTCATCGTCTCCTCCGACGGACTCCCGCTGATCGGTGCCGGCGGCATGTCCGCCAACGTCGCCGACCCGCTGGCGGCGATGACCGCCGGTGTGATCAGTCTCGGCAACAACATCGCGCGCGAGGTGGGCGAGCCGGGCTGCGACCAGGTGATGCTGAAGTTCCACACCGGTCACTTCCTCTTCATGGGCATCGGCGACCTCGCCGGCTTCGCGGTCCTGGTGGGCGCCGGCGCCAACCTCGGCGTCGTGGCCCACAAGATGGCCCAGCTGGTCGACGCCGTCGGCCACGTACTCACCCCCCAGATGCGTGACGAGCTGCGTCAGATGACGGTCAGCTCGATGGCGGGGGAGCGTGCGTGAGCGAGCGTCAGCGAGCGAACCAAGGGATCAACACGTCGCCGCGTCCGTACACTGGCGCTTGCGCTACGGAGGCGGCGACGTGAGCGGAAACCCGTGGGTACGTCCATATGTGCTCACCGGCGGCCGCACGCAGACCAAGCACCAGCTGTACGTGCACACGCTGGTCTCCGCGTCGCACTTCGATGCGCGCGCGGCGACCAAGCTGACGCCGGAGTCGCGCAGGCTCTACGACCGCGTACGTCTCGGGCCGCAGTCGGTCGCGGAGCTCTCCGCGCACTGTGGGATCTCGCTCGGCGTGACGCGGGTGCTGCTCGAGGACCTCGCCTCGACCGATCACCTGCAGATCAACGACGGGGCCTACGACTCCCCGTTCGACCACCGTTTGTTGAAGAGAGTTATCGATGGCCTTTCCGAGCTCGGCTGACCGTCAGGGACTGACCGTCACCTCGGCCAAGATCGTGGTCGCGGGTGGTTTCGGAGTCGGGAAGTCGACCCTGGTCGCCTCGGTCTCCGAGATCCCGCCGGTCAACACCGAGGCGTGGATGACGCAGGCGGGCGAGTCGGTCGACCCGCTCTCGGACTCGAGCGCCAAGACCACGACCACGGTCGCGATGGACTTCGGCCGGGTCACCCTCGCGCCCGACCTGCTGCTCTACCTGTTCGGCACCCCGGGGCAGCCCCGGTTCTGGCCGATGTGGGACGACCTGTGCCGTGGCGCCAGCGGTGCGGTCGTGCTCGTCGACACCCGCCAGCTCGACGCGTCCTTCCCGGCGGTCAACTACTTCGAGAACGACTCCGACGTGCCGTTCATCGTGGCCGTGAACCTGTTCGACGGGAAGCTGACCCACTCCCTGGAGAAGGTGCGGGACGCGCTCTGTCTCGACGAGCGGATCCCCTTGGTGACCGTCGACGCCCGCGACCGCCGGTCGACGGCCAAGACCCTGGTCACCTGCCTGACGCACACGATGAAAACCACCCCCACACGCGCCTGAGCCCGGAGGCGTGCCAACTCCGAAGGAGTTTCATTGCGCAAGATCCTGATCGTCGGCGCCGGACAGGCGGGCATGCAGCTCGCCCTCAGCCTCCAGGTCGAGGGCTATGAGGTGACGGTCATGTCGGCGCGTACGCCGGACGAGCTGCGCGACGGCTGGCCGATGTCGACCCAGGTCATGTTCGACCCCGCGCTGGCCTACGAGCGTGCCTACGACCTGAACCTGTGGGAGGACGAGGCGCCCCGCATCCCCGCGGTCGGCATCTCGGTCAGCCCGGAACCCGGCGTCCGGGCGCTGAAGTTCGACGGCCCCTGGGAGCCGTACGCGATGTCCGTCGACCAGCGCCTGAAGATGTCGACCTGGCTGGAGCTGTTCGAGGACCGCGGCGGCCGGATCATCTACCACCCCGTGATGACCTCCGACCTGGCCGGGCTGGCGCCGATGTACGACCTGACGCTCATCGCGGCGGGCAAGGGCGAGATCGTCGACCTGTTCGACCGTGACCCGGTGAGGTCGAAGTACGACAAGCCCGGCCGTGCGCTCTCGGCCATCTACCTCCAGGGCTGGGTCGAGCCCGACGACTTCCCGGCGGGGAGCATGCGGATCAACGTCGCGCCGGGCGTCGGCGAGCTGTTCGTGATCAGCGCGCTGACCCAGGCGGGGCCGAGCCGGGTCGCGTTCGTCGAGGCGATCCCGGAGGGTCCGTTCGACTGCTTCTGGGACCGCCCGCGGCCCGACGAGCACCTGCGCCGGCTGCAGCACCTGATGCTGGAGCACATGCCGTGGGAGGGCGAGCTGATGCGTGAGTGCGAGCCGACCGACGCCCGCGCCTCGCTCTCGGGGGCCTTCACCGGCATGGTCCGCAAGCCGTACGCCGAGGTCGCCGACGGCACGTACGTCTTCGGCATGGGCGACGTCGTCGTGGTCAACGACCCGATCGCCGGCCAGGGCTCCAACAACGCCGCCCACTGCGCCGGGATCTACACCCAGGCGATCCTCGACCGTGGGGAGCAGCCGTTCGACCCGGAGTGGATGCAGGCGACCTTCGAGACCTTCTGGGAGACCCGTGCCCAGCACTCGACCGGCCTGACCGACGCGCTGCTCAACCCGCTGCCCGACCACGTGCAGCAGGTGCTCGGTGCCGCCACCCAGCACCAGGCGGTCGCGGACCGGTTCACCCGGCTGTTCCCGCACCCCGAGGACCTCGGACCGTTCCTCGGCGACCCTGAGGCGGCGCTGGCGTACGTCGCCCAGGTCGCCGATGGCGACGCCGCCACCAGGGCTTGACGATTAGGGCATTGCTGTTCTAGGGGTCTAGGCTTGGTAGTCGGTCCAACGTGGGTCTGTCTCGTCGTGCCTCGCGGCTGCCCGGTCAGCGCGCTTCTGTGCGCTTGCGGGTGAGACATGCAGATGGCTTCACGAGGTCCACTCCGAGTCTCGGAGAGGTTCCCGGGCCACCCATGGGTCATCCGATCCGTGGTTTTGAACGGTAGATGACCGACCAACAGATTGCAGAGGGCATGCCGAAGAAAGAAGGCGTGATCGAGATCGAGGGCACCGTCGTGGAGGCCCTCCCCAACGCTATGTTCCGTGTGGAGCTGAGCAACGGACACAAGGTTCTCGCCCACATCAGCGGCAAGATGCGACAGCACTACATCCGGATCCTTCCTGAGGACCGCGTGGTGGTGGAGCTGTCCCCCTACGACCTGACGCGGGGTCGGATCGTCTACCGGTACAAGTAAGCCGGTCTAGACAAGAAAGGGCTGACATGAAGGTCAACCCGAGCGTGAAGAAGATCTGTGACAAGTGCAAGGTGATCCGTCGCCACGGCCGCGTCATGGTGATCTGCGAGAACCCGCGCCACAAGCAGCGCCAGGGCTGAGCCCAGCTCGCAGGGACAACTGAATATTCGCATCGAGTCGCTAGGACGTCAGTCCGAAGTCACCTCCGGAGCAGAGGCCGGAGCCCGAGGGTGCCACCCCGGGACGCGACCCGACCGACACCTCTGATGAAACGTAAGGAACACAATGGCACGCCTCCAAGGTGTTGACCTTCCGCGCGACAAGCGTGTGGAGATCGCGCTCACCTACATCTACGGCATCGGCCGTACCACCTCGCAGAAGCTCCTCGAGGCCACCGGCGTCAACCCGAACACCCGGGTGCACGCTCTGGCCGAGGACGAGCTGGTCAAGCTCCGCGACGAGATCGAGGCCCAGGGCATCCAGACCGAGGGTGACCTCCGTCGTGAGGTCCAGGCTGACATCCGCCGCAAGATCGAGATCGGCAGCTACCAGGGTCGCCGTCACCGCCAGGGCCTTCCGGTCCGCGGTCAGCGCACCAAGACCAACGCGCGCACCCGCAAGGGCCCGAAGCGCACCGTCGCCGGCAAGAAGAAGGCCAAGTGATCCGACGCGCTCTGCGCGTTGATCCGGCTTTCGCCTCGATCTCACAGACCAGCCAACACAGGAGTTAATGCATGCCTCCGAAGACCCGACAGGGTGCGACGAAGATCCGTCGCAAGGAGAAGAAGAACGTCGCTCAGGGCGAGGCCCACATCAAGAGCACGTTCAACAACACGATCGTCACGATCACCGACCCGACCGGTGCGGTGATCTCGTGGGCCTCGGCCGGCACCGTCGGTTTCAAGGGCTCGCGTAAGTCCACCCCGTTCGCCGCTCAGATGGCCGCCGAGGCCGCTGGCCGCCGGGCGATGGACCACGGCATGAAGAAGATCGACGTCTTCGTCAAGGGCCCGGGCTCGGGCCGCGAGACCGCGATCCGTTCCCTGGGTGCGATCGGCCTCGAGGTCGGCACCATCCAGGACGTCACGCCGGCCCCGCACAACGGTTGCCGTCCGCCCAAGCGCCGCCGCGTTTGATCCCCACCGAGACATAGAAGGAGACTGAAGAGTAATGGCCCGTTACACCGGACCCATGACCCGCAAGTCGCGCCGTCTCGGTGTCGACCTTGTCGGCAACGACGCAGCGTTCGAGAAGCGCCCCTACCCGCCGGGTCAGCACGGCCGCGGCCGCATCAAGGAGAGCGAGTACCTCCTCCAGCTTCGTGAGAAGCAGAAGGCTCGCTTCACCTACGGCGTGATGGAGAAGCAGTTCGCTTCCTACTACGCCGAGGCCCACCGTCGCGACGGCAAGACCGGTGACAACCTGCTCCAGCTGCTCGAGGGCCGCCTGGACAACGTCGTCTACCGTGCCGGCTTCGCCCGCACCCGCCGCCAGGCCCGCCAGCTGGTCGTCCACGGCCACTTCCTGGTCAACGGCAAGAAGGTCAACGTGCCTTCGTTCCAGGTCTCGGCTCACGACGTCATCGACGTTCGCGAGAAGTCGCTGGAGATGACCCCGTTCATCGTGGCTCGCGAGACCCACGGCGAGCGCGTCGTCCCGGCTTGGCTCGAGGCTGTCCCGAGCCGGATGCGCATCCTGGTTCACCAGCTCCCCGTCCGGGCTCAGATCGACGTCCCGGTCCAGGAGCAGCTGATCGTCGAGTACTACTCGAAGCTCTGATCAGCCCCTTGCAGTAACCATGGCGGGTCCCCGGCGTTCAAACTTCACAGAAGTCGTACGCCGGGGCCTTGCCGCCCCCACAGCCTTCCGTCATCACCCCTTGAAGTTCGGGTCCGTCAAATAGCGGTCGGCCCGGAAAGGACAAATCAGTGCTTATCGCACAGCGCCCCACCCTGTCGGAAGAGTCCGTCGAGGAGTTCCGCTCCCGCTTCGTGATCGAGCCCCTCGAGCCGGGCTTCGGTTACACGCTGGGCAACTCTCTTCGCCGCACCCTGCTCTCCTCGATCCCCGGTGCGTCGGTCACCTCGATCAAGATCGACGGCGTTCTCCACGAGTTCTCGACCATCGAGGGCGTCAAGGAGGATGTCACCGAGATCATCCTCAACCTCAAGGGTCTGGTCGTCTCCTCCGAGCACGATGAGCCCGTGACCATGTACCTGCGCAAGTCCGGTGCCGGTGACGTGACCGCCGCCGACATCGCGCCGCCGGCCGGTGTCGAGGTGCACAACCCCGACCTGAAGATCGCGACGCTGTCCGACAAGGGCAAGATCGAGCTCGAGCTCGTCGTCGAGCGCGGTCGTGGCTACGTCTCCGCGGTCCAGAACAAGGGTGCCGAGAACGAGATCGGCCGCATCCCGGTCGACTCGATCTACTCGCCGGTCCTCAAGGTCAGCTACAAGGTCGAGGCCACCCGTGTCGAGCAGCGCACGGACTTCGACAAGCTCGTCATCGACGTCGAGACCAAGCCGTCGATCGCTCCCCGCGACGCGATCGCCTCGGCCGGTAAGACCCTGGTCGAGCTCTTCGGTCTGGCCCGCGAGCTGAACGTCGACGCCGAGGGCATCGACATCGGCCCGTCGCCGGTCGACGAGCAGCTCGCCGCCGACCTCGCCCTCCCGGTCGAGGACCTGCAGCTGACCGTTCGTTCCTACAACTGCCTCAAGCGCGAGGGCATCCACACCGTGGGTGAGCTCATCTCGCGTTCGGAGCAGGACCTGCTCGACATCCGTAACTTCGGCGCCAAGTCCATCGACGAGGTCAAGCTGAAGCTGCACGAGATGGGCCTGTCCCTCAAGGACAGCGCTCCGGGCTTCGACCCGTCCGCCGCCCTCGCCGCCTACGGCGACGATGACGACGACGCGTTCGTCGAGGACGAGCAGTACTGAGTTGTAGCGCCGGGCCAGGCGGCTTCGCCGCGGCCCGGCGTTAACCCATAAAGAAAATCGCCCACTTGGGCGTCTACCCCGGTACCTGATACGGCCGGAGAGAAGGAGCAGGCACGATGCCTACCCCGAAGAAGGGTGCCCGTTTCGGCGGTTCGCCCGCGCACCAGAAGCTGATCCTCTCGAACCTCGCCACCGCGCTGTTCGAGAACGGCCGCATCACCACCACCGAGGCCAAGGCCCGGCACCTCCGCCCGGTCGCGGAGAAGCTGATCACCAAGGCCAAGAAGGGTGACCTGCACAACCGTCGCGAGGTCCTCAAGACCATCCGCGACAAGTCCGTCGTGCACACCCTCTTCACCGAGATCGCCGAGCAGTTCGCGGAGCGTCCGGGTGGCTACACCCGGATCACCAAGATCGGTCCCCGTAAGGGCGACAACGCTCCGATGGCTGTGATCGAGCTCGTCACCGAGGCCTACGAGCCGAAGACCAAGGCTGCTCCGGCTGCCGCGGCCCCGGCTTCCGCTCCCGCCGAGGAGAAGGTCGAGGAGAAGGCTGAGGAGGCGCCGGTCGAGGAGACCGCCGCCGACGAGACCACCGAGGCTGCTGCCGAGGAGGCTCCCGCTGCGGAGACCACCGAGGACGAGGCCAAGGCCTGATCTGGTTCTGAGCTGTGGCCCGCCACCCGCGAGGGTGGCGGGCCACTGTCATTTCCCGGTCTGCTCGGAGCGGGCCAGCAGCCAGCAGACGACCCCGCCGAAGACCAGGACGAGGGTCGTCGCGAGGGTGGTGAATGCGGTCAGTATCAGCATCAGGGGGATGTTGTCGATGGACATCTCCGGTGTCATCGCGAGCGACAGCGAGACGTGCACGCCGATGAGCAGGAGATAGGTGACGGGGAGCCCGATGAGCCAACGGCGGCCGGTCCAGGCGGCGCATCCCCAGCCGGCCAGGACCATCACCAGGAACAGCGGTCCGAGAAGACCGCTGACGGCCGCGCTGTAGAAGTCGAGCAGCTGCGGGAGGCCGTACCAGAGTCCGGAGCTCAACAGCCAGGCGAGCATCGGCAGCACGATGCCCAGGAGCCGGCCCGTCGGACTGTGGGCGATGTACGCCGCGCCCGCTGCCACCACGGCGTACACCAGTGCGTTGAGCACGATGGTCGCGACCGTGGTGAGGGTCATGCCGGCCTCGGAACCGTCGAGGACGTACGTCAGGACGAGGCCGGTCAGGGCGATCAGGATCTGCAGGATCACCACCGCCACGATCACGACGATGGTCGCTGTCCTGGTGGATCGAGACGCGGAGCCGGCGACCTGGGCAGGTGGCAGTGGCGACGGCGGAGGCGGCGAGGCGTGGCTCATGACCGGCAGCCTGCCGGAGTCCGGGGTGGCTGACCACCCTTTTCGGAGCAGACGTCAGAGGCCGGCGAGGAAGATGGTGCCGTCGATGCTGCCGGGCTCGGCGCCGGTGCGGGCGATGTCGTGCACCGCGCGCTGGATGGCCTCGTTGACCGGCGTCGGGACGCCGTGGAGACGGCCGAGCAGCACGATCTCCCCGGAGAGGTAGTCGATCTCGACGCCGCTGCCGCGGGCGAGGCTCTGCCACGTCGAGCTGTTGTTGGTGCCGCCGCGTCCGGTGATGTGGCCGGCTCGCCGCGTACGGTCCTCGTCGGCGGTCACGACGCTGATGCCGGCGGCAGCGAGGGCGGCCTCGGCCTCGGCCAGGCAGCGGGCGTAGATCTCCTCGTCGCTGGGGCCGGGGGCGATCGCGGCGTTGATGCCGTTGCCCAGGTTGTTGAGCAGCTTGCGGTGCTTCCACGCCATGATGTCGGCGCGCGGCTCGCTCAGGAACCCCGCCTCGACCAGGTCGTTCGCGATCGCGCCGGCGGTCTCGTCGACGCCGGCCGGGTAGCGGCCGATGTCGAGGATGCCGGGCCTGTTGCCGGAGCCCTGGACGACCGTGCCCGGCGTCAGGAACGTGGCGGGGAGGACGACATGGATGGCGTACGTCCGGGCGAACCGCCGCAGGATCCGCGGCTCGTTCGCGACGCCGTTCTGCATGGCGACCACCGGGGTGCTCGGCGGTGCGTACGCGGCGAGGTCCTCGAGCGCGGCCTCGGTCTGCTGGCTCTTGACGCTGAGGAGCACGACGGTGTCCTCGGTCCAGGTGAGCTCGCCGGCGTCGGCGACCACGGGGACGTCGAGACGCAGCACCGCCTCCGGGGTGTCGAGCGTGAGGCCACGCTCGCGGATCACTCGGAGGTGGTCGCCGCGGGCGACGAGGGTGACATCGACCCCCGCGCGGTGCAGCAGCCCGCCGACCACTCCGCCGACAGCCCCGGCACCGAAGATCACGTAGCGCATGCGCCGAGTCTGGCAAACGGCGTGGTCGCTGCGAGAATGGGCCCGTGCGCATCAGGATCGACCTCGCCTACGACGGCACCATGTTCCACGGCTGGGCGACCCAGCCGGGACTGCGTACGGTCCAGGGTGTTCTGCAGGACGCGCTGGCGACCGCGCTACGGGTGCCGTCGACGGGGGAGCGGTCCCAGGTCTGGGTGACGGTCGCCGGGCGGACCGACTCCGGCGTGCACGCGCGTGGCCAGGTGGCCCACTTCGACATCGACGCCGACCTGCTCGCTGCCTCGCGCGGACGGTCGGAGCAGTCGCCGCTCGACGCGCTGGTGCGCCGGCTGAACGGGATCCTCCCCGCCGACCTGCGGGTTCGTGCCGCCGTCGAGGCTCCCGAAGGCTTCAACGCCCGGTTCTCGGCGCTGTGGCGACGTTACGTCTACCGGATCGTGGACGACCCGGCGTACGTCGACCCGCTGCAGCGCGGGCACGTGCTCTACCGGACCCGGCCGCTCGACCTGTCGCTGATGAACGTCGCCTCGGCCGACCTCGTCGGGCTCAACGACTTCGCCACCTTCTGCAAGCCGCGCGAGGGTGCCACCACGATCCGCGACCTGCGCCAGCTCACCTGGGAGCGGCGCCCCGACGGCATCATCGAGGCGACTGTCCTCGCCGACGCCTTCTGCCACTCGATGGTGCGGTCGCTGGTCGGCTGCCTGATGGTGATCGGCGAGGGCCGCAAGGACGTCACCTGGGCCAAGGAGTCGCTGGCTGCGCGCTCGCGCACCTCGTCGATCCCGATCGCGCCCGCCAACGGGCTGACCCTCGAAGAGGTCGCCTATCCGCCCGACGACATGCTGGCGGCCCAGCACGAGCGCACCATGAACCGGAGAGAGGCTGACGAGGTTGACCGGGACTGACGACGAGCACTACTTCTCCGCCGACCCGTCGGTCCCCTTCGAACGGATCCCGGTCTCTGCGACCGTGTGGGATCTGGATCTGTCGCTGGTCTCGGGATCGGGCGTCTTCGCCAAGGGCCGCCTGGACATCGGCACGTCGGTGCTGTTCAAGGAGACCGAGCCGCCCGCGCTGAAGCCGGGCGCACGCGTCCTGGATCTCGGCTGCGGCTACGGCGTCATCGGGCTCGCGGTGGGACTCGCCGTCCCGGAGGCGTACGTCACCGGCGTCGACGTCAACGAGCGCGCCGTCCTGCTGGCCAACGAGAACGCCGCCGCCCTCGGGCTCTCCGACCGTTACCGCGCCGCGGTCCCGGCCGAGATCGACCAGGCGGTGACGTACGACGAGATCTGGAGCAACCCGCCCATCCGGATCGGCAAGCAGGCCCTCCACGAGCTGCTCCTCACCTGGCTCCCGCGCCTCGCCCCCGACGGCCGTGCCGTCATGGTCGTCGGCAAGAACCTCGGCGGCGACTCCCTCCAGCGCTGGCTCGACGAGCAGGGCTTCCCCACCACCCGCATCGGCAGCGCCAAGGGCTTCCGCGTCCTGGAGACCGTACGCGCCTGACCACGCCGGGCCGACTCGGCGGACCTTGGGTCAGGCGGGGACCGGGTCCTTGGTCAGCTTCACCGGGAGGCGGTCGAGGCTGTAGACGACCGAGAGGTCGCGCCAGCCGAGGTCGCCGGGGTCGTCGGTGGCCATGGCGAGGTCGGGGTAGCGGCTGGCGAGGCCGGTGAGGGCGGCGCGGAGCTCCATCCGGGCCAGCTCGGCGCCGACGCAGCGGTGCATGCCGTGGCCGAAGGCGAAGTGCATGGTCTCGGCGTTGCGGAGGTCGAACTGCTCCGGCTTCGGCACGACCGCGGGGTCGCGGTTGGCGCCGGTGAGGCTGACCAGGACGACGGCACCCTTCTTGACCGGCAGGCCGAAGAGGTCGTGGTCCTCGCGCGCGAACCGCGGGAAGGCGAGCTGGACGGGGCACAGGTAGCGGAGCAGCTCCTCAACCACCGTGTCGACCCCGGCACGGTCGCCCGAGCGCAGGATCTCGTACGCCTCGGGGTTCTGCATCAGCACGTAGGCGCCCATGGAGAGCATCGAGGCGGAGGTCTCGTAGCCGCCGAGGAAGACGCCGTCGGCGAGGCCGCCGAGCTCGACGTCGTCGTACTCCGCGCCCTTGTTGCGGATGATCTCGCCGATCATGCCGTCGCCGGGGTTGGCACGCTGCTGGCGGACCTGCTCGATGAGGAAGGTCCTGGTCTCGGTGGCGGCACCGAAGGCGCCGGCGCCGCCCTCGGAGAGGTCGAAGCGGGCCATGCCGAGCTTGTGGAACTCGTCGCGTACGTCCTCGGGCATGCCGAGAAGCTCGCAGATCACCCGGAAGGGGATCTCGAAGCCGAAGTGCTGGACGAGGTCGACCTCGGGGCCGTTGGCCTCCATGTCGTCGAGGGCATCGGTGACGATCCGGTCGATCATCCCGTTGAGACGGCCCAGGCGGCGCATGGTGAACTCCGGGGTCAGCAGGCCGCGGAGCTTGGTGTGGTCGGGTGGGTCGGTCATGCCGAGGCCACCGATGCCCTCGGCGTCGGTGCGCTTGCGGGTGCCGAGCAGGTGGCGCATGTCGTTGGAGTAGCTGTCCTTGTTGGCCAGGACGTGCTTGGACTCGGCGTGGCCGGTGACCAGCACGATGTCGAGGCCGAGCACCGAGCCGAGCTTGGTGACCGGTGCCTGCGCCCGGCTCTCGGCGAGCAGCGGCACCGGGTCGACGCCGTCGCGGCGCAGCGGGAAGGTCAGGTGTTCGGGGATCTTGCGCAGCGTGGTGATGTCGGGGATCGGCGTCTCCTTGCCCCGCATCGCGAACTGCAGGGCAAGCTTGCGGACGCGCTCGGTCAGCGGCCGCGTCATCGCCCGTACAGAGGAACTTACCTGGGCAGCAATCGGCATGCGGCCCAGTCTGGACCATCCTCAAACGACGGTCATCAGGAATACCCCTGGTTTGCGAGTGTGTCCTGGATCACCCGTGGAGCACGGTCCTGAACAGCGCACACGTCTCCTCGATCGCGACCTGCGCCGCCTGCGAATGATGACCCATCGCGAAGAAGCCGTGGATGAGTCCGTCGCAGTGGTGATAGGTCGTCGGGACCCCTGAGCTCTCCAGCGCCTTGGCGTACGCGATGCCCTCGTCCCGCAGCGGATCGAACTCCGCGGTCACCACGACCGCCGGCGCCAGGCCCTCCAGGGACCCCTTGATCGGGCTCAGACGGGGGTCGCTGCGGTCGGCGTCGCCGACGTAGTTGTCGGAGAACCACTTCATCGTGGGCAGCTCGAGGAAGTAGCCGTGGCCGTTCTCCGCGTAGGAGGGGTAGCCGCTGGTCATGTCGGTCGCCGGGTAGATCAGCAGCTGGCCGGCGAGCTCGCGCCCCTCGTCCCGGAAGGCCTGGGCGACGGCGGCCGACAGGTTGCCGCCGGCGCTGTCCCCGGCGACCGCGACCCGGCCGTCGCCTCCGAGCGTCGCCGCGTTGTCGCTGACCCAGCGCGCCGTGGCGACCGCGTCCTCGTAGGCGGCGGGGAAGGGGTGCTCGGGCGCGAGCCGGTAGTCGACCGCGACGACCACGGCGTCGCAGATCGTGGAGAGGTTGCGGGCCTGGTCCTCGTGGGTGTCGAGGTCGCCGACCACCCAGCCGCCGCCGTGGAACATCACGATCGTCGGCAGCGGGCCCTGCGTGGTGGGCCGGTAGATGCGTACGTCCAGGTCGCCGGCCGCCCCGGGGATCGTCGACGCCTCCACGGAGCCGACGGGTGGTAGCGGCACTCCCTCCGCCAGCGCCCGATAGAGGGTTCGTGCCGTCGGCGGATCGTAGGACTCCAGGGGCTGGCCCTTCGCGAAGAGAGTGAGCAGGTCAGCGATCTGGCTGTCGAGCGGAGGCATGGCGTCAGTCATATCGGTAATTGCCAAAATGTGTCGAGCGTCACGTTCTACTGATGGGACCGATTTGTCCAACACGACCGGGAATAACCATTCGACACGGGTGCCAGACTGGTCGGCTGTGGGACATGTGGATGTTGCTGGAGTGCGATTCCAGCTGCCTGACGGGCGAGTGCTGCTCGATGACGTCTCCTTCCGGGTGGGTGAGGGCGCGAAGGTCGCGCTGGTCGGCGCCAACGGCGCCGGCAAGACGACGCTGCTGCGGATCGTCACCGGGGAGCTGACGCCGACCGCCGGATCCGTGGTGCGCTCGGGCGGTCTCGGCGTGATGCGGCAGATGGTCGGTCGCGGGTCGTCGACGGTGGGTGAGCTCCTTCTTTCGGTGGCGCCCGCGCGCGTGCGCGAGGCCGCCGCGGCGGTGGAGGCGTGCGAGCTGGAGCTGATGTCGTCGGAGGACGAACCGCTGCAGATGCGTTATGCGACGGCGCTGGCCGAGTACGCCGACGCCGGCGGCTACGACCTCGAGGTCGTCTGGGACGTGTGCACCACGGCTGGGCTCGGGGTGCCCTACGACCGTGCCCGCTACCGCTCGCTGGACACCCTCTCCGGCGGCGAGCAGAAGCGCCTGGTCCTGGAGTATCTGCTCCGCGGCCCCGACGAGGTCCTCCTGCTCGACGAGCCCGACAACTTCCTCGACGTGCCGGGAAAGATGTGGCTCGAGGAGCGGATCCGGGAGTCCCCGAAGACCATCCTGTACGTCAGCCACGACCGTGAGCTGCTGGGCAACACCGCGACCAGAGTGGTCACCGTCGCGCTCGGCGCGTCCGGTGCCGGCAACACCACGTGGACGCACCCTGGCGGCTTCGCCTCCTATCACGAGGCCCGCAAGGACCGGTTCCTGCGGTTCGAGGAGCTGCGCCGCCGTTGGGACGAGGAGCACGCCAAGATCAAGGCGCTGGTCCTGCGACTGAAGATCAAGTCGGAGTACAACGACGGGATGGCCAGCCAGTACAAGGCGGCCCAGACCCGGCTCCGGAAGTTCGAGGAGGCCGGCCCGCCCGTCGAGCAGCCGCGGGAGCAGGCGGTACAGATGCGGCTGCGCGGCGGGCGCACCGGCAAGCGCGCGGTGGTCTGCGAGTCGCTCGAGCTCACCGGGCTGATGCGTCCGTTCGACCTGGAGGTCTGGTACGGCGAGCGGGTCGCGGTGCTGGGCTCCAACGGCTCGGGCAAGTCCCACTTCCTGCGGCTGCTGGCCCGCGGTGGCACCGACCCGGATGTGGAGCACCGCCCCGTCGAGGACACCCCCATCGAGCCGGTCCGTCACCGTGGCAAAGCCAAGCTCGGTGCCCGCGTGCGGCCGGGCTGGTTCGTGCAGACCCATGCCCATCCGGAGCTGGTGGGACGTACGCTGCTCGACATCCTGCACCGCGGCGAGGTCACGCCCGACGGGCGAGGGCGGGCCGGGATGGGCCGGGAGGCCGCCTCCCGGGTGCTCGACCGCTACGAGCTCGCGCACGCCGCCGAGCAGACCTTCGACTCGCTCTCGGGCGGCCAGCAGGCGCGCTTTCAGATCCTTCTGCTGGAGCTGAGCGGCGCCACGCTGCTGCTGCTCGACGAGCCGACCGACAACCTGGACGTGCAGTCGGCCGAGGCCCTCGAGGCCGGGCTGGAGTCCTTCGAGGGCACCGTCATCGCGGTCACCCACGACCGCTGGTTCGCCCGCGGCTTCGACCGGTTCCTGGTCTATGGCGCCAACGGCGAGGTCTACGAGTCCCCGGAGCCGGTCTGGGACGAGAGCAGAGTGGAGAGGTCACGATGAGTGAGCTGGTGATCGAGCGCGTCGACCCGTTCGACGACGGCGCCTTCGACGCGTGGTACGACGTGATGACCGCGGCGTGGCTCGACGTACGCGGCCCCGACGCGGATCTGTGGGCACGTGAGGAGCAGCGCGTCGAGCTGCAGCAGCAGACCGAGAAGACCGACCGGCGGGCCTACGTCGGCCGGGTCGGCGACACGACGGTGGCCGCCGGCTGGGTGGCCATGCCGCTGCTCGACAACCTCCACCGGGCCACGATCATCGTGGCCGTGCTGCCGGCCCACCGGAGGCGGGGCCACGGCACTGCTCTGCTGGACCATGTCGAGGCGGAGGCCCGCGCGCAGGGACGTACGTCGCTGACCGGTGAGATCTGGTGGCCCTGGTCGCTCGGCTCCGGCGGTGAGGGCTCGCCGGGGCGCGACTTCGGCGTCGCGCGGGGCTATGCGCCAGCCCTGGTGGAGGTACGCCGCCTGCTCAGGCTGCCGGTGCCCGACGACGTCCTCGACCGGCTGGCGGCGCAGGCAGCCGAGCGGCACGGCGACTACACGCTGCGGTCCTGGGTCGGCCGGGTGCCCGACGACATCGTCGAGAGCTGGGCGGTGCTCGACGCCAGCCTGGAGACCGAGGCGCCCACCGGCGACCTGGACCTCGAGGCGCCCGAGCCCGACGTGGCGAAGGTGCGCGAGATGGAGGAGCTGGTGGCCGCCCAGAAGCGGACCCTCTACCACTCGGTGGCGCTGGACGCCGACGGCAAGGTGGTGGCCTACACGGTGATCGGCTACTCGAGCCAGGACGGCAAGAGCTACCAGTGGGGCACCCTGGTCGAGGCGGCCCACCGCGGTCACCGGCTCGGGCTGGCGGTGAAGGTCGCCAACCTCAGGCTGCTCCAGTCCGAGCGGCCGGAGGTGCCGACGCTGGGGACCTACAACGCCGAGGTCAACAGCCACATGATCCAGGTCAACGAGGCCATGGGCTTCGAGCCGGTCGAGTGGCTGTGCAGCATCCAGAAGCAGCTCTCCTGACCTGCATCGGCACAGCGCACGAGCGCCTCATACCCGGTCAGAGTCGGGCATGAGGCGCTCGGATGGTGGCACCCCGCGGCGCTGAGACCCCTGCGGATCCCTGCGTCTTGCGGGGAGATCGGGAGATCAGCCGGCGTCGGAGTCCAGGGTCACCGTCTCGGTGTGCTCCTCGCCGTTGCGGGTCCAGGTCACCTCGACCTCGTCGTTCGGGCGGTAGGAGCGGACGGTCGCCACGAGGGAGTCCGATCCGGTGATGATGTGGTCGTCGACCTTGGTGATGATGTCGCCCTTCTCGAGGCCCGCCTTCTCGGCGGTGCTGCCCGGGCTGACCTCCTGGACCATGGCCCCGGTGACCGAGTTCTGGCCGTTCTGGGCCGCGGGTGCGTCCGAGACCGAGATGCCGAACTGTGCGTGGGTGGCCTGCTCGCCCTTCTCGAGCTGCTCGACGATCGGGCGGATCTCATCGATCGGGATCGCGAAGCCGATGCCGATCGAGCCCGCGTCCTCGCTGGTCGCGCCGCCGCCGGAGCGGATCGAGGCGTTGATGCCGACGAGGTTGCCGTTGAGATCGACGAGCGCCCCGCCCGAGTTGCCGGGGTTGATCGCCGCGTCGGTCTGCACCGCCGGGTAGACCGTCGCCGCGCCGTTCTGGTCCACGCCGACGTTGACCGGGCGGTCGAGCGCGCTCACGATGCCGGTGGTCACCGTGGAGTCGAGGCCGAACGGGGAGCCGATCGCCACGACGCTCTGGCCGACGGTCAGGTTCGACGACTTGCCGAAGGTGATCGGGGTCAGGTCGGAGACGCCCTTGGCCTTGATCACGGCGGTGTCGGTGAGCGGGTCGGTGCCGAGGACCTCGGCGGGGGCCGACGTGCCGTCGTTGAAGTCGACCGTCACGGTGCCGCCGTTGGCGGCCAGCTCGACGACGTGGTTGTTGGTCAGGATCGTGCCGTCGGAGGAGATGACGACGCCGGAGCCCGAGCCGGAGCCCTGCTGGGAGGTGACCTCGATCTTCACCACCGAGGGGAGGACCTTGGCCGAGACCTTCTCGATGCTGCCTTCGGGGGCTTTGGCGTCGACGACCTGGGAGGTGGCCGGCGTGTTCGCGCCGCCGCCCATGCCGTCACCGTTGAGGGCGTCGTAGATCGCCGCGCCCCCGACGCCAGCGGTGCCGCCGGCGACCAGTGCACCGGCGAGGACCGCAGCGACGAGACCGGCGCGGCCCGAGCGCTTCTTGCCAGGCGTCGCCGGCACGGACGGCATGACGGAGGTCTGGGCCGGCGGGGCCGCGAACGGGCCGGCGGGAGGCTGGGTGGATCCGGCAGGAGGGGCCGGGGGAGTCCACTGCGGCGGGGTCCCACTCGGCTGCTGAGGAGGGAGTTCGGTCATGTCTTCGAGTCTGGCCAGCGTCCCTGTGAACCGGCTGAGACGGGGCTATGGGGTCACGAAGAGAAGCCTCAGGTGCCGGAGACCCCAGGCGCTCCCGGCGCTCGCGGAGCTGATCGGCCATCTTCTCGGCGGGTGGAAGCGTACGCAGATCCGCGCAGTTGCTGAACATCTGGTGGTCCGGCGTGTGGGTCCGGGCCGGTGGCGAGCTCCGGACCTATGGTGCTGGCGCACGGTTTCAGTCACATCCACGAAGGAGTAAGGCAATGCCGGTCAGCGCGAACCTGGACAAACTTCTGCTCAAGGCCTACGAGGAGCACGACCTCGTCGAGCTCGCCGACGCCCCGATCGAGGCGATCGCCGGGATCAGCAAGGCGGACGAGGAGGCCCTGCTCGCGGCCTTCGGTATCAAGACCGTCCGTGACCTCGGTACGAACAAGTACTTCAAGGCCGCCGCAGCGATCGTCGCGCTCGCGGACTCGTCGCAGAAGGGCCACTGAGCCCGTCGTATGACTCCTCCGCTGCCCCGGGACGCCCATGGTGCCCCGGGGCAGCGGCCTGTTCGGCCTCGATCCGCAGCGTCACCTCCTTGAGGAGCGCCGCGAGCTCCGTACGCCGCTCCGGGCTCAGCGTCTGCAGCAGCCTGGTCTCGGCCTCGCCGCGCAGATCCATCGCCCGCCGCCAGATCTCGATCCCGGCCTTCGTCGCCTCGACGCTGATCTTGCGGCGGTCCTCCACCGATGCCGTACGCCGCACCCACCCAGCCTTCTCCATGCTGTCGAGCCGGCCCGTCATCCCGGCCGGGCTGATGTCGAGGTCCTTCGCGAGAGCCGTGGGGGAGGCGTGGCCGGGGGTGTCGCGGATCATCAGCATGTGGAGCGTCTTGTACTCGAAGTCGGCCAGGCCGACCTCGCTCGCCGCCGCCGCACGGGCATCGTCGAAGAACTTCGAGATGGAGCCGATCCGCACCGTGATCGCCTCGATCTCGTCGTCGAAGTCGATGTCGAGCCAGTGGTCGCGCCACCGGGCCACATGACGGTCGGCTCGGTCCTCCGTGTCTGCCATGGGCCGAGCCTACCTTTCGGTGATTGATAATTCGATGGCGAATAGTTCGCTGGCGAAGTACCTTGGCGGCATGACTGTGACCGCCGAGCCGCCGGCCAAGCGCCCCGCGCCGCTGAGGCACCGCAACTTCCGCCGGCTCGTCACGGGCACGGCGTCCTCGTCGCTGGGCAACGCGATCACCCCGGTCGCGCTCGCCTTCGCGGTGCTCGACCTGGGTGGCACAGCGACCCAGCTCGGCCTGGTCGAGGCCGTCTTCGCGGCCTGCCAGGTGCTGACCACGCTGGCCGGGGGCGTCCTCGGCGACCGCGTCTCGCGCAAGGTGATGATGGAGGGCACGGCCGCGATCAGCGCCGTCGTGATCGGGGCGCTGGCCGCGACGGTGATCCTCGACGTCGCGACGATCCCGTCGATCGCGGTGATGGGTGGCCTGGCCGGCATCGTGGCGGCGCTCAACCAGCCCTCGGCGATGGCGATGACCAAGGTCGTCGTGCCCGACGAGGATCTCGGCGCCGCCGTCTCCGTCCGGTCGCTGCTCCAGACCACCGCCGCGACCATCGGCTACGCCCTCGGTGGCGTGCTCGTCGCGGCCGTCGGGCCGGGGTGGGCGATCACGATCGACGCGGTCACCTTCGTCATCGCCGCGATCGCCTACTCCGGCATGCGGGTGCCGCACGAGCGGGAGCCGCGCAAGGCCTCGATGCTCGCCGACCTGGGCGAGGGCTTCCGCGAGGTGGTGCGGCACTCGTGGCTGTGGTTCCTGATCCTGCAGGCGCTGCTCTACCACCTGTTCTGGTCGGGTGCCCACAGCGTGCTCGGCCCGATCGTGGTCGGCGAGGGCATCGGCCGGGCGTCGTGGGGCTTCGCGCTCGCCGCCCTGATGGCTGGCTTCTTCGTCGGCGGTCTCTTCTGCCTGCGCTTCCGCCCGCGCCGGCTGCTCGCCGTGGGCGTCTACTTCCTCGCGATGACCGGCCTCTTCCCGATCTCGATGGCGGTCTCCGACACGCTCTGGCCGATCCTGCTCGGCGCCTTCCTGCACGGGTTCGGGCTGCAGGTCTTCGACGTCTTCTGGCAGATCGCGATCCAGCAGGAGATCCCCGAGGAGAAGCTCTCCCGGGTCTACTCGTTCGACATCGTGGGCTCGTTCGTCGCCCGCCCCGTCGGGCTCGCACTCGTCGGCCCGGTCGCGGTCGCGGTGGGCTTCGACACCTGGCTGCTCGTGGTCGCCGCGGTGATCTCCGGCAGCGCCCTGCTGTCGATCTCCTTCGCGGGCGTACGCCGCCTCGAGCGCGCGCCCGAGCAGGGCGTCGTCTAGAGCGCCGTGACCGGGAGACCGAGCGCGACCAGGTCCTGGCGGAGCTGCTCGGCCCCGGTGAACTGGATCGCCTGCATGCCGAGAGCCGCAGCGGCGGCCACGTTGGCCGCGCTGTCGTCGATGAACGCCAGCCGCTCCAGCGGGATTCCGGCGCGCTCGGCGACGAGGCGGTAGATCGCCGGGTCGGGCTTCGCCAGGCGTACCTCACCGGAGACGACGACGTCGCGGAGCAGCTCGATCACGTCGTACGTCGCCGGAGCATGCGGATAGAGCTCGGCCGACCAGTTGGTCAGGCCCAGCTGCGGCAACCCGACGGCCGCGAGCTCGCGGACCAGCTCATGGGTGCCGGGGACCGGACCGAGGAGCGAGAGCGGGAAGTTGTCGACGTACGCGGCCCCCGCCGCGATCCACTCGGGCGCCTCCTGCTCGAGCACCGTGAGCGCCTGGGCCCAGGTGCGGCCGGCGTCCTGGGCGTAGTTCCACGAGCCGAAGTCGTAGGACTCCAGGAACGCGCGGGCGTCGGCGTCACCGATGCCGGCGGCGATCGCCGGGAGCGGGTCCCAGCGGATCAGCACATTCCCGAAATCCCACACGACCCCGTCCACCACGGGCGTGGTGGACGGGGTCTGCGTGTCGGGAACCGTCACGCCCAACGGACATCGCGCGGCACGAACTCGAGGCCGCGCTCGCCGGTGTAGATCTGCTTCGGACGGGCGATCTTCTGCTCCTTGTCCTGGACGAGCTCCAGCCACTGGGAGAGCCAGCCCGGCGTACGCCCGATGGCGAACAGCACGGTGAACATCTCCGGCGGGAACTCCAGGGCCTCGTAGATGAGACCGGAGTAGAAGTCGACGTTGGGGTAGAGCTTGCGCTTGACGAAGTACTCGTCCTCCAGCGCGATCTTCTCCAGCTCCTGGGCGATGTCGAGGAGCGGGTTGGTGCCGGTCACCTCGAACACGTTGTAGGCCTGCTGCTTGATCAGCTTTGCCCGCGGGTCGTAGTTCTTGTAGACCCGGTGGCCGAAGCCCATCAGCCGCTCGTTGCCGGCCTTGACGCCCTCGATGAAGGCGGGGATGTTCTCGACCTTGCCGATGCGGCGCAACATCCGGAGCACGGCCTCGTTGGCGCCGCCGTGGAGCGGGCCGAAGAGCGCGCCGACGCCGGCGGCCACCGAGGAGTAGGGGTCGACCTGGGTCGAGCCGACGCTGCGGACCGCGTTGGCGGAGGCGTTCTGCTCGTGGTCGGCGTGCAGGATGAAGAGGGTGTCGAGCGCCTTCTCGATGCGCTCGTCCGGCGCGTACTTCGACTCGCTCATCTTGAAGAGCATGGAGAGGAAGTTGCCGGTGTAGGACAGGTCGTTGTCCGGGTAGACGTACGGCTTGCCCTGCGCGTGGCGGAACGCCCAGGCGCCGAGCGTCGGCATCTTGGCGATCAGGCGGATGATCTGCAGGCGGCGGTTGTCGGGGTCGGAGATGTTGGCGGCGTCCGGGTAGAACGTCGACATCGCACCGACCGACGCCATGAGCATGCCCATCGGGTGAGCGTCATAGCGGAAGCCCTGCATGAACTCCTTGATGTTCTCGTGCACGAACGTGTGGTAGGTGATCTCGTGCACCCACGCGTCGTACTCCTCCTTGGTCGGCAGTGCGCCGTGGACCAGGAGGTAGGAGACCTCGAGGAAGTTGGAGTGCTCCGCGAGCTGCTCGATGGGATAGCCGCGATACTCGAGGATCCCCTTGTCACCGTCGATGTAGGTGACGGAAGATCGGCACGAAGCGGTGTTGACGAAGCCGGGGTCGTAGACGGCCAGGCCGGGACCTTCTTCGTTGGTAGCCGGGTCGGCGGCCTTGATCTTCCCCAGGTCGGCGGCGCGGATGGTGCCGTCGGTGATCGGGATGTCGTACTCCACCCCGGTGCGGTTGTCACGCACTGTTAGAGATTCGGTCACGATCAGCAACGGTAACCCTCTTGAAATCGGCTACGTAACTCGGCGTCCCACCCATTGGCCTATTTCGACTCAGAGTCGGAATCTGTTCCGCGCCGGTTGGGTGTCGCCGGACGGCTCGTCATCGCCGAACCGGGTCAGCGCGTCGCGCAGCCGATGAAGGTCGCGGACGGTCTGCACCGACCGCTCGTTGAGGGCGTCGTCCTCTCCGCGGAGCGCACGCAGCGCGTCCTGGACCTCGGTCTCGCTCGGCTCCCCGGTCATGGGGACATAATCTAGGTGCCCGGGCCAAGGGAAGCGACCGCGGCCCGGTGCGGGTCCTGGCAGATTTCTGTCAGAAGTCTGTGAGGCCGAGCGCGCAGCATGGTCTGACGACAGTCGCGGAGACGGCTGGAGTCGCCATCATGGTCGGGGGACGCGATGCTGCGGATTCACTTCACCTACGACGATCTCGCGCGGGTCAGGATCGCCGACGGGCCCGATGCGCTCTGGGAGGTGCAGCTCAGCATGCACGCCCTCCAGACACGCGGGCGGACCGTCGAGCTGGCCGCCTGGCGTCGGCAGACCATGAGCGCACTGCCACGAGACGTGGTGCGTCCGCTGGCAGAGATCGCGCCGCCGCTCGGGATCTCGCCGGACTTCTTGACGCCGTCGGGCGGCGCCCACGGCTTCGGCGAGGGGATGGAGCTCGCGCTGCGTACGCCCAAGGCGGTCATCTCCGCGCAGGTCGCCGCCATGGCGCGCCAGCGCCGGCTGACCCCGTGGCTCGAGGCCGTCCGTGGCGCCGAGGTCTCGGCGCTTCGTACGTTGGGGCGGGCCGTGGCGATCTACCACGAGGGAGCGGTCGCGCCGCTGTGGTCGTCGCTGTCGGACCTGGTCGCCGAGGACCGGCACCTGCGCGCCAGGCAGATGGCCGACGGCGGTGTCGAGGCGATGCTGTCGAGCCTTCCCGGGTGCCGGTGGCGCGCACCGGTGCTGGAGATCGAGAACTACGTCGACGCCGAGGTGCTTCTCGAGGGCCGTGGCCTCCTGCTCCAGCCGTCCTACTTCTGCGAGCCCGACACCCCGATCAAGCTGTGTGACCCCGGGCCGGAGCCGATGCTGGTCTATCCCACCGCCAAGCCCGCCACCGGGCTGGCGGCTCCGGCCGGGTCGGGAGCGGCGGGGTCGGGAGCGGCGCCTGACCGGCGGCTGATCGCCATGCTGGGGCGCACCCGGGCCGCGGTCCTCGGTGCGGTCCGCACCGGTTGCTCGACCGGCGAGCTGGCGCGCCGGTGCCAGATCTCTGTCGGCTCGGCCAGCGAGCAGGCGAGAATCCTGCGCGAAGGCGGACTCCTCACCACCCGCCGCGAGGGCACCTCGGTCCGGCACGAGATCACCAGGCTCGGGGTGCAGGTGCTGAGCGGCGCGACGGCGTCCTGATACCTGTTTCGGCCCTGGCCAAATAGGTTTCGCGGAGACGGCCGGCGGCCGGACTCTCGGAGCGTCATTCCTCCCAACGGAGGCACTCTCTCTGAAAGGAATCGTCATGCTCAAGCGCATCCTGGCCGTGGCAGCACTCACGCTGGCGGTCACCAGCATCTCCTCCGGTGCCGTGGCGGCGACCGGCGGAGGCACCGACCCGTCCGCGAAGTCCGGTGGCGACGCTCGTGAGGGCGTCGTCGCGGCCGCTGTGTCCCCGTCGGTCTCGCCGGCGGCCGAGGTCACCACCTGGCGCGACGGCGGCGTCCAGAACTACGACTGCCCGTCGGGCCGGCTGTGTGTGGACGTGTGGGACCCGACCCGGGGCACCTACAAGGTGTTCCAGTTCTACCGGTGCCAGACCCACTCGCTGTCCGCCTTCTACTCGACCGGGTACCCGGAGTACGAGAACAACCAGACCAGCGGAACCAACACCTACTTCGAGCGGAGCTGGGGTGACCGCTACCTGAGGTCGACTGCGAAGCACGGTCCGCGCACCATCAACTGGGACCCGATCAACTTCATCGACGTCTGCTGACCACCAGCGGCGGAGCCGGCGGGCGTTCTCGATCTCGTGTCGAGACCGCCCGTCCTGCGTCGCTCAGCGCTCCTGGTCGGTGCCGTGGGCCACGCGCCAGAGCAGCAGCGCGGCCGCGGCGCGCTGACGCCCTCGCCCTTGGCGGGCGAGTAGCCGAGCTGGGCGCTCAGCTCTCGCCGACGGGACGTGAGGAGGTCAGCGGATCAGCCCTCCAGCACTCGGCGGATGAACTCGTCGCGGGTCGTGACCGAGGCGCGCGAGAGGGCGGCGTGGCCGGCCATCAGGTCGAACCCGTGGAACCCGCCGCCCCACATGTGGAGGTCGACGCTGACCCCGGCCTCGGAGAGCCGCCGCGCATAGGTCAGGGTCTCGTCGCGGAACGTCTCCGCCGAGCCGGTGTCGATGTAGGTGCGGGGGAGGCCGCTGAGGTCCTCGGCGCGTGCTGGTGCGGCGTACGGGGAGACGTCGGGGCCGCCGCGTCGGTCGCCGAGCAGCGCGGTCCAGCCGAACAGGTTGGCCTGGCGGTCCCAGACGCCCTCGTCGTCGAGCATGCGGCTGCTGTGGGTCTCGAAGCGGTCGTCGAGCATCGGGCAGATGAGGATCTGGTGGGTCAGCTTTGGGAAGGCACGGTCGCGGGCGAGCAGGGCCGTGCCGGCAGCGAGGCCGCCACCGGCGCTCGCCCCGGCGATCAGGATGCGCTCGGGATCGACGCCGAGCTCGGCCGCGTTCTTGGCCGTCCAGACCAGACCGGCGTAGCAGTCCTCCACGGGCGCCGGGTCAGGATGCTCCGGGGCGAGCCGGTACTCGACCGAGACGACCACGGCGTTGCCGGCCGCGACCTGTGCGAGGAACATCTCCACCCCGAGCCGGCGGTTTCCGATCACCATGCCGCCGCCGTGGGTGTGGTAGACCGCCGGGCGCGGCGGGCCGTCGACGGTGGGGCTCAGGATCAGCAGGGTGATGTCAGGGGCGCCCTCCGGGCCGGGGACCTGGCGCTCCTCGACCCGTACCGCGCCGCCGACGGTCAGATCCACGGGCTCCATGCCGGGCAGGCCGTCGGCGCTCTGCTGCCGCATCAGCGGCAGGGTCTCGGTCGAGAGTGGCGGGAGCGCCTGGCGAACCGCCTCGAGGACCGGCACGAGCTCGGGGTCGAACGGCGGTCGGACGGGGGTGTCGGAGAAGGTCTGGTCGGCGGTCTCGGTCATGGGGGCACTCCTTCGGTGAACGGCGTGTACCCAGCGTCCTCCGGGCATCATGCGTCACGGAACCTGGCCTGTGGCGGGAATCACATCGGTCGCTCCCGCCATCCGGCGGGCCCGGGCCCTCGCGGGACGAGGAGAAACCGATGTGCGGTCGAGGGGTACGCCGGGGGAGAATGGTGACGTCATGTCCTCCGACCAGCCTGCCGCCGTCTCCGTGGCGATCACCTATCCCGCCGAGCTCCCTGTCACCCAGCGCCGCGAGGACATCGCCGCGGCCATCCGTGATCACCAGGTCGTGATCGTCGCCGGCGAGACCGGGTCGGGCAAGACGACCCAGCTGCCCAAGATCTGCCTGGAGCTGGGCCGCGGATCGAACGGCATCATCGGGCACACCCAGCCGCGCCGGATCGCGGCGCGGTCGGTCGCGGAGCGGATCGCCTCCGAGCTCGGCACCGAGCTCGGGGACCTCGTCGGCTATCAGGTGCGGTTCACCGACAAGTCCTCGGCCGCGAGCCGGATCAAGCTGATGACCGACGGCATCCTGCTCGCCGAGCTGCAGCGCGACCGCGACCTGCGCCGCTACGACACGATCATCATCGACGAGGCCCACGAGCGGTCGCTCAACATCGACTTCCTGCTCGGCTACCTGCGCCGGCTGCTCCCGCGGCGACCGGACCTGAAGGTGATCATCACCTCGGCGACGATCGACCCGGAGCGGTTCGCGGCCCACTTCGCCGACCCGCGTTCCGGAGAGCCTGCGCCGATCATCGAGGTCTCCGGGCGCACCTACCCCGTCGAGGTCCGCTACCGGCCGCTGATGGAGCTCTCCGAGGAGACTGGGCCTGAAAAGGATGGCGAGGGCGAGGTCGTCGTCCGCGACCAGACCGAGGCCATCGTCGACGCGGTCAAGGAGCTCTCCGCCGAGGGGCCCGGCGACGTGCTCGTCTTCCTCCCCGGCGAGCGGGAGATCCGCGATGCCGCCGACGCCCTCGCCGATGCGCTCGGGCTGAACCGCGGCGGCCCGTCGACCGGCCTGGTCGAGATCGTGCCCTTGTTCTCGCGGTTGTCGGCGGCCGACCAGCACCGTGTCTTCTCGCCCCACACCGGCCGCCGGATCGTCCTCGCGACCAACGTCGCCGAGACCTCGCTGACGGTCCCCGGGATCAAGTACGTCGTCGACACCGGTGTCGCCCGCATCTCCCGCTACTCCGCACGCACGAAGGTGCAGCGGCTGCCCATCGAGCCGATCTCGCAGGCGTCGGCGAACCAGCGGTCGGGACGTACCGGGCGGGTCGAGGCGGGCATCGCGATCCGGCTCTACTCGGAGGAGGACTTCCTCGGTCGGCCGGAGTTCACCGACCCGGAGATCCTCCGCACCAACCTGGCGAGCGTCATTCTCCAGATGGCCTCGCTCGGGCTGGGGGACATCGCCCGGTTCCCGTTCGTGGAGGCGCCCGACCGGCGCAACATCACCGCCGGCGTACAGCTTCTGGAGGAGCTCGGCGCGATGCGCGGCCAGCGGCTGACGAAGCTGGGCCGGCGGCTCGCCAGGCTGCCGATCGACCCGCGGCTGGCGCGGATGGTGCTCGAGGCCGAGCGGCTCGGCTGCGTACGCGACGTCATCGTCGTCGCCGCCGCGCTCTCGCTCCAGGATCCGCGCGAGCGCCCGGGTCAGGAGCACCCCAAGGAGCAGGCCCAGGCCGACCAGCTGCACGCCCGGTTCAAGGACGAGACCTCCGACTTCCTGACCTGGCTCAACCTGTGGCGCTACCTCAAGGAGCAGCAGCACGAGCTCTCGTCGAGCGCGTTCCGGCGGCTGTGCAAGCGGGAGTTCCTCCACTACGTACGCGTCCGGGAGTGGCAGGACCTGGAGTCGCAGCTGCGGCAGGTGTGCCGGGAGATGAAGATCGACCTCGGCAAGGGCCACCGCGACGTCGGTCACGACGACGGCGAAACCGCACCGAAATCAGAGGGAGCGGCCTACGACGCCGACGGCATCCACCAGGCGCTGCTCTCCGGTCTGCTCTCGCACATCGGGGCGCTGGAGGAGCGGGACAAGAAGGCCGACGCCGCCGCTGCGCGCGACCGTCGGCGGCCGGGGCCGCGGGAGTACGAGGGAGCCCGGGGCGCGAAGTTCGCGATCTTCCCCGGCTCGGCGCTGCACCGGAAGAACCCGCAGTTCGTGATGTCGGCGGAGCTGGTCGAGACCTCCCGGCTCTGGGCCCGGCAAAATTCCTCGATCAAGCCCGAGTGGGCCGAGCGACTGGGCCGTGACCTGGTCAAACGCACCTACTCCGAGCCGCACTGGTCTACGAGGCGCGCCTCGGTGATGGCCCGCGAGAAGGTGACGCTCTACGGCGTCCCGCTGGTCGCCGACCGTCCCGTGGCCTACGGCAAGATCGATCCCGAGCTCTCCCGCGAGCTCTTCATCCGGCATGCGCTGGTCTATGGCGAGTGGCGTACGAACCATCGGTTCCTCCGCGACAACGCGAAGCTCCTGGAGGAGGCCGAGGAGCTCGAGCACCGGGCCCGCCGCCGCGACATCGTGGTCGACGAGCACGCGCTCTTCGACTTCTACGACCGCCGGCTGCCGGCGTCGATCGTGTCCGGGGCCCACTTCGACCAGTGGTGGAAGACCGCGCGTCGCGAGACCCCCGACCTGCTCACCTTCGACCTCTCGATGCTCACCAACGAGGCCGCCGGTGAGGTGACGGAGGCGGACTTCCCGGCCGAGTGGGACGCTGGCCCGCTGACGTTCTCGCTGAGCTACCAGTTCGAGCCGGGCGCGGCCGACGACGGGCTGACGATCGACGTGCCGGTGGCGACCCTCAACCGGGTCGGCGCGGACGACTTCTCCTGGCTGGTGCCGGGGCTGCGCGAGGAGCTGGTGACCGCGCTGATCCGGTCGCTCCCCAAACAGCTGCGGGTCAGCTTCGTGCCCGCTCCCGACAAGGCGCGGGCGTTCCTGAAGGAGACGCCGCCGGGGGAGGAGCCGTTGCTGACCGCGCTGGAGCGCTGGGCGCGCTCGACCGCCGGCGTGCACATCCCGCGCGAGGCGTGGGACTGGGACAAGGTGCCCGAGCACCTGCGCCCGACCTACCGCATCGTCGGTGAGGACGGCAAGGAGACCGCTAAGGGCAAGGACCTCGACGCGCTCAAGGCCCCGCTCGAGGGTGAGTTCAAGGCCGCGATCGCCGAGGTCGCCGCCTCCGCCGGTCACACCCGCACCGGAGAGACGAGCTGGGTCTTCGGTGACATCGCGCAGACCGTGACCGAGAAGCGTGCCGGGCACGAGGTCACCGTCTTCCCGTGCCTGTCCGACGAGGGCGCGACGGTCGGCCTCGTCGTCGCCGGGTCGGCCGAGGAGGCCGAGGCACGACACCGGCTGGGCGTCGTACGTCTCCTGCTCCTCGCTCTCCCGGATGTCGGCAAGCAGGTCGTCGACGGCCTGACCACCATGGAGAAGCTCGCGCTGGCCAGCTCCCCCTACCCCAGCGCCGCCGAGCTCGTCGAGGACTGCCGCGCCGCCGTCGTCCGCCAGCTGGTCGATGCCCGTCCGCTGCCGCGGACCGAGGAGGCGTACGAGGCGGTGCTGGCCGCCGCCGGCACCCAGGCCGACCTGGTGGCGGCCGTCCGTGCGGTCCTCGCCGACGTGATGCGGGCGCTCGATGCGTACCGGGAGACCGACAAGGCGCTCTCCGGGCGGGCCGACATGTTCCAGCTCCCTGCCCTGACCGACATGAAGGACCAGCTCGCGCGGCTGGTCTACCGGGGCTTCGTCGCCGACGCCGGCGCGCAGCACATCCGGCGCTACCCGACCTACCTGAAGGCGATCGTCGAGCGCCGGCGCAAGCTCGACGCCGACCTGCGCGGCGACCGCGCGACCCACGACCGGATCGCGTCGCTCCAGGACGCCTACCTGCACCAGGTCGAGGCGCTGGCCGAGGGCCGGCCGCCCGGGCCGCGGCTGCGGCAGGTGCGGTGGATGCTCGAGGAGTACCGCGTCCAGCTCTGGGCCCAGCAGCTCGGCACCGCCGAGAAGGTCTCCGACGCGCGCATCCGCAAGCTGCTCGGCTGATCTCGGGGACGGTGCCGGGGCCGGTGCGGGCGTGGTGTAACACGTCGTTCGTAGGACTATCCGGTCGTTCTGATAGGGCGACCAGTCCTACGAACGACGTGTTACACGGCCGCGGCGGCCGCTACGCTCGATCTGATGCCCAGAGAGTTTCGCTCGCCGATACGTCCCGGGGACGGCTTCTTCGACTCCCTCCTCGGGGGTGACGACCCTGCCCTGGTGCAGGAGGCGGCCGACGCGGCGGCGACGGCGCTCGTACGCGGCGCGCGGGAGAGCGACGACCCGGCGGTCGCCGAGCGGATCCTGCACCTGGCCGAGTCCGAGGGCATCGAGACGATCGCCGAGGTGTGGTCCAGCTCACCGGCGGAGTCGCTGGCCGGGTGCCTGTGGCGGCTCTACCTGCTCCGCAGCTGGGTCTACGCGGACCCGGTCGGCGCTGCGCGTGAGTTCGAGGCCGGGCGGGCCAAGGCTCAGGTCGCGCAGGTCGTCGCGGGAGTCGCGGAGCCCCCGGGCCCTCAGGAGCTGAAGGCGATGGTCGACGAGGTGCTGCGCGGCATCGCCGGCAGCGACTTCGCCGTGGTGCTCCTCCGCGCCGCCGCCTTCTCCCGCGTCATCGCCGCCGGACGGGCGGCCTTGGACCCGGACGCCGCCGCCAAGGACGTACGCAAGATGCTGCAGCTCTCCGAGCAGCTCGAGGCTGCGGGGCATGCCGAGCTGGACCACCGGCTGACGTGAGTCGCGGTGCGGTAGCCTCCTGCTCGCTTTGATGTGGCTGAGGTTGGGGGCACCGTTACACTGGTCGCCGAACACGTCGGGCTGCGGCAGCCCCGGGTCCCAACTTCAGCCGCTACGAGCGGCCTTGCGCCGTGAGGCGCTCCCGGTCCGGCGTGTTCATCATCTTTTGCGGTGCACCTCGGCTGGGCGGCCATGACGCCAGCCACCCACCAAGGAGCCGAAGTGACCGACATCCAGCCCGCCCCGCGCGAGGGCGCCATCTCCTACGAGCCGGAGATCGGCGACGGCAACGCCGACCCGGGCGAGGTCGTGTGGGGCTGGGTGCCCTACGAGGACGACGAGACCCAGGGCAAGGACCGGCCCGTGCTGGTGATCGGGCAGAAGGCCGGTCTGCTCCTCTGCCTGATGCTGACCAGCAAGGACCACGACCGTGACGAGGCCCAGGAGGCCCGCCACGGACGGCACTGGATGGACGTCGGCACCGGCGGCTGGGACCGGCAGGGCCGGCCCTCGGAGGTGCGGCTGGACCGGCTGATCCGGATGGACCCCGCCGACGTACGCCGCGAGGGCGATGTGCTGGCCAAGGAGATCTTCGACGATGTGATCAAGGCCGCACGCGATCACCTCGTCTGAGGCGGCGCTGGGGTCGTCTTCTCAGGAAGTGTCCAGGTACGTATCGTAAAGTGAATCGCTGGTAAACCGGGTCTGTGGTTCCATCACAGACCCGGTCCTGGTGTTGAGATGGAGGAAATGGTGCGGCGCACGCGATTGGCAACGGCGCTTCTGGTGACGGTTCTCTCGGCGTCCCTCGCCGCCTGCGGCGGTGAGCCGACCTCGAAGCCCTCGCCGAGCACCACGACCAAGGCGCCCGCGAAGGTGAAGCTCGTCTTCGGGGTCTCGGGCCACAAGACGCTGGTCGACACCTACAAGCAGCTGGCCGCCGAATACACCCAGGAGGTCCCCAACGTCACCGTCGAGGTGAAGTCCTGGCCGACCGCCGACCAGCTCACCGCGGCCGTCAGCGGCGGCGAGAAGGTCGACGTCGTGCTGACCCCGCGCGCCGACGTCGAGATGTTCGCCGAGGACAAGCGGATCCAGCCCGTCGACACCCTGCTCGAGGCCCGCAACGTCGACTTCGGCGACAAGTACTCCCGCGAGGCGATGGAGGACTTCTCCGTCGACCGCCGCCTGGAGTGCATGCCCTACTCAGTCTCCCCACAGGTCGTCTACGTCAACACCGGCCTGATCGACTTCGAGGCGATGAAGGAGGAGGGTCTGCCGACGCCGACCGTCCGCGCCGACGGCTCCCTGCGCGGCTGGACCCTCGAGCAGTTCGGTGCTGCGATGACGTACGCCGCCGAGCACCACAAGGGTGTCCGAGGCACCTACGTCGAGCAGAACCTCACCGCGCTGATGCCCTGGCTCGCCGGCGCCGGGGTCACCCTCTTCGACGACCCGCTGGCCCCGACCACCACGACCCTCGGCGACTCGTCCGGCGCCTACGAGGACCTGGTCGAGGCGTTCAGCCAGCCCAACGTGCTGGCCACGGCCAAGGACCTCGGCGGTCGCACCCCGTTCCAGGCGTTCAAGCAGGGCCGTCTGGTCGCGCTCGCCGGTGACCGATCGCTGGTCTCCGACCTCCGTGCGACCGAGGGCATGGAGTGGGACGTGATGCCGATGCCGGGCGGCAACGGCACCACCGGCGACTACGCCGGCCTGTGCATGGGCTCGGAGACCGTCGACCCCGACGCCACCGCCGACTTCCTCACCTACCTCATCTCGACCGAGTCGGTCGTCAAGATGGTTCGCACCGGCCACTTCGTCCCGGTCAACTCCGAGGTCGGCTACGCCCCGGTCTTCACCCAGCCCCAGCGCAACCCCAAGAACGCGCGCATCTTCACCGACACGGTCCGGGACATGCAGGTCCTCCCCGAGGCCGCCCAGCTCGCCCAGCTCCAGAAGGTCGCCGCCGTCGCGGTCCGGGGATCGTTGGCGGTCGCGGAGCCCGACCAGGTCGAGGACTTCGCGGCCCAGATCGACGAGCTCTCCAAGACCGTCTTCCCGCAGCCGACGCCGTCGGCCTCACCGACCCCCTCCACCTCGCCCAGCTCCTAGCCGCCGAGGCGTCGGTGACCGCCGGTCGAGCCGCGAGGCCGCCTGCGGCCGAGCGTGTCGAGACCAACACAGTCCTATCGAGCGCCGACGGGACTGTGTTGGTCGCGACACGCCTCCGCCTAGCGGCTCCGGCGGCTCGACCAGCGCGAGGCTGGGCTCGGGTCAGGACTCGAGGTCGGCGTGGAGGACCGCGTCGGTGAGCAGCGGGGCGGTGAGGGCGATCTGCCAGCCGCGGGCGCCGAAGCCGGAGAGGATCTCGATGATGCCGTCGAGGAGGGCGCCGGGATCGCGGGTCTTCGGCGGCGTCCACATGGCGCGGCGCAGGAAGTCGGGGGTGAGCAGGTTCTCGGCGGGGAGGTTGCGGGCCTCGGCGAGCGCATTGACCGACTCCCGCGCCAGCGCGAGACGGCGGGCGGCCGCCGGGTCCTTGTCGGCCCACGCGCGCGGCGGGGGTGGGCCCTCGGCGCGCGGGGACCGCACCGGAAGCTCGTCCTCGTCCATCGTGAGCGCACGGTTGATCGCCTTCACCCAGGAGGTCGCGTAGCGCTCGGCACCGCGGCCGTGGAAGCCCTTCAGACCGAGCAGTGCGGCCTTGTCCTGCGGGAGCTCATGCGCGGCGGCCACGATCGCGGCGTCGGGGATGATCCGGCTCGGAGTGACGTCACGCTGCTGGGCGATCCGGTCACGCTCGGTCCACAGCTCCCGCACCGCGGCGAGCCCGCGGCGGCCGCGGACGCGGTGCATGCCGGAGGTGCGCCGCCAGGCATCCGTACGCACCGGCGCCTCGAACCCGCGCAGCCAGTCGAACTCCTGCCGGGCCCAGGCGTCCTTGCCCTGCGCGACGAGCTCGGCGGCCAGCGCGTCGCGCAGCTCGACGAGGACCTCGACGTCCAGGGCGGCGTACTCCAGCCAGGCGTCGGGCAACGGCCGGGTCGACCAGTCGGCCGCGGAGTGCTCCTTGAGCATCGTGAAGCCGAGCACCGTCTCGACCAGGGTGCCGAGCCCGACCCGCGGGTAGCCCAGCAGCCGCCCCGCGAGCTCGGTGTCGAACAGCGCGGACGGGTGCAGGCCGAGGTCGCTGAGGCAGGGGAGGTCCTGGGTGGCGGCGTGCAGGATCCACTCGGTGCCGTCGAGCGCCTCGATCAGCGGGTCCATCGTGGTCAGCTCGATCGGGTCGATCAGCCAGATCCCGGAGCCTTCACGGCGCAGCTGGATCAGGTAGGCCCGGTTGGAGTAGCGGTAGCCGGAAGCGCGCTCGGCGTCGATCCCGACCGGACCGGTGCCGGCGGCGATGGCCGCGGCGGCCTTGACCAAGCCCTCGTCGGTGTCGGTCACCGGAGGCAGTCCGTCACGCAGGGTCAGCAGCGGCGCCGGAGCAGCATCTTCTGGTGTGTCCGGCCCCTTCTCGGCCTCGGTGTTGTCTTCGATCACGCGCCTCGCTGCCCTCGCCGGCTCGGCATGACGGTGACACCCTCCGGCACCGGAGGAAGTCCCGCAGCCGTGCAGAGCAGCTCGCCCCATGCCTCGGTGTGCGGTCGCAGGTCCAGGTCGCCCGAGACGCTCCCGACCGGAGTCCAGGAAGCGCGGATCTCGATCTGGGCGGTGCCGTCCTCATCGGCCATCCCGCCATAGGACTCGGTGGCGACGCGGGTCACGGTGCCTGCGGCGGCGACGTGCTCGGCGCCGTGACCCGACAGCGCGTCGAGGAGCCACGACCAGCCGACCTCGCCGAGCAGCGGGTCGCTGATGTGCTCGACGTCGATGTCGGCCCGGGCGTAGGCCACCAGCCGGAACGTGCCGGGCAGCCCGTGGACCGTGCCCCAGGCGTCGTTGCCGTCGGGGTCGTGCAGCAGGATCAGCCGTCCGGTCGCCACGTCGACGTCGCCGACGGTCACGTCGGCCGACAGGGCCGCGGCGTAGGGAGCGATCCGTTGCGGCGCGGGCATCTCCTCAGCGAGCACCTCGGGCCGGAAGGTGGCGGCGCGCATTCCCTCCGCGGCGGACCGGAACACGGCAGGACCGCTCTCCGGCCCCGCGGCGGGACGCGACTCTCCACGGACGACCATGTGAACAGGGTATGTCTTCTGCGCGATTCGCGATGTGCGTACACGCCGCACCGGATGGGACCATTGCCAGGTGGCCGAGATCAACACCGCTGACGCGCTCGCATCCTCCCCGTTCCTGCAGGCGCTGGCCGGGCAGAAGCCGAGCCGTACGCCGGTGTGGTTCATGCGCCAGGCAGGTCGCTCGCTACCCGAATACCTGAAGGTGCGCGAGGGCATCGGCATGCTCGAGTCCTGCCAGGATGCCGACCTGATCACCGAGATCACGCTCCAGCCCGTACGCCGCTACGGGGTCGACGCGGCTATCTTCTTCTCCGACATCGTGCTGCCGCTGAAGGCGGTCGGGGTCGACCTCGAGATCAAGCCCGGTGTCGGCCCGGTGGTCGCCGACCCGGTGCGCACCATGGCCGACGTCGAGGCGATCCCGGACCTGACCCCGGAGCACGTCCCCTACATCACCGAGGCCGTCCAGAACCTCACCGGCGAGCTGGCCGGCATCAACGGCGGCACCCCGCTGATCGGCTTCGCCGGCGCCCCGTTCACCGTGGCGTCGTACCTGGTCGAGGGCGGCCCCTCGAAGGAGTACGCCAAGACCAAGGCGCTCATGTTCGGTGCTCCCGACGTGTGGGACGCCCTGATGCGCAAGATCGCCGGGATCTCCGCCGCGTTCCTGGAGGTCCAGGTCCGCGCCGGCGCCTCCGCGGTGCAGCTCTTCGACTCCTGGGCCGGTGCCTGCACGCCCGCCGACTACGAGCGTCACGTGCTGCCCTACTCCACCGAGGTGATGACCCGGATCGGCGAGCTCGGCGTCCCCCGGATCCACTTCGGCGTCAACTCGGCCATGCTGCTGCCGCTGATGGGCAGTGCCGGCGCCGAGGTCGTCGGGGTCGACTGGCGCACCCCGCTCGACTGGGCGATCGATCAGCTCGGCGACGGCTTCGGCGTCCAGGGCAACCTCGACCCCGCCCTCGTCTTCGCGCCCACCGAGATCATGCTCGAGCAGGCCGGGAAGATCATCGAGACCGGCCGGCGGGCCAAGGGTCACGTCTTCAACCTCGGTCACGGCGTCATCCCGACCACCGACCCCGACCAGCTCGCCCGGCTGACCGAGTTCGTGCAGAGCTACCCGCTGGACTGATCCGCCGCCGTACGTCCCGCCCGGCGGTTCCACGCACGCGCCTGCTCCACCAGCGCCGTCGCCAGGCCGCGCACCTGCGCGGGCAGACGCGGGTCGCGGCGGGTCAGCAGGGTCAGCGTGACCGTGCCGGTCTCGCCCGCGACCGGCCGTGTCGCGATCGCGCCCGACCGATGCAGCGGGTCACCGACCACGCTGAAGTCGGGAAGCAGGGTGAGCCCGAGGTCCTCGGCGACCATGAGCTTGCCCATCTCGGCGCCGTCGGCTGTTCGCCACGACGCCGGCACTTCGAGCCTGAAGAGCCGGTGGGCCAGACGGTGCATCACGTAGCCCGGCCGCATCATCACGAAGGGCTCCGCGCGCAGGTCGTCGACGCTGACGGCCGGCTGGGCGGCGTACCTGTGTCCTGAGGGGACCACGACCACCGGCGAGCCGGTGACGAGCGCGGTCGCCTGCACGCTGACCGGGACGTCGTCGCCGGAGAGGACGTTGATCAGAGCCAGGTCGAGGGTGCCTTCTTCGAGCCCGACGATGATGTCGGCCTGCAGCATGTCGAGGACCTCCACGGAGACCTCCGGGTGGCTCCGCTGCATCGCCTTCAGCGCCGGGACGAGCACCTGGGTGGTGGCGGTGTTGACGGTCCCGAGACGTACGGGCTGGGTGGAGGCGCGTTGGTCGCCGGCCGCGGCCCGCAGCCGACCGACCGCTTCGATGGCCTCGAGCAGGTGGGGGAGCAGGTCGCGGCCCTGGCGGCTGATCCTGGCTCCGGAGCGGCGCCGATCCAGCAGGGTCACGCCGAGCTCCTTCTCGAGTCGGCTCACCGCCTCGCTCAGCGCGGGCTGGGAGATGTGCAGCTGCTCGCTGGCGCGGCGCAGCGATCCCAGCCGGTTGACGGCCGCGACGTACTCGAGCTGTTCGATCCGCATGGTGCCCCTGTCTCTCATGGCAGCTGCAGTGACAGGTTCTGCCTATCACCCGCTCGCCGAACCAAGCAGCGGACAGTCTCTCCTGAACCCGCCTTCTGTGAGAAAGTAGAGCAACTTAGTACACAAATGGCGGGAGTGAAGCATGGCCACGAACGAGCCCCTGAAGTTCGCCTACTGGGTGCCCAACGTCAGCGGCGGCCTGGTGGTGAGCAAGATCGAGCAGCGCACCGACTGGAGCTACGACTACAACAAGAAGCTCGCGCAGCTGGCCGAGAAGAACGGCTTCGAGTACGCCCTCTCCCAGGTGCGCTACATCGCCTCCTACGGCGCCGCCTACCAGCACGAGTCCACCTCGTTCTCGCTCGCGCTGCTGCTGGCCACCGAGCGGCTGAAGGTGATCGCCGCCGTCCACCCGGGGCTCTGGCAGCCCGGCGTGCTCGCGAAGTGGCTGGCCACGGCCGACCACCTCTCCGGCGGCCGCGCGGCCGTCAACGTCGTCTCCGGCTGGTTCAAGGACGAGTTCACCAAGCTGGGCGAGCCGTGGCTCGAGCACGGCGAGCGCTATCGCCGTTCGGAGGAGTTCATCCGCTACCTGCGCGAGATCTGGACGAGCGACGCCGCCGAGCTCAACGGCGACTTCTACCGGCTCCACGACTTCGACCTGAAGCCGAAGCCGCTGGCCAGCGAGGGCCGGCCCCACCCGGAGATCTTCCAGGGCGGCAACTCCTCCGACGCCAAGGCGATGGCCGGCCGCGTCTCGGACTGGTACTTCGCCAACGGCAACACCCCCGAGGGCCTGGCCGCGCAGATCAGGGACGTCAACGCCGTCGCCGAGCCGCTGGGGCGCCGGGTCAGGTTCGGGATCAACGGCTTCATCGTCGCCCGCGACACCGAGAAGGAGGCGCGCGACACCCTCCGGGAGATCATCGACAAGGCCGACCGGGAGGCGGTCGAGGGATTCGGGGCCGCGGTCAAGCAGGCCGGGCAGTCGACCGGCGACAAGACCGGGATGTGGCAGGACTCCACCTTCGAGGACCTGGTGCAGTACAACGACGGCTTCCGGACCGGGCTGATCGGCACGCCCGAGCAGGTCGCCGAGCGGATCGTGGAGCTCAAGCGGGCCGGCGCCGACCTGATCCTCGGCGGCTTCCTGCACTACCTCGAGGACGTGGAGTACTTCGGTCAGCGCGTGCTCCCGCTCGTGCGTGAACTCGAGGCGCAGCAGCTGGAGCGCGTGGCTTGAGCACGACGGAGATCGCCCGGCTCGACGCCGAGACCGCGCCCGTGGTCGCCCGGCGGGTGGCCGAGGAGCTGGCCCTCGGCGACAGCGCCCGCGACCGTGACCGGGAGCTGCCTCACGACCAGGTCAAGGCGTACGCCGCCGCCGGGCTCGGTGCGCTCACCGTCCCGCTCGAGTTCGGTGGCCCCGCGCTCCCCGCGGCGACCGTGGCGGAGGTGTTCCGGCTGGTCTCGTGGGGTGATCCCAACGTCGGTCAGGTCCCGCACAGCCACTTCGTCTTCTTGAACCAGCTGCGGCTGAACGGCACGCGGGAGCAGCAGCAGCGGATCTACAGCGAGGTGCGAGCCGGGGCGCTGGTTGCCAACGCGCAGTCGGAGTTCGGTACGAAGCACGTGCGGGACATCCGGACGACCCTCACGCCTGCTCGGGAGGAGGGGGAGTGGCTGCTGAACGGCGAGAAGTTCTACTGCACCGGCTCCCTCTTCGCCGACTACCTCGCCGTGCTCGCCCGCCGTGACGTCGACGGGCCGCTGCACGTGGCGTGGGTCCGCACGGAGAGCCCCGGCGTCGAGATCATCGACGACTGGGACGCCGTCGGGCAGCGTACGACGGGTTCTGGGACAGTGCGCCTCACCGACGTCGTGGTTCCGGACGAGTGGATCACTCCGTTCGCGATCACGTTCGACGTGCCGACGACCTACGGAGCCTTCGCACAGCTGCTGCACGCCGCCATCGACGCCGGGATCGCCCGGCGTGCGCTGGACGAGGCCTCCGCGTTCGTCTGCACGAAGTCCCGCCCCTACGCCGACGCCGTCGCGATCGCCGGAGCCGAGACCGCCGCGCAGGACCCGCTGGTCGTCCAGGCCTTCGGTGAGATGGAGCTGGCCGTACGCAGCGCCGAGGCGCTCCTCGCCGAGGCAGGACGACGCGTGGACGAGGCCGACGCGGACCTCACCGAGAGCTCGGCCGCGGAGGCGAGCCTCGCCGTGGCGGCCGCCCGTGCGTCGACCGCCACGGTGTCGGTCGACGTCACCAGCCGGCTGCTCGAGGTCTCCGGCGCCCGGTCGGCTCTGGCCACCACCAACCTCGACCGCCACTGGCGCAACGCGCGCACCCACACGCTGCACGACCCGGCCGCCTGGAAGGTTCACCACCTCGGGCGGTGGGCCGTCGACGGCACGCGGCCGCCACGGCACGGGCAGCTCTGACATCCCCACCACATCCCACCGAAAGGCAGCGATGAGCACTCTCAAGTTCCATTGGTTCCTCCCGACCAACGGCGGCGACGGTCGCCATGTGATCGGCGGCGGTCACGGCGTCAGCGCGCTGGCGTCGGGCCGCCCCGCCACGGTGCCCTACCTCGGCCAGATCGCCCGCAGCGCCGAGCAGCTCGGCTTCGAGGCGGCGCTGACGCCGACCGGGGCGTGGTGCGAGGACGCCTGGGTGACGACCGCGATGCTCAGCTCGCTCTCGGAGCGCCTGAAGTTCCTGGTCGCCTTCCGACCCGACTCGGTCTCGCCCTACCTGGCTGCGCAGATGGCCGGCACCTTCCAGAACCTGTCGGGCCAGCGGCTGCTGCTCAACGTCGTCACCGGCGGCGAGGACCACGAGCAGCGGATGTACGGCGACTTCCTCGCCAAGGACGAACGCTACGAGCGGTCCGGGGAGTTCCTGCACATCGTGCGCCGGCTGTGGGCGGGGGAGACGGTGACGTTCTCCGGGAAGCACCTCTCGGTGGAGAACGCCCGGCTCGAGCAGCGGCCGACGCCGGTCCCGGACATCTACTTCGGTGGCTCCTCGCCGGCCGCGCTGGAGGTCGCCGCAGAGCACGCCGACGTCTACCTGACCTGGGGCGAGCCGCCGGCCGCGGTCGCCGAGAAGATCGCTCGCGTGCAGAAGCTGACCGCCGACCGCGGGCGTGAGCTCCGCTTCGGCATCCGCCTGCACTCGATTGCCCGGGACACCTCCGCCGCCGCGTGGGCCGAGGCCGACCGGCTGCTGGAGAACATCTCCGACGAGGACATCGAGCGCGTGCAGGCGGGCCTCGCCCGCAGCGTCTCGGAGGGGCAGCGGCGGATGCTGGAGCTTAACCGGGGCTCGCGCGACGGGCTCGAGGTCCACCCCAACCTGTGGGCCGGCATCGGGCTGGTCCGCGGTGGCGCCGGGACCGCGCTGGTCGGCTCCTACGCCGAGATCGCCGACCTCATCGAGGCCTACCACGCCGTCGGGATCACCGAGTTCGTGCTCTCCGGCTACCCGCACCTGGAGGAGTCCTACTGGTTCGGCGAGGGCGTCCTGCCCGAGCTCGAGCGCCGGGGTCTGTGGTCCCACCCCGCCCCCGTCGCCGGTAGAGGGGCGGCGGTGCCCTTCGGCGCCGCGGCCCAGTAGGGAGTCGGACATGTCTGCGGTCACGCACAAGGCCACCGCCAACCCGAAGCGGGTCGCGCTCGCGGCCTCGGTCGGCGCCACCATCGAGTGGTACGACTTCTTCCTCTACGGCACCGCCGCCGGTCTCGTCTTCGACCGGCTCTACTTCAACGGGCTCAGCGGCACCGCCGCTACCTTCGCCTCCTTCGGCACCTTCGCCGTCGGGTTCCTGGCCCGCCCGGTCGGAGGGTTGATCTTCGGTCACTTCGGCGACCGGATCGGCCGCAAGACCATGCTGATCTGGACGCTCGTGATCATGGGCGTCGGTACGTCGTTGGTCGGGCTGCTCCCGACGTACGACTCGATCGGGGTGCTCGCCCCGGTCGCGCTCGTGGTGCTCCGGATCCTGCAGGGGATCGGCGTCGGGGGCGAGTACGGAGGGGCGGTGCTGCTCGCGACCGAGTACGCACCGCAGGGGAGGCGTGGGCTCTACGGGAGCTTCGCGCACATCGGCGTCCCGGGCGGCCTCGTGCTCGCCTCGGGCGCGTTCGCGATCGCCTCGCTGCTGCCCGACGCGGAGTTCCTGGCCTGGGGCTGGCGGGTCTGCTTCCTGATCTCGATCGTGCTGCTCGGCATCGGCGCCTGGATCCGGCTCTCGATCATGGAGACGCCGTCGTTCCAGGAGGTGCAGGCGGAGAAGAAGGTCTCCAAGCTGCCCGTCGGCGAGCTCTTCCGCCGTCAGCCGCGCACGCTGCTGCTGGGGATGGGCACCCGGTTCGTGGAGGGCTTCACCTACAACCTCTACTCGGTCTTCCTGCTCTCCTACGCCGTGGCCGACGCCGGGCTGAGCCGGTCGGTGGTGCTCAACGCGATCATGGCCGGCGCGCTGCTCGGCGTGGTCACGACCATCGTCGCGGGGGCGCTGAGCGACCGGTTCGGGCGGCGGCCGGTCTACACGGTCGGCGCCGTGCTCGGGCTGGTGATCGCCTTCCCGGTCGCGGCTGCGGTGCAGTCCGGGGCGGTGGTGCCGTCGGTCGCCGCCTTCGTCGGCGGACTCGGCCTGGTCTACGGCACCGTCTACGGGCCGCTGGCGGCGTTCTGGAGCGAGCTGTTCGACACCCGCTACCGGTTCTCCGCGCTCAACGCGCTCTACCAGATCTCGGGAGTGGTGGCCTCCGGGCTGACGCCGCTGATCGCGGCGGCCCTGGTCACGCTCTCCGACGACCGCTCGCTGTGGTGGGTCGCCGGCTACAACGTCGTGGTCGCCGCGATCAGTCTGACCTGCATGTGGCTGCTGCCGGAGACCCGTGGCGAGAGGCTGCGGGACACGGCGGTGGACGAGGCGCGGGCAGTGCCCGCGAGAGAGGTGGTGGCGTGATGACCGGTCCGCTGCGTACGAATCAGGATCTGGACCCGGCCGCGCTGCGGCAGGCCTTCGGGGTCTTCCCGAGCGGGGTGGTCGCGGTCGCCGCCGTCGTCGACGGCCGCCCCGTCGGCCTGGCCGCGTCGTCGTTCACGTCGGTCTCCCTGGACCCGCCGCTGGTCTCCTTCTCGGTGGCCCGGACCTCCAAGACCTGGCCCGACCTGCGCCGCTCCTCCCACCTGGGCGTCACCGTGCTCGCCGAGCACCACGGCGAGGTCTGCCGCCAGCTCGCCGGCCCCGTCGACTCCCGCTTCGACGGGCTGGTCGTCAGCGAGTCCCGCGACGGGGCGCTGACCCTGGACGAGGGCCTGGCGCAGTTCGACTGCACCATCTACCGCGAGGTCGAGGCCGGCGACCACATCGTCGTCCTCCTCCAGCTCCATTCCGCCGACCACGGCGCCGGCCAGCCCCTGGTCTTCCACCGCTCCAACTTCGGGCGGCTCGCAGGGTGAGGCCTGGTCAGAAGTGCTTGAGCGCCTCGCGCCGGGTGAGTCCGGACAGTCGGTCGTCGTGCTCGGTGACCCAGCCGCGGACCCATGTCGGGTCGGTCTTGGCGAACTCTCGTAGCGCCCAACCGACCGCCTTCCGCGTCCAGAAGACCCGGCCGTGGAGGGAGTCCTCGAGGTTGGCGCTCAGCACCTGGTCGAGCAGGTCGACGTCGGTCTCGGTCCGGTGCCGGTTCTGGCTGAGGATCGCCGTACGCCGCACCCAGAGGTCCTGATCCTGGGCCCACTCCTGAATGATCGGGGTGGCTTCGGCCCGGTGCGTCCGGAGCACCTCGCCAACCAGGTGCTGGGCGATCTCGTCGACCAGGTCCCACCAGCCGCCGGTCGTCGCGAGGTGGCGGTAGAGCGGCAGCCGTTCCGGACTGCGGGCGGCGCTGCGGTGGGCGGAGTGCCTGAAGAGGGCCAACGCCGCGTAGCGCTCCTCACGGTGCTCGGCCTCGTCCCAGAGCGTCGCCGCAGTCGCCAGCCAGTCGGATTCGTCGAGCGGATGCTCCGCGAAGCACTCCCTGGTCAGTCGCTTCATCACCGGCGACGCGATTCCGTGGAACGGCATCTGGGACTTCATGTACGCCTGCATCTGCGGCGCGCGCTCCGGATCCGCCGCCGCGGCCAGCCGGGCGTGCAGGTCGCGGATCAGAGCGTCGCCGGGTGTGGGCATGGTGTGATCGTAGGGAATGCACGGCCGGGACCTCGCCCGACTCAGGCTCCGCTCAGCGCCGGATGGGAGACTGACCCGGTGCGAGTGATCGTCATAGGAGCAGGCATCGCCGGGCTGACCGCGGCCCGCGATCTGTCGTCGAAGGGCCACCGGGTCACCGTGCTGGAGGCCTCGGACCGGGTCGGCGGGAAGATCCGTGGCGAGGTCGTCGCCGGGCAGCTGGTCGACGTCGGTGCCGAGGCGATGCTCAACCGGCGGCCGGAGGGCGTATCCCTCGCTCGTGAGGTCGGCCTCGAGGTCGTGCACCCGACCGACGCGAAGTCCTCGATCTGGTCGCGCGGCGCGCTGCGGCCGATCCCGCGCTCCGTCATGGGCGTGCCGCTCGACCTGTCGGCGCTGGAGAAGGCCGGTCTCCTCTCCGAGGAGACCCTGGAGGTCGTACGCCGCGAACCCACGCTCCCACCTGCGAAGACGGACGAGGACATCTCCGTCGGTGACTTCATCGCCTCCCGGTTCGGCGACGAGACCGCCGACCGGCTGGCGGACCCGCTGCTCGCCGGGGTGTACGCCGGCCATGCCCGTGCGATCTCGGTGAAGGCGGCCGCGCCGCAGCTGTTCATGCTCGCCGAGAAGGGGTCGCTGCTGAAGGCCGCAGCGGCGCTCCCGACCTCCGACGTGCCGGTGTTCGCCGGGATCGATGGCGGCATGTCCCGGTTGCCGGCGACCCTCGCCGAGGGCCTCGACATCCGGCTCGGAACCCGGGTCGACACCGTCACCAGGACCCCGCAGGGCTTCTTGGTCGAGCACAGCCTGGTCGAGACCGGCGGCGAGGTGGAGGCCGCCGATGCCGTCGTCGTCGCCACGCCTGCTCCGGTCGCCGCGAAGCTGCTCCGCTCGACCGCCCCGTCGGTCGCGCGCGAGCTGTCCGAGATCGAGACCGCGAGCGTCGCGGTGGTGACCTTCGCCTTCCCCGACCTGCCCGCCGAGCTCGCCGGCAGGTCCGGGTTCCTCGTCCCGCCGGTGGAGGAGTGCGCGATCAAGGCGTCCACGTTCTCCTTCGCCAAGTGGGCGTGGGTGGGCGCGCGCGGCAACTACCTGCGTACGTCCATCGGGCGCCACGGCGAGCCGCCCTCGGACGACGACGACCGCCTGATCGCCGACTCCCTCGCCGCCCTGGCCGACATCGCCGGCATCACCGCGACGCCGACCGACGTGCACGTCCAGCGCTGGACCGACGCGCTCCCGCAGTACCCGGTCGGCCACCTCGACCGGGTCGCCCGGATCCGCCAGGGGCTCCGGGGTGTCCCCGGACTCGCCCTCGCGGGTGCCTCCTACGACGGCGTCGGCATCCCGGCCACGATCGGGTCGGCCCACCGCGCCGCGGCCGAGATCGGCTGAATGCTCACCGAGGTGACTCGGTCGGGGCCCACCGGCTTCATGGAACTCCGCGAAGTCAGTGACCGCTCACCGAGTTACCTCGGTCGACATCCCGTAGGAACTCGACGATCCCCGCAAGCGCCTCACGGGCGGCCGGCGCGACCCCGGGCAGCGACATGAACCCGTGGAACGCGGTGTCGTAGTCGACGAGCGAGACCGGCGTCCCAGCGGCCCGAAGCACCTCCGCATAGCGCGTCCCGTGATCGCGGATCGGGTCGTGCAGGGCGGTGATGATGTGGGCCGGCGGCAGGTCGGCGTGCGACGGAGCCCGCAGGGGAGAGGCCTGCCAGGACTCGTCGCCGTAGCGCGAGCCCATGTAGAGGTGGCCGAAGGTGCTCATCTGGGTCGAGGTGAGCACCGGTCCGTTGGCGTTGGCGGCCTCGGAGGGGAACTTCTCGTACATCTCCACCGCCGGATAGATCAACACCTGAGCCCGCACCGAGGGCCCGCCGGCGTCGCGAGCCATCAAGGACACCACCGCCGCCAGGTTGCCGCCGGCGCTGTCGCCCATCACGGCGATCCGGGACGGGTCCCCGCCCAGGTCGGAAGCGTTCTTCGCGACCCATTCCAACGCAGACCAGGCATCCTCGACGGCGGCCGGGAACGGATGCTCGGGCGCCAGCCGGTAGGACGGCGCGACCACGATCGACCCGGTCCCGGCGGCCACGTGCGAGGAGACCCAGGCGCTCTGCTCCGGGGTGCCGAGACACCAGCCACCGCCGTGGTAGTTGATGACGACCGGAGCATCCTCGCCGACCCCGGGAGGCGTGTAGATCGCGAAGCGGCGGCCGTCGACGTACGTCTCCTTCACCTCGACGTCCGCGGGGCGACCGAACAGCAGCGCGGTGACCGGGCCGGTCCGGAGCCCCTCACGCTGCGCGCGCAGGGCGATCATCTCCTCGGCGTTCAGCGGCGCCTTGACCAGGCGCTCCTGGAGGAAGGCGAAGATGCGGGTACGCAGCGGCAGCATGGGGCTCACCCTAGAGCCCGGTGGCGACCCGGTGACCTGCCCTGGCGCAAAATGGGGGCATGACCGACCCCCAGGCCGACATCAAGTCCAACGCAGCCAAGATCAACGAGCTCAACGCGACCATCCGCTACACGATGTGGTCGGTCTTCTCCCTGGAGCAGACCCTCGGCGACGCCGACCGCAAGGCCGAGGCGGTCGAGGTCGAGGAGCTCTTCGCGGCCTTCGCCGAGGAGGACATCGTGGTGCGCGGCACCTACGACGTGGCCGGCCTGCGCGCCGATGCCGACGTGATGTTCTGGCTGCACGCCGACTCCTCCGACAAGCTCCAGTCGGCCTACCACCGCCTGCGCCGCACGGCCTTCGGTGGCCGCCTCGTCCCGGTCTGGTCGCAGATGGCGCTGCACCGCCCCGCCGAGTTCAACCGCAGCCACCTGCCCGCCTTCCTGGCCGACGAGCGCTCTCACGACTACGTCGCGGTCTACCCGTTCATCCGCTCCTACGAGTGGTACCTCCTCGACGACAAGGAGCGCCGCCGCCTCCTCGCCGAGCACGGCCAGATGGCGCGCGACTACCCCGACGTACGCGCCAACACCGTCCCGTCCTTCGCGCTCGGCGACTACGAGTGGATGCTTGCCTTCGAGGCCGACGATCTCTCCCGCATCGTCGACCTGATGCGTCACCTGCGCGGCTCCGAGACCCGCCGTCACGTACGCGAGGAGGTGCCGTTCTACACCGGCGCCCGCGTCGACATCGCCGACCTCCTGGATCGCCTTCCCTGACCGCTCGGTCGGGTCTCGGAAATTCGCTGTCGGCACCCGGGTCGCTCCACTAACCTCTTCCGTCGCGGTGGCACGTGCTCGGGTTCGATTTGCCGACCCCGTCACGTCCTGCTGACACATCCACGTGACCTTGGGAGGGCAGAGACGTGGGGATGACGATCCCTGGGGAGTTGGACTTCGTTCTCGACCTGCTCGGCTATGAGTGGCCGAACGTCGATGAAGATGCCGTACGCGACGCCGCACAGCTGTTGCGTGGGCTGGAGTCGGACCTGCGCGGCACCCTCGATCATCTGGAGATGCGGGTCAACGAGCTCGGTGACGGTTCCAAGGCCCAGTCGGTGAATGCGCTGATCAGGGCGTGGACCGAGAACCGCACGGCCAACATGGACGCGGTGCTCGACGCGCTGCCCGAGGTCGCGAACGGGATCGACATGCTCGCCGACGCGATCGTCGCCCTGAAGGTGAAGGTGATCGCCGAGCTGACCATCACCGCCGCGCAGATCGCGGCGGCCGCCGCGACCGCGGTGGTCACCGCCGGGCTCAGCGTGGCCGGCAACGCCGCGCTCATCGCGGCGCGGAAGAAGGCGCTCGACATCGCGACCGACATCGCGATGGAGGAGCTGATCGGGCAGGTGGCGAGCATGGTGATCGAACCGCTCACCGGCACGATCACCGATCTCGCCATGGCGATCGCGGAAGCGCCCTTGGTGACCGAAGGCGAGGCGACCACAGGGACCCAGCTCAGCTACGACCTGATGGAGCAGATCGCCACCGCGCTCAGCGACTGCGGCGCCGACCAGTACGACCTGTGCCGGACGTTCGCCGCCGAAGTGTCCGCCCTTCCCCTCTTCGCCTCGTAGGAGACAGCTATGGCCAAGCAGCTCGGCGACGTCGCCAAGGAGGCACTCGACAAGGCGGGCGAGGTGCTCACCGAGGTCGGGGACTCGCTCAAGAAGAACGCCGACGATGTCGCGGAGGACATCAGGAAGCAGGCGGAGGCTCGGCGCGTTCTCGACGGCCGGCTGGGCCCCGGCGAATGGCGGCCCGTCAACCGGAACCACAAGTTCCTCCAGCAGAAGCTCGGCGCCGAGTTCGAGCGCCAGGTGACCGGCAAGGACGACGGCCTGGAATTCGTTCTTCGTGGATCGCTCGACAACGAGGTCAAGTTCGACGGCATTCTCGACGGGAAGCTGATCGAGACGAAGCACGGTTACGGGAAGATGATCGACTCGTGGGGATATCCCAACGGTGCCAAGGAAAAGGAATGGCTGGATCAGGCACTGCGACAGGTGGACGCTGCAGGCGATACCCCGGTTGAATGGGTCTTCTCGAACAAAGAGGCCATGGAGGCGGCGCGGACCCTTTTCGAGGACTTCGACCTTCCTATTTCGGTCAGGCACCAGGACTTTGTCAATCCGCCCAGTGATTGGGACGGCTGGAATGCGCCGAAGAGCAACGGATGATTCTCATTTCGTCACGATGGCGAGCCTGGCGGTGGCCGAGGGTGGCGGCCGATACGGAGAAGGAGCGGTGATACGGTCATGACCGTGGACGAAGAGCTGATCGCGCGCGGATTCTGGGGCCCACGCCAGGAGACCGCTGAGCAGGTCGCCGACGAGCTGGGTGCATTCATCGCGGGCCTGGACGAGGTGCTCGGCGAGAAGATCTCATGGGTCTCGCCACTGCTGCCCGGAAAGCCGCTTGAAGAGCGGGATAACGCGCTGCAGGCGATCTCCGACGCATTTCGTGAGAACAAGGATGCCCCGCATCTTGGAATCAGCCAGTCATATCGGGCGCGCGGGACTCGGATCGATACGGCGGCTATCACGTTGGTCGTCGGTGGATATTCGGAGTCCGCAAAGGTGCGCAACAGCTTCGTGGTGAAATGGCGTGGCGCCGATATCGCGACGCTCGCCGATCCGATTCTCCGTCGACTCGTCTCGGCCTGGGACCCGGACTGGGCAGCGGTGACCTCGAGGTCCTTCACCGACGCGCTCGCCGAGGTGCAGCCGGTCGGGAAGCCGGGGCCGAAGATCGGCTACCTCAACTACCTCTCCGAGGCCAGGGCGCAGGCCCTGCCGGGCGGCATGGACAAGCACCTCACCAAGCTCGACAACGGTGGTGTCGTCATCGGGTCGGGTGAGGGCGACGGCTTCCTGTCCGTGGACAAGGCCACCGAGTTCGCCAAGGTGCTGAGGCTCAGCGCCGCCTTCTCGCCGACTCCGACCACACGCAGCAAGTTCTGAGCCGGGTCAGCGGCCTCGCAGGCGCGCCAGGGCGCTCATCCCGTGGTAGATCACGACCGCGGCGATGGTGCCCAGCGCGATGCCGGTGAAGGTGAGGTCGCCGAAGGTCAGGGTGAGGTTGCCGATGCCGATGACCAGCGCGACGGCGGCGGTGAACTGGTTGACCGGGTCGGCGAAGTCGACCCGGTTGTCCAGCCAGATCCGGATGCCGATCAGGCCGATGAGGCCGTAGAGCGCGACGGTGATTCCGCCCAGCACGCCGGCCGGGATCGTGTTCAGGAGCGCCCCGAACTTCGGAGACAGCGACAGCAGGATCGCGACCACGCCGGCCACCCAGTAGGCCGCGGTCGAGAAGACCCGGGTGGCGGTCATGACGCCGATGTTCTCGCCGTACGTCGTGGTCGCCGAGCCGCCGAAGCCACCGGCGATGGAGGTGGCGAGGCCGTCGGCGAAGAGCGCCCGGCCGGTCTCGCGGTTGATGGCGTCGTCGCCGGCGAGGTGGGCGACGCTGCGTACGTGACCGACGTTCTCGGCGACGAGGACGAGCACGACCGGCAGGAACATCGGGACCACCGACCAGGTCACGTCCGGCGTGGTGAAGTCGGGCAGGCCGAACCAGGCAGCGTCGCGGAACGCCGAGGTGTCGATCTGGCCCAGGAGAAGCGCGGCGATGTAGCCGACGACGACGCCGACCAGGATCGAGAGCCTCGCGATCAGACCGCGGAACGCGACGGCGACGACCAGCACGGTGGCCAGGGTGATCGCGGCGACCAGCACCGCGCCGTTGTCCGGCTTGGCCGGGTCGCCGCCGACCACGTTGTTGGTGGCGGCGCCGGCGAGGTTGAGGCCGATCAGCGCGACGATCGCGCCGGTCACCACCGGCGGCATCAGCGCCTCGATCCAGCCGGTGCCGGTGACCATCACGATCACGCCGACCAGGGCGAGCAGCGCGCCGGTGACCAGGATGCCGAAGAGCGCCGCGCCCATTCCGCCGCCACCCATCGCAGCGCCGATCGGCGCGATGAAGGCGAAGGACGAGCCGAGGTACGAGGGCAGCCGGTTGCGCGTGATCAGCAGGAACAGCAGCGTGCCGAGGCCGGAGAAGAACAGCGTCGTGGTCGGCGGGAAGCCGGTCAGCAGCGGAACCAGGAACGTCGCGCCGAACATGGCGACCACGTGCTGCCCGCCGAAGCCGATCGTCCGGGGCCAGCTCAGCCGCTCACCGGGCTTGACGATCGCCCCCTCACGTACGTTCTTGCCGTCCTCGTGCAGGTTCCACCCGAATCGCATCTCGCACCCTCTTCAGCTCTCGTACGGCACGATCCGCCGCCTGCCGAACGATAGGGCCGATTCGGGCGGCGACGGAAGCCAGGCCCTCCGTAGGGTTGGACACATGACCATCCGCATCGGAGTCCAGATCCAGCCCCAGCACGCCGACTACGCCCAGATCCGCGATGCCGCACGCCGCGCGGAGGAGATCGGCGTCGACGTGATCTTCAACTGGGACCACTTCTACCCGCTCTACGGAGAGCCCGACGGCAAGCACTTCGAGGCGTGGACGATGCTCGCCGCCTGGGCCGAGCAGACCACGCGCGTCGAGATCGGCTGCCTGGTGACCTGCAACTCCTACCGCAACCCCGAGCTGCTCGCCGACATGGCCCGCACGGTCGACCACATCTCCGACGGCCGGCTGGTGTTCGGCATCGGGTCGGGGTGGTTCGAGCGCGACTACACCGAGTACGGCTACGACTTCGGCACCGCCGGCTCCCGCCTCGACGCGCTCGGCGAGGCGCTCCCGCGCATCGAGAAGCGCTGGTCCGAGCTCAACCCGGCGCCGCTGGGCCGATCGGGCTCGGGGAGGATCCCGGTCATGATCGGTGGCGGTGGGGAGAAGAAGACCCTGAAGTACGTCGCGAAGCACGCCGACATCTGGCACTCCTTCTCCGACATCCCCACCCTCGAGCGCAAGCACGGCATCCTCGCCGAGCACTGCAAGAACGTCGGCCGCGACGTCTCCGAGATCGAGGTCTCCGTCGAGGTGAGCGACGTCGAGTCCGCCAAGGCGTTCGCCGACGCCGGAGCCACGCTGTTCACCCACGGCGTCAACGGCCCCGACTACGATCTCTCGTTCCTCGAGGAGCTCGTGGCCTGGCGTGACAGCCAGGGCAGCGCAACGTAGTCCTCGCCTCGGCCGTCAGAAGAGCATGTGGCGATATGGGTGGGTGCTGCTCCTGCTGGCAGCGAGCGCGTGTGGGAACGACCGGGTCCTCGACCCGGCCGCGGCGAGCGACACCGTCCGGTCCACGGGCACCGTGATGGTGCTCGACGACGGCGGTGGGCCGCAGCTCTGCCTCGGGGCGATCGCGGAGTCGATGCCTCCGCAGTGCGAGGGCCTCGACGTGACCGGTTGGGACTGGGCCGACCATCCCGGGCACGAGAAGCAGGGCGGCACCCGCTGGGGCGAGTTCCAGGTCACCGGCACCCTCGACGACACGACCTTCGCCGTGACCGACGCGGTTCCGGCGGACGACGCGTCGGTCCCGCCGACCGAGGAGGAGGTCGACTTCAGCAGCCCGTGCCCCGAGCCCGAGGGCGGCTGGAGGGTGCTCGATCCCGAGCGGACCACGTTCGAGACCCAGGAGGCGACCATCTCTGCCGCCCACCGGTTGCCGGGCTTCAGCGACGTGTGGCTCGACCAGACGCGGGTGGCGCGCCCGATGAACGATCCGCGCAAGCTCATCCTCAACGTACGCGTCACCGGTGACCCGGACGCGGCCGAGAAGGAGCTGCGCAAGACCTGGGGCGGGATGCTCTGCGTCTCACGCGCCACGGTGTCGAAGGAGGAGCTCGAAGGCATCCAGGAGGAGCTCGCTGGCCAGCCGTATCACGTCAGCAGCGGTGTGTCTCTCGGCGTCGTCCACCTGCGGGTGCTGCTCGACGACGGCGATCTCCAGCAGCGCCTCGACGAGACGTACGGCAAGGGGACGGTCGTCGTCGACGGCGCCGTCTTCGAGTCGATCGGGTGAGGCGCGTCAGGTGACGATCGTCCTGGCCGATCGGGCCTGGTCAGCAGGCTCCAGCGAGATCGAGATCGAGTTGATGCAGAACCGGTCGCCGGTCGGGGTGCCGTAGCCGTCGGGGAAGACGTGGCCGAGGTGGGAGCCGCAGTTGGCGCAGCGTACTTCCACGCGGTCCATGCCGTGGGACTTGTCCTCGACGTACTCCACGGTGTCGCTGATCGGCTGGTAGAACGACGGCCAGCCGCAGCCGGAGTGGAACTTGGTGTCCGACTCGAAGAGCTTGGCCTTGCAGGCCTTGCACGAGTAGACGCCCTTGGTCTCGGTGTCGGTGTATTCACCCGTGAACGCCCGCTCGGTGCCCGCCTGGCGCAGCACCGCGTACTCCTCGGGCGTCAGCTGCGCCCGCCACTCCTCGTCGGACTTCTCCACGTTGTAACCCATGGTTGAAATGGTACGTCTGGGGTGGGAGCACAACTCCATTGCCAAAGTGGAGTGATCTACTATACTTAAACTCACGACGCTTCTGGAGGAGGCCACCATGACCGCACTTGCCACACAGCCCCTGCTGGACGCGCTCCGCACCCACGCCGACGACGAGGAGCTGATCGCGCGCGTCCGGCCGCCTGAGACCGGACGCGAGTTCCACCTGCTCCGCCGCGACGCCGACGTCGAGGTCTGGCTGATCGCCTGGGCGCCGGGCGCCAGCACCGGCTTCCACGACCACGGCACCGCGACCACCGCCTTCACCGTGCTCACCGGCAGCCTGGTCGAGCACAACTGGCTCGGCGGGCTGCAGCTCGCCGACATCGGCCCCGGCGACGCCCGGGCCCACGCTCCCGGTCACGTCCATGACGTTCGCAACGTCGGCTCGCTCCCGGCACTCAGCCTGCACGCGTACGCCCCGCGGCTGGACGCGATGCACCACTACCACTTCCGCGGCGACCGGATCAGCCTGATCGGGGCCGAGCCGGGGCGTCCCTGATCCGGTCGGTCAGAACCCGGTGATGCAGTAGGGCAGCGGGCCACCGTCGGCCATCGCCGCCCAGGTCTCGACCGCCTCGGGCGTGCCCGTGATCCGCCCGGCGGCCGCCAGGGTGCGGACGTCGACGCCACCGAGATACAGGGCGCCGAGGGTGTCGGCGGCCAGTTGCACGGTCGGGGCGGCATCGGTGCGGGTGACCTCGGCGACGCCGTCGGTCACCGCGACCCTCCACGAGCCGTCAGCGTGGCCGAGCGGGTCCTCGACGCCGAGGACGACCTCGCCGGCGGCGTACCAGGGTCGCGCCTGGAGGGCGGCCGGCACGTCGAGCACGCGCATCCACAGCATGTCGTCGAGCTCGGCGCTCTTGACCGCGAACGGCTCGGCGAGGGCCCAGTAGAGCGGGTCCTGCACCGGTGCCCGGCGCCAACCGACGCGTTCGACGAGGTCGATGTCGGCGAGGAACCGCCACAGTCGCAGGTAGGCCGCTGGCGTCAGCGCGACCATGTCGACGACCCTGGCCATCCGCAGCCCGGAGTCGTTGCGCTCGTCGGCGGTCTTGTAGACCACGTAGCCGTCGGGGGTGCCGGAGGCGTCCAGGTGCAGCGCGGTGCGCTGCTTGGACTCGCCCTTTGAGTCGCTGTCGAAGTCGTAGCCGCTGGAGAGCCAGGGCTCGTAGAACTGCGGCCGGGTGACGGATCCTCGGGTGCGCTCCTGGAAGGTGGCGTAGATCTCCGCGACCGTCTTCCAGGCGTCGGCCGGCTCGATCAGCGTCACCGCGCCGTCGTCGGCAGGCACCTCGGGGCGGTAGCGGAACTTCGAGGTCACGTCGACCTCGATCTGACGCAGGTGGGTCGCCGTGCCGAACCCGAAGCGGCCATAGATCGAGCCCTCCGAGACGGTCAGCGCGGCCAGCGGCACCCCCGCGGCGACCGCGTCGGCGAGCGAGATCGTCATCAGCTTGCGCAGCAGCCCCTGGCGCCGGTGGGTCGGGGAGACGGTCACGTCGCTGATCAGCAGCGCCGGCAGGCTCGCGCCGCCGCCCACGTTGATCGGCGAGGTCCACGAGGAGAAGGTCGCGACCGGCATCGTGGCCGAGGAGAACTCCGAGCTCTCCATCCACGCACCCAGCACGGTCACCGAGTCGGTGCGGATGTGGTCGCGCCAGACCTTGATCCCGTCGTCGCTGCCGCGGGACTGGTGGAAGCCACGCCGGGTCGCTTCGTACCATCCCTTCAGCTGGGCCTCGTCCCCGTCGAACGGGTCGAGGCTGCGGAAGACGAGACCGGGGTGCTCGAGGGCGCTCATGCTCAGAAAAGTACGCCGTCGAGCACCCGATCTCGAACGGTTATTCGTCCGCGGGATCGGCGGCCGGCACCGTCGCGACCACCTGCCTCCGGCGCCGGGAGAGGAGCCAGACGGGGGCGGCGAGGAGCAGGACGACCGGCAGCCACGGGACGATGGCGCCGAGGGCGACCGCGAGGACGCGGGCCGAGGCGCCCAGCGAGTCCCAGCCGGCGCCCAGACCGGCCAGGAAGCCGGGGTCGTCCGAGGAGCCGCCGGGGCCGGCCCGGTCGATCGTGACCGTGATGGGCGACAGCGACGTCTGGTCCTCGAGCGCGGCCTGCTGGGCGAGCAGGGAGTTGAGGTCGGCCTCGCGCCGGGCGAGCTCGGACTCGATCGAGATGACGTCGCCGATCCGTTCCGCGCGGGACAGGAGCGTACGGATCCTCTCGATGCTCGCGCGGGCGTTCTTGACCCGCACCTCGGTGTCGACGACCTGGGTGGTGACGTCGGTGGTCGTGGTGTTGGAGTCGACCAGGGTGGCGGTGTCCTCGAGGTCGGCCATCGCGTCGGCGAACGACTTCGACGGGATCCGCAGCACCATCCGGGCATGGCTGGGTCCGTCGTCGTCGCTGTCGCTGGTCTCCTGCTCGGTGACCTGGCCGGCGTACTTGTCGGAGACGTGCTGCACCTGCGTACGTGTCTTTCCGACGTCCTTCGCGCTGAGCGCGACCGAGCCGGTGGAGATGATCGACGCCTTCACGACGGCCTGCTGTGGTGCCGCGGCATCGGCCGCTTCCGGTGCCGCCTTCCCGGCAGACTGGTCGGTCAACGACTCGACCGATGCCATGTCGGAGTCGGCGGAGGCATCGCTCGATCCACCCGACCCGCCGCAGGCGCTGAGGGCGAAGATGCTGACTATCACAAGGGCCGCACCCGAGATAGGCCTGACCTTTGCTGTTTTCATGCCCTCAGTACGCCCGGGGGCATGAAAACGGTGCAGGAGACGGCCACTTCCTTGTGCGCGGGTCACCTCGTCGCCGCAGCCGCCACCAGGGCGAGAGTCTGGGCGACGATCTCGGCCCGCATGTCGGCGAGCGGCTCGCCGGTGGCGTCTCCGTTGAGCACCGGTACGTGGATGTGGCCCTGCTTGGTGTCGGCCACGAGCGCGTCGCGGAGGGCGGTGGTGCGGTAGGCCGACTCGTTGGACAGGTAGTCACCGCCGCCACCGGCGACCGCCGTGGAGCCCGGCGTCGGGTCCTCCCGGGTGACCGGCGTGGTCGACCCGGCCGGGATCTCGGTGACGACGCGGTTGATGTTCACCGGGAACGTGCCGGGCACGGCCGCCTTCATCGCCTCGACCGGGAGCGTGGTCCGGGTCCACTGCGGCTGAGGGTCGGCATGCGGCACGTCCTCGGGGATCGGGATCATCTCGTTGACGCTGACCCGGTCGTTGTCGGGGAAGGTGCCGCGGTGGGCGCCGTTCCAGACCTCCAGGTCGAAGCGGCCCGCACGGCCCTGGCTGATCGTGATGGCGGTGTCCACGTCGCGCTTGCCGGGGACCAGGTGGGACAGGAAGGCGTGCTCGACGATGCCCTGCTCGAACGGCCCCCACAGCACCGGGAACACCACGGTCTGGATCTCGACCGGCCCCTCGGCCGTCTGGACTGTGCGCCCGTCCATCGCCAGCGCCGTCGCGCCGGACGGGTTGGACTGGCGGATGTTGCGGTCCAGGGTGAACGGGTCGAAGCCCGAGGCGAGCACCTGACGCTGCCTGCCGTGCTCCCCGCCGCTGAACCCCGTCGTGTCGATGCCTCGCGAGGCCTGGTCGAAGGCATGCGCCACCTTGCGCCGGGCGTCCTCCGACCAGGTCCGGTACGCCGGGGCCACCCGGGCGATCTCCTGCTCGCCCGCGAGCCGCGCCCAGTAGAGCGGCCGGTCGTCGCTGCGGGGCAGGTCGCCACCGGCGTCGCCGCGGCCCTGCACGCGGTCGACCGCGCGCTGCCACAGCGCCCGACCGGCGAGCCCCGCCGCTGCGATGGCGGCCTTGCTGCTGCCCGCGTCGCAGACGGCCGTACGCACCGCGCCGGCGACGTCGTCGAACCCGGACCGGGCCAGGATGTCGGTCACTGCCGGGTTGGTGAGCCGGGTGTGCTCCACCCGGGTGACGGGCGCGGCGACGGTGCCGCACTCGGTGTCGGTGCTCGCCGTCGCGGGCGCGCTGGGGCCGAGGGTGAGGGCGGCGGCGAGGGCCGCCGTGGCGGCGGTCAGTGCCGTGGTTCGAGTCGACATGGGGGTCCTCCGAGATCGTGGCGGTCGCCGGATGTTGGAGCGGATCATGCCGGGCTCGGGACGTACTGGCTAGTGGGTTGCGGGTGTCGTCAGGGTGATTTCGCTGGGGGAGCGGCCCAGGGCGGGCTAGGTTGGCGGTCATGGCGAAGACACCGGCGGCACACGTGCAGGCAGGCGAGCGCGAGGTGCGGATCTCCAGCCCCGACCGGGTGATCTACGAGGCGACCGACCGCACTCCCGAGGTCACCAAGCTGATGGTCGCGGAGTTCTTCGCGACCGTCGGGGACCCGCTGATGCGGGCGCTGTGTGAGCGACCGACCGCGCTGGAGCGCTGGCCAGACGGCTGGCGCGAGGGCATGAAGCTGGCCACCGGTCCCACCGATAAGGAGGGCGACGGCTTCTACCAGAAGCGCACGCCCAAGGGTGCGCCCGACTACCTCGAGGAGGTCGAGATCACCTTCCCCAGCGGCCGGAAGGCGCGCGAGATCTGTCCCACCGAGCCCGCGATCCCGGTCTGGTGCGCCCAGATGGGCACCCTCACCTTCCACCCCTGGCCGGTCCGTCGGGCCGACGTGGACCACCCCGACGAGCTGCGCATCGACCTCGACCCTCAGCCCGGCACCGACTTCGCCGACGTGCTGCGGGTCGCCGGCGTGGCCCGGGAGGCCCTCGAGGAGCTCGGCCTGCGCGGTTTCCCCAAGACGAGCGGCAACCGCGGCGTACACATCTACGTACGCATCCGCCCCGAGTGGACCTTCGAGGAGCTGCGCCACGCCGCGATCGGGTTTGGCCGCGAGCTGGAGCGCCGCGACGGGGGAGTGACCACCGCGTGGTGGAAGGAGGAGCGCGGCGAGCGCATCTTCGTCGACTTCAACCAGAACAACCGCGACCGCACGATCGCGAGCGCCTACTCGCTGCGGCCCAAGCCCGGCGCACCCGTCTCCACCCCGCTGACCTGGGACGAGCTCGCCGAGCTGAAGGACCCGCGCGAGCTCAACCTGTTCACCGTCCCCGACTTCCTCGCCGACGGTGACCGCTGGGCGGAGATCGACGACGAGGCGTACGACCTGACACCGCTGCTCGAGCTCTGGGAGAAGCTGCCCGGAGGTGAGCTCAACTTCCCGCCCGACTACCCGAAGATGCCGGGCGAGCCGCCGCGCGTGCAGCCGAGCAAGAAGGTCGCGTCCCACTGGGACGAGGAAGGCAACCGGATCGGCGACAAATAGTAGAAGTGCCCGCTCAGCGCGGATCCCCCGATCGCACGAGCAGGCACTTCAGTCCGCTGGATCCCCCCGGAACAGCGGACCCCAAGATACTAGGGGAATGCGGGCCACAACTGCCACGTCAGGCCGGTAACAGAGCGGTAACCTTTGATGTGTCAACTGTCACTTCTGCGGATTTCGCGGTAATGCGGACGAAACGCATCACATTCCGTTGATTCCTTCGCCTTCACCGGCCTGTTCGTCGAAGTTCTCGTGCTCGATCAGATGTAGCACCGGGACATCGAGGTGGCGGCGGGCCTGGTGGGTCCAGTCGACGTGGAAGAACTCGGCCACCACGTGCGGCCGGGTCATGATGATCGCCTCCCGGCCGTCGACGGCCGCGACCTTGGCGCGCAGCGCCTTGACCGGGTCCTGGACGAGCTCGCCGTGGGCAGCGGCACCGGACGTCTTCAGGGCCTCGAGGGTCTGGGCGAGGGCCTTCTCCGCCTCCTCCTTGGCCTCCTCACGCACCGCGTCGAGGTCGATCTCGTTCATGATCATCGCCGAGCCGAGGTATTCGGCCGCGCTGAGCGTGCCCATCGCCGACTCGATCCGGGCGGCGGCGTCCTCCAAGGGCAGCAGCACGTGGTAGACCGGATCCTCGACCCCCTCGTGGAGGGAGTGGACCCGGGTCGCGTCGTCGAGGGTGATTGCCTGCTCGACCAGGAGTACGACGTCGTAGCTCATGTCTCCGACCCTAGCCGGATTTAGATGCACCTCCGAGCACTTCGGACAGCTCGTACGCCACGGGTTCCTCGAGCTGCTCGTAGCCGCACGACTCCGGGTCCCGGTCGGGGCGCCATCGCTTGAACTGCGCGGTGTGCCGGAATCGGCGTCCCTCCATGTGGTCGTAGCCCACCTCGAGCACCCGCTCCGGGCGCAGCGGGGTGAAGGACAGGTCCTTCCCCTGCGACCAGCGGCTCTGGGTGCCGGGGACGCGGTCGGGGTTGGCGGTCAGGAACTCCTGCCAACGGCCCCACGGGTGCTCCTCGATCGGGACGACCAGCTCCTGCATCTCCTGCCACAGCTCGGCGCGTCGCTTCGCGGTGAAGGACGCGGACACGCCGATGTGCTGCAGCTCCGGCCGGCCGTCCTCCCCGGGTGCGTACAGGCCCAGCAGCAGGCTCCCCAGCAGCGGGTTCTCCGGCGTGGAGGTCTTGTGCTCGCGGTAGCCGGCCACGACCACGTCCGCCGTACGCGAGTGCTTGATCTTCAGCATCGTCCGCTTGTCGGGGGAGTAGGGCGCGTCCAGCGGCTTGGCCATCACCCCGTCCAGCCCGGCACCCTCGAACCGGGTGAACCAGTCCTGGGCGATCGCCGGGTCGGTCGTCGTCGTGCACAGGTGGACGTTGTCAGAGGTCACGGTCGTGAAGACCTCCTCGAGCGCCGCCCGCCGCTCGGTCAGCGGCTTCTCCAGGAAGCTCTCCTCGCCGACCGCGAGCAGATCGAAGGCCGCGTACGCAGCCGGCGTCTCCTCCGCCAGCAGTTCGATCCGCGACTTGGCCGGGTGGATCCGCTGCTGCAGCACCTCGAACTCCAGCCGGTTGCCGATCGCCACGAAGATCTCCCCGTCGAGCACGATCTTCTCCGGCAGCGCCTTCCGCAGCGCCTCGACGACCTCGGGGAAGTAGCGCGTCAGCGGCTTCGTGTTGCGCGACGCCAGCTCCACCTCGTCCCCGTCCTTGAACACGATGCACCGGAACCCGTCCCACTTCGGCTCGAACGCATAGCCGCCGTCCGTCGGCACGCCCTTCACGGGCTTCGCGAGCATCGGCAGGATCGGCGGCATCACAGGAAGGTCCACGTGCTCACCGTAGGCGATCGGGGAGCGCTGAGGTCGGTGCTCGCGCCAGATCGCCGGGCTCTACAGGAGGATCAGCAGTCCGGCGGCGGCGAGGAAGTCCCACACCAGGCACGTCTGGATGTACCAGGGCGGGATTCCGCGCAGGCCGACGACGTGGTGTCTCCGATGGTGCAACGCGTCCCAGACGCCGTGCGCCGACCACGCCAGCGCCAGCCAGCGTGGATCGAGCGACAGCGCGAGCACGATGCTCCCGATGCCGACCAGCGTGAAGGCCCACTCGGTCAGCCGTTCCCGAGGCGTACCCCAGCCGATCGAGAACGTCGGATAGACACCGTAGAGGCCGACCACCGACAGGCAACCCAGCGCCAGCCCGAACCGAGGCTGCCCGGCGATGGCGACGGTGACCATCGCACCCAGGACACCGACCACCGCTGCGGACCGACCCGAGAGGAGTGTCTGAAACCTCGAGTCCGGTCGCCCGAGGTCGGCGAGCGTGTTCACGGGCTCAGGCTAACGGGCGATCAGGCACTGCGGGTCAGCGTTCGACAGGGCTCGGGTGGAGCAGGGACACGTCCAGGTCGCTGTTGCGGAGGCGGTAGACCTGAAGCCTCAAGTCGTAGTACTTCTCCGTCTCTCCGACCCACTCCATGCCGATGCGGCGTGCGGCGTTGATGCCGTGCTCGTTGCGGGGCCGTACGACGGCGAAGATCTCCTCCTCGCCGTTGGCGAACGCGTAGTGGGCGAGGGCGTGCCCTGCTTCCGAGCCCAGTCCCCGGCCCCACGCCCAAGGGGCGAGCTGGTAGCCCACCTCCAGGTCTTCGCCTTCCGGAGGGAGCGGGAGGATCTGTGCCGACCCCGCGACACGTCCGCTCTCGATCTCCTCGATCACCCAACGGCCGCTCACCCGGCCGGCGGGTCCGGGAGGCGTGGCGAGCCAGCTCTTGATCGTCGCCCGCGTGGAGTCGACGTCGGTGATCTGTTCCATGGCCGGCGCCAGCCAGCGGGCGACCTCGGCGCTGCCGTAGATCTCGAGCGCCGCCGGCGCGTCGTCCTCGCGCCATGGTCGGAGCAGCACCCGCCCCGTGCGAACGGTCGAACCATCGATCCTGACTTCGTCGGCCAACGTGAGCTCCTCGACACGGGACAGTGACTCGACGATAGCGCGGTTCGCCCATCCTGCTGACGGATCATGCTGAGTCAGTGCGGTCGGTGCCGCCATTGCCGTCTACAGTTGTCCCGTGCGTTTCGGCGTACGTTCCCCGGTTGGTCTGCCGGCAGGGCCCGCCTGACTTTGAATCAGGACTAGCGACGTAGGTTCGACTCCTACCCGGGGAGCAGAAAGTCTGCCTCGTCCCGATGTAGCGCCGACGTGTTGCCAGGTGGCTGGTGAGGGCGGTCACGGCGAGGATCCCGGTGATCACCGCGAGCGAGGCGAGTGTGGGAATCTCGGGGACGGCTTCCCAGCGCTGGTGCGCCCAGTGCAGCGCAAGCTTGATCCCGATGAACGCGAGGATGACCGCGAGCCCGTAGTCCAGGTGCACCAGCTTGTTGAGAGCCCCTTGCAGAACGAAGTAGAGGGCGCGCAGACCGAGCAGCGCGAACGCATTGGTGATGAACACGAGGAACGGGTCGCCGGTGATGCCGTACACGGCAGGAACCGAGTCGACTGCGAACACGACGTCGGTGGTCAGTACCGCCAGGACGACGAGGGCGAACGGCGTGAGTGCCCTCCGGCCGTCGAGCCGACCGACCAGGCGAGGACCCTGGTAGTCGGGAGTGACGGGAACGAAGCGGCGAGCCAGGCGAACGATCCGGAGCGCATCTACGTCGATGTCGTCGGTCTTGTCGCGGACGCGATTCGCGAGGACTCTGACCGCGGTGGCGATCAGGATCAGCCCGAAGACCAGGAACGTCCAGTCGAACGCCGCCAGGGCGACCGCCCCGATCGCGATGAACACCGCCCGCAGGATCAGCGCGCCGACGATGCCGTACAGCAGGACCCGCTGTTGCAGGTCCAGAGGAACGGCGAAGGCCGCGAGCAACAGCATGAACACGAAGAGGTTGTCGACGCTGAGTGACTTCTCGACCAGATAGCCGGTGAGGTACTCCAGGCCACGAGAGGAGCCGTAGCGCCACCAGACGAAACCTCCGAACGCCAGTGGCAGCGCGATGTAGAAGACCGACCAGCGCAGCGCCTCGCGCATCGACACCTCGTGCGGGTGTCGGGTGATCACGAAGTCGAGTGCCAGCAGGACGAGCAAGGCACCGATCGTGACCAGCCACAGGGTGGGCGTTGCGATCGAGTCGATCGCCGCCCCGGTGGTCACCTGGTGTCCTGGTGCCGTCCGGGTTGGTGGCCTCGCTTGTGCAGCACCGGCTTGTGAAGCAGTGGCTTGTGCAGCATCGGTTGATGTAGCGCCGGGTGGTGATTCCGGTAGGAATGGGCGATGTCGTAGAGGACGAACGCGACGAGTGCGCCGCCCCAGATCGCGAGGCCGACCCAGGCGACGATCTCGCCCAGGGTGCCGGCTTGTGCCTCGGCTGAGATCAGCAGTTGAGCGTTCTCGCGCCTGGCTGGTTCGGCGCCATCCCACTGCGTCGTCGTAGACATTGCTGCACCTCCATCGGTAGTCCGACGAAGGTCTTCCTCAGCGGGCGCTCCACGGGCCGGGCGGGAAGCCGAGATGACGACACGTGGCGACGGAGGTACTCCCCTTCGAAACTCATGGTAACCCGCTCGAAGTCGCACCGACAGTGCTGGCGCCCGGCTCACGGAGCCGACGCATGGCCAGCCACCCGAGCGCGGGGACCGCGACAAGCGGCAGCAGTGCGGTCTGCAGTGTTGTCGGCGAGGGCGCCGATCGCGGGACTGGCCAGCCCGCCGACGGTGATGGTCAGTCCGAGGGTCACGCCGCTGGCGGTGCCGACCCGGGACGGCAGGTAGTCCTGGGCGAGCGTGACGAACAGTGAGAACGGCACGTACAGGCCGACGGATGCCGACGCGACGAACACGTAGGCCACCGGGCCGGGCGCCAGCACGACGCCGGCTACGGCCAGCACGGTGACCAGCGCCGACCAGCGTACGACCGTGACACGGTCCCAGCGCGTGGCGAGTCGCCCGCCGAGAACGGTGCCGATGCCTCCGCCCACGTAGAGGACCCACAGTGCTGTGGTGCCCGAGACCGTGCCACCATCGACCTGGTCCGCCACGTGCACCGCGACGAACGTGCTGAGGCCGACGAACACAATCGACCGGCACATCACCGCCAGGGACAGCCGAAGGAACGACGGCCAGTCGTCGCGGCTCTGTGCGGCAGTGCCCGACCGATCGATCTGCGCGGACCGTGGCGTTGCCCGCAGCGCAGCCCACGCCAGCACCGTCCCGGCCAGCGCCGGGATCATCAGCAGCGGTGTCCATGCCAGGCCCCCGACCTGTACGACCGCGAGGACGAGCACCGGTGCGGCGATGAATCCCAGGTTGCCGCCGAGCGAGAACCACGCCATCGAGGTGTGCGAACCTGCTGCTGCCCGCGCCACCCGGGCCGACTCCGGGTGGTAGGCCGCCACTCCCACACCCGAGACGGCGATCAGACCCACGGTGAGGGGATACGTCGGCATCAGCCCGCTCAGCGCCACTCCTGCCCCTGCGGTCAGCGTGCTGGCCGGAAGCAACCACGGAAGCGGGCGACGGTCGGTGATCACACCGAACACCGGCTGCACCAACGACGACAGCAGCGATGCGGCGAGCACCACGCCGGCCGCAGCCGCATAGCCGTAACCGCGCTCGGTGATGAAGAACGGGACCAGAGCGGCGACGGCACCCTGGTAGACATCGACACAGCCGTGGCTGACCGAGAGCTGCCAGATGTTCCGACTGCCGGGGCGCTGACGAAGCATGCCTCAACTCTGATGTCGGCTCGCGCTGTCGCGCTTCCGATAAACTGCCATGATATGTCGCAGATCCGCCACCAGCCCGAGGCTCCGACCCGGGTACGGCCGCTGCGCCACCGCGGAGAGATCCCGCAGCACCGCCACGACGACCACCAGATCGCCTTTCCCGCCAGCGGCGTCGTCACCATCACCACCGATGCCGGCACCTGGGTGGCGCCCGCGACCCGAGCGCTGTGGATCCCTGCGGGGATCGCGCACGCCCACCGCGCCTACGGCCGGGTCGAGCTCCACCTGGTCGGCCTCCCCAGCACGATCAACCCGCTGAGACTGGATCGTCCTCGGGTGCTCACCGTCCCGCCGCTGCTGCGCGAGCTCATCGTCGCCTACACGGCACAACCCGACGATGACCGACCGGAGCGACGCCGGCTGAGAGCTGTGCTGGTGGACCAGCTGCGCGCGGCGCCCGAGCAGCCGATGTTCGTTCCTGCGCCGGCGGACCCGCGACTTCGTCAGCTGTGCGCGTTGCTCGAGGCAGACCCCGCCGACGATCGCCCGCTCGCCGAGCTGGCCCGCGAGGTCGGTGCCGGCGAACGTACGCTCTCTCGACTCTTCCGAAGCGACACCGGCATGACCTTCCCCCAGTGGCGTACGCAGCAGCGGCTGTGTCACGCCCTCATCCTGCTCGGCGACGGCATGCCGGTCACCACCGTCGCGCACCGCTGCGGATGGTCGTCGGCCAGCGCATTCATCGACACGTTCCGCCGCATCTTCGGCACGACGCCGGGTGCGTACCGCATGTGAGCCAGCTTCGCGCGAGCCGGGTCTCAGGCCCGGAGGAAGAAGCGGACGATGTCGTTGAAGGTCTCCGGTGCCTCCACGTTGCTGACGTGGCCGCAGGCGGGGATGACGGCGAGGTCGGCACCCGGGATACGGCGCTCGAACTCGCGGGCGACGGACAGGGGAGAGCGGGCGTCGAGGGCGCCCCAGACGAGCTGGGTGGGCACCCGGATCGTGTCGAGCACGTCGCTCAGGTCGGCCTGGGCCATCGCGGTGAGGGCGGTGAGCATGCTGTCGCGGCGTACGTCGGCTGTCATCGCCTCCAGCAGCGGCACGAACTGCTCCGGCGGAGAGCCGGCGAAGAGGCCTGGCAGGGTCGGATCGAAGGCGCCCGGTGGCTGGTCGCGAAGACCGGCGAGCCGGGCGTCCGCCTCCTCGGCGCCGAGCGAGCCGCGCCAGCCGGCGTAACCGTCCGCGAGGACGAGGCCGCGGATGAGGCCGGGGTGGCGTCGATACAGCTCGAGGATGACGGTGACGCCCCAGGAGAGCCCGACGAGGGTGCATGGAGAGATGTCGAGGGCGCGGATCAGGCCGGCCAGGGAGTCGGCGTAGTCGCTCAGCCCGAACCCCGCCGGGACGTCCGAGGAGCCGCCGGCGCCCGGTTCGTCCCAGGCGATGACGGTGAACTCGTCGGCGAGGGCATCGAGCTGGGGCGTCCAGGTGCGGCTGTCCTCGGCGCCGCCGTGGACGAAGACGACCGCCGGGCCGTCCCCGGCTCGCCGGAAGGCAAGACTCAGCCCGTCGACCTCGACGACATCCATGGATCCGACGCTAGCTCAGCGGCGCTCCTGGCGACGAGCCGGCGGCTGGTTCTGCGGGTATGGCAAAGGGGTCGTCTCCAACTTGCTTGGATCGACCCCTTAGGACACCGAATCTACGCTCGGCCCGCACAACATCACCGTCAACGCGGTAGCCCCCCGACCCGTCGACACCGACATCCTGGGCGGGCCGTTCACTCCCGACCGCCGGACGACCCTGGCCGCGGATCTCGTCGTCAACCGGGTCGGCGAACCGAACGATGTCGCCTCCGCAATCGCCTTCATCCTCTCCGGACAAGGCCGGCTACGTCACCGGCCAGACCCTCAACGTCGACGGCGGTCTATACATGCATTGATCAGGACTGCAGGTCCGGTGTGCGTGCGGCGGCAGGTGACGTCACCGGTGCGCGGAGGATCAGGGTCGCGACTACGGCGGTCAGGATCAGGCAGAGCGCGCTGACGCCGAGCTGGGTCAGCTGCCAGGACCAGGTGAACGCCTGCAGTTCGCTCGTGACCTGATCACTGAGGTGGCCCGAGCTGACAGCCGCCGCGCGACCGGCGCCGAGCTTCACCGATAGGAAACCCAGCAGCGAGGCGCTGAAGCCGGCGATGGCGAGGGCTTCCGCAGCACCCCGCAACGTGTTGAGAAAGCCTGCAGCCATCCCTACCGCGTCCGGCGGGACCAGGCTCATCGCCTGCCCGTCCGTGATCCCGAAGGACATGCCCATGCCGATGCCGATCAGCAGCAGCGGTACGGCGATCACGGCGACAGTGTGCTCGGGTCGAAGTACCACCATCCACAGGTTGCCGCCGGCAACGAGGGTCAGGGCGACCAGGATCAGCAGGCGCGGCGAGACCCCGCGGTTGACCAACGTCACGGCGGCCAACGGCATCACCAGGACCGGCGTGGTCAGCAGCATCATCGCCACGCCGGCGACCGCCGGGGACAGACCGGAGGCGACTTGCAGGTACGTCGGCAGGAACACCAGCACGCCGAGGAAACCGATCGAGGTTGTGAGTGTGGCCAGGCTCCACCCGAGAAACCCACGGTTCGCTGTCAGCTCCGGCGCCAGCACCGGCGTCGCGCTGCGGCGCTGCACGGCTGCGAACGCAACTAGCGTGACCAGACCTACGACAAGCGCCACGAGTACCCGCGGATGCCCCCAGCCGAGCTCCGGCGCTTCGAGGACGCCGTACATCAGGACGGACAACGCCAGCACGAACAGTGCGCTGCCCAGCCAGTCAGCGGCACCACCATGAGACCGAGACTCGTGCAGCCGCGTCGCGCCCGCGGCGACCAGCAGGCCGAGGGTCGCGAACACCAGGAAGCTGCCGCGCCAGCCGGTGGCCGTGATCAGCAGCCCGGACAGGCTCGGGCCGATCGCGATTCCGACACCCGCCATGGTTCCCATCAGGGCGAAGGCGCGATTGCGTGCCGGTCCGTCGTACGACGCGGCGAGCAGTGCTCCTCCCGCCGCCATCAGGCCTGCGCCGCCGGCGCCCGAGACGATGCGCGCCACGTCGGCGACCAGGATCGACGGGCTCAGCGCCGTGCCGAGGAAGCCGACAGCGAAGGTGGCCGCGGAGGCGACGAAGACCCGGCGCCGGCCGACGCGGTCGGCGGTCGACCCGGCCACCAGGGTCATCGCGGCGAAAGCCAGGTTGTAGCCCGCGACCACCCAGTTCAGCGGTGACCCGGATGCGTCCAGGTCGTGGCCGATGCTGGGCAGGGCGACAGCGGTACCGGAGATCGACATGGCAACGAGGACGACGGCGACCAGAACCAGAGGAAGTACTCTCATGGCGACCAGCCCAGCGCCTCAACTGCGGTTGAGCGCAAACTGTTGACCTCAACCTTGGTTGAGCCAATAACCTCCCGCGCATGGACGGGCACGTGGACACCACCGCTCCGCTAACGATCGGCGAAGTGATCCGGCGGACCGGTGTGCCCGCGTCCGCGCTGCACTTCTACGAACGCAAGGGCCTGGTGTTCTCGGGCCGCGACGGGTACAACCAGCGGATCTACGCGCGGCACATGCTGCGCCGGATCTCGCTGATCATCATCGGCAAGCGGCTCGGCATTCCGCTGTCCGACCTGGGTGCGCTGTTCGCCGAGCTCCCGGCCAACCGCGAACCCACCCACGAGGACTGGCAGCGGATGTCGCGATCATGGCACCGCCAGCTCCAGGAGCGCCGCCGGATCCTCGAGAACCTCGAACGCGAGCTCACCGGCTGTATCGGCTGCGGCTGCCTGTCCATGAAGGCCTGTGCCCTCCTGAACCCGGATGACGAACTCCAGCAGGAGGGCCCCGGCCCGGTCCGTCTCCAACGGCGGCCGACGGCGTGACGGTCAGAGGGTGGTGATGCTCGTCGATCGCCGGTTGCCGTTGACGCCAATCGTCACCAGGATGTGGTGTAGTGAGTGCCCGCAGAGATGCCGAGGAGTTCGCAATCGACGTCACCTCGTGCGACGTCGACCGGCTCTGGGGTGACGGTCCGCGACCGGCAGGTCCAGGACAGCGTGACCGACATGGTCGGGTTGCGGAAGCCGAGGGCGGTGGCTTGGTGATTGGTGTCTCTGGTTCTCCTGCTTCCTCGGGATCTCCAGCCGAAGCTCCACCCTCATCGTCACGTTCGATCGGCGTGGGGCAGCGACATATTGCGGCGGCGCTGGCGTGCCGCAGGTGTCTGGCGGGCACTCCTCGCCGTCCGCGCCGGTAGGCCTGTGTCCGTCGAGGTCGACCATGCCAATGGGGTTGCCCCCTGCGTGGGCGTACCGGTTGGTGCTCCATGGGTCCATCCCCAGGGCAAGGTCCTTGAGTGCGCTCTGGTAAAAGTCGCGGGTGGGGAACCGGTTGATGCCGGGGTTGTGATCGCGGAATCCGATGTCGTAGTGGCCACGCGCTGTTCATCTTCATGTAAGGTCACCAGGCTTGCTGTGCATGTCCGCGTGTCGCGCTGGTGATTCCGACGATGCACGGGGAGGCATGGATACTGGCCTGTATCAGGGCCGTGGGGGAGCAGGGTGTAAAGTCGCCCAAACTAATCGACAAACACTTGGAGGAAGCGTGGGCATGGGACCGGTCATCGGTTACGTACCTGGCGTGTTCGATCTCTTCCACATCGGTCACCTCAACATGCTGCGCCAGGCGCGGGAGCGCTGCGACACGTTGATCGCAGGTGTGGTCTCCGACGAGGTCTGCGAGACGACCAAGGGGATCATCCCGACCGTCCCGCTCGTCGAGAGGCTCGAGATCGTGGAGGCGATCGGGATCGTGGACGCGGTCTACGCCGAGCGCACCACCGACAAGGTCGACTCCTGGCGCGAGGTCGGGTTCACCCACCTCTTCAAGGGCGATGACTGGAAGGGCACCGAGAAGGGCGACGCGCTCGAGAAGAAGATGGCGTCGGTCGGTGTCGAGGTCGTCTACTTCCCCTACACCCTCCAGACCAGCAGCACCGCTCTGCGGAAGGCGATCGCGCGAGAAGGCGCCCAGGTCTCGTGACCGTCGGCGCCTCCACCTCTGGCGGACAGTTCGCGATCTCCGACGACGGGGTCCTCGTCCGAGGCTCCTCGTCACAGGTCCTGATCCTCTCCGTCGACGGCCAGTACGTCTGGTCCCTCACGCCCGACCGCGACGGCCACCCGTCCGACGGGGGCACCCTGGTGCCGTGGCCGAACGTGCTCACCCGGTTCCTGAACGGCTCCGCGACGATCACCATCGCCGACTACGACGGTGAAGTGCTCCACGAGGAGAAGGTCTCGCTCGGCACCGGCGAGGGCGCCATCTCGATCGTCGACGGCGGCGGCAACCCGCTCAGCGTCGACAAGGTCGGCCACCTGACCCGCTCGTTCGAGGCCACCAACGAGGGCATCCGCGAGGAGATCCTCGACGGCACCCAGCGTGTCCTCGCCGACCTCCGCGACGTGGTCGGCGTCGAGGCCTACCTCAACTACGGCGCGCTCCTCGGGGCGATCCGCGAGGGCCGGATGCTCGGCCACGACTCCGACACCGACGTCTGCTACCTCTCCAAGCACACCGTGCCCGCCGACATCATCACCGAGTCGTACGCCATCGAGCGCACCATGCGCGAGCGCGGCTGGAGCGTCCTACGGATGTCCGGCGGCGACATCAAGGTGCTCCACCAGGTCTCCGACGGCCGCAAGGTGCACATCGACATCTTCGTGGCGTTCTACGTGCCCGACAAGGACGGCGAGCCGGTCTTCTACCAGCTCGGCAACCGCTCCGGCCGACTGAGCCGCGACGCGATCCTGCCGGTCTCCACGATCAACCTGCACGGCTACGACTTCCCGGCGCCCGCGAAGCCGGAGGAGATGCTGGCCTTCATCTACGGTCCCAAGTGGCGCACTCCGGACCCGTCGTTCAAGTACGCCGACCCGCCCGCGGGCGTACGTCGCCTCGACGGCTGGCTGCGCGGCTTCCGCACCGACATGGGGGCCTGGACCGAGTTCCACAACACCCACAGCGGCGAGCTCGAGAGCAAGCAGTCGGCCTTCGGCGCATGGGTCCAGAAGCAGCTGCCCGAAGATGCGAAGGTGGTCGACATCGGCTCCGGCGCCGTCGGCCGCGACGCGCGCTTCTTCGCCCGCAAGTGCCACCAGGTGCGCTCGGTGGACTTCTCGCGTGCCGCGGTGGCCGCCGTACGCCGCCGGGCCGAGCGCCACAACCTGCCCCTGGTTTCCGACCAGCTCATCCTCGGTGAGCTCCGCTCGACGCTGACGCTGGGTGCCCGGCTGGCCCGCGACCCCCACCACCTCTACGCCCGCGACCTGCTCGGCTGCCTCGACGACGCGGCCCGCAGCCAGCTGTGGACCCTGGCGAAGATGGCTCTGCGGCCGGGTGGCGGCAAGCTCTTCCTCGAGTTCGCGGTCACCGGCGAGAACCTTCCCGACCCGAAGCCCGAGGGCCTTGTACGCCGGGTCGACCCCGCCCTCGTCCACGCCGAGATCGAGGCGGCCGGCGGTGTCGTCGAGCACTTCGGGGTCAGCGACGCCCAGGACATGCTCGGCAACCCGCTGCCGGGCGTCGCGCGGCTGCGCGCCTCCTGGCCTTCCCTCACGTCTGCAGAAGGAAACTGACATGTCCGACGAATCCGGCATCAAGAACATCGCCCGCGGTGCCCGCGACGCGGCCCGTACGCGCGCCTCGCTGGTCCGCCGCATCGAAGCGCTCGAGGCCGAGGTGCAGGAGCAGCGTCAGCTCAACCGGCGCGTCGCCGAGCTGACCGACGTGATCGCCGAGCTGCTCATCCCGCTGCAGGACGCCGACAAGGAGAAGGCGGAGAAGATCCTCGCGGAGTATCGAGCGAAGATCTGACGATCACCCCAGGGCGTCGAGCGCCTGTTTGAGGTCGTCGAGCCGCTGGCTGAGCCGGCGGCGGGCGTCGCTGCCGGGACCCACGTCGGCGCCGCCGTCCAGGTCCGCGACTGCCTCCTCGACGCCGGCGAGGCGCGACCGGAGGTCGGCGACGACGTCGACGTCGACCCGGCCGGGCCCCGGGGCGCGGCGCTCGTCGAGGGAGCGGCGCAGCAGGTCGGCCTGGGTGCTGAGCTTGCGGCTGGCGTGCCACAGGTCGACGAAGACCTGCACCTTCGCGCGCAGCAGCCACGGGTCGAACGGCTTGGCCAGGAAGTCGGCGGCGCCGGTCGCGTAGCCGCGATAGGCGAGGTGGGTGTCGAAGTCGTTCGCGGTCAGGAAGATGATCGGGACGTCCTTGGTGCGCTCGCGGGCCTTGATGCGGGTCGCGGTCTCGAAGCCGTCCATCCCCGGCATCTGCGCGTCGAGCAGGATCAGCGCGAAGTCGTCGTGGAGGAGGGCCCGCAGGGCGTCCTCGCCCGAGCCCGCCCGCACGAGGGTCTGGTTGAGCGAGCCGAGGATCGCCTCGAGCGCGACCAGGTTGGCCGCCCGGTCGTCGACCAGCAGGATCTTGGCTCGTGCGCTCGTCGGGGCCCCGATCGGGGCGGCAGCGGTCTCGTTCACGGAAGCCACACCCGGAACAGCGAGAGCAGGTCGGCGACGTCGACCGGCTTGGTGATGTATTCCGAGGCGCCGGCGGCGATGCTGTCCTCACGGTCGCCCGTCATCGCCTTCGCGGTCAGCGCGATCATCGGCAGGCTCTTGAACTGCGGGATGTCGCGGATCAGCCGCATCGCGGTCAGACCGTCCATGCCCGGCATCATGATGTCCATCAGCACCAGGTCGACGCCCGGCTCCCGCTGCAGCGTCTCGATCCCGGCCTCGCCCGACTCGGCGTAGAGGACGTCGATGCCGTGCTCCTCGAGCGCGCTCGTGAGCGCGAAGACGTTGCGTACGTCGTCGTCGACGATCAGGATCCGCCGGCCCACGAACTGGCCGGTGGTGTCGGTCGGCTCGGCGACGTACGTCCGGGGAAGCTGCACCCCGGTGCGGCCCAAGAGCGCGCTCACGTCGTCGATCGCCTCCTCGGTGGTCGCCGGGGTCTTCAGGGTCATCGCCTGGGCGTACCTGTCCAGCCGGTTCTGCTGAGCCTTGGTCACCTCGCCGACCCTACTCAGCACGACCGGGGTGTCCTTGGTGCGCTTGTGGGTGCGCATCCAGCGGAGCACCTCGAAGCCGCCGTCGGCCAGCGGGAGGTCGAGCACCACGCAGTCGACGTCGCGCTCGGCCAGGACGGCCTGGGCCTCGTCGGAGGAGGAGCCGAAGACGGTCTCGACCTCGTCGACCGAGCGGTAGAGGGCCTCCACGACCGCGCTGGTGCCGGGGCCGGTCTCGTCGCCGCCACCGCTGAGGACCAGCAGGAGCTGGTCGGCCCTGGGGCCGGCCAGCTGTGGCTCGTCGACCGCGGGCGTCGCGGGCTGGGCGTCGACCGTGTCGGAGCTGATCCTGGGGACGTACAGGGTGAACGAGCTGCCGTGGCCGGGCTCGCTCTTGACCTGGATCTCGCCGCCGATGAGGTGGGCGACCTCGCGGCTGATCGACAGCCCGAGGCCGGTGCCGCCGAACTTGCGGCTGATGGTGCCGTCGGCCTGCTGGAACGCCTCGAAGATGACCTTCAGCTTCTCGGGTGGGATGCCGATGCCGGTGTCGATCACCGAGAAGGCCAGCACCGCGTCGGCCTCCTGCAGGCTGCGGGTCGAGAAGCGCTCGCCGGAGGCGTTGCGGATCAGCAGGCGTACGCCGCCGCTGTCGGTGAACTTGACCGCGTTGGAGAGCAGGTTGCGCAGCACCTGCTGCAGCCGGTGCTGGTCCGAGCGCAGCACACGGGGCACGTCGCGGTCGACGCTGACGATGAAGTCGAGGTCCTTCTCGGCGGTCAGCGGCCGGAAGGTCGCCTCGACGTACTCGACCACGGAGGTCACGTCCACGTCGGTGACGTGGACATCCATCTTCCCGGCCTCGACCTTGGACAGGTCGAGGATGTCGTTGATCAGCTGGAGCAGGTCGGTGCCCGCTCCGTGGATGGTGCGGGAGTACTCCACCTGGCGGGCGTTGAGGTTGCCGTCGACGTTGTCGGAGAGCAGCCGGGCCAGGATGAGCAGCGAGTTGAGCGGCGTACGCAGCTCGTGGGACATGTTGGCCAGGAACTCGGACTTGTAGCGGGAGGAGAGGGCGAGCTGCTCGGCGCGCTCCTCCAGGCCGCGCCGGGCCTCCTCGATCTCGAGGTTCTTGATCTCGATCGCCTGGTTCTGGTCGGCGAGCTGGCGGGCCTTCTCCTCGAGCGCGGCGTTGGTCTGCTGCAGCTCGACCTGCTGGCGCGCGCCCTCGTCCTGCTTGTCCTGCAGCTCCGCGGCGAGGCGCTGCGACTCGACCAGCAGCTCCTCGGTGCGGGAGCTGGCCATGATCGCGTTGAGCGAGACCCCGATCGACTCGGCGAGCTGCTCGAGGAACTGCATGTGGACGGCGCTGAACGGCCGGAACGAGGCGAGCTCGACCACGCCGATCACCTTCTCCTCGAACGCCACCGGGAGCACCACGATCGAGGCAGGCGAGGCCGACCCGTGCCCGGAGGAGATCCGCAGGAAGTCGGAAGGCACGTCGCGCACGACGATCGGCTGACGGTCGTAGGCAGCCTGCCCGACCAGTCCCTCGCCGAGTGCGAAGACGTCGGGGACCTCGGGACTGGGCTGATAACCGTAGGACGCGATCCGGCGCAGGACCTTGGGACCGCTCTGCTCGGAGGTCTGGTCGGTGAGGAAGATCGAGCCCTGCTGGGCGCCGACCAGAGGGGTGAGCTCGGAGACGATCAGCCGGGCGACCTCGAGCAGATCACGACCACCCTGCATGTGGCCGGTGAACCGGGCCAGGTTGGTCTTGAGCCAGTCCTGGTCCTCGTTGGCCTTGGTGGTCTCCCGCAGCGAGTCGATCATCTCGTTGAGGTTGTCCTTCAGCTCGGCGACCTCGCCGGCGGCGCCGACGGTGATCTGCCGGCTCAGGTCCCCCTGGGTCACCGCGGCGGAGACCTCGGCGATCGCGCGGAGCTGCGTCGTCAGCGTCGAGGCGAGCTGGTTGACGTTCTCCGTCAGGTCGCGCCACGTGCCGGAGACGTCGGCGACCTCGGCCTGGCCACCGAGCTTGCCCTCGGTGCCGACCTCGCGGGCCACGCGGGTGACCTCGTCGGCGAACGAGGAGAGCTGGTCGACCATGGTGTTGACCGTGGACTTGAGCTCGAGGATCTCCCCGCGGGCGTCGACGGTGATCTTCTGGGTGAGGTCGCCGCGCGCGACCGCGGTGGTGACCTGGGCGATGTTGCGGACCTGGGAGGTCAGGTTGGACGCCATCGAGTTCACCGAGTCGGTGAGGTCCTTCCAGGTGCCGGCCACGCCACGCACGTGGGCCTGACCGCCCAGCGAGCCCTCGGTGCCGACCTCACGGGCGACTCGGGTGACCTCGTCGGCGAACGTACGCAGCGTGTCGACCATCGCGTTGAGGGTGCCGGCCAAGGCGGCGACCTCGCCGCGGGCCTCGATGGAGATCTTCTGCGACAGGTCGCCCTGGGAGACCGCCTTCGCCACCTGGGCGATGCTGCGGACCTGGTTGGTCAGGTTCGAGGCCATCGAGTTCACCGAGACGGTCAGATCGCGCCACGTGCCGGCGACGCCGGGCACCTGGGCCTGGCCACCGAGGGCGCCCTCGGTGCCGACCTCGCGGGCGACGCGGGTGACCTCGTCGGCGAACGACCCGAGCTGGTCGACCATGGTGTTGATGGTCGACTTGAGCTCGAGGATCTCGCCGCGGGCGTCGACGGTGATCTTCTGGGTCAGGTCGCCGCGGGCGACGGCGGTGGTGACCTGGGCGATGTTGCGGACCTGGTCGGTCAGGTTGGACGCCATCGAGTTGACGGAGTCGGTGAGGTCCTTCCAGGTGCCGGAGACGTCGTGGACGTCGGCCTGGCCACCCAGGCGGCCCTCGGTGCCGACCTCACGGGCCACACGGGTGACCTCGTCGGCGAAGGAGGAGAGCTGGTCGACCATGGTGTTGATGGTCGACTTGAGCTCGAGGATCTCGCCGCGGGCGTCGACGGTGATCTGCCGGCTCAGGTCGCCGCGCGCGACCGCGGTGGTCACCTGGGCGATGTTGCGCACCTGGGCGGTCAGGGTGCCGGCCATGAAGTTCACCGAGTCGGTCAGGTCGCGCCAGGTGCCGGAGACGCCCGGCACCGCCGCCTGGCCGCCGAGCTGACCCTCGCCGCCGACCTCGCGGGCGACGCGGGTGACCTCGTCGGCGAAGGAGGACAGCTGGTCGACCATGGTGTTGACGGTGGTCTTGAGCTCGGCGAGCTCGCCGCGTACGTCGACGGTGATCTTCTGCGACAGGTCGCCGCCCGCCACGGCGGTGGTGACCTGGGCGATGTTGCGGACCTGGTTGGTCAGGTTGGTCGCCATCGAGTTGACGGAGTCGGTGAGGTCCTTCCACCGGCCGCCGACGCCCGGCACCTCGGCCTGGCCGCCCAGCATGCCCTCGGTGCCGACCTCGCGGGCCACACGGGTGACCTCGTCGGCGAAGGCGGAGAGCTGGTCGACCATGGTGTTGACGGTGGTCTTGAGCTCGGCGAGCTCGCCGCGTACGTCGACGGTGATCTTCTGCGACAGGTCGCCGCCCGCGACCGCGGTGGTGACCTGGGCGATGTCGCGGACCTGGTTGGTCAGGTTGGAGGCCATCGAGTTCACCGAGTCGGTGAGGTCCTTCCACCGGCCGGCCACGCCGGGCACCTCGGCCTGACCTCCGAGGATGCCCTCGGTGCCGACCTCGCGGGCGACACGGGTGACCTCGTCGGCGAAGGTCTGCAGGGTCGCGGTCATCGAGTTGAGCGTCTCGGCGAGCTCGGCGACCTCACCCCGCGCGGTGACCGTGATCTGCTGCGACAGGTCGCCGCGGGCGACGGCCTTGGCGACCGAGGAGATCCCGCGCACCTGGGAGGTCAGGTTGGAGGCCATGGTGTTGACCGAGTCGGTCAGGTCGCGCCAGGTGCCGGACACGCCGCGTACGTCGGCCTGGCCGCCGAGACGGCCCTCGGTGCCGACCTCGCGGGCGACACGGGTGACCTCCGCGGCGAACGAGGACAGCTGGCCGACCATCCGGTCGACGGTGTCCTTGAGCTGTGCCATCTCGCCGGAGACCTCGATGGTGACCGTGCGGGACAGGTCGCCGTTGGCGACGGCGGTGGTGACCTCGGCGATGTCGCGGACCTGGGCGGTCAGGCGCGAGGACATCGTGTTGACCGCGTCGATGAGGTCGCGCCAGGTGCCGGTGGCGTTGCGCACGCGCGCGCGACCGCCGAGCTTGCCCTCGGTGCCGACCTCGCGGGTGACCCGGGCGATCTCCTCGGTGATCGTGGCGAGCTGGGCGACCAGGCCGTTCACGCTCTTGGCGACCAGCAGCGGGTCGCCCTTGAGGGCGCGGCTGCCGTGGCGTACGGCCATCGTCTGGGTGAGGTCGCCGGCGGAGACCGCGGCGACGACCCGGGCGACCTCGGCGGTCGGGCGGGCCAGGTCGGCGACCAGACCGTTGGCGTCCTCGACCGCACCGGCCCAGGCTCCGCCGCCGATGCTCGGCCGGAGCCGCTCGTCGTGGTGGCCGTCGCGACCGGCGTCGCGGCGTACGCGGGAGAGCTCGCCGCTCAGCTGGCTCAGCCGTTCGGCGATCTCGTTGTGGAGGGAGGCGAGGTCGCCGAGCGGCCCGTCGACGGGCTCGAGCCGTCCGGTGAAGATGCCGTCGCGCATCGCGGTCATCGCGTCCTTGAGCTGGCGCATCGCGATCGGGTCGACCGGCACCGGCTCGGGGCGTGCGGCATCGACCGGCGTACCGGTCGATGTGCCCGTCGATGAGGGCATCTGGCCTCCTCTCGCGCCGAATCGCGCGTCTGCTGCAGTGTCGCACCCAACCGCTGGTCGCGGCTGACAAAACGGTCGTTCCCCTCGATTCTGGTCATTCCTTGACCTACCAGCAGGTTTCCTTGGTCTGATCAGTGCCGTTCGGGGGCGGATCGGGTGCAGAATCGGCTTGGCCATGAGCACCGGAGTCAAGACGATCTCGCGCAGGTTCGAGCCGGCACCGACGTCGGTCTCCGAGGCGCGCCGTTTCGCGCGTACGGTGCTGGCCGACTGGGGTCTGGAGGACCTTCTCGACGATGCCGTCCTGTTGACCAGCGAGCTCGTCACCAACGCCGTGACGCATGCCGGGACGCCGATGACCGTCGCGGTCGTGCGCGAGAAGGACCGGCTCCGCATCGACGTGTTCGACCAGCACCCGACGAGGGTGCTCCCGGTCGGTGCCAACGCCCGTCCGGGGGCCGGCGAGCACGGTCGTGGTCTGCTCATCACCTCGGCGCTGTCGACCGCCTGGGGCGTGGAGTACCGCAAGGACCACAAGCGGGTCTGGGCGGCGTTCGCGCTGGTCGAGGAGACCATCGGCGCCGAGGCGCCCGCCGGCGACAGCGCCGAGGACCAGAACGTACGCCGCCGCGCCCCCGCGTCCCCGGCAGGCCAGGACCCGTTGGGACTGAGCGGGCTCGCGCTCAACCAGCTGCCGCTGGCGGACATGCTCGAGCTGGTGGTGGAGCAGACCCGGGACCGGTTCGGCGCCGATGCTGCGTACCTGCTGCTCGAGGACGAGATGGAGGACCGGTTCGTGGTGGCCGCCACGAGTGGGTCTGCCGCGCCGATCCAGGGACAGGGCGTGCGGCGTGGCGAGGCCGGCGCCCCCAGCCTCAAGGCGTCGTTCCGGCCGCTGGCGATCGGCGACCTGCGCGCGACTCCGGTCGAGCTGCTCCGCGGGCTCGACCTGCGCTCGCTGGTGACCGCTCCGGTGGCCTTCGACGGGCGTGTGATCGGCACGCTGGCGGTCGCGCTGGCCGAGCCGGCCGGCTTCACGACCGAGGACGGCGCCCAGCTGCAGCGGATCGCGGACTGGGCTGCGCCCAGCGTCGACCGCGCCTCCACCCGGGCCGCGGACACCGAGCGGCGCGCGTGGCTGGCGTTCCTGGGGGAGTCCAGCGTGATGCTGGCCGGGTCGCTGGATCTGGAGACGACGACAGCGATGACCGGGCAGATCATCGTGCCGCGGCTGGCGACGTGGTGCGGCATCTACCTCAACGACGCCCGTGAGCAGGCGCGGCTCCAGTTCGCCTGGCATGCCGACGAGCACCAGCTCGACGCGCTCGAGAAGGCCTTGGAGGACGCGGCTCCGGACGGCCGGGAGGCTCCGGCCGAGCCCGACTTCCCGGGCGAGGTCGCGATCCTGCCGCTGGAGGCGCGCAACCGGATCATCGGCTGGCTCACCCTCGGCAGGCCGGTCGGGGAGCCGCTGCGCCGCGAGCGGCTGCTGGTCGCGGAGTCGGTGTCCCGCCGGGCGGCGCTGGCCATCGACAACGCCCGCGCTCACACCGAGCTCCAGGACATCGGCCAGTCGCTGCAGCGCAGCCTGCTGCCGGCGGTGCTGCCCGAGATCCCGGGCGTCGACATCGGGGTGGGCTACGAGCCGACGGGGGAGTTCAACGACGCCGGCGGCGACTTCTACGACATCTTCGCGCTCGGCGCCGGACGCTGGGGCTTCATGGTGGGCGACGTGTGCGGTGTCGGGCCGGAGGCGGCCGCGGTCGCCGGGATGTCGCGCCACACCGTGCGGGCGCTGATGCGGGCCGGCATCCCGATCGCGCCGACCCTGGAGCGGCTCAACGCCGCGATCTGCGACGAGGGGACCCGGGGCCGGTTCATCACGATGGTCTGCGGCACGCTCGAGGTCACCGCGGCGTCCCGGTTCCGGCTCCGGCTGGTCTGCGCCGGCCACCCGCCGCCGTTCCTGGTCACCCGCTCCCGGCCCGGTGTGCCGGCCCGCCGGGTGGGTCGGCCGCAGGCGCTCCTCGGGGTGATCGAGACGGTCGACTACATCGAGGAGGAGGTGACGGTGGCGCGCGGCGACCGGCTCGTCGTCGTCACCGACGGTGTCCTGGAGCGGCGGGCGGGGGAGCCGATGTTCGAGGAGGCCGGGGTCGAGGCCGTCCTCGCCGCCGGCATCGGGGCGGGCGCTCAGGCCGTCGCGGACCGGCTGCTGCGCGCCGTCACCGACTTCTGCACCACGCCGCCCTCGGACGACATGGCGGTCCTCGTCCTCGACCTGGGCAAAGGAGCAGTCTCTCCAAGCCCCCGCTGACCCCGGCTCGGCGCCCGGAACCCGCGCCCTAGACTGAGGCAACATGAGCGAGCTCACCGTGATCGTGCTGGCCGCCGGTGGCGGCACCCGGATGAAGTCCAAGACTCCCAAGATGCTCCACCAGATCGCGGGCCGGAGTCTCGTGGGGCATGTCCTGGCCGCCGTCTCGGAGGCCGGGGCGTCGCGCGTCGTCGCGGTCGTCGGTCACCAGCGCGAGCTGGTCGAGCCCCACATCGCCGAGATCCTCCCGGAGGCCGTGATCGCGGTCCAGACCGAGCAGCTCGGCACCGCCCACGCCGTGCGGGTCGCGGTCGAGGCGGGCGCGGTCTCCGGCGGGACCGTCCTGGTGACGTACGGCGACACGCCCCTGCTGCGCGGTGAGTCGCTGCGCGCGCTGGTGGCCGACCACGAGGCCGCTGGCCGGGCCGCCACGATCCTGAGCGGGATCGTCCCCGAGCCGTTCGGCTACGGCCGGATCCTGCGCGACGACGCGGGGGTCAGCGGGATCGTCGAGGAGAAGGACGCGACCGACGAGCAGCGGGCGATCACCGAGATCAACTCGGGGATCATCGCCTTCGACGGGGCGTTCCTGGCCGACGTACTGCCTCGGATCGGCAACGACAACGCCAAGAAGGAGTTCTACCTCACCGACGCGATCGCGCTGGCCGTCGCCGACGGGCTGAGCGTGGACGCGTTCGTCCTCGACGACGTCACCGAGGCCGAGGGTGCCAACGACCGGGCCCAGCTCGCGGCGCTCGGGAAGATCCTCAACGACCGGATCGTGACCCGGTGGATGAAGGACGGGGTCACCGTGATGGACCCGGCGACGACCTGGATCGACGCCGATGTCGAGCTCGCCCCCGACGTCACGATCCTGCCCGGCACCCAGCTCATCGGCGCCACCCGGATCGACGAGGACGCGGTGGTCGGTCCCGACTGCACGCTGAAGGACACCGAGGTCGGCCACGGCGCCCGGGTGATGCGTACGCAGGCAGAGCTCGCCGTCGTCGGACCCGGCGCCAACGTCGGGCCGTTCTCCTACCTGCGCCCGGGCACGGTGCTCGGCGAGGAGGGCAAGATCGGCGGCTTCGTCGAGGTCAAGAATTCTCGCATCGACGCCGGGGCGAAGGTGCCTCACCTGTCCTACGTCGGCGACGCGACGATCGGTGAGGGCACCAACATCGGCGCCGGCACGATCTTCGCCAACTACGACGGGGTCAACAAGCACAAGACCAGGATCGGGCGCCACGTGAAGTCGGGATCGGGTGTGACCTTCGTCGCCCCGGTGGTCGTCGGAGACGGTGCCGCGACCGGTGGTGAGGCCCTGATCCGCGACGACGTTCCGCCCGGTGCGCTGGCCGTCTCCGCAGGTCAGCAGCGCAACATCGAGGGCTGGACGCTGGCCCGGCGGGCGGGCACCGCGCAGGCGGCTGCGGCCGAGGAGGCGCTCGAGGCGGGCGTACCCATCCTTGGTGAACCCTCGGCGACAGGCGAGTGACCCCCGGGGTTGGGCGCTGCGGCGAAGTTGATGGAGAATCCAAGTGCAGTGACCCCGGGGGTAGGAGCCAGCAGATGACCAAGCGCACCACCGAGAAGCAGTTGATGCTCTTCAGCGGCCGGGCTCACCCGGTTCTCGCGGAGGAGGTCGCCGACCTTCTCGGAACGAAGCTCGTGCCGACCTCGGCCTACGACTTCGCCAACTCCGAGATCTACGTCCGCTACGAGGAGTCGGTGCGCGGCTCGGACGCCTTCGTGATCCAGTCGCACACGGCGCCGATCAACCAGTGGCTGATGGAGCACCTGATCATGGTCGACGCGCTGAAGCGCGCCTCGGCCAAGCGGATCACCGTCGTGATGCCGTTCTGGGGCTACTCCCGCCAGGACAAGAAGCACCGCGGTCGCGAGCCGATCTCGGCCCGTCTGGTCGCCGACATGTTCAAGACCGCGGGCGCGGACCGGATCATCTCCGTCGACCTCCACGCCGACCAGCTCCAGGGCTACTTCGACGGCCCGGTCGACCACCTGATGGCGCTGCCGCTGCTGACCGACTACATCAAGGACAAGTACGGCAACCAGCCGCTCGCGGTCGTCTCGCCCGACGCCGGCCGGATCAAGGTCGCCGAGCGCTGGGCCGCGCGGCTCGGTGGCGCGCCGCTGGCGTTCATCCACAAGACCCGCGACATCAACCGGCCCAACGAGACCGTCGCCAACCGCGTCGTGGGTGAGGTCAAGGACCGCATCTGCATCCTCACCGACGACATGATCGACACCGGTGGCACGATCGTGAAGGCCGCCGACGCGCTCATGGCGGACGGCGCTGCCGGCGTGATCATCTGCGCGACCCACGCGATCCTCTCCGACCCTGCGGTCGACCGGCTGAAGAACTCCTCCGCGCTCGAGGTCGTCATCACCAACACGCTTCCGGTGCCGGAGGAGAAGCAGTTCGACAAGCTCACCACGCTCTCCATCGCCCCGATGGTCGCGCGGGCGATCCGCGAGGTCTTCGAGGACGGCTCGGTGACCTCGATGTTCGACGGTCACGCCTGAGCCTGACGTCTCCGTGGGCGGCGACTTCGAGCTGACGACGGACGAGCTGCGGGTCGTCGCCCGCTACGTCGCGGAGACGGCGGCCGAGGTGTTGCCGGTCTTCGAGGCGGCCGTGTCCGGCGACCGCCGCCCGCGGCTCGCGCTGGACGCGGCCTGGGAGTTCGTCGGTGGTGCGAGGCGTACGAAGCTGCAGCGGGTCACCTCCCTGGACGCGCACCGCGCTGCCGCCGAGGCGCCGTCCGAGGCTTCCCGGCTGGCGGCGCGCAGCGCGGGCGACGCCGCCTCGGCCGCCTACCTCCATCCGCTCGCCGACGCCGCTCAGGTCGGGCACATCCTGCGTGCTTCCGCGAGCGTCGCACGGATCGCGGAGATCGAGGCGTCGGGTGATCCCGACGCTGCCTCCGCCTCCCTGGACCGCGCTGTCGCGCGAGCGACGCCAGAGCTGGTCGAGGTGCTGATGCGCTATCCGTCGGTGTCTTCCGGTGGCAACCGGGTCGCCTCGCTCATGAGTCGACTCGACGGACGGTTGCGATCTCTGCGCTGACGGTCTTCAGACGCCGAACCGTGCGGCGACCTCGTCGGAGACGGCGGCGTCGATCCTCGCTCTCAGCTCAGGGTGCATCTCCGGGAGATCGTCCACGTGGAACCAGCCGACATCCACGGACTCATCATCGGCCACGTACGCCTCGCCCGAGAGCCACGTGCAGCTGAACGTCAGGTCCATGTAGACCGCCCGGTCGCCGTTGGGATAGACCATCGGGCTTGTCGCTCCTGCTGACGCGAGGCGGTCGACCGAGATGTCCACCCCTGTCTCCTCCTTCGCCTCCCGCACCGCTGCCGTCGCCGGCTGCTCGCCGGGGTCGACGATCCCGGTGATCGGTGTCCACCTGCCGTTGTCTGCTCGCTGGACCAGGAGGATCTCGTCGCCTCTGCGCACCACCGCGGTTACGCCGGGGAGCCAGAGCAGCTCGGTGCCTATCTTGCGGCGGAGGGCGACGATGAAGTCTGGGATCGGCATGTTGTTCACGGTATCTGGGTGTGTTGACCGTCTGTCGTGGACTGTTTCTTCGTGGTTGGGGTGGGCCGCCGACCCTTTCCTGGAGGGTGTTCTCGCCGGACCCCGGAGTCAAGGACGGCCTTCGGCCGCCGGCTTCGCCGGCCGCTTCGCGGTCCTTGACACCGGGGTCCGGCGAGAAAAAACTTGGCTGGCTATCGGGGCGGCGGCCCGGGTGTGGCGCAGCAGAAGAGGGTCGTTCGCTGACCGCGAAAGTGGGGGTTGACCTGGGAAAATAGGTTCCCGCTGGGGGTGGTTCCGGAGTAGAATAGAGACCATCACAGCACACCCTTGAAAGCGGGAAAGCGATGAGTCTCGGGCGCGGAATCGACCACTGGGGCACCAACCCTGGCGACATGGTCGACGCCGCCCTGACCGCCATCGAATCCGCCCTCCAGGACCTGCTCGCCACCGACCCGACTTACTGGCGGACCGGGCAGAAGAAGAACTTCCTCGAACGGCTCGAGAAGCTCCAGGCCCAACAGGCCGCGTTGAAGCTCCGGGTCCTCGCCACAGCCAGCGACATCGCCGAAGAGACCGGCGCCAACGACGCCTCCGGATGGCTGCGGACCCGAACTGCTGGTCGACAAGGCGGTCGCACGGTCCCAGATCAAGCTGGCGGCTGGGGTCGCGAAGTACGACCTCGTCGCCGATGGCCTGGCTGAAGGTGTGGTGTCCCAGGACAAGGCTCGGGTGATCACCAAGGCGCTGGATGCGATCGAGGCCGATCCCGCCGCCAGTCGCGAGGACCTGGCTTTGGCCGAGAAGCTCCTGGTCGACTACGCGACCCGGCTGACCGCGAACGAGCTCAAGATCGTCGGGAAGCGGATTCTCGCCGAGATCGACCCTGAGCGGTTCGAGGCTGTTGAGGCGAAGGCGTTGCAGCGGGAGGAGGAGCGGGCGCAGCGACGCACCTTCTTCCAGTCCCGGGACAACGGCGACGGGACCGTCGACATCCACGCCCGGGTGTCCCGTGCGGTCGGGGTCCGGCTCCGCACGATCTTGGACTCGCTGGCCCAGCCCCGGAAGCTCTCGGCTCAGGACAAGGGTGTCAAGGCCCCGTATGACCGGTTGTTGGGGCAGGCGTTCGCCCGGGTGGTCGAGACCTACGACGTGGAGAACCTGCCACGTCACGGCGGCCACGCGACGACGGTGTTCATCACCATGACCCTCGACCAGTTGCGTGCCGACCTCGGCACCGCAGCACTGGGGTTCGACGGCGAGCAGATCACCGCAGCCGAAGCCCGCCGGATGGCGTGCAACGCGGATCTGGTCCCGGTGGTGCTGGGCACCGACTCCGAGATCCTCGACTTCGGTCGGACCGCGCGGTTGGCCCAACCGATCCAACACCGCGCACTCCGGCTACGCGACAAGTGCTGCCAAGCCGAAGACTGCGACGCACCAGCAGCGTGGACCGAAGCCCACCACCTGAAACCCTGGTCCGAAGGCGGAAGAACCGACCTCGAAAACATGGTCCTGTTGTGTTCGAGTGACCATCGCCGGATCCACGATCCGAACTATGGCTATGAGCGGCTCCCGGATGGGCGGATCCGGTTCACCCGACGTACCTGAGGCACTGAAGGCACTGGCTCGCCCCTTGTGAAGCGTTCACAAGGTGCCATCGCCTAGCAAAGGCACGAGAACGCTTGTGCCTGCCCGGAGCACTGGCCCCGGATCCCAAGCCCGCGCCGAACCTGAATCTTGCTGCGCCAAACTGCTGCCGCCGACCCGATAGCCAGCCAAATCTCTCGGCGGAGCCCGGTGTCCAGGACCGCGAAGCGGCCGGCGAAGCCGGCGGCCGAAGGCCGTCATCTCGACAAGCTCGATACATCGCCTTGACTCCGGGCTCAGGCGAGAACACCCTCCGTAACGGGTCGGCGGCCACCAGCCTTCGAGAATCAGTTCACCGTCTTCCCAGTGAGAACGTCAGGATTCTGAGCAAGCCACGTATCCATCTCGTCCTCCCGCACAGCCGCCCACAGCTCACGCCCCTTGCGCTTGTCGAGACGGACCACGCTCTGCGCGCCTTCTCGTCCCAGCCCGGCCACCGGAGCGGTGAAGAACGTCAGGTCCGACGACGGCATCCGGGCGAGGTCGAGAGCGAGCCTGCGAAGCTCGCCGCCGGAGAAGCCGGAGTCGACGGTCAGGTGGCGGGTGATGATGTCGAGGAGGTCGTACGCCTTCTTGGGGTCCTTCGGGTCGACGCTCTGCCGCAGGCCGCGGAGGATGGAGCGGAGCACGTACTGCTGGCGTTTCACGCGATCCAGGTCGCCGCCGGGGAGGCCGTAGCGCTGGCGTACGTAGAGGAGGGCCTCCTCGCCGCTGAGCCGGTGGTTGCCCTTGGTCCAGGTGCGGTCGCGGGCGGAGTCGTGGACGGTCTCGGGGATGTAGACCTCGACGCCCCCGAGGAGGTCGCCGATCTCCTCGAAGCCCGCCCAGTCGACCCAGGCGACGTGGTCGATGCGTACGCCGGTGAGCTTCTCGACCGTCTGCACGCTGAGTCGCGGCCCGCCCTGGGAGAAGGCGGCGTTGACCTTGGCCTTGCCGTGGCCGGGAATCCGCACCCACGAGTCGCGGGGGATGGAGACGACCGAGGCGGAGCGGCGGTCCGCGCTGAGGTGGAGCAGCATCATCGTGTCGGCCCTCTGCTCGCCGGGCGTCCACGACCCGGTGGCCTCGCTGCCGGTGGTCGCCTCGCCGCCGGTGCGGCCGTCGGTGCCGAGCAGCAGGATGTTCATCGCCCCTGCGGCGCTGCCGGCCGGTTCCGGGCGCTCCTCGAGGCCCGCGAAGACGTCGACGGTCTGGACCTGCTTGTCGAGGCGGTGGGCGAGGTACCAGCCGGTGCCGGCGACCGCGCCGACGAGCACGACGAACGCGATCCCGACGCCGAGCCAGATGCGCGACTTCTTCATGGCCGTCCTCAGTGGTGGGGGTCGAGGGCGCCTAGAGGCTAGTGGTCGCTATTCGCGGTCATCGAGGTGGTCCTCCCAGGAGCGCCGCAGGATCGTCGGTACGTCGCCGGCCAGCGCCTCGCGCAGCGCATCGAGCTGCCTGGGATCGAGCGCGATCCGTGGGAACGCACGACCGACCTCGAGGGCGAAGGCCTGGCCACGGGTGGCGAGCTTCGGGGCCTCGGCGAGGTAGGCGTCGACGTAGGGGCGCAGCAGGTGGGCCTGCTCGGCGATCCACATCCCCGAGGCGAGCGCACCGAAGCGACGGTTGTCCACGCCGGGGGCGAGCATGGCCTCCCAGGCGGCATCCTTCGCGGTGGTCGAAGGCCGCGCGGCGAGGGCCCGAAGCGCACCGAGGTCGCCCTCGACGGTGCCGTCGCGGTCCCGCTCGGCGGCGATGAAGCGCGCGTCGGCCTCGCCGAGCGAGGCGAGGCGTACGACCGCCTCCCATCGGGTGGTCGGCAGCAGCGCGATGCCGGCCGCGACCTTGTCGGCGTCGAGCCATTCGCGCAGCATCGCGGCGTCCGCGCTGGTCGCGGCCAGGGCCGCCGCCCAGGCCAACGCCCGCTGCTCGTCGTCGACGGAGGCCGCCAGTCCGGCGGATGCCGCGGCGGCGACCCGCGCCACCGCGCCGGCAGTGCGGGAGGCCGGCACCCGATGCGGGATCACCACCGATCGGGCCTCCGAGAGCACGCCCTCGATGATGTCCGGGCGGGTCTCGCTGGGCAGCTGGGCCTCGACCAGGTCGAGGAAGTCATCGGCCGACAGGTCGCGCGAACGCACCAGGAGAGCGGCGGAGGACCAGAGCACGGCACGGACGAGCGGGTCCTCGAGCCGGGACAGCCCAGCGCAGAGCGACGCCCACGACTCCGGGTCGAGCCGGAGCCCGGCGAAGGTCTCACCACCTGCGTTGGGCACGATGACGAGCCCGGCGAACTCCGGGAGCCGCACCGCCTCGTCTCCCAGCTCGACCCGCTTGCGGCCGACGAGCCGGAGCGCGGAGTCGTAGGCGGCGACCGTGAACGCATGCGGCCGGCGCCCCGCGCGTTCCAGGACGGGCACGTCCCCGTCGCGCCGCACGGTCAGGGTGTCGAAGCCCGGTTGCCGCAGCCATGCCTCCACCCAGCCGCGTACGTCCTTCGACGAGCACTCCGCGAGCGACTCCACGAAGTCGGCCAGGGTGGCGTTGGCGAAGCGGAAGCGGGTCAGGTGGCGGTTGACCCCGGCCATGAACTCCTCGTCACCGAGCCAGAACGCGAGCTGCACCAGGCAGGCGCCGCCCTTCGCGTAGGAGATGCCGTCGAAGATGGTGGCGGCGGTGTCCACGTCGGGTACGTCGTCGGCCAGCGGGGCGACCGGATGGGTCGAGCGGCGCGCGTCGGAGCGGTAGCCCCACGGCTTGCTCCGCACCTCCACCTCGACCCGCAGGTCCGAGAACCCGGCGCCAGCCTCCGCGACCCGGTAGCCCATGTAGTCGGCGAACGACTCCTGCAGCCAGGTGTCCTCCCACCAGGTCATCGTCATCGAGTCGCCGAACCACATGTGCGACATCTCGTGGGCGATGATCACCGCGCGGATCGCCCGCTGGGTGTCGGTGATCGCGCCGCGCGGCAGCAGCTCGTCGCGGTAGGTCACGCACCCCGGCATCTCCTGGGCGCCCCAGTTGAGCCCCGGCACGAAGACCTGGTCGTAGGAGTCGAAGGGGTAGGGGTCGTCGATGAGGTCGGCGTAGTGGGCGTAGCACGCCTCGGTCGTACGCCGCAGCTCCGCCGCGTCGCGGTCCAGCTCGGTCGCCAGCGACCGCCGGGCGTGCCAGCCGAAGTCGAGCCCGGCATGGGACCAGCGCACCGAGTGCCACGGCCCCGCGGCGACGACCAGCAGGGCGGGCG
>NZ_JAALAA010000017.1 GCF_011045035.1 Nocardioides turkmenicus
CGCCGCCCCGGCGGCCGCTGCTCCGGCCCCCGCCTCCGCTCCTGCCGCGGCCCCCGCGGCCCCGTCGCCGCTGCGCGGCACCACCGAGAAGATCTCGCGCCTGCGCAAGGTGATCGCCGAGCGGATGACCGAGTCGCTCCACACCGCGGCGCAGCTGACCCAGGTCATGGAGGTCGATGTCACCAACATCGCCCGCCTCCGTGAGGCCAACAAGGCCGGGTTCCTGCAGCGTGAGGGCGTCAAGCTGACGTACCTGCCGTTCTTCGCCAAGGCCGCCATCGACGCGCTCAAGGTGCACCCGAAGCTCAACGCCGGGATCGACGTCGAGGCCGGCACGGTCACCTACTACGACCGCGAGAACATCGCGTTCGCCGTCGACACCGACCGTGGCCTGCTGACCCCGGTCGTCAAGGACGCCGGCGACCTGTCGATCGCGGGCATCGCGAAGAAGATCGCCGATGTCGCCGACCGCACGCGCAACAACAAGATCACCCCGGACGAGCTCTCCGGTGGCACCTTCACGATCACCAACCTGGGCTCCTTCGGTGCGCTCTTCGACACCCCGATCATCAACCAGCCGCAGGTCGCCATCCTCGGCCCGGGTGCGGTCGTGAAGCGCCCGGTCGTGATCGACGACCCCGACCTGGGCGAGACCATCGCGGTGCGCTACATGGTCAACCTCGCGCTGACCTACGACCACCGCCTGGTCGACGGCGCCGACGCCGGCCGCTTCCTCCAGGACGTCAAGAAGCGCCTCGAGGCCGGTCAGTTCGAAATCTGATGCACAATGAGGGACGCCCCGGAGCCAACCGGCTCCGGGGCGTCTCCCATTTCGACGTACGCGGACGTACGGCTCAGAGGCCTTCCATCAGCTCTTCGGCCTTCGGCTCGGTGACGGTGAGCTCCTCGCCGTGCTTGCTGAAGTCCATCTCGATCTTGTTGTCCTTCCCCATGGCCATGGTCATGCGGATCGGCCGCCCGTCCGCGTCGAACCAGCCGTCGAGAGTGCCGTCGCCCTCGCCGGTGACGTCCTCGTCGACGACGAACGCGTAGTGGGCGAGATCTGCGCCGTCGACCTCCTCCTGACCGACATAGGTGATCGTGTCGTCAGCCACCTCGCCGCTCAGGTCCTCGAACAGGGTGTAGGGGCTCGGCACCAACGCGGAGACCAACCCGCTGAACATGCCGTCGTCCTTCATCCACTCCTTCTCGTCGTCCATCCGCACGTAGGTCGTCTCGCCGATGGTGATGATCTCCATGACGGTCTGGCCCTCGGCCTCGTCCACCGTCAGCTTCGACTGGGAGACCACTGGCTCGCGCTGATAGTCACCGACGCTGGAGGCACTGACACTGGCGCCGTCCTCGACGGCCTCGACGCCCATCTCGACGTGGATCGTCGACATCGAGTCGGCCGCGGTGTCGATGAGCTTCGTCGCCTCGGACTCGGACAGCTTGGCGCCGGCCTCGAACCCCGGCCCCTCGGCGGCAGCATCGGCTGAATCCCCGGTCTCGTCCGAGCTCTCGCCGCACGCGACGAGGGAGAATGTCGCGCTGAGCGCGATCGCGGCCGCCGCGAGTCGGCGACCGTACTTCATGGTGCGCACTGTGTGCCTTTCAGAACCGAACCGATGAAACAGTCGCATTCTGTTCACAGGATCCCTACCCCCGTGGGGATATCGCCAAACCGTGATCAAGAGCCGGGGCGTACGATCTCGGTGTGACTGAGCTGCGCTTCGTTGAGGTCGGGACGATCGACTACCTGGACGCCTGGGAGATGCAGAAGCAGATCCACCAGCGCGTCGTGGACCGCGAGGAGCCCGACACCGTGCTGCTGCTCGAGCACCCGCCGACCTACACCGCCGGGAAGCGTACGAAGCCGGAGGACCGGCCCGCGGATCCCGGCGGGGCGCCGGTGATCGACGTCGACCGCGGCGGCGAGGTGACCTTCCACGGGCCCGGCCAGATCGTCGCCTACCCGATCGTGCGGCTGCCGGAGAAGGTCAAGGTCGTCGACTTCGTACGCCGCCTGGAGCAGGCGATGATCCGCACCTGCGCCGAGTTCGGCGTCACCGCCTACCGGGTCCCCGGCCGCAGCGGCGTGTGGCTGCCCGCGGGCGAGACCCCGGACGGCGTACGCCGCCTGGAGCGCAAGGTCGGGGCGATCGGGCTGCGAGTGAGCCAGCACGTGACGATGCACGGCATCGCGCTCAACTGCGACGTCGACCTGGGGTGGTACGAGCGGTTCGTGCCGTGCGGGATCTCAGACGCCGGGGTGACCACGCTCTCGGTCGAGGCCGGACGCACGATCGGCAGCGCCGAGGCGATGCCGGTGCTCCACGCCCAGATCGCCGAGATGCTCTCCTGGCGCGACTACGACCAGGGGCCGAGCCTCGACCCCAAGCCCGACCCGGCCAAGACTCCGCGGGTCCCGCTGCTCTCCCCGAGCCTCACCTGAGCCGAACCGGAACCGGAGTGACCGTCCAGTAACCGCCTGGCTTCGGGGTTCCGCCCTCCCCCGGCGTAGTCTGGTGGGGTGACTCAAGCTCCTGCCCCAGAAGGTCGCAAGCTCCTCCGCCTCGAGGTCCGTAACGCGCAGACTCCGATCGAACGCAAACCGGAGTGGATCAAGACCAAAGCGAAGATGGGGCCGGAATACAAGGAGCTCACCGCGCTGGTGAAGTCCGAGGGCCTGCACACCGTGTGCCAGGAGGCCGGCTGCCCCAACATCTTCGAGTGCTGGGAGGACCGCGAGGCCACCTTCCTCATCGGTGGCGACCAGTGCACCCGACGCTGCGACTTCTGCCAGATCGACACCGGCAAGCCGACCGACCTCGACCGCGACGAGCCGCGCCGGGTGGCCGAGTCCGTGCAGACCATGGGCCTGAAGTACGCCACGATCACCGGTGTCGCCCGCGACGACCTCGCCGACGGTGGCGCCTGGCTCTACGCCGAGACGGTCAAGCAGATCCACGAGCTCAACCCCGAGACCGGCGTGGAGAACCTCATCCCCGACTTCAACGGCATCCCGGAGCTCCTCCAGGAGGTCTTCGAGTCCCGCCCCGAGGTGCTCGCCCACAACGTCGAGACCGTCCCGCGGATCTTCAAGCGGATCCGTCCGGCCTTCCGCTACGAGCGGAGCCTCGACGTGATCACCCAGGCCCGCGACTTCGGCCTGGTCACCAAGTCCAACCTGATCCTCGGCATGGGCGAGACCCGCGACGAGGTCTCCGAGGCGCTGCGCGACCTGCACGAGGCCGGCTGCGAGCTGATCACCATCACGCAGTACCTGCGCCCGAGCGTGCGTCACCACCCGGTCGAGCGCTGGGTCAAGCCCGAGGAGTTCATCGAGCTCCAGGCCGAGGCCGAGGAGATCGGCTTCTCCGGTGTCATGTCCGGACCGCTCGTTCGTTCGTCCTACCGGGCCGGTCGGCTGTACCGTCAGGCGATCGAGGCGCGTGACGCCTCCGTGGCCTGAGTCCCTGCGTACGAAATCTGAAAGAGGAAGATGTCCCAGACCGATCCGAGCAGCATGAGTCGCCGCCAGCAGATGGTGGAGACCTACAAGCTCACCAAGCAGTCCGACCCCAAGATCGGCCTCATCCTGGCCGCGGTCTTCGTGGTCGTCGCCGCTGTCGCCGGCGTGATCTTCTGGCTCCTGCCCGGTGAGGGCGTCTTCTCCTGGATCTTCACGATCGTCGGTGCCCTGCTGGCCGGTCTCCTCGCCGCCATGGTGGTCTTCTCCCGGCGTGCGCAGAAGGTGATGTACTCCCGGCTCGAGGGCCAGATCGGTGGCGGGTACGCAGCCCTGACCATGCTCCGCCGGGGCTGGACCGTCACCCAGGCCGTCGGCGTCGAGCCGCGCAGCCAGACCCTCGTGCACCGCGTGGTCGGCCCTCCGGGAGTCGTCCTCGTCGGCGAGGGCAACAGCCCGAGCAAGGTCCGTTCGCTGCTGGCGAGCACCAAGCGCAGCCACGCCCGTGTCCTGGGTGAGGTGCCGATCACGACCGTCGTCGCCGGCAACGGCGAGGACGAGGTGCCGCTGCCGCAGCTGACCAAGCACGTCACCAAGCTGGGCCGTCAGGTCGCCGGTCCGGAGATCACCGACATCATCAACCGTCTCAAGGCCGTCGACGCCACCCGCGGCACCATGCCGATCCCGAAGGGGCCCGTCCCGACCTCGATGAAGGGCATGCGCGGCAACCTCCGCGGCCGCTGATCACACCGTACGGCGCGCCCGGATCGCGTAGAGAAGCGGGATCCGGGGCGCCTGCTCGGGCAGCCTGAACCAGCCGTCCTCCCCCACCACCATCGACGGGAACCGGGGCCACGGCAGCCGCTCGTCCTCGCGGACGAGCTCGATCTGCAGGCCCGCGCCCGCGAGAGCGGTGACGACCTCGCCGACCCCGTGACGCCATTCGTACGCCGTCGTGGCGGTGCTCAGCGCCGGGCCGTCGGTGTAGGTGTGGGTCGAGTCCTTCGTGATCGCGCCGCGGCCCGACAGATAGTCGTGGCGCAGCTCCAGGGAGTCCTCGCGGCCCGGCTCCGGCACCTCGCCGAGAGCGTCGAGGAGCGGGTGGAACTCGGCCAGATAGAGGAAACCGCCGGGCTTGAGCAGATCGTGCACGACCCGCGCCCACAGGTCGATGTCGGGCAGGTAGCAGACGGCGCCCTTGCCGGTGTAGACGACGTCGAACCGGTCCGCGCCGAGCACCTCGACGGCGTCGTGGACGTCCGCCTCGTGGTAGTCGACGACCAGCCCGCGCTCGGCGGCGATCCGGCGAGCCGCCGCCACCGCCTCGGCCGAGATGTCCAGCCCGTACGTCACCGCACCCCGCTGCGCGAAGGCGACCGTCTCGGTGCCGAGATGACACTGCAGGTGCACGACCTCGCGCCCGGTCAGGTCGCCGAGATCGGTCCACTCGTAGTCGGCGAACCACGACTCGGCGGGTCGGGACCCGTCGATGCCGTAGAAGGCGCTGGCGACGTGGATCGGAGTGCGCGCGTCCCAGTTGGCTCTGTTGGCCTCGATCTGGCGGGTTGCTTCGGGGTCGAGAGTCATGCGACCACGGTCCCACGAACACTGTGCCCATGAGACGGCAGCAGGGCCGGTCCCCTTGCGGGACCGGCCCTGCTGCGTACGAGTCCGGCTGTCAGCCGGCCATGCTCGGCATGTCGGTGACCTGGTCGGCGGGCGGCGCCTCGATGGTCACCTCCTCGCCGTGCTTGGTGAGCACCATCTCGACAGTGCCCATCTCACCCATGCCGACCTCGGCCTTGCGGAGCAGGCCCTCGCCGTCGACCCAGATGTCCTGCTCGATCGTCTTGGGCAGACCGGTGGCGCTGTCGGAACCGAGGTTCTCGGCGAGAGCCGCGGAGTCGACGGTGAAGCTGTAGTGCTTGGTGTCGGTGCCGTCGAGCTTCTCCTCGCCCTCGAACTTGGAGGACTTGATCGAGTCCTCCATCCCGTCGAAGAACGCGAGCGGGTTGCTCATCGACTCGAGGCTGGTGCCGCCCATCTTGGCGAGCTGGTCGGCGGTCGCGGTCATCCACGAGTCGCCCATCATGCCCTTGATGTAGATCTTCTCGTCGACGAGGATCGTCTCGAGATCCATGTCCATCGAGCCGCCGGTCATCTTCATGGTGGAGTGCTGGGCCGGCGGCTCCTTGCGGATGTCGCCCTCGCCGGTCATCGAGACCGACTGGCCGGAGGCCTTGACGTCCATCTTCGTGGTGAAGTGGGCGGTGTCGATGTCGGTGGCCTTCTTCATGACCTCGGTCATGTCCTCGGCCGAGACCGAGTCTCCCTCGCTGGCACCGCCGGCCCCACCACCGCCACCACAGGCCACCAGGCCCGTGAGCGATACGGCCAGCACGCCGGCCGCAGCGGCACGGCGCCAGAGGCCTCGTGGCCCGAGAGTACGGTTGCGCGTCATTGAGCTTCCCTTCATGTTTCCGCTCCTGCGGCGGACCGCTCCAACCTACCCGCGGAGTGGTCTCAACTCACGCGGCGAAACACGTGTCGATAGGTCTGAAGCGTCACCGTCGCGGTGCCGGCCGCCAGATCGTGCAGCCCGCGCCGGTCCGGGCGGAAGACCAGCGGAGGCACGACGAGGACGACGAGGATCTGACGGGCGATGCTCCGCAGCGGGTCCAACGGACGTACGTCCGGCTCACCCTGGGTCACCCGCACGGTGCGCAGCCGGGTGACGAGCTTGCCGAAGGAACCGCCGCCGAGCGTGGTGAAGACCGCGGTCTGCACGATGAAGACGACCAGGATCCACAGGTTGTCGCTCGGACGTGGGTCGACACCGGCCAGCAGGGACCCGAATGGCAGCGCGCGTACGCCCAGGAAGACCGAGGCCACCAGCGACGACGCGAGCCAGTCGACGAAGAGCGCCAGCACGCGCCGGCCCCAGCTCGCGGTCGGATAAGGCAGAGTAGGCGTCGCAGGGGCGGCGGGACTGGTCACATCGGCAAGCGTAGGCGGCAACGTCTTGAGGGATGAGATCGGGATGGGTGCCGATCAAGTCACACAACCTGTTACATGCCTGAAACATTTGCGACACTCCTGTGCAACCGGCCCTTCGTAATTTTCGGGTCACGGTCGGATCCATCAGGATTCGACCTCGATCGCGAGAGACCTATCTGGCTCTTCCCGCCCGGGTGAGCCAAGGAGGATTGATGTTCAGCACTGACGACGAGCTCTTGAAGTTCATCTCTGACGAGGGAGTCGAGTTCGTCGACATCCGTTTCGTCGACCTGCCCGGCGTTCAGCAGCACTTCACGGTGCCGGTGTCGTCGTTCAACCTGGAGCCGATGGCATTCGACGGTTCGTCGATCCGCGGCTTCCAGGCGATCAACGAGTCCGACATGGCGCTGTACCCGGACGTCACGACTGCGTACATCGACCCGTTCCGCACCGCGAAGACCCTCGCGCTGATGTACTTCGTGCACGACCCGATCACCGGCGAGGCCTACTCGCGCGACCCGCGCAACATCGCGCGCAAGGCGCTGGCGTACCTCGCCTCGACCGGCATCGGCGACACCGCCTTCTTCGCCCCCGAGGCCGAGTTCTTCATCTTCGACAAGGTCGCCTACAACACCTCCGAGGGTGAGTCGTTCTACAAGATCGACTCGGTCGAGGCCTGGTGGAACTCCGGCGCCGACAAGAACCCCGACGGCACCGACAACCTGGGCTACAAGACCCGCTTCAAGGGCGGCTACTTCCCGGTCTCCCCCACCGACCACTTCGCCGACCTGCGCGACGTCATGGTCAAGAACCTCGAGGCCTCCGGCCTGCTCGTCGAGCGCGCCCACCACGAGGTCGGCACCGCCGGCCAGGCCGAGATCAACTACAAGTTCGACACGCTGCTCAAGGCGGCCGACGATGTCATGAAGTTCAAGTACATCGTCAAGAACACCGCCTGGCAGGCCGGCAAGACCGTCACCTTCATGCCGAAGCCCGTCTTCGGCGACAACGGCTCGGGCATGCACGTGCACCAGTCGATCTGGAACGCCGGCGAGCCGCTGTTCTACGACGAGACCGGCTACGGCGGCCTCTCCGACATGGCCCGCTGGTACATCGGCGGCATCCTGAAGCACGCCCCGTCGGTGCTCGCGTTCACCAACCCGACCGTGAACTCCTACCACCGCCTGGTGCCGGGCTTCGAGGCTCCGATCTCGCTGGTCTACTCCTCGCGCAACCGCTCCGCCGCGGTCCGCATCCCGATCACCGGCACCAACCCGAAGGCCAAGCGCGTCGAGACCCGGTTCCCGGACCCGTCCTCGAACCCCTACCTCGCCTTCTCGGCCCTCCTCCTCGCCGGCATCGACGGTATCCAGAACAAGATCGAGCCGCCCGCGCCGATCGACAAGGACATCTACGAGCTTCCGCCGGACGAGATGGCCGAGATCAATCAGGTGCCGACCTCCCTCGGCGCCGTCCTGTCGGCCCTGGAGAACGACCACGACTTCCTCACCGTGGGCGACGTCTTCACCCCCGACCTGATCGAGACCTGGATCGACTACAAGACCAACGACGAGATCCTCCCGATCCAGCTCCGCCCGCACCCGCACGAGTTCGAGCTCTACTACGACATCTGAGCCCAACTCGGAAGAGCGGAAACGCCTTCGGACGACTTCGGTCGTCCGGAGGCGTTTCCTCGTCCGGTCGGTGTTTCGTCAGGTCCAAAGCGGAAGCGCTGTGCGTCAACGCACCGACCGAGATGAGGTCGACACCCGTCTCGGCGATGGCGCGGACGATGTCCAGGCGGACGGTGCCCGAGGCCTCCAGCAAGATACCGGAAGCCTCGGCTTGCTCGGCCCGCATCTTCACGACCACTTCGATGTCGGCCACCGACATGTTGTCGAGCATGATCCAGCAGGCTCCGCCTTCGAGGGCCTCGACGGCCTGCGCCACCGTCTGCACCTCGACATCGGTCTCGACCTTCTTCCCGGATCGCTCCATCCCGCGCCGGACTGCGTCGAGCGCGGCAGTCACGCCGCCCGCCAACCACCGGCTCAGCCTCGCGGCGATCAGCCGAGACCCTCGACGACGCGGAAGTCGCGCTCGAAGCCTTCGGGCAGCTCCGCGAGCGCCTCCTGGTACGACGCGCTTGCACGAGCGGCGACTGCCAGTTCGAAGCTGTCGAACTCGATCACGACGACGCGCTCGGGTATTCCGGCCTCGTGTGCCTCGACTCGGCCGCCGATGCTCGCGAGCACTCGTCCGCCCATGGCCGCGACCGCCCGGCCCGCCAGCTTGTTGTAGTCATCGAGCCTGTCGGGGTCCTCGATGGTGGGATAGACGCTGACCCAGTAGCCCTTGGGCATGAAACCTCCAGTGTTGGGATGAGCCTGAACGAGATCAATGGGCGGAGATCGGCTTGGTGCCAGGCTCGAGGGGCAGGCCGAGCACCCTGACGGCGAACGAGATCGCGTGGTACCAACCACAGACCATGACCAGATCGAGCGCGGCGTCCTCACCGGCGGCAGCAACCAGGCGTGACCAGGTGTCGTCAGAGAGGTCGAAGGTCGCGTGGAGCTCGTCGACGGCGTCGAGCACCGCACGATCGGCACTGCTCCAGCAGCCGTCCGTCGGCCCGCCACGCGCAAGGGAAGCCAGCTGCTCCGCGTCGAGTCCCGCCTTCTCGGCGAAGGTCGCGACATGGACAGCCCACTCGTAGTCGGCACCGCACAGCGCGGTGGTCCGGTCGATGACCAGCTCGCGCTGGCGCACCGTGAGAGCGGAGCGACGGGAGAAGTAGTAGCTCCCCCAGCCGGCGATGGCGCGAGCGCGCTCGGGCCGGCGTGCCCATACCCGGAAGAGCTGGATCGGCGAGTGCCCGAGGAGCTCGAGGGCCTCCCTGGCTTCCTCACCATAGGGCGGCGAGAGCGGATCGATGCGGGGGCGCTTCGATTTCAGAGGCATGCCCAGGACGCTAACATGTGTGCTTCGGAAAGGGAAGCAAATGACAAACCCAACACCACTGCCAGGCCGTCCGGTCCGTGGCTCGCGCACGGGCCGCCCGATCATGGCCATCCTGGACCTCCTGGGCCGACGCTGGGCGATGCGGGTCCTGTGGGAACTGCGTGACGACTCGTCCCCGACCTTCCGCGAGCTCCAACAACGCTGCGACGGAGTCTCCTCGAGCGTCCTGGCAGACAGGCTTCGCGAGCTCGGACAGGCAGACCTCGTCGAGAACACGGGCGAGGGATACGTACTCACCGAACAGGGCAAGACGCTTCGAGAGTCCCTTCTCCAGCTCGACGCCTGGGCCGCCCGCTGGCAGCCCAGGGCGGAGGAGTGACGTCTCGTCAACACGACAGGGGCAGGAAGTACGCATCGGCTGGCTGGAACATCGGCGAGCCAGTGCAACACAAGTCCTCCGTGGCGCGTCATGAGGACACACATCGCCCGGACTCGGAGGGTTCACATGAAGAGGCTCGTCGTCTTCCTTCTCATCGGCGCGCTCGGACCAATGTTGGGGCCGGTCCTCAGCGCCCAGGCGCTGCCGCCCGACCTCGTGTGCGACGGCAGCTACCACCACCGGACGTTCCGCCACGTCGTCATCCCGGACGACGCCCGCTGCGTGATCACCAATTCCAGGATCACCGGCAATGTCCGCACCACCGGTGCACCGAGGGTGGTCAGCATCACCGACACGCACGTCGGCCGGAACATCCACGTCCGCAACGTCGTCGAACGCGTCACCATCGGGGCCGCGGGGTGCCGCGTGGACCCTGTGGCCGGGCGAAACCTCATGGTCCGCAACTCCCGCAACGTGGCGATCTGCGAGATGTCGATCGCCAACAATCTGGTGGTACGCGACAACCGGGGGACCTTGATGGTCCGGGACAACAAGGCGTGCAACAACCTCCGCGTCGTCCGCAATCATGTGCGGTCCCTGCGTGTGCTCAGGAACGCCTACGCCGGCAACTTCTCGGTGGCCCGCAACACCTGGGTCGACCGCCGGATCGTGAGGGACAACGTGGAGCTGCGTCAGAACCCCTCGGCGTGCCGTCGTCGCGCTGGATGATCGAACGCGGTCCTCACTCCCCCGCCGGGTAGGGAGACTCCGCCAGCAGCCCGGCGAGATGAGCGAGGTTGCGGGCCAGGGTCCTGGTCGTGCCCGCGGTCTTGTCGGGGGTGGGCTTCTTGTCCTTGTAGTCCACGGCCTGCATGGCCTCGCCGACCCAGTACGTCGACCCGCCGGCGGGGATGGTGAAGCCGACGTCGTTGAGCGCCTGACAGAGCTCGGCGGTGACGTGGTGGGCGCCGTCCTCGTTGCCGACGACGCCGATCCCGGCCACCTTGTCGTAGGTCAGCATCCGGCCCTGGTCGTCGGTCTCGCTGAGCTCGGCGTCGAGCCGCTCGAACACCATCTTGCACACCGACGACGGCTGGCCGAGCCAGATCGGGGTGACCAGCACGAGCACGTCGGCGTCGAGCACGCGCTCGCGCAGATCCGGCCAGGCGTCACCGTCGCCCTCGTCGGTGCTCACGCCGAAGCGGACGTCGTGGTCGACGACCCGCACCATCTCGCCCTTCACGTCGTGGTCCATCAGCGCCGAGAGGATCTGGGACCCGAGCAGCGCGGAGCTGGACTCGGCGGGCGACGGCTTGAGGGTGCAGTTCAGGATCAGACAGCTCAGTGACGGCATGCCATCAGGTACCCGTGGGCACGCCCCCGTCATGCACCGATGACGGTACGCCCCACCCGCAGGTGGAGGTCCTCGAGCCGGCCGAGCTGGTCGTCGGCGCGCCGGATCAGTTCCTCGAGCTGCTGCCGGTCGATGCGTACGTCGTCCTCGGTGGCGGCGTGCAGGAGCTGCCACCCGGCCCGTTTGGCGGCCACGGCGTCGCGCAGCGCCTCCAGCTCGAACAGGTCCGAGAGCGGCGAGCGGCGCACCACGCGTCCGTTCGGTTTGAACCGGCCGACGAACTCGACGGCCCGCCCGGTCGTGGCGCCGATGCGGGACGGCGTGGCACCGGTCGCCACGATGATCTGCCGCAGCGTCTCCCGGTCCTCGTTCACCTCGGCCGCCAACCGGCGAACCCGGGAGGCCACGTCGGTGTCGGAGTGCGAGCGGCCGACCCGCCTGAACATCGCGACTCCGGCGGTGGCGCCGGCCCAGTGGTGCTGCAGATAGGCGTGCAGCGTCTCGTCGTTCATCGGTGCTCCTTCTCTGGTGGTCAGGGACGTAGCGGCGGTAGGTCGCTGCCGGCCTTCTCCGGGATCCCGGAGATCACCGCCTCGAGGGCCTCCATGGCCGTGTGGCGCGGTCGCCAGTCGAGCTCGAGCTCGGCGCGGGCGGTGGACATGAGCGGCAGCTGCATGACCGCGTCCAGCAGGCTGCCGGGGACCGGCGCCAGTCGGGCGTGCCATGCGGTGTCCAGGCCGTGACGCACGAGGTTCGGCGGGATCTCGACCGTCCGGGCCTCCAGCAGCTCGCCGAGCTCGTCGCGCCCGATGACACCGGGAGCGGCCAGGTTGAACGCGCCCGTCACGTCGGTGGTCGCCGCGGCGGCCAGGGCCCGGCCGACGTCGCCGGCATGCACCGCCTGGAACCGCAGCCCGGCGGGCACCGGCACCATCGGGATCCGTCGGCGGTCCACGAAGGAGGGCCGGAGCAAGGGGCCGCCGAAGATGCGTCGCTGCTCGCTGGCCGCCGAGCGCTGGAAGACGAACGCGGGCCGGACCCGGACCAGGCGGACCTCGGGATGGTCGCCGGCGAAGGCGTCCAGGGCCCGCTCGACGTACGCCTTCTCCCGGCAGTACGCAGCAGACGAGGCCCCATCGGTCTCCCAGGTCTCGTCGACCGGGTCGTCGTGGTCCACCGGCGAGTACGCGGCCACCGACGAGACGCACACGAGCGCCGGAACTCCCGCCCGGGCCACGGCGTCGAGCACCCGCCGCGTGCCCACGGCGTTGGTCGCCCAGGTCTCCTCGGGCCGGTGCGTGGGCTGGAACTTCCAGGCGAGGTGGACGACCGCGTCGGCACCCTCCAGGACCGGCTCCAGGTTGGCGGTGGAGACGTCGGCCTCCCGCCACTCGACGGAGGCGTGCGGGCTGGTGTGCGGACCCCTCGGACCCCGGCGCGCCACGCCCACGACCATGGCGGCACCGTCCGCGGTCAGCGCCCGGATCGTGGCGGTGCCGAGGTTGCCCGACGCACCGATGACGACGACCTTCATGTTGCCCACGCCCTCCCTGATCTGCGTTGTGACCCACCGGTACCCACCTGTGCGCGGCTTGAAGCGCGAGATCCGGGTACCGCAGAGGTGACCCGATCCCGAGGAGGCACATCCATGAAGGCGGTCACCTGGCAAGGCAGGCGCGACATCCGGGTGGAAGAGGTCCCGGACCCGCACATCGTCGATGACGACGACATCATCGTCGAGGTCACCTCGACGGGACTGTGCGGTTCCGACCTCCATCTCTACGAGGTGCTCACCGGCTTCATGACTCCCGGCGACGTGGTCGGGCACGAGCCGATGGGGATCGTCGCGGAGACGGGCCCCGCGGTTCGGGAGCTGAGCGTCGGGGACCGCGTCGTGGTGCCGTTCAACATCAGCTGCGGCACGTGCTGGATGTGTCAGCACCGCCTGCACTCGCAGTGCGAGACCACCCAGAACCGCGACCAGGGCACCGGCGCGAGCCTCTTCGGCTACAGCTCGCTCTACGGCCAGGTGCCCGGCGGGCAGGCGGAGTATCTGCGCGTTCCCTTCGGCAACCAGCTGCCGATCAAGGTGCCGGAGGGCCCGCCCGACGACCGCTTCCTGTTCCTCTCCGACGTCCTGCCGACCGCATGGCAGGCGCTGCAGTACGCCGACCCCGACCCGAAGAGCAACGTGCTGGTCCTCGGGGCCGGCCCCATCGGCGACATGGCGGCCCGCTTCGCGCTCGCCGCCGGCCACCGGGTCATCAGCGTGGATCGTGTGCCCGAGCGCCTCGCCCGGGTGCGGCAGCGCGGCGCCGAGACGATCGCCCTCGAGTCCGGCGACATCGCCGAGCAGGTGCGCGACCTGACCGGCGGCCGCGGCGCGGACGCCGTCATCGACGCTGTCGGCATGGAGGCGCACGGCTCGCCGATCGTCGAGGGTATGACCAAGCTCGTGTCGATGATGCCGGGAGCCGCGGGCCGCGCGGTGATGCAGTCGGCCGGCGTCGACCGGATGGCCGCGCTCACCACCGCCTTCGACGCCGTACGCCGCGGCGGCACCGTCTCGATCGCCGGTGTCTACGGCGGGGCGCTCGACCCGTTCCCGATGATGCAGCTGTTCGACAAGCAGGTCACCATCCGGATGGGGCAGGCCAACGTACGCGCCTGGACCGAGGATCTGCTGCCGTTCCTCGTGGGCGAGGACGACCCGCTCGGCGTCGACTCCTTCGCCAGCCACCACCTCCCCCTGATCGAGGCGCCGGATGCCTACAAGTCGTTCCAGGAGAAGTCCGACGGGATGGTGAAGGTCGTCTTCAACCCCTGAGCCCCGTCAACCATTCGTCGTACGGCACCGGGTCGGCGTCGTTCTCCGCCTGGTCGACGATGCTCTCGGTGAACCAGGTCCGCAGCGACACCATCTCCGGCGTCGAGCGCAGAGTCAGCAGGTGGTGGGTCTCGCCGAGCTCGTCGGCCAGGTTGTCCGCGGCCAGCAGCTCACGGACCACGGGGGCCATCTCGCGCGGGAGAGTCATCTCGATGTCGACGTACTTCAGCCCTGCCGCGGCCGCTTCCATGGCGATCCGACGTCCCATGTGGCGCGCGAACGCCGGCCGGGTCACGAGCCGCTCGATGAGCTCGCCGAGCTCGCGCGGCGGCGTCGGGCCGTCCTCGGAGTCGATCAGCTGGAGCTCGCGGACCAGATCGTCGAGCCGCTGGTCGATCTGGAGCCCGAGGTGCACCGGGCAGCCGGGCAGCCGTACGGTGACCCAGTCGGCGGGCAGGACGGCCGGCTCCGGCATCGCCTGCTCGCCGTACTCCACCGTCGGCGGCCGCACCTCGTGCTCGACCCCGTCCCCGGCGAGCTCGGCCCAGATCCGCCGTCCGTCGGCACGCTCCTCGATCCCCCAGGACTCCGCCAGCACCGAGACGATCGCCAGCCCGCGCCCGGTCATGCCCTGACTCTCGAGCGGAGGCGGGGCGACCGCAGGGAGCGGCACCAGCGCCCCGTCATCCTCGACGCTGAGCCGTACGCCGGGCTCGAGGTCGCTCATCCGGACCTGCATGTAGGGGCTCCCGCTGTGCAGGGCGGAGTTGGCCGCCATCTCGGTGACGCACAGAGCCGCGTCGTCGACGAGATGCGCCCGCCCCCACTCCCGGAGCCCGTCGGTGACGAACCTGCGCGCGCCGGGCACGCTGGCTGTCTCGGCGGAGAAGCGCACGCGCAGCTCGCGACGGCCCTCGTCGGACACGGACATCATGGGGCCAGTCTGCCCCGCGCTCGCCCCGGCCGTCACCGATCGCCGTCACAGCAACGCGCACACCTCGGAGGCGGCACGCTCCCCGTCGCCAGATCATCGCTCCCGCGCCGGCGACCGGCCGCGAGAGGCAAGCACGTCCCTGGCCGCGCCGACCACCCAGCCGATCAGAATGAGGAAGACGGGCGTCAGCATGAGCGCGAGGATCGGGAGGAACGCGGCGAGGAAGCTCTGCATGGTGTCTCCGGGGTGTTGTCGGTGGAGGAAGCCGGCCGGCCTGGTCGCTCTGGCGGTCAGGCCACGGGCAGCGCGCCTCGTCGCGCGTTGCGACGGCTTCCGTTGATGAGGTCGTTGAAGCGGTCGACGGCCCAGATCATGCGCAGCCCGAGACGGCCCATCATCATCGGCGGCGGGAACTTCGGCTTCTCCTGCCACAGCGTCTCCAAGTCCTCGTGCCGCCGGCCGTCGACGATCGCATCGGCGATGAGCGTGCCGACGTACGGCGCCTGGGCGAGTCCGTGCCCGTTGCAGGCGATCGAGTAGTAGATGTCGTCGCCGATCTGCCCGGCGAGCGGGAGCCAGGACGACGTGATCGCGATCCAGCCGCCCCATGCTCGCCGGACCTTGACGTCGGCCAGCGACGGGAAACGGGTGGCGAAGGCGCCGGCCAGCTCCTCGACGAGCCCGGGGTCCGGGGTCTTCTCCGGCGGCAGCGGAAAGCTGGTGCCGCGCTCCAGGCGGCGTACGCCGAACACGATGGTGTTTCGTGGCGTGAGGCGGTAGTTCTCCATGATCGCGTGCTGCGTGACGAGACCCATGCCGCTGGTCCAGCCGAGGGCGGCGATCCGCGCCGGGTCGATCGGCTCGGTCTCCGCCTCGATGACGTAGATCGGCACGGAGAGGTGCTTCGGGGTGATGTCCCACTCCCCAGCAAAGGCATTCGTGGCGAGCACGACCTTGTCGGCATGCACCCTGCCCTGCGGGGTGGTGATCAGGACCCCGGCACCCGTACGCACCACGTCGGTGACCTTCGTCTGCTCGAAGACGCGCGCGGGCGAGTCGAGCAGGACCCGTCGCATGCCGAGGCTGAACTCGCCCGGATTCATCCTTCCCCCGACGACCTCGCGCATGCCGCCGACGAACCCGCGCGGGATCCCCAGCTCCGCGGCTGTGCCGACCTCCACATGGCCGCCGGCCCGGGTGATGATCTTGGCGACCCGCCGCACCCGGCCCATCTGGCCGCGCGAGACCGCGGCGAACGCGTTGCCGGTCGCCTCGTACTCGCAGTCGGTGCCGTTCTTGGCGATGAAGTCCTCGACGTGATGGGCGGCGCGCTCGGCCAACCGCATCATGCCGGGCATCTTCTTGCGCGAGAGCAGGTTGAGCAGCTGGATGTCGCCGCCCGGGGCACCCGCCAGCTGGCCCGCGTTGCGGGAGCTGGAGCCGTGGCCGCAGAACTCGGCCTCGAGCAGGACCACGTCCCGGCCGCGCTCGGCCAGGCGCAGAGCGGTCGACATCCCGTTGATGCCGCCGCCGATGACGGCGACCTGGCACTCCACGTCACCCGCCAGTGCGGGGCGTACGTCCCCGGGCGGGTCGACCCAGCCGCTGAAGGTGGTGTACTCGACGTCGTCAGTGGGCGTGGGCATGGGTCAGCTCCCGGGGGTCGGTCCGCTCGTTGTGCTCGTGCAGTGCGCGGTAGGCGAACAGGTAGATGAACAGCTGGAGGCCCCACACCGTGAGTGCCAGCGCGTAGAACAGCGCACGGTCCTGGAGGGGGTCGACGGAGGCCGGGAACGGGAAGAAGTCGTAGCCCAGGGCGATCCCCGTCCCGGCCAGGCTGACCAGCAGGGTGGCGACCGCGACCTTCGTCGCGCCGATGTCCCACAGCCGCTTCGTGACGTACAGCAGGAAGACCAGCGTCAGCAGGTTGACGACGAGGTAGATCGTCGCCGGGCCGAGGTAGAGGATGTGGTGGCCGGCGTCGTCCACGTGGTCCTGGAACTTCTCCTGGCCGAGGTAGAGGCCGGCGCCCACGGCCAGCGCGAGGATGGCGACGTCGACCAGGATGGTCGACTTGTAGCGGTGGGTCACGGCCAAGAACCCGACGACGAGCAGCAGGGTGATGCCGACCGAGCGCGAGAAGGCGTCGAGAAAGAAGGCGAACGAGTACTGCATGCTGGCCTCGCCGGCCGCCTTGTCCTCGGGGAACCGGAGGGCCCAGATCAGGAAGTTCACGCCGGAGGTGGCGACGATGAACCACTCGATGCCGAGCAGGTAGTTGCCGTACTGCTTGATGAACTTCCAGCCGGCCCAATAGCCGCCGGCGATCATGATCACGTCCCCGACCAGGAACGCCAGGGCGTAGATGTCGTCTCTCATGTCTGTCTTCTCTCCTTCAGGTGGTGGGTGCCGTCAGACCCGCGCGCGCCGGCGCGAGCGGGCGCCCGAGACCAGCACGGTCACGACGACGAGCAGGGCAAGAACTCCGGAGATCCAGTAGCCGGCGCCGTAGAGGCCCTCGGCGGCCACCTCGAGCGTGGTACCCGGCACCGGGACGAGCTCGGCACTGAGGTCCGCGCTGACGAGTGCCGTGCCGAATGCGAAGCCGACCGCCATGAAGGTGCCGGCGACACCGGCGGCCATCCCGGCCTTCTCCTCGGGCACGGCCGCCTGCACCAGCGTGAAGCCGGCGGCGTACCCGATGCTGCAGCCGAGGCCCATGACCGCGGCGCCGACCAGGTAGTGCCACTGCTGGTCGTGCATCATCGCCAGCCAGGCCAGGCCGGCCGCGCTCACCAGGGCGCCCAGGATGAAGACGGGCACGCCGCGACCGTTGGCGACAGGACGGTCGACCACGGCGCCGCCGACCAGGAACGTCACCGCGAAGGGCACCATCAGCCAGCCGGTCTGGAGGGCTGAGAGTCCGAGACCGTACGCGTCGACCGGGCGCAGCGCTTCGGGGATGACCTGCGCGTAGGTGCTGAGAAGGAGCAGGAAGGCCGAGTTCACCGCCGCGAACAGCGCGATGCACAGGCACGAGGCGGTGACCAGCGGCGTACGCATCAACGCCATGTCGAAGACGGCCGTCGACGACCGGCGCTGGGAGCGGGCCCAGGCGACGCCACCGATGGTGCCGACCACCAGCGGGATGAGAGCCGCGTTGCCCCAGACCAGGCCCTGGGTCAGGGTCAGCAGGATCGCCGCCACCCAGCCGACCATCCACACCGTGCCGACCACGCCGATCCGACCGGCGCGCTCGGCCGGCGGGGCGTGCGGCACCAGGACGTACGTCGCGAGGGTGGTTGCCGCGCAGGCGACGGTGAGGATGGCGAAGAAGCTGCGCAGGGACAGGGTCTCGACGATCAGGCCGCCGCCGATCATGCCGATGACGATGCCGGCGCCCGTGGCGATCACCAGCACGGCGACACCGACCGTGATGCCGGACTCGCCAAGGTTGCGCCGGAGGAAGCCCAGCGGCAGCAGCTGGGCCGCGCAGCCGAAGCCCATCAGGGCGCACCCGGCGAGGAGCGTCGGGTAGGAGTCGCCGATCGCCGGGACCGCCGCGCCGACAGTGAGGAAGACGGACGCGGCGACGGAGGCGTTCCGGTCGCCGTACAGGTCGGCGAGCCGCGGCAGCAGGATGAATCCCGCTCCCCCACCGAGGGTCAGGGCGGTGTAGAGCCACGTCGTCTCGGCGACCGTGGCGAGCCCGTACTGCGCCTGGATCACCGGCAGGAGCGGCGGAAGGATGAAGATGACGGCGTTGGTCAGCACGACCATCAGTGCGCCGATGCCGATGAGCGGCCCTCTGCTGCGGTGCTCTGTCCTCGCCCGGCGGGCCGCGCCCGCTTGCTGATTGATCTGTGCCATGAGCTGGTCTCCGATCGGGACGGTCTGATCTGGCTCATACGCTAGGTGGCTGTTAGTCAAATGATCAAGATGTATGACTAAGTTGTTTGGCTAAGTTTTGCTCCTTCAGGGAACCGCCATCGGCGCTGATATAGTCACCGCGACTTAATCAAGCGCCCAACTATGTCGGCGCCGGACGCACCCGGAGGACCTGATGGCACGGATCCCCGTCGCACAGCGACGTCGCGACTTCATCGAGGCGGCCGTCGAGGTCATCGCGGCCCACGGGATCGACGGAGCGACGACGCGCCGGATCGCCGAGCAGGCCAAGGCCAACGTGGCGATGCTGCACTACTGCTACGACTCGAAGGAGGACCTCTTCGCCGACGTCTACACCTTCGTGTCCGGCAAGTACCGCGAGGTCATCGAGGGCAGCGACCCGCACACCACGCTGCGCGACGCGGCGCGACAGATCCTGTACGGCGTCATGGAGTGCTACCTCGAGTCGCCGAGCTTCACCGCCGCGACCTTCGAGCTCGTCAGCTGGGCCCGGCGTCAGCACGGCGACCGCGGCATCGCCGTCTACGACCAGGCCTTCGACACGGTCCGCAAGGCGCTCCGCGAGGCGTCCGCCGGCGACCCGGTCGGACCGGAGGTCATCGACGAGGTCGCCTACGTCCTGGCCACCCTCTCCGACGGGTTCGGCGTCAACTGGCTGACCTACGGCGACGCCACCGTCGCCCGAGCCCAGATGGAGCTCAACTGCTCGGTGCTCGACACCTGGCTCACGACCCGGCTCGCGGCGGCACCGGCCAAGGCCTGAGCGCCGCCGCGCCGGCTCTCACAACGGCAGGTCCGGGGAGTCCACGCCGACGACGCGGTCGCCGCAGAAGACGCGTACGGACTCGGCCGGCCCGTGGCCACCGATGCCGGCCGGGCCCCAGAAGCTCTGAGCCGAGTCGTCGCCGAGATCCGCGACCTTGGCGCCATTGACCCGCACCTCGCCGGCCACGATGCGCGAACCCACCTCGATGGCACGGTCGGTGTCGGTGCCGAAGACGTACGCGTCGAGACCCGACGGATGGGCGTTCGCGATCCGCAGCGCCTCTTCATCCGAGTCCACGGCGTGCAGCGAGACGAGCGGACCGAACAGCTCCGCCGTCGCGCGGTCCGGATCGGCGCCGGAGGCGATGGTCGGCGAGAGGAAGCAGCCGCCCAGCTCGGGGAGCGCAGCCGGCTGGTGGATCGTCGCTCCCAGCTCACGCAGCCCGTCGATGCGGGTCTGGAGCGTCTGGAAGTGCGGTCCGTTGGAGATGGGCCCGACGTGGGTGTCGTCGTCCAGAGAGTGGCCGACACCGAGCTTGGATATCCGCTCGGTCAGTGCGTCGAGCAGGGGGCCGACCTGGCTGCGGTGGGCGAGGATCTTGCCCGGTCCCTCGCACCATTGCCCGTTGAGCTTGGTCATGCCGTCGAGGATGCCGTCGGCGGTGACGTCGACGTCGGCGTCGTCGAGCACGATCACCGGGTTGTTGCCGCCGAGCTCGAGCTGCAGCACCTTGAAGTCCTCCGCCGCTGCACGGGCGATGGCGCGCCCCGCCCCCGGTCCGCCGGTGAACGAGACGATCTTGATCCTCGGGTCGGCGGTCAGTCGCGCGCCGACGTCACCGGCGCCGTGGACCAGCTGCAGCGCACCCGACGGGAGCCCTGCCTCCACGAAGCACTCGACCACGATCTGCGCACTGCCCGGCGCGTGCTCCGAGGGCTTGAGGATCACCGGACATCCGGCCGCGACGGCGCTGACGACCTTGGCGGCCGGGATGAAGCTCGGCCCGTTCCACGGGGTGAGGATCGCCGCCGGCCCCCACGGCACCTTGTAGAGACGTACGTCGCGGCCACCGGCCTCCAGGGCCGTGACCCGCGGGATCTCCCGCAGGTCGGCGGCGGTCGCCCGGATGCGGAAGGGCAGGAACGAGGCGACCGTGCGGGTGGCGCTGATCGGGGTGCCGCTGGTGAGGGCATCCGTACGCGCGATCTCCTCCGTCCGGCTCTCGAGGAGCGCGGCGACGCGCTCGAGCATCTCGGCCCGCTCGTGCCGGGCCTCCTCGTCCCAACGCCCGACGTCGTACGTCTGCTCCGCATGCCGCAGGGCACGCTCGACGTCGTCGGGCGAGGTGGTGACGGTCCGGTGGACCGGCTCGAGGGTGTTGGGGTCGAGGTTCCACGCGTCGTCGACCGTGGCGCACTCGCTCCACTCGTCGGCGATGTAGTCGACCGGCTGGGCGATCGTGATCTCGTTGCTGGACATCAGACTTCCTCTTCGGGTTCGTGGGTCAGGACTGGAGGTCGACGACGATGCGCGTGACGTCCCCGGACCTCATCGCCTCGAAGCCCTCGTTGATCTCGGCGAAGGGGATGACCCGGGTCACCATCTCGTCGAGGAGGAGGCGCCCCTGCTGGTAGAGCCTGGCGAACTGGGCGATGTCCTCGCGCGCCTGGCCCGATCCCATGTAGGAGCCGATGAGGCGCTTCTCGAGGAAGAAGAAGTCGTGCGCAGGGACGCTGATCTCCGAGCCCGCCGACGCGATGCCGACCAGGCAGGCGGTGCCCGTCGGCCGCACCAGGGCCAGGGCGGTCTGTGCCGTACGCGCCGAGCCGACCGCCTCGAAGGCGTAGTCCACCCCGTCACCCAGCAGGCGGTGCAGCTCCTCGACCGTGTCCCCCTCCCCGCCGTTGATGACGTGGGTGGCGCCGTAGGTGCGCGCGGCCTTGAGCCGGTCCTCGTCGAGGTCGATGGCGACGATGGCCGAGGCGCCGGCGAGCCGCGCCCCCTGGATGATGGCCGATCCCACGCCGCCGCAGCCGATCACCGCGACGGTGCTGCCCGGCCGTACCTCGGCGCCGCGGAACACCGCCCCCACGCCCGTGACGATGCAGCAGGAGAGCAGACAGCCGACGTGCAGCGGCACGTCGTCAGGCAGCTTCACCAGCGCGTTCTCGCGCAGGAGGGTGTGTCGGGAGAATGCGCCGACCGCACCGAGCCTGTCGATGGGATCGCCGTCGGTGGTCTGGTAGGCCGACCGCGGACGCTGTCGGATCTCCTGAAGACGCTGGCACTGGGTCGACCTGCCGGCCGAGCAGTTGGCGCACAGGCCGCAGGAGGGGGTCAGCGCCCCGGTCACGCGGTCACCGGGGCTGAGCTGGGTCACCGCAGAGCCGACTGCCTCGACGATGCCGGCCACCTCGTGCCCCACGACGACCGGAAGACGGTCCGGTGGCACGGTGCCGGTCATGTAGTGGAGGTCGCTGTGGCACAGGCCGACGTTGGTGACCGCGACGCGCACCTCGTAGGGCTCCGGGTCGTCCACCCGGATCGTGGTGAGCTCGAGCGGCTCGTTGACGGCGGTCAGAACCGCCGCTTGGGTCTCGATCATGAGGTCGTCTCCTTGTTGGTCCAGAAGCCGGCGACGCCGGCGGTGAGCAGTCCGCTCGCCCAGGCCTCGTGGGCGGCGTGGTCCTCGCGCTCGAAGGCCGCCTCGACCTCCGCGACCAGGGGCCGCAGCAGCGCGAGGTGGAGCGCCGTGGTGTTTCCCTCGGGGGTCCACGCGTGCACGGTGTCGACGGCGCGCTCGAGGAGCTGGTCGGGCTCGACCACCTCGTCGAGCAGGCCGATCCGCAGCGCCTCCGCCGACGGGACCCGCGGGGACCCGAGCACCATGCGCATGGCGTGGTTGCCGACCAGGCGCCGCAGCAGCAGGCTGGTCGCGTTGGAGATGGTGAGGCCGCGAGCGTTCTCCGGCTGGAAGTACTCCGTCGTCGGCGTGCCGATCCGGGCGTCGCAGCACAGCGTGATCTCGGAGGCGCCACCGACGGCGATCCCGTTGACCGCGGCGACCACGGGGACCCGGGTCTGCAGGATCGCGCGCGTGACGTCATGGAAGCTCTCGAACGCCTCGTGGACCTCGGCCTCGGTGGTCGGCGCCTGCTTCAGGTCCTCGCCGGCGGAGAAGGCACGGCCGCGCCCGGTGAGGACGATGCCGCGAACCGTCTCGCCGGTGCCGAGCTCCCGCACCAGCGCCGCCAGGCGCAGCCGCATGGCCACGGTCAGGGCGTTGAGCTTGTCGGGACGGTCGAGCGTGAGCACCGCGACGTCGCGCACGACGGTGACGTCGATGTGGTCCTCACTGGGAGGGATGATCATGATCAGCTCCTCGGTCGGGCGAAGTCGTACGTGATGCCGGGCTCGGCAGCGGCCCGGGCCTCGAGCGCGGGCTTCGAGACCCGCTCGGAGGGGGTGCGCGGGAAGTCGGCGACGAACTCGACGTAGCGGGGCACCTTGAACCGCGCGAGCTGGGCGCCCGCACGCTCGAGGAGGTCCTCGGCGGTGGCCCGGTCCTCCGGCACCCCCTCCCTGAGCTGGACGAAGGCCTTGACCTCCTCGCCCATGACCTCGTCGGGTACGGCGACGACGGCCGCCGCGACGATCCGGTCGTCGCGCTCGAGTGCGGCCTCGACCTCGGCACTGGCGACGTTCTCCCCACCGCGACGCACCATGTCCTTGATCCGGCCGACCAGCTGGATGCCGCCGTCGGGACGGCGGACGACGAGGTCGCCGGTGTGCAGCCAGCCGTCGCGCAGCACGTCGGCGGTGGCGTCGGGTCGGTTCCAGTAGCCCTTCATCATCGGCGCGCCCGAGACGACGAGCTCGCCCGGCTCCCCGGGCGGGACCTCCTCCCCCGGCGCGGCGGGATCCTCGACGCGTACCTGCTTGGACGGCACTGGACTCCCCAGGCTCCCGCTGCCGACGGCGCCGGTGTCGTCGAACGGGCTGAACAGGTCGATCCCCGACTCGGTCATCCCGTAGACCTCGCGCCACGGCGCACCCCACCGCTCCTCGAGCTGTGCGTGGAGCGCGACCGGGATGCCCGAGCAGAGCACCATCCGGAGGTCGTTCTCCCGGTCCTCGGCCACCGGCGGCTGCTTGAACAGCAGGGTGGGCATCGACCCGAGGACGTAGAAGAAGGTCGCCCGATGACGGCGTACGTCGCTCATGAACGTCGACGCGGAGAAGCGGGGCAGGACGACCAGCGGTGCGCCAAGCGTCAGGGCGAGCGCGGTGTTCCACTGCGGGTCCATGTAGGAGAACGGCTGCGAGGTGAGCAGCACGTCCTCGGCCCCGAGCCCCGTGGCAGCGGCGCAGATCCACCCCAGCCGGACCCAGTAGTCGTGGCTGAGCATGCATGCCTTCGGGAAGCCGGTCGTGCCCGAGGTGTACTGCAGGTTCGCGAGGGTCTCCCCCGTGATCGGCACGTCCGGCGGCGTGGCGGGGAACGGCTCCGAACCGTCGTAGGGCACCTCGACGAGACGGACACCGGCCAGGTCGGGCTCGTCCGCCAGCACCTCGGCGACCAGAGCGGAGCGCTCGGAGTCGGTGAAGACGACGCGCGCCCCCGAGTCCTTCAGGACGAAGGCGAGGTCGGCGCGCCGGTAGCCACAGTTGACCGGGACCGCGACCGCGCCGGCCTTCAGCACGGCCAGCCAGGTCACCGGCCAGTGCACGACGTTCGGGAGCATGATCGCGACCCGGTCGCCCGGGCGGATGCCGTCGAGCTCGATCAGCCGATGAGCGAGTCGGGAGGTCCAGCCGTCGATCTCGGCGTAGCTCCACGACCACTCTCCGAAGCGCAGGAACTCCCGATCACCCGAGTCGCGCGCCCGCTGCGTCAGCAGCCGGCTGAGCGTCGGAACGTCGGGATCGTCCTTCATCCGTGCGGCCGCGACGACGGGTCCGGCCGTGACATGCGTGTTCACTGGGGGCTCCTCTGCTCTTGCCCGGCGGGTTCGTGGCTCGCGAGCCGCCGCACCGCCTGTTCCACGACCCACGTCAGCGCCGGGTCGTTGCTCTTCATCCATTCCGGGTGCCACTGGACACCGAGCACCGGGCGTCCCGGCACCTCGATCGACTCGACCACCCCGTCGTCGGTCCGGCCGGTCACGACGACTCCGACACCGCACCGGTCGACGGCCTGGTGGTGCCACGAGTTGGTGGTCGCGTCCTTGCCGAAGAGATCGGCGGCGATCGAGCCCGGGGTGAAGGTGACGAGGTGGTCGACGGTGCCGTCGGTGGGCGCGATCTCCGCCGAGAGGTGACTCACCGGGCCGTCCGGAAGATGCGGCACGAGGGTGCCGCCGAGGGCGACGTTGAGCACCTGCAGTCCACGGCACACGCCGAGCACCGGGATCCCTCGCTCGATCGCCGCCCGGACGAGCGCGATCTCGTACGCGTCCCGCTCGGCGTCGTGCACCATCGGGTTGGTCCGGGGGTCGATGTCGCGCACCACGGAGGTGTCGCCGCCCCAGCGTCCGGGGTGTACGTCCTGGCCGCCGGTGATCACCACGCCCGAGAGCCAGTCGCAGACCGCCGGTGCGTCGGTGTCGTAGGACAGGTGCACCGGCAGCCCGCCGGCCTCGGCGATCCGGGTGGCGAAGTCCGACATGGAGGTGTCGATGCAGCGGTCTCCGTAGCGCGGGTCGGCTCCGTTGAGCACCGACAGCTGGAAACGGCGTCCGGTGATGCCGATCAACGGCCGCATCACCCCGGCCTCCTCCCGCGCGCTCACGGGAACTCGAAGTATCGCTGGGACTCCCACGCGGAGAGCTCGACGAACGGATCGCCACCCTTGGTGTGGAACTCCATCCACTCCCATCGGCGCGAGGCGACCCAGAAGTCCACGAACTCGTCGCCGAGGTACTCCCGCAGCAGCGGGTCGGCGGCGAGGGCGGCCGCGGCCTTCGACATGGTGTCGGGGATCCGCGGGACTCCGCAGCTGTCCGGCAGGCACCAGGCCATGTCGCTGACCTGCGCGGGGGGGCTCGATCCGACGCTCGATGCCGGCCAGGACCCCCGCCAGCACGACGGCGAGCGCGAAGTAGGGGTTCACGTCGGCTCCGGGCAACCGGTACTCCAGGCGGGAGTACTTCGGGTGCCCGGTGATCGCCCGCACCGCGGCGGTCTTGTTGTTCACGCCCCAGCTGACGGTGGTCGGCGGGCCGGTGAGATCGACGAGCCGGCGGTACGAGGTGATCTGCGGCATCACGACGGACGTCGCGCCCGGCATGGTGGCCAGGAGTCCGCCGACCGCGTGGCGCATCAGCTCCGACGGCGCATCCTCGGCGAAGAAGCGGTTCACGCCGTCGCTCTGGAGCGAGACGTTGATGTGCGCGCCCTGGCCGAAGCCGGCGGTGGGCTTGGCCATGAACGACACGGTGTGTCCCAGCTCGTGGGCGACCTCGCGCATCACCTGCCGGGTGCGCGCCCAGCTGTCACCGAGCCGGATCGGGTCGGTCGGCGCGAGGTTGAGCTCGGTCTGACCCGGCGCCGCCTCGTCGGTCCATGCCTCCCAGCCGATGCCGACCTGGTCGAGCCGTTCGACGACCGCCTCCATGTAGGCGACCCAGTCGCCCGACCGGGCGAGGTGGTACGTCGCCCCGGTGCTGCCGCCGAGCGGCGTGAGGTCGCGGTAGCCGCGCGCACGCGCCTCCTGCACCGACTCCTCGAAGAGGGTCGCCTCGATCTCGACGGCGACGGTCGCGGCGTAGCCGAGATCGGCGAGGCGGGCGACCAGCTTCCGCACGAGGTTGCGCGGACAGATCGGCACCGGGGTGCCGTCCTTGAGCCAGTAGTCGCCGATCACCGAGTCCAGACCGGGCTTCCACTCCACCAGGGTCGACATGTCCGGGACCATCTGGATGTCGTAGATGTTGCCCCGCCAGTCCGGGAAGGCGTCGCCGAGAACGATCTCGTTGTTGAGGTCGATGGCGAACAGGATGTCGGCGAAGGCGAACCCTGCTTCCTTGCCGGCCTCGAACTTCGTGGACGACACGTTCTTGCCGAGGAGGCTGCCCTCGTGGTTCGTGGCCTCGAGGCGTACGGCCTTGCGGGCGTGTGCGAGCTCAGACATCGAAGCGGACCCTCCAGGAGGCTGCCGTCATCACGGACAGCTGGGACAAGGTGCCCTGGACCTGCACGCCGGCGGCCAGGGAGGCGAGGAAGTCGTCGGCACCGCTGAAGACGCCGGCGAGGATGCCGGCGGGACCAGCGACCAGATAGCTCGTCGGCCCGTCGCCGAAGCGGCCGTGCTCGGTCCCGTCGGACCCCTCGGCGTCCACGACGAGGACGTCAGGGATGCCCGGGATGTCCCGGGTGACCTCCCAGAACCGGGCCGCCGCCTCGCGCCAGCCGGGCACGGGCGGGCACAGCGCCCGTAGGACGGCGGCCGACAGCTCGGTATTGCCGGTCGGCTCCTCGGTGGGGGCGAAACGGGCGTTGAGGTCGACCACGACGGTCGCGTCGGACTCGGCGAGAGCCCCGGCGGCGACCTCCACGATTCCGGGCGCGAAGACGAGCGTGGCCACCTGCGGGGTGTCGTGCGAACGAACGATCACGGTGCCGGCAAGACCCGCCGTTGCATCCGGGATGCGGGCCGGTGCGTCCCGCAGCGTCCGTGCGAGGAGACGGACGATCGGGATCGGGTCGTCCTCGACGGCGATGCTGGCCGCCCCGAGGCGCGCCGGCGGCGCCTCGATCGTCGTGCTCTCGGTCATTCCTCGGCCCTCCGGGTGGGGTTCTGGTCGAACTTAGTCATTTGACTCGATCGTTTGACCAACGATGGTGCGACGCAGATCACGCCTTGTCAACCACCTCGCCCAGATCCGCGGGATCGCCGAGACAACTCACGGACGCCTCTTGACGCGCCGTGACACCTGTCACACACTTAGTCATCCGACCCAATCAAATGACTAACTTCCTAGGAAGTGCAGCATGAACCAGACCATCGCTACGGAGCACGCCGACATCGTCGTGATCGGCGCCGGCCTCTCCGGCATCGGTGCGGCGAAGTACCTGAAGGACGACTTCCCCGACAAGAAGATCCTGTTGCTGGAGTCCCGTGACTCGATCGGTGGCACCTGGGACCTGTTCAAGTACCCGGGCATCCGCTCCGACGACGCCGTGCACCACTACGGCTTCGCGTTCAAGCCGTGGCTGCACGAGGACGCGATCGCCGAGGGCCACCTGATCATGGACTACCTGCACGAGACTCTGACCGAGTTCGGCCTCGATGAGATCCTGCGCCTGCGGCACCGGGTCACCGCCGCCGACTGGTCCAGCGAGGACGCGCAGTGGACGCTGCAGGTCACCATCACCGACGAGCAGGGCAACGAGACCCACCGTGTCATCCGCACCAGCTTCGTCTTCAGCAGCACCGGCTACTACCGATACGACGAGGGCTACGAGCCGCGGTTCGAAGGTCGTGAGGACTTCCAGGGCGACATCCTGCACCCGCAGCACTGGCCTGAGGGCTACGACTACAGCGGCAAGCGCGTCGTGATCATCGGCAGCGGCGCGACCGCCGTGACCATGCTCCCCGCGATGCTCAAGGGCGACGGCGCGGCAGCCCACGTCACGATGCTGCAGCGGACCCCGAGCTATATCGCCTCGATCCCCCGGGTGGACAAGGTCGCCCAGGTGCTGATGAAGGTCTTCGGCATCGAGCGCGGCTATGCCCTGACGCGACACAAGAACATCTGGCGCGACCACTTCCTGGTGACGGTCCTGAGCAGGTTCCCCAGGTTCGGGCGCTGGCTCGTACGCAGCATGACGGTGAAGGAGCTGCCCAAGGGCTTCGACGTCGACGCCCACTTCTCGCCGCCGTACAACCCCTGGGACCAGCGCCTGTGCGCCACCCCGGACGGCGACTTCTTCCAGGCGATCCGCGAGGGCAGCGCCGACGTGGTGACCGGCCGGATCGAGCGCTTCACCGAGGACGGCATCCAGCTGGTGTCGGGCCAGCACCTGGAGGCCGACATCATCGTCACCGCGACGGGCCTGGCCATGCAGATGCTGGGTGGCATCGAGCCCACCGTCGACGGCACCCCCGTCAAGGTCTCCGACTCCGTGCTCTACCGCGGCGCCCTGATCTCCGGCGTACCCAACTGGGCGCTGATGATCGGCTTCACCAAGGCGACCTGGACCCTACGGATCCGCAACGTGACCCGCCTCGCCGCGGAGGTGATCCGCGAGATGGACCGCCGGGGCTGCGACGTCGCGCTGCCCGTCGCGCCGGAGGGCATGCCCACCGCGGACCTGTTCGACCTCTCGGCGGGATACATGCAGCGCGCCAAGGACGTGCTCCCCCGCCAGGGCACCGGCCTCCCGTGGCAGATGCACACGACCTTCGTCAGGGACAACCGGCTCTTCAAGGGACGGCTCATCCATGACGACATCAAGTTCTCGAAGCGAACCCGCAGCCCGGAGCGGGTCACGAGCGTGGAAGCGGTGTCATGAGCGAACAGCACTTCACCCTCGGTCAGCGCTTCCAGCGAGCGCTCCTGATCTTCCTGAGCCGCCTGCCCGCAGGCCTGCAGCGCCTGCTGGCGCGACCGGCGACGAACACGGCCGGCGACACCATGGCGCCCGACGTCGCGCTGCTGATGAAGCTCGGCGCGTCCGGGCCCGACTACAGCGACCTGCCGCCCGCGGAGGCGCGGGCCACGACGGAGCGCGACCTGCTCCTCTTCGCCTCGCGGATCGAGCCCTGCGCCGTGGAGGAGGAGATCGTCGTCTCGGACGAGGTTCAGCTCACCCGTTACAGCGACGGCGCCCCGTCGCACGGGTTGATCCTGTTCTTCCACGGCGGCGGCTTCGTGATCGGCAGCCGCGCGAGCTACACCGCGCCGGCGCGCATGATTGCGCAGGGCACGGGGGCCGACGTCGTCTCGGTCGAGTACCGCCTGGCGCCGGAAGCCCCGTTCCCGGCTGCCCAGGACGACGCTGTCACCGCCTGGCGCTACGTCGTCGAGCACGCCGCAGGCTGGGGCGTGGACCCGCACCGCATCGTCGTCGCGGGAGAGAGCGCCGGCGGCAACATCGCCGCCGTCCTGTGCCAGCAGGTGCGGGGCGAGGACGTGCAGCCGATGCTCCAGGTGCTGATCCAGCCGGTGACCGACCTGGTCGAGCACCGGCCTTCCCAGGACGAGTTCGCAGCGTCGCCCGCGCTGTCGGCCAAGCAGGTCGCCTGGTTCGTCCGCAACTATCTGCCGGAGGGAACCGATCCGGCGGACCCGCGCGTCTCGCCGTACCGGGCCTCCGGCCTGGCCGGACTTCCGCCGGCGATCGTCAACCTGGCTGGGTTCGACCCGCTCCACGACGACGGGCTCGCCTACGCGACCGCGCTGCTCGAGGCGGGCGTTCCCGCTCAGGTGGACCGCGAGCCCGGCCTGGTCCACGGCTACCTGTCCTACACCGCGGTCAGCCCGAGCTGCCGGGCGGGCACCGAGCGCCTCGTCGCGTCGATCTCCGCAGCGCTCGACCGCACCGTGCACGCCGCTACGAAGGCGAGCTGACGACATGACCACATCACCCGAGCTCCGCGCGGAGACCCGCGAGGTCGTCGTCATCGGTGCCGGCATGGCCGGCCTGATGGCTGCGACCACTCTCGCCGACCGCGACGTCGTCGTGCTCGAGGCTTCCGACCGTACGGGCGGGCGCGTCGACACCGTCCGCAGGGGCGACTACTGGATCAACGTCGGCACCCAGTTCACCGAGGGCACCGGCCCCTTGATCGACGCCCTCCACCGTCACCGGGTCCCGCTCGGCACCCTCGAGGGCAAGTCGGTCGCGCTCGCCCTGGGCGGCAAGCAGGTCGACACGTCGAACCCGTTCGCCCTGATGTTCCGGTCGAAGATGACCTGGCGGGACCGCTACGGGCTGGCCGTCGTCGGCGCCCGCATCCTCGCGAACGTGCCGTTCCTCGAGATGAGCGAGGACAACCGCTGGGCCAACCGCGTCCGCGCCGCGCTGGACCGCCGGCGCGCCGACTTCGTCCTGAAGGGCGTCTCCTCCGAGCTCACCCGCGAGATGGTGCGGTCCTGGTCGGGCCAGTGGATGGGCTGCGAGCCCGAGGAGACCGCCGCTCGGCAGTTCGTCTTCTCCATGGGCATCCTGCTCACCGACCCCGAGAAGGTCCCGAACCTGACGCTTCCGAAGGGCGGCAACCAGACGCTGACCGACATCCTGACCGAGGACCTCGGCGACAGGATCCGACTCGGCTCGCCCGTGAACACGGTGGAGTGGACCGACGACGGCGTGGTCGTCGACTACCAGGACGCCGCCGGGCCCGCTCGTGTGAAGGCACGCCGGGCGATCGTCGCGGTGCCCGCGGACGTCGCGGTCAAGATCATGCCCGGGCTGCCGGCGGCGTACCGGACGGCGTTCGAGTCCATCCACTACGGCCGCTACGTGGTGGTGGGCTTCTTCACCCACGAGGAGGGCAAGCCTCAGCGCTGGGACGACTTCCTCGCGGTCTCGACCCCGGGCCGCTCGTTCCAGGCGATCTTCAACCACGCCGCGGCCGTACGGCGCGGGGACGTCCGCAAGCCCGGCGGAGCGCTGGCGTGCTTCGCGGGCGGTGCCGAGGCCGACAGGCTCTTCGAGCTCACCGACGAGGAGATCGTCGCGCGGTTCACCGCGGACCTTCTCGACGTCTACCCCGAGCTCGAGGGCAAGGTCGACGCGGGCATCCTCCGTCGGCACCCCCGGGTCGTGCCGTTCTGGGGACCCGGCGGCCGCGCATCGCTGGAGACCCTCCAGCAGAACCTCGGACCCGTCCATCTCGCCGGCGACTACGCCCTCGACATGCCGTCACTGGCCGACGCCGCCGCGTCGGGCGAGCAGGCCGCTCGCCAGGTGCTGGCGAGCCTCTAGACGACCTCCACCCCATCTCCGACGACACCGAAAGACGATGATGCCTACCACCCAGAACCCCACCCGACAGGCTGACCGGCTCTACCACGACCTGCTCTCCCCCGCCGAGACCCTCGAGGTCCGCGACCGCGTGCGGAAGATCGCCGCTGATGTGGTGGCGCCCGCCGCGCGTCAGATCGCCAACGGCGACGAGCGCGTCGACGGCTTCCCCCGCGAGGTCTTCGACGGCCTCGCCGCGGCTGACCTCTTCCGGGTGCCCTTCTCCGCCGAGGTCGGCGGCGAGGGCCTGGAGCACCCGGTCACCGCCACAGCGGTGGCGATCGAGGAGCTCGCCTACCACTCCAGCAGCATCGCGGCCGTCTTCGACGTCCACTGCATCCTCGCCGGCAACGTGCTGACCCACGGCACGGAACCCCAGCAGCAGCGGTGGCTGCGGCAGGTGGCCGACGGCAGCCTGGTCGGCGCCTTCGCGACCACCGAGCCGGAGGCCTCCTCCGACCTGAGCCCGCAGGCGGTGCAGACCGTCGCGGTCAGGCACGGCGACACCTGGGTGCTCAACGGTCGCAAGCGCTGGATCTCCAACTCTCCGGTCGCCGGGTTCATCGTCACCCTCGCCCGCACCGAGGACCGACTGTCGATGTTCATCGTGGACACCTCTATGCCGGGCGTACGGGTGGGTGAGCCGGACCAGAAGATGGGCAACCGTGGCCAGCTGACCGCCGACGTCTGGTTCGAGGACGTCGAGCTGACCGACGCCGACCTGCTCGGCGGCGTACCCGGCCAGGGCCTCCGCCACGCGCTCGCCACCCTCACCCTCGGCCGCATCGGCATCGCTGCAGCCGGTGTCGGGATGGCACAGGCAGCGTTCGACCACGCCGTGGGGCACCTCAAGTCCCGGAAGGCGTTCGGCCGTACGCTGGGCGCCAACCAGCACTGGCAGTTCCTGATGGCCGAGCGTGCCACCGAGATCGAGAACGCGCGCACCCTCTCCTCAAGGCCGCGCTGCGCCGGGACGCCGGAGAGATCTTCCCCGAGCCGGAGGCCTCGATGGCCAAGTTCTACGGCAGCAGGCTCGCGGTCGACATGGCCCGCGACGCCATCCAGGCCTTCGGCGGCCTCGGCTTCGCCCGCGAGCTCAGCGCCGACGGGACGCCGGGACCGGTCGAGGCGATCTACCGCGACAGCAAGATCGGCGAGATCTACGAGGGCACCAACGAGATCCTCAAGTGGGTCGTCGCCCGCACCATCTTCGGCAAGGAGATCACCGGATGAGCCTCGCCGGACGCACCATCCTCATGTCGGGCGGCAGCCGCGGCATCGGCCTGGCGATCGCCGTCGCCGCCGCCCGACGCGGCGCCAACGTCGTCCTGCTCGCCAAGACCGACACCCCCGATCCTCGCTTGTCCGGGACCATCCACACCGCCGCCGCGGAGATCGAGGCCGCCGGCGGCGGCGCGCTCGCCGTCGTGGGCGACGTACGCGACGAGCGATCGGTCGAGGGAGCCGTCGAGAAGGCCGTGGCGAGGTTCGGCGGCATCGACATCGTGGTCAACAACGCCTCCGCACTTGCCGTCGACGGCACAGACACGCTGCCCATGAAGCGGTTCGACCTGATGACCGACATCCAGCTGCGCGGCACCTACCTGCTGACCAGCAAGGCCCTGCCGTACCTGCGCAAGGGGACCAACCCGCACATCCTCTCGCTCAGCCCGCCGCTCAACCTCTCCCCCGCCTGGCTCGGCGCCCACCCGGCGTACACGATGGCCAAGTACGGGATGACGCTGCTGACGCTCGGGTGGGCGGCGGAGCTCGCGGAGGACGGCGTGGCCGCCAACTGCCTGTGGCCAGAGACCTACATCGCCACCGATGCCGTACGGAACATCCTCGGCGGCGACGCCGCCCTGGAGCGGTCGCGCTCGCCTCAGATCGTCGCGGATGCGGCCGTGACGATCCTCGAGCGGCCGGCCCCCGAGTGCTCGGGCAACACCTTCCTCGATGTCGAGGTGCTCCGCGACGCCGGGGTCACCGACCTGTCGTCGTACGGCGGGACCGGAGACCTCGAGTACGACATCTTCATCGACCCACCGACACCATCTCGACCCACCGAGGAAACACCATGCTGAACCTGTCGACCCTGCTCGAGGAATCGGCCCGCACGTATCCCGACCGCGACGCCCTGGTCCTGGGCCCAACCCGTCTGACCTACAGCCAAGTGGACGCCGCGGCGAACCAGGTTGCGAACCTGCTCGTGGATCGCGGGATCGAGCCCGGCGACAAGGTCGCCCTGATGTGTCCCAACCTGCCGTACTTCTCGATCGTCTACTACGGCATCCTCATGGCGGGCGCCGTCGTCGTCCCGCTGAACGTGCTGCTCAAGGCGCGTGAGGTCGCCTACCACCTCGACGACTCCGACGCGAAGGCGCTGTTCGCCTTCGAAGGCACTCCGGAGCTGCCCATCGGCACTGAGGCCAAGACCGGCTTCGACCGGGTCGACGCCTGCCGAGAGCTGTTCGTCATCACCGCCGATCCAGCCACACCCTCGCCGATCGCGGACACCGAGACCTTCGCGCAGGCCGTCGCCGGCCAGCCGACCTCGTTCGAGACCGTCGCCACCGACGCGGACGACACCGCGGTGATCCTCTATACCTCCGGCACGACCGGACAGCCCAAGGGCGCCGAGCTGCGCCACCGCAACATGCGCGACAACGCGCTGGCCACCAAGGCGCTGTTCGGCTGCGACGAGACCAGGCCGGACACCTACCTGTGCGTGCTGCCGCTGTTCCACTCCTTCGGCCAGACGGTCATCCAGAACGGCGGCTTCGCCTTCGGCGGAACCGTGGTCGTGCTGCCCCGGTTCGAGCCGGGTCCGGTGATCGAGACGATGCTGAAGGAGTCGGTGACCGTCTTCGCAGGAGTGCCGACGATGTACTGGGGTCTGCTCGGCGCGCTCGAGAACGGCACCGAGGTGGAGACGTTGGCGAAGAACCTGCGGATGGCGATCTCCGGGGGCGCAGCGCTTCCGGTCGAGATCCATCGCGAGGTCGAGAAACGGCTCGGCGTCACGATCGCCGAGGGGTACGGCCTGTCCGAGACCTCCCCGGTGGCATCGTTCGCTCCGTACGGCGAACCGCCACGTCCCGGCTCGATCGGCACGCCGATCCCCGGCGTCTCGATGAAGCTGATCGACCCTGCCTCCTGGTCGGAGATCGAGTGGTCGGCCGACGCGATCGGCGAGATCGCCATCAAGGGTCACAACGTGATGAAGGGCTACTACCGACGCGAGAAGGCGACCGCCGAGGTGATCGACGCCGACGGCTGGTTCCGCACCGGCGACCTCGCCCGACGTGACGCCGACGGCTTCTACTACATCGTCGACAGGTCCAAGGACCTCATCATCAGGGGCGGCTTCAACGTGTATCCCCGTGAGGTCGAGGAGGTCCTCGTGACACACCCGGACGTGAGCCTGGCGGCCGTCGTCGGCGTACCGCACGAGAGTCACGGTGAGGAGATCAAGGCGTTCGTGATCCTCGAGCCTGGATCGACCCTGGCCACGGCCGACCTCGTCGCCTGGGCCAAGACCAAGATGGCATCGTACAAGTATCCGCGTCTCGTCGAGTTCGTGGCCAGCCTGCCGATGACCGCCACCGGCAAGATCCTCAAGCGCGAGCTGACGAGGACGAGCACGACCGCCGCGGCCACGCCTTCGCACGGATGAGCATCCAGACAGGCGCGAGCCGTAGGCGAGGGAGAGTCCGATGAGAGGGAATCAGCCTGTGGCCGCTGGCCAGCACATCCTCGTCGAGGCCGAGGAGTTCGACGACTTCGGTGGGTGGACGCTGGACTCCCAGTTCGAGATGGAGATGGGGTCGCCGTACCTTCTCGCTCACGGTCTGGGTGAACCGGTCGCCGAGGCCACCACGACGATCGACGTCGAGCAGGCCGGCTCCTATCGCGTATGGGTGCGTGCCAAGGATTGGGTGCCATCCCATCATCCCGGCCGGTTCGCCGTCTCGATCAACGGCGAGCGGCTGCCCATCGAGTTCGGCGCGAACGGAAGCGACTGGAGCTGGGAGGACGCCGGCCGGATCGACCTGGCCGGCGGCCGAGCCACGATCACTCTCACCGATCTGACCGGTTTCGACGGTCGCTGTGATGCCATCTACCTGACCACCAGCGACACCGAGCCACCCAACGGGATCGATCCCGACTCCCGTGCCTGGAGACGCCGGCTCCGCGGGCTGCCGGACCGTCCGGTCGACGGCGGATCCTTCGACCTGGTGGTCGCCGGCGGTGGCGTCACCGGCGCCGCTGCCGCACTCGCAGCCGGACGTCTCGGTCTGACGGTCGCCCTGATCCAGAACCGCCCGGTCCTGGGCGGCAACGCGAGCACCGAGATCGGACTCACCCCCCGAGGAGAGACCGGTCGCCTCATCAAGGCACTGTCCGCGCGGTCCGAGGACGGCGAGCTCGTCGCCCTCGGGCTCCTGCATGCAGAGCCGACCGTGTCGGTGTTTCTCGAGCACCAGGTCTTCGACGTCGTGCTCGATGGCAGGCGCATCGTCGCGGTCGATGCTCGCGAGGCCCGCTCCGGCCGTGAGACGCGGTTCGGTGGCGAGGTGTTCATCGACTGCACCGGGACCGCGATCCTCGGCCTGCTCGCCGGGGCCCGGACCATGTTCGGATACGAGAGCCGAGCCGAGTACGACGAGCCGCTCGCGCCGGAGCAACCTGTCGCGTCGCACCACGGAAACACCCTGTTCTTCAGGACCCGGGACACGGACCACCCAACAGATTTCCCTGACGTTCCATGGGCAGTCGAGGTGGCCAAGGACTACGCCGACCTGGGCGGACAGCTCCAACGCCCCGGCATCGACAACGTCGCGGGACCGATCGCCGGGCCGGCCCGAACCCCGGACCCGAGCATCCGACGACGCATGCTCAAGCCGTTGACCCACTTCTGGGAGTACGGTCACGACCTCGACCCGTACACCCACGCCGAACACATCCGTGACCACCTCCTGCGGGCGGTCTACGGGACGTTCTCCAACGTCAAGACCCTCGAACCCGAGACCTATGCGAACCTCGCGCTCGACTGGGTTGCGTTCGTCCCGGGGCAAGGCGAGTTCCGTCGGTACCGGGGCGCCTACGTCCTGACCGAGAACGACATCCGGGAGCACCGCAGGTTCGAGGACACCGTCGCCTGGAACTCCGGTGCCTTCTGCCTGCACTACCCAGGGCACGAGAAGTACGACTTCCGTCTTCGGGACTGGAAGTGGGACACCCGCGACGACAAGCCGTTCGAGGTGCCTTTCCGGTGCCTCTACTCGGCCGATCTCGACAACCTCATGATGGCCGGCAAGCACATCAGCGTGACCCACGTCGCCGGGTCGGTCACCAAGTTCATGGGCAATGGTGGCCAGCACGCGATCGCCACGGCGGCCGCAGGCAAGATCTGTCTCCAGTACGACGTCACGCCAAGTCAGATCTGCGACAACCACCTGGGGGAGCTCCAGAAGACGGTCGAGAAGCTCGGTGGGGCGGTCGGACATCCCGTCTGACCGCAGCCCGCTATCTCCGACGAAGGAGCCACAGTGCGGCGTCCCCGACCACGACGGCCTAGGGAGACCGTGACTCCAGGATCGCGAGGTCGCGCTCGGCGTACGTCCGGTGCCACCATTCCTCGTTGAGCACGATCGAGAGGCACTCCTTCACCGTGAACGGACGCGGCGGAGGCCAGCCCGCCTCCTCCGGCGGGACCGTCTCGGCGGCGAGCGCCTCCTCGGTGAGGCCCTCGACCACGCGGCGTACCACCGCCTGACGAGCGCGGCGCAGCTCCAGGACCTCGTCGAGGGAGGGCCGGACGGAGCGGTCGCGCGGGAAGCCCTTGTCGTCGGGAGCCTCGTCCCACGGCAGGTCGAGTGGGTGCCACGGCGCGGGGTCGCCGCCGATCGCGCAGTGGACCCACGAGGCAGTCGCGAACGAGAGATGGCGCAGTGTCTCGATGAACGACCACTCTCCGTCGACCTGCTCGTGGAGCAGCGCCGGGTCCAGGCGCCGGGCGCGGTCGAGGGTGCCGTCCCAGAGCTGCTCCAGCAGGTTCCACGCCTCGGCGAAGCCGGCCGGATCGTCTGGCCGCATCTTCGCCAGGTCGGGCTCGCGGCGCATCAGCTCCTGCGCGACGTAGTCCGTCACGTCGACGCCGTTGATCCGCACGTCCTTGATCTCGCCACTGATATCGACGTCGTAGAGCTCGACACCGGTCATCTTCACGTGGTGCAGGTCGGTGCCACGGATCGTCACGTTGCTGAGCGAGGCCGCCCGGAAGGTCGACCCGCTGAGGTCCGTCCAGTCGAAGGTCGAGCCGCTCAGGTCCTCCTTGCCGAACTCAGCCACGGCGCATCTCCGCATGTCCTGTAGGAAGCGGTTCGGTCGCGTCCATCGTCGTCACGGCTCGATGGTAGGCCCGGTTCCGGACGAAACCGCTCCGGAACCGGTCGCATCCGAGCTCGTCGCCCGGGCCAAGGACCGAATTCTCCCAGGGCACCAACGCGACTGCAACGACATCGAAACCATGCTCCAACGCGGCCCCAACCATTGCTGCCGCCCTGACTGAAGCGCGCCAAGTACGGCGTACTCATCGGTACGCTGCGACGTCGGCAGGCGGGTGATGGAGTGCCCGGCGAGGCCGGTCCTGACAACGGCGCGCGAGGGATGATGTCCAGTGGCAAGGCTCGCGATCGCCTTGCTCGCAGCGGCGGCCAACGGCGCTCTGGGCTACGGATTCTGGCAGAGACATCGCCGACAACTCGCGGTGCGCAGGATGAACGAGGCCCGGGCATGGGCTCAAGAACTCCAAGTCGAAGTCAGCAAGCTCAAGAGGCAGGTCGACGCGTCGAACCATGACAGCCTCACGGGTGTCTTGACGCGCGACCGGTGGGAGTCGGAAGCCGCCGTCCTGCTGACCAATGGGCGGGCGCAAGCGGTGCTCTGGATCGACCTCGATCGGTTCAAAGACGTGAACTCGACCTTTGGGCATCTCGCCGGGAACACCGCGCTCGCTGAGATCGGCAAGCGCCTACGCACTCGGAACGACGGCAGCCTCGCGGGGCGCTTCGGCGGTGATGAGTTCGTCGTCGTTCTCCCCCGTCGACCGTCGGACGTGCAGCTCCATGAGCTGGCGGAGCTCCTGGGCGAGCCGATCACCGTCACAACCCCCCTGGACCAGACTCCGAAGACGGTATCCCTGACGGCATCGATCGGTGTCGCGGTGTGGTCCTCGGCGACGCCACCTGACCTGCCGCAACTGCTCGATCTCTCAGACCTAGCCATGCACCAGGCCAAGAAAGCGGGCAACGGCATGGCGATGATCCGTGAGTCCTGATCTGTGCCAGGCGCGGCGCGAATTGAGGTTGCCGAGGATTCTCAGCCTTGACAATCGATCACGTCGAGATCTTCCGGATCATGGCTGATCCGGCCACTGGCCGAGCAGTGCGAGCCGCTGCGGAGGCGGCGCTCGAAGACGGGTCGGACACGCCGATCAGATACTTCATCGACGTCGGGCACTACGAGGTGTAGCTCACGCGCGGAGCGCGGCGAGGGCCTCGTCGGCGTGGATCTCGGCCTTGAGCATGCCCTCGACGACGGCCTTGATCCGGCCGTCGGCACCGATGGCGAAGGTCGTACGCTGCAGCGGTCCGAGCTTGCCGAGGATGCTCGGCTTCACGCGGTAGAGGGCGGCGACGGACCCGGAGGGATCGGACAGGACCGGGTAGTCGAGGTCGTGGTTGGCGGCGAAGCCGGCCTGCTTCTCCACGCTGTCCTTGCTGATCCCGAGCCGCTGGGCGCCGATGGCCCCGAACTCGCCCGCGAGGTCGCGGAAGTGACAGGCCTCCTTCGTGCACACCGGGGTCTCGGCCGCCGGGTAGAAGAAGAGCACCACCGGACCCTTCTCCAGCAGCGAGGAGAGGACGACTGACGTGCCGTCCTGGGCGGGGAGCGTGAAGTCGGGCGCGACGGCACCGGTCTCGAGCGGCATGGCGTTCAACCTACCCGGCGGGCACCGAGGCGCTGGCTCAGCAGGTCGGCGCAATGCCTCAGCGCGGCGGCGGGAGGCACCGGGTCCTCGGCGGCGTACGTCACCGCGATCGCGGCCACCGGGTGCCCGTTGTGGTCGAGGACCGGCACCGCGACGCTCGAGAGACCGAGGGTGACCTCGCCGGCCTCGGTCGCGTAGCCGAGCCGGCGGGCCTCGGCGAGCGTCGCCTTCAGAGCGGTCGGTGACTGCGGGCCGATCCCGGTGCGGTCGGTGAACGCCGCCCGGTCGGGGTAGAGCGCACGGACCTGGCCGTTCGGGAGGCTGGCCATGATGGCGCGGCCGCTGGCGGTCAGGTGGGCGGGCAGGCGTACGCCGACGTCGGTGACCAACGGCGGCCGGCCGGGCGCCCGCTCCTCCACGATGTAGAGGACGTCGCGGCCGTGCAGCACGGCCAGGTGCGCGCTCTGACCGAGCCGGTCCACGAGCTGGGCGAGCGGCCGGCGGGCGATGCGCTGCAACGGCGCCTGGCGCGAGTAGCCGCTGCCCACCTCGAAGGCGCTGACCCCCAGACCGTAGCGACGTTCGTCGACGAGATGCACGACGAACCCCTCCTCGATCATCGCGTTCACGAGGTGGTACGTCGTGCTCCGCGGCAGCTCGCAGGCGCGCATGATCGCCTCGACCGGCACGGGGTCCGCCTGCGAGGAGAGGAAGCGCAGCACGCGGAGTGCCCGGGTGGCGGCAGGTACCTGGCTCATGGCCCAAGAGTCTCAGATCCGAGACAGAAGGGTCGCTACGGCCATGGCGAACCGGGCATGTCTCGACTCAAATGGAGGCATGGGAGAACATGTAGTTGTCGGAGTCGGACCGGTGTCGATGGCAGATGTCGTCAGCGTGGCCCGCAGGAACGCGGCGGTGACCTTGAGTGCCGAGGCCCTGGCCGCCATCGATGCCGCGCGAGAGGTCGTCGACTCCCTCGCCGCGGCCACGACGCCGTCCTACGGCGTCTCGACGGGATTCGGCGCGCTCGCCACTCGGCACATCCCGCAGGAGCTGCGGGCACAGCTGCAGCGCTCCCTGGTCCGCTCGCACGCCGCCGGCTCGGGCCCCGAGGTCGAGCGCGAGGTCGTCCGGGCCCTGATGCTGCTGCGCCTGTCCACCCTCGCGACCGGCCACACCGGCGTACGCCGCGAGACGGCGCTGCTGATGGCCGACCTGCTCACCCACGGCATCACTCCGGTCGTGCACGAGTACGGCTCGCTCGGCTGCTCCGGCGACCTCGCTCCTCTGGCCCACTGTGCTCTGGCGCTGATGGGCGAGGGCCCGGTACGCACCGCCGACGGCGAGCTGACCGACGCCGCCACCGCGCTGGCCGCCGCCGGCCTCAGCCCGGTCGAGCTGCACGAGAAGGAGGGCCTGGCGCTCATCAACGGCACCGACGGCATGCTCGGCATGCTGGTGCTCGCGATCAACGACCTGACCGACCTGCTCCAGGTCGCCGACGTCTCCGCCGCGATGTCGGTCGAGGCCCAGCTCGGCACCGATCGGGTCTTCGCCCCCGAGCTCCAAGCCATCCGTCCGCACCCCGGCCAGGCAGCGTCCGCGGCCAACCTGACCGCGATCCTGCGTGACTCCGGCGTCGTCGCCTCCCACCGCGGCCCCGACTGCAACCGGGTCCAGGACGCGTACTCGTTGCGCTGCTCGCCGCAGGTGCACGGCGGCGTCCGCGACACCGTCGCCCATGCGGTCGCCGTCGCCACCCGCGAGCTCGCCTCGGCCGTCGACAACCCCGTCGTCCTCGCCGACGAGAACCGCGTCGAGTCCAACGGCAACTTCCACGGCGCGCCGGTCGCCTACGTCCTCGACTTCCTCGCGATCGTCACCGCCGACCTCGCCTCGATCTCGGAGCGTCGTACGGACCGCTTCCTCGACAAGGCACGCAACCACGGCCTGCCTCCGTTCCTGGCCGACGATCCCGGCGTCGACTCGGGCCTGATGATCGCCCAGTACACCCAGGCCGCGATCGTCTCCGAGCTCAAGCGCCTCGCCAACCCGGCCAGCGTCGACTCCATCCCCAGCAGCGCGATGCAGGAGGACCACGTCTCGATGGGCTGGTCGGCGGCGCGCAAGCTGCGCAGGGCCGTCGACGGCCTGACCCGCGTGCTGGCCATCGAGCTGATGACCGCCGCCCGTGCCCTCGACCTGCGCGCCCCGCTCGAGCCCAGCCCGGCCACCGGCGCCGTCGTGGCGCTGCTGCGCAACCACGGCGTCGGTGGCCCCGGCACCGACCGTTTCCTCGCCCCCGAGATCGACGCCGCCTACCAGCTCGTCTCCGACCGGTCCGTCACCCGGACGGTCGCGAGCGTGATCGGAGAACTCGCATGACCGACCAGAGCACGAACCCCCGCCTGCCCATCCACGCCGCTCACGGCACCGAGCTGACCGCGAAGTCGTGGCAGACCGAGGCGCCGCTGCGGATGCTGATGAACAACCTCGACCCCGAGAACGCCGAGCGCCCCGAGGACCTCGTCGTCTACGGCGGCACCGGCAAGGCCGCACGCAGCTGGGAGGCGTACGACGCCCTCGTCCGCACCCTGCGCGAGCTCGAGGACGACGAGACCATGCTGGTCCAGAGCGGCAAGCCGGTCGGCGTGTGGAAGACCAACAAGTGGGCTCCACGCGTGCTCATCGCCAACTCCAACCTGGTCGGCGACTGGGCCAACTGGGAGGAGTTCCGCCGCTTGGAGGAGATGGGCCTGACGATGTACGGCCAGATGACGGCCGGCTCGTGGATCTACATCGGCACGCAGGGCATCCTGCAGGGCACCTTCGAGACCTTCGCCGCGGTCGCGGACAAGCGCTTCGGTGGCACCCTCGCCGGCACGATCACCCTGACCGCCGGGCTCGGCGGCATGGGCGGCGCCCAGCCGCTCGCCGTCACCATGAACGACGGTGTCGCGATCTGCGTCGACGTCGACCAGAGCCGGATCGCCCGCCGTCTCGAGCACCGCTACCTCGACGTCCAGGCCGACTCGCTGGAGCACGCGCTGGAGCTGGCGGTCCAGGCCCGTGATGAACGGCGTGGCCTGTCGATCGGCCTGCTCGGCAATGCCGCCGAGATCTTCCCGCGGTTGCTGGAGATGAACGCCCCGATCGACGTCGTCACCGACCAGACCTCGGCGCACGACCCGCTGTCCTACCTGCCCGCCGGGGTGCCCTTCGAGGAGTGGCACCAGCGCGCCGAGGCCGACCCGGCCGGGTTCACCAAGGATGCGCAGGCCTCGATGGCCGCCCACGTCCGGGCGATGGTGGAGTTCCAGGACGCCGGCGCCGAGGTGTTCGACTACGGCAACTCGATCCGCGACGAGGCGCGCAAGGGCGGCTACGACCGGGCCTTCGAGTTCCCGGGGTTCGTGCCGGCGTACATCCGGCCGCTGTTCTGCGAGGGCAAGGGCCCGTTCCGCTGGGCCGCGCTCTCCGGCGACCCGGCCGACATCGCCGCCACGGACCGCGCCATCCTGGAGCTGTTCCCCGAGAACGAGCGGCTCCACAAGTGGATCACCATGGCGCAGGAGCGGGTCCACTACCAGGGCCTCCCGGCGCGGATCTGCTGGCTCGGCTACAAGGAGCGCCACCTGGCCGGCCTGAAGTTCAACGAGATGGTCAAGAGCGGCGAGCTCAAGGCACCCGTCGTGATCGGCCGCGACCACCTCGACTGCGGCTCGGTCGCGTCGCCGTACCGCGAGACGGAGGCCATGCTCGACGGCTCCGACGCGATCGCGGACTGGCCGCTGCTCAACGCGATGACCGCGGTCGCCTCCGGCGCCACCTGGGTGTCGCTGCACCACGGCGGCGGGGTCGGCATGGGTCGCTCGATCCACGCCGGCCAGGTGTGCGTCGCCGACGGCACCGAGCTGGCCGCCGCGAAGATCGAGGCCGTGCTGACCAACGACCCCGGCATGGGCATCATCCGCCACGTCGACGCGGGCTACGACCGTGCCGTCGAGGTCGCCGCCGAGCGCGGCGTACGCATTCCGATGCAGGAGGGCTGATCGTGACCCAGGTTGCCGACTTCGAGCAGATGTGGCGCGACCTCGTGCCCATCGGCCGCTCGGCGTCCACCGGCGGCTACTTCCGCCAGCCCTGGCACGCGGCCGAGCTCGAGCTCCGCGCGTGGTTCCGCGAAGCCGCCACCACGCGCGGGCTCGAGGTCGAGGGGGACCCGTTCGGCAACCTGGTCGCCTGGTGGGGGCCGGCGGCGGACTTCGCCGCGACCGGCAAGGTGCTGACCGGCTCCCACCTCGACTCCGTCCTCGACGGCGGTGCGTACGACGGACCGCTCGGTGTCGTCTCCTCCTTCGCCGCGCTCGACCTGATGCGCGAGCGCGGCGTGGAGCCGGCCCGCCGGCTCGGCATCGCCGCCTTCGTGGAGGAGGAGGGGTCCCGCTTCGGCCGGGCCTGCCTCGGTTCCCGTCTCGCTGTCGGCGCCACCACGTGGGAGGTGGCGCGCGAGCTCGTCGACCGTGACGGCGTACGTCTCGGCGACGTCATCGAAGGGGGCGAGTCCACGATGCTCGACGGCGTGGGCACCTACGTCGAGCTGCACGTCGAGCAGGGCCGGGGCCTGATCGACCTCGACGCCCCGGTCGGCGTGCACGACGCGATCTGGCCGCACGGCCGCTACCGCTACGACATCGCCGGCCGCGCCGACCACGCGGGCACCACCCGGATGGAGGACCGCGCCGACCCGATGCTCACCTACGCGCTGACGGCGCTCGCCGCGAACGAGCAGGCGCGCGTGCAGGGCCAGCGTGCCACCTTCGGCCGGATCGACGTACGTCCCAACGGCACCAACGCGGTGCCGTCCCATGTCACCGGGTGGCTCGACGCCCGGGCCGAGTCCGACGCCGCCCTCGCCGCACTGGTGGAGGAGGTCGAACGCCGGGCCACCGCGTACGCCGAGCGCGACGGCACCTCCGTCACCGTCACCGCCGAGTCGGTCAGCGGTGAGGTCGCCTTCGACGCCGCCCTCCGCGACGCCCTCGCTCGACGCATGGGAGACGTCCCGGTCCTGCCGACGCAGGCCGGGCACGATGCCGGCATCCTGCAGAGCGTCGGCATCCCCACCGCCATGCTGTTCGTCCGCAACCCGTCGGGCGTCTCGCACTCACCGTACGAGACCGCGGAGACGGCCGACTGTCTCACCGGCGTCGAGGCGCTCGCCGACGCGCTGACCGGCTTGGTGACCGGGGAGGTGGTCGTGTGACCACCTATCTCCTCGAGCACGCCTGGGTCGACGGACGGGTCCAGGACGCGGTCGGGATCGAGGTCGAGGACGGCCGGATCACCGCGGTCGAACCGAACGCCGACCACGGCGGAGTCCGGCTGCGCGGGCTCACGCTGCCCGGCTTCGCCAACACCCACAGCCATGCCTTCCACCGGGCGCTGCGCGGGCGCACCCAGACCGACCGCGGCACATTCTGGACCTGGCGCGAGCAGATGTACGCCGTCGCCGGCCGCCTGGACCCGGACACCTACTACCAGCTCGCCAAGGCGACCTACACCGAGATGGTCGCGGCCGGCTACACCTCGGTCGGCGAGTTCCACTACCTCCACCACCAGCCGGACGGGACGCCGTACGCCGACCCGAACGCGATGGGCAACGCACTGCTCGCCGCGGCGCACGATGCTGGGATCCGGATCACGCTGCTCGACACGCTCTACCTGTCCAGCGGCTTCGGCGCCGCACCGGAGGGCGTGCAGCGGCGCTTCAGCGACGGCACCGCCGAGGCGTGGCAGGAGCGGGTCTCCGCGCTCTCTCCGGACACCGGCGCCTTGATCGGGGTCGCCGCGCACTCGGTGCGCGCGGTCCCGGCCGACGCACTGAAGGCGTTCACGCCGTACGTCGAGAGCGGAGCGCCCGTCCACGTGCACCTGTCCGAGCAGGTCAAGGAGAACGCCGACTGCGTGGCCGTGCACGGCGTCACGCCGACCCGGCTGCTCGCCGACCACGACTTCCTCGGCCCGATGACCAGCGCGGTCCACGCCACCCACCTCTCCGACGAGGACATCCGGCTGCTGGGCGAGGCGGGCGTGTTCGCGTCGTTCTGCCCGACCACCGAACGCGATCTCGGCGACGGCATCGGCCCGGCCCGCGCGCTGCAGCAGGCCGGATCGACCCTGACCCTGGGCTCCGACAGCCATGCGGTCATCGACGCGTTCGAGGAGATGCGTGCGGTCGAGATGGACGAGCGTCTCGCCACCCAGGCACGTGGCCACTGGACCGCCGCCGAGCTCCTCCTGGCCGGCACCGCCCACGGCCACCGCAGCCTCGGCTTCGCCGACGCGGGCTCGATCGCGGTCGGCCAGCGAGCCGATCTGGTCACCATCGACCTCGCCTCGCCGCGTACAGCCGGCACCGGTGGGGACGAGCACACCGCCGTCTTCGCGGCCGGCGGAGCCGACGTCACCCACGTCGTCGTCGACGGCCGAGTGGTGTTCGAGGGAGACCACGGCAGCGTCGGACGCGCCCTGAGCACAGCGATCGAAGGGATCTGGACATGAGCACGCTCATCACCAACATCGGCGAGCTGGTCACCAACGACCCGGACGCCTCCGACCTGCTCGGCATCCGCACCGATGCGGCGGTCGTCGTCGAGGACGACCGAGTCGCGTGGGTCGGCGACGCGTCGGCCGCCCCCGCGGCCGACACCGTCGTCGACGCCGCCGGGAGGGCCGTGCTGCCCGGGTTCGTCGACAGCCACAGCCACCTCGCCTTCGCGGGCGACCGGTCGGCCGAGTTCCGCGCGCGAATGACCGGCGAGCCCTACACCGCGGGCGGCATCCGCACCACCGTCGCGGCGACCCGGGCCGCGAGCGACGACGACCTCCGTGCCGGCATCGGCCGACTCGTCGGGGAGATGCGCGCGCAGGGCACGACGACGGTCGAGATCAAGTCCGGCTACGGCCTGAACGTCGAGGACGAGGCCCGCTCGCTGCGTCTTGCCCGGGAGGCCACCTCCGAGACCACCTTCCTGGGTGCGCACGTCGTGCCACCCGAGTTCGCCGACGACCCGGCCGGCTACGTCGGCCTGGTCACCGGCCCCATGCTCGAGGCCGCGGCCCCGTACGCCCGCTGGATCGACGCCTTCTGCGAGCGGGGCGCCTTCGACGCCGACCAGGCTCGCGAGGTGCTCACCGCCGGCGCCGCGGCCGGGCTCCGCGGGCGGCTGCACGCCAACCAGCTCGGCAAGGGCCCCGGCGTACAGCTGGCAGCGGAGCTCGGTCTGATCGCGGTCGACCACTGCACCTACCTCAGCGACGAGGACGTCGACGCGCTGCGCGACTCCGGCACGATCGCGACGCTGCTCCCGGGCGTCGAGTTCTCCACCCGCCAGCCCTATCCCGACGCCCGCCGGCTGATCGACGCGGGGGTTCGGGTGGCCATCGCCTCCGACTGCAACCCCGGCTCCTGCTTCACCAGCTCGATGCCGTTCTGCGTCGCCCTCGCCGTACGCGAGATGCGGATGACCCCCGCCGAGGCGGTTCACGCCGCGACCGCCGGCGGGGCCGCCGCGCTCGACCGCGCCGACGTCGGCCGCATCGTCCCCGGCTCCCGTGCCGACCTGGTCCTCCTCCGCGCCCCCAGCCACGTCCACCTGGCCTACCGCCCGGGCGTGCCGCTCGTCGAGGAGGTCTGGGTCTCCGCCGAACCGCGGGACTGATCGGGGCCGCACCTGGCACCATGGCGGGCATGTCCGCCAGCCCGACCCTCCCGCTCGGGGTGCGTATCGGCTACGGCTCCGGGTCCGTGGCCACCGGGACGTTCGGCACGATCCCGGGCCTGATGCTGCTCCCCTATCTGACCGACAGCGTCGGGATCGCCGCGCTGGCGGCGGGGTTCATCGTGTTCGCGCCGAAGGCGTGGGACGTCGTGCTCAACCCGATCGCCGGCCGGATCAGCGACCGGACGGTGGACCCGCGCGGCCCGCGCCGACCGTGGCTGCGCCGGGCCGGCCTCACGCTGGCGGTGACGTTCGCGCTGCTGTTCGCGGCGCCGTCGATGACGACCTGGGTCGAGGCGCTGTGGGTGCTGGTCCTGTTCCTGAGCTGCGCGACGGCGTACGCCTTCTTCCAGGTCCCCTACGTGGCGATGCCGGCCGAGCTGACCGAGTCGTACGACGAGCGCACCCGGCTGATGACGTGGCGGGTCGCGATCCTGGCCCTGACGATCCTGCTCGCCGGCGCCACCGCGCCGATGATCCGCGACGCCGTCGGCGGCCGGGACGGCTACCGCGTGATGGGCGTGGTGATGGCGGTGCTCATCCTGGCCGGGGTGCTCAGCGCGTACGCCGGCACCCGCCGGGCGCCCGTCCACACAGTCCAGCCGGGCGCGGGCGGGTTGCGCGACCAGCTCCGGATCGTCGCGGCGGCGCCCGACTTCCGCCGGCTGCTGATCACGTTCGTGATCCAGGCCGTCGCCTTCGGCGCGATGCTGGCCGGGGTCGACTACCTGGCGACCGACGTGCTCGGCCGCGCAGGCGCGGCGACGGTGCTGTTCGTCTGCTTCGTCGGCCCCGCGCTGCTGCTCACCCCCACGTGGGCGGCACTCGGGGCGAGGATCGGCAAGAAGGCCGGGTACACCGCCGCCTCCCTCGTCCTCGCCGTCGGCGCGCTTCTCGCCGCAACCGCCCAGATCGCACCGGCCGCTCTGGTCTATGCCGCGGTGGTCCTGGTCGGGGTCGGCTATGCCGGCTGCCAGGTCTTCCCGATGGCGATGCTCCCCGACGCGGCCGCCGTCGACGCCCGGCGCAGCGGCTCGAGCCGGATCGGCGTCTACACCGGCGTCTGGACCGCCGGCGAGACGCTCGGGCTGGCGCTCGGTCCCGGTGTCTTCGCCGTGGTGCTCGCGCTCGGTGGCTACCGCTCCTCGACCGGGAGCGACGTCCTCCAGCCCGACTCCGCACTGACCGCGATCACGCTCGGCTTCTCGGTGCTGCCGGCGTGCTTGGTCGTCCTCAGCCTGCTCTGGCTGCGGGGTTACTCGCTCACCGCCGACGACGTGGACGGCGACATGGAAGGAACCGTGCCCGCATGACCGACGCCCTGACCCAGCTGCGCGCGATGCAGTCCGCCGACCTGCCGGTGCACGGCGGCCGCACGCTCGCCTACGTCTACGACTCCGGCCTGCCCGACATCGACCGGATCGGCCGGGAGGCGGTGGCGGCGTACGCCGGCTCCAACGGCCTGGACCCGACCGCGTTCCCGAGCCTGCTCCGGATGGAGACCGAGGTGGTCGGCACGGCCGCCGACCTGCTCGACGCACCCGAGACGGTGGTCGGCACGGTCACCTCCGGGGGCACCGAGTCGGTGCTGCTGGCGGTGCAGACCGCGCGCGACTCGAGGCCTGGGATCGAGCGCCCCCGGATGGTGCTGCCGGCGACCGCGCACGCCGCCTTCCACAAGGCGGCGCACTACTTCGGGGTCGAGCCGGTGCTGGTGCCGGTCGGGCCCGACTTCCGGGCGGATCCGGCGGCGATGGCCGCGGCGATGGACGACCGCACCGTGCTGGTGGTCGCCTCGGCCCCGTCCTACGCGCACGGGGTCGTCGACCCGGTCACCGCGATCGCGGCCGCCGCGGCCGAGCGCGGGATCCGCTGTCACGTCGACGCCTGCATCGGCGGGTGGGTGCTGCCCTATGCGGCGCGGCTGGGGCGGGACGTACCGGCCTGGACGTTCGCGGTCGAGGGGGTCACCTCGATCTCGGTCGACCTCCACAAGTACGCCTACGCCCCGAAGGGCACCTCGATCCTCCTGCACCGGACCCCTGAGCTGCGGCGGCCGCAGTTCTTCGCCTCGGCCGCATGGCCCGGCTACACCATGCTCAACTCCACGATGCAGTCGACGAAGTCAGGCGGGCCGCTGGCCGGCGCCTGGGCGGTGATGCGCTCCCTGGGCGACGCCGGCTACGAGCGGCTGGCCCGCGATGTCTTCGAGGCCGTCGACCTGATCCGCGCCGGCATCGGGAAGATGCCCGAGATCGACGTCGTCAGCACCCCCGACTCCACGTTGATCGCCCTCACCACCGACGGCAGCTGCGACCCGTTCACGGTCTGCGACGAGATGGCCGCCCGTGGCTGGTACGTCCAGCCGCAGATGTCCTACGCCGGGTCCCCCGCCACGATCCACGTGTCGGTGAGCGCCGCGACCCGTCCTCACGTCGAGGAACTGCTCGAGGCTCTGGGCAAGGCGGTCGCGGCAGCCGTGGCCACCGGTCCCGTCGCCGTCGACCCCGGCGTCGCGGCCTTCATCGCGGAGCTCGACCCGCTCGCCCTCTCCGACGACGACTTCGACGGCCTGCTGCTCGCCGCCGGGCTCATCGGCGCCTACGGGCGGGAGGGCCTCGCGCTCCCGCAGCGGATGGCCGAGGTCAATGCCATGCTCGACCTGGCCACCCCTGCAATGCGCGAGGCCCTGCTCGTCGCCTTCCTGGACCGGCTGACCCGGCCTACGCGGTCTTGAGCCGACGCTTCCTCCGGACCAGCATCAGGATCGCGCCGACCACGATCGCGGCGACGATGCCGCCTCGGATCTGCACGTCCCGGGACCGGGCCGCCATCTGCGTACGCTCCTTGACCTCGTGGGCCTTCTCCTTCCCACGCGTCTTCACGTCCAGACGCGCGGCGAGCTCGTCGAGGGTGTCGGCCATCTCGTGACGGGTGGTGTCGAGGTCGGCCTCGACGTCGGCGAGGCTGTGGCCACCTGCCTCGACCGGTCGGGTGGTGTTGTGCGTCATGGCGTCCTCCTCACGATGCGGTCCTCGGCGTGACGGTGGTGCTTGACAGCCTCCATGTCGCGCTTGATGTTCGCGGTGGCGCGCTCGGGCTTCATCGGCACTCCCTCGGAGACCTGCTTCTTCCCGAACAGGGCGATGCCGCCGGCGATCAGCAGGAGGACGACTCCGACCAGCAGCGCGGCCAGCCAGGCGTCCATGACGAGCGCCAGCGCGAGGATCGCCGTGGCGATCAGGGCCCCGACACCGTAGAGCGCCACCAGGCCGGCGGCGCCGAACGCCCCGGCCCCCTTGCCGGTGTGCTTGGCCTTCTCGGTCAGCTCCAGTCGGGCGAGCTCGAGCTCGCCTCGGACGAGGCTCGACATCTCCGTCGAGAGACGCGAGACCAGCTCACCCATCGATGCGTCGGTCTGGTGGTGGTGGAGCGTCACGACTCCCACCCCCGCGGCATGTCGGTCACCGGGTCCGTGGTGGTCGGCCGCGGACCGCTCGGCGTCGTCTGCGGATACGGCGTCGGCGAGGCCGGCGCAGCCGGCTCCGTCGGCGAGGTGGACCGCGCGGTGTCGCCCGGCATCTTGTCCTGGACGGTGTGCTTCGCGCTCGCCGCCTTCTCCTTGGCCACGAACCCCGCGCGGTGTGCCTTGTCCTGCACCCGCGGGTCGTGCCACAGCTTCTGTGCCTTGGCAGCGATGGCGTCGTAGCGCTCGCGGCCAGCGCGCGCGCCGAGAACGTAGCCGATGCCGAAGGCAGTCATCAACGCTGATTTCTTGAACATGTGCTCCTCCTCATCGCTGTACGTCAGGCCGGTACCCAGACGGCGAGGAGATAGACGGTCAGGCCCGGGACCGGTTGACGCGCCGGGACGCGACGGCGTCCAGGGTCGCGCCCAGCGCAGCGGTGACATCGTCGGGGTTCTCGTGGGCGACAGCGAGGAAGATGGCGTCGACGATCATCAGCTGAGCCATCCGGCTGGACATGGCGCCGTAGCGGAACCGGGTCTCCCGGGCGACGGTGGTCAGGGTGGCGTCGGCGACCTCGGCGAGTGGTGACCGGGGAAAGTTGGTGACGGCGACGGTGAAGGCGCCCCGGCCGGCGGCGATGCGCAGCGCCGAGATCGCCTCCTCGGTCTCGCCGGAGTGCGAGAACGCGACCGCGACCGCGTCCGGCGGAAGCACGGCTGCGCTGGTGAGTGCCAGGTGCGCGTCGGCCCAGGCGTTGACCTGGTAACCGATCCGGCGCAGCTTCTGCTGGAGGTCCTGTGCGGCGAGACCGCTGGAGGCCGACCCGTAGGCGTCCACCACCGAGGCGTTGGTGATCGCCGCGACGACCCGGTCGAGCTGGTCGAGATCGAGCCGGTCCGCGGTCTCCTCGACCGCTCGCGCCTCCTGGTAGGCGAGCTTGCGTACGACGTCGCGCGTCGTGTCGGCCGGGTCGATGTCACCCTCGGAGACGCCGAACTCGACCCGGCGGCCGGACTCGTTCGCACCGGCTCGCGCGAGGGCCAGGCGAAAGGCCGAGTAGCCGGCGAAACCCAGGTTGCGGCACAGCCTCGTGACGGTGGCGGTCGACGTCTCGTGCCGGGCGGCGAGCTCGGTGATCGTCAGCGCGGCGGCGACGCCCGGGTCGGCCAGGGCCGCCTCCGCGAGCCGACGCTCGCTCGGCCGCAGTCCGGGCAGGGCCTGCCGCAGGCGTACCAGGATGTCCTCGGTCATCGTCTCCCCGCTCAGCCCTGCGATGTCATTAATTACCCCTTACGGGGTTACATGGGAAACATTTTGTCATACGATCGACAGATCCGCGGGCGACACCGCAGCAGGCAGACGCCCGACCTCTTGGCCCCACCCCTAGGAGGATCCGTGAGTACGCAGCGACGACACGGAATTCGCACCATCGCGACGGGCACCGTCGCGATCACCCTGCTCGCGGCCGGGCTCGCCGCCTGCGGTGGCGAGAGCTCCACCGCCGACCCCGACGGCACCCTGGTCTTCGGCATCTCCGCCGACCCGGCGCAGATGATCCCGTGGACGGCGACGTCCACCCAGTCGATCCAGGTGCTGTCCCAGATCTACAGCCCGATCCTCAACACCGACGCCGAAGGCGTCCCGGAGGCGGGTCTCGCGGAGCTGCCGACGGTCTCCGAGGACGGGAAGACGTACACCTTCACGCTCCAGGACGGTGTCACCTTCTCCGACGGGTCCGCGCTGGACTCTGCGGACGTGAAGCACACCTACGAGACGATCATCGACCCCGCCTCGAGCGCGAGCTCGGCGTCCTACTTCGCCTCCGTGGCCGGCATCGAGGCACCCGACCCGCAGACGGTCGTGGTGACCCTGAAGCAGCCCGACGCGTCCTTCGTGTCCGGGTTGACCGCGGTGAACACCGCGATCGTGCCCTCCGACGCGGACCCGAAGAGCCTGGAGTCGAAGCCGATCGGCTCGGGGCCCTACCAGTTCAAGAGTCGTACGCCGAACGAGTCGATCACGCTCACCCGCAACGACGACTACTTCGCCGGCGAGCCGGGTGCGAGGACGGTCGAGTTCCGCGTCATCCCCGACGAGCAGTCGATGGTGTCCTCGCTCAAGACGGGCGCGGTCGACGTGGCGATCTTCGACAACCCGGTGACCGCGAAGACCGCGACCTCGGGACAGACCACCAGCACCACGGTCGACTCGCTCTCCTACCACGTGCTGCAACTGCGGGCGTCGTCGCCGACGCTGAAGGACGTCAACGCCCGGCTCGCGATCCAGTGCGCCATCTCGCGCGAGGACGTCATCGAGTCCGCGGCCCTCGGGTCGGGCAAGCCGACCGGGCCGATCACCTCGCCGGAATACCGCTCGGACCCCGAGGCCCAGCCCTGCCCCGAGCAGGACCTCGACAAGGCGAAGGACTACCTGGCCAAGGCGGGCAAGCCGAACGGGTTCACGCTGAACCTGATGACCTCCCAGGGCCTCTACTCGACCGCGGTGGACGAGGCCCAGAACATCCAGGCACAGCTCGGGAAGGTGGGCATCAAGGTCAACGTCGAGGCGCTGGACTCCAACGCCTACGTCGAGCGGTGGCTGGCCGCCGACTTCGACGCCGCGATCGCGATGAACGGCGGCAGCTCGGACCCGAACACGATGTACGGCCGCTACTTCACCAAGGCGGGCAGCTTCAACAAGGTCGCCGGCTACAGCTCCCCGGAGCTCGACAAGCTCTTCGCCGAGGGCATCGCCACCACCGACACCGACGCCCGAGCGCCGATCTACGAGGAGATCTCGCAGCATCTGGTCGACCAGGCGGTCTGGGTCTGGCTGTTCACCCCCGAGATGTACGTCGTGGCCAACAAGGGAGTGAAGGGGCTCGAGGAACGCACCGACGCCTCGATCTCGACGCTGTGGAAGGCCTCGGTCTCCTGAGCGCCGCCACCGGTCTGAGCCACCGGGTCGGCGCACTCGGGCGCCACCCGGCGGCGCGCCGCGTCGGCGAGGCGGTGCTGACCCTCATCGGTGTCTCGCTGTTCACGTTCGTGCTGCTGCGGGTCGTCCCCGGGGACCAGATCACCGCGGCGTACGGGACGGCCGCAGGCGACCTCTCGCCCGAGCAGCTGGAGGTCCTGGAGTCCTACTACGGCCTCGACGAGCCGCTGGTGTCCCAGTACTTCGGCTGGCTCGGCGGCGTGCTCACCGGAAACCTGGGGATCTCGGCGACCTCGCATCTCAGCGTGCTGTCGATGACCGCCCAGGCGCTGCCGATCACCGTCGAGCTCGCCGTGCTCGCGATCGGCATCGGCCTCCTCCTCGGCGTACCCGGCGGAATGCTGGCGGCGAGCCGACCCGGACGGGCGCGCGACCAGATCAGCCAGCTGACCAGCCTGGTCGCGCTCTCGGTGCCGTCGTTCCTGCTCGCCGCCGCGGTGTCGAGCTGGCTGGTCGACACCGTCGGCTGGTATCCCAACGGCGAGGGGTTCCGCACGCTGGCCGAAGACCCGGCGCTCAACCTCCAGCAGATGCTGCTGCCGTCGCTCGTGCTCGGGATCAGCATCGCCCCGCCGATCCTGCAGACGACGCGCGCCGCGATCCTCAGCGTCCGCTCCGAGGACTACATCCGGACCGCCCGCGCCAAAGGCGTGCCCGACCGCCGGCTGCAGGTGCGCCACATCCTGCGCAACGCGCTCATCCCGGTGGTGACCATGAGCGGCCTGCAGTTCGGCTTCCTGCTCGGCGGCGCGCTCGTCGCCGAGCAGATCTTCGCGATCCCCGGCATCGGGCGGCAGGTGCTCCTCGGACTGGAGCAGAAGGAGTACGCCGTGGTGCAGTCGACCGTGCTGGTGATCGCGGCGATGTTCGTGCTGGTCAATCTCGTCACCGACCTCCTCTACCGTCTCGTCGACCCCAGGATCCGGGCATCATGAGCGCCGCTGCCGACATGCACGAGACACCCGAGGTCGCGCCGACGCGGGCCTCCGGCCGCTGGGTCAACGCCTTCCGTACGCCGGGCGGGATCGTCGGCCTCACCCTGATGGCGCTCGTGGCCGTGCTCGCGATCGTGGGTGCGACCGGGATCGGGCCGGATCCGTCGGCCCAGGACGTACGGGAGTCCCTTCAGGGGCCGAACGGGAGCCACTGGTTCGGGACGGACCAGTTCGGCCGGGACATCTTCGCGCGGGTCTGCTCCGGTCTGGCCAACTCGATGCGGATCGCGCTGGTCTCGGTGACCGCGGCCGCGCTCGGCGGGGTGCTGCTCGGGATCCTGGCCGGCTACTTCCAAGGGGTCGTCGACCGGGTGGTCGGGGTCATCACCAACGTGCTGTTCGCCTTCCCCTCGCTGCTGCTCGCGCTAGCGCTCGCCGCCACCCTGCGGCGCAGCTGGCTGACCGTGGCGATCGCGATCGCGGTGGTCTACCTGCCGATCTTCGCTCGGGTGGCCCGTGGACCGGTGCTCACCCTGCGCAACGCCGAGTACGTCCTCGCCGCGACCGCCATCGGCCGCAGCCGGCTCTCCACCCTCTTCGCCCACGTGCTGCCGAACATCCTCGGCATCCTGGTCGTGCAGGTCACCCTGTCGCTGTCGTGGGCGATCCTGACCGAGGCAGCGCTCAGCTTCCTCGGTTTCGGCACTCCTCCCCCCGCGGCGTCGCTCGGCGGCATGGTCTACGCGGCGCAGACGCTGACCAGCGTCGCTCCGTGGATGCTCTACGCGCCCGGTGCCGCACTGATCCTGGCCGTGGTCGGCCTGAACCTGCTCGGCGACGGCCTCCGGGCCGCGCTCGACCCACGAGGAGGCGGCCGATGAATGCCGATGACGCATCGACGCTCGACGGACTCACCACAGAGGCGTCGAACCCCACCGGCGGACCCGGGATCGACCAGCTCTCGGTCGCCGACCTGGTCGCGCTCATGAACGCGCGCGACGCGACGATCGCCGATGCCGTACGCTCCGCGCTCCCTGCCATCGCCGCCGCCGTCACTGCTGCGACCGAGCGGATGCGGGAGGGCGGCAGGCTGATCTATGTCGGAGCCGGCACCTCGGGCCGGCTCGGGGTGCTCGATGCCTCCGAGGTGCCGCCGACCTTCGGAGTCGAGGACGTCGTGGTCGGGGTGATGGCCGGAGGCCCGGCAGCGCTCCTGGATGCGGCCGAGGGCGTCGAGGACGACAGCGAGGCCGGCGCCGCGGATCTGGCGGCTCTCGGCATCGGGCCGCTCGACACGGTCGTGGGGATCGCCTCCAGCGGACGTACGCCGTACGTCCTGGGCGCCGTCGAGCACGCGGCAGCAGCTGGGGCTCTCACCGTCGGGCTCTCGTGCAACCTCGGCTCGCCACTGGCACGGGTCGCCTCCCACGGCATCGAGGTGCCGGTCGGCGCCGAGATCGTCTCGGGGTCGACCCGGCTCGGCGCCGGCACCGCGACCAAGATGGTGCTCAACATGTTCTCCACCGCCACCATGGTGCAGCTCGGCAGGACGTACGGATCGCTGATGGTGGACATGAGAGCCAGCAACGCCAAGCTGCGCCATCGCGCGGTCCGCATCGTCACCGAGGCCACCGGCGTCGACGCCGCGGCCGCGACCGCAGCACTGGACGCGGCGGGGTGGCACGCCAAGCTGGCGATCGCGACGCTGCTCACCGGCCTCTCCCCCGCCGAGGCGTCGCTGGCGCTGGACCGGGCCGGCGGCCGGCTCCGGACGGTCCTCGAGGAGCGTGGCTGATGCGCGTGCTCGGGATGATCTCCGGAACCTCTCACGACGGGATCGACGTCGCGGTCGTCGACTTCGACCACGATCTCGCCGGAGACGCTCTGGGGGCGCGGATCGTGCACCGCAGCTCGGTGCCCTACGCGTCCGGCCTGCGCCACCGGATCATCGAGGCGCTGCCCCCGGCGCCGGTCGGCTTCGACGTCGTCTGCGAGCTCGACACCGAGATCGGGCAGGCGTTCGCTGCGGCCGCGAAGCAGGCGATCGAGGACACCGGTGGTGTCGACGTCGTCTGCACCCACGGACAGACCGTCTTCCACTGGGTCGAGGGCGGTCGCGCGCTCGGCACGCTCCAGCTCGGGCAGCCCGCCTGGATCGCCGAGGCGACCGGCGCGACCGTCGTCTCCGACGTACGCGCCGCCGACATCGCCGCGGGCGGGCAGGGCGCGCCGTTGGTGCCGCTGCTCGACGTCCGGCTGCTGGCGTCCGCGACCCAGGACGGGGCCGTCGCCGCGGCGCTCAACCTCGGCGGTATCGCCAACGTCACGGTGTGCCGCCCGGAGGCCGACCCTGTGGCCTGGGACATCGGGCCTGCGAACGCGCTCGTCGACGCGGTCGTCACCGACGCACCCGGGGGCGCCACCTTCGACCGCGACGGCGAGCTCGCTGCCAGGGGCACGGCCGTCCCGATGCTGCTCGAGGCGCTGCTGGACTCGCCCTACTTCACCCAGCCGGCGCCGAAGAGCACCGGCAAGGAGCTGTTCAACCTGGGCTTCGTACGTTCCGCGCTCGCCCGCGCCGGTGTGGAGCCGTCGCTTCCCGACCTCGTCGCCACCCTCACCGAGCTGAGCGCCGTCTCCGTGTCCGACGCGGTCCGTGATGCCGGCGTCGAGGTCCTGGTGGCCTCCGGCGGCGGCGTACGCAACCCGGTGCTGATGCGACGGCTCGGCGAGCTCCTGCCGGGCGTGCGGATCGTCACCAGCGACGCACTCGGCGTCCCGTCGGACCACAAGGAGGCCGTCGCGTTCGCACTCATCGGGTGGGCCACCGTCCACGGCCTTCCCGGCAACGTGGCCAGCTGCACCGGAGCGGCCGGGCCGCGCGTACTCGGCCGGATCAGCCATGCCAGCCCACCGCCACCCCCGATCGCCTCCTGGCCCGAGACGCTGGTGTTCGAACGATGACCCAGCCCCTTCAGGCGTACGTCGACCGCCTCCTGACCCTCGGCAGCAACGGCAACCACCCGGCAGGGAGCGTGATCGGGGTGCGCACCCCGGACGGGTCGGAGGTCGCCGCCGCCGGCTGGGCGCAGCTGCCCTCGGCAGCAGGTCCGGGGGTGCCGATGCGACCCGACCACCTCCTCGACCTCGCCTCGGTCACCAAGCTCGCCGCGACCACCGCGATCACCATGCGGCTGGTCGCCTCCGACGAGCTGCGGCTGCGCGATCCCGTGCACCGACACCTGCCGTCGTTCGGCCGGGACGGCAAGGACCAGGCGACCGTCGAGCAGTTGCTGACCCACACCGCCGGCCTGCAGCCGTGGTGGCCCCTCTACGCCGCCACTCGACGGCGCGAGGACGCGATCCAGCTGGTCCAGGAGCTTCCGCTGGCCTACCGGCCGGGAACGGGCTGGTCCTACTCCGATCTGGGCATGATCCTCCTCGGTGCGGTGATCGAGCAGATCACCACGCTCCGGTTGGACCGCGCCTACGACCAGCTCGTGGCCGCACCCCTGGGACTCTCCGCCCGCTTCGGGCCGGTCGCTTCCGAGCTCGCCGCGACCAGCGCGGACGGCGACGGCTACGAGCACGCCATGCTCGCCACCGACGAGCCCTATCCCCTCGGGATCCGACCGAGCCGTTTCGACGGATGGCGCGACCACCACCTCCGCGGCGAGGTCGACGACGGCAACGCCGCCCACGTCCTCGACGGCGTCGCCGGTCACGCCGGGCTCTTCGCCACCGTCGAGGACCTGCTGAGGTACGGAGCGGCCCTGTGCGACGGCACGTTCGTGCCGCGCGAGGTGCTCGACCGCTTCGCGACGCCACATGCCGAGCACCCCGACCAGGCTCTGGGCGCGTTCCTCGGCCACTGCGGCGAGGTCACCTACCTGCAGCATCCCGGCTTCACCGGCACCTACCTCGCCATCGCCCCCGCCACCGGTGTCGTCGTCGCCGGTGGCGCCACCCGGTTGCACGGTCCGCTCGGACCGATCGACCGCACTCCCACCCGGCTCCCCGATGTCGTGTCCGGTGGCGACATCATCTCCGTGCTGCTCGAGGCGGCCGACCTGTTGGAGGACCGATGAGTCCCGTCCTGTCCGTGAGCGGCCTCTCGGTCACCTTCGACACCAGTCGTGGGCCGGTCCAGGCGCTCCATGACGTCTCCCTCGACCTCGTCGCCGGCGAGACCGTCGCGGTCGTCGGCGAGTCCGGCTCGGGCAAGTCCACGCTCGCCTCGTGCGTCAACCGCCTGCTCGCCGAGAACGGCCGGATCACCGGCGGCACGATCCGGCTCGGCGACCACGACATCACCCGGACGTCCGAGGCGGCGATGACCGCCATCCGTGGTCGGCGCATCGGCCTGGTGCCGCAGGATCCGATGACCAACCTGAACCCGGTGATGACGGTCGGCGCCCAGATCGCCGAGGCGCTCGAGGTCCACGGGCTCGCCTCCGGGCAGACCGCCCGTGCACGTGCCATCGAGCTGCTCGGCCATGCCGGCATCGACCGGCCCGTCGCCCGCTACAGGCAGTACCCGCACGAGTTCTCGGGCGGGATGCGGCAGCGCGTGCTCATCGCGATGGCGCTCGCCTGCCGTCCCGAGGTCCTCCTCGCCGACGAGCCCACCTCCGCCCTCGACGTCACGGTGCAGCGTCGCGTCCTCGATCAGATGACGGCGCTCACCACCGAGCTCGGCACCGCCGTGCTCCTCATCACCCACGACCTGGCCCTGGCCGCCGAGCGTGCCGACCGGGTCGTCGTCATGCACCGCGGCCGGGTGGTGGAGAGCGGTGACGCGGCCACGCTCATCGCCGCCCCGCAGCACGAGTACACCCAGCGGCTGCTCGCCGCCGCACCGGCGATGTCCGACACCAAGGTCGCCCCGGCGGCCACCGACGAGGAGCCCGAGACCCTGCTGGAGATCACCGGCGCCGTACGCCGCTACCGGCTCCGCGGCCAGCGCGAGCACCTGCGCGCGGTCGACGGGGTCGCCCTGACCATCCCACGGGGACGTACGGTGGCCATCGTCGGTGAGTCGGGGTCGGGCAAGTCGACCGCCGCGCGCCTCGCTCTCCGTCTCGAACGGTCCGACGCCGGCTCGATCCGCTTCCGGGGCACCGAGGTCGGCGGCCTCCGAGGGAAGGAGCTCCTCGCCTACCGGCGTGCCGTCCAGCCGGTCTTCCAGAATCCGTACGCCTCGCTCGACCCGCGCTACACCATCGCCCAGGTCATCGAGGAGCCGCTGCGGGTCCACCGCATCGGCGACGCCGCGACCCGCCGCAAGGCGGTGGTCGACCTGCTCGACCGGGTGGCGCTGCCCGCCGCGTACGCCCACCGGCGCCCGCACGAGCTCTCCGGCGGCCAGCGGCAACGTGTCGCGATCGCGCGTGCGCTCGCCCTCGACCCCGAGCTCGTGGTCATGGATGAGGCCGTGAGCGCCCTCGACGTCCTCGTGCAGGAGCAGATCCTCGACCTGATGGTCTCGCTGCAGCGCGACCAGGGGCTCTCCTACCTCTTCATCAGCCACGACCTCGCCGTCGTCCAGCTCGTCGCCCACCACGTCTACGTCATGCAGTCCGGCAAGATCGTCGAGGACGGCGCCCCCGCCACCGTGTTCCGCTCCGCGCAGCACCCGTCTACCCAGCAGCTCGTCGCGGCGGTTCCACAGCCGCGGCGGCAGCCGTCCTGACCCTGGTCAGGACGCGATCACGGTCGGGTGTCCCTCGGGGCGCACCCACCGGCCGCGTACGCGGACGACGGTCCCACCGGGTTGCAGCGATCCAGGGCCGAGGAGCGACTGCACGAGATCGAGCATCCGCAGGTTGTCGGACTGCACCTCGCCGGTGAGGACGTGGATGCCGCGGTGACCCGCCAGAGAGGCCAGCTCGCGCAGCATCCGCGCTCCCAGGCCGCGGCCCTGCCAGGCGTCCTCCACGAGAACCGCCACCTCCGCGGCGCCCGGCTCGTCCGCACAGCGGTGATAGCGGGCCACGGCGATCACCTCTCCCCCGGCGACCGCGACCAGGGCGTCGTGGTCGAGGTGGTCGACGTCGACGAGGTAGCGACGGAGCTTGAGCGAGAGTCGCTTGATCGGGGCGTGGAACCGCCGGTAGATGGTCTCCTCCGACAGCCGCGCCCACATCCGCTCGAAGGCGGCCAGGTCGTCGGGCCGCACCGGCCGAGTGGCGACCGCCGGGAGCACGACAAGACGTTCTGAGTTCATATTTCGAACTCTCCGCCCGACCTGCTGAGTTCGTCAAACGAATTCAGCGTCGTACCCTGGTCTCGTGATCACCGACGAGATCGACCGCACCCGATGCTCCGTCGCCGGCACCCTGGCGGTGGTCGGCGAGAAGTGGAGCCTGCTCGTGCTCCGGGAGGCCTTCCTGGGCGTACGCAGGTTCGCCGACTTCCAGCAGAACCTCGACGTCTCGCGCGCGGTGCTCACCGACCGGCTGAACACCTTCGTCGACCAGGGCGTCCTCGTCCGGGCGCCCTACCACGCCGAGGGCCAGCGGCAGCGCCACGAGTACCAGCTGACCCAGAAGGGCCTCGACCTCTACCCCGCGCTGGTCGCGCTGATGGAGTGGGGCGACCGCTATCTCGCCGACGGGCGCGGGTCGGCCCTCGCGCTGGAGCACCGCGACTGCGGAGGCGAGGTGCACCTGTCTCTGACCTGCGAGGAGGGCCACTTCCTCAGCGGCCCACGAGAGGTCCGACCCGTCCCGCTACCTGCCGCTTCCCTCCAGGACGGCTGACTCCGGCGCGTCCTCCGCGAGCCGGCTGGTCCACTCCCGCATCACCGCGGGGTCGGTCGGCCGGGTGAGCAGGCTGACCAGGACGTACGCCACGGCGCTGACGACGAGGCCCGCGTAGACGGGCTCGTTGGCGAGCACGTCACCGACGACCGCCATGGTGCCGAGCGTGGCAACGGTTCCGGCGGCCATCGCGACCACCGCACCCACACCGGTCGCGCGGCGCCACACGAACCCGCCCAGGATCGGCACGAGCAGGCCGCCGACGAGGATGTCGTAGGCGATGGTCAGTGCGGAGACGACGTCGCTGAGCAGGGAGGCGATTACCACGACGGCGATGCCGATCGCGACGACGTAGATCCGGTTGGAGCGTACGTCGTGCTCCGGGTTCTCCGCCTCGTCCTGGACGGGTGCCGGCGTACGCCCCACCAGCCGGGCCAGCAGCGGCTGCACGTCCGTGCGGGCCACCGTCGCCGTCGCGATCAGGGCACCCGAGGCGGTCGACATCATCGCGGCCACCGCGGCCGCGAGCACAAGACCGCTGATCCCGGCCGGGAGGATCGACTCGGCGATGGTGGCGTAGACGTCGTTGCGGTCCTCGACGGTGACGAAGGTCGACGCCGCAGCACCGATCAGTGCACCTGCCACGCCGTAGACCAGGCAGTAGACGCCGGAAGCGGTGCCGCCCCAACGAGCCACCTGCGGAGAGCGGGCGGTGAAGACCCGCTGCCAGATGTCCTGCCCGATCAGCATGCCGAAGGTGTAGACGACGATGTAGGTGATGACGGTGCCGGTGCCGATCGCACCCAGGTCGAAGACCGAGTCCGCGGCGCGCGCCTTGATCCCGTCCAGGCCGCCGGCGTGGCTCCAGGTGAAGGGCAGGAGCAGGAGGAAGATGCCGACGGTCTGCAGGATGAACTGCACCATGTCCGTCAGAGTGATCGACCACATCCCGCCGATGGTCGAGTAGATCACCACGATCACGCCGCCGATCAGGACAGAGACGACGCGGTCGGTGCCGAAGAGGACGTTGAAGACCGTCGCGTACGCCATCGTGGAGGTGACCGCGAGCATCAGCGTGTAGGCGACCATGACCAGGCCCGAGGCGGCGGTGGCTCCGACGCCGTAGCGCAGCTCCAGCATCTGGGCCACGGTGAAGATCCGCAGCCGCTGGATGCGGCCGGCGAAGAACAGGCTCAGCGCGAGCACGCCGAGGGCGATCGCGGCGACCAGCCACGCCCCGGAGATGCCGTACTCGTAGCCGAGCGCGACGCCGCCGACGGTCGAGGCGCCGCCGAGGACGAGGGCCGACATGGTGCCGGTGTAGAGCACCGGACCGAGCCGGCGGCCCGCGACGAGGAAGTCGGAGCTGTCGCTGGTGCGGGTCTTGCCCCACCAGCCGAAGGCGACCATGGCGGCGAGATAGATGACGATGATGGTGAGATCCATGAGGGGGCTCCCGGTCAGGTGGGCGGGGTCAGCTGAGGGCGAACATGCGGAGGGTTGTCGGAAGAACCACCACGGCGGGTCCGCCGGTGGTGAAGGTGCCGGCGACGATCTCGCCGACGGTCTCCGGCGTCGAGGCACGGACGGGGATGCCGAACGCCTCGGCGAGGCGGACGAAGTCCGGCCGGGCGAGCTCGGTGGCGGTGGCCTCGCCGAACGCGCCGGTCATGTACTCGCGCAGGATCCCGTAGCCGCCGTCGTCGATCACCAGCCAGGTGACGTCGGCGTCGTGCTGGCGGGCGGTGGCGAGCTCGGCGATGGAGTACATCGCGCCGCCGTCCCCGGAGACCGCGAACGTACGCCGCCCGGACCCGACGGCGGCGCCGATCGCCGCGGGGAAGCCGAGCCCGAGGCCTCCGGAGGCCTGGGCCGTGTGGAAGCCGCCGGAGCGCGGGTCCCAGGCCGACCATGCCCAGTACGCAGCGATGGTCATGTCCCAGAACGTGTCCGCGTCGTCGGGCACCGCCGCGCGCAGGTCGGCGAGCAGCCGCTGCTCGGCGGCGAGGTCCTGCTCGTCGAGCCGCTTGTGGACGCGGGTACGCAGGTCGCGGGCGACGTCGGCGCCGGTCCGCCTGCTCGCGGACCGTGGGCCGACCTCGCTGAGCGCCTCGGCGAGGTCACCCAGGGCCGCGGCGGCGTCGGCGTGAACACCCACGACGTCGTGGTTGGAGCCGAGCACCCGGGCCTCGGCGTCGACCTGGATCACCCGGCCGCGCGGGGCGAAGGTGCCGTAGTTGCTGGTCACCTCGCCGAACGAGGTGCCGATCGCGAGCAGGACGTCGGCGTCCTCGAGCAGGTCGGTGGTGTGCCGGTCCTCGATCCACGCCCCGGCGCTCAGCGGGTGCGCGAGCGGGATCGAGCCGTTGCCTCCGGAGGTCGAGACCACCGGTGCGTCGAGGATCTCCGCCACGGCGACCATGGCTTCCGGGGCACCGGCGGAGCGGCGTACGCCTCCTCCGGCGAGGACCACCGGACGCTCGGCGGCAGCGAGCTGCCGGGCGACCTCGGCGGTGACCTCCGGCCGGGGCCGCCGGGGTGCGCGCACCGGCGCGGCCAGCGACGTCACCGGCGGCACGGCGACCTCCTCGAGGAGGACGTCCTGCGGGATCTCGACCCAGACCGGACCGGCCGGCGCCTCCTGGGCGGTGGCCCAGGCGTCGGCGAGGACACCCGGGATGGCGGCCGCGTCCCGCACGACGGCGGTCGACTTGGTGACGTTGCGAGCGCTGGCCTGCTGGTCGTCGAGCTGGTGCAGGTAGCCCTTGCGGGCCCCGCCGAGGCCGTCGCGCGGGATCTGGCTGGTGATCATCAGGACCGGGACGCACGCGGCGTACGCCTCCTGGAGCGCACCCAGCGCGGTGAGCGCTCCCGGCCCGGTGGAGCAGAAGACCACTCCGACCTGGCCGGTCGTCCGGGCGTACCCGTCGGCGGCGAAGACCGAGTTGTTCTCCACCCGCGAGGAGACGAAGCTCAGGTCGCTGCGGCGGATGGCGTCGAAGAGGCCGAGGGCGTGCTGGCCCGGGATCCCGAACACGTGGGTCGCGCCGAGCGCCGTGAGGCTCTCGACGGTGACGTCGCCGCCGTTGCGCTTCATCACGCCTGCTCCGCGTGCCGCATCGCGAGCAGCGAGACCAGGTCGTAGGCCACGTGCGAGGCGGCGACGCCGGTCAGCTGCGCATGGTCGTACGCCGGGGCGACCTCGACCACGTCGGCGCCGATCAGGTTCAGGCCGGCGAAGCCACGCAGGATCTCCAGCAGCTCCCGGGAGGTGAGCCCGCCGGCCTCGGGGGTGCCGGTGCCGGGCGCGTGCGCGGGGTCGAGGACGTCGATGTCGACCGAGACGTAGACCGGGCGGTTGCCGACCCGCTGCCGGAGCTTGTCGACGACCTCGTCGACGCCCTGCCGGAAGACGTCGGAGGAGGTGACGATGCCGAAGCCGAAGCGGCGGTCGTCCTCGAGGTCCTTCTTGCCGTAGAGCGGGCCGCGGGTGCCGACGTGGCTCAGCGCCTCGGTGTCGAGGATGCCCTCCTCGACCGCGCGCCGGAACGGCGTGCCGTGGGTGTACTCGGCGCCGAAGTACGTGTCCCAGGTGTCCAGATGGGCGTCGAAGTGGATCAGCGCGACCGGGCCGTGCTGCTCGGCGGCGGCCCGCAGCAGCGGCAGCGCGATGGTGTGGTCACCGCCGATCGTCACCAGCCGGGCGCCGTCGGCGGTCAGGTCGAGCGCCGAGGCGTGCACGGTGTCGATCGCCTCGTCGATGTGGAACGGGTTGGCCGCGATGTCACCGGCGTCGACCACCTGGGCCGAGGCGAACGGGGAGACGTCCAGCGCCGGGTTGTACGGGCGCAGCAGGCGCGAGGACTCCCGCACGTGCGCCGGGCCGAACCGGGCACCCGGCCGGTAGGAGACGCCGGTGTCGAACGGAACCCCGACGACCGCGATGTCGGCGTGCTCCACCTGGTCGAGGCGGGGCAGCCGCGCGAACGTCGCGAAGCCGGCGTAGCGGGGGTTCTTGGAGGCGTCGATGGGCCCGATGGGCATGAGGTGGTTCTCCTTGGTGGTGCGGATGGTGCGAGGTGGTGCGGAGGTGGTGCGGGGTCAGCCGACGACGGTGGCCGCGGCCGCGGGCCCGTCGTCGACGGAGGTCACCGGGGTGTTCGCCGGCGGAGCGGTCGGCACGAGCCGGGCTCCCTCGGGGCCGTAGGCGTCGCGCGGCTCGGGGAAGGCGAAGAGCAGGCCGAGGTAGAGCAGCGCGCCGAGCCCCATCCCGAGCGGGATCGAGACGTCGACGCCGCCGGGGACGAGCGATGCGAGCGGGCCGACGAACTGGCCGGGCAGGTTCACGAAGGTGAGAGCGACGGCGGCCGCGATCAGCCAGGCGGCCAGGCCGCGCCAGTTCCAGCCGTGGGCGAACCAGTAGCGGCCCCCGCGCTGGCGGCGGTTGAAGACCTGCAGCGAGTCGGAGTCGTACCAGCCGCGCCGGACGTACCAGCCGATCGTCATGACCATCATCCAGGGCACGGTGCAGCTGATGATGAGCACGGCGAAGGCGGAGATGCTGGAGACGACGTCGAAGACGAACCGGCCGATGAAGATGACGCCGATCGCGAAGATGCCGATGAGCACCGTCGACTGCACCCGGTTGAAGCGCGGGAAGACGCTGGAGAAGTCGAGCCCGGTGCCGTAGAGCGCGGTGGTGCCGGTCGACATCCCGCCGATGAGCGCGATCAGGGCGACCGGCGCGAAGTACCAGCCCGGCGCGATCGCGAGCAGCCCCGAGGCGTACGCGCCGGTCTCGAAGATCTCCGGCTCGCGGGTCGCGATGATCGTCATGGTGACCAGGCCGAAGCAGAACGGTACGAGGGTGGCGACCTGCGCCAGGAACGCGGCGGCCATCGAGGAGCGTCCCGCGGTCTCCCGCGGGATGTAGCGGGCCCAGTCGCCCAGGAACGCGCCGAAGCTGACCGGGTTGGACATCACGATCAGCGCCGACCCGACGAGGGCGGCCCAGAAGCCGGGCTGGCCGAACGCCTCCCAGCCGGAGCCGAACGCACCTGCGTAGCCGGGGTCGAAGTCGCCGGCGAAGGCGACGATCCCGAGCAGGAAGAGCAGGGTCGCGGCAATGACGGCGATCTTGTTGACCAGCAGCATGAACCGGAAGCCGTAGATGCACACGATCAGCACGAGCACCGCGAACAGGCCGTAGGCCAGCGCCAGCGTCAGGTCGCTCTCCGGCAGCCCGACCGCGCGGTGGGCGCCGCCGACGAGCACGTCGCCGGAGCTCCACACCGAGATCGAGAAGAACGCGAGGGCGGTGAGCAGGGAGAGGAACGAGCCGACGATGCGGCCGTGCACGCCGAGATGGGCCGAGGAGCTGACCGAGTTGCTGGTGCCGTTGCGCGGGCCGAACAGGGCCATCGGGGCGAGGACCAAGGCACCGAGCAGCAGCCCGAGGAGCGTGGCCAGCAGCCCGTGGGCGAAGGAGAGTCCGAACAGGATCGGGAAGCTGCCGAGCACCACGGTCGCGATGGTGTTGGCGCCACCGAAGGTGAGCCGGAACAGGTCGAGCGGCCGGGCGCTGCGCTCGGGGTCGGGGATCGGCTCGACGCCGTGCTGCTCGACCTCGGTGACCTTGGGCGGCTGGGGCTGAGCTGACGGGACGGTGATCGGTTCGGTGGACACCGGGCCTCCTGGGTCTGTGGGTCGGCCGAGATCTGCGTCACTCTAAGAGCACCCTGAACAAGCCCGCAATCGTTTCGTTCTTAACTTGGGCGTAATAACTGTCGATATGCCTGCCAGCGGCGAACGATCCGTCATAATGGCACCTCATTCGCGGATCACAGGATCGATACGTCCCAGGAGACAGACCCAAAAAATGTCGAACCAATTCACCCCTGGCGTCCTCGATGGCATCGATGAGGCGATCCTTCTCCTGCTGGAGCAGGACGGCAGACTGACGCATCGCGAGATCGCCGCCGAGGTCGGCCTCTCCCGATCAGCGGCGGCGACCCGGGTCCAGCGGCTGCTGGCCGAGGGGCACATCGACATCCGGGGCGTCGTCCATCCGGCGGTCCTCGGCCACGACGTGCTCGCCCACGTCTCGGTCACCGTGAACGGCTCGGCGACCCACGTCGCTCAGGCGGCCGCGGCGCGCGAGGACACCACCCTGGTCTCGATGACCAGCGGTCACCACGCTCTGGTGCTGGAACTGCGGGCGAAGGACATCGTCCGGATCGACGACGCCCTCGCCGAGGTGCGCGCGATCAACGGCATCGTCACCACCGAGACCCTGCTCTACACCGAGGTGATCCGCGACGTGGCCGCCCCGGTCGGCCCCGCGCCCGCCGCCGGGTCGCTCGACGAGACCGACTATGCGCTGCTGCGCGCGCTGCAGGCGAACGGCCGGGCGTCGTACGTGGACCTCGCCGCGAGCGTGGGCCTCTCCCCCGCCGGCACCCGCCGCCGGGTGGTCCGGCTGCTCGACGGCAACGTCGTCCGCGTCGGCGCGGTCGTGCGCCACTCGGGTCGGGAGCGGCGTACGGCGACCGGGATCGGGCTCCGTCTCGACGGCGCCGCCCACCGCCCGATCGCCGAGCAGCTCGCCACCCTCCCGTCGGTCACCTTCGTCGCCCGCACCCTGGGGCGCTACGACGCCCTGCTCACCGTCAACACCGCCACCTCCGGCGACCTCGTCGACGTCCTCGACCACATCCGCGAGCTGGACGGCGTCCGCGAGGCCGAGACCTGGAGCCACCTCCGGTTCGTCAAGGAGACGTACGCGTCCCTGCACCTCGGCGGCGCCTGAGCGCCCGCCGAGGCATCGCCCTCGCCGACGTCTAGTCGCCCTCGGAGACCTGGCGCAAGGTGGCGACGATCTTGCACTCCGGCCAGTACGTCGCGTGCAGCTGCGCGAACTCCCTCTGCGCGGCGATCGCCTCATCGAGCGTGTCGTAGCGGGTCAGCGCCCAGCCGCCGACAACCTCCTTGGCCTCGGCGTACGGACCGTCGACCCGGGTGACCTCGCCCTTGTCCACCACGAAGTTGACCGCGTCCTCGCTGCCGAAGAGACCGCCGCCGTCGAGGAAGTGCCCTGCCGCCGCCAGCTCGCCGACGTAGTCGCCCATCGCCTTGTAGAGAGCCTCCGGTGCCGGGGCGTTTCCCTCTTCCATCTTCACGAAACCCATGAAACGCGGCATGATGTGCTCCTCAGTTCGGGGCCACCGCTGCTCGGTGGCCGACACATGTGCGTCGAACCACATCGTTCTCCTTCGACATCGACATCGGAAGATCTTTCCACCGGCCACGAGGTCGCCGGCATGTCGACGCTCAGGCGTTGGCGGCCTCGGACTCGGGCGTCGGCTCCTGCGCCGGGGCGATCTTGCCGCCGGCCTTGCGCACCGCGATGGCGACGATGACGGCGGCGACGGCGAAGAGCAGGCCGTAGGCGCCGACCGACTCGGCGTCGAAGTCGCGCAGCAGCGTACGTCCGTTGGTGATCAGGATGATGCTGCCGACGAGACCGCCCAGGACCGGCAGCGAGAGGTGCTTGACGAGGTAGGCGGCGAACGGGGCGGCGATCACGCCACCGATGAGGAGGCCGGCGATGACGCGCCAGTCGAGCGCCTCGCCGGCCAGGCCGACCAGGAAGCCGACGCTCGCGGAGAGGGTGGTGACGAACTCGGCGGTGGAGACCGAGCCGATCACCTTGCGCGGGTGCAGGGTGCCGCTGGAGATCAGGGTCGGCGTGGTCACCGGACCCCAGCCGCCGCCACCGGTGGCGTCGATGAAGCCGCCGAACAGGCCCAGCGGAGCGAGGAGCCCGAGCCCCGGGCGACGGCCCGGGATGAAGACCGGCGGCTTGCCGAAGACGAAGCGGGCGATGATGTAGACACCCAGGAGGAGCAGGAGGCCCGCCACCCACGGCGTGGCGCTCTCGGTGGAGATGCTGGAGAGCACGGTCGCGCCGGCGAAGGCGCCGATGCCGCCCGGCACCGCGATCTTCGCCACGACCTTCCAGTCGACGTTACCGAGCCGCCAGTGGGACACGCCCGAGGCGAACGTCGTGCCCACCTCGGCCAGGTGCACCGATGCCGAGGCCACCGCCGGTGCCACCCCGGTGGCGACCAGGAGCGTGCTCGAGGTGACGCCGTAGGCCATCCCCAGCGACCCGTCGACAGCTTGGGCCGCGAGACCGACGAGCGCGAAGACGATCAGCCGCTCCATGCGAACCTCCTGTGTGGGATCGAAGACCGTGAGATAGTCATGTAACTCGATTTACTATAAAAGATCGAATCAACGGAGTCAGTTCGGTGTCTCGGGGAGCAGGACGATATGCCCGCCGACCCGCTCCCCCGCTGGTCGCGCATCCCCGCTGGTCGAGCCGCCGGAGCCGCTAGGCGGAGGCGTGTCGAGACCAACACATTTCTCTTCTCGGGAAACCTCGGTCTGGCGACTGTGTTTTCGTTTCAGGGTTCGCCGCCGACCCGTTCTTTGAGTGTTTCTCGATCAGCCGCCGCGTCAAGGACGCCCTTCGGGCGCCGCTTCGCGGTGGCCTTCGGCCATCCTTGACCCGCCACCTGATCGAGAAAGATTTCGCCTGTATCGGGGCGGCGGCGACAGAGTGGCGCAGCACTCATGTGCCTTTTTCGCTGACTGCGTAACATGGGGCTGACCAGCATAAATGAGTCGCGTCATGTTGCTGGTTTCGCATATAATGAGACGCATGTACGAGACCATCGACCGCCTCCTCGACGGACCACCGCCCGGTGCGTCCGAGGGCGAGTTGGTCGACTGGATCACCCGTCTCGAAGCGGCGAAGTGTCGGGCTGAGGCTGTTCAGGCAGAAGCAGCGGTACGACTCGAGGAAGCCGCCTGGGCCCGCCAGGCCGAGGCCGGCGTTCCGGCCCGGAAACTCGGCGAGGGCGTCGGTTCGCAGGTGGCGTTGGCGCGGCGGGTCTCCCCGGCGAAGGGTGCCAAGCTGCTCGGGCTGGCCAAGATCCTCCTCACCGAGATGCCCCACACCTTCGGGTTGATGAAGGCCGGATTGCTCTCGCAGTGGCAGGCCACCATCCTCGCCCGCGAAACCGCCTGCCTCTCCCTCGAAGACCGCCGCGTTATTGACCAGCAGCTCTGCGCCACCGGACCCGAGGGGGAGCCCGCGAAGGCGGTCTCGATGGGGCTACGCCAGCTCGAGAACGCCGCCAAGAAGCTCGCCATCACCCTCGACCAAGAATCCGTCGTCGCACGCGCCGCCAACGCCGCCAAGGACCGCCGGGTCAGTCTGCGGCCGGCACCGGACACCATGACCTGGCTCGGCGCCCTCCTGCCGGTCAAAGACGGCGTCGCCGTGTTCGCAGCCCTGGACCAGGCCGCCAAGACCGCTGCCGCCGCTGGTGACGAGCGGACCCGGGGTCAGGTCATGGCCGACACCCTCGTCGACCGGGTCACCGGCCGTGAGGCCGGCGTCAATCCCCGGATCGAGGTCAAGATCGTGATGACCGCCGACACCCTCACCAACGACAATGACCAGCCCGCGATGGTCGAGGGCTACGGCCCCGTCCCCGCCGCCTGGGCACGCGACGCCCTCAACGATGCCGAGGTGTTCGTCCGTCGCTTGTTCACCGACCCGGTCGGGCAGTTGGTCGCGATGGAGTCACGCTCCCGCAAGGCACCCGACGGGCTGGCCGAGTTCATCACCGCCCGTGACGGTGGGATCTGCCGCACCGTCGGCTGTGACGCCCCGATCCGCAACATCGACCACGTCGAACGCCACGCCGACGGCGGCGCCACCAACGCTGCGAACCTTCAAGGTTTGTGCGAGCGCTGCAACCAGGCGAAAGAGGCCCTCGGCTGGCGGGCCAGGCCAGGACCCGATGGCTCCATCGTCACCATCACACCCACCGGCCACGCCTACACCAGCCCGCCACCCGACACCTGGCGCCCAGATCCGCCACCGCTCTCTCCGGGAGAGTTCGCGCTGCGCGACCTACTCCTCGACCACCGCCTCGCGGCCTGACCCAGCGCCGAGGGACTTTCTTCGGATCAGTGCTTGACCTTGACGCTACGTCAGGCCTGCACGCTTCTTCCACAGCCCCAAACAAGGGGCCCGAACCACCGAAGAAGGAGCAACGACATGAACAACATCCTCACCCGCCTCATCGGCGACAAGAAGGACTGGAAGCGCATGGAAGCCCGCGCCAACGAACTCCCCGCCGACTACCGCACCGTCTACACAGAGATGAAGAACTACATGTGGCGCTTCACCACCAGCGACGGCATGGACATCGTCGACATCCTCCGCGACATCCTCGACCTCTTCGAGACCGAAGCCGCCACCGACCGCAACGTCATCGACCTCACCGGCCCCGACCTCGCCGCCTTCTGCGACGCCCGACTGCCCGAGCAGCACGACGCCTACCGCGACAAGCTTCGGAACAACCTCAACGAGGTCGCCCACAAGCTCGTCTGATCCCGGCGATGCTCAGTGTCACGTCCCCTGCTGCGAGCCGACAAGGCCCTCGCGGCAGGGGACACGGGCATTTGTGCGAATAAGGCTGTACCGCCACCCCTGCTCATGGTCCACTGTGACGCACGTCTCTTTGGCCGATCGCGGCGGCCGTCCCGCACATCGGAGGAACACAGTGAACGACTCGGTCCTGCTCTCGGTCGGCCTCCCCATCGCGCTGGCGATCATCATGTTCGGGCTGGGCCTGAGTCTGACGCCGGGAGACTTCCGCCGGGTCGTACGCACTCCTCGAGCGGTCTTCGTCGCGCTCACGCTCCAGATCCTGGTGCTGCCGGCGATCGCGTTCGTACTGGTGCTGGTCGCGGACGTGGATCCGCTGATCGCTGTCGGGGTCATGCTGCTGGCCGCCTCCCCCGGCGGGACCACGGCGAACCTGTTCAGCCACCTGTTCCGTGGTGACGTCGCCCTCAACGTCACGCTGACCGCCGTCAACTCGGTGCTCGCAGCCGTCTCGATCCCGCTGATCACGAACGCGGCGATCGGCTACTTCGACGCCGGGGACACCTTGGGCCTGCAGTTCGGCAAGGTCGTCCAGGTCATCGCGATCGTGCTGGTTCCGGTGGGGATCGGGATGCTGGTGCGGCAGCGGTCCGCCACGTTCGCGGCCCGGGCGGACCGTCCGGTCCGGATCTTCTCGATCGTGGTGCTGGTCATGGTCTCGGTCGGCGCGATCCTCGGGGAGCGGGAGAACCTCGCAGACTACCTCCGCGAGATCGGCGTGGTCGTCACGCTGTTCTGCTGCGCCAGCCTCTGCCTGGGCTACCTCGGCGCCCGGGTGTTCCGGCTCGGCGAGAAGCAGGCGATCGCCACCTCGATGGAGGTCGGGATCCACAACACCACCATCGCCCTCACCATCGCGCTCAGCGTGCTCGACAACACGACGGTGGCCATTCCGGCCGCGGTCTACAGCATCGTGATGTACGTCCTCGCGACCGCCTTCGGCTTCCTCATCACCCGGTCGCGCGCGACCCGGCCCGCCGAGCCTCACGACGTCACGACCTGACGATCCCTCCTCCGCTAGGTTGCGTCTCAGTCACCCGTCGATGAGGAGTCTCAGATGCCCACACCCGCCCTGCGTTCGGTTCAGATGCTGGCGCTCGCCTTCATGAGCATGATCGTGGTGCTGGGGTTGGTCGTCTATCTCAGCGTCCCCGACGCCGACCTGGCGCTGCCCTCGACGTACGTCATCGGCGGTCAGGTCGTGGCCGGCGTCGTCATCGCCCTGATCCTGTCGGCGATCGGGTTCCGGGTCGCTCCGGTCACGCCGGGGACCGACCCGGAGAAGGCGAAGGGCGAGGCGCTGCAGAAGCACCAGATGTCGATGATCCTCCGCCTCGTGCTCAGCGAAGTGGTCGCGCTCGTCTCCCTCGCCCTGGCCTTCGTGTTCACCGAGGGCCAGGTGATGACGTACGTCATCGGCGGGGCCATCTCGCTGGCGCTGATGGCCTTCTTCGCCTACCCCTCGGCCGGCAACATCCGCCGGGTAGAGGCCAGCCTCGACAGCGCAGGGGCGCAGTCGAGGCTGGCAGAGGCGTTCGGCGTGCTCTAGACGACGCAGCCGGTCACCGCTTCGTCGTCGCCATCCACTCCCAGATGCTCCGGCCGTCGTGGCTCGGGTCGTTGCGCGCGACGTAGATCCACGACCAGTGGCCGGGGTAGGTGCTGCCGTCCCAGGTGACCCTGTCGTAGAGGCTCATGATCGATCCGTCGATCCGCTCGTGGGCATAGACGGTGTTCGCCTGCGAGTCCAGCGTGGTGTCATCGGCGGAGGCGACCAACCAGGTCGGTGTCGTCATCGCCTCGAGCTGGGCGTCGGAGATGAAGTAGGTGCTCGACCCGTCGCGCGCACCGATGCCACAGCAGATCGGCGTCGAGGTCGCGAACACGTCCGGATGCTCGGCGACCATCTTGAGCGACATGTAGCCGCCGTTGGAGCAGCCGACCACGTGGATCCGTCGCCGGTCGATCCGGCGGGTCGCGACGACCTCCTCGATCGCTTCCATGACCAGCGGCGCGAATCGGTCACCGTCCAGCATCCAGGCGGACGTCGACTGAGGCGCGAGCACGTACGCTCCACCGAAGTGAGCCTGCGCCTCCGGCGTGGCGAAGCCGAGCGCACCCCGGTTGGCACGCAGCTGCGTCTCGTTGTCGTAGTAGTCGTAGCCGTCGGCGAGCAGACCGCCCTCGCCGCCTCCGTGCAGCCAGACGACGAGCGCCGCACCGTCGGGGCCGCCGACCCCGGCGGGCGAGAACAACCGGTAGTTCAGCCCGGACGCGGTCGCGTGATGCTCGAACGCGTCGACCTCCGGGTCGGACAGCCGGCCCTGCCGGAAGGAGCCGATGACGATCCGACCGCTCCCCGCGGCGCCCTGCAGAGGCTCGACCTGGGTGACGGTGTAGTCGAGGTCCAGGAGGACGTTTCGTCCGTAGGCCCCCATATAGCTCAGCGTGCCCCCGCCGGCGACGCCCCAGCCGTGCTCGAGCTCCAGGGTGACCTCGTCGCGGCGGGACCAGCCCGCAGCGCTGACCCTCCGATCCTGCTCGTAGGCGACCTCGCCGGTCAGCGGGTTGGTGGCCGCGACGTACACCGCGAAGGTGTTCGCCGTGAGCGACGACCGCTCGGCACGGGCCAAGGCGGCCGACGAGATCCGCAGCGACGTCACCTGCTCGCCGCCGTCGAGCACCTCGGCGACCGGCGTCACCCAGGCCCCGCCCCCGGCGCTCGAGGCGTTCACGGCGGCGCTGGCCGCGGGCGTGCCCAGCAGTGCCGAGGCCCCGGCTGCGGCACCGGAGACGAGAACAGAACGGCGGGTGATCGAGGTGCGCACAGGAGCTCCTTCGGCAGGGACCGAGCATGCGATGTGAACGACATCACATCGGCACTGGACGCTAGTGACCTGCCGATGTGAACGTCAACATTTTCGTGCCGGTCAGAGGTCCGCGCGCCTCCTTCGGCAGGCCTGCGTCTCGGCCGGCAACATCCGCCGGACAGACGCCAGCCTCGACAGCGCAGGAGCGCGGTCGAGGCTGGCTGAGGCGTTCGATGTGCTCTAGACCGTCAGGTCGATCCCCTCGGCGGCAAGCGCCTCGCGGTAGGCCTCGACGTTGCGCATCTTCACGTTCTCGTAGCCCCGCACCATGTCCGGGAGCTCCGCGAGACGTACGGCCCGGGCGTAGGACTCCTCGGTGAGCTCCTCAGCGAGCGAGCCGACGAGCTCGGTGTAGTGCGCAAGGAGCGCGCGCTCGGTGCGGCGTACGTGGGCACGACCGAACGGATCGAAGGCAGTGCCGCGCAGGAACTTCAGCGTCGCCAGCAGGCGGAGCATGAAGTGGGAGCGCGGGCCGAAGGTCATCTTGCGACCCTTCAGGATCGCCCCGAACGCCGGCGGGGAGAGCTTGAAGCTGATCTTGCCCTGGACCTCGGCACGGACACCGTCGAGAGCTGCCGGGGCGGTGAGCAGCCGGGCGACCTCGTACTCGTCCTTGTAGGCGGTGAGCTTGAACAGGTAGCGGGCGACCGCCTCGGAGAAGCGGGTCTCGTCGGTGACCGCGCGCTCGGCGTTCCAGATCCGGTCGACGACCTCGACGTAGCGGCGGGCGGTCTGCTGGTTCTGGAAGGCGACGAGCTTCGGGGCGCGGAACTCGGCCAGGCGGCGTACCTCCCCGTCGAAATTCGCCTCGTCCAGAGCCGGGACGGCGATCTCCTCCACCGGCGCGGTGGCGGTGCCGGTGACCTTGGCGAACTCCTCCGGCGCGGCGACCGAGGCACGCCCCCAGCGGAACGCGGCGACGTTGGCGCTGACCGCGACGCCGTTGATGCCGATGGCCTCCTCGATGGCCTCGGCCGGGATCGGGAGGGCGCCGGCCTGGTAGGCGGCGCCGACCAGCAGGAAGTTGGCCGCGGCGGTGTTGCCGAAGAGGGTGTCCGCGGCGGAGAGCGCGTCGAAGGCCCGCAGCGAGGAGGTCGCCCCGTTCACCCGGGTGAGCAGCTCGTCGTCGGCCGGGTAGGCGATGTCCTTGTCGTAGACCATCGGACCGGTCGGCGTCTTCGACGTCGACACGACGGCGCGGGTGCGCGCCGGGTCGCCGTAGGCGAGGTTCTTGCCCTCGGCCAGGGTGAGCAGGTCGAAGCCGAGCAGGGCGTCGGCCGAACCCGGGGTGACCCGGTTGGAGGGATCGATCGTGCCCGGGCCGAACCGCAGGTGACCGGTCACCGGACCGGCCTTCTGGCTCATCCCGACCTGGTCGAGCGACTCGACGCCGTAGCCGGCGCGGAGCGCGGCGGTCGCGAGCACCTGGTTGACGGTGACGATGCCGGTGCCGCCGATGCCGGCCATGAAGACGCCGTAGGTGCGGTCCAGCTCGTCGTAGCCCGGGTCGGCGACCTTCGGCGGCTCGGGGGTCGCCTTCCTCGCGGTCTTGACCTTCGGGTCGGTCTCGACGGCCATGAACGAGGGGCACTCGCCCTCGACGCAGGTGTAGTCGGTGTTGCACGAGGTCTGGTCGATGCGGGTCTTGCGGCCCAGCTCGGTCTCGACCGGCTGCACGGAGAGGCAGTTGGACTTCACGCCGCAGTCGCCGCAGCCCTCGCAGACGGCCTCGTTGATCACGATCCGGGTGTTACGCGGCTCGAGCTTGCCGCGCTTGCGCTGGCGGCGCGCGTCGGCGGCGCAGTGCTGGTCGTAGATCAGCACGGTCACGCCCTCGATCTCACGCAGCTCCCGCTGGGCCTCGTCGAGACGGTCGCGGTGCCACAGACGTACGCCGGCGGGGAAGCTGGCACGACGGTAGCGCTTGGGCTCGTCGGCGACCACGATGATCGCCTTGACGCCCTCGTTCATCAGCTTGTGGGTCAGCTGCGCCATCTCGACCTCGCCCTGCCGCTTCTGGGCACCGGTCATCGCGACGACGTCGTTGTGGAGCAGCTTGTAGGTGATGTTGACGCCCGCCGCGACGCACGCCTGGATCGCCAGCTGGGCGGAGTGGAAGAAGGTGCCGTCGCCGACGTTCTGGAACGTGTGGCCGGCGTGGCTGTAGGGCGCCTGGCCGATCCACTGCGAGCCCTCGCCACCCATCTGGGTGATGCCGACGACCGCACTGTCCTCCCGCTGCGAGGCGGTGACCAGGGTGTGGCAGCCGATGCCGCCGCCGCCCAGGCTCCCGTCCGGGAGCGCCGTCGAGCGGTTGTGGGGGCAGCCGGAGCAGAAGTACGGCGTGCGCGAGGTCGACAGCAGCGGCAGGTCGATCCGGGCCGGGCCGGCGGGCTTGAGGTCGGCGTAGCCCTTCAGCGCACGGCGCAGCGGCGCGAGCAGGCGGCCGGCGGTGAGCTCGCCGTCGAGCGGCACCAGCGGGACACCGGCGCGGTCCTTCTTGCCGACGATGACCGGGGCGGAGGGCTCGCCGTAGAGGATCTCGCGGATGCCCTGCTCGATGAAGGAGGTCTTGTCCTCGACGACGACGATCTCGTCGAGGCCCTCGGCGAAGGTCGAGACGATGGTCGGCTCGACCGGCCACATCATGCCCAGCCGCAGCACCCGGATGCCGGCGGCCATCAGGTCGTCGTGGTCGAGGCCGAGGTCCTTGAGGCCCTGGCGCATCGAGTCGTAGCAGGAGCCGGAGGCGACGATGCCGACCTTGGCGTTCGGCGCCTTGACCTCGATCCGGTTGAGGTGGTTCTCGGCGGCGTACGCCTTCACGACGTTCATCCGCGGGCCGTAGAGCTTCGCCTCGGCACCCACGATCCGGTCGGGGAAGAGCTCGATCTTGGTCGGCTCGTAGGTGTAGGGCACGCCCTCCCACTCGGTCTTCGGCATCACCGGGTCGAGGACTCCGATCTCCGGGTTGACCACCCAGGCGCCGTCGGCGACGTCGGCGACGATCTTGAGCGCGACCACGCAGCCGGAGGCGCGGGAGAGGGCGATGCCCTCCATGCCGTACTCGACGATCTCGGAGGCGTTGCGCGGGAACAGCACCGGGATGCCGAGGGAGGCCAGGGTGCGCTCGGAGACCGCGGGAACCGTGGAGGATTTCGCGGCCGGGTCGTCGCCGACCAGCATCAGCATGCCGCCCTGGGGGTGGGCACCGTACATGTTGGCGTGACGCATCGCGTCCAAGGCGCGGTCGACACCGGGGCCCTTGCCGTACCAGACGCCGGTGACACCGTCGTAGCGCTCGGTGTCGAGGGTGACCGCCGACTGCGAGCCCCACACGGCGGTCGCGGCGAGCTCCTCGTTGAGGCCCGGCACCACGGTGATGTCGGCGTCGGCCATCTCCTTCGGCAGCCCCAGCAGGAGCTGGTCGAGACCACCGAGCGGGCTGCCCGGGTAACCGGAGATGAAGGTGCCGGTCCGCAGGCCGCGGCGCTGGTCCAGGGCTCGCTGCTCGACGAGCATCCGCGCGATCGCCTGGATCCCGGTCAGCAGCACGGGGCCGGCTCCGACGCGGTAGCGATCGGCCAGGTCGTAGGCCTCGAACGATGTCCCAGGCTCGAACACTGCGGTCATAGGGGTGACTCCTCAATCTGCCGGGCGGCACTGGTGGTCCGTCTGGAGTATTTGCCGGGACCGCCGGGGTGAGGCTGTCCCGAGGAACCACCCGCATGGTGTGCGGGTGGCCTGGGTCACATCATCATGGATAGGGCCTACGTGATGCCAATCACCAGAGCCGCCGTCACCAGGCGACGCTGAGGTACTGCGTCTCGAGGTACTCCTCCAGGCCGGCCCGCGCACCCTCGCGCCCGATGCCGCTCTGCTTCACGCCACCGAACGGCGCCGACGGGTCGGAGACGAGCCCACGGTTGACGCCCACCATCCCGGCGTCGATGCGCTCGGCCAGGCGCAGCGCCTCGCCCATCTCGCCGAAGACGTACGCCGCGAGGCCGAACTCGGTGTCGTTGACCGCGGCGAGCATCTCCTCGATGTCGTCCCAGACCACGATCGGGGCCACCGGGCCGAAGATCTCCTCGCGCAGCAGCGGCGAGTCGGCCGGTACGCCGGTGAGGACCGTCGGCGGGTAGAAGTAGCCCTCCGAGGCGGGGACCTCGGCGCGGTGGGCGATCACGGCGCCCGCGGCCACGGCGTCGTCGACGAGGCCGGTGACGGTGGCGTACGCCTTGGCGGAGATGAGCGGGCCGATGTCGCTGCCCTGGTCGGCGGGGCCGACCTTCAGCGCCTCGACGGCGGCACCGAGACGCTTGGTGAACTCCGAAGCGACGTCGGCGTGGACGTAGATCCGGTTGGCCGCGGTGCAGGCCTGTCCCCCGTTGCGGAACTTGGCGACCATCGCCCCCTCGACCGCCGCCTCGACGTCCGCGGAGGACGTCACCACGAACGGCGCGTTGCCACCGAGCTCCATCGAGGTGTTCACGACCCGGTCGGCGGCCTGGCGCAGCAGGATCCGGCCGACGCCGGTCGAGCCGGTGAAGGAGATCTTGCGGACCCGCGGGTCGGCGAGCCAGGTGCTGACGATGCCGGCGGCGTCCTGCCCGGGGACGACATTGACGACGCCGTCGGGCACGCCCGCCTCGGCCATCAGCCGGGCGATCGCGAGCGCCGTCAGCGGCGTCTCGGAGGCCGGCTTGAGCACGACCGTGCAGCCGGCCGCGAGGGCCGGGGCGATCTTGCGGGTCGCCATCGCGGCCGGGAAGTTCCACGGCGTCACGAGCGCGGCCACGCCGACCGGCTTGTGGGTGACGATGGTGCGGGTGCCGCCGGCCGGCGACGATCCGAAGTCGCCGTGCGGGCGCACGGCCTCCTCGGCGTACCAGCGGAAGAACTCGGCGGCGTAGCCGACCTCGCCGCGGGCGTCGGTGAGGGACTTGCCGTTCTCGAGCGCGATCAGGGCGGCGAGCTCGTCGGCGTCGCGCAGCATGAGGTCACGTACGCGGGTGAGCAGCTCGCTGCGGGTCCGCGGCGGCAGCGCCGACCATGCCGGGAGCGCCGCGGCGGCCGCGTCGACGGCCGCGGTCGCGTCCGCGGTGGTGCCGTCGGCGACGTCGGCGACGACCTCACGGGTGGCGGGGTTCTCCACGGTGAAGACGCCGGCAGCGCCCGGGGTCCAGCGGCCGCCGACGAGGACACCGTTGGCCGCGTCGAGCGCGTCGAGGTAGGTGGTGTCGGGGCGGGTGGTCAGGTCGGTCACGGGTAGAGGCCTCTCACTTCGTGGGCTCGGTAGACGCGCTCGACGGCCATGCAGGTGGCCGCCAGGCGCAGGGACAGCTGGTTGTCGGTGGCGTAGGCGAGAACGTCGTTCCAGGCACGGATCATCCGCTCGACGAGTCGCTCGTCGACCTCGGCCTCGCTCCACCAGTAGGACTGGTTGGCCTGGACCCACTCGAAGTAGGACACGACCACGCCGCCCGCGTTGGCGAGGATGTCGGGGACGACGAGCACGCCGTTCGCGGCCAGCACCTCGTCGGCAGCGGTGGTCACCGGGCCGTTGGCGCCCTCGGCGACGACCCGGGCACGCACCCGGGCGGCGTTGCCGGCGTGGATGACGCCCTCGACCGCGGCCGGGACGATCAGGTCGACGTCGGCGGTGAGCACCTCGTCGCTCTCGACCGGGGTGCCGCCGGGGAAGCCCACGACGCTGCCGGTCGCGTCGACGTGCGCCTCGAGGGCCTCGACGTCGAGCCCGTCGGGGTGGTGCACGGCACCGTTGACGTCGCTGACCGCGAGCACCCGGACGCCCTCGCGGGCCAGGAAGCGCGCGGCCCCACGGCCGACCTTGCCGAAGCCCTGAACGGCGGCGGTGGCGCCCTCGGGGTCGATCCCGACGTGACGCAGCGCCTCGACGGCGACCGCCACCACGCCGCGCGAGGTGGAGCCGGCCCGGCCCTGCGACCCGCCGACCGAGATCGGCTTGCCGGTCACCACACCGAGGACGGTGTGGCCGCGACCGACCGAGTAGGTGTCCATCATCCAGGCCATGGTCTGCTCGTCCGTGCCGACGTCGGGGGCCGGGATGTCCTGGTTGGGCCCGATCAGGGGCGCGATCTCGGAGGTGTAGCGCCGGGTGATCCGCTCGAGCTCGGCCGTGCTGTAGCCGCGCGGGTCGACGCGTACGCCGCCCTTCGCCCCGCCGTAGGGGACGTCGAGCAGCGCGCACTTCCAGGTCATCCACATCGCCAGCGCGCGGACCTCGTCCAGGTCGACGCGGGCGTCGAAGCGTACGCCGCCCTTGCCGGGGCCGCGCGAGTAGTTGTGCTGCACGCGGTAGCCGCGCAGCACCTCCACCGAGCCGTCGTCGCGGCGCAGCGGGATGCTGACGCTCACCTCCCGGCGGGGCTCGGCCAGCATCGCGTGTACGTCGGGCGAGAGGCCCAGCACGCCGACGGCCTGGGCGAGCTGCGCGCGGGCGTCGTCGAGGACGCTGGTCTCGGTCGACACCGGCCGCTCGAGCGTGGCGGTCACGACGCCTGCTCCAGACCCGCCGCGAGGACGTCCAGGGCGTCGTCGAGCAGCTCGTCCGAGATGCTCAGCGGCGGCAGGAAGCGGATGACGTTGCCCCAGGTGCCGCAGGTCAGGGTGAGGACACCCTGGCTGTGGGCGTAGGCGGCAACGGCCTTGGCGACCGCACCGTCGGGGTTGCCGGTGGCCGGGTCGACGAACTCGGCGGCGATCATCGCACCCCGGCCGCGTACGTCGCCGATGCGCGGGTCGCTCTTCTGCAGCTCACGGAGCCTTCCCAGCAGCCGCGTCTCGATCTCGCGGGCCCGGGTGAGCAGGTCCTCGGTCTCGATGGTCTCGATCACGGCCAGCGCGGCGGCGCAGGCGAGCGGGTTGCCGCCGTAGGTGCCGCCGAGGCCGCCGGGGTGGACGGCGTCCATGACGTCGGCGCGGCCGGTGACCGCGGAGAGCGGCAGGCCGCCGGCGATGCCCTTGGCGCTGACCACGAGGTCGGGGACGACGCCGTCGTGCTCGACGGCGAACCAGGTGCCGGTGCGGCCGAAGCCGGACTGCACCTCGTCGGCCACGAAGATCACGTCGTTGGCGCGGCACCACTCCGCCAGCGCGGCGAGGAAGCCGGGGGCCGGGACGATGAAGCCGCCCTCACCCTGGATCGGCTCGATCACGATGGCGGCGAGGTTCTCGGCGCCGACCTGGGTCTCGATCTGGGAGGTCGCCCGGGCCGCCGCCAGCTTGCCGTCGATCTCGTCGGCGTCGCGGAACGGGTAGGACATCGGGGCCCGGTAGACCTCGCCGGCGAACGGCCCGAAGCCGTGCTTGTAGGGCATGTTCTTCGCCGTCATGGCCATGGTGAGGTTGGTGCGGCCGTGGTAGGCGTGGTCGAAGACGACCACCGCGTCCTTGCCGGTGAACGAGCGGGCGATCTTGACCGCGTTCTCGACGGCCTCGGAGCCGGAGTTGAACAGCGCGGTGCGCTTCTCGTGGTCGCCGGGGGTGAGCCGGGCGAGCTGCTCGGCGACGGCCACGTAGCCCTCGTAGGGGGTGACCATGAAGCAGGTGTGGGTGAAGGCGGCGACCTGCTCGGAGACCGCGTCGACCACCTTGGCGGCGCTGGAGCCGACGGTGGTCACCGCGATCCCGGAGCCGAGGTCGATGAAGCGGTTGCCGTCGATGTCCTCGACGATCCCGCCGGCCGCGCGGGCGGCGAAGACGGGCAGGGTGGTGGCCACGCCCTGGCTCACGGCCGCGACCTTGCGGCGCATGAGCTCCTGGGAGCGCGGGCCGGGAAGCGGCGTACGCAGGAGGCGGGACTGTTCGAGGGTCGTGAGCTCGGTCATGGGATCAGCATGGGGCTCAGCGACACATGTCGTCCAAGACCTTTTGACTACTACAATCATGTCTCGTGAGCATGGATCTGCGCCTGCTGCGCTACTTCGTCGCGACCGCCGACGCGGGCTCCGCGACCCGCGCCGCGGAGGTGCTGCACGTGACCCAGCCGGTGCTGTCGCGGCAGCTGCGCCAGCTCGAGGCCAACCTGGGTGTGCCGCTGTTCGCCCGGGAGGGTCGACGGCTGCGGCTGACCCGGACGGCCGAGGAGCTCCTCCCCCGCGCCCGCGACCTGCTCGCGCACGCGGACGACCTCGAGCGTGCCGTCGGCGTGCTCGCCTCCGGCCGGCTTGACGAGCTGCATCTGGCGGTGCCGGCCACGACGCTCACCGACGTGCTCGCGCCGTTCCTGGCGACGCTGCAGCCGGACGACCCGGTCGCGAAGGTACGCGAGCTCGACCCGCGCGGCGCGGTCGCCGCGGTCCGCGCCGGCGCCGACCTGGCGATCGTCACCCGGCCGCCGGGCCGGTCCCTGGCCTCGCGCGCCCTCGCGGTGCTGCCCGTCTGGGCCTATGTCCGGGCCGACGACCCGTGGGCGGGACGGGGGTCGGTGGACGTACGCGACCTGGTGACGCGGCCGCTCGTGCTGCTCACCGAGGACCTGCGGCCGCGTCCGCTCCTGGACACAGCGGTCGAGGACGCCGCCGTGGGCTACGGCGACGTCCTCGAGGTGTCCAACGCCCAGGTCGCGCAGGCGCTCGCGGCCTCGGGCCGCGGGATCGCGGTCGTCTCGGACGACCCGCGCTTCGGCCTGGTGCCGCTGCACATCGAGGCACCGTCGGGGCTGGTGCGGATCAGGCTGTACGCGGCGTGGGACCCGCAGCACCACGCCGCCGAGGCGCTCGCCGCCCTGGCCGAGCGCCTCTCCGCCTTCTGCGTCGAGCGCTACGGCGCCGAGGTCGCCGCCCGCTGAGCGGGCACGGAGCCCAGCACGGTCAGGATCCGTTCGGTGACCTCCTCGACCGAGCCGAGGCCGTCCACCGTGGTGAGCAGACCACGCTCGGCGTAGCGGTCGGCGAGCGGGCCGGTCTCGGCGGCGTACACCTCGAGCCGGCGACGGATGACCGGCTCGGTGTCGTCAGCGCGACCCTGGTCCCGGGACCGGGCCAGCAGCCGGCTCACCAGCTCGTCGGTGTCCGCCTCGAGCAGGACCACCGCGTCGAGCCCGGCTCCGGCGAGCGCCAGGATCGCGTCGAGCTCGTCGACCTGCTGGGGCGTACGCGGGTAGCCGTCGAGGAGGAAGCCGCCCGCGCAGTCACCGGCGGCGAGCCGGTCGGCGACCATCGCGTTGGTGACCTCGTCCGGCACGTACTCGCCTGCGTCCATGTAGGCCTGTGCCGCCACCCCCAGCTCGGTCTGCTGGGCGACGTTGGCCCGGAAGATGTCGCCGGTCGAGATCGCCGGCACGGCGAAGCACTGGGCGATGACGGCGGCCTGGGTGCCCTTGCCGGCACCGGGCGGTCCCATGAGGAGGAGGCGCATACGAGTCGTGGACCTTTCTCGAGGTTGGCGCGCTCATCCCCACGATGAGCGCGCCCGGTGTCACGCTAGTCCTCGCTCCGCTGCGATCACGTTGCAACCGTGAGGATGCGCCGCGCGATCTCGTCGCCGACGCGTACGGCGCCGTCGACGTGCTGGAAGCCGTGGCCCGCCACGTCGCTGCTGCCGAACTCGATCGGTCCGAGCGGCTCGCGCAGCACCGCACCCCAGCGGGTCAGCCCGCCGAGGTCGAAGCTCGTCCCGTACGCACCGCCGGTCAGCTCCTGGTGCTGCCAGTCGCTCTCGACGTAGGTGAGCGGCTCGAGCGCCGCCTCTCCGAAGTACGCCGCCAGCGACTCGAGCACCCGACCCCGCCGCTCCTCGTCGGAGAGCCGGCCGACGGCGTCGGCGCGCTCGTCGGAGACGAAGCCGACCAGGGTGCCGCGCTGCTCGCCCTCGGGGGTGTTGTCGTAGACCTCGTGGACGAGCTGCCAGGGGGCGAAGCCGGTGCCGCTGAGGCCGTCGGCGCGCCAGAAGGGCGTGGCGTACTGCGCCTGGACCTTGATGACCAGGCCGAACGACTGGTGCTCACGGGCGATCCGGTGCTCGGCGGGGAGCTCGGGGCTGAACCGAATCCGCTTGACCAGGGTCGGCGGCACCGCGAGGACGAGCCGGCGAGCGGCGTGGATCTCGGTGCCGACGTGGACGACGGCGCCGTCCTCGTCCCACTCGATGTGGGTGACGTCCTGGCCGAGGCGTACCCGGTCACCGAGACGCGCGGCCAGGGTCAGCGGCACCCGCTGCAAGCCGCCGACGACGCGGCGGTCGAGGATCACGTCGGCGTCGACGAGGTTGCTGAACGACCCGGCACTGGCGGCCATCTGCACCGCCTGGAGGGCGGAGAAGGCGTGGGCAGGTTTGGTCAGCATCGCCGGCCCGATGTAGAGGGCGACGTTGTCGACGGCGACCGGGTCGTCGCACTGCGCCTCCAGCCAGGCCCGGAACGAGACGCTGTCGAGGTGGTCGGCGTCCTCGAGCTCCCACGGCCGGGCCGGATCCATCGCCGCGGCCAGCTCGTCGAGCGTCTTGGTCAGCTGGGCGATCGCGGCCGAGGTGGACTCCCCGACCGGGAGCTCGTCGCCGAAGCGGTGCACGGCCCCGGTCTTGTCGACGTAGAGGGACTCGCCCTCGCGGAAGCGCGGGTAGGTCGGCAGCCCGAGCTCGTCGAGGATCCCGATCAGGGCGTCCTGGTCCGGCGAGACCCACTGGCCACCGATCTCGAAGTCGGACTCGGCTCCGGGCGCACCGTGCGCCTCGGTGCGCAGCCGGCCGCCGACGCGGTCGCGCGCCTCCAGAACGAGCACGTCCTGGCCGGCCTGCGCGAGCCGCCAGGCCGCGGTCAGGCCGGTCACGCCGGCGCCGACCACGATCACGTCATGGGTGGTCATGTCAGTTCTCCTGGTTGTCGGTGTGGGTGGGCCGCTGGTCCGGGCGCTGGGCGAGCAGCGGGAGGCTCGGGTCCCAGCGGGTCCCGTCGGCCTGGTCGCGCTTGCGGCGGGCGATGCCCGAGAGCGCCTCGAGGACGACTCGGTTGGCGAGGAACGAGGTGATGTCGGCGTGGTCGTAGGGCGGGGAGACCTCGACGACGTCGATGCCGACGACGGGCAGCTCGTAGGCGATCCGGCGGACCGCGTCGAGCAGCTGGCGGGCGGTCAGACCACCCGGCTCCGGGGTGCCGGTGCCGGGGGCGTGGCCGGGATCGCAGACGTCGATGTCGACCGAGAGGAAGACGCCGTCGCACTCGTCGGTGGCGATGGTGAAGGCCTCGGTGAGGCACTCCTCCAGGCCACGGTGCACGATCTCGGTCATCTCGTAGGACCGCATGCCCTGCTCGGCCATCCAGTCCAGCGTCTCGGGCTCGGGCCAGTAGCCACGCAGGCCCATCTGCAGGAATCGGTCGCCGCGCAGCGCGCCGGACTCGATGAGCCGGCGCATCGGCTGACCGTGGCCGATCAGCGAGCCGAACTCGATGTCCCCGGTGTCGGCGTGGGCGTCGAAGTGGATCATCGAGACCCGTCCCTGACCGATGTGCTGGGCGACGCCGGCGGCGTCAGGCCAGGCGATGGTGTGGTCGCCACCCAGCACCAGCGGGATGGCGCCGTTGCTCGTCACGGCGTGGACGGCCTCCTGCAGGTCGCGCACCGATCGCTCGGCGTCGCCGGAGAACATCTCCACGTCCCCCGCGTCCAGCACGCGGATGTCCTGCAGTGCGTCGACCCGCATCGCCAGCGACGGCCGCGAGCCGTCGTGCGCCAGATAGCACGTCTGCCGGATGAACTGCGGGCCGAAGCGGGTGCCCGACCGGTGCGACGTACCTCCGTCGAAGGGGGCGCCGAGGATGACGACGTCGGCACCCTCGTACGTCGCGGGGTCGGCCCAGTCACACCGGTCGACACCCAGGAAGGTGATGTCGGGGCCGAACTGGGTTCCGTAGCGAGCCATGGCGTTCTTCTCTCTCGTTTGGATTCGTCGGGTTCAGATGGATGTGCTCAGTCCTCGGTCGGGTCGACGACGAGGAACCGCTCGCCGGGTCGGCGGGCGAGGTAGACGTAGTAGTAGGCGAGGGCGGCGACCACGATCCCGGCCGTGATCAGGATGTCCGTGCGGGCGGAGCCGGCCAGCGCGTAGCCGATCGCGCCGATCACGACCAGCGGCGGCAGCGGCCACAGCGGCATCCGCCAGCCCTCGGCGGGCGCCTGACGACGGGCGCGGAGCGAGGCGATGGCGACGACGACGTACATCGTGGAGATGACCACCGAGGTCACGCCGAGCAGCGCCTCGATCTCGACGGCACCGGCGAGGATCGCGCCGGGGATGCCGATGACGAGGGTGGCCAGCCACGGGGTGGCGTAGCGGGGGTGGAGCTTGGTGAGCACGGCGTTGACCGGCGTGGGCCAGGAGCGGTCGCGCGCGGAGGCGTAGACGACGCGGGCGTTCTGCAGCACCATCACGATGACGGCGTTGAGGATCGCGATCGCGATGGCGACGTTCACGGCGACGGCGACGCGCTCGCCGCCCCAGGCCGCGACCCACATCGAGAAGTTGCCCGAGGCGAGGTCGTTGAGGTCGTCGACCGCCAGGACGGTGGTGATGGTGGGGACGAGGATGACCAGGCCGCCCAGGCCGAGGGTCCAGAAGACGACGCGGGCGACGTTGCGACGCGGGTCGACGATCTCCTCGGAGAGGTAGACGGTGGTGCCGAAGCCGCTGACCAGGAACGTGCTGACCGCCAGGCCGGAGATGAGGATCGCCAGGGTGAACGGCTCCAGGCCGTTCTCGCCGATGACGTGCGGGGTGACCAGCTCACCGGGGCCGCGCTGGACGTGCCCGAGCCCGAGCACGGTGACCACGATGGCGGCGACGATCTCGAGCGCGAGGAAGGTGCCGGTGACGACCGCGTTGGCCTTGATGTTGAGGATCGCGGTGGCGGTCGAGAGGAGCATCACGATCGCGCCGGTCGCGGCACGCGGCAGCTCCACCAGGTCGGCCAGGTAGTCGGCGGTGCCGAGGGCGAAGATCGGCGGGATGAGCCACAGCAGCACGCCCGCCAGGGAGAACGTCAGCCAGCCCATGGACTTGCCGAGCGTCTGGGTGACCATCGCGTACTCACCGCCGGAGCTGGCGGTGCGGGTGCCGAGCTCGGCGTAGCAGGCGGCGATCGCGACCGAGACCGCGAAGCCGGCCACGACGGCCAGCACGGCGCCGCTCCCCTGGGTCGCGAACAGCTCCGGGACGATGATGAACAGGCTCGAGGCGGGGGTGATGCACGAGAGCACCAGCAGAACCGCAGCACCGGGTCCGAGCACCCGCGCGAGCCGGCGCCGCTCGTGCGCCGGCGTCACCTCTTCCGGGCTCACCTGCATGGATTCGATCATCGCGGTTCTCCTTGTGGGATGAGGGTACAGCGAGTTTTGAACGCCGTACAAAACTTTGAACGGTATTCAAAGTGACCGAGATCACCGCTAGAGTCAAGGGGTGGGACCGAAGATTTCACCCCGCGAGCACAAGGAGACACTGTCGAGGTGACGCGCACACGCTCCAACAGACGCCTGGAACGACCACGCGAGCAGGTGCTCGCGACAACCCTCGAGATGGTGGCCGAGGAGGGGCTCGCCAAGGTCACGATGGCCTCGCTCGCCGCCCGGCTCGGCACCAGCGGCGGCCACCTCCTCTACTACTTCGGCACCCGCAACGGGCTGCTCCTGGAGACCCTGCGCTGGAGCGAGAACGAGTACGCCGCGCAACGCGCCCCGATCCTGGAGAAGGTGGAGAAGGACCGGTCCGGGGGCGTCGACGCGCTGCTGTCCTTCGTCGACGTCTACCTCGCGCTCGACGAGCGCGACCCGCGCTGGCTCCTCTGGCTCGAGCTGTGGGCGCGCGCGCCGTACGACGCCGAGCTCGCCGCCGCGCAGCGCGCGATGGACGACGAGTGGCACGCCGACCTGGTCCGGCTCCTTGCCGCCGCCCTTCCCGAGGTCCCCGACCGCGAAGCCGTCTCCGAGCGGCTGCGGGCGATGTGGGACGGCTTCAGCATCGGCATCGTCACCGGCGGCGGCACCACGCTGCGCGAGCGCGCCCTCGAGCACACCCGCGCCGCGGTCGCGGCCCACACCGGGTGACGAGCATGACGATCGCACCCTGGTTCCCGGAGGCGAAGCTGGGCATCTTCGTCCACTGGGGCATCTACAGCGTCGACGGAGTGGCCGAGTCCTGGTCCTTCTACGACGGCCGGGTCCCCTACCCCGACTACATGTCCCAGATCGACCGCTTCACCGCCTCGGCGTTCGACGCCGACGCCTGGGCGGAGCTCTTCGAGCGAGCCGGGGCGACCTACGCGGTGCTCACCGCCAAGCACCACGACGGCGTCGCCCTCTACGACACCGACGCGAACGATCTGTCCGTCGTCAGGCGGGCGCCGGCCGGCCGCGACCTCGTCGCCGAGTTCGTCACGGCCGTACGCCGCCGGGGGCTCAAGGTCGGCCTCTACTTCTCCCACCTGGACTGGTCGCACCCCGACTACGCGACCGTGCGGCCGGCCGTGCAGCACCCGGTCGTGCAGGACAACCCCTACGCCGTCCCGCGTCCGGGCGCGGAGGAGCCCGAGCGCTGGGAGCGCTACCTGGAGTTCCACCGCGCCCAGATCCGGGAGCTGGTGACCCGCTTCGCCCCGGACCTGCTCTGGTTCGACGGCGAGTGGGAGCGCGACGAGCGGCAGTGGCGGATGCGCGAGCTGCGGGCGGAGCTGCGCGAGCTCGCCCCGGAGATGGTCGTCAACGGCCGGATGCTCGGCCACGGCGACTACGTGACGCCGGAACAGGGCGTTCCGGTGGAGCCGCCGGAGGGCCCGTGGGAGCTCTGCCTGACCATCAACGACTCCTGGGGCTGGCAGCCGCAGGACGACAACCACAAGTCACCGCGGCAGATCGTGCGCACCTTCGTCGAGACGATCGGCGGTGGCGGCAACCTGCTGCTCGACGTCGGCCCGCGCGAGGACGGCACCATCACGCCCGAGCAGACCGAGCGTCTCGAGGCGCTCGGAGCCTGGGTCTCGCGCCACTCCCCCGCGGTCCGCGGCATCCGCCGCGGCCTCCCGCACGGTCACTTCTACGGTCCGACCGCCGTCTCCGACGACGGCCGGACCCTGTTCCTCTACGTCCTCGACCGGCCCAACGACTACGTCGTGGTCCGGGGCCTGCGCAACCAGGTCCTCAAGGCGTACGTCCTCGGGACCGGCACCGAACTCGAGCACCAGCGCGTCGGCGGCCTCCACGAGGTTCCCGGCTGGGAGTACGTGTTCACCACGGATGACGACCTCGACCCGCTGTGCACCGTGATCGCTCTCGACCTCGACGGCGAGGTGTCGCTGTACCGGCCGCACGAGAACGACTGAGGACGATCGGGACAGCTGAGCTCAGCTCAGCTCCTTCTCGAACTGCGCGAGGATCTGCTGTGCGGCCTGGATGCCGATGCCGCTGAGCAGGTCGTCGTTGATGTCGTGGACCTGACCGGCCTCGACCGCGGGGATGCGCTTCCACAGCGGGCCGCCGAGCACCTTGGCCTTGTCGGTGTCGCCCTCGGGGCCGTAGGTGCTGACGTAGACGAAGTCGGCGTCGGCCGTGGTGATCTGCTCGGGCGAGACCTCGAGGTAGGTGTCCTCGCCCACGGCCTGCTCGGGGACGCTCAGGCCCATGTCGTCGAGGATGACGCCGCTGAACGACTTGTCGGAGTAGAGCCGGATCTGACCGGGCAGGAAGCGGACGATCGAGAGGGTCTTGCCGGCTCCGACGGTCTTGCCGAGGGCGGCCGCGTCACTCTCGAAGTCGGCGAGCATCTTCTTCGCCTCGGCGGTCTTGTTGAGCGCGTCGGCGTAGAGCAGGAAGTTGTCCTTCCAGGTGTCGCCGAGGTCGGGCGCGAGCACGGTCGGGGCGATCTCGTTCAGCTGCTCGTAGATCGCCTCGTGACGTACGGTGCTGGAGAGGATGAGGTCGGGGTCGAGCGCCGCGATCTTCTCCAGGTTGGGCTCGGAGATGGTGCCCACCTCCTCGATCCCCTCGGTCTGGTCGCCGAGGTAGCTGAGGAAGTCGGTGGCCACGTCGACGCGTACGGCACCGACCGGCTTCACGCCGAGGGCGAGCGCGTCGTCGAGCTCGCCGGTGTCGAGGACCACGACCCGCTTCGGGGCGACGGGCACCTCGGCCACACCCTTGGCGTGCTTGACCTCGCGGGTCTCGGCGGTGGCCTCCGAGCCCGAGGAGCTGCCGCCACAGGCGGTGAGGACGAGGGCGGCGGCGAGCAGGGCAGCGACGCCGGACAGGTGCTTGCGCACGATGGTTCCTTTCATGGTGGAGTTCCCCCGGACTCCCGGGGCCGTACAGCGCTTCAGTGCTGGACGGTGGGCGCCGAGCGGCGTACACCGATCGGCACGATCATCGGCCGGCCCGAGACCGGGTCGACGAGCACCTGGCTGTCGAGGCCGAAGACGTCGCGGAGCAGGTCCGCGGTGATGAGCTCGTCGGGCGGACCGGCAGTGACGATGCGACCCTCGCGCATCACGATCAGGTGGTCGCTGTAGCGCACCGCCAGGTTGAGGTCGTGGAGGACCATCACGATGGTGCGGTCCAGGTCGGCGTGGAGCTTGTCAACGAGGTCGAGCACCTCGACCTGATGCGCCAGATCGAGGTACGTCGTCGGCTCGTCGAGCAGCAGGATGTCGGTCTCCTGCGCCAGCGCCATCGAGATCCACGCCCGCTGGCGCTGACCGCCCGAGAGCTCGTCGACGGGGCGGGCGGCGAGCTCGTGCATCCCGGTCAGCCGCAGCGCCGCCTCGACCTCGGTCTCGTCGTCGCTGGACCACTGCCGCAGCCACGACTGGTGCGGGTGGCGGCCCTTGGCCACCAGGTCGGCGACGGTCAGGCCCTCAGGCGCGGTCGGCGACTGCGGCAGCATGCCGAGCACCTTCGCCACCTCACGCGTACGCATCGAGGTGATCGCCTTGCCGTCGAGCAGCACCTGCCCGGAGCTGGGCTTGAGCAGCCGCGCGACCGCCCGCAGGAAGGTCGACTTGCCGCAGCCGTTGGGGCCGATGATCGTGGTGACCTTGCCCGACGGGATCTCGGTGGTCAGGCCGTCGACGACGACCCGGTCGCCGTAGCCGAGCACCAGGTCCTCGGCGGTGATCTGGTGCTCGCTCATCGTGACAGCCTCCGGTTGGTGCGGATGATCAGATACATCAGGAAGGGGCCTCCGATGGCGGTGGTGACGATCCCGACCGGGAGCTCGACGGGTAGGAGCACGCGCGCGACGTAGTCGCTGCCCACGACCAGGGCGGCACCGGTGAGCGCCGAGGCGAGCAGCGGCGGCCCGGAGGTGCGGGCGATCCGGAGCGCGACCTGCGGGGCGACGAAGGCGATGAACCCGATCGGGCCGGCCGCGGTGACGCACATGGCGGCCAGCAGGACCGAGGCGACCAGCAGGACGGACTGGCTGAGCTGCACCCGCACCCCGAGCGCACGGGCGGTGTCGTCGCCGAGCTTGAGCGCGGAGAGCTGGAAGGTCGAGGCCAGGGCGACCGCGCCGATGGCTCCGAGGGCGATCGCGGCGGGAACGGCGTCGCTCCACCCCCGGCCGTTGAGCGACCCGTTGAGCCACACGGTCGCCTCCTGGGCGTCCCAGATCTCACCGACGACGAGCATCCAGTTGGTCAGCGCGAGGAGGATGCCGTTGACGGCGACCCCGATCAGGACGAGCCGGAACCCCTCGATCCCGCGGCGCCAGGCGAGCAGGTAGATCACCACGCCGGCCAGCAGGCCGCCCACCATGGCCGCCGCCGGCACGCCGATGGCGCCGCCGACGAAGGCGGTGCCGCCGAAGACGATCACCGCGACCGCGCCCGCGCTGGCGCCGGCGGTGATGCCGAGCAGGTCGGGGCTGGCGAGCGGATTGCGGGTGATCGACTGCCAGATCGCTCCCGACATGCCGAAGCCGGCGCCCACCAGGAGGCCGACCACGGAGCGTGGCAGGCGGAGGTCCCAGACGATGAAGTGCTCGGCGTCGGTCCCGCCGCCGAGGATCACCGCGGCGACGTCGGGCACGCTGATCGGGTAGTCACCGCGACCGACGTTGAGGCACACCAGCAGGAAGACCAGCACCAGCAGAGCGACGTCGACCACGACCAGGCGCGGACGCCAGACCAGCGTCAGCGGTCCTCGCCCGAAGCGCGGGCGGCCGGGCACGAGCGTCGTCGTCACAGGGTCACCAGCTTCCGGCGGCGTACGAGGGCGATGAAGAAGGGCGAGCCCACCAGGGCGAGCACGATGCCGACCTGGAGCTCCCCCGGGCGCGCCGCGACGCGGCCGAGGATGTCGCAGGTCAGGAGCATGATGGCGCCGATCAGCGCGGAGCACGGCAGCAGCCACCGGTAGTCGGGCCCGGTGAACGCTCGCGCGATGTGGGGTACGGCGAGGCCGATGAAGGCGATCGGGCCGCAGGCCGCGGTCGCGGCGCCGGCGAGCAGGGTGAGCGCGGTGATGCCGACGGTGCGGTTCAGCGCCACGCTCGTACCGAGCGAGCGGGCGACCTCCTCGCCGAGGCTGAGGATGTTCAGACCGGGAGCGTTGACCATGGCCAGCACGGTGCCGAGAGCGAAGAACGGCAGCAACGGCAGCAGGATCTCGAGCCCCCGTCCGGCGACGGAGCCGACGACCCAGAAGCGGTAGGCGTCCAGCGTGGTCTGGTCGAGGAGCACCACCGCCGAGGTGACGGCCGAGAGGAACGCCGCCACCGCCGCCCCGCCGAGGACGAGGCAGACCGGTGAGGGGCTGCTGCTCCCGACCGACGCGAGACCGAAGACCACGAGGCTGGTGACCAGCGCCCCGGCGAGGGCGAACCAGATGTAACCGACCGCGCTCGTCACCCCGAGGAACGTGATCGCCAGGACCACCGCGCAGGCGGCGCCCGCGCTGACGCCGAGGATGCCGGGGTCGGCGAGCGGGTTGCGCGTGTGTCCTTGGATGAGCCCGCCGGCCAGGCCGAGGGCGATGCCGGTGACGAGACCGAGGAGGGTCCGGGGCGTACGCAGGTCGCGGACGATCAGGTCGGCCTCGGTCGGGGTCGTGTCGTAGGGCGGCACGATCCCGTGCCAGATCTCGCCGAAGCTCAACGGCCGCGAGCCCACCGCCACGCTGGCCACGAGCAGGACGACCAGGAGGACGAGCAGCGCGAGGAGGCCGGCGACCCGGCGCAGCCGCAGCTGCGCCGGGGTGAGGTCGACCTCGATCGCGGCGAAGCCCTCGTCGATGGCGGTGACCCGGCGCACGACCTGTCGCGGCGCGAACAGCAGGCTGCGGCGTACGCCGAGGGGGCGGCCGTCGGGACCTCGGGCGACCAGCCCGAGCCAGGTCAGCCCGGTGGACGCGCCGCGCCGGCCCTGGGCGAAGCCACGGTTCCACACGAGGACGGCCACCGCGACGGCGAGCGCGAAGCCGCCGAAGACGACCCGGTCCGCGGTGCCGCCGCCGTTCGCGTCGCGCAGCGAGTGCACGACGAGCGCGCCGACGGCGAGCGGCAGCACCACCAGGGCCAGATCCACGATCGCCGCGGCCGCACGGAGTCCGAGAGGCGCCGGGCCGCGCGGGACCTGCACCCGGGTGTGGTCCGCGCGCGCCGAGACGGCCTCGCCCGAGGCGAGGTCACTGAGTCGCACGTCGTACCCGTCAGCCCTGCTCGAGGACCTGAGCGGCCTCGAGCTGGTCGGCGTAACCACGGAAGACCTCGGCGTAGGCCTGGTAGCTGTAGGGCGCGGCGGGATACCAGAGGTCCTGCTGACCGGCGGCGACAGCGGGCAGCCGCTTGAAGATGTCCTTCGTCCTCAGCTCCTCGAGGCCGCCGGGGTCGCGGGCGTCGACGAGGAGAACGTCGGCGTGGTACTTGCTGATGTTCTCCAGGCTGACCGGCTCGAAGATGCCCTGCTCGTCGGGGGTCACCTTCGGGAACTTCACGCCGAGCTCGGCGAGGTAGGCGAGGTCGGGGTGCTCGGGCGCGTTGGCGAAGTAGATCTCCTCGCCGTAGGTCGACGCCGCGACCACGGTCAGGTCGGGGTTCTTCTCCACCACGGCCTCGATCCGCGCGACGGCGTCCTCGAACTCGGCCTTGGCCTCGTCGGTCTCCGGGTCGGCCCCGAGGTCCTCGGCGAGCGTCTGGAACGCCTCGATCTGCTCGGTCACCGAGAGCCCGGTCAGCGGCATGGCGAGGGTGGGAGCCAGCTTGTCGACCTGCTTCTCGACCTCGCCGGCGTACCAGAGGGTCTTTCCGTCGAAGGTCATGTCGATCAGCAGGTCGGGGTTCATCGCGGCGTACTCCTCGACGTTGAACTCGCCCCAGGCCTTGCCCAGGACCTTCGTCTCGGAGACGTCGAGGTTGCCGGTCAGGTAGTTCGGCGGCTCGGGCAGGTCGCCGTAGACGCCGTCGACCTTGAAGCCGTTGTCCCACAGCGCGGCCGCGGCGCTCGCCTGGGCGACGACGGTCTCGGGGGTGCCGTCGACCTCGATCGTCTTGCCGCGGGCGTCCTCGTGCACGAAGCCGGATCCGGCGCCGTCCTCCCCGTCGGAGGCCTCGGTGGAGGCACCACAGGCGACGAGAGCAAGGGAGGCGGCGGCTACGGCGGCCGTGATGGGGGCCATGCGGAAACGACGGTTCACGACTGTTCCTTCAGGTGCGGCACGGGTCAGCGGCCGGCGCCGAGCCGCCAACCTAGGTTAGGGTAACCTAAACCGAACCGGGGTCCAGTGGCGGTCTCTTCACACCGGTCGGGTCGAGCCGCTCGAGCATGGTGCCGGCGATCTCGGCGAGCTGGTCGACCTGCTCGGGGCTCAGCGAGTCGAAGACATACTCCCGCACCGCGTCGACATGACCGGGGGCCGAGGCGACCATCTTCTCGTGGCCCGCCTCCGTGAGACGTACGTTGGTCGCGCGGCGGTCGCCCGGGCAGGTGTGCCGCTCGATGAGGCCGCGGTCGGCCAGACGCTTGACGACGTTGGAGAGCCGGGGAAGCGTCGCGTTGGTGTAGCCCGCCAGCTCGGTCATCCGCAGGGTCCGCTCGGGAGCCTCGGAGAGCATCGCCAGGACCCCGTAGTCGAAGTGGGTCAGCCCCGCGTCGCGGCGCAGCTGGGAGTCGAGAGCACCCGGGAGCAGCTCGAGGACGGCGATCAGGCGCACCCATGCTGCCCGCTCCGCCGGCGACAGCCAGTTGCCCTCCACGCTCACGGAGTCTGCCGCAGAAAGTTGTCCGGAACAAACAGCGAACGCCTAGAGTTAGTTCAAGCAACAACTATTGCGCCCAGCCGCAGGAGACCGCCATGACCACCGCACCCGAGAGCACGACCGCCGCCGCGGACGCCCGCCTCCCCGAGACACATCCGTTCACCCAGCACCTGCGCGCTGTCCGGGCCCGCGAGGCGACCGACCCGCACCGGGTCTGGACACCTGCCGACGGGCCGCTGCCGAGCCTCTACCTGTCCCACGGCGGCGGCCCGCTGCCGCTGCAGAGCCCCGAGTGGCTCGACCCGCTGTATGCCTGGGCCCGCTCGCTGCCCCGGCCGAAGGCCATCCTGGTCATCTCGGCGCACTGGGAGTCGGCGCCGCTCTCGATCAGCGCGACCCGCCCCGACGAGCTGGTCTACGACTTCGGTGGCTTCGACCCGATCTACCACTCGGTGCGCTACGACACCCCGGATGCGAGCGAGCTCGCCCGCACCACCGCGGCGCTGATGCCCGACACCGAGTCCGCCCACCAGCACACCCGCCGCGGCCTCGACCACGGCGCCTGGGTGCCGCTGAAGATCATGTACCCCGCCGCCGACATCCCGGTCGTCCAGCTCTCGCTGCCCACCGAGGACCCCGACAAGCTGCTGGCCCTCGGCGAGCGCCTGCGGCCGCTGCGCGAGGAGGGCGTGCTCGTGGTCGGCTCGGGCCACATGACCCACGGGCTGCCGTTCATCACCCGCGAGATGATGACCGAGAACAAGCCGGCCGGCTGGTCGGCCGACTTCGACTCCTGGGCCGCGGATGCCCTGGACCGCGGCGACGTCGCCGAGCTGGCCCGGTTCCGCACCGCCGCGCCCGGCATGCCGTACGCCCATCCGACCGTGGAGCACTTCACCCCGCTCTTCGTCACCCTGGGCGCGGCGACCGACCCGACGGCTCCGGTCACCACGACCCTGGACGGCTACGGCCTGGGGCTCTCCCGACGCTCGTTCCAGGCGGCCTGACCCGGACCGGCCGCGGCGAGCTGCACCGAGAGCACCGGGGCCAGCGGCATCCGGGCGAGCAGCAGAGCCTGGTAGGCGTGGTAGACGTCCGGCTTGCCGTGCCAGATCACGTGCGAGGGCCGGTTGTGCTCGTCCAGCTCGTGGTGCCAGCTGCCGAGCTCGCGGTCGACGAGGTGGGCCTCGATGTAGTCCTCGAACCGCTGGCGCCACTCGTCGTAGGCCGCCTCGCCGGTGCGGGTGTACAGCGCGCCGGCCGCGGCGAGCGCCTCCGCGGCCACCCAGTGCAGCCGCAGCCGGGTGACCGGGGTGCCGTCCCAGGCGGTGGTGTAGACGAAGCCGGTCTCGCCGTCGGCGGACCAGCCGACCTCGACCGCGCGCTCGAAGAGTGCCCGGGCGTCCTCGACCAGCCACGTCGGCGCCTCGTCCAGGCAGGCGTCGAGATGCAGCAGCAGCCGCGACCACTCCAGCAGGTGTCCGGGCGTGCACCCGTAGGGGCGGAACGGGTCGCCGGGACGGTCGGCGTTGTAGTCGAGCACGGGCGACCAGTCCAGGTCGAAGTGCTCGGGCAGGTCGTAGCCGTGCGAGCGGGCGACACCGTGGATCAGGTGCTCCGCGATCGCCAGCGCCCGGCGGTGCCAGGCGGCGTCGCCGGTGACGTCGCCGGCGGCCAGGAACGCCTCGACCGTGTGCATGCTGGAGTTGGCCCCGCGGTAGGCCTCGCCGGAGCGAAGATCCCGCTCGAGGCTGTCGACCACCCGGCCGGAGTCGTCGAGGAAGTGCTGCTGCATCACGCCCAGCGCCTCGTCGAGCAGCGCGTCCGCGCCTGGCACACCGGCCGCGACACCGCTGGTCGCGGCCAGGACGACGAAGGCGTGGGCGTACGCCTCCTTGAGGGTGCCGACCGGCTCCCCCTCCCCCGACACCGAGGCGAACCAGCCGCCGAACTCGACGTCGCACAGCGCTCCCGACAGCGCCCGGACGCCGTGAGCCGCGAGCTCGGCGGCGCCCTCGATGTCTCCGCGCAGGTGGGCGAGCGCGAAGACATGGGTCATCCGGGCGGTGATCCAGGTGTGCACCGGCTCCGCAGGGTCCGGGCGGCCGGACTCGTCCAGCCACCAGAACCCGGCGGCCGAGGCCGCCGACGCCCGGGCGAACCCGGCCAGCCGGCGGCACTCGGCATCCGTGTCCATCATCGATCCATCATCGGCTGGTCATCCCTTGACCGAGCCGGCCATCAGCCCGCCGACGAAGTAGCGGCCGAGCAGGATGTAGATGATCAGCGTCGGGACGGACGCGATCAGCGCGCCCGCCATGCTGGCGGAGTAGTCCTGCAGCTGACCGCTCGCCAGGAAGTTGAGCGCGATCGTCACCGGCCCGTTGCGCGAGGTCGAGAAGAACAGCGCGAATAGGTAGTCGTTCCAGGCCGAGGTGAACTGCCACATCAGCACCACCACGAACGCCGGTGCCGAGATCGGCAGGATGATCGAGCCGTACGTCCGGAGCATGCCGGCGCCGTCGACCCGAGCCGCCTCGACGAGCTCGACCGGGACGCCCGCGTAGTAGTTGCGGAAGATCAGCGTCGTGATCGGCAGGCCGTAGACCACGTGCAGCACGATCAGGCTCGGCACGCCCGAGGGGACGCCGAGGTTGCTCATCAGCTGGACCAGCGGCACCATCACCGCCTGGTAGGGGATGAACATCCCGAACAGGATCAGCGTGAACACCACATCGGCGCCCGGGAAGCGCCACTTGGAGAGCACGAACCCGTTCATCGACCCGAGCACCGAGGAGATGATCGAGGCCGGGATGACCATCGCGAACGTACGCCCCAGCGCCGGCCCGAGCTGCTCCCAGGCGCGCGACCAGCCGGCCGTCTCCCAGGACTCGGGAAGCTTCCAGGCGTTGGCCGGGGTCGCGTCGCCGAGCCCCTTGAAGCTGGTCACGAACAGGACGTACGCCGGGAGCAGGATGACCAGGGCGAAGAGGATCAGCAGGACGTACTTGACGGTGCGCCAGACGCCGCGCGAGCGCTCGCCCGGGATCCTGGTCGCGACGGCTGCCGGGATGGCGTCGGTCGTCACATCGGTGGTCATCGGCGACGCTCCTGACGGTAGGTGGAGACGAGGTAGGGGACGATCAGGATCGCCACGATGACGAGCAGGATCGTCCCGATGGCGGCCGACTTGGCATAGTCGCCACGGGTGAACTCGATCCACATCTGGGTGGCGGGCACCTGGGTCGTGTAGTTCGTCTGTCCGGCGATGGCCATGATCAGGTCGAAGACCTTCAGCGACATGTGGCCGATGATGATGATCGCGGAGAGTGCGACCGGGCTCAGCTGCGGGAAGAGGACGTGGCGGTAGAGCTGCCACTCCGAGGCCCCGTCCATCCGGGCCGCCTCGCGCAGCTCCTCGGGGATCCCGCGGAAGCCGGCCAGGAAGAGCGCCATCACGTAGCCGCTGAGCTGCCAGATGGCGGGGACGGCGATCGCCAGGATGCCCCAGCGCTCGTTGGTCCACCACGGGTTCTGCAGGAAGTCGAGGTGGAGCGTCCCGAAGAGCCGGTTCAGGCCGGAGGCGCGGTCACCTTCGGCGTTGTTGAGCAGCCAGCGCCACACCACACCGGAGGCGACGAACGAGACCGCCATCGGGAACAGGTAGATGGCCCGGAACAGCGACTCGCCGCGGGCCTTGCGCTCCAGCAGCCACGCCCACAGGAACCCCAGGCACAGCGTGCCGACGAGGAACGTCGCGGTGTAGAGCAGGAGGTTGCGCAGCGAGTAGATGAAGTCGTCGTCGGTGAACAGGTCGCGGTAGTTCTCCAGACCCGCGAAGCCCTGGGACGGCCCGATGTTGTGCCGGTCCTGCAGGGAGGTGTGGATGTTGGACCCGATGAGGCCGTAGACGAAGACGCCGATGACGATGACGGTCGGCAGGATCAGGAGCACCGGGGCGACCCACCCGTGGCCGCCGATACGGCCCCTGGCCCGTCTGGGTCGCCTGGCGGTGCTGGGCACCGTGGAGGACATGTGTCCGTCCTTTCACAAAGGGCGGCCGAGGGGCTGCGACCCATGGGGGCGGCCGCAGTCCCTCGGCCCAGAAGAGGATTCGCTTACTCGGGCTTGTTGTCCTCGGCGGCCTCGACGAGGCCCTCCTGGAGCTCGGCGACGTCGTTGTTGCTGCCGAACTTCGCGACCGCGGCGGTGATGTCGGTCAGCCAGTTGACCGAGGTCGCGGCGCCGTGGGCGAGCGAGGAGACGATCTCGTCCTCGCTCCACGACTTGATCGCGGTCTGCTGGTACTCACCGAAGTCGGCGGTGTCGGCCGTGGTGCTGGCCGGGATCGAGCCCTTCGCCTTGTTGAAGGCGACCTGGCCCTCGTCGCTCGCGATGGTCTCGAGCCAGGCCTCGGTGCCGGCGGCGTTGGGGCCGTCGACCGGCATCGTGAACGAGTCGGCGAGGAAGTCGAAGACGCCCTCGGTGCCCGGGACCGGGACCGCGGTGTAGTCGGTGTTGAGCTTCTTCTTCTGCTCCTGGAAGGCCGCCTCGGCCCAGTCACCCATGACGTTGTACGCAGCCTGGCCGTCGATCACCAGCTGGGTCGCGTCCGGCCAGTCGAGACCCTGACGGTCGGTGTTGGTCAGCGAGAGGAGCGTGCTGTAGTCCTCCAGCGCGGCCTTGACCTCGCTGCCGCCCCAGTCGGTCGTGCCGTCCCAGAGGCCGTTGTACGCCTCGGCGCCCAGATCGGCGAGGAGCACGGTCTCGAGGAGGTGGACCTGGGTCCAGTCGGTCGCGATCGAGAGCGGGATGATGCCCTTGGCCTTGATCGCCTTCAGGTCGGCGATCCAGGCGTCGAGCGAGTCGTAGGTCTTGTTGGCCTCGATGCCGGCCTTCTTCAGGACGGCCGGGTTGGCCCACATCACGTTGGCGCGGTGGATGTTCGAGGGGACGGAGTAGATGCCTCCGTCCTGCTTCAGCCGCTCGAGAAGACCCTCGGGGAAGCGCTCGTTCCAGCCCTTCTCCTCGTAGAGGTCGGTGAGGTCCTCGATCTGGCCGGCGTTGATGTAGTCGGTCAGCTCGGCACCCGCGTGCGCCTGGAAGGTGGCCGGCGGCTCACCGTTCTGCAGGCGGGACTGGAGCACGTTCTTCGCGTCGCTGCCGGCACCACCGGCGACGGCGCCGTTGACGAACTTCAGGTCGGGGTTCTGCTCGTCGAAGACCTTGACCAAGGCGTCGAGCCCGGCCTTCTCACTACCTTCGGCCCACCAGGTGAAGACCTCCACCTCATCGGTGCTGCCGCTCTCGCTCTCGCCCCCGCAAGCGGAGACCGCCAGCAGGCTCAGGGCGGCCAGGCCGGCGGCCAGGGCCTTTCGCGTTGCGTTCATCTTTGTCCTCCGGTTGCGCGACCGCTACGTCGGTATGTGATCTGGGTTACTCGCGGTCGCGTGCCGGGACAACGTACGCCTCTCCATTCTGTCGAGTCAACGCATAACGCAGGACGTTTTCAACCTGAGATCTGTCGTAAATCGACATAATCCCCTACAGTCACGGCATGACCACTCCGGAGTCGCGGCTGCGCGTCGCCAACCGTGCCCAGGTGCTGGACCTCCTGGGCCGCTCGGCGCCGGTCAGCCGTGCCGAGCTAGCCCAGCGCACCGGACTCTCCCGCAGCACCGTGTCGAGCATCGTCCAGGAGCTGCTCGCCTCCGAGCAGATCGTCGAGACCACCGGCGACACCCTGGCCCGCGGCGGCGGCCGCCCGCCCTCGCTCCTCACCATCAGCGGCTCCCCGGGCACCCTCATCGGCGTCGACATCGGCCACCGCCACGTCCGCGTCGCGGTCGCCGACCTCGCGGCCAAGCCGCTCGTCGAGCGGGAGATCCGGCTCGACGTCGACAACTCCGCCGTCGAGACGATCGACCGGGCCGCTGCGCTCGTGCGCGAGTGCCTGACCGAGGCCGGCATCGACCCGAGGACCGACCGGGTCCTCGGCGTCGGCATGGGCATCCCCGGCCCCGTCGACCCCCACAGCGGCATCGTCGTCTCCCCCATCCTCGGCAACTGGATGGACCTCGCCCCCGGCGAGGAGCTCGCCCGCCGCATCGGCCTGCCCGTCCAGATCGAGAACGACGCCAACCTCGGCGCGCTCGCCGAGATCGAGTACGGCGCGGCCCGCGACATCGACGACGTCATCTACGTCAAGGCCTCCAGCGGCATCGGCGCCGGCCTGGTCCTCGCCGGCAAGCTCTACCGGGGCATCACCGGCATCGCCGGCGAGATCGGCCACGTACGTTTCGAGGACAACGGCCCGATCTGCCGGTGCGGCAACCGCGGCTGCCTGGAGAAGGCGTTCGGCGGCTCCCGCCTGGTCGAGCTGCTGCAGCCGGCCTACGACGAGACGCTCAGCGTCGAGCGGCTGCTCGAGCTCGCCCAGGAGGGCGACATCCGGGTCAACCGGATCCTCGACGACGCCGGCCGTGCCGTCGGGCGGGTGCTCGCCGATCTCTGCAACCACCTCAACCCGGCCCTGATCGTGGTGGGTGACACGATGCGCCACTCGGAGTCGTTCGTCCTCGGGATCAAGGACTCCATCGACCGCTTCACCCAGCCCGACACCGCCGCGGCGCTCGACGTGGTGCCGAGCGAGCTCGGCGACAAGGCCGGTGTCATGGGAGCGCTGGTGATCGCCGGTTCGGCGACCTCGGCGCAGCCGCCGGGAACAATATGAGCAACCGCTCAGTTCAGCGCCACATGACCTCACTCTTCTCGCCCGTGAGCCTGGGTTCGACAACCCTCCCCAACCGCGTCCTGATGGCGCCGCTGACCCGGATGCGCGCCAGCCAGCCCGGCGACGTACCCAACCCGCTGATGGCCGACTACTACCGGCAGCGCGCCTCGGCAGGGCTGATCATCTCCGAGGGCACCCAGGTCTCGCCGCAGGGCAAGGGCTACATGGACACCCCGGGCATCTACTCCGCCGAGCAGGTCGAGGGCTGGCGTCACGTCACCGACGCCGTCCACGAGGCGGGCGGCCGGATCGCGGCACAGCTGTGGCACACCGGCCGGGTCTCCCACGAGTCGTTCCACGACGGTGACCTCCCGGTCAGCGCCTCCGCGCTCCCGTACCGCAACCGCACGACCGTACGCGGCGAGGACGGCACCCCGACGCGCGTCAGCTGCCCCACGCCCCGCGCCCTGGAGACCGCCGAGATCGCGGGCCTGATCGACGACTACCGCCGCGCGACCCGCAACGCCCGCGAGGCCGGCTTCGACCTGGTCGAGATCCACGCCGCTCACGGCTACCTGCTCCACCAGTTCGCCAGCGCCAGCAGCAACGAGCGCACCGACTCCTACGGCGGCTCCCTGGTGAACCGCGCCCGGCTCGTCCTCGAGGTCCTCGACGCGGTCATCGACGAGTGGGACGCCGAGCACGTCGCCATCCGGATCTCGCCGATCGGTCCCTTCAACGGCCTCGAGGACCCCGAGGGCGCCGAAATGGGCCTCCACCTCGCCGCCGAGATCGGCAAGCGCGGCATCGCCTTCCTCCACCTCTCCGAGCCCGACTGGGCCGGCGGCCCGGAGCTGACCGACGACTACCGCAAGCAGCTGCGCGCCGCCCACCCCGGCCCGATCGTGGCCGCCGGCGCCTACACCACGGAGAAGGCGGCCCGCCTGCTCGAGGCCGACCTGATCGACGCGGCCGCGTTCGGGCGTACGTTCATCGCCAACCCGGACCTGCCGCGGCGCCTGGCGGAGAGCCTCCCCCTCAACGAGCCCGACCTGGCGACCTTCTACGGCGGCGGCGAGGCCGGCTACACCGACTACCCCGAGTGGACCGCCTGAGTTCAACTCTCTCTCACCTGAAACCCGCACGGCGGAGGGCCTACTTCTGGAATCGTCCTCCGCCATGCGGGTTCTCGCGACTTGTGCCCTGTCCCTCGCGCTGCTCGGCGGCGCGCTCACCTCGCTCACCGCGGCGCAGGCCGCCGCGCCGCCCGCCGGTGACCCGGTGGCGCTCGTCGACCCGCTGATCGGCTCGTCGAACGGCGGCAACACCTACCCCGGAGCCGTACGTCCCTTCGGGATGATCTCGTTCAGCCCGACCTCCACCGCGGGCGACCAGACCAACACCGCCGCGTCGAACGGCTACTCCTACGACACCACCCGGCTGCGCGGCTTCTCGCTCACCCACGTCAACGGCGCGGGCTGCCACCCGGGCGCCGCCGGGGACGTGCCGATCTTCCCGCACACCGCGGCGATGACCGGGTCGCCGACCGCGGACGTCACCGATGCGACGTACGCCTCGAACTTCAGCCACGCCGACGAGCTGGCCGAGCCGGGGCACTACCGGCTGGGCCTGGCCAACGGTGCCGAGGTCGACACCGCGGTGACGACCCGGGCGGCGGTCAGCGAGCTGACCTTCCCGGCCGACAAGCCGGCCAACCTGCTCTTCCGCACCTCCAACTCGCTCAACGGCAGCGAGGCCGCGGTGACGCGGATCGACGAGGCGAAGCGGACGGTGAGCGGCTCGGTGCTCACGGGCGCGTTCTGCGGCCGGCGCGGCAACGGCGGCGGGAGCAACAAGCGCTCCTACTACCGGCTCTACTTCACCGCGCAGTTCGACCGCGGCTTCTCCGGCCACGGAACCTGGGTCAACGGCGAGCTCCAGCCGGGCAGCACCGAGGCGCGCGGCGGCGAGGGCTACGAGACCGGCGCGGCCCGCCAGGGGCAGGGCTCGGGCGGCTACGTCTCCTTCGATCCGAGCCGCGACCAGAGCGTGCGGATGCGGATCGGGATCTCCTACACCAGCCAGTCGGCAGCCGAGGCCAACCTGGCCGCCGAGATCGGGAGGCGCGACACCGTGGCGACGGTCGCCTCGGACGCTCGCGCGGAGTGGCGCGACGCGCTCTCCTCGATCGAGGTCGCCGGCGGCACCGCGGAGGAGCAGACGGCGTTCTACACCGGCCTCTACCACTCCTACCTGCAGCCCAACGTGATCTCCGACGTCGCCGGCACCTACTGGGGCAGCGACCAGGAGGTGCACCGGATCGAGCGCGGTCAGCAGGCGCAGTACGGAAACTTCTCCGGCTGGGACCAGTACCGCGCCCACACCCAGCTGCTCGCGCTCCTGGAGCCGCGCGTGGCCGGCGACTTCGCCCGCTCGCTGCACGCCTACTCCCGCCAGCACGGCGGCGTCTGGGACCGCTGGGTCCATCTCAGCGGCTGGACGCACGTGATGACCGGCGACCCCTCTGCCCCGACCCTCGCCGGGTTCTACGCGCTCGGCGTGCGCAACTTCGACGCCGCCGGCGCCTACCGGTCGCTGGTCCACCAGGCGACGGTGCCGCACCCCGACGGGCTGTCCAGCTACGGCTGCCCGGGACAGTGCATCGGCCAGCGACCGAACCTGGCCGACTACCTCGCCAAGGGGTACGCACCCCAGGACACCTGCCGCTGCTGGGGCGGCGCGGCCGAGACCCTCGAGGACTCCGTCGCCGACTACTCGCTCGCCGACTGGGGCCGCCGCCTCGGTGCCTCGTCCACCGAGACCGACGCGCTGATGGAGCGGGCCGGCTGGTGGCAGCACACCTTCAACCCCGCCGCCACCGACCCCGCCACCGGGACCACCGGCTACCAGCAGGCCCGCAACGCCGACGGGAGCTGGGTCGCCGGCTTCAGCCCGTCGACGCAGACCGGCTTCGCGCAAGGGAGCAGCGCGACGTACACCTGGATGGTGCCGCACGACGTCGCCCGGTTGGCCGAGGCCGTCGGTGGGCGCGAGCGGGCGATCCAGCGGCTGGACGCGTTCTTCCACAAGGCCGACGGCTCCTGGCAGTACACCGGCGGCGACGCGCTGCGCTACGACCCCACCAACGAGCCCGGCATCCACGTCCCGTGGATGTACAACGCTCTCGGCGCACCCTGGAAAACCCAGGAGACGGTCCGCGCGATGGCATCACTGGCATATGGGACCGGGCCGCGCGGCCTGCCCGGCAACGACGACCTCGGCACCATGTCGGCGTGGTACGTCTTCTCGACGATGGGCATCTACCCGCAGGACCCCGCCCGCGCCGAGATGCTGCTCTCCAGCCCCGTCTTCGAGCGCGTCATCATCCACCGCGGCAACGGCGTCGACATCGTCATCGAGTCACCGCAGGCGAGCCCCGAGAACGTCTACGTCCAGTCGGTCACCCTCGACGGCACGGCACGCACCCAGTCATGGCTGCCCGAGTCGGTGATGACCCGCGGCGGCGCCGTCCGCATCGACGTCGGCGCCGAGCCCAACCGCTCCTGGGGCACCGCCGAGGCCGACCTGCCGGTCCACCACACCGACTGACCAGCGCCCTTCGCCGAGCACACGCCCCGCATCTGCGAAGATGCGGGGCGTGAGCACTTCGACCCCGGCACGTCCCCATGCTCTTGACCGGTTCTTCCAGATCAGCGCACGCGGCTCCACGGTCGGACGCGAGGTCCGCGGTGGCGTGGTCACCTTCTTCACGATGGCCTACATCGTCGCCCTGAACCCCCTGATCCTCGGTTTCGCGGAGGACGTGAACGGCGACCTCCTCGGCGGCTCCAGCGGCGAGAACCTGGCCGCGATCGCGGCCGGCACGGCGCTGGTGGCCGGCGTGATGACGATCCTGATGGGTCTCGTCGCCAACTACCCGCTGGCGCTGGCGACCGGCCTCGGGCTCAACGCGTTCGTGGCGTTCTCGATCGCGAGCCAGATGACCTGGGCCGACGCCATGGGACTGGTGGTGATCGAGGGTCTGGTGATCCTCGTGCTGGTGCTCACCGGGTTCCGTGAGGCCGTCTTCCACGCGGTCCCGCGCGAGCTCAAGACCGCGATCTCGGTCGGTATCGGCCTGTTCATCGCGGTGATCGGCTTCGTCGACGCCGGATTCGTACGCCGCATCCCCGACGCCGCGAACACGACCGTCCCCGTGCAGCTGGGCCCGACCGGGCAGCTCGCGGGCTGGCCGGTGCTGGTCTTCGTGATCGGTCTCGCCCTGGTCATCACGCTGTGGGTGCGCAAGGTGCGCGGCGCGATCCTGATCTCCATCGCGGTCACCACGGTGCTCGCGATCATCGTCGAGGCCATCGCCGACCTCGGCGCGGGCGGCGCGAAGAACCCGACCGGCTGGGCGCTGAACGTGCCGGCCATGCCCGACAAGATCGTCGACTGGCCCTCGTTCGCGACGCTGGGCGAGTTCAACCTGCTCGGCTCGTTCCAGAACGTCGGCATCGTGACCGCGATCCTGCTGATCTTCACGCTGATGCTCGCCGACTTCTTCGACACCATGGGCACGATGACCGCGATCGGCTCCGAGGCCGGGCTGCTGCGCGAGGACGGCACCCCGCCGCGTACGCGCTCGATCCTGGTCGTCGACTCGCTGGCTGCTGCCGCCGGTGGTGCCGGTGGCGTCTCGTCCAACACATCCTACGTCGAGTCGGCCTCGGGTGTCGGCGAGGGCGCCCGGACCGGTCTGGCCGCGGTGGTCACCGGTGTGCTGTTCCTGCTCACCACGTTCCTGGCGCCGCTGGTCACCGTGATCCCGTCGGAGGCGGCCGTGCCCGCGCTGGTGCTGGTCGGTTTCCTGATGATGCAGCAGGTCAAGGACATCAACTGGGCCGATCCGGACATCGCCATCCCGGCGTTCCTGACGATCGCGCTGATGCCCTTCACTTACTCGATCTCGGTCGGCATCGGCGCCGGGTTCCTGGCGTACGTGCTCATCAAGATCGTCCGCGGCAAGGCCAGGTCCGTCCACCCGCTGATGTGGCTGGTCGCGGTCATGTTCGCCGTCTACTTCGCGATCCACCCGATCTCGAGCTGGCTGCGCTAACGAGCTGGGCTGAGCATGTCCTTGACGAGCGGCACGACCTGGGTGCCGTAGAGCTCGATCGAGCCCATCAGGTCCTCGTGGCGCACCCGGCCCTGGTCGTACTTGAGGTCGAACCGGTCGACGCCGAGCACCTTGATCGTGCTGGCGAGCTTCCGGGCGACGGTCTCGGGCGAGCCGACGTAGAGGGACCCTCCCTCGATCTCGCGCTCGAAGTCGCCGGGGCGCGGCGGCGGCCAGCCGCGCTCGCGGCCGATCTGGGTGCGCATGGCCAGCCAGCCCTCGTAGACCGTCTCCCGGGCCTGCTCGTCGGTCTTGGCGACGAAGCCGGGTGAGTGGACGGCGACCCGCTTCCGCGTCACCCCGAACTCGTCCTGGGCGCGCTCGAAGAGGTCGATGTAGGGCGCGAACCGGTCGGCGGGCCCGCCGATGATGGCGAGGAAGAGGCCGAATCCGTGGCGGGCGGTGCGTACGACCGACTCCGGGCTGCCGCCGACGCCGACCCACGCGGTCAGGCCGTTCTCGGTGCGCGGGAAGACCTCCTGGTCGGTGAGCGCCGCGCGGGTGCGGCCCTCCCAGGTGACCTTCTCCTCCTTCAGCAGCGCGGCCAGCAGGTCGAGACGCTCCTCGAAGAGCTCCTCGTAGTCGGCGAGGTCGAAGCCGAACAGCGGGAACGACTCGGTGAACGAGCCGCGACCGGCCACGATCTCCGCACGGCCCCGCGAGACCGCGTCGAGGGTGGCGAACCGCTCGAAGACCCGCACCGGGTCGTCGGAGCTGAGCACGGTCACCGCGGAGCCGAGGCGGAGACGCTCGGTGCGGGAGGCGACCGCGGCGAGCACCATCTCCGGGCTGGAGACGGCGAAGTCGCGGCGGTGGTGCTCGCCCACGCCGAAGAAGTCGAGCCCGACCTGGTCGGCCAGCACGCCCTCCTCGACGATGTCGCGGATCACCTGCGCGTGGTGCTGCGGCTTGCCCTCGGCGTCGCGGGTGACCCCGCCGAAGGTGTCCAGGCCGAACTCGATGTCAGTCACGCCCGTTGAAACCTCAACCAGTCGTGACGCATTCCCAGGGCTGTCTCGGGATCTCGTGGGCCTCGCCGGCGAGGTGGCGCCACAGCGTGCCGCCGCGCTCCAGGTCGAGCCGACCGTCCGGGCAGGCATCGGGCGGTACGTCGCACCCGAGCGCGGTGACCGACCCGAGCACCCGGTGCGGGCCGAGGAGTCCGGGAGCCAGCGAGCCAGCGTCCAGGTCGAGGGACTCGACCAGGAGCGGGCGGCCGTCGTGGTCGTGAGCCTCCCAGGTGGTGCGGGCTCGGCCGGGGCGCTCGCCGTGGCGGCCGAGGACCAGGGTCTCGCGCAGGGCGAGCCTCGAGCCGGGCGCCATGGCGATCCGGGTGTCGCGGGTGACGTCGGCGCCGGCGGAGACGACGAACGGCTCACCGGCCCAGACCAGGGTGGCTCCTGCCGCCAGGTCGATCGTGACCGACCAGGTCGCCCGCCCGCCGTCCATGTCGTAGGCGACCGTGCCTCCCGGCTCGACCAGGGTCAGGCTCGCGCCCTCCCCCACCTCGACGGCGACGCCGATCCGGTCGCCGGCCAGCAGCATCGCGCCGTCGGGGACCAGCGAGATCCGCGCCGAGCGGGTGTCGCTGGCGAGCAGCATCGGCCGCAGCGCGGGTGCCGTCGACGGTCCGGCGACGTCGGTCTCGACGCGCACCCGGGTGCCGTCGACGGCGCCGACCCGGACCCGGGTCAGGGATCCGGTGGCCAGCTCAGGCGTGCTGGTGGCCATGAACATGCTCAGCCTCGTGGTCGTGGGTGTGGCTGGTCCCGTCGGCGTGGAAGTGCGGCGCCATCGGCCCGGGGTCCGCGGGGACGAGGGAGCCGCCGCGGTGCCGGGCCAGCTCGGACCTCACCCAGGTGATCAGCGCCTCCACGGAGGACGGGTCGGTGCGCGAGAGCGCGATCACCGGGCGGCCCTCACGCACCGACCCCGCGTCGGAGACCATCGCGGCCGGGTCGACACCGACGTACGGGGCGAGGTCGGTCTTGTTGACCACCAGCAGGTCCGCACGCTCGATGCCGGGGCCGCCCTTGCGGGCCACGTCGCCGCCGCCGGCGACGTCGATCAGGAAGATCTGGGTGTCGACCAGCGCCGGGGAGAACGTCGCGGTGAGGTTGTCGCCGCCCGACTCGACCAGCACCACGTCCAGCGGCGCGAACTCCTCCTCGAGCTCCTCGACGGCGATCAGGTTGGCGGTGACGTCGTCGCGGATGGCGGTGTGGGGACACGCGCCGGTCTCGACCGCCCGGATGCGGGCCGGGTCGAGCACCCCGGCGGAGCGGAGGAAGCGGGCGTCCTCGTCGGTGTAGATGTCGTTGGTGACCACGCCGATCTCGAGGTCGGCGGCCAGCTCGCGGCACAGCAGCGCGATGAGCGAGCTCTTGCCGGTGCCGACGGGTCCGCACACCCCGATGCGCAGTCCCCTGCCGTTCGTCGTCGTGTTTTCAGGCACTGAACAACCTCCTGGTCGTACGGGCGTGGGCCTGAGCCCACAGGTCTAGTTGGGGCGCGCTGGGCGCGGGGATCTGGTCGGGGTCGGTCAGTGAGGCGACCTCGGTGGCGACCCGCTCGACCTCCGGGAGCAGGTCGCGGACCCACGAGGTGGTGTCGAGCGGGTCGAGGGGCAGCAGCTTGAGGGCTGCCGAGGCGACGGTCTGCAGGTCGTCGTACGCCACCAGCCGGCCCAGCGAGGCGGGCGCGAGGCCGCCGGTGGCGGCCGCCGCTGCCAGGACGAGCGGTCGGCAGGGACGCTCGAGGGCGGCGACCTCGGCGACGTGCCCCGAGTCCGGGAACAGCCTCTTGACCAGCCGCAACAGCGCCCGACCAAGGGTGCGGGAGGTGTCCCGCATCGGGGCCGACGGGGTGCGCGCCGCCCACGCGTCGACGACGGTCGGGAGCGGCAGGCCGGCACGCAGCCGGTGCAGCGCCACGACCGCCGTGCCCGCCTCGACCCGCACCACGCTGGCCAGGCGGGAGCGCATGAAGACGGGGACCTGCTCGGCGGCCAGGCCGGAGCGTACGGCTGCCTCCAGCTGGCCGGACTGGGTGTGACCGGCGACCGGGAGACGGGCGTCGGCCAGCAGCATCATGAGCAGCTCTTCGGACATCGGGCTCAGAGCCGCTCAGAACATCGAGTAGAGCTGCGTCAGCGGCAGCTCGGTGGCGGGCGCGGGCTCGATGAGCTCGCCGTCGACGTGGATGCGGAAGGTCTCGGGCTCGATCCGGATGTCCGGAGTCGCGGAGTTGTTGACCATCTGCGCCTTTCCGATCTCCCGGGTCGGCTCGATGCCGACCAGGCGGCGACGCAGGCCGAGACGCTCGGCCAGGCCGGCGGCGAGGGCCGCCGGGGCGACGAACGACACCGCGTGGTCCGCGCCCGGCCCCACCAGGGTCGGCCTCATCAGCACCGGCTGCGGGGTCGGGATCGAGGCGTTCGGGTCGCCGAGGGCGCCCCAGACCAGGGTCCCGGCCTTCATCACGACCTCCGGGCGGATGCCGAAGAACCGCGGGTCCCACAGGACGAGGTCGGCCATCTTGCCGGGCTCCACGGAGCCGACCTCGGCGGCGATGCCGTGAGCGATGGCGGGGTTGATCGTGTACTTCGCGACGTACCGCTTCGCGCGGATGTTGTCCGCCGCTCCACCCAGCGAGCCGAGCCGGGCCTTCATCGCGTGGGCGACCTGCCAGGTGCGGCAGACGACCTCGCCGATGCGGCCCATCGCCTGGGCGTCGGAGGAGGTGATCGACAGCGCGCCGAGGTCGTGGAGCACGTCCTCGGCGGCGATCGTGGTCGCCCGGATGCGCGACTCGGCGAAGGCCAGGTCCTCAGGCACCCGCGGGTTGAGGTGGTGGCAGACCATCAGCATGTCGAGGTGCTCGGCGACGGTGTTGACGGTGTGCGGCAGGGTCGGGTTGGTGGAGCCGGGGATGACGTACGGCAGGGAGGCGACCGAGAGGATGTCGGGCGCGTGCCCTCCCCCGGCGCCCTCGGCGTGGAAGGCGTGGATCGAGCGGCCGGCGATCGCGGAGACGGTCGACTCCAGGTAGCCCGCCTCGTTGAGGGAGTCTGAGTGCAGCGTCACCTGCAGGCCGTGCTCGTCGGCCGCCTTGAGGGCGGCGTCGATCGCTGCCGGGGTCGAGCCCCAGTCCTCGTGGACCTTGTAGGCGGCAGCCCCGGCCAGCGCCTGCTCGGCCAGCCCGGCGGCGGAGACGGTGTTGCCCTTGCCCATCAGCAGCAGGTTGACCGGCAGGTCGTCGAGGGCCCGGTGGATGGTCTCCAGGTGCCACGGCCCGGGGGTGACGGTGGTCGCCTTGGAGCCCTCCGACGGACCGGTGCCGCCACCACCGACGGTCGTGGTGCCGGTCGAGATCGCCTCGACGATCTGAGAGCGGGACAGGAGGTGTACGTGGACGTCGATCGCCCCGGCGGTGAGGATCTTGCCCTCGCCGCTGACCACGTCCGTGCCCGGCCCGATGACCAGGTCCGGGTGGACGCCGTCGGCGATGTCGGGGTTGCCCGAGCGGCCCAGCGCGACGATCCGTCCGCCGCGGATCCCCACGTCGGCCCGGACGATGCCCCAGTGGTCGAGCACCACGGCGTTGGTGATCACCGTGTCGAGCGCGCCCTCGGACCGGGGCACCGTCGACTGGTTCATCGACTCGCGGATCGACTTCCCGCCGCCGAAGACCGACTCCTCGCCGCCCGCGGTCAGGTCGTCCTCGACCTCGATCCACAGGTCGGTGTCACCGAGCCGCACCTGGTCGCCGGTCGTGGGGCCGTAGAGCGCGGCGTACTCGGTCCTGCTGATCTCGACCATCACCCCTCCTTGATCTGGATGCCGGGCACGACGCGGGCGCCCTTGAGCGCGACGATCGCGACCTCCCGGGACGCGCCCGGCTCGAACCTGCGCGACGTCCCGGCCGGGATGTCGAGCCGGAACCCCTCGGCCGCGGCGCGGTCGAAGTCGAGAGCGGAGTTCACCTCGGCGAGGTGGATGTGGGAGCCGATCTGGACCGGCCGGTCGCCGGTGTTGAGGACGATCAGCGTACGCCGCTCCGACTCGCTCCGGTCGGCGTTGAGATGGATGGTGCCCTCGGCGACGCGTACGGCTCCGGGTCCTCGGGACTGCACAGACATGGGGCCTCCTCAGGCGATGGGCTGGTGGATGGTGACGAGCTTGCGGCCGTCGGGGAAGGTCGCCTCGACCTGCACCTCGACGAGCATGTCGGCCACGTCGGGCATGACCTGCTCCCGCGTCAGCACGGTGCGGCCGCGTGTCATCAGGTCGGAGACCGAGGCGCCCTCGCGGGCGCGCTCGATCACCCAGGTGGACAGCAGCGCGACCGACTCGGGGTAGTTGAGCAGCACGCCGCGGGCGAGCCGGTCGCGCGCGACCATCCCGGCCACGGACAGCAGCAGCTTCTCGGTGTCGGACGGGGTCAGATGCATCTGCGGATCCTTCTAGACGGCCAACTGGGATCGGACGTGCTCGTGCGCCCCGGCGCCGCCGTCACCGCTCGCGGTGATCCGGCCGGACTCGAGGATGTAGTAGGCAGAGGCGGTACGCAGCGCGAACCCGACGTGCTGCTCGACCAGGAGCACGGTGAGGTCACCGCGTCCGGTCAGCTCGGAGATCACCCGCTCGATCTCGGCGACCACGTTGGGCTGGATGCCCTCGGTCGGCTCGTCGAGGATGAGCAGCCTCGGCCTGGTCAGCAGCGTGCGAGCGATCGAGAGCTGCTGGCGCTGGCCGCCGGAGAGCAGGCCTGCCCGCCTGCCGAGCAGCTCCTTCAACGCGGGGAACAGGTCGAGCATCTCGCTGATCCCGGCGCGGTCGCCGACCAGCTGGAGGTTCTCCAGCGCGGTCATGTCGCCGAAGCTCTGCTGCCCCTGCGGTACGTAGCCCAGACCGCGCTTCACCCGCGCGCTCGGCCGCAGCGCGGTGACGTCCTCGCCGTCGAGCAGCACCCGGCCGCTCTTGGGGCGGACGAGCCCGGCCGCGGCCTTGAGCAGGGTCGTCTTGCCGGCCCCGTTGTGCCCCATCAGGGCCACCGCGGCGCCGGCCGGGACCTCCAGGCTGACCTCGTGGAGCACCGTGGTGCGGCCGTAGCCGCCGGTGACCGACTCGATCCTCAGCATCAGGCGTCCTCTCCTAGATAGACCAGCTGCACCTGGGCGTCCTCCCGGATCTCGGCGGCCGTGCCCTCGGCGATCACCTTCCCGGCGTGCAGGACGGTGACGACGTCGGCGAACCTGCGCACGAAGTCCATGTCGTGCTCGATCACCACGACGGTCCGCCCGGGGCTGATCCGGCGCAGCAGCTCGCCGGTCTCCTCGCGCTCCTCGGCCGACATCCCGGCCACCGGCTCGTCGAGCAGCATCACCGAGGAGTCCTGCACCAGCAGCATGCCGATCTCCAGCCACTGCTTCTGCCCGTGCGAGAGCACCCCGGCCGGCCGGTCCGCCAGCTCGGTGAGCCCCACCGTCTCCATCACCTCGGCGACCCGCTCGGGCGCACCCCGCCGCGGCAGCATCAGCCGCCACCGCGCCCGGTGCACGCCCGCGGCGATGTCGAGGTTCTGCAGGACGCTCAGCTCCTCGAAGACCGTGGCGGTCTGGAACGTACGTCCCACGCCGAGGCGGGTGATCCGGTGCGATGCCAGCGCGAGCAGGTCTCGTGTGCGATAGCGCGCCTCACCACTCCCCTTCGCCAGGCCGGTCAGGGCGTCGACGAGCGTCGTCTTGCCGGCGCCGTTGGGGCCGATCAGGAAGTGCAGCCGGCCGGGCTCGAGGGTCAGGGAGACACCGTCGATCGCGACGAAGCCGTCGAACTCGACCCTCAGGTCGTTCACCGTCAGGGTCATCGCGCTGCCGCCTCCTCGGGCGCTGCCTCGGATGCTGACCGAGGTAACTCGGCCTGGGCTTGCTTCCCTCGCGGAACTCCACGAAGGAAGCGACTGCTCACCGAGTTACCTCGGCGAGCATTCAGCAGCTGCGCCAGCCCGCCCGGCAGCAGCAGGATGACCAGCACGAACAGCGCCCCCTGGAAGTAGGACCACGACCCCGGGAAGGCCTCGGAGAGCGAGGTCTCGGCATAGCCGACGAGCAGCGCACCGACAGCCGGGCCGAGCAGCGAGGCGCGCCCGCCCAGCGCCACCCCGGCGAGCAGTCCGATGGAGGCGACCACGCCGACGTCGTCGGGCGAGACGATCCCGGCGATCGGCACGAAGAGCGCACCGCCGATCGAGGCCAGGACAGCCGCGATGACGTACGCCGCCAGCTTCACGTTGGCCGGGTCGGTGCCGAGGAAGCGGACCCGCTCCTCGCCGTCGCGGACCGCGACCAGCAGCTCGCCGAAGCGGCTGCGGTAGAGCCAGGCCATCGCCAGGATCGAGACCAGCAGGATCCCGGCGGCGATGAAGTAGAGCATCCGCTTGTTGGCGGGGTCGAACAGGGCGTACCCGAAGAAGCCCTGGAAGTTGTTGAGCCCGTTGGCGCCGCCGGTGGTCTTCACCTGACCGACGAGCAGGATCGCGAAGGCGGCCGCGAGCGCCTGACTCAGGATGGCGAAGTACGCCCCCTTGATCCGTCGCTTGAACACCGCGAGTCCCAGCAGGCCCGCCACCAGAGCCGGCAGGACGAGGATCACCACCACGGCGAAGGCTCCGCTGCGCAGCGGCTCCCACCAGCCCGGCACGGTGGCGTCGCCGTAGAGCGCCATGAAGTCCGGCACCCCGCCGGGACCGGCGTCGGCGAGCTTGAGGTGCATCGCCATCGCGTAGGCGCCGATGCCGAAGTAGAGCCCCTGGCCGAGCACCAGCATCCCGCCCCGTCCCCAGGCCAGCCCGATGCCGACCGCGGCGATGGCGTAGCAGCAGTACTTGGCCAGCAGTCCGAGCCGGAAGTCGGAGAGCACCGCCGGGGCGAGGACGAGCAGGGCGACCGCGAGCAGCAGCCAGCCGACGTACGGGGAGAGCTTCTTCATGCTCATGCCAGGCTCCTGGTCCGGACCGAGAGGATGCCCTGCGGGCGCACCTGCAGGAAGGCGACGATCGCCAGGAAGACGATCACCTGCGCGACCGAGCCGGTCAGGGCGTGGGCGAAGAACGCCTGCAGCAGGCCGATGCCGAGGGCGGCCACGATGGTGCCCTTGAGGTGGCCGATGCCGCCGACCACGACCACGAGGAACGCCTGCACGATGTAGGACGTGCCGAGGTTGGGTCCGGTCGAGCCGAGCAGCGTGAGCGCCACTCCGGCGACGCCGGCCAGGCCGGAGCCGATGAAGAAGGTGGCCCGGTCGGTGCGCCGGGTGGAGATGCCGATGGTCTCGGCGAGGTCCCGGTTGCCGACGGTCGCCCGGATCTGCCGCCCGAGCGCCGTGAACCGGAGCACCGCCAGCAGCGCTGCGACGCAGAGCCCGGCCAGGACGATGATGAAGAGCCTGGTCAGCGGGAAGTCGTAGCCGAGGATCGGGATCGAGCCGTCGAGCCAGCCCGGCGCGGGCACCTCCTTGGCCGGAGCCCCGAAGACGTCGCGCGCGACCTGCTGCAGGACGAGGCCGACGCCGTAGGTGACCAGCAGCGTGTCCAGCGGACGGGCGTACATCCACCGCAGCACGCTCGCCTCGAGCGCCAGCCCGAGCAGGCCGCCGATCACGAACCCCGCGGGGAGCGCGATCAGCAGGCTCAGCTCGGTGCTGGCGACGACGAGCGAGACGACGTAGGCGGTGTACGCGCCGGCCATGATGAACTCGCCGTGGGCCATGTTGATCACGCCCATCTGACCGAAGGTCAGGGTGAGCCCGAGAGCGATGAGGAGCAGGACCGCACCGGCGGAGACGCCGGTGAAGACCTGGGCGAGCAGCGCGTCCAACGGGCTAGTTCTTCCACCAGTCGTAGGACTTCAGGTAGGGGTCGGGCTCGATCGGCTTGTCACTGGACCAGACCGTGTCGATCAGGCCCTCGGAGTTCACCTGTCCGATGAGCGCGGTCTTGGCGATGTGGTGGTTCTCGCCGTCGACCTCGACGGTGCCCTCGGGCGCGTCGTAGGTGACGCCGTCGGCGGCGTCGATGACGTCCTCGACCGCGAACGAGTCGGCCTTCTCGACCATGCCCTTCCACAGGTAGAGCGAGGTGTAGGCCGCCTCCATCGGGTCGGAGGTGACCGCCTTGGCGCCGTTGGCCGCCTTGAAGGCCGTCACGAACTCCTTGTTCGCCGGGCTGTCGATGGTCTGGTAGTAGTTCCAGGCGGTGTACTGCCCCTCGAGGTTGCCCACGCCGACGCCCGGGACCTCCTCCTCGGCGATGGAGACCGAGAGCACGGGCATGGCCGAGGCGGTCAGGCCCTTGCCCTTGTACTCCTTGAAGAAGGCCACGTTGGAGTCGCCGTTGAGGGTGTTGAAGACCGCGTCCGCGCCGGCGGCCTTGACCTTGTCCACGACCGTGCCGAAGTCGGTCGAGCCCAGGGGCTGGTACTCCTCACCGAGCACCTCGATGCCGTTGGCGGCTGCGTACTGCTTGATGATCTTGTTGGCCGTGCGCGGGAAGACGTAGTCGGAGCCGACCAGGAAGATCGACTCGATCTTCTTCTCCTGCTTGAGGAAGTCGAGGGCCGGGATGATCTGCTGGTTGGTGGTCGCGCCGGTGTAGAAGATGTTGTGCGAGGACTCCAGGCCCTCGTACTGCACCGGGTAGAAGAGCAGCGCGTCGTTGCCCTCGAAGACCGGCAGCATCGCCTTACGCGAGCTGGAGGTCCAGCCGCCGAAGACGGCCGCAACGCAGTCGTCCTGGATCAGCTTCGTCGCCTTCTCGGCGAAGACCGTCGGCTCGGACTGGCCGTCCTCGCTGACGATCTCGAGCTTCTTGCCGAGCACGCCGCCGTCGGCGTTGATCTCCTCGGCCGCCATGGACAGGGACTTGAAGACGGTCGTCTCGCTGATCGCCATCGTCCCCGACAGGGAGTTGAGGAAGCCGATCTTGACGGTGTCGCCGCTGGTGTCGACGCAGCTCTCGCCGGTCGCGGAGTCACCGGTCTTCGCGCCGCCGCAGGCGGTCGCGGTCAGGCCCAGAGCGAGCACCGAGCTGGCCGCGAGAATGCGGCTCGAGAATTTCGTACGCACGGGTGGGGGTCCTTCCATCGGACAATTGCTCTCGAATGGAAGGAATCTAGGGACGGCTTGTTTCGCCGATGTATCGGACTCTGTGAGGATTTGTTTCCAGACGGAAACTGCCCTCAGTCGGCAGAGCTCAGGAGAGGTCGTCGAGGGCCGACCGGAGGTCGCGGGTGACCCGGGCGACGGCCTCGGTCCGCTGTCGGGAGCGGATCTCCCGGGCGGCCGAGGCGCCGACCGGCGAGAGCGCGACGACGGCTCGGCGCTTGTCCTCGGCATGGACCTTGCGCAGCACCAGCCCTCGCTCGACGAGCCGGTCGACGTGGCGGGTCAGGGTGCCGGCCGGGAGCGCGGCGCCGTCCGCAAGCCGCGTCATCGTCTGGCCCGGCTCGTCGAGCAGCACGCTGAGGATGCGCCACTGCTCCGCGGTGAGGTCGAAGTCGGCGTACGTCTCGGCGAGCGCGCGCTCGACCCGGCGCTGCGCCCGGGCGAGCAGCACGACCGGATCCGAGCAGCGCAGATCCGTGCCGGCCGTCTCAGCAACCTCCATGACGTCCTCCCGACGATCGATGTCTGCCGTACCCTAGCCACCCAACGGCTCAATGATGAGTCATCAGGGCAACATTCCGTACGGGAGCAGGTGTCGATGACTCCACCGTCGTTCACCCCGTCCTCCCATGCCCTGCTGGGCCTCGCACCGCGTCCGCCGGAGGCCGTCTCGATCGCGTTCGTGGTGCCGATGCAGGGACCGACCGGCATCTACGGTCCCGGCTGCCTGGCGTGTGGCGAGCTGGCTGCCGAGGAGCTCAACGCCGGTGGCGGGATCGCCGGACGGCCGGTCGAGCTGGTGGCGGTCGACGCCGGACGGCCGCCTGCCGAGGTCGCCGCCGAGGTGACCCGGCTCGTCGAGCTCGGCCGGGTCGACGCGATCGCCGGCTGGCACATCTCGGCGGTCCGCCAGGCCATCACCGCCCGCGTCGGCGGCCGGTCGCTCTATGCCTTCGCGGCCATGCACGAGGGCGGCGACGACACCCCCGGTGTCTTCATGATCGGCGAGCGCCCGGTCAACCAGCTGCTCCCCGCCGCCGCCTGGATGCGGGCCAACCACGGCGTCTCCCGCTGGGCCGTCGTCGGCAACGACTACGTCTTCCCGCGGGTCACCGGATCGACGGCCCGCGCCGCGCTGCGCGGCTCGCTCTCGGAGGTCGTGAGCGAGACGTACGTCCCGCTGGGGACGCGCGACTTCGCCGGCGTGCTGCGCGGGCTCGAGGGCGGCGAGCAGGACGGCGTGATCATGCTGCTCATGGGGCAGGACGCGGTGCACTTCAACCGCCAGTTCGCCGCCGCCGGGCTGAGCTCGTCGCTGACCCGGCTGAGCCCCGCGGTCGAGGAGAACACCCTCCTCGCCGGCGGCGCCGGCGCCAACGCCAACGTCTTCGCCGCCGCTGCCTACTTCGACGGCCTCACCACCCCCGAGTCGGCAGGCCTCGCCGATCGCTACTATCGCCGCTTCGGCGAGTACGCGCCCTCCCTGAACGCCGTCGGCGAATCCTGCTACGAGTCGCTGATGTTCCTGCGCCAGGTCGGCGACGCCTGCGGCTCTCTCGAGGTCGAGCCCGCGCTGCGCCTCGCCGAGCGCCACACCTACTCCAGCCCCCGCGGCCTGATGCGGATGCACGGCAACCTCGTGGACCAAGACGTCTACATCGCCGCCGCCGACGGACTCCGCTTCGAGATCCAGGAGCAGATCGCGTACGCCTCGTAGCGGGTCTCCTGCTGTGACATGTCAGGCGGCGAGGGTGTGGTCGAGGAGTACGTCGCGCAGCGCGAACTCTGCCCGCGATAGGGGTGGTGGGTCCGGTCGCCAGGGTTCCGGTGGCGGGCTCGTGTAGACGTGGCGGGTAGGTGTGATGGTGACGATGGAGCCGT
>NZ_JAALAA010000018.1 GCF_011045035.1 Nocardioides turkmenicus
CTCCCACGGGTGTTCGTGACGGCGGGGGCGGCGACAATGGGGGAGGAAGCAACGGGGGAGGAGGCAACGGTGGCGGCGGCCAAGGGGCGCCGATCAACATCCCCAGCATCGTGCAGGACCAGGGCAGACCGCTGAACGAGGTGCACGCGGAGATCGAGGCGAGCGTGCGCGAGCAGTGCGGCGGCGAGCTCTGCATCGACATCCGCGTGGTCGAGGCAGATCCCAACTTCGGTGTCTGCCAGTTCGTACGCACCGATCCGGAGCAGGGCTCCTCCGTCGAGCGCGGCGCATCTGTGCTGATCCTGGCGGGCACCCAGCCGTGTGATGACCCGTCTCCTACGGATGACGTGACGGAGGACGACGGGACCGAGGAAGACGACGGTGTCGATGAGGACGACACGTCCGATGGCGACTCCACCTCGTGACGGTCCGGACGCGACCGCAGACGGATCGGTCGGGCTCTCCCGCTTGGGGCGGATCGCTGCGGAGATCATCGCGCCGACCAGCCTGCTGACCGCGGTCTTCTTCTACTTCGGCTGGTCCCACGCGTACTGGTTCTTCGACTACTTCGGGGTGAACTCCACCCTGCTGGGGCTGACGACGCAGGACTACCTGATGCGCGCGGTCGACGGCCTGTTCGTACCGATCACGGTGGCCGCTGTCTTCGGGCTGACGGCGGTATGGGTCCCCACGATGCTCCCAGAACGCCTCCATGCACGCATCCGCGACCGCATCGCTCCGATCGCGACGCCTGCCGCGGCCGGAGTCGGGCTGCTGCTGGTCGTGAACGGGCTGTCGCGGATCCTGTGGCGTACGCCGCTCAACCAGTCGCTGGCGGTGGCGCCGCTGTGCCTCGCGGCCGGTGTCCTGCTGCTCTGGTACGCGGCGCACCGACGGCGCGCCGTACGACCTGGTCCCACCCCCGAACCCCGGGACCACTGGAAGCCCTGGACCGAGTGGTCGGCGGTCTTCGCCATCGTCGCCCTGAGCCTCTTCTGGGCCGCGAACGACTACGCCGCCGCGGTGGGCACCACCCGTGCGCAGGAGTTCGTCCAGAACATCTCCGGCCACCCGAAGGTGATCGTCTACAGCGCATCGCGCCTCAATCTGGACCAGGTCGGTGTGCGGGAGCTGTCCTGCCCAGGCGCCGAGGCCGCCTTCGGCTTTCGCTACGACGGGCTGGTGCTGGTGCTGTACGCGGGCGACCAGTACGTCCTGCTCCCGGAACGTTGGACGCCCGAGCGAGGTCGCGCGATCGTCCTCCCACGGACCGACGGCCTGCGGCTGGAGTTCGTCCCCAGCTCGTCGCGAGAGATCCGACCGACGCGCAGCTGTTAGCTCCGAGTAGCAGGGAAATGCAGAACCGGCCCTGAACTGCGTCTCCGCATATCAGGGCCGGTTTCTCGGTGGACGATACTGGGTTTGAACCAGTGACCTCTTCCGTGTCAAGGAAGCGCGCTACCGCTGCGCCAATCGTCCGTGGTTATTCATTTATATCAGGGTGGTGCTTCGAGGTGGGTACGGGATTTGAACCCGTGTACACGGATTTGCAGTCCGTTGCCTCGCCTCTCGGCCAACCCACCGCTGGAGGCAATGCCTCCGGTGGAGACCTACTCCGAGCGGACGACGAGGCTCGAACTCGCGACCTCAACCTTGGCAAGGTTGCGCTCTACCAACTGAGCTACGTCCGCTTGTTGCTTCCGGCCCGGTTTCCCGTGCCCTTGGCGACGAGAAGAACATTAACGGAGCCCGTGCCGGAGGCCAAATCGGGGGTCACCTTCGTGTCATTCGCCAGCAACCCGCGGGGCCCTTTCGGCGCGCATTCCGGCCTCTGACCAGGGACGTCTTAGAGTTGCGGCATGCGCGCGTGGATCGATGGTCAGCTTCTCGACAACCCGGCCGCCCCGGCGGTCTCCATCCGGGACCACGGTCTGGTGGTGGGCGACGGCGTCTTCGAGACGCTCAAGGTGATCGAGGACCAGCCGTTCGCGCTCGCGCTTCACCTCGACCGCCTGGAGCGGTCGGCGACCGGCCTCGGGCTGCCCGCACTCGACCGCGGGTTCATCGCCAAGGGCGTGGAGGCCGTGCTCGGAGCGGCCCCGACGGCGTACGGGCGTCTTCGGATCACCGTCACGGGCGGGCCGGCGCCGTTCGGGTCCGCCCGCGCGGAGGTTCCGCCCACGGTCATCATCGGCCTCGAGGACGCCGAGCCCAACCCGACCGAGACCAAGGTCGTCAGCGTGCCGTGGCGCCGCAACGAGCACGGTGCGACGAGCGGCCTGAAGACGACGTCGTACGCCGAGAACGTGATCGCGCTCGCCGAGGCCCGCAAGCACGGGGCCAGCGAGGCGATCTTCGCCAACACCGTGGGCGACCTGTGCGAGGGCACCGGGAGCAACATCTTCTACGTGCTCGACGGGGCGCTGAAGACCCCGACGCTCTCCAGCGGCCCGTTGGCCGGCATCACCCGCGCCCTGGTGCTGGAGTGGTTCGGCGCCGAGGAGACCGACGAGCCGCTCGCCGAGGTCGAGGAGTACGCCACGGAGGTCTTCCTCACCTCCAGCCTGCGCGACGTGCAGGCCGTGACGGAATGGGGCACGCGCACCCTCCCGCACGGCCCGGTGACCCAGGCGGCGCAGGAGTCGTGGCGTACGAACGAGCCGAGCCTGCTCGGTCTCTGAGGACCGACGAACAGGGGTCAGCCGGTGAAGAGCTGCGCCGCCCGGCGCAGCGTCTCGATGACCCCGTAGGCCAGCGGGATCCCGACCAGGGCCCAGGCGGCTGCGATCTTGGCGTTCATGCTGCGCTCCTCTCGGACTCAGGGCGATCGGCGGACGTCGGCTCGTGGAACCTCTCCGGGACCTGGTGGACCAGGAGGTTGGCGACGAAGCCGATCGCCAGGAGACCGACCATGGTGAGCAGCGCCGGCCGGTAGGCGGCCGCGGTCAGGGTGCCAGGCTCGCCCTGCGCGTCGAGGAACGCGTTGATGATGAGCGGCCCGGCGATGCCGGCGGCCGACCAGGCGGTCAGGAGGCGGCCGTGGATGGCGCCGACCTGGAAGGTGCCGAAGAGGTCGCGCAGGTAGGCGGGGACGGTCGCGAAGCCGCCACCGTAGAACGACAGGATCACCACAGCGAGCAGCACGAACAGCGCCATCGAGGCGCTGCCGACCGTCGCCAGCAGCAGGTAGAGCACCAGCCCGACCCCGAGGTACATCATGTAGATCGGCCTGCGGCCGATGATGTCGGAGGTCGAGGACCAGATGAACCGCCCACCCATGTTGGCGATCGAGAGCAGCCCGACGAAGCCGCCCGCCGCGACAGCGCTGACCGACGAGACCCCACCGTCCCGGAAGAAGTCCTGGATCATCGGGGCGGCCTGCTCGAGGATGCCGATCCCGGCGGTGACGTTGCAGAAGAGCACGATCCAGACCAGCCAGAACGACCGCGTCCGGATCGCGTTGTTCGCCGAGACGCTGGCGGTGGTGACGAGCTTCTTCTCCTTCACGCTGGCGGGGTCCCAGCCGGCGGGTGTCCAGCCTTCCGGTGGGACCCGGACGGTGGCGGCACCGAAGGACATGAAGACCAGGTAGACCACGCCCAGGGTGAGGAACAGCATCATCACCGCGTGGCCGTCGGGGACGGTGGTCGCGTCACCGGTGTAGGACGGGTCGTAGAGCGCCAGCAGCCGGCCGCTCAGCGGGCTGGCGATCATCGCGCCGCCGCCGAAGCCCATGATCGCCATCCCGGTGGCCAGGCCCGGCCGGTCCGGGAACCACTTGATCAGCGTGGAGACGGGGGAGATGTAGCCGATCCCGAGACCGATGCCGCCGATGAAGCCGTAGCCGAGGTAGACCAGCCACAGCTGACCGGTGCCGATGCCGAGGGCACCGATGAAAAAGCCGGAGGCCCAGAACACCGCGGCCGCGGTCATCGCCGCGCGCGGTCCGTTGCGGTCGACCCAGGTGCCCATCACCGCGGCCGAGAGGCCGAGCATCACGATCGCGATCGAGAAGATCACCCCGATCGCGGTCTGGCTCGTGTCGAAGTGCTCGACCAGGGCGGTCTTGTAGACGCTGGTGGCGTACACCTGGCCGATGCAGAGATGGACGGCGAGAGCAGCAGGCGGAATGAGCCAGCGGCTGAAGCCGGGACCGGCCACCGTTCGCTCGCGAGAAAGGAAAGCTGGCAGCACTGTGACCTCCGAGGGGGTGCGGGTGACGCACATCACTACCACAGTTGACGTGGCAACGGCGAGGGTTCGCTTCCGGCCAGCGAAAAGCACGCACCCTCCCGTCCCGGACGTCCGGGACGTCCGGGACGGGAGGGTGCGCTGACGAATGAGAAGGCGGGCGGAGTGCCTACTCAGCGTCGAAGGAGCTGCCCAGCAGGTCCGCGATCAGCGCGTCGAGGTCCATGTGCTGGCTCTCAGAGCCGACCGGGACGGCCGAGAAGGACTTGCCGAGGAACATCTGCACCTCGCGCGAGTCGGCGGTCGCGATGAGGCGACCGTCGGGGGAGCTGAAGTCGAAGACGGCCACGGCCTTCGCATCCTCGTCGATGCTCGGGTAGATCTTCACGTCGCCCTCACCGGCGGGGGCGGCCAGGCCCTGCAGCATCAGGGTGCGGGAGACGACCCACTCGACGTCACCGGCGCTGGAGTGGAAGGTCAGGCTCACCGCGTACGGGTCGCTCTCGCGGTAGCCGAGGGTGGTCGGCACCTCCACCGTGCGGCCCCAGGGGTCGAGGCACGAGATCTTGATGTCCTGCTGCACTGCCGGGTGCTTGATGTCGCTCATTCGTCCGCTCCTTCTTGGTGGTCTTGCCAAGGAGACGGAGCGGTACGCGGCTGATGATGCCGTTTCCACGAACTTTCTGAACTGAGTTGTGGAGGCCCTGATCACACCCGCGCGAGGGCGGCTTCCAGGCGGGCGACAGGGGAGGCGAGGTTGTAGGTCGCGGCCAGCTCGTGCAGGCGTTCCGGGTCGGCCGGAGCACTGGGCAGGGCCGTACGGGTGCGGTCCAGCGGGAGGTCCCGGGCGACCGCCACGACCTGCGGCGCGACCGCCAGGTAGTCGACGGCGTCGATGAACTTCTGGCGCTGCGCCTTGGTGAGCGACGTGGTCGGGTCGGCGACGGCGGCGACGATCCCCTCCAGGTCCCCGTACTGCTCGAGCAGCTTGGCCGCGGTCTTCTCGCCCACACCCTTCACCCCCGGGAGGCCGTCAGACGTGTCACCGCGCATGGTGGCGAAGTCGGCGTACTGCGCGGCGGTGATGCCGTACTTGGCGAGCACCCACTTCTCGTCCACCAGATCCGGGTCACCGACACCTCGCGTCGGGTAGAGGATGCGTACGCCGGCGGCATCGTCGACGAGCTGGAAGAGGTCACGGTCGCCGGTGACGACGTCGACCGGCATCCCCGCGTTGGTGGCGAGGGTGCCGATGACGTCGTCGGCCTCGTAGCCGTCGGCGCCGATGACACAGATCCCGGCCGCCGCGAGCACCTCGCGGATGATCGGCACCTGGACCTCCAGCGGGTCGGGAACCTCCTCCACGTCCGGAGCGGTCTCGCGCTCCACCACGACCCGGTGCGCCTTGTAGGACGGGATGAGGTCGACCCGCCACTGCGGGCGCCAGTCGTTGTCCCAGCAGCACACCAGGTCGGTGGGGGAGTAGTCGTTGACCAGCCGGGAGATGAACTCCAGCAGACCGCGGACGGCGTTGACCGGGGTGCCGTCCTCGGCCTTGATGTCGGGCACACCGAAGTAGGCCCGGAAGTAGAGCGACGCGGTGTCCAGCAGGAGCATTCGAGGTTCAGCCACGAGTGAAGCCTAATGAATCGCCCGCGTCGTGTCGGTCGGGTCGGACGAGAGTCTCTGGGCGAGCCAGATCGGCGCGACCGAGACGACGATCATCACGACCGCGACCACGTTGACGATCGGCGCCTGACCGGGGCGGAACAGGTTGGTCAGGATCCAGACCGGCAGGGTGGTGACACCGGGGCCGGCGGCGAACGTCGTCACGATGATCTCGTCGAAGCTGAGCGCGAAGGCCAGCAGCCCGCCGGCCAGCAGCGCCGAGCGCAGCTGGGGAAGCGTGACCAGCCGGAAGGTGGTCCACATCCCCGCTCCCAGATCAGCGGAGGCCTCCTCGAGGTTGCCACCCATCCGCCGCAGCCGGGCCTGCACGTTGTTGAAGACGGTCACGATGCAGAACGTCGCGTGCGCCACCACGAGCGTGAAGAACCCCAGACGTACGCCGAGGATCGACGAGAACGCGTTGGACAGGGCGATGCCGGTGACGATGCCGGGCAGGGCGATCGGCAGCACCACCAGCAGGTTCACGGTGTCCTTGCCGAAGAAGGAGTAGCGCTGCATCGCCAGGCCGAGCAGGGTGCCGAGGACGAGCGCGAGCACCGTGGCACAGGCCGCGACCGTCAGCGAGGTGAGGATCGCGTCGTGCGCTCCCGGGTTGACCGCCGCCCGCTGCCACCACTGCGTGGTGAAGCCGCTGGGCGGCCAGGTCAGCGCCTGGGAGGTGTTGAACGAGTTCACCACGACCAGGGCCAGCGGCGCGTAGAGCACCGCGAGCACCAGGCCGGTCACCACGGCGAGCAGGCGCCGGGTCGATCGCGAGATGGTCATAGGTTCTCCAGAGCTCCGGTCCGGCGCACCAACGCCAGATAGATCATGATCACGACGATCGGGATGAGCGCGATCGCGGCGGCCAGCGGCAGGTTCGACCCCGAGTTGATGTAGACGAGGTTGCCGAGCATCTGGTTCGCACCGCCGACGATGTTGACCGTGATGTAGTCACCCATGGTCAGCGAGAACGAGAAGATCGACCCCGCGACCAGGCCGGGCACCACCAGCGGCAGCACCACGGTGCGGAACGTCAGCGCCGGCCGGGCGCCGAGATCACCGGCGGCGTCGAGCAGCGAGTCGGGGACACGTTCGTAGGCGGCGTACACCGGCAGGATGACGTACGGAAGCCAGATGTACGCCTGGGTGAGCACGATCGCGGTGAAGCCGAATCCCGGCGAGCCGAGCCCGACCAGGCCGCCGGCCCAGTCCAGCAGGCCGCCGTTGGACAGCAGCGAGCGCCAGGCGAGCGCCTTGACGAGGTAGGACGCCCACAGCGGCATCAGGAACGCGATCACCAGGAGGTGACGGGAGCGCCGAGAGGCGACCTTGGCCATGTAGAAGCCGACCGGCAGCGCGATCGCGCAGTCGATCAGCGTGACCAGGAGCGCCACCCCGAGGGTGCGCAGCGTGACGGACCGGTAGAGCGCCTCGCCGGTGATCTCGCGGACGTTGTCGAGGGTGAAGGTGCGCTCGAGCTCGTTGGTGAAGGAGTCGATCGTCCAGAACGCCGTCACCAGGAGCGCGGCCAGGGCGACGACGTAGACGAGCACGAGCCACGTGAGGGGAGCGGCCAGCAGGAGGCCGAGGCGGATGCCCGGCCTCCTGCTGAGCGTGCTGCTGATGGAGCTCAAGGTCACCCCTTGATCTCTGCCCAGGCCTTGGTCCAGTCCTGGTAGTCGGTGCACTTGACGTCGGTCCGGCCGTCCAGGCACTTCTCGATCGGCGTGTTCCAGAACCAGATCTTCTCGGCGTACTCCGCGTCACCGGCGTGGAAGGTCTCGCAGTGGCCCTCGGAGGCGAACTCGCAGGCCTTGTCGGAGTTGGGGGCCTCACCGAAGTATTCGGTCGCCTGGGCGTTGATCTTCGGGTCGGAGATGTGGTTGAGCCAGGCGTAGGCGCAGTTCGGCGACTTCGCCTTCGACGAGATCATCCAGGTGTCGTTCCAGCCGGTCGCGCCCTCGGAGGGGAGGATCGCCTCGACGGAGGCCTTTTTCGGGTCGATCAGGTTGGCGATGACCTGCCAGGTGGTGCCGACCACGGTGTCACCGGTCTCGAACGAGGCCTGCGTCTTGGTGTAGTCGGACCAGTACTCACCGACGGAGGCCCGCTGGGTCTTGAGCAGCTCGACGGCCGCGTCCAGCTGCTTCTCGTCGAGCGAGTAGGGGTTCTCGATGCCCAGGTCGGGCTGGTGAGCCATCAGGTAGACGGCGGCGTCGGCGATGTAGATCGGCGAGTCGTACGCGGTGACCTTGCCCTTGTGCTTCGGCGCGTCCTCGAAGACCGCCTTCCACGAGGTCGGGGCCGGGGTGACGTCCTTGGTGTTGTACATCAGCAGGTTGGCGCCGTAGCCGTGCGGGATGCCGTAGTTCTTGTCGTCCACGGTGTTCCACTCGCGGTCCTTGAGGAAGTCGTAGATGCCCTCGTAGTTGGGGATCAGGTCGGTGTTGACCTCGGCCGCCTCGCCTGCCGCGATCATCCGCAGGGTGAGGTCGCCGGAGGCGGCCACGACGTCGTACTCCCCGGACTTGGCCAGGTTGAAGGCCTCGTCGGAGGTGCCGTAGACCTTGGAGGTCACCTGGCAGCCGGTCTCCTTCTCGAAGCCGGAGACCCAGTCGACCTTCGGGTCGGTCGAGCCGTCCTCGACGTAGCCGGGCCAGGCGAGGATCGAGACCTCGCCCTCGTTCTCGCCGAGCTTCTCGACCGCGCCGGTCGACTCGCTCCCGCTGTCACCGCCGCAGGCGGTGAGCGTGATCAGGGACAGTGCCGCGACCGCTCCGCCAAGGGTGCGGGTGGCGGTGTACCTGGTTGGGATGGTGCGCATGATCAAACCTCTCTGGTGGGTTCTGGCTCATCGGTGTTGCACGGCACGGGACGAGCCGGTGCCCAGAGGGACCAGATCGCCCGGCGACCAGGAGGCGACCACGCGGTCGCCCCGAGACTCTGGTTCGGCGGCATCCGGGTGCAGGGCGCCGCGGCTCTGCTCGAGGGCGACCAGCCTGGTGCCGTCCTCGAGCTCGATGTGGACGCGATGACCGGTGCCGATGTAGATCGACTCGGTGATCACCCCGGCGGCGGTCATCGCGCCGGCCGGGGCGGTCGCGGTCGCGGGGGAGAGCAGGATCTTCTCGGGCCGCAGGGCGAAGGCGCCCTCCATCTTCAGCACCCGCTTGGCGATCTCCTCGTCGAAGACGTTGGAGGTGCCGACGAAGTCGGCGACGTACTGGGACGTCGGCCGCTCGTAGATCTCCTTCGGCGTGCCCAGCTGCACGATCCGGCCGCTGTCGAAGACCGCGATCCGGTCGCTGAGGGTCAGCGCCTCCTCCTGGTCGTGGGTGACGAAGACGAAGGTGATCCCCAGCTCGCGCTGGATCTGCTTGAGCTCGACCTGCATCTGCTCACGGAGCTTGAGGTCGAGCGCGCCGAGCGGCTCGTCGAGGAGCAGCACCTTGGGACGTACGACGATCGAGCGGGCCAGCGCGACCCGCTGCCGCTGCCCGCCGGAGAGCTCGGTCGGCTTCCGGGCCGCGACGTGGTCGAGCCGGACCATCGCCAGCGCCTCCCGTGCGCGGGAGCTCCGCTCGGCCTTCCCGACGCCACGGACGCGCAGCCCGTACGCGACGTTCTCCAGCACGTTGAGGTGGGGGAAGAGCGCGTAGTCCTGGAAGACGGTGGTGACGTCGCGGTCGAACGGGGCGAGCGCGGTGACGTCCTCGCTGCCGAGACGGATCGTGCCGGAGTCCGCGCGCTCGAAGCCCGCGATCAGGCGCAGCACCGTCGTCTTGCCGGAGCCGGAGGGCCCGAGCATCGAGAAGAACTCGCCGTCGCCGATGGTCAGGTCGAGAGCGTCGACGGCCATCACGTCGCCGTACGCCTTGGACACGGCGTCGAGCTGGATCTGCGGAGATTCGGTCGGTCGCATTGTTGAATCATATGGAACCAGATCTTAGATTTTAAAGACCTTCTGCGTAAGTTCTTCGTGAACCCACTCGAAGGAGGAGCCCGATCGTGGCCAACCCCCGTGCGATCACCTCGCGCGCCCGGTCGGCGATCTTCGCGCCGATCGGCGACGAAGGCAGAGCCGTACGTGTCGAGAACCGGCTGGCGGAGGCGATCCGCTCCGGCGTCCTCGCCGACGGTGACCGGCTGCCGAGCGAGCTCGAGCTCGCCCAGATGCTCGGGGTGGCGACCGTGACCGCCCGGGAGGCGCTGGTCTCGCTGCGGGCGCAGGGCCTGGTCGTGACGACGCGCGGACGTGGCGGCGGTTCGTTCGTGCGCGCGCCCGATCCCGGGGACGTCGTGAAGGGTCGGCTCGCCACGATGTCGCGCGTGGAGCTGCGCGACCGGGCGAGTCTCTATCTGGTGGTGGTGACCGGCTGCGCCGAGCTCGCCGCGGAACGGGCCGCTCCGGACGAGGTCGAGGACCTCCAGGATCTGCTGGTCCCTGTGGACGAGGAGGACGTCGGCCGGTGGCGCGACGCGGAGAGCGAGCTCTATCTCTCCGTCGCCGCGTTGACGCAGTCGGCGCGTCTCACCCGAGAGGTGGTGCGTCAGGAGGCCGACTTCGGTACGTTGCTGCGAGTGCCGCTGAGCGAGCCGGACTTCCGTCAGGCCTCCGCCGGACGGCATCGGGCGCTGGTCGCCGCACTGGGGTCGGGCGACGTCGCCGCGGCCCGCACGAGCGTACGCGACCACGTGACCCACGCCGTTGAACGTCTGACCGAGATCCACGAGGTGGTACGCCAGTGAACATCGATGTGTCCGCCGACTGTGCCGTCCGGATCGAGCAGCACTTCGGGTCCATCCTCACCGAGCTCGAGCGGGTCCGCGCCGAGGTCGGCGCCCTCTTCGCCGCCGGCCCGGTCGACTCGGACCACCTCCGGACGCACGTCGAGGCGGGCACGCTGGCGTTCCTCCAGGACCAGAACCTGCTGGGCGGCGGGTTCGTCGCCGCCCCGGACGCGCTCAGCGATCGCCGGCTCTACCTGGCCTGGTGGCAGGGGCCGGGCCGAGACTTCCTCGGCGAGGCCGAGGTGCCCGGCACGAGGGACGCCATCGACTACACCCGCCAGTCGTGGTTCCGCGTCCCGGAGCGCACCGGGCAGCTGCACGTCGCCGGTCCGTACGTCGACTTCGTCTGCGCCGACGAATACGTCATGACCACGACGCTGCCGGTCTACGCGGACGGCCGCCTGGTCGGTGTCGCCGGCGCCGACACCACGGTCGAGACCCTCGAGCGGATGCTGCTGCCCGGCCTGCGCGAGGTGCGCGGCACGCTGGTCAACGCGCACGGCAGAGTGGTCGTCTCCGCGGACCCGCACCGGGCCACCGGCGAGGCGCTGGGCACGGTTCCCGACGCGGCCCCGGGCGGCAGGCTGCTCGCCGTCGTCCAGGCCACCGCCGACGGTCACGGAGCACCGAAGCCGATCGCCGGCTGGCCCGCCTGATGCCGTAAATCTTTCGACATCAACTAGTTTTTTGGACGATGCGGCGGAGATATTGCTGTTGTGGGTACGCTATCGCCGTGACTGCACCTGAGATCGAGGCCACCGACCGTAAAATCCTCCAGCTGCTGGCGGAGGACGGTCGGATGTCCTACACCGACCTGGGCAAGGCGACCGGCCTGTCGACCTCGGCGGTGCACCAGCGCGTCAAGCGACTCGAGCAGCGTGGCCTCATCACCGGCTACGGCGCGACGGTCAACTACGCCGCGATCGGCGTGCCGCTGACCGCGTTCGTCGCGGTGCAGCCGATGGACCCGTCGCAGCCCGACGACTGCCCCGAGCGCGTCGCCGACCTCCACGAGGTCGAGGCCTGCTGGTCGATCGCGGGCGTGGAGTCCTACATGCTCAAGGTGCGGGTGGCCACGCCCGAGGCGCTCGAGGAGCTGCTCGGCCGGATCCGCTCGGTCGCGAACGTGTCCACCCGGACCACGATCGCGATGTACACCTACTACGAGAACCGCCCGACCCTGACCCACTGAGCCCGAATCTGGGCGTGGGCTGCGGGGCCGGGCGGATCACGGTCACTTCCCGTGGGTGCGCCACCACTCCTGGCCCGACTCGGGCAGGGTGTGGATCGGGTCGTAGTACTCGTAGGTCCTGGTGAGCGCCTCCGGGTCGGACGCCTCGATCGAGGTGCGGTAGTTCTTGGTCCAGTAGGAGATGCCGCGCTCGGTGTCGTAGTCGGCGAGCTGGTGGACCCAGCGCTTCCCGACGAATGGTACGTCGCAGACGATGCGCGGGGTGGCGAACCCGGGCAGATAGCCCATGATGTCGTGCTGCATCCGCTGCGCGTCGGCGACCGAGACCCGCCAGTGCTCCGAGAACGGGATCATGTCGCACATGTAGAAGTAGTAGGGCATGATCTGCGCGCCGTCGAGGAGGCGGAAGCAGAGGTCGAGCAGCGAATGGCTGTCGGCGTTGACGCCGGCGAGCAGCACTCCCTGGTTGCGTACGTCCCGCACCCCTGCTGCCAGCAGCGCCTTCGACGCCTCGGCGACCAGGGGAGTGACCGAGTTGGCGTGGTTGGCGTGGGTGTGGACCGCCAGTGAGACGCCGCGCTCGCGGGCGATCGTGGTCACCCGGTTCATCCCCTCCAGGAGCGGCTCCTGGAGCCAGTGCTGGGGGAGACCGACCAGACCCTTGGTGGCCAGCCGGATGTCGCGGATGTTGTCGATCTCCATCAGCTTGGTGAGGAAATCCTCCAGCCGCGGCCACGGGAGGTTGGCGACGTCGCCGCCGGAGACGACCACGTCGCGCACCTGCGGGGTGTTGCGGAGGTAGTCGAGCATCGCCTCGTGGCGGTCGACCGGCTTGCCGGTGAGCTTGAGCTTGTCGATGACCGGGGTCGAGTTGCCGACCAGGTCCATCCGGGTGCAGTGGCCGCAGTACTGCGGGCAGGTGGAGAGCAGCTCGGCGAGCACCTTGGTCGGGTAGCGGTGGGTCAGCCCCTCGGCGACCCACATGTCGTGCTCGTGCAGCGAGTCACGGCTCGCCTGCGGGTGGGAGGGCCAGTCGGTGCGACGGTCGGAGAAGACCGGGATCATGTAGTGCCGGATCGGGTCTGCGTAGAAGGCGGCGGTGAACTCCTCGCCGGCGTCTGCACCCGAGGGGACCATCGTGTTGAGCATCTGCGGCGGCACGAGCATCGACATGGTCGCCCGCTCGGCCATGTCCTTCTCGAGGTCCGCGTAGAACCGCTCGTCGAGAAGATCGCCCATCAGGGCACGCAGCTGACGGACGTTCTTGATGCAGTTGACGCGCTGCCACTGCACGTCGCGCCACTGCTCCTCGGTCACGTCGGCCCATCCCGGGAAACGGGTCCAGTCGGGTTCGACCAGCTCAACGCGCTGGTAGGCGTAGGGCTGTCCGTCGCGGGTCGTAGGCTCGATGGTTGCCGTCATGTTCTCCACCATAGCGGGAGATCCTCCGGTGATTGCAAGACTAGGCCGCAATTCTTCCATCGATCGCTGGTAGGGTCCGCCGTGAGATGCACGCAAGGAGGCGTACGACGATGACCACTTCTGACCCGACAGGCCTGCACCGGGTGCTCGACAAGCCAGTGGGCGGCTCGTTGCCGCTGCCTCAGGCGGCCCGCAGACTCGACATCCGCAAGGAGCTGTGGCCCGACGAGGTGCGGATCCGCGTGGAGCGGCTGAACCTGGACGCCGCCTCGTTCCGGCAGCTCGAGTCCGCGCACGACGGCGACGGAGATGCCGTACGCCGCGAGGTGCTCGACATCGTCGCCGACCGCGGCAAGATGCAGAACCCGGTGACCGGCTCGGGCGGGATGCTCGTCGGTGTGGTCGAGGAGGTCGGCCCGGAGTCGCCGCTGGGGCTGAAGGTCGGCGACCGGGTCGCGACCCTGGTGTCGTTGACGCTGACCCCGCTGGTGATCGAGGACGGGCTCGCCGGCTGGGGTGGTGACTCCGAGCAGGTGCCGTGCGACGGTTACGCGATCCTGTTCGGCCGCTCGATCGCTGCGGTCCTGCCCGACGACCTCGCCCCGGAGCTCGCGCTGTCGGTGATGGACGTGTGCGGCGCCCCGGCCCTGACCCGTCGGGTCTCGGAGCGCTATCGGCGCGGAGTCGTCGCCGTGATCGGCGGCGGCGGCAAGTCCGGGTCGCTGTCGCTGGCGGCCGCCCGCGACGCAGGAGCCGGCCACCTGATCGGCATCGTCCCGACCGAGGCCGAGGCGTCACGCCTTCGCGAGGCGGACCTCGCCGACGAGGTCGTCGTCGCCGACGCCCGCAACCCGGTCGCCCTGCGCGACGCGGTCGCCAAGGCCGGCGGCCCGGCCGACGTCACGGTCGTCTGCGTGGACGTCCCCGGCTGCGAGGGCGGCGCCATCCTCGCCACCGCCGACCAGGGCACCGTCGTCTTCTTCTCGATGGCGACCTCCTTCTCCGCCGCTGCGCTGGGCGCCGAAGGTCTCGCCGCCGACGTCACGATGCTCGTCGGCAACGGCTACGTCCCCGGCCATGCGGCGTACGCGCTCGATCTTCTGCGCGCCAACCCCGGTGTCCGGTCACTCTTCGAGGGCAGACTGGCGTCGTGACCCGCATCCTCCTGCGCAACGGTGTGATCCACACCGGCCTGGCTACGGGCGAGCCGGTCTCGGCGATGGCCGTCGAGGACGGGCGCATCGTCTGGACCGGCACCGACCCCGACACCTACGACACGACTCCCGACGAGGAGGTCGACCTCGCCGGACGACTGGTGACGCCGGCCTTCGTGGACAGCCATGTCCACGTCGTCGAGACCGGCGACCAGCTCCTCGGCCTCGACCTGGTCGGGGTGACCAGCCGCGAGGCAGTGCTCGACAAGGTCGCTGCGTACGCCTCCGGCCTGGGGCCCGACGGCTTCGTCCTCGGCCAGGGCTGGGACGAGACGCTCTGGTCCGACCCGGCGGTGCCGACCGCTGCCGAGATCGACCGTGCCGCCGGCGGGCGCAAGGCCTACCTCAAGCGCATCGACGGCCACTCCGCCGTCATCTCCGGCACCCTGCTGGCCGAGGTCCCCGGGATCGCCGGGCTGCCGGGCTGGTCGGCCGACGGGCTGCTCGCGCTGGAGGCCCTCCGTGCGCTGCTGCCCGCGCTGGAGACGCTCGTCCCGGCGGATCATGCCGAGCGGCGCGCACGAGCTGGTCTGGCAGCGATGGCCGCGCTCGGGATCGGCGCCTTCCACGACAACTCCGGGCCGACGATCGGCCCAGAGTCCGACCTGATCGCGGTGCAGACCGAGGCCGCCGCGGCCGGCATGCACGGCACCTACTACTGGGGCGCTCACCTCGGCTTCGACGACCTGAAGCGGCTCGACGACATCTCCGGCCTGGCCGGGGACCTGACCGCCGACGGCTCGCTCGGATCCCGCAGCGCGGCGCTGACCAGCGACTACGCCGACCTCGCCGGCCACCGCGGTCACGCCTACCTCGACCCCGAGCAGATGGCCGAGCACATCATCGGCTGCACCCGCCGCGGCGTACAGGCCGGCTTCCACTGCATCGGCGACCAGGCGATCGACAACATCGCGCGGGCGTTCCGGCTCGCCGCGCGGGCGCTCGGCCCCGAGGTGCTGCGGGCAGCGCGTCACCGGCTCGAGCACTGCGAGCTGCCCTCACCGACGGCGATCGAGATCTTCGCCGACCTCGGGGTGATCGCGAGCATGCAGCCGATGTTCGACGGGCTCTGGGGCGGCTCGGACCGGATGTACGCCGCCCGCCTGGGGGAGCGCTGGCAGGAGATGAACCCGTTCCGGACCCTGCTCGACGCCGGCGTGCGCATCGCCTTCGGCTCCGACTCGCCGGTCACACCGCTCGACCCCTGGGCGGCCGTGCACGCAGCCGTGCACCACCACACGCCCGACCAGGGCATCACCCCGGAGGAGGCGTTCGCGGCGCACACCGCCGGCGGCTGGTACGCAGCCGGCATCGACGACGCCGGGACGCTGGCGGTCGGCCAGCGCGCGACGTACGCCGTGTGGGACCGCACCGCGTTCCCCGACCTGACCTCACCCGACGTCGCCGACGTCACCACGCCGTGCCTGCAGACCGTCGTCGACGGCAGGACCGTATTCGAGAAGGAGGGTGTCCGGTGAGACTCGATCTGGACCCACGCACGATCGCCCAGGCCCGCGCGCTGGCCGCCAAGGCAGGCGAGCCGATCGTCGAGATGGCCACGAAGCACACCACCGTCGCCGTCGAGCGGGCCACGCTGCGGCTGGCCGGCCTCGCCGGCGCCGACCCGGACGGCACCCCGTGGGTGAACCACCTGGTCGACGCGGTGCGGGCCGACATCGGTCTGGAGCACGGCATCGCACTGCCGGTGTGGCACGCGCTGGCCGCTCACGGCAACGACCTGTCCCGGCTCGCCGAGGAGGCCGCGGCCGGCCAGGTGACCTTCCGCCTGCCCGAAGGCGCCGAGGCCGAGCTCGCAGCCAAGCACGCCCGTGAGGCGGTCGGGGTCGGCATCGCCCGCCTCGACGCGAGCCGGGTCGCCCGCGAGCGGATGATCGCCGAGATCGGCGACGCGCCCCGCAAGCCCTGGATCTACCTGATCGTCGCGACCGGCGACATCTACGAGGACATCCCGCAGGCGCAGGCCGCCGCCCGTGAGGGCGCCGACATCATCGCGGTCATCCGCTCGACCGGCCAGTCGCTCCTCGACTACGTGCCCGAGGGCGCCACCCGCGAAGGGTTCGCCGGGACGTACGCGACGCAGGAGAACTTCCGGCTCATGCGCGCGGCACTGGACGAGACCAGCCGAGAGCTCGGCCGCTACGTACGCCTCACCAACTACGCGAGCGGGCTGTGCATGCCCGAGATCGCGGCGCTGGCGGGCATGGAGCGCCTCGACATGATGCTCAACGACTCGATGTACGGGATCCTGTTCCGCGACATCAACCCGGTGCGTACGTTCGTCGACCAGCGGCTCTCGCGCCAGATCCACGCCCGCGCGGGGATCATCATCAACACCGGCGAGGACAACTATCTCACCACCGCCGACGCGGTCGAGGCGGCGCACACGGTGACCACCTCACAGCTGCTCAACGAGTACTTCGCCAAGGAGGCCGGCCTCGAGGACTGGCAGCTGGGTCTCGGCCACGCCTTCGAGATCAACCCGGACGTACCGGACTCCTTCCGCCTCGAGCTCGCGCACGCACTGCTGGCGAAGACGATCTTCCCGGACGCGCCGCTGAAGTGGATGCCCCCGACGCGGCACATGACCGGCGACATCTTCAAGGGCTACCTGCTCGACGGGTTCTTCAACCTCGCCGGCGCGATGACCGACCAGGGCATCCTGCTCGTCGGGATGATGACCGAGGCGGTCGTGACGCCCTGGCTCTCCGATCGCGACCTGGCCCTGCAGAACGTCCGGTACGTCATGGACGCCGCCGGGCGCCTCGGCGAGGACTTCCACCCGGCTCCCGACGGGTTCATCGCCAACCGGGCGCGTGAGGTGCTGGGGGAGTCGATCGACCTGCTCGGGAAGATCATCGACGAGCCCAACGGGCTCCTGGACGCCATCGCCGACGGCACCTTCGGCCTCATGAAGCGGCCCGCCGGCGCCGGCAAGGGTCTCGAGGGCGTGGCCGAGAAGTCCGAGGCGTACTACAACCCGGCCAGCGCCGAACTAGACAAGCAGAGCTTGGAGGGCAACGAATGAGCATCATCAGGCCGTACGGCGACACCACCGGCGACGGGATGGTGCAGGTCTCCTTCACGCTGCCGATCAAGCACAGCAAGGTCGCCGACGGCGCCGCACTGCAGCTGGCCAACAAGATGGGCATGGAGCCGGCGATGGTCGTCCACTCCAAGCCGATGGGCGACGACTTCACCTTCTTCGTCGTCTACGGGCAGGTGAACCACCTCGTCGACACCGACAAGGTGCAGGTCGTCGAGCGCGACTTCCCGCTGCTGACGCCGAAGGAGGCAAACGCGGTGATCAAGGAGACGCTGCGGCGCCCGATGGTCGTCGTCGGCGCCTGCATCGGCACCGACGCCCACACCGTCGGCATCGACGCGATCCTCAACATCAAGGGGTTCGCGGGGGAGAAGGGGCTGGAGTACTACAAGGAGATCGAGGTCGTGAACCTCGGTGCCCAGGTCTCCGTGCCCGCTCTCGTCGAGGCCGCCGTCACCCGGCGCGCCGACGCCGTGCTGGTCTCCCAGGTCGTCACCCAGCGCGACGCCCACCTGCTCAACACCCGGGAGATGTCCGCGGCCTTCCGCGAGGCCTATCCGGCGGGGGAGCGGCCGCTCCTCGTCGTCGGCGGGCCACGGTTCGACGAGTCGATGACCGCCGAGCTCGGCGTCGACCGCATCTTCGGCCGCGGCACCACCCCTGCCGAGGTCGCCTCCTACCTCGTCCACCGCACCACCTCGAAGGAGCCCGCCGCATGACGTCGCCCTCGCCCGAGCACGGGCCCAGCATCGGGACCAAGGTCGTCCACCGCCGCTACGTCCCCTACTCCCACGCCCACTACGCCGGCAACCTCGTCGACGGCGCCTACAGCCTGGGGCTCTTCGGCGACGTCGCGACCGAGATGTGCATCCTCACCGACGGCGACGAGGGCCTGTTCGCCTCCTACGACGACGTCCAGTTCAAGGCACCCGTCCGTGCCGGCGACGTCCTGGAGATCACCTGCGAGCTGATCAAGGCCGGGCGGCGGTCCCGGGTGATGGAGTTCGCCGTGTACGTCGTGGCTCGGGGAGCCGCGACCGAGGCCCGTCCCGGGGCTGCTGAGATACTGTCCGAGCCGATCCTCGCCACCTCCGCACGAGGCACCGTCGTCGTTCCCTGATCGCCGTAACGGATACGCGCACGCGACACGCCGAGGTTCCTCGAGAATTCTTCGGTTTTTCGCGCCCAGCAGGCTGTTGCTGACCTGCGGAAACATGTGTTTCCGCAGGTCAGTGCGGTGTTGACTTACGCGGAGCCAGCGGGTGATGGTGGCAGCGTTCGCCCAGGCAGAGTTGCGGTAGGCGGACCGGCGCTCGGCGGTTCGGGTCGGGGGGTGTCGCGCCAGGCATACCTTCGTCCCGTTTTATCGGGCGCGGTCAACGGCCGCGAGGGCAACGCGGGAGGGCAAAGGCGCCCTTAGACAACGATCGTCTCCCTGCATCCAGCAGGGATCGGAACGGCCCGAAGATCGTCTTCGTCCTCCCGCGCTCTGTACTTTTTGCGATTGCTTCGCAATTCGCGCAGCGCCTCCGCTTGACCCTCGTCTTCCTTCGCTTCGTTCGTCGCTGGCGCTCCTCACTACGCTGCGTCCAGACGAGGGACGCTCCGGCGCTGGGTCGTGGCGCGACGTTTCTGTCTGCCCGCCCGACATCCCTGATCACTGGGGATCTTGGGTTCGGGCGGGGGGCGGATATCCTGTGACTTCCACCCCATTCCTTGACAAGGCCGGCGTACGTGACGAACGAGCAGCTTCCACCCTGGACCGAGATCGGCCGGGCGGTGATGGTGATCCCGACCTACAACGAGGCGGACAACCTCGCCTGGATCGTGGGGAGGTTGCGCAAGGCGCAGCCGCGTGTCGACGTGCTGGTCGTCGATGACGGCTCGCCCGACGGCACCGGCACGATCGCCAACGAGCTCGCCGACAACGACGAGCAGATCCACGTGCTCCACCGCACCGAGAAGGCCGGGCTCGGGGCTGCGTACCTGCACGGCTTCGGGTGGGCGCTCGAGCAGGGCTACGACGTCGTGGGGGAGATGGACGCCGACGGCTCCCACCAGCCCGAGGAGCTCCACAAGCTCCTGGAGGCACTCACCTCCGCCGATCTGGTGATCGGCGCCCGCTGGGTCCGCGGCGGCTCCGTGGTCAACTGGCCGCTGTCTCGGCGGCTGCTGTCGGTGGGCGGCAACTTCTACGTCCGGCTGCTGCTCGGCATCGGCGTCCACGACGCCACCGCGGGCTACCGCCTCTTCCGGCGCACGACCCTCGAGAAGCTGCAGCTCAACAGCGTCGAGTCGACCGGCTACGTCTTCCAGACCGAGATGGTGACGCGTACGCTGCGGGCCGGCCTCACCGTCAAGGAGGTCCCGATCCAGTTCATCGAGCGGGTCCGGGGCGAGTCGAAGATGAGCCCTGCGGTCGCTGCCGAATCGATGCGCCGGGTGACCCGCTGGGGCCTGGCCGAGCGTCGCGACCAGCTGCTCCGCGTGCTGCGCCGACTCGGGCTCGACCGACTCGTGGGAGGCCGCCGATGACCACGACACGCCGCCGCAGGTTCTCCTGGGTGCTGGTGCTGCTCTTCCTGGTGATGCCGCTGGCCGAGCTGTTCGTGCTCATCCAGGTCGGCCAGGTCATCGGGGTGTGGTGGACGATCCTGCTGCTGGTCGCCGACTCGATCTTCGGTGCCTGGCTGATGCGCCGCGAGGGCTCCCGCGCCTGGAACGCGCTGACGACAGCGCTCTCCTCGGGCAAGCTGCCGTCCAACGAGATCGCCGACGGTGCGCTCATCCTGCTCGGCGGCGCGTTGATGCTCAGCCCCGGGTTCGTGACCGACATCTTCGGCATCGTGCTGATCCTGCCGTTCACCCGGCCGTTCTTCCGGCGCATCCTGGCCAAGCTCGTGCAGAAGCGCCTCGTCACGGCCGCGATGCCCTCGACCTTCGGCCCGGGCGACAGGCCCCGCAACGACGACATCGTCACCGGCGAGGTCATCGACAAGGACAACATCGCCTGAGATACGCCGACGGCGGCCTTCCGAGCTGGAAGGCCGCCGTCGGCGTATCTGGCTGTGTCAGAAGTCAGGCGTTGGCCTTCTTCTTGCCCGGTCCCTTGCGGTGCAGGTGAGCCGGACCGATCTCGCCACCGCGGAGCAGGTCGAGGCGCTCCTTGAGGATGTCCTCGAGCTCCTTCTCCGAGCGCCGCTCCAGGAGCATGTCCCAGTGCGTACGGGCCGGCTTCTCGGCCTTCTCCTCCGGCTTGGCGCCGGAGAGGTTGAGAGCCTCCATGCCGCAGCGCGGGCACTCCCAGATCGCCGGAACCTCGGCCTCGTCCGACATCGTGATCTCGAAGTCGTGGCCCTGCGGGCACCGGTAGGCCACCTGCTGGCGGCCCGCGAACTCGATGCCGCGTTCGTCCTCAAAACTTTGTCCGCCCAGTCGGGCGCCGCGCAACGTGCGCTCGGCCATGAAGCACCTCCTGAGTCGATCGTCCCCCGTTGAATGAGCTGAAGAGCGAAGCGGTCTGCGGACTCATGACGCAGGCCGGTCAGGCCTCTTCACACCAACAACGGTACAGAGGAGGTGATGATTCCGTGAATTGTCGCGATCCTCGCCGTGTTGTTCGACACAGGGCCCGTCTGACCTGCGGATCCCCCTGAGAAAGTCCTGAGCAGACTGTGTCCCGAAACCGCCAGCCGCCTGGGGCGCTCTCACACCCGTTCAGGCGCCCGGTTGCCCGCCTGCTCGATGCCCTTCGCCGTGTTCACCAGCGCGAGCAGCGCACCTCCGAGCACGAAGAAGGCGATCAGCGCCAGGATCGCGGGCCGGTAGGAGTCGGTGAGCTGGTAGACGAGCCCGAAGACCAGCGTGCCGAGCCAGGAGGTGCCTCGGTCCATGGCGTGGTAGAGGCTGAAGTACTCCGCCTCCTTGCCGGCGGGGATGAACAGCGAGAAGTACGACCGCGCGAGCGCCTGGGTGCCGCCCATGACCAGACCGATCCCGACCGCGACCACGAGCAGAGGCGCGAGGGACCCCTCCGGCACGAAGTAGGCCACCACCACGATGAGCATCCAGCCGCCCAGGCCACCGAGGATCACCCGCTTGGCACCGAAGCTCTTCGCCAGCCGGCCGAAGAAGACCGCTCCGCCGACGGCGACGAACTGCACCAGCAGATAGATGCCGAGCATCGTGCCGGTCTCGAAGCCCAGCTCCTCGACGCCATAGGTCGACGCCGAGCTGATCACCGTCTGGATGCCGTCGTTGAAGAAGAGGTACGCCAGCAGGAAGGTCAGCGCGACCGGGTACTGCGGCAGCTCCTTCAGCGTCGCGAACAGCTGCCCGAACGAGCGCGCCACCACCCCGCCGGAGACGTCTTCGACGTCGGCAGGCTCGTGCCGGCGGATCCGGCGCCACGGGATGATGATGAATCCCGCCCACCACAGCCCGGCCGACAGCATCGAGATCCGCACAGCCAGCGCGGTGCCGAGCCCGAGCGGGTCGGCGAAGGTGACCAGGAGGAAGTTGACGGCGAGCAGCAGCCCGCCGCCCGCGTACCCGTATGCCCAGCCGATCGAGGAGACCCGGTCGCGCTCGTTCTCCGTCGAGATCAGCGGGAGGATCGAGTCGCTCACCACGACCGCCGCACCCGCGCACAGGTTGGCGATGATGAACATGATGGACCCGAACCACCAGTTGTCGCCGGTCATGAAGAAGAGCAGTGCCGCGCACAGCGCGCCGGCCCAGGCGAACCCGGCCATCAGGTCTGGCTTGCGCGACGTGCGGTCGGCGATCGCACCCACCAGCGGGTAGATGACGGCCGAGAGGAGGGTCGAGAAGGTGATGACGTACGACGGCAGGGCGCCGGGGGCGATCGAGAGCCCCAGCACGTCGATCCGGTTGTCGACCGCGGCGGCCTTCGCGATCTCGATCAGATAGGGCGCGAACAGCACCCCGGCGACCGTCGTCTGGAAGGCGGAGACGGCCCAGTCTGTGAAGAACCAGCCCTTCTGCTCCCGCGCCCGCTCCAGCGGCCTGAAGTCGCCGATCCCGGCTGATGTGGTCACTTCTCGGGCTCCTCATTGCTCTCTTTGTCAGACTCAGCGACGGGCTCATCCCGAGACGGCTCAGCCTCCCACAGGCCGCGCTCCTCCAGGAACGCTTTCAGGACGTCGGTACGGTCTGTCATCAGCCCGTCGACGTCGCGCCTGATCAACCGCTCCATCTCGGCCGGATCGTCGACGGTCCAGACGTGGACCTCCTTGCCGGCCTTGTGGGCGCGGCGTACGAACCCGCGTGAGGCCACCCGGATCGACAGCGGGCCACGGAGACGGTGGTGGTGGGGGATCTGGAAGGCGTCGAAGCCGGACCCGACGAGCCGCTTCGCGATCCCGGTGGTCGGGGCGAGCAGGTAGGCGAGCACCTCCCGCGGATGGGCGGAGGTGCGCACGCGTCCCTCGGTGAGACGCCGGAACGCCTTCAGCCGGCGGACCGAGAACGAGCCGACGATGACCTTGTCCTCGTGGCCGGTCGCGGCGAGGAGCTCGGCTACGGCGGTCACCGCGCCGTCCGACTTGAGGTCGATGTTGAAGGTGACGTCGGGGAAGGCGGCGAAGAGCTCGGCCAGGGTCGGCACGCCGTGCAGGCCACCGATGCGGGCGGCCTGCACCTCGGCGTACGTCATCTCGGCGATCAGGCCGCTGACGTCGGTCACCCGGTCGAGCGCCTCGTCGTGGAAGGCGAGCAGGACACCGTCACGGGTGACGTGCACGTCGGTCTCGAGATGGGTGTAGCCGAGCTCCACCGCATGCCGGAACGCCTCCATGGTGTTCTCCATCCCGACCAGGTCGGGATGGAGCGCTCCACCACGGTGCGCATAGGCGCGTACGCGTCGTTGCTGCTCCCTCACGGGGAGCATCTAACCACCCGTGAGGGCCGGCTCACATGAGCATCGGGGCTCATGTCAACTCACAGCGTAGATCTCGACACGCCCGTCCCGTCTGCTTGCTTCGCAGCGCAGAGGCGGGGCTGCTCGATCTCTTCGCCGACGGTGCTCGCGGCTTCGCACGCGAGCACCTGGCTCAGATGTCGCGGAAGGCGGTGATGTTGGCGCCGAGCTGGTTGAGCCGCTCGGCCAGGTCCTCGTAGCCGCGGGCGATGACGTAGGTCGAGCGAAGCACCGAGGTGCCCTTCGAGGCGAGCATCGCGAGCAGCACGACGACCGCGGGACGCAGCGCCGGCGGGCAGACGATCTCGGTGCCGGAGAAGTGCGTCGGGCCCTCGATCATCACCCGGTGAGGGTCCATGAGCGTGACGTTGCCGCCGAGCTTGTTGAGCTCGGTCAGGTAGATCGCGCGGTTCTCGTAGACCCAGTCGTGCAGCAGCGTCTGACCCTGCGCGACCGCGGCGATCGCGGCGAAGAACGGCAGGTTGTCGATGTTGAGACCGGGGAAGGGGAGCGGGTGGATCTTGTCCAGCGGCGCGTGCAGGACCGAGTGCTTGGTGTCGATGTCGACCAGCCGGGTCTTGCCGTTGAGCGCGAGATACTCCTCGGAGAGGCTGTAGTTGAAGCCCATCTCCTCCAGGGTCGCCAGCTCGATCTCCATGAACTCGATCGGCACGCGCTTGATGGTGATCTCGGAGTCGGTCACGATCGCAGCGGTCAGCAGCGACATCGCCTCGATCGGGTCCTCGCTCGGCGCGTAGTCGACGTCGACGTCGATGACCTCGCGGCCGGTGACGCGCAGCGTGGTGGTGCCGATGCCCTCGACCTCCACGCCCAGCTTCTGCAGGTAGAAGCAGAGGTCCTGGACCATGTAGTTGGACGAGGCGTTGCGGATGACGGTGGTGCCGGGGTGCAGCGCGGCGGCCATCAGCGCGTTCTCGGTGACGGTGTCGCCACGCTCGGTCAGCACGATCGGGCGACCCGGCTGGATCTCCCGGTTGACGCTCGCGTGGTAGGCGCCGTCGGTCGCCTTGACCTCGAGGCCGAAGGGCCGCAGGGCGGACATGTGCGGCTCGACGGTGCGGGTGCCGAGGTTGCAGCCGCCGGCGTAGGGCAGCTCGAAGGTGTCCAGGCGGTGCAGCAGCGGGCCGAGGAACATGATCACCGAACGGGTGCGGCGGGCGGCGGCCTCGTCCACGGCGTCCAGGCGCAGCTCCTTCGGCGGGACGATCTCGAGGTCGTTGTCGTCGTTGAGCCAGCGGGTCTGCACGCCGATCGAGTTGAGCACCTCGATGATGCGGTTGACCTCTTCGATGCGGGCGACCTTGCGCAGCGTCGTACGGCCACGGTTGAGGAGCGAGCCGACCAGGAGCGCCACACCGGCGTTCTTGGAGGTCTTGACGGTGATCTCACCCGACAGCGTCGTCGGACCGGTGACGCGCAGGTGCGTCGGGCCGGCCCCGATGTCCACCAGGGAGGAGTCGAGCGCGGCACCGACCCGGGCGATCATCTCCAGGGACAGGTTCTGTTGCCCCTGCTCGATGCGGTTGATCGCACTCTGGCTGGTGTTGAGAAGGTCAGCGAGCTGTGCCTGAGTGAGGCCCTTGTGCTTGCGCGCATCGCGAATCAGGTTCCCGATACGACCCTTGTATCCGTCGGTCATGGTGCACCACCGTAACTCATATATGAGATAAGCCTGGATTCCCCGCGAAGTGTCGGCGTTTCGTTTCAGGGTTGTTGCCTGGCTCCTGGAATGGCCACCGTGTGCAACATCTCGTACGCCGGGTGACAGGATGCCACCATGCATGCGACGACGATCCACGGGGTGCGCGACATCCGCTATACCCAGGTACCCGATCCGGCCGTGAAGCAGCCCACCGACGCCATCGTCAAGGTCGTCGGCTCGTGCATCTGCGGCTCCGATCTGTGGAACTACCGCGGTGCCAACGGCGAGATCGAGGAGCCCCGCACCATCGGCCACGAATGCATCGGCATCGTCGAGGAGGTCGGCGCCGACGTACGCGACTTCAAGCCGGGCGACTTCGTGATCGTCCCGTTCGACCACTGCGACAACACCTGTCCGCACTGCCTCGCCGGCGTCCAGTCGGTCTGCGAGAACCTCGGCTTCACGGTCAGCGGTCAGAGCGAGTACGCCCTCGTCAACCAGGCCGACGGCTCCCTGGTCAAGCTCGACGAGACGCCCGACCCGTCGATGTACCCCGACCTGCTCGCGCTCACCGACGTGATGGCCACCGGCTGGCACGCCGCGGTCATGTCCGGTCTCGGCTCCGGCGCCCGGGGCGGCACCGCGGTCGTGGTCGGCGACGGCGCGGTGGGCCTGTGCGGCGTCCTCGCCGCCGCTCAGCTCGGCGCCGAGCGGGTCGTCGCGATGTCGCGCCACGAGTCGCGTCAGGAGATCGCCAAGAAGTTCGGCGCCACCGACATCGTCGCTGCCCGCGGCAAGGAGGGCGAGGCGGCCGTACGCGAGCTCACCGGCGGCATCGGGGCCGACTACGTCCTCGAGTGCGTGGGCACCGACCAGTCCTTCAAGACCGCCTCCAAGGTGGCCCGCCCCGGTGCGACCGTCGGCTTCGTCGGCGTCCCGCACGACGTCAACCTCCCGGTCAACGCCCTCTTCCGCACCAACGTCGGCCTCAAGGGCGGGATGGCGCCCGTACGCCGCTACCTCCCCGACCTCCTGCGCCTCACGCTCGACGGCACGATCAACCCCGGTCTGGTCTTCGACAAGGCGCTGCCCTTCTCCGAGGCGGCCGAGGGCTACCGCCTCATGGACGAGCGGCTCGCCATCAAGGTCCAGCTCACCTACTGAACGGATCCCGGGCGGGGGATCGGCCGGGCCGCCGGTCTGCGACACTCGGTCGATGCCCCGCACCGACACCATGCGCCTGCGCCCGTTGTCACCGGGCGACGAACACGTCTACGCCGACTGGGCCCGTGACGAGGAGTTCCGGATCGCCAACGGCTGGCCGGAACGCGACCGCGACGGCCACCTCCGGCACTGGCGTCGCCTGATCGAGGCTCCGCCGCCCGAGCTCATCCGGCTCGCGGTGGAGCTCGACGAGGAGGTCGTCGGCTACGCCGATCTCCACGGCCTCGCCCCCGACACCCGCGAGCTCGGCATCGCCATCGGCCCCAGCTCGCGCTGGGGCCAGGGCCTCGGCCAGCGCGCCATCAAGACCGCGCTCACCTACGGCTTCTCCGTCCTCGACCTGACCCGGATCTGGGCCGAGACCCACGAGACCAACGACCGCGCCAAGAAGCTCTTCGACGCCACCGGCTTCATCGAGACCGGTCGCCACGGCACCGACACCTACCGCGGCGAGGACGTCAGCCTCGTCCAGTACGCCGTCGAGCGCCCCTACTAGGCCGTGTCTCCCAAATCCACGCCCGCTACGCGACGTTTCGCATCCGATCTGGCTGCGTTGCCGCCACTCGACAGCCTCCAGGATGCCTTCGCGGCGGACGCCTTGCCAGATCGGCCCGAAACGCCGCTCGCGGCCGCCGTGTCTTTGGGAGACACGGCCTAGTCGTCAGTCGGCGATCCGCACGGCCTTCTCGCCCGGGTAACCCTCGGGCAGGAGCATGGTGCCGTCCTGGTGACGGTAGAGGACCTGCCAGTGCCAGTAGAGGTCGTACGCCGCGGGGGACCGCCTCATCTGCTCGGCGTAGGCGCTGACCGCCGCCACGTAGCGGTCGGAGTGGTTGTAGGCCCACAGGGCGCCGGCCATGTCGCGCGGGGCACCGTTGTTGGCGAGCATGCGCCCGGCGGCCATGATCGCGTCGCCGGGGTCGTTGATATCACCGCCGGCGCCGTACTGGGCGAAGGTCGGGGGCAGGAACTGCATCGGCCCCTGGGCACCGGCGGTGCTCGTGCCGCGGATGCGGCCCATGCGGGTCTCGACCAGGTGGACCGCGGCGAGGTACTCCCACGGCGTCCCGGTCTCCTGCTGAGCCCTGCGGTAGATCGGCCTGAGCTCGTCCGGGGTCGGCGGCGTCAGGATCCGCCAGTCGGGGAGCTTCGGCTGCGGGTCGGTCATCGCGGTGAGCTCGCGCGCTGCCGCGATGTCCGACTCGAGCTGGGCCCGATCGCCGCGTCCGAGCGCGCCCAGTACGGTGTCGGCCTTGGCCCTCGAGCCTCGGGCGAGGTTGCGTGCGGTCGTCTGCTCGAACAGCGCGGCCTCACGCACCTCCTCGGATCCGGGCTTCCCGGAGGCGACCGTCGCCAACGCCTGGGTCAGGCGCTCGGCCAGCGGCACCGAGGGGTCCTCGAGCGAGGTCGCTGCCGGCGAGGGGAGCGGCGACGCCGTCGCCGCCGGGGACGATGCCGACGGGCCGCGGACGGGGTCGGACAACGGCTCGCCTCCGCAGCCGGCGACGAGGGCCGACAGGGCGGTGATGGCGGTCAGGGCGGAAAGCCGAGTGCGCACGCACCCGACGCTACCCGACGCTCGACTACGCGCCGGCCCGAGCGATGATGTCCGCGAGCTCGGCCGGCTTGGACAGCTGCGGCCAGTGGCCGGTGGGCAGGTCGACGTAGGTGACGTCCTTGTGCTTCGGGATGGCGGCGACCGACTCGTTGCCGTCGGCGACCCACTCCTGCAGGTCGGCGGCGCGGTATTCGGGGCAGACGAACACCGCCGGGACGGAGTAGCGACGCTCGTCGCTCGGCTCGAAGGGCTCGGTGGTCAGGCTGGCGGGGGAGGGCCGCAGCAGTGCCTCGAAGGTGGCGCGGTCGAGGTCGCGTACGTCTGCCTCCTCGAACTCCTCCCACGGCACCGGCGGCAGGTCGGCGCCGTCGGTCGGGAAGTTCCGTGCCGGGATCATGCCCGGTTCCGCGGGCCAGCCGCCGACGTAGACCACGGTCGAGACCTTGTCGACGCGAGCGTCGAGCGCGACACCCGCCACCGCGCAGCCCATCGAGTGCCCGACGAGGATCACGGGACCCTCCGCCTCGTCGATGGCGGCCACCACGGCCGCGACCTGGTCGGCGACGTGCACACCGGACCGGTCGGTCTCGGCCGACTCGAGGCCGGGAAGGGTGATCGGCCGCGCGGTGTGGCCGGCGTCGGTCAGATGGGGGACCACGAGATCCCACGAGGATGCGTCCAGCCAGAGGCCGGGAACCAGAACGATGTCCATGAGACGATCCTCCGCCCGATTGCGGACGATCTGCTTCCGTGACTCAGGGACTGTTCCCGAATCCCCCGAATTTCGAACAAAAGAACGATGGCCACCGCATCGCGGTGGCCATCGTTCTGGACGCCCGAGACAGCTGACGTCAGGTCGTTCAGCGAGCGCCGGCGACCTCCAGTAGCTCCGCAACCTCGTGGGCGCGGCAGTCGCAGTCGGCGTCACACGGCAAGAACCGGTGACGTGCGTGACCGCAGTCGCGGCACGGCATGTCGTGAGAAAGCGTGAAGCTCTGCACCTCAACGGTGTCCCACATAACTAATTCATCCCCCAGAGAATGTTGGTCGGCCTTATATCGGTGAAACTGCATCGGTGAAGCTGCCTGATATGTAACACGATAATCCGCGACTTCGGAAGGGCTGCGACAACACGCCGAGACATTGTTTTCCCTGGTCAGTCGACCGATATGATTATTCGGTCGACCGATAGATAAACTCATAAGGAGCTGCTGTTGATGCCGTGTGGACGTCCGCTTTACAGCCCGTACGACGGCCCTCTCGGCGTGTTGCCGGATTGAAAGCAGAACGCAGACCGGCACCCGACCACCGACAAGGTGGTGTCGTCCCGGAGACAGTTCCGGAGCGCAGAACGGCCAGAGGCGAAGGTCCCGGTCCTCGCGTCAGACCAGGCCAGGCCCCGCCGCGCCGCCGGTCCGAGGGAATCTCGGACGACTGTTGAGGGTTCTACTACCCGTGAAGAACATCGGATTCTTGTCTTTCGGCCACTGGACTCCGTCGCCCTACTCGCAGACGAGGTCGGCACGAGACGCGCTTCTGCAGGGCATCGAGCTCGCGGTCACCGCCGAGGACCTCGGCGTCGACGGCGCGTACTTCCGGGTCCACCACTTCGCCCGTCAGTACGCCTCGCCGTTCCCGCTGCTCTCCGCGATCGGCGCCCGCACGTCGAGGATCGAGATCGGCACCGGCGTCATCGACATGCGCTACGAGAACCCCCTCTACATGGCGGAGGACTCCGCGGCGGCCGACCTGATCTCCGGCGAGCGCCTGCAGCTCGGGATCAGCCGCGGCTCACCCGAGCAGGTCATCGAGGGGTGGCGCTACTTCGGCTACGAGCCCGGCGAGAACGCCACCGAGGCGGACATGGCCCGCGCGCACACCGAGACCTACCTCAAGATCATCGAGGGTGTGCAGTTCGCCGAGCCCAACCCACGGCCGATGTTCCCCAACCCTCCCGGCAAGCTGCGGGTCGAGCCGTACTCCGAGACGCTGCGCGACCGGATCTGGTGGGGCTCGAGCTCGCTGGCGACCGCCCGCTGGGCCGCCGGTCTCGGGATGAACCTGCAGAGCTCTACGCTGAAGAACGACGAGAACGGCAAGCCGTTCCACATCCAGCAGCGCGAGCAGATCGAGGCCTACCGTGAGGCGTGGAAGGAGGCCGGTCATGAGCGCGAGCCGCGGGTCTCGGTCTCCCGCTCGATCTTCGCCCTTGTGAACGACGACGACCGCCGCTACTTCGGCCTCGACCGGCAGACCAAGGACCAGATCGGCAACATCGACGACCAGACCCGTGCGATCTTCGGACGTTCGTACGCCGCCGAGCCCGACGTCCTCATCGAGGAGCTCGCCGAGGACGAGGCGATCCAGGCCGCCGACACGCTGCTGCTCACCGTCCCGAACCAGCTCGGCGTCGACTACAACGCCCACGTCCTGGAGAGCATCCTGACCCACGTCGCACCGGGGCTCGGCTGGCGATAGGGGCTGGCGGTAGTAACCTGCGGATCGCGCAACTTCCGGGTCACAAAAGGGCGCATAATCGTTGTCAACCGCCCCACGTGCCCGCGCAATTGGCTACCGTGCACGGCGACCGTTACTCAAGGGGGACCCTGTTGGCCACGTACGCAGAGCTGCTTGACGTCTATCTTCGCGAACCCGGCCCGGAGTCATTGAGAGCCTTGCGCGAAGCGATCCTCGAGGCTCCCAACTTCCGGCCCGATCTCGAGATCACCGAGCTGGTCGCCCCGATGATGTCGGTCGGCGACTACGCCGGCGCGGTTGCTGCGGTCCACGCACTCATGCCCGGTGCGATCTTCAGCCCCTCGGCACACGCCGCCCTGGCGGACGCCCAGCGCGGCCTCGGCAACCTCGAGCAGGCTCAGCGCGAGTCGATCCTGGCGCAGGCGGCTCTCGACAGCATCATCAGCACCGGTGAGGGCACCGAGGCCGAACCGTGGTCGGTGCTGCGGACCAGCGACGCCTATGACGTCGTGCTGGCCTCCGGCAAGACGCCGCGCTCGCAGGTCGCGGTCGGCAAGCTCGACCGGATCGTGTGCACCGACTCGACGGTCTGGTTCTTCGACACCAGCACCGAGTTCGCCAGGAGCTGACCCAACACCGTGCCCCGCTCCGTTCTGATCACCGGGGCGGCCGCCGGCATCGGCCGAGCGACCGCCCTGCGCTTCGCCCGCGAAGGATGGCTCGTCGGCGCCTACGACATCGACCTCGACGGCTTGGCGTCCCTGGCCGCCGAGATCGAGCCGCTGGCAGGGGAGGCGGTGACCGGCACCCTCGACGTGCGTGACGCCATCTCCTGGCAGGCGGCCCTGGACGGCTTCGCCGCCGAGACCGGGGGCAGTCTCGACGTACTGGTCAACAACGCGGGCATCATCCAGATCGGCGCGTTCGCCGACCTCCCGCTCGACCGGCAGCAGGCGGTCATCGACGTCAACGTCAAGGGGCTCGTCAACGGCTGCCACCTCGCGCGGCCGTTCCTGAAGCGGGGCTCCCACGTCGTCAACCTGGCCTCTGCCTCGGCGATCTACGGCCAGCCCGGGATGGCGATCTATTCCGCCACGAAGTTCGCCGTACGCGGCCTCTCCGAGGCCCTCGACCTGGAATGGGCCGGCGACGGGATCACGGTGACGGCCCTGTGGCCGCTCTTCACCGACACCTCGATGGTGTGGGGCCACGACTTTCCGTCGCTGCGACGGCTCAAAGTCTCTCTCACCCCGGACGACGTCGCCGCGTCCGTCTATGCGGCCGCGACCAGCGGGCACGGCCTCCTCGGCGGCGTCCACCGCGGCGTCGGCACCAAGGCGCGCGTGCTGCTCGGCCTGTCCGGGGTCACCCCGAGCTGGGCCAGCCGAATGCTCAACCGACGGATCTCGACCTGAAGCGACCTGTCCTGATTGTTCACCGGGTTGTTGCCGATAGGGACGGTGTGCGTCGGGTTCCCGACGAGGCCGGCGCTCACTCTCGGAAGCATGATGAGTCGCACCTTGCGAATTCTGCTCGCCGGGATCGCTGCCCTCGTCGTCGCCTCCGCGGCGCTGGGCTCGGCGAGGGCCGACGAGCCGCAGGTCTCCGACCAGGAACAGGTCGTGTTCGAGCGTCACGAGGTGGCGCCCGAGGACGCGCGGCCGGGTGGTGGCGCGGCGCCGTTCGAGACCGGCGTGGTGATCGTGGTCAACACGCTGCTCCTCGGCGGGCTCGTGGGCGGGGTGCTGTTCGCCCGGCGACGGATGGGCTGCACCGACACGGCGCTGCCGCGCTTGTCCGTATAACGATATTCACGTCTCACTTTTCGGGATTGCCCGCGTAGGGTCGGCGTGTGTCGACCTATACCCACGGCCATCATGAGTCGGTGCTGCGCTCGCACAGGTGGCGTACGGCGGAGAACTCCGCTGCGTACCTGCTGCCACGGTTGAGCTCTGAGCAGCGGTTGCTCGACGTGGGCGCCGGGCCGGGCACGATCACCCTCGACCTCGCCCGCCGGGTCGCTCAGGTGACCGCGACCGAGATCGGGGAGAGCGAGCTCGCACTCTCCCGGCAGGCAGCTGCGGCCGTGGGAGTCAGCAATATCGGCTTCCGGGTCGAGGACGTGCACGCGCTGAGCATCGAGGACGACGCGTACGACGTCGTCCACGCGCACCAGGTGCTGCAGCACGTGGCCGACCCGGTGCAGGCGCTGCGGGAGATGCGGCGGGTCACCAGGCCCGGCGGCATCGTGGCCGTGCGCGACAGCGACTACTCGGGCTTCGTCTGGTGGCCGGAGTCGAGCGAGCTGACCGAGTGGCTGCGGCTCTACCAGCAGGCCGCGCGGGCCAACGGAGGCGAGCCGGACGCGGGCCGGCGACTGGTCTCGTGGGCGCGGGCCGCCGGCTTCACCGACATCGAAGGCTCCTCGAGCACGTGGTGCTTCGCCGACCCCGAGGACCGGGCATGGTGGGGCGGGATGTGGGCCGACCGGTTCACCGATTCCGCGGTCGCCCGCCAGCTCGTCGACTCCGGAGACGCCACGACCGCCGACCTCGCCCGGGTCGCGGACGGGTGGCGGTCGTGGGCCGAGGCGGAGGACGGCTGGTTCTCCGTCCTCCACGGCGAGATCCTGGCTCGCGCCTGACGGTGTTGGATCAGCGGCGCAGGATCCGCGACGAGAGCGTGTTGCCGAGCAGCTGGATGACCTGCACCAGCGCGACCAGGATGAGCACGCAGACCCAGGTGACGGTCGGGTCGTACTGGCGGTAGCCGAAGGTCTGGGCGAAGCTGCCCAGGCCACCACCGGCGATCAGGCCGGCCACCGCGGACATGTCGACGACCGCCACGAACGCGAACGTGTAGCCGAGGATCACCGGTGCCATCGCTTCGGGGATGACCACGGTCGCGGCGATGCGCGCACGGGTGGCCCCCATCGCGCGGGCCGCCTCGATGACGCCCGGCGGGACCGAGACGAGGTTCTGCTCGACGATCCGGGCGATGCCGAACATCGCGGCCAGCACCAGCGAGAACACGACGGCCGGAGTGCCGATGCCGGTGCCGACGATCAGCCGTGCGGCCGGCTGGACGGCGGCGATGAAGATGATGAACGGGATCGGCCGGAAGAAGTTGACCAGCACGTTGAGGATCGTGGAGACGACGACGTTCTGATAGAGGCCGCCCCTGCGGGTCAGGTAGAGCCCGAGCCCCAGCATGAGGCCCAGGGTGCCGCCGATCAGCATCGTCAGCGCGACCATGAGCAGCGTCTCGCCGGTGGCCTGCCAGATGTCGGGCCACAGCTCGCCGAGCCGGGTGTCGGTGGGGAGCGCGGTCAGCATCACACCTCCTTGGTGGTGACGAGGGCGGCCAGCTCGCGTACGGCCTCGTCGACCGAGGTCGCGGGGCCGTCGAGGGAGAGCGTGAGGTTGCCGAAGGTCGCGCCCTGGATCTCCTCGATGCCGCCGAAGACGAGCTCGAAGGAGACTCCGCGCTCGAGGAGGACCGCGAAGATGTCGGTCTGGCGAGGTCCGCCCTCGCGCAGTTCGACCTTCACGAACCGGCCGGGGTGACGCGACCGCAGCGCGGCCAGGGCGTCGGGGGAGGGCTCGTCGTCGACGACGGTGCCGACGAAGCGCCGGGTGACCGGTTGCTGCGGCGCCGAGAAGACGTCGTAGACGGCGCCGGACTCGACGATCCGGCCGTTCTCCATGACCGCGACGTGGTCGGCGAGCTCGCGGACCACCTCCATCTCGTGGGTGATGGCCACGATCGTGGTGCCGAACTCCTCGTTGACCCGCGTCAAGAGCCGCAGCACCTCGTGGGTGGTCTCCGGGTCGAGAGCGCTGGTGGCCTCGTCGGCGAGCAGCAGCGAGGGGTTGGTGGTCAGCGCGCGGGCGATGCCGACGCGCTGCTTCTGCCCGCCGGACAGGTTGCGCGGGTAGGTGTGGGCCTTGTCGGGGAGCCCGACGAAGTGGAGCAGCTCGGAGATCCGGCGCTGCTGCTCGGCCTTGCCCACACCAGCGATCTGGAGCGGGTAGGCCAGGTTGCCCCAGACCGTACGTGACTCGAAGAGGTTGAACTGCTGGAAGATCATCCCGATCCCCAGCCGGATCGGCCGCAGCTGGCGCTCGTGAAGGCCGACGAGCTCGGTGCCGCCGACCTGGATCGAGCCGGAGGTGGCCGGCTCGAGGCCGTTGAGCAGCCGTACCAGCGTGGACTTGCCGGCCCCGGAGTAGCCGACGATCGCCTGGACGTCGCCGGCGGCGATGTCCAAGTCGACGTCATCGACTGCGCGCACCTCGGAGCGCCCCTTGGCCGCGGGATAGGTCTTGGTGACGTTGCGGAGCCGCACCAGCGGCTCCGCAACGGTGGCCGAGTGCGTCACTGACGCTCCTCGACCTGCTTCTCGGTGTCGTCGAGGGACTTCTGCAGGTCCTCGACCGGGATCTTGACCAGCTCGGCGGTGTTCCCGGAGGTCTCGTAGACCCCCTGCTGCACGTCCTCGTTGGTCTGGAAGATCTCGACGAGCTTCTTGTAGGTCGCGTTGTCCTTGTCCTCGGCACGGACGGCGAAGATGTTGACGTAGGGGAGCGCCTTCGGGTCGGCGGGGTCGTCGGTCGCCAGCGCGTCCTCGAACTTCAGCCCGGCGTCCTCGACGAAGTCGTTGTTGATGATCGCCGCGGCGACGTCGGGGAGGGAGGAGGCGGTGATCGAGGCCTGGACGGCCTTGATCTTCACCTTGGAGGCGGCCGTGTCGACCTCCTTGACGGTGCTGAAGGGGGTGCCGCCGTCGGTCAGCTCGATCAGGCCCTCGGACTGGAGCAGGACCAGGCCGCGGGCCTGGTTGGTCTCGTCGTCGGGGACGATGACGGTCTCGCCGGCCTTGATGTCGTCGAGGCTCTTGTACTTGGAGGAGTACAGGCCCAGGGGATAGGTCGCGGTCGAGCCGAGCGGGACCAGGTCGTCGTCGTTCTGGACGTTGTAGTCGGCCAGGAAGATGATGTGCTGGAACTGGTTGAGATCCAGCTCGCCCTCGGACAGTGCCGGGTTGGGCTGGTTGTAGTCGCCGAAGTTCTTGACCTCGAGGTCGATGCCCTCCTCACGGGCGGCGTCCTGGTACGTCTTCCAGTAGGGGTCGTCGGCACCGACGACGCCGATGGTGACCTTGGTCAGGTCGCCGGCGGAGTCGTCGTCGCGGGTGAGGAAGAAGGCGAGGCCGCCGATCACGACCGCGGCGGCGACGACGATCCCGATGATCAGCGGGAGCTTGGCCTTGGGGGGATCAATCAGTGGAGCCTCGATGAGCGGGGTGGGCTCGGGCGTGTTGGAGGACACGGGTGGGAACCTCTTCTAGACGGGAGTGTCTCGACGATGAGAGCGGGTGGACAGCGGGTTGTTGTCCACCAAAACAGTAGACTTAACGAGGATCACATCCCGATTGTCGATCACACGCCGAGACGTGTCACGGACCCGTCCCGGCGTGTGCTAGCGACATGTTTCCCGAGGTCAGGCGAGGTCGCGCCGCCTCATCACGACCACCGCGGCGACCGCCGCGACGAGGACGTACGCGGCGACGGTGACCAGCGCCCGCTCGCCGGAGATCGCGTCGAGGACTCCCGGCGTCCCGTTGGGCCCGCCGATGATGGCGCCGGCCAGCGAGCCGCCTGCGGTGCCCGGGAGCGCGTCGGTGACGGTCTCGATGCCCGAGAGCAGGCTGCCGACGCCGCGCAGCAGGTTCTCGACCACCAGCGACCAGACCAGACCCAGCCCGACGGCGAGCGCCGGCCCCTTGGCCAGCACCCCGACGAGGAACCCGAGCAGCGCCCACATCTCCAGCACCAGGAACCCAGCACCGAACGACTCCGCCAGATCGCCCATGGTGGGCATGGAGATCGTCTGTCCCTCGGTCGCGGCGATCACGACCGAGACACCCGCCGACAGCGCCAGCGTGGCGGTCATCATCGCGAAGATGAAGATGGTCACCGCGGCCAGCGAGCCGCCGACGGCGGCGAGCCGTCCCGGTCCCTGGGTGAAGACGGTCTTCCAGGTGCCCCAGCCGAACCCGTTGCCGGCGACTAGCGCGCCGACCACCATCGCAAGTGCGCCGCCGAACATCGGCAGGCCGCTGACGATGACGTCCGGGATCGCGCTCGGCATCAGCTCGGCGAGGAGCTGGGCGTCGGTGGCGCCGTCACCGGCGAAGTTGTCGTCGCCGGTCTTGTAGGCGACGTAGTTGAAGACGTACCCGAAGGAGAGCGAGAGCGCCAGCCAGGCGCCGACGATCACCCAGATCGCCGACCACTTGCGCAGACGGAGCAGCTCGGCTCGGGTGCTGTTGACGATGGCGTTCATGACACGAGCTCCTGCCCGGAGTTGGTTCGGTTGCCGGTCATCTCGAAGAAGACGTCCTCCAGGGAACGCTCCGCGACGGCGACCTCGTGGACGTCGATGGAATGGGTGACCAGCTGACGTACGACGTCAGGGGTCGCGGTGGCCGGCAGGTCGACCTCGAGCGTCTCGTTGCCGATGCGGCGTACGCCTTCGTCGCCGGCCATCCGCATGAGGACGGCCAGGGCCGCGTCCTCGGGGGTGGCTCGGACCCGGAGGGTCGCGCCACCTCGCAGGTCGGCGACGGTCGACTCGCGCAGCAGCCGCCCGTTGTTGATGACGCCGACGCGGTCGCAGATCTCCTGCACCTCGGCGAGGATGTGGCTGGAGAGGATCACGGTCTGGCCGGCCTCGGCGAGCGAGACGACGAGGGCTCGCATGTCGGCCATGCCGGCCGGGTCGAGCCCGTTGGTGGGCTCGTCGAGCACGAGCAGGTCGGGGGAGCCGAGCATAGCGGCGGCGACGCCGAGGCGCTGCTTCATCCCGAGCGAGTAGCCCTTGAAGGCGTCCTTCGCTCGGCCGGCCAGGTCGACCATCTCCAGGACACGGTCGACCTCGGTGTTCGGCAGACCCTGGTAGCGGGCCATCGTGCGGAGGTTGTCGCGTCCGCTCAGGTACGGGTAGAAGCCGGGGCCCTCGATCAGGGCGCCGATCCGGGCGGTGACGTCGGGTCGGCCGGCGGGCCGGCCCAGGACGCTGGCCGATCCGGCGGTGGGCCGGATCAGGCCGAGCATCATCCGCAAGGTGGTGGTCTTGCCAGCTCCGTTGGGGCCCAGGAAGCCGTACACCTCGCCACGCATGACGGTCATGCTGACCCGGTCGACGGCGAGCCTGTCGCCGTACCGCTTGGTCAGCCCGTCGGTCTCAACCACGAGTTCTCTCATGCCTCCCACGCTCTCCCGAACTGCGCTGGTTGACGTCGGCCCGGGCGCTGCTCCGGGTTACGCAGATCTGCGTAGGCCGTTGCGCGCATTTGTCGTACGTCTCCCGCCTCTGCTCCAACTACGGTGTGTCCATGTCCCGGATCCGTCGCCATTGGCTCCCGTGGCTGGTCGTCGTGGTGGAGTTGGTCGGCACGCTGGGCAGCAACGCCCAGGTCGAGACGCGCTGGCCGGCCCCCGTCGGCGTTCTGCTCGCCCTCCTGGCCGTGCTCCCGGTGGTCCTGGAGCGGCCTCCCGGCTGGATGCTCGCGGTGAGCGGGCTGTGCGCGGGCACCTACTTCGCGGCGGGCTACGCCGAGGGCCCGATCTTCATGGCGGTGCCGGTGGTGACCTTCGCGGTGGCCTTGTCACAGCCGACCAGGCGCTGGATCGGGTGGGCCGTCGTGGCCGCGGCGCTCGTGGCCGCCGGAATCCTGCTCAACCCGGAGACTCCCGACTTCGGCAGCGGTCCCCGACGTGGACCGTGGGGACCCGACGCCGGCCCGGAGGGTGACCTCTCGATGTGGCAGGCGTTCGGGCAGGCCGCGGTGATCGCCGCGAGCGGTGCCGTCGCCAGCGCGCTGCGCTCCCGCAACGAGGCCCGCGCCCAGCGTCAGCGCCGCGCGGTCAGCGACGAACGTCTGCGGATGGCCGCCGACCTGCACGACGGCGTCGGCCATGGGCTCGCGGTCATCGCGATGCAGGCCGGCGCCGCGCTGCACGTCCTCGACCGGGACCCGGAGGCGGCCCGCCGCAACCTGGAGGCCATCCGCGCCGAGAGCAAGGAGTCGCTGGACCTGCTGCGCCGGCAGCTGGCCCGGCTGACCGACACGGAGCCCGGCACCGAGCCTGCGCAGCGGGCGCCCGAGCACGGCCTGGCCGACCTGCCCGCACTGGTCGAGCGGGTGCGCTCCGGCGGCCTGGACGTCTCGCTCCGGCTCGAGGTCGACGCGGCGTCGGCGGAGGCGGAACGGGCTGCGTACGCCGTGGTCCAGGAGGGTCTCACCAACGTGCTGCGCCATGCCGGAGCGTCCCGGGCGGAGGTCTCGGTCGTCTCGACCACCGCGACCGAGATGGTCGTGACGGTCCGCGACGACGGGCGGGGATCGGACATGTCGAGCAAAGAAAGGCGTCCTGGGATGGGAATTGTGGGAATGAGGTCGCGCGTGGAGGCACTTGGGGGCACCCTAGAGGCGGGGCCGGAGGTACGGGGCTTCCGGCTGCGGGCTTCCATCCCGCTTTCTGGGTCCTCGGCGGGTGGCGCGGAGGGGCTGGCATGAGCAGCACAGATCAGGTGATCAGGGTTGCTCTGGTCGATGACCAGCCCCTGGTCCGGATGGGCCTGGCGACGATGATCGGCGCCGAGCCCGACCTCGAGATCGTCGGCGAGGCCTCCGACGGCAGTGCGGCGCTGCCGATGCTGCGGCGCACCCATCCCGACGTCGTGCTCTGCGACATCCGGATGCCGGTCCTCGACGGCCTCGGCATGCTCGAGCAGGTGACCCGCGACGCCTCGCTGAAGGACGTACGCGTGGTGATGCTGACGACGTTCGAGCTCGACGAGTACGTCTTCGAGGCGCTGCGGCTGGGAGCGAGCGGGTTCCTGCTCAAGGACGCCGAGCCGACCGCGCTGCTGGATGCCATCCGGGTCGTGGCCGACGGCGGTTCGCTGCTCGCCCCGACGGTGACGAAGCGGGTGATCGAGGAGTTCGGGTCATCGCGCCGGGCGGCAAACCCGCACCCGCGGCTGGGGGATCTCACCGAGCGTGAGCGGGAGATGGTCGCCTGGGTGGCGACCGGCCGCTCCAACGCCGAGATCGCTGCCGAGCTCGTGGTCAGCCCGGACACCGTACGCACCCACGTCTCGCGCGCGATGGTGAAGCTGCATGCCCGCGACCGCGCCCAGCTGGTCGTCTTCGCGATCGAGTCGGGCCTGAAGATCTAGCCTGTGATCTAGGCGGCGAGCGGGATGCTGCCGGGCATGACGACCGGGGCGCAGGAGCAGGTGTCGCTGCAGGCCAAGTAGGTGTGCACCTCGTGTCCGCACCGCGGGCACGGCAGGAAGTGCGACATCGGGAAGCTGCGTACGTTGGTGCTCTCGGGGTTCTGAACCGTGTCCCACATGACTTTCTCCTATCCGTGTTGTGCCTTCACCTACTCCACGAGTGTGCGCGCGCGATTTCGACACTTTTTCTTCGACACGCGGCAGATTCATCAAAATGGGAGGATCGGACCGTGACGACCGACCAGGAGCAGCGCCTGCGCGACCTGAAGCTGCTGCGGAGGGTCAAGGACCGCATCGACCGGGAATACGCGCAGCCGCTCGATGTCGAGGCGCTGGCCGCCGGCGTGCACATGTCGGCAGGTCACCTGAGCCGGGAGTTCAAGAAGGCCTACGGCGAGCCGCCCTACTCCTACCTGATGACCCGCCGGGTGGAGCGGGCGATGACCCTGTTGCGGCGCGGCGACCTCAGCGTCACCGACATCTGCTTCGAGGTCGGCTTCTCGTCGCTGGGCACGTTCTCGACCCGGTTCAGCGAGCTCGTCGGGATGCCGCCGAGCGTCTACCGCACCAGGGCCACCAACGGCGGTGCAGGTATCCCACCCTGCGTCTCGAAGCAGGTCACCAGACCGGTCAGGAATCGAGAAGCGAAGGTGCCGGACCCCTACATAACGTAAGGGCCATGGACATCAACATCTGCCACAGCTACCTCCCGCACACCGACCCCGAAGCGTCGCTGAGGTTCTACCGAGACCTGCTCGGCTTCGAGGTGAGGAAGGACGTCGGGTACGAGGCGATGCGCTGGCTCACCATCGGCCCGCCGTCGCAGCCGGGCGTGAGCGTCGTGCTCTACCCGCCGCTCGCCGACCCGAACATCACCGAGGAGGAGGGCCGGGTCGTCATGGAGATGATGGCCAAGGGCACCTTCGCCAGCCTCATGCTCTCCTCCCCGGACGTCGACGCCGCGTTCGAGAAGATCCAGGCCGGCATCGATGCCGCCGGGGGCGAGATCATGTCGGAGCCGACCGACCAGGACTGGGGGATGCGCGACTGCTCCTTCCGCGATCCCGCGGGCAACATGGTCCGTCTCCAGCAGATCAGGTGAGCCGGGAAAATGTGCACGCCCGGGTTCAATCCTCCGGCTAGCCTGACCGCCATGAGCCAACCCAGCACGGCCGCGCACGACGCCGACTCGCACGATCTGATCCGCGTTCAGGGCGCCCGGCAGAACAACCTCAAGGACGTCTCGGTCGAGATCCCCAAGCGCCGGCTGTCGGTGTTCACCGGGGTGTCGGGGTCGGGGAAGTCGTCGCTGGTCTTCGGCACGATCGCGGCGGAGTCGCGGCGGCTGATCGACGAGACCTACTCCACCTTCATCCAGGGCTTCATGCCCAGCTTGCCGCGACCTGAGGTCGACGCCATGGAGGGGCTCACCACGGCAATCCTGGTCGACCAGGAGCGGCTCGGTGCCAACCCCCGCTCGACGCTGGGCACCGTCACCGACGCCCACGCGATGCTGCGCTCGCTCTTCAGCCGGCTCGGCGACCCCTACATCGGCGGCCCGACCGCGTTCTCCTTCAACATCCCCACCACCCGCGCGAGCGGGGTGATGACCGGCCCCAAGGGCGAGAAGACCGTCGTGAAGGACGCCATCTACCTCGGGGGCATGTGTGCCGAGTGCGAGGGCCGCGGGACGATCTCCGACCTCGACCTCTCGGTCATCATCGACGAGTCGAAGTCGCTGGTCGACGGAGCGATCCTGGTGCCGGGCTACACCGCCGACGGGTGGATGGTGGCCGCGTTCAAGGTGGTCGTGCCCGAGGACGTGCCCATCAAGGACCTCACCGAGGAGCAGCGCCACGATCTGCTCTACGCCGAGCCCCGCAAGATCAAGCTCGAGGGCATCAACGCGACCTACGAGGGCCTAATCCCGAAGATCCGCAAGTCGATGTTCAGCAAGGACGTCGAGGCGCTGCAGCCCCACATCAAGAAGTTCGTCGAGGCGGCGGCGGTCTTCAAGCCGTGCCCGGCCTGCGGCGGCACCCGCCTCAACGAGTCGGCACTCTCCTCGAAGATCCGCGGCAAGTCGATCGCCGACGTGTGCGCGATGCAGGTCACCGACGCCGCGGAGTGGCTGCGGACCATCGACGAGCCGGGCGTCGCGCCGCTCGTGGCGGGGCTGCTGCACCTGTTCGACTCGTTCGTCGAGATCGGTCTGGGCTATCTCTCCCTCGACCGGCCCTCCGGCACGCTGAGCGGCGGTGAGGCGCAGCGTACGAAGATGGTCCGTCACCTCGGCTCCGCGCTGACCGACGTCACCTACGTCTTCGACGAGCCGACCGTCGGGCTCCACCCGCACGACATCCAGCGGATGAACAAACTGCTGCTCGACCTGCGCGACAAGGGCAACACCGTGCTGGTCGTCGAGCACAAGCCCGAGACGATCGCGATCGCCGACCACGTCGTCGACCTCGGCCCGGGCGCGGGCAGCGACGGCGGGACGATCTGCTTCGAGGGCACCTACGAGGGGCTCGCGAAGGCCGACACCCTCACCGGGCGCCACCTCGGCCACCGGGCCTCGCTCAAGGAGAGCGTCCGCACGCCGAAGGGGCAGCTGGAGATCCGGGGGGCGACCTCCCACAACCTGCGCAACGTCGACGTCGACATCCCGCTCGGCGTGCTGACGGTCGTCACCGGCGTCGCCGGTTCGGGCAAGTCGTCCCTGATCCACGGCTCCATCCCCGCGAGCGAGGACGTCGAGTTCGTCGACCAGAGCGCGATCAAGGGGTCACGCCGGAGCAACCCGGCGACCTACACGGGTTTGCTGGAGCCGATCCGCAAGGCGTTCGCGAAGGCCAACGGGGTCAAGCCGGCGCTCTTCTCGGCCAACTCCGAGGGCGCCTGCCCGACCTGCAAGGGCAACGGGATGATCTACACCGAGCTCGGGTTCATGGAGACCGTCGCCTCGCCCTGCGAGGACTGCGGCGGCAAGCGGTTCCAGGCGCTGGTGCTCGAATACCGTCTCGGCGGGCTCAACATCGCCGAGGTGCTCGACCTGTCGGTCGCCAAGGCCCACGACTTCTTCTCCGAGGGCGAGTCGAAGGTGCCTGCCGCCGCCAAGATCCTGGAGCGGATGAGCGATGTCGGCCTCGGCTACCTCAAGCTCGGCCAGCCGCTCAACACCCTCTCCGGTGGCGAGCGGCAGCGGCTCAAGCTGGCCATGCACCTGGGGGAGAAGGGCGGGACGTACGTCCTGGACGAGCCGACCACCGGTCTTCACCTGGCCGACGTCGACAACCTGCTCGCGCTGCTCGACAAGCTGGTCGACGCCGGCAAGTCGGTGATCGTGATCGAGCACCACCAGGCCGTGATGGCTCACGCCGACTGGATCATCGACCTCGGTCCGGGCGCCGGTCACGACGGTGGCCTGATCGTCTTCGAAGGTACGCCCGCCGAGCTCGTCGCGAAGAAGTCGACGTTGACCGGCGAGCACCTGGCGGCGTACGTCGGGGCGTGACCCGGACGTAGCGGGTGGTGCGAATCACGCCCGGTTGCGGCCATCTGGATGCGGTGGAGGCAGGGCGTCACGCTTAGTGTGAATTGGTTGCAGCATCAATCAAGGAGCACCCGAGCATGACCCTCTACCTTCCCGAGCACAGGCGGACCACGGCGGTCGAGATCACGCCCGTGCGGGAACGGCCGGCACCGGTGTGGCCGCGTGGGCTGGTGGCCACCGCCGTCGCCGCGATCACGACGACGCTGATGGCCGTGATCGCCAAGGCAGCCGGGGTCGACTTCGGCAGCAGCGTCGGCGTCGTGCCGCTCGCGGCGTTCCCGATGCTCACCGTCTACTGCTCGCTGATCGGCATCATCATCGCCGAGGTGATGATCCGGGTGGCCAAGATGCCGCGCTCGACCTTCCAGATCACCATGATCGTGCTGACCGGGCTCTCCCTGGTCCCCGACGTGCTGCCCTTCTTCGAGTTCGACCTGACCTTCGTCGGCGCGCTGTGCCTGACCCACGTCGTCGCGGCCGCGATCGTCGTCCCGCTGATCGCCGTCCGGATGGAGGAGCGCCGCGGTCTCGGGCTGCCGACTCCGGCTCACCGTCGATAGCGGACGCAGACCGTCCTGTTTCGATGCCATGGTGGAGCCATGGCTCTTGAAACACGAACCGTCCAGGTCACCTTCGACGCGCACGACCCGCGTGCACTCTCCGAGTTCTGGCGCGACGTCCTCGGTTACGTCCACCCCGGACCCCCGGGAGTCGAGGTCCCCGAGGGCACCGATCCCCTCGACGCCTGGGACGAGTTCCTCGAGCGCATCGGCGTCCCCGCCGACCAGCGCAACAACAACTCCGCGATCGTCCACCCCACGGGCGACGGCCCGCGCGTCTTCTTCCAGCGCGTTCCGGAGTCGAAGACCGCCAAGAACCGCGTCCACCTCGACGTCCGGGCCGCTCCCGGTCTGGAGGGGGAGGAGCGGATGGCCGCGCTGGAGGCGGAGTGCGAGCGGGTGGTCGCCCTCGGCGCCACCCGCGTACGCCGCTTCGAGCCCGAGCCGCCGATGAGCAACGGCTTCATCGTCATGCAGGACCCCGAGGGAAACGAGTGGTGCCTCGACTGAGGTTCTTCCTATCCTCACCGCATGCTGATCCGAGCGGCCGTCGCCGATGACGCCGAAGCGCTGACCGACCTCCACCTCGACGTGTGGGAGGAGGCGTACGCCGGCCTGATGCCGGACTCGATTTTCGTCGAGCGCCGCTCCGAGCGGGCGACGAGGATCGACCGGTGGCGGACCAACCTCGGGACCGGCCCGTTCTCCACCCTCGTGGCCGAGGCCGACGAGCCGGGGCGGCTGCTCGGCTTCGCGAGCGCCGGCCCGGGTCGCGACACCGAGACCGGGCTGCCCCAACTCGAGCTCTCCGCGCTCTACGTCCGTGCGGAGAGCTACGGCACCGGCCTCGGCCATCGGCTGCTCTCGGCCGCGATCGGGTCAGCGGCGGCGTACCTCTGGGTTCTCGACGGCAACCAGCGGGCCACCGCGTTCTACGAACGTCAGGGGTTCGTGTTCGACGGCGAGACCAAGCCCGAGCCGCTCGGCCTCCACCGACGTATGGTCCGCGGCTGACTCAGCGCGTACGTCGCGCGAGCAGCGTCGAGTCGTCGATCTCGACCGGGACCCCGTCGCGGATGGTCAGGCGCGGGCGCTGCTCGACCACGACCGGCTCGAAACCTTCGGGCAGCCCCGGGACCAGATCCGCGGCGAGGAACATCGCGTCGTGATGGCTGTGGCGTGCGAAGACCTCCGAGGGCGCGTGACCGACGACGAGAAGGTGGCCGCCGGGGGCGACCGCGGTGGCCAGGCGCCCGGCGACCTCCACCATGCTCCGGTCGGGCGTGTGCAGGAAGTGGCACGTGACCAGGTCGAACTCTCGGCCCTCGGCATCGAAGGTGCGGGCGTCGACCTGCCACCAGGACGTACGCTCCGCCACCCCTGCCTCCTCGGCGTGCCGCTTCGCCCGAGCGAGCCCGTTCGCCGAGAAGTCGGCACCCGTGACCGTCCAGCCCTGCTGTGCCAGCCAGATGGCGTCACCGCCCTCGCCGCAGCCGACGTCGAGCGCCGTGCCCGGTGTCAGCGCGGCGACCTCGGCGAGGAGCTGGGCGTTCGGGTTGCCGCTCCAGACCTTCTCCTCGCCGGCGTAGCGCTCGTCCCACGACTCCGGCTCGAACATCTCGCGTCCCTCGTGCTGGCTCATGGCCTTCAATCTAGCCCGCAATCTAGCCCGCATCCCGTCCAAAACCTGGTGCGTTCAAGGCACACCGTGTGGTTGCCTGACCGGCGATGATCACGCTTCCCGAACCACCTCGCCTGGTCCGTCCGACGACGGCCGTACGCACCTCCTACCTCACCGGCGAACAGGCCGACTGCCTCCTGCGCGGCACCGACACCGACTGGCTCGGCCCGGCCAGCCAGGACTTCGACGCCTACGTCGCCGCCAGGGACCACGACAAGGAGCGCTGGGACGTGATGTCGACGGTCTACTGGTACGTCTCCGGCGAGCACTATCTCGGCACCCTGGTCGTCCGCCACACGCTGACGCCCGAGCTCGCCGTCGACGGCGGCCACATCGGTTACCACGTCGTCGCTCCCTGGCGGCGTCAGGGCCACGCGACCCGCATGCTCGGCCTCGGTCTCGAGAAGGCTCGCGAGCACGGCATCTCCCGGGCGCTGCTCACCTGCGCTCCGGACAACGAGCCGTCGCGCCGTGTGATCGAGAAGAACGGCGGCGTGATCGACGAGCAGCTGGGGGACGAGCTCCGGTTCTGGATCGGGTAGGGATACTTCAGCCATGCACGCTCTCGTACGCCGCCCCTCACCCCGACTCGCCGATGGCCTCGTCACCCACATCGAGCGGAGCCCGGTCGACGTCGACCTCGCGGCCGAGCAGTGGGAGGCGTACGTCACCGCGATGCGCTCCGCAGGCTGGACCACCCACGAGGTCGATCCCGCCGACGACTGCCCGGACTCCGTCTTCGTCGAGGACACGATGGTCGTCTTCGGCGACCTGGCCGTGATCAGCCGACCGGGGGCACCGGAGCGGCGTCCGGAGATCGACGCCGCCGAGAAGGCCGTCCGGGCGCGGGGATACCGGATCGCCCACATCGAGGACCCCGGCACGCTCGACGGCGGCGACGTGCTCAAGCACGGCAACACCGTGTTGGTGGGGGAGGGCGGGCGCACGAACGCCGAGGGGATCGCCCAGCTCCGTGCGTTGCTCGGACCGCTGGGCGCCGAGGTCGTCGCCGTCCCGGTGTCGAAGGTGCTCCATCTCAAGTCCGCCGTCACCGCGCTGCCCGACGGCACCGTGATCGGCCACGAGCCGCTGGTCGACGACCCGGCCGTGTGGGGAGCCCGGTTCCTGCCGGTCCCGGAGGAGTCGGGCTCCCACGTCGTCGTCCTCGACGACCAGACACTGCTGATGGCCGCCTCGGCACCGCAGAGCAGAGCGATGTTCGAGGAGCGCGGCTACACGGTCGTGGCGGTCGACATCTCCGAGTTCGAGAAGCTCGAAGGCTGCGTCACCTGCCTGTCCGTGCGCCTGCGTGCCGCTCAGGGCTGACTCGGCAGCGTCGCGCAGTTGGATCCGGCCGCCGCGCCGCCGACCCGGTCGGTGATCCAGTTGACCGCGGCGGTCTGGTCGACCAGGAGCGGGGTGACGTGGTTGGTGATCAGCCCGTCGCCGAGGTTGGGCAGCACGACCGCCTGATAGGTCACCTTCGCTCCCTGCGCGCACCAGTCGACGGCGAGCTGACGGGACTGCTCGTGGGGGACGATGTCGTCCTGGGTGCCCGTGGCCAGACGTACCGGAATCTGCGGAGCCTGGTTCCCGAGCTTCTGGTCGGCCATGATCGCCTGCACCTCGGGCTCGCGCTCGATGATGTCGTCGAGGCTCTCGCCGGTCGTGGTCCATGCGGTGCTGCGCTGGAACGGGTAGCGGGCGATGCCGTCGCCGACGCACGCCGTCGACAGATCCTCGAGCGCCGCCTTCCCCTTCGCGTTGAGGTTCTCGTCGAGGATCGGCTGCAGCTCCGGATTCGACTGGGCCAGACCGTTGATGGTCCAGCCGAGCGCCGCCACCAGCGCGGACCCGTCGATGCCGAGCGCCGTCGCCCGCAGGTCGGCCGGGGGAGCGCCGACGTAGGCGGCGACGAGGTTGACGTCGGGCGCGTAGGTCGCGGCGAGCTCGGAGGCCGACCCGGTCGCTCCACCACCCTGGCTGTAGCCGTAGAGCGCCACCCGCGACCCGCTGGTCACCGAGGCGTCCGGGACACGGAGCGCCGCACGGGCGGCGTCGAGGACGGCGTGACCACCGTCGATGCGGTCGACGTACGTGTGGAGCCGGTCGGTGGCACCGAGCCCGACGTAGTCGGTCACCATCACCGCGACGCCGCGCACCAGCAGGCGGTAGATCCCGATGTCCTCGTAGCCGACCGAGACGGTCCTGCCGTTGAAGATGATCGGACGCTCCAGGCCCAGGGAGGCCGAGCACTGGTCGCCCTGGCCCATGGTTCCGGGCGCGACGACAACGAGCGGACGGTCGCCGGCGCCGTTCCAGGCGGCGAACGGCTCGATGTAGGCGCCCGTCACCGCGGCGGGCGCGCCGTTGTTGTCGGTCGTCTTGTACATGACCCGGGTCGCGGTGCCGGGCAGCGACCCGATGCCGGGGATCGTGAGGCCGACACCGAGGCGCAGCGGCTCGGTGCGGACCAGCTCACCGTCGGTCTCCGGGAGGGTCGCCGGCGGGTTGTAGAAGGCCGGGATCTCGACTCCGCGAGAGACGACGGTGGTGCCGCTCTCGGCGGCTTCGGCGGGTGCTGCCAGGGCGGCCGGGGTGACCGCGGCGACGGCCAGTGCGGTGGCCACGAACATCTTTGATGCGTGCTGAGACATGGGGGACTCTCCTCACGGTCGGCGGGACCGCTTCGTCCCGAGTTACTGAAGAGTAATGTGAGCCTAGTCACCCCAGCAAGAGTTTCAGTCAACATTCGTACACCGAAAACGGCAGCTGCTCGCCCGGCGAGTCCCACGGGAGGCGCCAGGCGAGCAGCGGTGATGATCAGTCTCGACGATCAGGCCCGATAGGCCGCCCACATCTGGTCCATCCGGATGCTCTGACCCGGGGTGAACTGGTTGTAGCAGCTGTCGTAGCTGTAGTCCATGTAGTTGTGGATCGGGTCGAGGCCCGGCAGGCTGCAGGAGTCACGGCCGGCAGGGCAGCCCGAGGTCGAGCTCGCCTGAGCCGGGGTGTCCTCGACCTCGTCGTTGGTCGCGGTGCACCCACCCTGGAAGGTGTGGTAGAGCCCGAACCAGTGGCCGGCCTCGTGGGTCGCGGTCTTGCCCTGGTCGTAGTTGGTGGCCGACCCGCCAGGAAGCGAGGAGTACTGCACGCGGATACCGTCGATACTGGGGTTGCGCGAGTAGTCCCACGGGAACGTCGCGATGCCGAGGTAGCCGAAGTCGACGAGCCAGATGTTGAGCGCGTTCTTGCCACCCAGGCGGGTCTGGGAGCGGTAGGTCGTCGACTGGCGGTCCTTGTGCCACTGGTTGTTGTAGTAGGTGTCGACGCCGGCGAGCGTGAACGTGAAGCCGGTGTCCGCAGCCGTGCCGGGGAGCTCCTGACCCGCGAAGTCCTGGTTGAGTTCGGCGATCTGCGCGTCGATCTGCGCCTGGGTCACGTCGCCGGAACCGTCCGTGCCGAGCATCTTGTGGAAGTAGACGGGAACGGTGGCCGCGGTGCGCGTGGCGCTGCTGCCCTTCTTGGCCAGGATCGCCGCGGTGCGGGCCTCGATCCGCTTCTGCTCCGCCGCCGAGATATCGCGGTGGTCGCCGCCGGATCCACCTCGGGCGGCGTCGGCCTCGTCATGGCCGGCCGGCTCGAGGCAGGCAGCCTTCGACTCCTGCGGCGCCCACGCCGCTGCCGGGACGGCGGTCATGGCCACCGAGGCGGCACCCAGCGCCAGGCTGATCGCCGTGGCCGCGATGCGAGCTGAACGGTTCAACGTCATGTGATGAGGGTCCTCTCACTCAGTCCGGGACCACGGGGTCTGGGGCCCGGATTTCGAACGCTGACTCAACACCAAATTTCGTTGCACGGGAATGTAACGTTCACAGATTTGTCCATGTCCGGAGGGATTTAACTGATCCGTAACGGACGCCGTCACCGTCGAGACATGGGTACGCTCCGGAGCATGGCAACCGTGGAGGACGTGCGCTGGCTCGGCTCGAGCCTGGAGCGGTCCTATGAGGTTTTCGTACGCGGCCGACTGAAGTTCCGGGTCGGCTCGATCGTCTACGTCGCGTTCTCCCTGGACGAGACCGAGATGGGCTTCGGGTTCCCGAAGGAGGAGCGCGCCGGCCTGGTCGCCGGCGCGCCCGAGAAGTTCCACATGCCCCGCGAGTCGGAGATGCGGTTCAACTGGGTCGAGTCGTCCTTGGCCGCACTGGACCCGATCGAGGCGTGCGAGTTCGTCGTCGACGCCTGGCGGCTCTGCGTACCGAAGAAGGTCTCGGCGGCCTACGACCTCACCCATCCCGACGGCCCCGGACCGGACCACCCGATGAACCGATGACGGAGGAAGCCCGCGAACGCCTGGAGACCGAGCGCCGACAGACCCTCGGTCGGCTCGCCGACCTGACCGACGACTTCGACGCCGTCGTCGCGGCCTCGCGGGACACCAACGCCGACGACGAGCACGACCCCGAGGGCGCGACGATCGCCTTCGAGCGGTCCCAGGTCCAGGCCGTCGTACGCCAGGTGCGCAAGCATCTCGACGAGGTCGACGCCGCGTTGCGACGGCTGGACCAGGGGACGTACGGGATCTGCGAGCGCTGCGGCGAACCGATCGGCGAGGGCCGTCTCGAGGCACGGCCGGCGGCCCGCACCTGCATCACGTGCGCCTCGGGACGCTGAGGGCAGGAACACGGGGGAGAGGTGGTGAAGCGCACTCTCGCAGACACCCCTGACCAAGTTGTCCCCGGTGCGCTTCTGACGCGGCTAGTCTCAGCACATGATGATCGCTGTGGCGTTGGTTCTCGCCGGGATTGCCGCGTTGGTGCACGTCTACATCTTCGTGATGGAGTCGCTGACCTGGACGAGCGCGAAGACGCGCGCGGTGTTCGGGACGAGCGCCGAGGAGGCCGAGGCCACCAAGGAGCTGGCCTACAACCAGGGCTTCTACAACCTGTTCCTGGCGATCGTGACCGCGGTGGGCATCGTCCTGGTCGCCGTGGGCTCCGATGCCGCGGGCACCGCACTGGTCTTCGCCGGTGCCGGGTCGATGGCTGCGGCCGCAGCAGTGCTGCTCGTGTCCTCGCCCGACAAGCGCGGCGCGGCGCTCAAGCAGGGCGTCATCCCGCTGCTCGCGGTGCTAGCGATGCTCGTCGGCTCGCTGGCGTGAGCCCGAGGTAGGCCCAGCAGCGATCGGTTTCCGTGATAGTACCCCCTATCGCAGAAATGTTCGAAAAGACTGTAATATCGGGGGATGTGAGCGTACCTGACGATGCAGTGATGTTCGGTGATGTCGTCGAGGACTTCCTGACCGACCGGGCCACGCTGACCCGCCGCGGTCTCAACGACAAGTCGCGCGACGCCTACCGGCAGGACATCGCCGCCTGGGCCCGGCAGCTGCACGTCGACGCGGGCGGCGAGCCCGACGCCGACGTGCTGGCGCTGGTCCCGATCTCGGCGCTGACCGACCAGAACGTACGCATCGCCTACAGGTCTCTGCGGGAGAGCTCGGCCGCGGCGACCTGCCAGCGCCGGGTCGGCACGCTGCGGCTGTTCACGCACTGGCTGCAGCTCGAGGGACACCTCCTGGTGGATCCGACGCTGCGTATCGAGGCACCCGAACGCCCCAGCAGGCTGCCCGCCGGCTGGAGCGTCGACGAGCTCCGCCGGCTGGCGCGGGTGGCCTCGACGCCACGTGACGGCACCGACCGGCGCCGTTGGCCGGCCCGCGATCGGGCGATCTTCGCGGTCCTGGTCACCACCGGCGTGCGCGCTGCCGAGCTGTGCGGGCTCGCCGTCGGCTCCATCCGACGCGAGCCCGACGGCGAGACGCTGGTGCGGGTCATCGGCAAGGGCGACAAGCAGCGCAACCTTCCGTTGCCGCCCGAGGCCGTGGACGCCGTCGACCTCTATCTGACCGAGCTCGAGGCACGTTTCGGCGCACGTGACCCGGCGGATCACCTGTTCGTGCTGACCTCCGGCAAGCAGCTGCGTCCCGGTGCGCTCAACCATCTGGTCGAGACCTGGATCCGTCTCGCCGGCGTCCCGAAGCAGCCTGGCGAAGCCGCCCACGCGTTCCGGCACAGCGCAGCCAAGGGGCTGATCCGCTCCGGCGTACCAGTGCCGGCGGTTCAGGGCCTGCTCGGTCACGAGGATCTCAAGACCACCGGGATCTACGTCAAGGCGACCGCGTCCGACACCCGCGACGCCGTGCTGCTGTCTCCGGCCCGCGAGGTGCTGCGGGAGACGGCGGACGCGTTCGAGCCGCCTGAGTGATCAGGACTTGACCGAACGGGTGGCGATGTATCCGGACAGGTGTCTCGCCGTGGCGTCGGCGTGGTGCGGCGCCTCGACGAGGTGGGTCAGGTTGAAGCCGGCGGCCAGCTGCCCGCCGATCTGCGCGGTCAGCGAGTGGCTGTACTCGATCGGGCCGTCCCCATAGGCCCGCCTGCGGTCGGCCTCGGAGAGATCGAGCGAGCTGAACGGAAGCCGGTGGCGTACGACGAGCTCGCCTCGGTCGAGCGCCACCTCGTCGAAGATGTAGACGTCCGGGTTCATGAACCCGGTCAGGAGCGTCCCGCCAGGTCGCAGCACCCGGAACGCCTCGTTCCAGACCGGCGTCAGATCCGGACAGAACAGGTTCGACACCGGGTTCACGACGACATCGAACTCAGCGTCGCCGAAGACACCCAGGTCGCGCATGTCGCCGAGCACCGTACGCAGCGTCAGACCCTCACGAGCAGCCACCTCGTCGTCGCGCGCCAGCTGCTTGGGCGAGTTGTCGAAAACGGTGACCGTGGCGCCAGCAGCCGCCAGGATCGGTCCCTGCTGACCGCCACCGGACGCCAGGCAGAGCACCCGGACGCCGCTCAGGTCGGCCGGAAGCCAGTCGCGTGGCGTCGGCTCGTGGCCGATGAGAACGACGGACCAGTCGCCGGCGCGCGCCCGGGCGACGATCTCCGGACCGACCGGCCGAGACCATTCGTTGTCGTTGTCCACCAGCACGTCCCAGGCGACGCGATTGTGTGCCACCGGGTCGAAGTCATCTGCCACAGCAGCGCACTCTAACGCCCCCGATGGCTTCCCAGCTCAGATCTGGCTACGTCGCCGATAATGCACATTATGTCAATCCGACCTTGAGTCGGATCCCATCGAGACTCCCCTCGCAGCAGACAGGTCGATGACGATCTTGCCGCGCACGCGCCGCCCGGCCTGCAGCTCGACGGCCTTCCGGATCTCCTCGACAGGAAAGGTTGCCGCGATCGGCACACGGAGGTCACCGGCGGCGACCAGGCGTGCGATACGGCGAAGCGCCTCGGGTCCGGCTTTCGCACCATTGGCCGCAGGCGCGCCCTCGAGGGCGGTCGCCACGGTGCAGATGCGGCCGTCTCCGCGGCTCGGACCCGGTCGGAGCGCGGGAGCTGGTCGAACAGGAGAGCCCGTCCGTGGCGCTGCGATGATGAATGGACCTGTTCGGCACCTGGATCGCCGCGAAGAACGGCATGCATGCCACCTTGCTGTCGATGATCGATTCCGGCGACCTCGCCCATGCTCGAACCAGGGACGAGCTCCTGGCGGCGATCTCCACCATCCTCGATGCCGGTGTCACGGCGGGCGACCTCCGCCCGGACGTCACCCCCGAAGAGATCTCCGCCGCCCTCATCGGCATCTTCACCGTCACGCGACAGCCCGGCAGCACCGGTATTGCAGACCGACTGCTCGACATCCTCCTCGACGGTCTCCGACCACAACAGCCTCACCCGACCGGATGAGATCCGACACTCGCTGACGACCACATCGGGAACCTGTACCGGAACTCGATGATGTGGCGGACTCGGACAGATCGGCGCCGTGGTGGAGGATGACGCTGGCGTCATGACATCCATCAACGAGCTTCGCAAGAACGTCACCCGGGCCATCGCGCCCGAGGACTCCGACTACGACGCCGCTCGGGCCGTCTGGAACGGGATGATCGACCGTCGTCCAGCCGCTGTCGTGCCGGCCGAGGACGTCGCCGACGTCATCGCTGCGGTGAACTTCGCCCGCGACACCGGTCTGCCGCTCGCCGTGCGCGGCGGCGGGCACAGTGCACCGGGTTTCGGGACGATCGACGACGGCCTGGTCATCGACCTCTCCCCCATGCGTACCGTCGACGTCGACGCCGCCGCACGAACTGCTCGCGTGGGCGGGGGCGCCACCCTGGCCGACCTCAACGAGGCCACCCACGCGCACGGCCTGGCCGCGCCTGGCGGGATCGTCTCGACGACCGGCGTCGGCGGGCTGACGCTCGGTGGCGGCATCGGTTACCTCACCCGGGGCTTCGGTCTCTCGATCGACAATCTCCGGTCGGCCGACGTCGTCACCGCCGACGGCCAGCACCGTCGCGCCAGCGCGTCCGAGAACGCCGACCTGTTCTGGGCGCTCTGCGGTGGCAGCGGAAACTTCGGGGTCGTCACCACCTTCGAGTTCGACCTGCACCCGGTGGACGAGGTGGTCGTCGGCATCTTCTTCTACGAGCTGGAGTACGCCGGTGACCTGCTGCGCCTCTTCCGCACCTGGGTGACCGAGGCCGACGAGCGCTGCGGCGGCTTCCCGGCGTTCCAGGTCGCCCCTCCCCTGCCCTTCCTGCCGGAGGAGCGCCATGGCGACACGTTCTGTGTGGCCATCGTCCACTGGAGCGGCCCGGTCGAGGAGGGCGAGGCGGCGATGCAGCCGTTCCGCGACCTCGCCCCGCGGGTCGGTGAGCTGGTCTCGCCGATGCCGTACCCGTGGCTCAACAGCGCGTTCGACGAGCTGTTCCCCCGTGGCGTACGCAGCTACTGGAAGGGCAACTACGTCACCGAGCTGACCGACGAGGCCATCGATGTGCACCTGACGCACGGCCCGAAGGCGCCGAACCCGAGCTCGACGATGCACCTGTACCCCATCAACGGCGCCGCCGCGCGTGTCGGCGCGACGGACACGGCGTTCGGCTACCGGCACGCGACGTTCTCGACGGTGATCGTCTCGGCCTGGCCGGACGCCGCGGACGACGCCGCCAACATCGCATGGGTGCGTGACTACGCCGACGCCCTCACGCCGCACTCCGAGGCCGGCGGGTACGTGAACTTCATGTCCGGCGACGACCAGGGCCGTGTCTCCGACACCTACGGCAGCAACTACGCGCGGCTCAGGGAGGTCAAGCGGACCTACGATCCGGGGAACCTGTTCGGTCACAACCAGAACATCACGCCCTAGGAGACAGCGCCGGGACGATCCTCACCCTCACGCAGGGCGAGGATCGTGCGCGCGTCGGCGGCGGTCGCGAAGACGAGCGCCGAGGCGGCGACCTTGGGCCCGATGTTGCCCTCCTGGCGCGCGAGATGAGTGCAGTACGCCGCGATCGCCACGTTGAGCCCGGCCCGGGCCACCATCCACGGCAGCCTGCGTCGGCCGGCGAGCAACCCGGGCACCAGCGCCAGGTCTGCTGCGCCGATCACGCGCAGCGCTGTGGGATGGTCGCCGAGCTTCAGCGTCCGGCCCACCCACTCCGGTTTGAAGAGGATCGCAGCCCCGATCGGCAGCGTGGCCATTCCGACGACGGCGGCCGAGCGCCGCGCACTCTCAGAGTCCATGGATCCATCTTGTCGGACGGATGGGTGATCAGGCCCCTCATCGTCTGATAGTTTCCGGACATGATGTCCAGAAACGTGGATCTCCCGGGACGAATCGTCGCCTCTGCGGACGCGCTCGTCCCGAAGCTCGTCGAGCTCCGGCGACGTATCCACAGCGAACCGGAGCTCGGGCTTCACCTGCCCGCGACGCAGCGCACGGTGATCGAGGCGCTGTCCGGCCTCGACCTGGAGATCACCGAGGGGCGATCGCTGTCGTCGGTGACCGCGGTCCTGCGCGGCGCGCAGCCCGGGCCGACGGTGCTGCTGCGCGCCGACATGGACGCGCTGCCGATCACCGAAGCGGCCGATGTCCCCTATCGCTCCACCAACGGAGCGATGCATGCCTGCGGTCATGATCTGCACGTCGCCGGTCTGATCGGCGCCGCGCGCCTGCTCGCCGAGCACCGTTCTGACCTGGCTGGAAGCGTGATCCTGATGTTCCAGCCCGGCGAGGAGGGTCACGGCGGCGCGAGGCTGATGATCGACGAGGGCGTCCTCGACGCGGCCGGGAGCCGACCGGTGGCGGCGTACGCGATCCATGTCGGCAACGCGCCGCGCGGGATCTTCCTCACCAGGCCCGGCACCGTGACGGCGAGCTCGACACACCTGAGGATCGACCTCGCCGGTCGCGGCGGGCACGGCTCCCGACCTCACGAGGCGCTCGACCCGGTCCCGATCGCGGCCGAGATCGTGCTGGCCCTGCAGACCTACACCGCGCGCCGATTCGACTCCTTCGACCCCGTCGTCATCTCCGTGACCAACCTGACCTCGGGCACCGGCGTCGACAACGTGATCCCCGAGTCGGTGGAGCTGACCGGCACCGTACGCACCGTCGACCCGAACACGCTGTCCAGGATCGAGGAGGAACTCCCCCGCCTCGTGGAGGGCATCGCGAGGGCGCACGGGCTGGACGCGACGGCCGCGCTCGACACCGGCTACCCGAGCGTCGTCAACGATGAGGCAGTCACCCGACGTGCGATGGAGACACTGCGCGGTGCCTTCGGTCCGCGGGTGGTCGAGGTGCCCCGACCGACGATGGGAGCCGAGGACTTCTCGTTCATCAGCCAGCAGGTCCCGACCACCATGGTCCTGCTGGGCGCGGCCCCTGGCGACGGCGCTGCCCCCAACCACTCCCCTGACGCCGCGTTCGACGACAGCGTTCTCGGCGACCAGGCAGCCGCACTCGCGCTCTTGGCCCTGGAGTCGTTGCGCTAGGACTCTGCCGGCGATGTAGAGAACCTGCGAACGGCTCCGTCCATGGGGTGAGAGCGACCAACCGGGTCGCCGGAACCGAGGAGAACCCGATGTCCAACACCATGCAGACCGACGAGATCGAAGAGGTGCTGAGCCGCCCGCTGAGCCGCGAGCTCCTGGCGCGCGACCTCACCCGCCTGGCGTACGTCGCCAAGGACGGCACCCCGAGGAACATCCCGATCGCGTTCACCTGGAACGGCTCACAGGTGGTCATGTGCACCACGACGAACTCCCCCAAGCTCGTCTCGCTGCGCCACAACCCGGCGGTCGCCCTGACCATCGACACCGAGGTGCACCCGCCGAAGATGCTGCTCATCCGCGGCACCGCCGAGCTCGATGTCGTCGACGGGATCCCTGAGGAGTACCTCGAGATGAACGGCTCCTACGAGATGACGGCCGAGCAGCGGGTCGCCTGGGAGGCCGAGGTGCGGTCGCTGTACGACAGCATGGTGCGCATCGTCGTCACGCCGACCTGGGCGAAGCTGATCGACTTCGAGACGACCCTTCCGACGCAGGTCGAGGAGTTGGTCCGGCAGCGCGCCGAGCGCAACCGGTGAGGGAATGATCGCCTCGGGGTCTGGGTACCCGCTTGGGTGTGACTGCTTCGACTCAAGAGATCGAGCCCGCTCTCGGCATCGACGCCCGACTCACCGAGATCGAGCGTCAGGTCGACGTGCTGCTGAACCTCACCCCGCTCAACGGAGCGGAGGCGTGGGACGACTTCAAACGGAGCGACTTCACCGTGGCACCGACGCTGCGGCTCCGAGAGCTCGACTTCGACCCTGACCTGGTGCGTCGCGAACTCTACAACCTCGAGATCGAGGACGTCGCGGACCCGGCGCTGCACTCCTTGTTCCGGGCCAAGCGTGATGAGATCGCGCGCCAGATCACCGCTCTGGAGGACCGTGACACAACCAAGTTCGTCCACGGTTCGCGGCAGCTCTTCGGCGACCCCTCCCCCAGCCTCGTGTCATCGGCCGAGCAGCTGCTCGCCGACATCGAGCCGCCGGCCCCGGCTCGTGGGAACGTGACGTCGGGGGCGTTCGCCGATGCGGCGCGCGACGAGCTGGAGCACTACCGGGCGGCGTACCCCGAGTTTCCTGTGGAGGTCGAGGTGCGCGAGGACGTCTCCGAGCTGATGGTGTCCTCGGAGGGGCACCTGCTCATCCCGGAGGCCGGGACCTTTCGCGCCGACCGGGTCGAGCCGCTGCTTCATCACGAGGTCGGTACGCACGTCGTCACCTATCAGAACGGCGCGAGGCAGCCGCTGAAGATGCTGACGATCGGTCTGCCCGGCTACGACGAGACGCAGGAGGGCCTGGCCCTGATCTCCGAGTACGTCACCGGCGGCCTGGATCCGCGGCGGCTGCGGGTGCTGGCGGCACGGGTCGTCGCCGTCGACCTCCTGATCGCGGGCGCGACCTTCATGGAGATCTTCGAGACCTTGGAGAGCAAGCACCGGATCCCCCGGCGGACCGCCTGGTCGGTTGCGGTCCGAGTCGTCGTCGCCGGCGGGATGGTGCGCGACGCGATCTACCTGCGCGGTATCAGCCGCATCCTCGAGGCCGTCGCCTCGGGCGTCGATCTCGACGTGCTCCTCGTCGGCAAGCTCGCGCTGGACCACGTCGACCTGGTGCAGGACCTGCTCGATCGCGGCGTACTGGAGCCACCGTGGGTGCGCCCGCGATGGCTCGAGGTGCCCGGCGCGCGGGAACGCCTGGACCGGATGGCCGATGGCTTGCGAGTCACCGACCTCTACGAAGGAGATGGGGAGAGATGAAGCTTGCGTTCTTCGTCAACGAGATAGCCGTCGAGCACCCTGAGATGGGGACCACGCGACTCGCGAGGGCGGCCGCCCAGCGTTCGCACCAGGTCTGGTACGTCGGCGCCGGCGATGTCGAGTTCGACACGAGCCAGCAGCTCGTCGCTCGTGCACGCCGCGCCGAGTTCGAGGACGGCGACACGCTCGAGACCTTCCTGACCCGGATGAAGGAACGGGACGCCGAGCGCATGGTGATGGACTCGCTGGATGCGCTGTTCCTGCGCAACGAAGAGGCCACCGAGATGCAGGAACGACCCTGGGCCGGCCCGCTCGGCACCGTCTTCGGCCAGATGTTGGCCGCTCGCGGTGTCACGGTGGTCAACGACCCGGTCACGCTGAGCCGCGCGACGAGCAAGCTCTATCTGGAGGAGTTCCCCCAGGAGATCCGGCCGCGCTCCCTCGTCACCCGTGACGCCGAGGCGATCAAACGGTTCGTCGCCGATGTGGGCAAGTCCGTGGTCAAGCCGCTCTACGGTGGCAAGGGACGCAACGTCTTCGTCGTCGAGGACGAGAACGAGACCAACCTGGCCCAGATCACCGAAGCGGTCTTCGCCGACGGCTACGCGATCGCCCAGGAGTTCGTGGACGGCGGCGAGGAGGGCGACTCTCGGATCTTCCTGCTCGACGGGAAGCTGATCGAGGTCGATGGGGCGTACGCCGCGTTCCGGCGCGTCTCCCACGGCAACGACCCGCGCGCCAACATCAGCAAGGGCGGGCGGATGAAGCCGCTCGAGATCGGCGCGCGCGAGAAGGACATCGTCGACACGATGGGTCCCAAGCTGGCGGCCGACGGCTTGTTCTTCGTCGGGATCGACGTGGTCGGCAACAAGGTGCTCGAGATCAACGCCGACAGTCCGGGCGGCATCCAGAGCATCGAGTGGCTCTACAAGACCGACATCTGCCCGGTTGTCATCGAGGCCCTCCAGGAGCGCGCCTGCGGCTGAGCCGAGGCCGTGCAAGGGCGGCCGGCGCCTCAGCTCTTGTCTGGTCCGTTCGCGCGCACGCGCTCGACGTTGACCAGCGACTCCTGGAGCTCGTCGAGCCACTCGTGGGAGTGCTGCTGGACGAGCTTGACGCACCAGCCGAGCGCATCGCTCCGGCTGCGGGCGACGCCGCCGGAGACGAGCAGGTCGAGGACCTTGCGCTCGGGCTGGCGCAGCCGGGTCATCACGGGCGCGGAGACGGTGGTGAACATGTGCCGCTCTCCCCCGACCTCCACGCCCCAGGACACCTTGCGGTCGAAGCGTCGCTCAGCCTGGCGCGCCACGGCCATCCGGTCCTCGCGCGTGCGCTCACGGAACTCGCTCGCCCTGCCCTCGTTGGCCGCCGCCCGCTCCTCGTCCGAAGCGCCCTCGGCGGTCTTCGGCTCCTTGATCCGCCCGACGACGGTGATCTCCTCGCGGTCGACCACCACATCGACGATCTCGTCGTACACACCATCGGGCAGCCGTCCGCTGAACCACCCGCGCAACTCGTTTGTAAGCATGTAATCATGCTTACGCCGCTCGTCGTGCGATTTCAAGGGCTACCGTAAGCCGGCGATCCCGACCATCTCGACGAGGGCGATCGTGGCCGCGACCGCAGCGGTGACAGCGACCCGCCGGCGCCCGAGCAGCAGGTACGCAGCCAGTGCCGCGACCGCCAGCGCCGCGCCGAGACGCAGCCACAGCTGGTCCCCGGCCACCGGATGCCGGACCACCACCAGCGCGGCGACGACGAGAGCGAGGTGCGTACGACGCCAGGCGAGCTCGGTCCGCTCCGGCTGCAGCCCCGGGTCTCCCCCGTTCACACCAGCAGTGCCATCGAGACGAGCGCGACTGACCCGAGCACCCCGAGCACCAGGGGAAGCGGCGCCCGGCGGGTCGGGAGGGCGTCGCGCCTGCGGATCGCGCGCTCGCTGCGTACCCAGCTCCACCAGGACCAGGCCGCGCAGCCCGCCGCGAGGACCGCGAGACTGAGCGGGGCGAGCACGTCCAGCGCCGTGCTGCCGCCGACCTCCAGGGTGTCGACGGCGACCGCGACGGCGAGGAACGCGAGCGAGGTGCGGATCCAGGCCAGGAACGTACGCTCGTTGGCCAGGGTGAACCTGACGTCGGGCTCCTCGGTCTCGCTGTAGAGCCAGCTGTCCAGCCGACCGCGATCCGCGCGGCTCACGAGGCGGGCTGCGTGACGGCTTCAGCGCCCGCATCGAGCCGCGGGCGGCGGCCGGTCACACCGGGGACGAGTGCCGCAGTGATGGTGAACAGGACCGTCCCCACCCACGCGACCGTCATCCAGCGCTCCCAGCCACCGGTCGCCTCGACCACGCGCGGCGCGAAGAGCACAGTCGCCAGGATGAACGTGCGGTTGAGCAGATGGTTGAGGCCGAAGGCACGCCCCTGGATGTCGGGGTGGACCTCCTCGACGTGCTCGGAGAAGCTCGCCATCCACGGCCCGAAGGTCGCTGCCAGCGACACGCCGATGCCGACGAAGAGGACGATCACCACGGTCGAGGGCGCCTCGCTCCCCCGACCCATGAGTGCCAGGAAGGCGCCGAGGAAGACAGCCGCGGCGACGCCCCCGCCGACCATGAACGCCTTGCGGCGCTGGGTACGGTCCGAGAGGCGGGCGAAGACCAGGCTCATCGCGAGATTGCTCAGCCAGAAGACCATCGTCATCGCCGAGGCGGCCAGGACCGAGACGCCGAACTGCTGCACGAGCATGGTCTGGGCGTAGGCGTTCATCGTGGCCAGCAGGACGTAGAGGAACGACATCGCGAGCACGTGCGTCCAGAACACGCGGCGCGCCACGAGCAGGCTCAGGCCCTTGCTGCCCTGCGGCACCTCGACGGCGTGGGCCTCGCGCTCGGTCAGGCGCACGGCACGGCGGACCTCGGGCGCGAGGTCGCGCAGGGTGAGGGCGACGACGGTCGCTCCGACCAGCGCGGCGCCGGCCATGATGAACAGCTGCGAGCGCCACTCGTTGCCGAAGATCCCCAGGGTCGCCGAGGCGACGGCTGCGGCGAAGAAGTTGGCGCCCACCGAGCCCCAGCTCCAGAACGCGAACGCCTGCGCGCGACCCATGCGCGGAGTGAAGTCGCGGATCAGCGGCTGGGTGCCGGCCACGGCGACGCCCTCGACGAACGCGAGCACGATCCGGGCGGTCGCGAAGTGGACGACCGAGTCCGCGGTGGCCATGAACAGGCAGGCAGCGGCGGAGAGGAACATGAACGGGACCAGGATCCTCACCCGGCCGACGCGGTCAGCGAGCTCGCCGCCGAGGTAGCCGGCGACGGCGCCGAAGATCAGCGACGCGGCCGTGATGAGGCCGTACGTCTTGAGCGACATCCCGAGGTCGTCGAGCAGCAGCGGCAGCACGGGAGCCAGCTGGCCCTCGAACGCCGAGATGAACAGGGCGAGCACGACGACAGCCAGGAGCACACGGCGGCGTGCTCCAACTGGGTACTCGGTGAGCAGGGTGCGGTAGGACAACGGAGATCCGCCCTTCAGGATGCTAGACAGAATGTCTAGTAACGGTCGTCACGTCTGACTGTAGGCCGAGTGACCCGCGCCACACAAGACATCGCGTCCAAGAACCCACCGCGACCCGTGCTCACGTCAGCGGCTGTCGGGGTCGAATCCCGTCGCCCAGAAGCGCCCGCGACGCGAGAGCTCGACGAGCGTCTCGACGACCTGGTCGGTGGCCGGCCTCGGCTCCGGCGCGTCCAGCCACCACAACAGCACCGCCATCTGCTCACCCACCCACGCGCGAGCCAGCACCTGGAGATCCACCCGCGGACGCACGGCATTCGCCTTCACCCGCGCCGTGAACGTCTCGTGCGCGGTGGCGCTCCAGGCGTCCTCGAAGGCCCGCAGGCCGCGGCCGTCGCCCTCACCCCGCAGGATCATCCGGTACGCATCGGGCCGCTCGGACGCATGCCGGAAGACCTCGGCCACCGGCTGCCCGGTGAACCCGGCGTCCTCGGGCGCCAGCACCTCCGCCAGTCGCTCCTCGAGCTCCTCGAGCACCGAGGACACCACGTGGTCGTAGAGCGCCTCCTTGTCCCTGAAGTGCGTGTAGAACGTCGCCCTGCCGACGTCGGCGGCGGCGACGATGTCCTCCACCGTCACCGCGGCGTAGCCACGCTCGAGCACCAGGGAGACGAGCGCGTCACGGAGCGCTCCTCGCGTTCGCCGGCTGCGCCGGTCCTCAACCACCGTCATGGGCACTGTTCTAGCACTTTGCCGAACGGCTGGACTGTTTCTGGACATGCTGTCTATGATCTCCCGTGACCGCGCTCACAGCAGCGACCCCCGACCACCAGGAGGGCACCCGTGAATCTCGGTGGCTATCTGACCCGCACCGCGACCTTCACCCCCGACGCCACTGCCCTGGTCTCCGGCACCGACCGATGGACCTACCGCGAGCTCGAGGACGACACCAACCGGCTCGCGGCCGCCCTGATCGCCCGTGGCTGCACACCGGGGACTCCCGTCGCCACCCTGGCCACCAACCGCGGCGAGCTGGTCGTCGCGGAGATGGCGATCTGCAAGGCGGGTGCGCTCCGAGTGCCGATCAGCGCGCGGCTCGCTGCCGCGGAGGTCGAGCACGTGCTCCTCGACGCCGCCGTGAGGGTCGTCTTCACCTGCGGCGCCCACCTCGAGCTGGTCCGCAAGATCGTCGACGCCCACGGCCTGGACTGCCTGGTCGTCGACCTCGACAACCGGGACACCGGCGCGACGGCGTACGACGCCCTGCTCGCCGAGGGTTCCACCGACCCGGTCGCGGTCGACGTCGACGAGGACGATCCGGCCGTCCTCAACTTCACCTCCGGCTCGACCGGCACCCTGAAGGCGGCGGTGCAGACCGTCGGCAACCGGCTGGCCAACATGCGCAAGCTGGCGATGAACCCCTACGGCTCGCTCACGAACCACGCCGTCTACCTCGCCCCGGGACCGATCACCCACGCCAGCGGCATGGTGATCCTCGGCTGCTTCTTCCGCGGCGCAGCCGTGGTCGTACTGCCGGCGTTCGAGGTCGAGGCCTACCTCGACACCCTCGAGCGCGAGCGGGTGACCCACACCTTCGTCGTGCCGGTCATGCTCAACCTGATCCTCGCCTCCCCCACGCTGCGCGATCGCGACCTCTCCGCCCTGCAGAGCGTCACCGTCGGCGGCGCCCCGGTCAGCCCGGCTCGGCTGCGCGAGGCGGTCGAGGCGTTCGGCCCGGTGGTCAACCAGGGCTACGGGCAGGGTGAGACGACGAGCGCGATCACCTTCCTCAGCTCCGAGGACGTCGTCCGAGGCATCGAGTCCGACCCGGAGCTGCTGCTCTCCTGCGGCCGTCCGGTCTACGACACCGAGGTGATCGTCGTCGACGACGACCACAACCCGCTGCCGGCCGGCGAGATCGGCGAGATCGTCGCGCGCGGTCCGGACTGCGTACGGGAGTACTTCCACGCCCCGGAGGCGACCGCCGAGACCTTCCGCGACGGCTGGGTGCACACCGGCGACCTGGGTCGGATCCGCGAGGACGGGTTCGTCTTCATCGTGGACCGGAAGAAGGACATGATCATCTCGGGCGGCTACAACGTCTACTGCTCCGAGGTGGAGGCCGCGCTCTACGAGCACCCGGCGGTCAGCGAGGCCTGTGTCGTCGGGGTGCCCAGCGAGAAGTGGGGCGAGACGGTGAAGGCGTACGTCTCCCTCGTCGCCGGCACCACCGCCACCGAGGAGGAGCTGCGCGACTTCTGCCGCACCCGGCTCTCAGGTGTCAAGGTGCCCCGGATCGTCGAGTTCGCCGACGCGCTCCCGCTCAACCGCAACGGCAAGGTCGACCGGCGGGCCCTGCGCGAGCGCGACTGGGCCGGCGCCGAGCGGAAGGTCGGCTGAGATGACCTTCTCCCTCACCCCGTGCTATCCCGAAAACCCGCGCTTGGACGAGCTGGTCACCCGGCTGCGCGACTACCTCGACGGCGAGCTCGCCGACTACGAGCGCGGCCTCGGCCTGGCCCCGGAGACGCCGCTGGACCGCTCGATGCTGGAGCCGGTGTGGCAGCGCAGCCGCGAGCTCGGCTTCTACGGCATCCACCTACCCACCTCGCTCGGCGGCCAAGGTCTGAGCTACACCGAGCTGGCCGCGCTCAAGGAGGAGATCGGCGCCTCCGGCCGCCAGCTCGCCACCAGCGTGCTCGGCGACATGGGCGGACCGCTCCGCGTCGGAGCGATCTTCGAACACGCGACCGAGCACCAGATCGAGAAGTACCTGATGCCGGTCGTACGCGGCGAGCGCGCCTGCTGCTTCTCGATGACCGAGGACGACGCCGGCTCCGACGTACGCCGGATGCGGACCACCGCCACCCCGACCCCGGGCGGCTTCCTGGTCAGCGGGCACAAGGTGTTCAGCACCGGCGGCACCTTCGCCGACTTCGCGATCCTGGTGGCTCGGATGTCCGGCGAGGAGGAGTCGTACGCCGCGTTCTTCGTCGACCTCGACTCCCCCGGCTGCCGGGTGCTGCCCGGCGACCTGCCGCTGTCGGGCCAGAACATCGAGAGCGACATCGTGCTCGAGGACTGCTTCGTGCCGCAGGAGAACCTGCTGGGTGAGATCGGTCAAGGGCTGCGGATCGCGCTCGGCCGGGTCACCGCCAACCGGCTGCTGCACTGCCCGACCGCGCTCGGCGCGGCCCGCCGTGCGCTCGCGCTGGCGCTGGACCACGCCGCCAACCGCACCGTCTTCGACGGGCTGCTCCTGGAGAAGCAGGCGATCCAGCACCGGCTCGCCGACATGGCCACCGACTACTACGCCGCCAGGTCGATGACCTACGACGCGCTGGCCGACCTGGACGCCGGCAGGCGGCCGCGGATCGAGTCGTTCATGTGCAAGCTGTTCGTGGCCGAGCGGTCCTTCGAGATCGCCGATGCGGCACTGCAGCTGCACGGCAAGGCCGGGATGGTCCGGGGCGCGGAGATCGAGGTGATCTGGCGGCGGCTGCGGATGTTCCGGGTGCTGACCGGCTCCTCGGAGATCCAGCGCAACGGCGTCATCCGTGATCTCGTGAAGTCGCTGGGGGCATGATGACCGACCAGCTGACCCAGGAGGGGGCTGACGCCCACCGCGGCTTCGTCGCCGCGCTCGAGCCCGGTCTCGTGACCAAGGCCGATGGCACGGTCGTGTTCGACGCGGACGCCGACGCCTTCCTCGACTACCCCGCGCCGGACACCGCCCACCCCGGGCTGTGGCGACACAGCCGGCTCACCTCGCTGCAGGGTCTGTTCGAGGTCACCGACGGGATCTACCAGGTGCGTGGCCTCGACCTCGCCAACCTCACGATCGCGGAGGGCGAGCGCGGGATCGTCGTCATCGACACCCTCACCACCGCCGAGACCGCGGCGGCCGCGCTGGGGCTCTACCGCGAGCACCGTGGCGAGCGGCCGGTGACCGGGGTGGTGCTGACCCATCCGCACGCCGATCACTTCGGCGGGATCGCCGCCGTGCTCGCGGCGAGCGACGGTGACGTACCCGTGCTCGCGCCGGAGGGGTTCCTGGAGCACGCGGTCTCGGAGAACGTCTACGTCGGCCCGGCGATGAACCGGCGCTCAGCCTTCATGTACGGCAGCATGCTGCCCATCGCTCCGGACGGACACCTCGGCTGCGGTCTGGGTCCACGACTCGCGTCGGGCACCATCGGGCCGGCCGCACCCACCGACTCGATCACCCGCACCGGCGAGACGCGCGTGATCGACGGCGTCGAGATGGAGTTCCAGCTGACCCCGGGCAGCGAGGCCCCGGCGGAGATGAACATCTACCTACCCGGCCGGCGGGCGCTGCTCCTGGCCGAGAACGCCGTCCACTCCCTGCACAACATCATCACCCTGCGTGGCGCGGAGGTGCGCGACGCACGGCTGTGGGCGCGCTACCTCACCGAGGCGATCGACCTGTACGCCGGGCGCTCCGACGTCGCGTTCGCGACCCATCACTGGCCGACCTGGGGTGCGGAGCGGATCGAGTCCTTCCTCGCCGGCCAGCGCGACGTCTACGCCTACCTGCACGACCAGACCGTGCGTCTCATCAACCGTGGCCTGAGGCCGAAGGAGATCGCCGAGGAGCTCGTCCTCCCACCGGCGCTCGACGCACAGCCCTCCACCCGCGGCTACTACGGCTCGCTGAGCCACAACGTGAAGGGGATCTACCAGCGCTACCTGGGCTGGTACGACGCCAACCCGGCCCATCTGTGGGAGCTGCCCCCGGCCGAGGAGGGCGAGCACTGGGTGCGGCTCCTCGGTGGCGCGGATGCCGCCGTGGAGCAGGCCACGGCGCTCGTCGCAAGCGGGGAGACCGGCGACCTGCGGTTCGCCGCGACTCTGCTCAACCACGTGGTCTTCGCCGACCCCTCGGTGAGCGCGGCGCGGACACTGCTGGCCGAGGTCTACACCCGGCTGGGGTACGGCGCGGAGAACTCCACCTGGCGCAACGTCTATCTCACTGGTGCCCGCGAGCTCCTCGACGGCCCGAAGGTCCCGCCACGCGGAGGCGGTCGGGGTCTGCTCGCCGCGCTCTCGGTGTCGCAGCTGCTCGACTCCCTCGCCATCCGGCTCGACGGCCCTCGTGCCTGGGACCTCGATCTGCGCATCGACTGGCACCTGCTGGATCACGATGACTCTCCTGAGGGCGGCTGGTGGCATGCCCGGCTGCGCAATGGCGTACTCGTGCACCGCCGCGACGGCGCCGCGGACCCGGCTGCCGGTCTGACGCTGACGCTCACCCGACCACAGCTCGCCGGCCTGCTCGGTGCACGGAGTCTCGACGGGATCGAGCACTCCGGCGACCTCGGCGTGCTCCAGCAGCTGCTGGGGGCGCTCGAGGCGCCCGACCCGGCGTTCCCTATCGTGTCCGCGTGACCGACGACACACCCGCGACCGGGCTCACCGAGCTGCAGGCCCGCCGCTTCCTGACCACCGACGCGGCGCGGGCCGACAAGGTCGCCCGCTGGCACGCCAAGGGGCGGCGTACGGCTCGGGAGAACATCGCCGATCTGGTCGATCCGGCTCGTTCGTCGAGTACGGGAGGTTCATCACCGCGGCCCAGGAGCAGCGTCGCGGCCTGGCCGAGCTCGTCGTCGAGACTCCCGCCGACGGAATCATCGGCGGCACCGCCTCCATCGGCGGGAAGCCGTGCGCGGTGCTGTCCTACGACTACCTGGTGATGGCCGGCACCCAGGGCATGCGCGGGCATCGTAAGTCGGACCGGCTGATCGAGATCATCGGGCGGATGCGGCTGCCGACCGTCTTCTTCACCGAGGGCGGCGGTGGTCGACCCGGCGACACCGACATCCCGCTGGTCTCCGCGCTCGACGTCGGCTCGTTCGCACTCTGGGGCGAGCTCGAAGGGGTCGTGCCGCGGATCGCGGTCGTCTCCGGGCGCTGCTTCGCCGGCAACGCCGTCCTGGCCGGCTGCGCCGACCTCCGCATCGCCACGCCCGACGCCAACCTCGGCATGGCCGGCCCGGCGATGATCGCCGGCGGTGGGCTAGGGACGTTCGCCCCCGAGGAGATCGGGCCGGTGAAGGACCAGGCCGCCAACGGTGTCATCGACGTGCTGGTCGAGGACGAGGCGGCCGCCGTCGAGGCCGTACGCAGCGTCCTCTCCTGCCTCGAACCGAGCGCGGAGAGCGGAGAGGCCGTCGACCAGGCCGCCCTGCGGACGATCCTCCCCCACAACGACCGGGAGGCCTTCGACGTACGCCCCGTCGTCGAGACGCTCGCCGACCACGACTCGGTCATCTGGCTGCGTGAGGCGTTCGCTCCCGAGCTGGTCACCGCGCTGGCGCGGATCGACGGGATCGCGGTCGGCGTGGTGGCCAACCAGTCGACCCACCTGGCCGGAGCGCTCACCAGCGACGCCTCGGTCAAGGCCGCCGAGTTCCTCGCGCTCTGCGACCGATGGGGCCTCCCGCTGGTCTCGCTCGTCGACACCCCGGGGTTCATGGTCGGCCCCGAGGCCGAGCGTGGCGGTCTGGTCCGGCACGCCTCACGGATGGTCGTCGCCGGCGCCCAGCTGTCCACCCCGATGGTCGGGGTGATCCTGCGCCGCGGCTACGGGCTCGGCGCGCAGGCGATGCTCGGCGGGAGCACCCACCGCCCGCTGCTCACCGTCGCCTGGCCCGACGCCCACCTTGGCCCGATGGGCCTGGAGGGCGCCGTACGCCTCTCCATGGCCACCGAGCTCGCCGCGATGCCCGAGGCGGAGCGCGAGGAGCGGGTCGCCACGTTGACCGAGGAGTACCGCAAGCAGGCCAGCGCGCTCAATGCCGCGCGGGTGTTCGAGATCGACGACGTCATCGACCCCGCCGAGACCCGCGCGGTCGTGGCCGCGACCCTGCGTCGAGCCATGGCCGGCGGTCGGTCGTGACAATGACCACTCCGCGGTTGCCCGCTGCTACGAGGCCCCGCCGTCGTCGTCCCAGATCTGCTCACCGATCTGGCTCTGGTCGGGCCCGGAGAGCCCCAACAGCTGAGCCGGGCGGTGGGTGTTTCGGTCGTCGGCGGCCTGCTCCATGATCCTCGCGGCGAGCTCGGGCGCGGTGTCGTGAGGCACCACCAGTAGGCGGAGCCGGTCACCGGTCGCCATCGCCAAGATCATGATGTGGGTGTCGTCGGACGGGAACGAGCCGACCTTGACGATTCCACGGGCAGCACGGATCTTGCGGATGCTCGGTTGGCCCACGATCGAGTCCCAGTCGGGCCTGGAGAACAACAGTCGCGAGATGCGGCCGATGCGGTGGGGAAAGTGGTCGACCAGATCGGCGGCCTCTGTCTGGAGGTCGCGCGACTGCGGCCACCAGGCGCCGTCGACCGGCCCCGCTTGAAAGCTGTTGTCGAGTCGGATCCGAAGCTCGGCTCGAACGGCGGTCGGATGCTCTTGGATCGGTGACGTCGTCATGACGTCCACCCTTCGTGCTGCCCTGCGAGCTCGGCGAGCCAAACCGACAGCTTGGTTAACATAAGTGTACCTCGCTGTCGGGTCGAACCCAACCGCCTAGATCTCCCGCAGCCGGGGCACGAGGTCGACCGCAGCAGTGGCCCACGGCACCGGGTCGACGTACGGCGTCGGCATCAGCCCCACGAGCGTGATGCCAAGGGCGGCGTATTCCTCCATGGACGTCAGGAAGGCGTCCGGGTCCTCGACCGCGGGACCCTGGAAGAGCATGGTCTTCTCGATCGCGTCGTAGTCGGTGCCGAGGTCGTCGCAGTGGCCGCGCAGCACGTCGAGCTTGTGCTTGACAGTGGCGACCGCCTCGGGGCCGGCCGCGCCGAAGAGGTTGGTGCCCTGGCCGTACTTGGCGACCAGGCGGAGGGTCTTCTTCTCTCCCCCGCCGCCGATCAGGACCGGGACCGTGCCGTTGACCGGTTGCGGCAGCGAGATCGTCTCGGCGAGCCGGTAGTGCTTGCCCTCGTAGGCGCCGTCGTTGTCGGACCACATCTGGCGGCAGATCTCGAGGGTCTCCTCCAGACGCTCGAACCGCTCGGCGGTCGGCGGGTAGGGCACACCGAGGCCCTGGTGCTCGCGCTCGTACCAGGCGGCGCCGATCCCGAGCAGCGCACGGCCGCCCGAGAGCCGGTCGAGCGTGGTGACGGTCTTGGCGAGCAGCCCCGGGTGGCGGTAGGTCACTCCGGTGACGAGCAGGCTGAGACGTACGTTGTCGGTGATCCCGGCCAGGTAGCCCAGCGTGGTGTAGCCCTCGAGCATCGGCTCGAAGGGGCCGCCGGCCTGCTCCATCTGGAACCAGTGGTCCATGACGGTGAGCAGGTCGACGCCACCCTCGTCAGCGATCCGGGCCGTCTCGGTCAGCTTGTCGGCGAGCGTCTTCTCCCACTCGGGGTGGGTGAAGGTGAAGTAGTGGAGTCCAAGATCCATACCTCAGACGCTAGGGCTTCGAGCGCGCTCGAAGACAAGGCCCTTTTCTTCAGTTCAGCGTCGGTTCACGGACGCATCCGCCGCTCTTCGCGCAGGTCGCGCTTGTCGAGCTTCGCGTCGTACGCAGCCAGCGGCTTCGCCTTCGCCGCGTCGGCCTCGACCGCGGCGCTCGCGACACCGGCCCACTCCAGGATCCGGGCGGTGGCTAGCTCACGCTCGTCGGCGACCAGACCGGCCACGTTGGCGCCGTGGTTCATGCCCGGGGCGGTGAAGACGTAGGAGTCCTCGGCGAAGTATCCGGGGCGGAAGCGCTCGGCACCCCACGGGTCGGCCTCGCCGTAGACGAAGAGCATCTGGTGGGCGTGCTTGCGCACCCACGAGTCCACGTCACGCATCGCCGACGGGTCGAACCGCATGTCGATCTCGCGCGGGACGAAGCTGCGCGGCGGCTGGTAGCCGTAGCGGATCAGCTCGCCCTCGATGTGCGGGAAGCCGATCGTCGGCGCGCCCAGCTCGGTGCCGGCCTGGTAGTAGTACGGCGTGTAGGGGCTCAGGCCCTGGTCGGTGTAGAAGCTGAAGCCCGAGTAGTAGTCGATCGAGTCCCAGATCGCCTGGTCGGTGGCGGTCGCCGCGTCAGCCGGGATGTTCGCGCACTGGGAGGTGCCGGCGTACTGCCAGAAGGCCCAGACGTAGTCGAGCACCACCATCTCGTACGCAGCATCCAGGCTGCCCACGGTGTCGAAGGTGTAGCCCTCGGCGGCCGCCAGGTCGGCGTACTTCGCCTTCAGCGCCTCGCGGCGGACGAGTGCCTCCCGCTGGACGCCGTTGAGCCGGTTGCGGCAGTCCTCGGTGCCGACGGTGGCGAAGAAGTCGTCGTAGGCGGAGTCCTCGCGGTTGACGACGTCGTTCGGCGCGACGTAGGCGACGATGCCGTCCATGTCCTGGGGGTAGAAGCGCTCGAAGTAGGTCGCGGTCATACCGCCCTTGGAGCCGCCGGTGGCGAGCCAGTTGGCGGAGTAGATCGGCTCGAGCGCCTTGAAGATGCGGTGCTGGTCGCTGGCCGCCTGCCAGATGTCGAGGTCGTCCCAGTCGGCCGGGTCAGGCCGCGACGGGGTGAAGAACCGGTATTCCATCGAGACCTGGTTGCCGTCCACGATCCGGGTCGGCTCGCTGCGGCCGGGGTTGGTCGAGACGTTGTAGCCGCTGGTGTGGAACACGGTCGGGCGGGCGGTGTCCTTGTGGAGCACGGTGAAGCGCTGCTGGAAGGTCTCGCCGTCGGGCTGCCGGTGGTCGACCGGCTGGGTCATGCTCAGGACGAAGTAGCGGTAGCCGGTGACGGGCTTCTCCTGGATCAGGCTGACGCCGTCGATGGCGAGGAGGCGGTCGAGGATGTCGTCCTCGGCAGCGGTCGCGGGGGTGGCGGGTGCGGCGACGAGCAGGGACATCAGTCCCATCGCCACCAGGATCCGGCCGATCAGTGCACGCATGTGGGGTCTCCTTCGGTGCGGGTTCTCGGCAACCTAGCCCACCCGAGGCGGACGCACCTCCGAATTTGGAACCGGGGAAGGAAGTCGCGTCCGGTTGCCTTCTAGAAGGCAACGACCAGATGGGCAACGCCCGATGAGGAGGCGCTCCACCATGACGTTCGACCCGCACGACCTGCTCGCCACGACCCGACATGCGATCCTGGCCACGATCAAGGCGAACGGGCTGCCGCAGCTCTCGCCGGTGTGGCAGTTCTACGACCGCGAGCGTGGCGAGGTCCTGATCTCGACCCGCGAGGGCCTGGTGAAGACGAAGAACCTCCGCCGCGACCCGCGGGCGGCGATCGAGGTCGACGGACCGGGTGGGCGCTCCTGGGCCACCGCCGAGGGCACCGTCACGCTCACCGGTCCCGGCACCGATCCGAACGGACCGGAGGTCGACGCGCTCGTCGACTACTACCGCCGCGGCGCCGGAGAGCACCCCGACTGGGACGAATACCGCGAGGTGATGGTCAAGGACCGCCGCGTGCTCATCACGATCGCCGTCACGAAGGTGTACGGCGCGGACATCGGCTGAGCGCGGTCAACGGAGCCCATCCGAGGCACCTGAGGCCGGCCGAGCGCTCCTCGCTCGGCCGGTCGATTCGGGACGGTTCCGTGGACGCTACCTCCGCGGATTGAAGAACGTGCCGAACCCGGACGAGCCGAGCCCGCACAGCATGATGACGGCTCCAACGATCACGTTGGAGGCGATCATCCCTCCGGTCGTGTCGACGCCGTTCATGAGCCACGGCGAGACGATCGCCCATGCCCCCATGAGCGGAACGGTCCAGGCCAGACCGTGTGTGCGGCCGAACGCCGACGCGAACCCGAGCGCCAGCAGAGCGACCGTCAGGCCGATGATCAGATTGCTCATCATCAGCGGTGATGCCGTGGTGTTGAAGCCCACGATCCACGGCGAGACTGCCAGATAGAGGCCGGCCAACATCGTGACCCCGTCGACCACCTGAGCGGTGGCGGAGGAGCCGGTCAGATCGAACCGGTCCCGAAGTGCCGCGATGTCGGGGTGTTCCTGAATGGACAGGTTTTCAGACGACATTTTGAATTCACCTCCTCAGCCCAAATGCCAAAGGAAGAACGACTGTCCTCGGCCAACATTCTAGGCCCGGGAGGCCCCGATTGACCCCGCCGAAATCGCGGCTCCCAACGGCCTGGTTGCGGGCCCCGCGGAGCCTCGGGCTTGAACGAGGCCGATCTGTGAGGAATGGTGGAGCGGGTACTCCGAACCCAACCACGGAAGATCTCGACATGCTTCAGCTGACCGAGAACGCCACCACGATCGTCCGCTCGATCTCCGAGCAGTCCCAGGGCGCCGGCCTCCGGCTCGCCTCCAACGCAGAACCCGACGGTGCGTTGAGCGCCGCGCTGGTCCCCGAGGCCGAGGCCCAGGACCAGGTCATCGAGCAGGAGGGCGCACGGGTCTTCCTCGACCAGGGCGCCGCCGCCGAGCTCGACGACAAGATCCTCGACGCCGGGATGGACGCCTCCGGGAACGTACAGTTCGGGATCTCTCAGCAGGGCTGATCCCCACCCCGGACACGCCGGGACGCGCCGCGCTCGCGGTGTGTCCCGGCGTGTCTCTTTGTGTGCCTGCACATGCCTTGCCGTACGCGTAGGGTCGGCGGACATGAGCAGCGCTGGCGTACCTGCCTGGTTCCATCTCTTCCTCGACGTCCCGCGCCCGCGGTGGGAGGAGGCGGTCGGGTTCTGGTCGGCCGCCACCGGATGGGCGATCTCGCCGCCTCGCGGCGAGGACGGACAGTTCCTCACCCTGGTGCCGCAGACCGGCGATCCCTGGCTGAAGATGCAGGCCCTCGGCGACGGCGAGCCGAGGATCCACATCGATCTCGACGCCACGGATCGTGAGGCCGCCGTCGAGCGGTCGACCTCGTTGGGGGCGCAGCCGGCCTGGACGTACGACGGTGTGCCGGTGATGCGCTCCCCCGGCGGGCTCCTCTTCTGTCACACCATCGGCGAGGGGTCCGCGCCGCGCTTCGCACGCTCGGAGCCCGAGCGGGTCGTGGACCAGATCTGCATCGACATCCCCCGCGACCGCTGGGACGAGGAGGTGGCCTTCTGGGCCGCGGTCACCGGTCGGACCCCGGAGAAGGCCACGGCCCATGAGTTCGTACGCCTCGCCGACCCCGACCCGCACGGCGGGCTGCGGATCCTGCTGCAGCGTCTCGAGGAGGAGACCGGCGAGGTCCGGGCACATCCCGACCTCGCCGTCGCCCACCGGGCCTCGGAGACCTGTCGGCACGAGGCGCTCGGCGCCGAGACGGTCGGCGTCTTCGAGTGGTGGACGGTGATGCGCGCTCCGTACGGGCAGGTCTACTGCCTCACCGATCGCGACCCGGTGACCGGGAAGGTGGCCTAGCCTGGAGGCATGCGCCTCGCCTCGTTCAACGTCGAGAACCTCTTCGCGCGGCCGAAGGCCATGGACAGCGAGGCCGCCGACGCCAAGACGCGGCGTACGGTCTTGGCCGCCCACTCCCGCGCCTCCACGCTCCTGGCGCAGCCCAGCTACGCGGGCAACGAGCAGGAGATCCTCGACAACCTCGGGAAGCTCGGCCTGCTGAAGAGCGACGAGGGTGAGTTCGCGCGACTGCGGAAGATGCGCGGCGCGCTCCTGAAGCGGCCGCGGTCGGGCGACGTGCAGCTGGTCGCGAAGGGTCGCAACGACTGGGTCGGTTTCATCGAGCTCAAGACCGCGGCCGTCGACGAGGTGGCCACCGAGAACACCGCGCGCGTGTTCGCCGAGCTCCGCGCCGAGGTGGCGGTGGTCGTCGAGGCCGACGACCGGCCGGGGCTGCACATGTTCTCCCAGACGCTGCTGCCGGAGGTCGGGGCGGAGGCGTACGAGCAGGTGATGGTCGTGGAGGGCAACGACGAGCGGGGCATCGACGTCGGCGTGATGGTCGGCGACGGCTACCGCCTCGCCCAGATCCGCACCCACATCTTCGACCGCGACGAGGAGGGCGTGATCTTCTCCCGCGACTGCTGCGAATACCACCTCGACACCCCGGGTGGAGCGCGGATCGTCGTGCTGGCCAACCACTTCAAGTCCAAGGGCTACTCGGAGAAGGGCGACCCGCTGGGCGCCAAGCGACGCGGCCGGCAGGCCACCCGGGTCGCGGAGATCTACCGCGGGCTGCTCGAGGAGGGCATCGAGCACATCTGCATCGCCGGCGACCTCAACGACTCCCCGGGCAGCGAGTCACTGAGGCCGCTGCTCTCCGTCGATGGGCTCGTCGACGCCAGCGAGCACGAGAACTGGGACTGGAACCACCGCCGCGGAACGTACGGTTCCGGCAACGAGGACGACAAGATCGACTACCTGCTCCTCTCCCCCGCGCTGCGCGCGAAGCAGACCGGCGGTGGCGTCTTCCGCAAGGGCGTGTGGCACGGGCCGCGCACCAAGGACCCGTGGGACCTGTTCCCGACCCTGACCGCAGAGCAGCACGCGGCCTCCGATCACGCGTGTCTCTACGCCGACTTCACCGACCTGTGACCGCCGGATCCTGAGAAGTCCGCCTGCGAGCCTGAAGATGCGCTGAAGGCGGGCGTGAGAGCGGTGGTTGCGGGCCTCGGCTGTGGCACGCTGGCGAGGTGAACGAGGTGTGGTACGTCGTCGGGCTGGTCGCGGTCTCCGTGGCCGTGCTGGCGCTCGGGGTGTGGTTCGTGCGACGAGAGATCCGGGACGAGGTCTCCCCGGCGCCGCTGCTGTGGGCCGGCTACGCGGTCGTGGCCGCCTTCGTCGTCTTCGGGGTGCTGCGCACGTCCTGGGTGGTGCTCTCATGAGGACCCGTGCAGACCTGCTGGGCTGGATCGGTCTCGCCGGCCGCGTCTACCTCGGCTTCGTGTTCCTCGCCGCCGGGCTGGCCAAGCTGCCCGAGCCGGCGATGACCGAGCAGGCGGTGCGGGGCTACCAGCTGCTGCCGTGGCAGCTCGCTCCGGCGTACGCCATCGCGATGCCGATCGCCGAGGTCGTGCTCGGCGCCCTGCTGATCCTCGGACTGTTCACCCGGACGGCGGCAGTGGCGACCGCGCTCGGTCTGTGCTCCTTCATCGTCGGGATCACCGCGGCGTGGGCGCGCGGGCTCAACATCGAGTGCGGCTGCTTCGGCGGTGGCGGCGGCGCCTCGGCCGACCCCACCTACCTGGCCGACACGCTGCGCGACCTGGGCTGGCTGGCGATCGCGGTCTACCTGATCCTGGTGCGCCGCACCAAGCTCGCTCTCGACGATCTCCTCTTCCGTCGGGGCACCCCTCCCGAAGCGGACTACAGCGAGAGCTCGAAGAAGACCGAGTTGGGGTCGAGCACGTAGCTGCCGAACGGCGGGCGCTCGGTGAAGCCGTTGCCCGCGTAGAGACGCCGGGCGGGCTCGTAGAACGCCTCCGTCCCGGTCTCCAGGAGAACCCGGCGGCCACCCTGTGACCTGGCCTGCTCGATGAGGTGGCGCAGCATCGCCGTCGCGATGCCCCGGCCACGGGCGGCGGCCGTCGTACGCATCGACTTGAGCTCGTAGTCGCCCTCACCAAGCGACTTCAACGCGCCGCAGCCGACGAGCTCCGAGCCCTCCCAGGCCGACCAGAACGCGATCTCGGGCACCTTCAGCGCCTCGAGGTCGAGCGCGTGCACCGACTCGGCCGGCGTCACCGCGTACATGTCCTCGAGATGCTCCTCGAGGATCCGGATCACCTCGGGCCTGGTCAGGTCGTCGAGCTCGAAGCGCAGGGAGAGCAGTGGCACGGCTGGAGGGTAACCGAGCAAGCCCCTCCCCTGTCGTGGCGGGTCGGTGCGGTGCGGCTGGTGCAGTATCGCGGTCGGCAACCAGGCTGTGCGATAGTGCGCGGCTCCGAGGCTGGTGGCGGATGCCGGCGGCATCGCCGGGCGGGGTCGGTCGCGGGAGGATTCGGGCGGCTCCCCTAGCATCTGGGCATGCTGACTCGTACGCTTCCGGCCGCTGCCGCCGCTGCCCTGCTCCTGACGCTCTCCGCCTGTGGCTCCTCCGGCGACTCCGGGGACTCGGGCGCCGCGCAGGAGAGCAAGGGCCCGAAGTCGAGCGAGTCGAGCGACTGGAAGTCGATCGTGAAGGCCGGATCGACCGAGTGCGACTACGCCGAGGACCCGATGGGCGCCTCGAAGGAGGTCGACCAGCCGCAGAAGACCGCGCAGTACACCGGCAAGGTCGCCGCTACCATCAACACCTCCGTCGGCCCGCTCGCGATCACCCTCGACGCCGACAAGGCGCCCTGCACCGTCAACTCGTTCCTCTCGCTGGCCTCGCAGGACTACTACGACGGCACCAGCTGCCACCGTCTCGGCAACAACCCCGGCTTCGCGTTGCTGCAGTGCGGCGACCCGACCGGCCAGGGCACCGGCGGCCCGGGCTACACGATCCCCGACGAGTTCAAGGACGGCGACACCTTCCCCGCCGGCACCCTCGCGATGGCCAACACCGGCCAGCCCAACTCCGGCGGCAGCCAGTTCTTCATGGTCTTCGGCGACACCCAGCTCCCGCCCGCCTACACCGTCTTCGGCACCCTCGACGAGGCCGGCATCAAGACCCTCCAGAAGGTCGGCGAGGCAGGCGTGGCCGAGGCCGGTGCCGACGGCACCGGCGCGCCCAAGACGCCCGTCGAGTTCGAGACGATCACCGTCGGCTGATCACTCCTCGCCGAGACCGGCCGGGGGTCAGGCTCGGCGGCGGGGTGGGTCGCGGCGCAGAACCTTGGGGAGGTACGCGGCGCCGGCGCTCTGCGCGGCCGCGGCGTCGTTGGGGTTGGAGATGCGGCATCGTTGCAGCGAGAGACAGCCGCAGCCGATGCAGGAGTCGAGGTTGTCGCGCAGCCGCTCGAGGGCGTGGATCTGCTCCTCGAGGCGGCGCCGCCAATGCTTCGACATCCGGGCCCAGTCGGCCTTGGTGGGCGTCCGGTCCCCCGGCAGGCAGTCGAGCTCGGCCTTGATCTCGTCCAGCGACAGCCCGACGTTGGCCGCCGCCCGGATGAAGGCGAGGCGGCGCAGGACGCTGCGCTCGAACGTACGCTGTCCCCCGGCCGATCGCCGGGCCTGGATCAGGCCCTGGCTCTCGTAGTAGCGCACCGCCGAGGCCGCATAGCCGCTGCGGCGGGTCACCTCGCCCATCGTGAGCAGGTCGTGGGTGTCCATGTCACTCTTTTCTGTCGCAGCCCTTGATCTCAAGTTCACTTTAGGTTGAATGCTAGCGAGCATGAACCGATCACACAACGAAGTAGCCGTCGTCACCGGCGGCTCCGCCGGGCTGGGGCTCGCCCTGGCCACGACGCTCATCGACAAGGGGTGGAACGTCGTCACCGACGCCCGCGACGCCGACCGCCTCCACACCGCCCTGCCGGCCAGCCCTCGGGTGACCACGCTGGCCGGCGACGTACGCGACGGGGACCATCAGGACGCCATCGCGGCCGCCGTCGCGCGGCACGGGCGCCTCGACCTGCTCGTCCACAACGCCAGCGAGCTCGGCCCGATGCTTCCCCTGGCCGAGGTCCCCGAGAGCCTCTTCTCGGATGTGCTCGAGACGAACCTGCTCGCTCCGCTCGCGATCACCCAGCGACTCCTCCCCTACCTGATCGCCTCACGCGGCACCCTCGTCGGCATCTCCAGCGACGCGGCCGTCGAGCACTACCCGACCTGGGGGACGTACGCAGCCAGCAAGGCCGCGCTCGACCACCTGATCCTCACCCTCGGCGAGGAGAACGGCATCCGCGCGTACGCCGTCGACCCCGGCGACATGCGCACCGCCATGCACCAGGCCGCCTTCCCCGGCGAGGACATCTCCGACCGCCCGCTCCCGGAATCGGTCGTTCCGCACCTGCTCGCGCTGCTCACCGGCGACGAGCCCTCCGGGCGCTACCGCGCCGCCGACCTCGCAGTAGGAGCAACCCGATGACCATGCTCGCCGAACGGCCGACCACCACGTTCCCCTTCCCCGACGACACCACCGCCCCCGCACCCGCGGAGTGGCGCGGCCTCGAGCGCGACGGCGTACGCCTGCTCGTGGCAGCCCCGGACGGCGTCCGACATGCCCGGTTCCGCAACATTGCCGACCACCTCTCCCCCGGCGACCTGGTCGTGGTCAACGACTCGGTCACCGAGGCACGTCAGCTCGACGCCGACATGGTCGGGCGCGGGCGCGTCGTGCTCCATCTCGCCCAGCGCCTCGACGCCGGTTGGGCCGTGGAGATCCGCTCCGCGCCGGACGCCTCGCGGTCCGTGCTCGACGCGGCCGAGGGCGACGTGGTCGTGACCGCGGGCCTGCGGGTGACCCTGGTCGAGCCCTACCCGGACGGCCGTCCGTCCTCCCCCACCGGCGAGGGCAACCGGCTGTGGCGCGCGGAGGTCACCGGCGACGTGGACGCCGAGCTGGCGCGGTCCGGCCGGCCGATCGCGTACGGCTACCTCGACCGGCGCTACCCGCTCGACGCCTACCAGACCGTCTTCGGGCACCGCCCGGGGAGCGCCGAGATGCCCTCGGCGGCTCGCCCGTTCACCCATCCGCTGGTCACCGAGCTGGTCACCCGCGGCATCCAGATCGCACCGGTCACCCTGCACACCGGCGTCTCCTCCCAGGAGGCCGGCGAGGCACCCGGCGCCGAGTGGTTCGAGGTCTCCGAGACCACGGCCAGGCTGGTGGAGCAGACCAGGTACGCCGGTGGCCGCATCGTCGCGGCCGGCACGACGGTCACCCGGGCCCTGGAGTCGGCGGTCGTCCCGGCGACCGGCGCGGTCAGGGCGGCCAGCGGGTGGACCGACCGCGTCGTGACACCTGCCAACCCGCCGTACGTCGTCAACGGGCTGATCACGGGGTGGCACGACCCGCAGGCCAGCCATCTGCTGCTCGTCGAGGCCGTCGCCGGTCCCGAGCTGACCCAGGCGGCCTACGACGCGGCTGTCGCCGAGGGCTACCTGTGGCACGAGTTCGGCGACTCGGCCCTCCTGCTCCCCTGAGAGCCGAGGGTCAGGACAGGGCGCCCTCGCCGTAGCTCACGGGGGTGCCGACGGAGACGGTGCGGCCGACGGTGCACAGCCGGGTCTCGGACTTCTTGATCGCGTCCGGGAGGACGGTGCGGGCAGCGTCGCCGGCCTCGCCCTCGGGGAAGGTGATGTCGAAGGTGACCGAGATGTCGACGAGGCGGTTGCCCTGCTCGTCGCGGATCTTGGTGGCCGCGGCGAGGGCCTCGAAGGTCTCCATCGGGGCGCGCTTGCCGGTGATGAAGTCGACGTCCAGGGCGCTGCAGCCGGCGAGTGCGGCGAGGAGGAGCTCGACCGGGGTGAAGTCGGGGTCGTCGCCGTGGCCGATCACCACGGTGCCGCCGCGCACGTTGGTCGCACGGAAGCGGTGCTCGCCGATCTTCTCCAGAGATACCGAGCGCTGGTCTGCCGCATCAGAAGTCATGGGGTAAGAGTGCCATCTGCCCGTTAGCCTGTGCGACGTGAGCACCCAGAGCCTGCCCCTGCGCCGTGACGAGGCCACCGCCCGTGCCGGTCTGCTGAAGATCGAGGACTACGACGTACGTCTCGACCTGGCCTCCAACGAGGAGACCTTCCACTCGGTGACGACGATCCGGTTCACCTCGAAAGGCGGGCCGACGTTCGTCGATCTGAAGCCGGTCTCGGTCGCGCGGATCAGCCTCAACGGCAGCCCGGTCGACCCGGCCACGCTCGCCAAGGGGCGCCTCCCGATCACCACGGTGGAAGGCGCCAACGAGCTCGTCGTCGAGGCGACGATGCCGTTCCGCAACGACGGCGAGGGGCTGCACCGCAGCGTCGACCCGGCCGACGGGCGGGCGTACGTCTACGGGATGTGCTTCATGGACGCCGCCCCCACGATCTTCGCCTGCTTCGACCAGCCCGACCTGAAGGCGCCCTACACCTTCCACGTCACCGCGCCTCGCGACTGGACGGTGATCGGCAACGCGCCGGGCACGCAGACGTCGCCCGGCGAGTGGGAGTTCGAGCGGAGCCAGCCGCTCTCGACGTACTTCGTCACGCTCGTCGCCGGCCCGTGGCACATGATCCACGACGAGCACGACGGGATCCCGCTGTCGCTGAGCTCGCGGCAGAGCATCGCCGCCGACCTCGACAAGGACGCCGAGGAGCTCTTCACCCTCACCAAGCAGTGCTTCGACGAGTTCCACCGGCTCTTCGGCATCCGCTACCCGTTCGGCAACTACCACCAGGCGTTCGTGCCTGAGTTCAACGCCGGCGCGATGGAGAACCCGGGCTGCGTGACCTTCCGCGACCCGCTCGTCTTCACCTCGCGGGTGACCCGCGGCATGCGGATCCAGCGCGCCACCACGGTCGCCCACGAGATGGCTCACCAGTGGTTCGGCGACCTCGTCACCCCGCAGTGGTGGGACGACCTGTGGCTCAACGAGTCGTTCGCCGAATACATGGGCAACCGGGTGACGGCCGAGGTGACCGCGTACGACGACGCCTGGGCCGACATGTCCTACGCCCGCCGCCAGTGGGGACTGACCGCCGACCAGCGCGGCTCGACCCACTCGGTCGCCGGCAACGGTGCCGAGGACGCCGTCTCCGCGCTGCAGAACTTCGACGGGATCTCCTACTCCAAGGGATCCGCGATCCTGCGCCAGCTGGCCGCGGCCCTCGGCGACGACGTCTTCTTCGCGGGCGCCATCGACCACTTCACCCGGCACCGGTTCGGCAACGCGACGATGCACGACCTGTTCGCCTCCTGGGCGCGTGCCGCGGCCGAGGCGGGGGTCGAGTTCGACCTCGACACCTTCACCTCCCAGTGGCTGCTCACCGCCGGCCCGGACACGCTCTCCTGGGACCCGGCCAAGATGGTCGTCAACCGCACCGCTCCCTCGCTGCACCCCGCCAACCGGTCCCACACCTTCCGTGCGGCGATCCTCAACGGCACCCAGTGGACCGTCGAGGACATCACCGTGACCGGCGACCAGACGCCGCTCCAGGTCGCCGCCAACGCGGTCGTGCTCGACCCGTACGACGACACCTGGGCCGCGGCGATCCCCGACTGGGAGACGGTCCAGGCGCTCAAGGGTGCCCTGCCGTCGATCACCGACGGCGGTCTGCGCGCGGGGGTGTGGAACAACCTGCGCAGCGCCTGGTTCAACGCGGCGGTCGACCCCGCCGACGTCATCGACATCGCCGAGGCGTCGCTGCCGATCGAGGACGTCGAGGACAGCCCGCGGCGCACCATGCCATGGCTCTTCGGATCGGTGGTGCCGCTGGCACCTTCCGGGGCTCGTGAGCGGCTCCACGAGGCGGCTCTGCGCAAGCTCGAGGAGGTCGCACCCGGCTCGGAGCTGCAGCTGTCGGCCTACCGTGCGGCGATCCGCTCGGCGACCTCCGAGACGCTGCTGCGCGAGTGGCTGGCCGCTCCCCCGGCCGGCATCGAGACCGACCTCGACCTGCGCTGGCGCATCCTCGCCAAGCTCGCCGAGAACGGCTTCGCGTCTCGGGAGGACCTGCAGGCGGCCTACGACGCCGAACCGGCCAACGATGCCCGCATCCACCTCAACGGCGCGCTGGTCAGCATCCCCGACGCGGAGGCGAAGGCGTACGGCTGGTCGGTGTTCACCGGTGAGACCGACCTGCCCAACTACGACATCCTCGCCGCCGGGCGGGCGTTCTGGACCGGCCCCGCGGAGCTCACCGCCGACTATGTCGAGCGCTACTTCACCGAGCTTCCCGCCACCTCGGAGAAGCGCTCGGGCTGGAGCCTGGCCGAGGCCGCGGAGGCGTTCTTCCCCAGCGGGTCGGTGACCGAGGAGACCCTCGCTGCCGCGCGGGCGGTCATCGAGCTGGATCTGGACCCAGGCGTACGCCGGCGGGTGTCCGATGCCGCCGACAACCTGCAGCGGCAGCTGGCCGTCAAGGTCACCTACCCGCGCCGCTGACGGAGCGCGCGCTGCCTCCTCGGACACTACTGGGTCTCGACCCGCTTCGCGGGTTCGCAAGCTCACCCGCTGCGCTCGCTCGACCTTCTCGCGTTGCGACCCGCGACTTCGTCGCGGGTCGCAGGCTCGAATGTCCGTGCTCACCGATAGTTTTCGTTTCATGCGGATCCTGCACACCTCCGACTGGCACCTGGGCCGGTCCTTCCACAGGGAGGGCATGCTCGGGCACCAGGCGGCGTACGTCGACCATCTCCTCTCCGTGGTGGAGCAGGGAGAGGTCGACGTGGTGTGCGTCTCGGGTGATGTCTACGACCGTGCGCTTCCGCAGGTCGACGCGGTCAGGCTCGCCTCGGAGGCCCTGGCTCGGCTGGCCGCCTCGCGGGCCAAGGTCGTGATCACCAGCGGCAACCACGACTCCGCCCAGCGGCTCGGCTTCGGGTCCGAGCTGATCGATGCCGCCGGCATCTTCATCCGCACCGACCTGGCCGGCGTCGGCCGTCCGGTGATGCTCCCCGACGAGCACGGCGAGGTCGCCTTCTACGGTCTCCCCTACCTCGACCCCGACGCCGCACGGGCGGCCTGGGGCCTGGAGTCGCGCTCTCACCAAGCCGCGCTCGGCGAGGCGATGCGCCGGGTCCGCGCCGACCTCGATGGCAGGGGCGGCCGCAGCGTCGTGATGGCGCACGCGTTCGTCACCGGCGCGGAGCCCTCCGACTCCGAGCGCGACATCTCCGTCGGCGGGGTCTCGATGGTGCCGGCCAGCCTCTTCGAGGACGTCTCATACGCCGCCCTCGGCCACCTCCACGGACGCCACACGATCACCGAGACGGTGCGCTACAGCGGCTCGCCGCTGGCCTACTCCTTCTCCGAGGCCAACCACCTCAAGGGTTCCTGGCTCATCGACCTCGACGAGTCGGGTTTCGTGGCCAGCGAGTTCGTGGAGGCGCCGGTGCCGCGCAAGCTCGCCCGCCTGCGTGGCACGCTCGAGGAGCTGCTGAGCGACCCGCGTCACGAGGTCCACGAGCAGTCCTGGCTGCAGATCACCCTGACCGACCGGATCCGCCCTGCGCAGGCGATGGAGCGGCTGCGCCGGCGCTTCCCGCACACCCTCGTGCTGGGGTTCGAGTCCACCGCGCCGGTGCTGGGTGCGCTGTCCCGGCCCGACCCGTCCCAGCCTCGGCGCGACATCGACCTGGTGACCGAGTTCGTGGCCGAGCTGCGCGGAGAGCGCGCAGGCAAGGCCGAGCTGGCGCTGCTGCAGACCGCGGTCGACGCCTGCTGCGAGGACCCGGAGGTCGACACCCTCAACTCCGCGGCCGGCGACGCCGAGGAAGAGGAGTGGCTCGAGGTGCTCTTCTGATGCGCCTCCACCATCTGGAGGTGACCGCGTTCGGCCCGTTCACGGGCACGGTGAACGTCGACTTCGACCAGCTCTCCGAGGCCGGTCTCTTCCTGTTCTCGGGCGCCACCGGCGCCGGCAAGACCAGCGTCCTGGACGCGGTCTGCTTCGCGCTCTACGGGGACGTGCCCGGCGACCGCTCCGTCGCCAAGCGGCTGCGCAGCGACCGGGCTCCGGCCGAGGTCGCCACCCGCGTCGTGCTGGAGGCGACCCTCGCCCAGCGGCGCTTCCGCATCACCCGCTCCCCGTCGTGGGAGCGACCCAAACGGCGCGGTTCCGGCACCACGACCCAACAGGCATCCGTTGTGCTGATGGAGTTGGTCGGCGAGGAGCGGCGCACCCTCACCACCCGGCTCGACGAGGCCGGCCACCTGGTCTCCGACCTTCTCGGCATGACGCTGACCCAGTTCGTGCAGGTCGCGATGCTCCCCCAGGGCCGCTTCCAGGCCTTCCTCCGCTCCAGTGCCGAGGAGCGCAAGCGGCTGCTCGAGCGGCTCTTCCGCACCGAGCGCTTCGCCGACGTCGAGCGCTGGCTGCGGGAGCGCCGCGTCGAGCTCCGGCGGCGCTCGGAGGAGCTCAACGCCGGCGTCGCCGAGGTGGTCAGCCGGATCAGCGAGACCGCGGCCGTCACCCTTCCCGACGACTGGGACGTCCACGATCTCGGTCTTCCCGCCGGCGACGGCGCCATCGCCGCCTGGGCACGGGCTCTGACCGACGAGGCGACCGAGGCTCAGGCGGTGACCTCGGGCGCCGCGATGGAGGCGCTGGCCGCCGAGGCGGATACCCTCGCAGCACTCGACGAGGCCCGTGCAATGGCCGAGAAGCAGCGCGGGCTCCGCGCCGCCGCGGCCGCCGAGAGCCGTCTCGTCGCAACCGCCGACGAGCAGGAGGAACGCGTACGCCGCGTCGAGGCCGCCCAGCGTGCCGAGGCCGTGGCCGGGGTCAGCGAGCTCGCCGACCAGGCCCGCCGCGAGCACGCCTCAGCAGCCGCGCTGGCGCCGCGCGACCTGACCCTGGCTGAGGCCAAGGCGGCCGTCGACCGGATCTCGACCCGCCTGGCTGAGGCCCGCGCGCTCGTCCCGGTCCAGCGCCGCCTCAGCGAGGTCGCCCGGGAGCTCGCGACCGCCGGTGCGCAGCGAGACCGCGTGCTCGCCCAGACACAGGAGCAGGCACGCCTCGCCGAGGAGCTGCCGCAGCAGACCGAGACCCTCACCGGTGAGCTCGCCGAGGCGACCGAGGCGGCCGCGGCGATCCCGGTGCTCCGCGCCCAGGTCACCGCCGTCACCGAGGTCAGCCGACTGACCCGGGAGCTCGCCGATGCCCGAGCCCGGCACGAGTCGGCGCGGACGGCCGCCATGGAGGCGCGCACCCACTATCTCGACGTACGTCAGGCGCGGCTGGACGGCATCGCCGCCGAGCTCGCCGGCGCCCTCGCGGTGGGCGCGGACTGCCCGGTGTGCGGCTCCCACGAACACCCCCACAAGGCCTCGCCGGCCGACGGAGCGCCCGACGCCGCGGCGGAGAAGACCGCGCAGGCGGCCTACGACAACGCCAGCGCCGAGGAGCATGCCCGCGACCAGCACGTGCGCGACCTCACCACCCGTCTCCACCTCGCCCGGGAGGCCGCCGGAGAGAGCGACGAGCCGGCCGAGTCGTTGGCCGAGCGCCTCGCGGGTCTGGAGCGTACGGCTGCCCGCGAGCCCGGGCTGCGCGCCGAGCTCGCCGCCGCCGAGCAGGCTCGGGAGCGTTCCGCCGCGCTCCGTACCGAGCTCGAGACCCGCGCCGCCGAGCTCGAGACCACGCTCCGTCACCTCACCGAGGAACGGGAGCGTCTCGAGGAGCAGCTGAGCGGCGTCCGTGACGAGCACCCCGATCTCGACGCCCTGCTCGCCACCCTCGACCGTGACCACCGGGCGGCAACGACCGCCCTCGAGCACCTCGAGGCCGCCACCCGCGCTGCCGAAGCGCTCGCCGGGGCCGAGCGCACCCTCACCGCGACCGCGGTCCGGGCGGGTTTCGACAGCCCGGAGAGCGCCCTCGCCGCCGCGCTCCCGCCTGACCAGGTCGCCGCCCTGAACAGCCAGATCAAGACGTACGCCGACAGTCTGGCGGCCGCGCGGGCGACCCTCGACTCCCCGGGCGCCGCCGAGATCCTGGCCACCGACGAGCCCGACCTGCCGGCGCTCTCCCTCGCCCATCGCAAGGCCGCCGAAGCCGCCGACGTCGCCCGTTCGGCTGCCGACACCGCCGCCAACCGCGCTGCCCGTCTCGACTCGCTGCAGCGCGACCTGACCCGCGCGCTCTCGGCCTGGGCGCCCGTACGCGACGATCTCGAGGTCGCCGCCCGGATCGCCGCCTTCGCCGAGGGGAAGAGCAGCGACAACCAGCTCCAGATGAGCCTCTCGGCCTATGTCGTCGCCTACCGCCTGACCCAGGTCGTCGCGGCGGCCAACGAGCGGCTGGCGAAGATGAGCGACCAGCGCTACGCCCTCGAGCACTCCGCCGCCAAGGGCGCCGGCGACCGCCGCGGCGGCCTCGCGCTCCTGGTCCGCGACGACTGGTCCGGCGAGTCGCGCGACCCCGCCACGCTGTCAGGCGGCGAAACCTTCGTCGTCTCCCTTGCCCTGGCGCTCGGCCTGGCCGACGTGATCATGAACGAGGCCGGCGGCCAGATGCTCGACACCCTCTTCGTCGACGAAGGCTTCGGCTCGCTCGACGCGGACACCCTCGACGACGTCCTCGACGTCCTCGACACCCTCCGCGAAGGCGGCCGCATCATCGGCGTCGTCAGCCACGTCACCGAGATGCGCGAACGCATCCCCACCCAGCTGGCGGTCACCAAGGGCCGGGAGGGATCCACCCTTCAGGTCCTCGGCGCCTGAGGCCGGAAGATCTTGGGTCGCGCGACGACATCACCGAAGAATTAACCTTCGGATCGACATGTATTACCGTCCAGCCGTTCCCCGGAGTGACGTACGTCACTAATCTGAGGCGGCTCCGCGCCGCGGAAGCCTGTCCCAGACCAACCGGAGGTTTCCGTGCCCCGTCTCACCACCCGCGTCGCCAAGGTCGCCGCCACCCTTCTGCTCCCCGCGTCCCTGCTCTCGGCGACATCGCTGGTGGCCTCGCCCGCCCACGCCGACGGCCCCGGCGCCGGCACCCCGTGGCTCGTCACGGTGGGAGACAGCTACATCTCCGGAGAGGCCGGACGCTGGGCCGGCAACACCAACTCCGGTGAGTCGCTCATCGACGCAGGCGGCAGCGCGACCTATTTCGACAACGCCACGCACACCGCGGAGACGATCAACCGATGCCACCGCAGCACGGCGGCCGAGGCGTACATCGGCGGTGGCGTGAACGGGCTCAACCTCGCCTGTTCGGGCGCGACGGTCGCCACCACGACGACCCGCGAGGGCTACTTCAAGCCCGGCATCGACTTCTACGCCAGCGGCGGCAACCAGGGCCAGGCCCTCATGCTGCAGAGCTTCGCGGCGAGCCAGAACGTCAAGGCGGTGGCGATCAGCATCGGCGGCAACGACTTCAACTTCGGCAGCATCGTCACCCAGTGCGTCCAGAACTTCCTGGTCTCTCCGTCCTGGAGCAAGGACTATTGCAAGGACGACGCGGTCGTGACGAACGCGATGGCGTCCAGCAACGTCGCCGCTGTGCGCGCGCGGATCGCCACCGCCTTCCAGAACGTACGCACCGCCATGCGCAACGCCGGCTACGCGGACACCGCGTGGACCCTGATCGTCCAGAACGTTCCCTCGCCGCTGGCGACCTCATCGGTCTATCGCTACAGCGAGTCCGGCTACACCCGCCAGAACACCGGCGGCTGCGGTTTCTGGAACGCGGACGCAGATTACGCGTACACCACCATCCTGCCGACGATCAACAACACGATCGCGGGTGCGGCCACCGACTCCGGGCTGACCAACATCAAACGGGTCGACGTCACCGGCGCGTTCGCCGGTCGCCGTCTGTGCGAGAACACCGTGGGCCTTCTCGAGGAGAAGGGGCTGTCGAGCTGGCGGGTGTCCGGCGCCGTCGACAAGACCGAGTGGGTCAACCAGATCCGCACCGTCTCCACCTCGAGCGGCAACTACTACATCCAGGAGAGCCTGCACCCCAACTACTGGGGCCAGCTGGCCCTGCGCAGCTGCCTGCGCCAGGCGTACAACGCCGGCGCGCCGAGGTCCGGCACCTGCACCCACGGCACCGGGCTCACCGCCAACGGCGAGCCCGTCATGACCCTCAACTGACCGGTCGAGCCGTCACTTCGGTCGGCCGAGCCGTCACCTGGGTGACGGCTCGGCCGACCGACGTGACGTCTCGGCGCCTACTCGGCGAAGGACTCCACCGGCGGGCAGGAGCAGACCAAATTGCGGTCACCGTAGGTGTTGTCGATGCGGGCGACGGGCGGCCAGTACTTGTCGGGGTCGATGCCGCCGGGGAAGACGGCCTCCTCGCGCGAGTAGGGGCGGTCCCACTCGCCGACGAGCGCACGGGAGGTGTGCGGGGCGCCGCGCAGGACCGAGGTCTCGGCGGTCCACTCCCCCGAGGCGACCCGGTCGATCTCCCCCTTGATCGCGATCATCGCGTCGATGAACCGGTCGAGCTCGGCGAGGTCCTCGGACTCGGTGGGCTCGACCATGAGCGTGCCGGCGACCGGGAAGGACATCGTCGGGGCGTGGAAGCCGTAGTCGATGAGTCGCTTGGCGACGTCCTCGACGGTGACGCCGGTCTCCTTGGTCATCGGCCGCAGGTCGAGGATGCACTCGTGGGCGACCAGCCCGGTCTCGCCACGGTAGAGCACCGGGAAGTGCTCGTTGAGGCGCGCGGCGACGTAGTTGGCCGAGAGCACGGCGGCCGCCGTGGCCCGGGTCAGACCCTCGGCGCCCATGAGCCGGATGTAGGCCCACGAGATGGGCAGGATGCCGGCCGAGCCGTACGGAGCGGCCGAGATCGCGCCGATGCCGGAGCGCTTCGCGGCGTCCGGGTGCAGCGAGTGCGAGGGCAGGTAGGGCGCCAGGTGGGAACGGACCGCGACCGGGCCGACACCGGGACCACCACCGCCGTGCGGGATGCAGAAGGTCTTGTGGAGGTTGAGGTGGGAGACGTCGCCGCCGAACTCGCCCGGCTTGGCGTAGCCCAGGAGCGCGTTGAAGTTGGCGCCGTCGATGTAGACCTGGCCGCCGGCCTCGTGGACCAGCGAGCAGACCTCGGTGATGCCCTCCTCGTAGACGCCGTGGGTCGAGGGGTAGGTGACCATGATCGCGGCTACCTTGTCGCCGTGGTCGGCCAGCTTCGCTCGCAGGTCGTCGAGGTCGACGGTGCCGTCCTCGGCCGACTTCACGACCTGGACCTTCATGCCGGCCATCGCGGCGGAGGCGGCGTTGGTGCCGTGTGCGGAAGACGGCATCAGGCAGATGTCGCGGTGGCCCTCGCCCTGCGCGTCGAGGTAGCCACGGATCGCCATCAGGCCGGCGAACTCACCCTGCGAACCGGCGTTCGGCTGGATCGAGACCTCGTCGTAGCCGGTCACCTCGGCCAGCCAGCCCTCGAGCTCGCCGACGAGCCGCGCGTAGCCGGCGGCGTCCTCGGCGGGGACGAACGGGTGCAGGTCGGCGAAGCCAGGCAGGGAGATCGGCTCCATCTCGGTGGTCGCGTTGAGCTTCATCGTGCACGATCCGAGCGGGATCATGCCCTTGTCGAGGGCGTAGTCGCGCGCCGAGAGCTTGTGCAGGTAGCGCAGCATCTGGGTCTCGCTGTGGTGCGCGTTGAAGACCTCGTGGGTGAGGTAGTCGGTCGTACGCAGCAGACCGTCGGGCAGCGCGCTGGCCGTGGTGCGGTCGATCTCCTCCAGGTCCACGCCCGAGACGCCGAAGGCGTTGAGCACGGCCGACAGGGTGGAGCGGGTGGTCGCCTCGGAGGTCGAGATGCCGACCGTGTCTGCGTCCACCAGACGCAGATGAACGCCGAAGCGGCGCGCCGCGGTGACGACATCGGCCGCCCGCCCGGGCACGGTGACGCCCAGCGTGTCGAAGAACGTGTCCGAGACCAGCGGAAGCCCGGCCGACCGGAGCGCGGCGGCCAGCACGGCGGCGTAGCGGTGGGTGCGGGTCGCGATCGTCTTCAGACCGGCGGGGCCGTGGTAGACGGCGTACATCGAAGCGCCGACGGCGAGCAGCACCTGCGCGGTGCAGATGTTGGAGGTCGCCTTCTCGCGGCGGATGTGCTGCTCACGGGTCTGCAGGGCAAGTCGGTAGGCCGGTCGGCCCTCGGCGTCGACAGAGACGCCGACCAGACGACCGGGCAGGTGCCGCTCGATCCCCTCGTGGACCGCCATGTAGCCGGCGTGCGGGCCGCCATAGAAGAGCGGGATGCCGAAGCGCTGGGTCGAGCCGACGACGACGTCGGCGCCGAGGGTGCCGGGCGCCTCCAGGACGGTCAGCGCGAGTAGGTCGGCAGCGACGACGGCCAGCGCACCCCGCTCGTGGGCGGCGTCCACGATGGGCTTCAGGTCCGGCACGCGGCCGGAGGCACCGGGGTACTGCACCAGCACGCCGATCACGTCGCCCTCGGGCAGACCCTGCGACAGGTCGGCCACGACGACCTCGAGGCCCATCGCCTCGGCACGGACCTTCACGACCTCGATCGACTGCGGAAGCGCGTCGGCGTCGATGACGAACGGACCCGATCCCTTCCGGTTGGCCCGGTGAACGAGCGCCAGCGCCTCAGCGGCTGCGGTGCCCTCGTCCAGGAGCGAGGAGTTGGCCACCGGCAGGCCGGTCAGGTCGCCGACCATGGTCTGGAAGTTGATCAGCGCCTCGAGCCGGCCCTGGGAGATCTCGGGCTGGTAGGGCGTGTAGGCGGTGTACCAGCTCGGGTCCTCGAGCACGTTGCGCCGGATGACCGGCGGCGTCACGGTGGCGTGGTAGCCCAGCCCGATCATCGCCTCGCCGGGCTTGTTGGACGCCGCGATCTCGCGCGCCAGCGACGCGACCTGCGCCTCGGACAGAGCAGCGGGCAGGTCCAGCGACTCGACCGAGCGGATCCCGGCCGGGACGGCGGCGTCCATCATCGCTGCTACCGAGTCGTACCCGAGCCGCGAGAGCATGGTTGCCTCGTCGGCGGCCGAGAGCCCTACGTGGCGCTCCACGAACGGGGACGCGGCATCGAGCTCGGACAAGGTGGGCATGTCGGACACAGTGGCTCCTGAGGGCATCTAAGACAACTCGTAAGCCCTCCCCCTCTGTCACCGCACCGTCGCCGCTTCAGAGTTGCCTGGTCCGCACAGTCGTGGGTGCCTGAGAGTTTCCGGGGAGGATTTGCCCCTTCGGCGCCCCAACGAGTTGGGGCTCTCCCGTGCGGGATGGTCAGCAACCCCAGCATAAAGGACCGGGCCTCGACGTCCCGCCTTCGCGGGGCCCCGAGGCCCGGTGTCGACTGAGTCCTACCCGGCGTTGCGGGCGGCGCGGCGTGCGGCGAGCTCGTCCGACATCGAGGCGACCTGCTCGCCGTCCTCGGTCGTACGCTCGCTGGGAAGCTCGGAGAGGGTGCCCTCGATCTCGCGCCAGACTCCGCCGATGGCGATGCCGAAGACGCCCTGCCCGCCCTGGAGCAGGTCGATGACCTCGTCGTTGCTGGTGCACTCGTAGACCGAGGCGCCGTCGCTCATCAGGGTGACGCGGGTCAGGTCGTCCGTGCCGCGCTCGCGCAGGTGCTGCACCGCCGCGCGGATCTGCTGCAGCGAGATGCCCGCGTCGAGGAGCCGCTTGATGACCTTGAGGATCAGGATGTCGCGGAAGGAGTAGAGCCGCTGGGTGCCGGAGCCTGTGGCACCGCGCACGCTGGGCTCTACGAGACCGGTGCGGGCCCAGTAGTCGAGCTGGCGGTAGCTGATCCCGGCCGCGTTGCAGGCCGTCGGCCCGCGGTAACCGGTGTCGCTCGGCAGGGGCGAGACATCGTCGGTGAAGAGAAGGCCCTGCTCGTCGGCCTGCTCCGCCGCGCGTTGCGCGTCGTCGGCGCCGTGGCCGGGCTTCTGCTCGTGGTCGAACACGATGTCCTCCATCGTCTACTCCGTTGAGCGTAACTCCACTCGGGGAATGAACGGCTGCGGCGGGGGGACCACACCGTTGGAGTTACAACAGAGACAACTACAAGGTAAGCGCCGCAAGGTCGCTGGTCAAAGAACCCCCTCCGGCGTGTCGCCCAGGCTAACCCTCAGGCTGAACTTGAGGGTTCTTCCCTCAATGCGACTCGAAGTCCTCGGGCGTGATCTCGTCGAGGAACTCGCGGAACTTCTCGATCTCGTCCTCCTGCTCGGCCGGAACAGCCAGCCCGGCCTCGTCGAGCACCTCGTCGGAGACCACGATCTTCGTGCCCGTACGCAGCGCCAGCGCGATCGAGTCGGAGGGTCGTGCGCTCACCTCGACCCCCGAGGCGAAAACCAGGTTGGCGTAGAAGACGCGGTCGGTGACCGAGGTGATCTGCACCTCGGTCAGCTCGTTGCCGGTCGCCTCCACGACGTCCTTGAGCAGATCATGGGTCAGCGGCCGCGGCGGCACCACGCCCTGCTGGGCGAAGGCGATCGCGGTCGCCTCCACGGCGCCGATCCAGATGGGCAGATATCGCTCACCCGCCACCTCGCGCAGCAGCACGATCGGCTGGTTGGAGGGCATCTCGACTCGGACTCCGAGCACATCGACCTCGCGCATGGGACCAGCCTACCCGCCCGCGCACGCACTCAACGGTCGCGGAGCCCGGACTTCACCAAGGTGGCGTGCAGACGGACCGCGAGCGCGGCGATCTCGCTGCCGATCTCCTCGGCGCGGCCCTGCGCGCCGGCGTTGCCGGGCCGCCGCAGCGGCGCGACGATCTGCTCGATCAGACCGACCTCGCGGTCGGCGGCCGCCTTCATGCCGCGCAGGTGCCGGGGCTCGATGCCGAACTCGGCCAGCTCCTTGGCTGTGCGCGCGATCGCGAGCGCGTCGGTGTCGTAGTGACCGCTGCGCAGCGGCACCACCAGGCCCATCTTCTCCAGCTCGGTCAGCAGCGCGTCGTCGACCTCGGCCACCTTGAGGAGCTCGCGCCGCGAGATCCGCATGTGGTCCGTACGCCGGAACGACTCCGCCCCCGGCGCGCCGTCGGGCGTGAGGGCGACCGTCGGGACGGTGGGCACGGTCGGCTCGATCGCCGGCGGCTCGAGGCCACGGTCGATCGCGTCGAGGTGCTCGCCGATGACCTTGAGCGGCAGGTAATGGTCACGCTGCATCCGCAGGACGTAGCGCAGGCGCTCCACGTCGCGGCGGGAGAACTTGCGGTAGCCCGCGGGCGTGCGCTCCGGCTTGATCAGTCCCTTGTCCTCGAGGAACCGGATCTTCGGGATGGTGACCGTCGGGAAGTCCGGACGCAACTGATCCAGGACCTGCCCGATGTTGAGCCGCTCCCCCGAGTCGCTAGCCGGCCGTTGTGGGTCAGGCATCGCGGCGGCGGCCATCGACTACGCCCCTTCGTGTCCGGCGTAGAACACGAGCCGGAACTTCCCGACCTGCACCTCGTCGCCGTCCTTGAGGACGACCTGCTCGATGCGGTCGCGGTTGACGTACGTCCCGTTGAGGCTGCCGACGTCGGAGACCTCGAAGGTGTCGCCGGTGCGCTTGAACTCGGCGTGGCGACGGGACACGGTGACGTCGTCGAGGAAGATGTCGCTGTCCGGGTGACGACCCGCGACGACGGTGTCCTGGTCGAGCAGGAAACGGCTACCGGCACCGGGGCCGCGCTGCACGACGAGCATCCCGTTGCCCCGCGGCAGGGCCTCGACGGTCGCCGCCTCGATCGGGCTGAGCACCCGGTCGGAGGTGTCGGCGTCAGCCCCGAGCTGAATCGTCGAGGTCTGGTCGGTCCCGGTCAGGCTTACGCCACACTGCGAGCAGAACCGCGCTTCGTCGGGGTTCTGGCTGCCGCAAGCGGGGCACACGGACATTTTGTAGCTCCAGGTTCATCGAGGGCCGGGCACACACCCTCAAGTGAACGTTGAGGGATGGTAACCGCAACCTATCAGGTCGGCCCAGGTGTTCGGTCGGTTACGCGTCGAGTGACGCCTCGTACGCCGCGGCGTCGAGGAGGCTCTCCAGCTCGGCGGGATCGGCCGGGGTGACCTCGAAGAGCCAGCCGCCGCCGTAGGGGTCGTCGTTGACCAGCTCGGGCGTGGCGTCGAGCGAGGCGTTGACCGCGACGACCTCACCGGAGATCGGCGCGTAGATGTCGCTGACCGACTTGGTCGACTCCAGCTCGCCGCAGCTCTCGCCAGCCTTGATGGTGTCGCCGACGGCGGGCATCGAGACGTAGACGATGTCGCCGAGGGCGTCCTGGGCGTAGTTGGTGATCCCGATCCGTACGGAGCCCTCGGTCTCGCCAGGGTTGCGAAGCCACTCGTGCTCGCTGGTGTACTTCAGGTCCTCGGGGTACACGGGCATCTCCTCATCAGGCGTACTGGTCTGGCTACGGAAGATCGTCCCGCGAGCCGGTTGACGAAACCCTACTGCGCCGCACCGGCGAAACGTTCAGCGGGACACGGTGTGGATCGACTCGATGTCGATCTTCTCCTCCGACTCGACCTCGACCTCCGCGCCCTGCTCCTCGAGCTGGTCCTGCGGGCCCTGGTAGAAGTCGATCGCACCGGCCAGCGTGTCGGGCGGGCCGATCACCTGGAGGCGGTAGGGCGGGCTGATCAGCTCGCCGCTGACGTTGAGTCCCGGGGTGGGCTGGCTGACCTCGATCGAGGACGACGCGACCAGGCGTACGGCCTCGCCGTCGGCACCCTCGATCTCCATCGCCTCGGCACCGCTCGTACGCAGCTCCTCGATCAGGTCCAGGAGGGCGGTCAGCCGCAGCGGGTCGGCGCCGGGGTCGATCTCGATCGTGATGCCCGGCCCGCTGACCGGCACGGTCCCGGCGATCACCCGGAGCGTGTCGACCTGCTCCTCGGCTCGCTGGAGCGCGGTCTGCTGCTGGAGGGTCTGGTCCTCGAGCTCGTCGCGGGTCGCCTCGAGCTCCTCGATCTGCTCCTGGGCCTTCTGCGTCGTGCCGGCCAGGCCGGAGAGGATGTCGATCAGCTCCTGCTCGCGCAGGCCGGCGTAGGTGGAGTCCTCGGTGTTCGTCTGGACCTGCACCACGGCCGCGTAGCCGAGCAGGCAGAGCAGGACCGCCACCGCCACCTGGCCGCGCCGGAAGTGGGTCAGCGCGTCGAACAGGCGCGCCCGGCCGACCAGCGGCGCCGGCTCATCCTCGGGCTCGTCGGCCTTCTCGCCAGCGACAGGCGCATCGACCTTCTCGGCGTCGTCGGCCTTCTCGTCCACAGCTTCCTGCGGCTCGGGCGTGTCCTCGGACTCTGTGGTCTCGGGTGTCTCGTCCTCGACCGCGTCGACCTCGTCCGTCTCGTCGGACTCGACGGCGGACTCGGGCTCGGCCGCCTCGGCCTCGTTCTCCGACTCCTCGGCGTCCCCGACTGTCTCGGGACCTTCAGCGACATCGTCCTTCGCGGGCTCGTCCGCAGCGGCGTCGTCCTCCGCGGTCTCGTCAGCGACATCCTCGTCAGCGACAGCCTCGTCGGTGTCGTCGCTCTCGTCGACGCCATCGCTCGTGGTCTCGTCGGTCGCCTCGACGGCCTCGTCGGCCGAGGACTGCTCAGCAGGCGGCGTACCTTCGTCCTCGACCTCGGGCGTGGCAGCGTCGTCGGTGACCGGCTCGTCCGCGGGCGCGACGGGCTTCTCGGCCGAGGTCTTCTTCGCGGGGGTCCGCTTGGCAGCGGTCCGCTTCACCGCCGGCCTCCGCTTCCGCTCAGGCATGGAAGATGTGCCTCCGGATGGCTGCGACGTTGGTGAAGATGCGGATGCCGAGGACGACGATCACGCCGGTGGAGAGCTGGCCGCCGACGCCGAGGCGGTCACCGAGGTAGACGATGCCTGCGGCGATGACGACGTTGCTGATGAACGAGACGACGAAGACCTTGTCGTCGAAGATGCCGTCCATGAACGCCCGCAGCGCGCCGAAGACGGCGTCGAGCGCGGCGACGACGGCGATCGGGAGGTAGGGCGCCAGACCGACCGGCACCTCAGGCTGGAAGAACAGTCCCAGCACGATGCCGATCACTAGGCCGATGACGGCGATCATTCTTCGCGGTCCCCTTCGCTGTTCTCTTCAGTGTCTTCGTCGGTGTTGTCGGTGGGCTTCGCCGATCCCTTGGACCTGTCGGGCCGCTTGGCTCCCTCGTCCTCGGACTTGGGCTTGAGGTAGGTCAGCTCGAGCAGATCTGGCGGCGCCGCGGGGAGGGTGAGCCGGTCGATGTTCTCGACGTCGTAGGGCATCCCGTAGTCCTGCGTCGTGGTGTGGATCATCGCGCCCGAGACCGTCTCGGCGAAGCGTGCCGCCAGCGTACGCGGGTCGCCGATCGCCGACACCTCATATGGGGGCGAGAGCGAGACGTCGTTCATCCGGAGGGTGGCGCCGGAGGTGATCACCCCGCTGCGCGGCGTGACCCGCTGGCCGTCGACGGAGACAGCGGTCGCACCCGCCTCCCACAGCCCGTTGACGATCACGGCGAGATCGTAGTCGCGGACGGTGCCGCCCTCGTTGCCGTCGGCGGCGTTGTCGATGGTGATCCGGATCCCGGCACCGGTCACCGGGGCGAACCCGGTCTTCTCGGCCGTCGACACCGCGGTCGAGGAGGCCGACTCGGCCCGGAGCCCCAGGGAGTTCAGCGCCGCATCGCTGCGCTGGTTGTCCTCCCGGAGCGCGGCGATCTGGCGGTGGAGGTCGGCGATCCGGTCCTGGCGCTGCTCGATGCGGTCGACCAGGACCTGCCTGCTGGTCTGGCGGACGTCCTCGTTGCGCGAGGTCTGCACGGCGGCGGTGGTGGCCAGCAGCGCGAAGAGCCCGACGACCACCATCGCCCACACGCCCGGCCGGCGCCGGCGGCCGGGCTCCTCTTCCGACGGGTCGCGCCGCGCCGCGGCGGCCTTGTAGTCGGAGTCGATCGACTGGTCGGTGATGCGGTCCAGGAGCGGCTTGGTGACGTAGGCGCGCAGGTCCTCGCCGGGGATCTGGTCAGGCACGGGCTGCCCCGCCCTTCTCCAGCGGCGGCGTGGTGGCCATCAGGCGACGCACCTCCTGGGCGTAGAGGACCAGGCTCCACCACAGCAGCAGGACGCCCCACAGCGCGAACGCCCAGCCGAACGCCTGCGCCAGCTGGATCGGCAGGCTGGGCTCCAGGCCGAGGTCGAGCGTCTCGGGGATGTCATGGCTGAGGTAGAGCAGCGGGAAGGAGGCCAGGAGGCAGAAGGCGGCCACCTTGCCGAGGAGATGCACCGGCAGCGTACGCACCCCGCGGCTGCGCAGCGCCGGGACCATCGCGAGCAGGCCGACGAACCGCAGCGGCACCAGCAGCGCGATCGGCCACGGGATCACGTCGATCTGCCAGAGCGCGAACGTCGCGGCCAGGACGAAGACGGTGTTGGCGACCACGTCGAGCAGCTCGCCCGTGCGGCGGCGGCCCAGCTGCTTGCGGTTGAGCCAGCTGTCGAGGAGGTCGGTGACCACCGCGAGACCGAACGCGGCGAGCGCGATGGTGTCGTCCTTCGCGACCAGCACCGCCCACAGCATCACCGGCGCGTAGAGCAGCCGCAGGATGCTGAGCAGCTTGCCGAGCACGGGCTGGTTGCGGTCGACGGAGCCCAGCGGTCGCTGCCGGGCGTCGCGGCCAGGACGCAGGTGGGGATCACCGGATCGACGGTTGGGCACGGACAAACCCTAGTGCTTAGTCGGTTGCGGTGGAGTCATCGGCATGGGCGGCGTCGCGGATCTCGCCGACCAGTTCCTCGATGACGTCCTCCAGGGTCGCCAGCCCGATGGCGCTGCCGTCCTCGCGTACGACCCGAGCCATGTGGGCGCCGCGGCGCTGCAGGGTCTCGAGCGCCTCGTGGAGCGCGTCGTCGGGGGTGACCGTCGCGAACGGCCGGATCCACTTGTCCTGGACCGGTTGCCGGCGGCGTACGTCGTCGGGCTCGAGCACGTCCTTGATGTGCAGGTAGCCGACGAGGTCGCCGTTGTCGTCGGCGACCGGGAACCGGCTGTAGCCCGTCGAGGCGCAGACCGCCTCGATGTCGGCGCCCGAGGCGCCGCGCGGCACGATCGTCCAGTCGGCGACCGGGATGGTGACCTTGGCGACCGTCTTCTCGGTGAAGCCGAGCGCGCCGGTCAGCCGGCCGTACTCGTCCTCCTCCAGCAGGCCTTCGCCCCGCGACTCCTCGACCATCGCAGCCACCTCCGCGCGGGTGAAGGTGGAGCTCACCTCGTCCTTGGGCTCGATGCCGAGCGCCCGGATGCAGAGGTTGGCGGCGTAGTTGAAGGCCACGATGATCGGGCGCAGCACGTAGACGACCGCGTAGATGGCCGGGCCGAGCACCAGGGCGGCCCGGTCGGGGCCGGCCAGGGCGATGTTCTTGGGCACCATCTCGCCGACGACCACGTGCAGGTAGGTCACCACGAGCATCGCGATCACGAACGCGACCGGGTGGTGGAAGGCCTCGGGCAGGCCGATCAGGTCGAAGCCGGGCTCGAGCAGGTGGGCGAGCGCCGGCTCGGTGATCGCCAGGAGCAGCACCGAGCAGACGGTGATGCCGAGCTGGGCGCCGGCCATCATCAGGCTGATGTTCTCCATCGCCCGCAGGGTGATCCGGGCCATCTGCGACCCGGCCTGCGCGGCCGGCTCGATCTGGCTGCGACGCGCCGAGACCAGCGCGAACTCCGAGCCCACGAAGAAGCCGTTGGCGAGCAGCAGCACCAGGCCGAGCAGCAGCCCCATCGTCGTCGACATCAGCCGATCACCTGCATCGAGATCCGGTCGATCCGGCGCCCGTCCATGACCTCCACGGTCAGCTTCACGTACCTCGCGTACACGTCGTCGTCATCGGAGTCCGGCGGCGGGTTGCCGGGCACGGTGAGCTCGGCGGTCGCACCCCTCTCGGGGATCCGGCCCAGCAGGCTCAGCATCAGCCCGGCGACGGTGTCGTAGTCCTCCCCCTCCGGCAGGGCGACACCGGTGATGTCCTCGACCTCGTCAGGACGCAGCAGCCCCGACAGCGACCAGCCCCCGTCGCGGCGGAGCCGGGCGCGGGCGCTGAGCGGGTCGTGCTCGTCTGCGATATCGCCCACGATCTCCTCGATCACGTCCTCGAGGGTGACGATGCCGGCCTGGTCGCCGTACTCGTCGAGCACCACGGCGAGCTGGAACCCCTCCGCGCGCAGCAGCGCCATCAGCGGGTCCAGGCGCAGCGAGTCGGGCACGACCACCGGCGGCACCATCAGGTGCTTGACCTTGGCAGTGGGCCGCTCGTGCACCGGCAGCGCCACTGCGGCCTTGACGTGCACGGTGCCGACCACGGCCTCGTTGTCGTCGAGCACCGGGAAGCGGGAGTTGCCGGTACGCCGGGTGAGCTCGATCAGCGCCTCGGCACGGTCGTTGTGGTCGAGGCTGTGGACGCGTACGCGCGGTGTCATGATCTCGCCGGCGGTGCGGGTGCCGAACTCGACCGAGCGCTCCATGAGCTCGGCCGTGTCGGCGTCGAGGGTCCCCTCGTGGGCGCTGCGCTGGATGAGCGAGGAGAGCTCGGCCGAGCTCCGCGCGGAGCGCAGCTCCTCCTGCGGCTCCATGCCGAGGCGGCGGACGATGGCGTTGGCGGTCCCGTTGAGCACCTTGATCGGACCACGCATGAGCCGGGTGAACGCCCGCATCGGACCCTGGGTGACGCGGGCGGTCTGCAGCGGCAGGGCCAGGGCGAGGTTCTTGGGGACGAGCTCACCGAAGAGCATCGTCACGATCGTGGAGAGGATCAGCGCGACGGTCAGCGCGATCGGCGTCACCGCACCCTCCGGAAGCCCGGTGGCGAGCAGCGGCGCGTCGATCAGCTCGGCGATCGCAGGCTCCGACATCCAGCCGATCCCGAGGTTGGTCACCGTGATGCCGACCTGCGCGCCGGAGAGGTTGCTGGAGAGCTCCTTCATCGCGCGCAGCACGCCGTCGGCGCGCTTGTCCCCCTGCTCGGCGGCCATCTCCACCTGGGAGTGGTCGACGGTGACCAGGGAGAACTCCGCGGCGACGAAGACGCCACAGGCGGCGACCAGCAGCAGGGCCAGGAAGATGAACAGGATCTCGGTCACCGGGCCGACCTCGATCGGTGCAGCCTCGGTTCACACAAGAGGCATGGATATTGGCCGGGTTGCGGTCCGTCCATCGGGGTTCAGATCGTCCTTAGCTGTTGGAAGTGCCGTCAGCCTACATGGGCGTGGTTGCGCCATCTGCGTTGCCGGGCCGCGCTCATCCGGCCGTGTCACGTACCGGACACTGTTGTCCATATCGGCGCCGTGAGCCTTGACACACCCCCTCCGTTCGTCAACTCTTACGCGGCAACAGCCGACGCCTCACGAGCCAAGGGAGCCCCCGTGACCATGTCCTCGTCGCCCACGTCTACCTCCAGACGTACGTTCCTGGCCGGTGCGGCGGGCGCCGCCGGTGCCGCTGCGACGGGCCTGCTCGCCGGTCCGGCAGCGGCCTCCTCGCCCCGCCGCGTACGACTGGTCCGGGAGGAGCATCGGGCCGTGGTCGTCGGGTCCGGGTTCGGTGGCGGGGTCGCCGCGCTGCGCCTGGCGGAGGCCGGCGTGCCGGTCACCGTGCTCGAGCGCGGCCGGCGCTGGCCGACCGGACCGGACGCACAGACCTTCCCGACGGTGCGCTCGCTCGACAAGCGCGCGCTGTTCCACACCACCACACCCGAGGCCCTGAAACCGCTACAGCGACTGCTCGGCACTCCCCTGGACTTCGGCCCGTACGTCGGCCTGCTCGAGCCCGTCCTCGGCCAGAACATGCTCGCCATGTGTGCGGCCGGGGTCGGCGGCGGCTCCCTCGTCTACCAGGGCATGACGCTGCAACCCTCCGCCGAGGTGTTCAACACCTGGTTCCCGAACGAGCTCGACTACGAGCTCATGGACCGCGTCCACTACCCGCGCGTCGCGCGCATGCTCGGCGCCGCGACCGCGCCCGACGAGCTGATCACCTCGGACAACTACCGGGTCTCGCGTATGTTCGGTGAGCGCGTCGAGGCCGCGGGCTACGACCTGCAGAAGATCCCGATGCCGATCGACTGGTCCTACGCGCTCGCGGAGCTGCGTGGCGAGATGGCGCCGTCCTACACCAATGGCGACTGCGCCCTCGGCGTCAACAACGGCGGCAAGCACTCCGTCGACGTCACCTACATCCAGCAGGCCGAGGCCACCGGACGCGTGAACGTCGCCACCCGGCACAACGTGACGTCCGTGGCCCGTGCCGCCGACGGGCGCTGGGAGGTCCACGTCGACCGCACCGACGACGCTGGCGACGTGGTCGAGCAGAAGATCCTGACCACGCGGGCGCTGGTGATGGCGGCCGGCTCGCTCAACACCAGCAAGCTCCTGGTCCGCGCCTCGGCCACCGGGACGATCCCGGACCTGCCCGAGCAGCTCGGTCAGGGCTGGGGCACCAACGGCGACCGGATCTACATGTGGCGCCCCTTCGACGAGAACCTCACCGGTACGCAGGGCGGACCCGTCGTCTACCAGAGCCAGGACTGGGCCGATCCGGCCACGGCCAACACCGTCATCCAGGCGTCGGTGCCGCCCCTCCCCCTCGGCCTCGACCTGGGCGCCACGATGCTGGTCGGCTTCGGGGTCAGCGCCGACCGCGGCAGCTTCCGCTACAGCTCGCTGACCGACTCGGTCACCCTGCGCTTCCCTTTCGGCGGCGACTCGGCCAGCTACCGCGCCATCCACGAGCGGGTCTCGCGGATCAGCGGCGGCCTCGGGGCCCTGATCGACACCAACACCATCGTCAACAGCACCTGGCACCCCCTCGGCGGCGCCAACATGGGCACCGTCTGCGACCTCGACGGCCGGGTCCAGGGACAAGACGGTCTCTACGTCCTCGACGGGGCTCTCATCCCCGGCACCACCGGCGCCTGCAACCCCTCGATGACCATCGCCGCCATCGCCGAGCGCGCCATGGACAACATCGTCGCCAAGGACGTCGGGTCGGTCATCTGAGCAGCTCCTGACGAGCCACAGAACTCTGCAATGCAAAATTCTGCAGAATTTCTCGAAAAGGGGTGACAACCTCTTTGGTGATGCGGCAACATTGTTCTTGCCCCGCTGGTGACCCGAGACGCCAGCGGGACTCTTACGTTTTCGGACGTCACGACAGCTTGTTGGCGACCGCGTTGAGGTTGTTCCGAAGCTTGTCGCGGTAGGCGTCGTGCTGCTCGGGCAGTCGGGCGTCGCAGAACGCGGCCAGATCGGGGCCGGTGACGTCGATGACCTTGCGGCCGGTGGCGGCTTCGGTCTCGAAGAGGTCGAGGATGTCGCGGAGGATGTCGACGATGTCCATGCCGTCGCTGGTGGTGAAGCGCCACATGTAGTTCTTCATCTCTGCGTAGACGGTGCGGTAGTCGGTCGGCAGCTCGGCGGCGCGGGCCTCCATGCGCTTCCAGTCCTTCTTGTCGCCGATGAGGCGGGTGAGGATGTTGTTCATGTCGTTGCTCCTTCTTCGGTGGTTCGGGCCCCTTGTTTGGGGCTGTGGAAGAAGCGTGCAGGCCTGACGTAGCGTCAAGGTCAAGCACTGATCCGAAGAAAGTCCCTCGGCGCTGGGTCAGGCCGCGAGGCGATGGTCGAGGAGTACGTCGCGCAGCGCGAACTCTCCCGGAGAAAGCGGTGGCGGATCTGGTCGCCAGGGTTCGGGTGGCGGGCTGGTGTAGGCGTGGCCGGTGGGTGTGATGGTGGTGATGGAGCCGTCGGGTCCTGGTCTGGCCTGCCACCCGATCGCTTCCTTGGCTTGGTTGCATCGCTCGCACAAACCTTGAAGATTCGCAGCGTTGGTGGCGCCGCCGTCGGCGTGGCGTTCGACGTGGTCGATGTTGCGGATCGGGGCATCACAGCCCACGGTCCGGCAGATCCCCCCGTCACGGGTGGCGACGAACTCCGCGAGCCCGTCAGGGGCTTTGCGGGACCGGGATTCCATCGCCACCAACTGTCCGGCGGGGTCGGTGAACAACCTGCGGACGAATACCTCCGCATCGCTGAGGGCGTCACGTGCCCAGGCGGCGGGGACGGGTCCGTAGCCCTCGACCATCGCCGGTTGGTCGGCGTCGTTGGCCAGTGCGTCGGCCGTCATCACGATCTTGACCTCGATCCGCGGCTTGACCCCGGTCTCACGGCCGGTGACCCGTGCGACCAGGGTGTCGGCCATGACCTGACCACGGGACCGCTCATCACCAGCGGCGGCAGCGGTCTTGGCGGCCTGGTCCAGGGCCGCGAACACCGCGACACCATCCTTGACCGGCAGGAGGGCGCCGAGCCACGTCATGGTGTCGGGCGCCGGCCGCACGCTGACACGACGGTCCTTGGCGGCGTTGGCCGCGCGCGCGACGACGGATTCCTGGTCAAGGGTGATGGCCAGCTTCTTGGCGGCGTTCTCGAGCTGGCGCAGCCCCATCGCCACCGCCTTCGCAGGCTCCCCCTCGGGTCCGGTGGCACACAGTTCATGGTCGATGACCCGCCGGTCCTCCACCGACAGGCAGGCGGTCTCGCGGGCGAGGATGGTGGCCTGCCACTGCGAGAACAGGCCGGCCTTCATCAAGGCGAAGGTGTGGGGCATCTCTGTAAGGAGGATCTTCGCCAGCCCGAGCAGCTTGGCACCCTTGGCCGGCGAGACCCGCCGCGCCAACGCCACCTGCGAACCGACGCCCTCGCCGAGTTTCCGGGCCGGAACGCCGGCCTCGGCCTGGCGGGTCCAGGCGGCGTCCTCGAGTCGTACCGCTGCTTCTGCCTGAACAGCCTCAGCCCGACACTTCACCGCTTCGAGACGGGTGATCCAGTCGACCAACTCGCCCTCGGACGCACCGGGCGGTGGTCCGTCGAGGAGGCGGTCGATGGTCTCGTACATGCGTCTTATTATATGCGAGACAGCGACAAGACGCGACTCATTTATGCTGGTCAGACCCATATTACGCCGTCAGCGAAAAAGGCACATGAGTGCTGCGCCACTCTGTCGCCGCCGCCCCGATACAGGCGAAATCTTTCTCGATCAGGTGCCGGGTCAAGGATGGCCGAAGGCCACCGCGAAGCGGCGGGCGAAGCCCGTCCTTGACGCGGCGGCGGATCGAGAAACAATCAAAGCAAGGGTCGGCGGCGAACCCCGGCCCCGAAAACACAGTCGCTCAACCGAGCTTTCCCGAGAAGAGAAATGTGTTGGTCTCGACACGCCTCCGCCTAGCGGCTCCGGCGGCTCGACCAGCGGGGTCGACCAGCGGGGAAGCGGCTCGACCAGCGGGAAACGTTACCGCCCGACCGCATACCCCTGCGCCCCCCGAGGATTAGCGGCAGCAGAAAGCGTGCCAGTCTCAGGATCCCGAGTAACCGCAGAGAGCCTCCCCAGAGACCAGCCGCCACTCAGCGTCACAGCATGCCCACGACGCCGCAGCTCCTCGACAACCCCAGCACCGAGCCGATCCTCGAGCACCGCACCAGCAGGGTCCCACGTACGCGGCCAGAACGACCCGGGGAACGACGTCGAGTGGAGTGCAGGCGCGTCGATGGCCTGCTGAGGCGAATAGCCACCGACGAGAGTGCGCAGCAGGTACAGCAGCTGCCACTGATCCTGCTGGTCGCCACCCGGCGAACCGACGGCTGTGACCGCGTGCCCGTCGCGGAGGACCAGGGTCGGAGTGAGAGTGGTCCGAGGCCGCCGCCCCGGGGTCAGCGTCGACGGCAGCCCCGGCTCCAGCCAGGTCATCTGCAGCCGGGTGCCGAGGCAGAACCCGAGCTCGGGGATCGTCGGCGAGGACTGCAGCCAGCCACCCGACGGGGTCACCGCGATCATGTTGCCCCAGCGGTCGGCCACGTCGATGTGGCAGGTGTCACCGCGCGTCTCGCCCTCCCTGGAGACGGTCGGCTCCCCGACCCCGGACGCCGCGGCGGCTGGGTCGTAGCTCTCGCGCAGCGGCGGGAAGGCCGTGACGCCCAGCCCGGGCCTCACCTCGGCGGAGGCGAGGTCGGTGATCAGGGGGCGGCGGGTGGCTGCGTACTCCTTGGAGAGGAGGGTCGCGATCACCTCCGGGTCGGCGCCGTCGCCGTAGTGGGCGTCGCGGTCGGCGAAGGCGAGCTTGGTCGCCTCCAGGATCGTGTGCGCGCCGGCGGGGTTGCTCGGGTCGAGCAGGGCGTCGTCGAGCGGTTCGAGCAGGTTGAGCGTCTGCAGCAGCACCGGCCCCTGCGTCCACGGCCCCGCCTTCGCGATCGTGTGGCCGCGGAACTCGGTCGTCACCGGCGTCTCGTACGCAGCCGAGAACCCGGCCATGTCGGCCGCCGTGATCACCCCGGAATGATCGGTTCCGGAGGAGTGGCGGTGCGGCGTGCGTACGAACCGCTCGATCGCCTCCGCGACGAACCCGCTCCCCCAGGCAGCACGCGCGGCGTTGATGCGCTCCTCGCGGGTCGCGGCGCCGTCGCCGGCGGCGACGAGACGGTCGAGCACGGCGGCGTAGGCCTCGTTGCGGACCATGGTGTCGGGCTCGGGCGGCCGGCCGTCGACGAGCCAGTGGGCGGCCGAGGTGGGCCAGTGGTCGCGGAACAGGTCGGCGACAGTGGCGATCGTGGAGACCGCGCGGCCCAGGATCGGGTGGCCGTTGCGGGCGTAGTCGATGGCGTAGGCGAGCACCTCGCCGACCTCCCAGGTGCCGTGGTCGCGCAGCAGCATCAGCCAGGCGTCGACCGCGCCCGGCACAGCAGCGGCCAGCGCGCCCGCGCCCGGGACCAGCTCCAGTCCCTCGGCACGCATGTGGTCCGCCGAGGCACCCGCGGGCGCGGGCCCCTGGCCCATCAGCACGGTCGCCTCGCCGCCGGCGGGTGCGAAGATCCCGACCAGGTCGCCGCCCGGTCCGTTGAGGTGCGGCTCGACCACGTGCAGCACGAACCCTCCCGCCACCACCGCGTCGAACGCGTTGCCGCCGCGTTCGAGGACCGCCTGGGCGGCGCCGCTGGCGAGCCAGTGGGTCGAGCCGACCATGCCGAACCTCCCCAGCAGGTCGGGACGGGTCTTGAACACGGCCGGAGGGGTGTAGGTCGAGAGCACGTCCTCAGGCTACGGTCACCTCATGAGTGCGCCAGCGGTCCGGGGCCGCCTGCAGTGGTCAGTCGTCGTGCCGATCCTCGCTCTGGTGGTGCTGGTGCTCTCGTGGCTCCGCCACGACCACTGGACGATCCTCGCGGCGGTGGCGGCAGTGCTGATCGGTGCCGTGCTGAGCTCCGTCCACCATGCCGAGGTCGTCGCCCACAAGGTCGGCGAGCCGTTCGGGTCGCTGATCCTGGCCATCGCCGTGACGGTGATCGAGGTCGGGCTGATCGTGATGCTGATGACCAGCGGTGGCGACAGCACCAGCACCTATGCCCGCGACACCGTCTTCGCCGCGGTGATGATCACCCTCAACGGCATCGTCGGGCTCGCGCTCATGGTCGGCGCCCTCAAGCACGGTCTGGTCAGCTTCAACGCCGCCGGAACCGGTTCGGCGGTCGCCACGGTGATCGCCCTGGCCGGGCTCACCCTGGTGCTGCCGAGGTTCACCACGTCGGCCCAGGGGCCGCAGTACTCACCCTCGCAGCTGGCCTTCGCCGCCATCGCGTCGCTGGCGCTCTACGTCGCCTTCCTGTTCACCCAGACGGTGCGCCACCGTGACTTCTTCCTCCCGGTCACCAGCGACGAGCACGGCCGGATGACGGGGCTGGTCGACCTCGACGAGGACGGTCACGCCGACCCGCCGTCGGCGGGCGAGGCCGCCCTCAGCCTGGCCCTGCTCCTGGTCTCGCTCGTCTCGGTGGTCGGCCTGGCGAAGGTGCTCTCCCCCACGATCGAGAGCACCGTCAAGAGCCTGGGCTTCCCCTACGCCGTCGTCGGTGTCGTGATCGCCCTCCTCGTCCTCGCGCCCGAGTCGATCGCCGCGGTCCGGAACGCCTCCCGCGACCGGGTGCAGACCAGCCTCAACCTCGCCTACGGCTCGGCGATGGCCTCGATCGGCCTCACCATCCCGACCATCGCGGTCGCGATGATCTGGCTCAGCGGCCCGCTCGTGCTCGGCCTGGAGCCGACCCAGATCGTGCTGCTGGTGATCACCGTCTTCGTCACCGGCCTCACCGTCGTCCAGGGCCGCGTCTACGCCCTCCAGGGCTTCGTCCACCTGGTCCTGCTGGCCGCGTTCCTGTTCCTCTCGATGCAGCCGTAGCCGGCACCGCTCACCCCGCCGGGATCTCCTCCAGGCCCACCTCGAGCTTCGGGAACGAGTGACCCTCGGCGTCCTTGAGCACGGTGTACTGCACGTCGACGTGCGGCTCGATGGCGCTGTGCTTGTCGTTCGGCGCACCGATGATGAGCTGGAACCCGAGACCCCGCCAGGCGCCGATGGCACGGCCGGTGAAGCGCGCGTCGGCCTTAATCAGCGCCTCGTCGAGGAAGACCGGGGCGTAGCGCGGGCGCTCGGCACCGGCGTCGCCGAGCTGGTAGCGCAGCGCGGCACCCACGATGAAAGCCACCAGCTCCTGCGACTCGCCACCCGACTTCTCGCCGATGTGGTCGTAGAGGGCCACGTGCTCACCGGTGTCGGCGGTGACCTTCTCGGCGCTGACACGGACGTGGTTGCGTACGTCGATCAGGTCGGCGAAGTCGGGCGCCGTGCGGCGCATCCGGTCGATGAGCCGCGACATCCGGGTGTAGGCCTGCTCGCGGGTCTCGTTGGTCGAGGCCCGCCCGATGAGGTCACGGACGGCACGCAGCTCCTTGCGGAATCGGCCACGGACGGCCGACTGGCCCTCCTGGGTGTCGATCCGGAGCCGGTGGTCGTCGTCGTTGAACGGCAGCTCGGCCAGGATCTGGTTGATCGGGTCGATCCGGTCGCGGATCTCGCGCACCGCCCGCGACAGGGTCGAGTCGAGGTTGGTGAGGTCGTTGCCCGACAGGTTGAGCAGCGAGTCGCGCCACTCGACCTCGAGCTCGTGCAGACCACTGGTCTGCAGCTCGTCGAGGAGCCGGTCGAAGTCGGCGTACGAGGCGTCGGGGTCGGTGTGGAGGTTGGGGTTGGGCCAGCGCTCGAGGAAGGACTCGAAGGTCTGCCGCAGCTGGACGCGGGCGGCGCCGATCGTCTCCTGGGCGCTGGCGCGGTCGGCGTCGAGGCTCTCGCCGGCCCGGGCGAAGACCGCGTCGAGCTCGGCCAGCGCGTCCTCGCGGCGACCGGCGTCCTCGCCTCCGGCGGCCTTGAAGAGCTGCTCGAGGTAGTCCGCCTGAGCCGGGGCGATCTCGGTGCCCGAGGCTGCCGCCTCCTCCAGCGCGTCCTTGGCGCGGTCGACCTGCTCGACCACGTCACTCCACCGCTCGTCGAGGTCCTTGACCGCGCTCTTCGCGGCGCCGATGCCCTCACGCAGCGAGTCGACCTTGGCGCGGGCGCTCTTCAGCCGATCCTGGAGCGTGGCGATCTCCGGGTTGTCGGCCGTGACCTCCGCGATCACCGCGGCCCACCGGTCGCGCTCGGCCTCGGCGCCCTCGACATCGACCTGGTCCCAGGTCAGCGCGGAGACGGCCTTGTAGGACGTACGCCGCAGGTCGAGCTCCTTGATGGCCCGCTCGGCCTCGCCGACCGCCGCCGTCGCCTTCTCCGCGTCCCGACGTGCGCTCTCGAGGAGCTCGGTGAGCTCGGCGACGCGACGGGTGTTGGTGAAGCCGAGCACGTTGCCGGCGCCGTGGCCGCCGTGGGCTCCACGCGACCCCTGCGAGACCTGGCCGGTGACGGTGAGCGCCATCCGGTGCTGGCCGAGGAGTGCGGGCGTCGGCACGCAGACGTAGCCGTGGCGCTCCGTCAGCCGCTTCTTGAGCCAGCCTGTGAACACGCCCCGGCGGTAGTCCAGGCGTCCCGGCAGGGTGCCCTCGTCGAGGATGGCGGTGTCCGCCATCCCGGTGGGGACGGCCTCGTAGCGGATCCGGGTGCGCTGCCGGACCGACTCGATCGCGGCTCGGAAGGCGCCGACGTGAGCCGCGTCGACGAGCATCGTGGTCGCGAAGCCGCCCAGCGCCAGGTTGAACGCCTCGCGCCAAGCCTCGTGCTCGGTGCGTACCTCGACCAGCTCGCCGACGAACGGCATCTCCGCCGGACTCAGCCCGGCCGCCTCGGCCAGCACCGCACGCGCCGCGCGCAGCGGCTCGGGGATGTTGTTCTTCGTCTTCTCGGCGTCGGCGAGCTCGGCCTCGAGCCGGCCGACCGCCTTGATCGCCTCTGCCTCGGCCGACCGCGCCCCGGCGTACGCATTGAGGGCGGTCGCGCGGGCGTCGTCGTCGACCAGCGCCTCCTGGGCGGCCGCCTGAAGGGTCTCGAAGTCGGCGGGCGTCGTGACGACCGCGCCGAGGACCGCGAGCTCCTTGTCGAGCGACTCGCGGGTGCGGCGTACCTGATCGGCTCGCGCCTCGGCCGACTTGATCTCGCGGGTGGCCTCCTCGAGCCGGCGGCCGCCGGAGGCGGCGACCGTGACCGCGAGGCCGTCGCGCTCGGACTCGGCGGCGTCGATCAGCGCCTGCTTCTCGGCCACCGTCTTCTCCGCGGCGCTCTTGCGGGCGCTGAGGTCGGCCTCCAGCTCGCTGAGCAGATCCACCCGCTTGCCGGCCCGCCACAGGCCGGCGGGCGTCGTCTCGTCGGCGAAGGTGCCGATCCCCTCGATGACCTCCAGCCTGGCGGCGGCACCCTCGATGGCGACGCGGTGCTCGCGGATCGGGGTCAGCGCACGCACCTGCTGCTGCGCGGTGACCATCCGCTCGCGGGTCGCGGAGAGCTCGTCGAAGTGGGCCACGACGGCGTCGGCGGTCGCGAGCGTCTCGGGCTCCTCGAGCACCATCTTCTTGTAGAGGTCGTCGACGGTGGTGATCTGCTGCCCGGCCTGGATCCGGCCCAGCAGGTTGACGGCCTTCTCCCCGTCGCCGGCGGCACCGATCCCGAGCGCGGATTGGATCCGCGCGGTGAAGTCGCGGTCGGTGTCGATCGGGGTCAGCCCGATCTCGGTGACCGAGGTGCGCGTGAACCGGTGGGCCGCGGCCGGCTCCAGGTCACGTACGTCGAAGCCCGCCTCGGCCACGGCACGGAGCTTGGTCACGTCGTCGAGGTTCTTGGCGGACGCGGGGACGTACCAGGCACGGACGGCGGTGAAACGGGCGCCGGTCTGGTCGGCCCAGGTCATCGCGATCGCCGACCAGGTGTCGCGGCCGTCGCCGCGCAGCACCCGGATCTTGGTGCCGTCGGCGGTCTTCGCTTCATCGATCTTGCCGCGGGCGTAGGAGAGGATGTTGCGCTGGTCCTGACCCCTGGGCCGCCCGACGACACCGCCGTTGGAGGCACCGTTGAAGGGCGTCGTGTGGGGCATGATCAGCGCGATGTAGGCGTCCATCAGGGTCGACTTGCCCGACCCGGAGCCGCCGGTGAGCAGCGTCGCGGTCGGCGAGAACCGCACCCGGTGGGCGCCGTCGTAGCCGCCCCAGTTGACCAGCTGCAGCTCGCTGGCGACCCACTGGCGGCCGGTCGAGCGGGCGGGGATGAGGCCGAAGAGGCTGTCGATCATGTTCACTGCTGGGTCTCCTGCTCCTTCAGCCATGCCTTGAGCTCGGCGAGCTTCTCCACGCTCAGCACGATCTCGACCAGCGGCGTGATCCGGTAGCGGTCCTCCGACTCCTCCTCGAGGATTCCCTCCCGGGCGAGCCGCTCGACCGCTCGGCGGATCTCGCGGCGCGGGGCCGCGTCACCGCTGGCGACGTCGAAGTAGGTGAGCACGGTCTGCTCCAGCTCGTCGGCGTCCACGCGCGCGGACCTCTCCCCCGCACCGCGCTCGCGCTGGAAGACGGTGCGCAGGTGGACCAGCACGAGCGTCTCGGCGCGGGAGTAGGCGTCGTCCTTGAGCAGCACCGGCACGTCCAGCTCCTCCGAGCGCACCTGCCGCTTGTAGGCGATGCCGCGGTCGTGGTCGACCACGAGCCGGACGAACAGGTCGTGGAGCCGCGACTCGATCACGGCCTGGTGGTCGAGCAGCGTACGCCACTGCCGCGGGCTCCGCTCCGCGGTGATGAACCGGCGGCGCAGGAGCTGCACCAGCACGCGGCGTACGTCGGCGTCCAGGACGCCGCGGTCGCCGACGAAGAGCTCCGTCGGGTCGTCCTCCATCGAGACGGGCTCGATGAAGCCCTCCGGCTCGCTGCCGTAGGGCACCTCCGTCACCGTGTCACTCATCGTCGTCCCCTTCGAAGGATCCATCGCCCGCTGTCATCCTCACCCCGCCGAACGCGAACCGTCGGCGCACCCCGTCGGCCCGGACCGCCTCGATCGTGGAGATCTCGCCGGTCTCGGCCATCCCGCGCCGGTGGGCGATCTCCAGCAGTCCGAGCAGGTCGACCGGTCGCCGGATCTCCTCCGGTGCGGCCGCGAAGACCTCGGCGATGTCGACCGGCCCATCGGCGCCGTGCTCGGCCACGAAGGCGTCCAGATGTGCCTCGATCGCCCGGTACCCGGGCCCTCCCCAGGCCTTGGTGTCCTCGACCGCACTCTCCACGTCGCCCCAGTCGGCGAGCGGCGCCGGCGGCTCGGGCGGCCGCAGCTCGCTGACCGACTGCCGCAGGTGGCCGAGGTCGGCGATCGGCAGCCGGCGCAGCGGCTCGACCGCCTCGGCGGTCCGCGAGGACGGCATCCACGCCTGGAGCCCGACCATCACGTCGCGCAGCAGGTCGTCGACCTGCCGGTCGCGGGCAGGGTCGTGCGTACGCACCTGGGTCGTGATCACGTGAGACGCCGTCTGCTGGGCGGCGAGCACCTCCGCGACGCCGGTCTCGATCCGGCGTCCCACGGCGGCGAGCTCGGCGCGCTCGGACGGGTCCATCGCCTTCGTGAACCGGTGGCGCAGCACCGTACGCAGGTTGCCGGCCAGGTCGTCGAGGCGCCGCGGGTCGCCGATCATGCGCAGCGCCCCGGCGAACGCCTTGCCCTCCGGCGTCGAGGCCATCACGTCCTTGCCGCGCTGGAGGTACTCGCGCAGGACCTCCCCGGCGGGGCGTACGTCCTGGCGCAGGTCGGTCACCACGTCGCGCTGCATCGCCCGGATGGACTCGACGACCCGGGCGAAGTCGGCCGGGAGCTCGCGGGTCAGGTGGAGGATGTTCTCGGCCTGCTCGAGCAGGGTGTCGTCGTCGACGGTGTCGACGACGCCGGTGCGGTCCAGGCGGGCGATCTCGGCACGGCGCTCGGCGATCTCCTCGGTCAGCCGAGCCACCCGGGTCAGCACGTCGGGGTCGGCGTCCTGGGCGAGCCGCTCGACCGCCTCCAGCAGCGTCCGGACCCGTGACTCGGAGACCCGCGCCCGCGACCCGCTGGCCCGTCCGGCGATCTCCAGGGCGCCCACCGCATGGGCGGAGAGCCGGTAGACCTCGTCCTCGCCCTCGATCTGGCGCAGCAGCCACCCGGCCCGCACCCACTGGCGGCACAGGTCACGCGCCGTGCCGACCGGCAGCATCACCTCGCCGCCCTCGCCCTCCGCATAGCCTGTGGCCCGGAGCCGTTCGAGCATGTCGCCGATCTCGGCGTGCGCGTCCACCACCGGCACGGCTGCCCGGTCGGAGCTGAAGGTCACCGAGAGCACCGCCACCACGAACGGCGCGAACCGGCCGTGCAGAAGGTCGAGCATCGGGTTCTTGAAGGCGGCCAGAGCCCCGGCGTACGCCGCCTCGACGCGAGTGTCACTCATCGGCAGATACCGTACGCGGCACCACGGACATCACCACAACGCACACGCCCCAGGGCATCCCACGGCGCGACACCTTCGGCGGATACGCGGACGCGACCGGAATTCGGTTGCCAGCTATCGCATAGTTATCCCATGCGGGTTCGTTCCTTCCCTGTCGTCGTGGCCACGGTGGCCCTGGCCGTTCTCTCCGGTTGTGCCGAGGTGCCCGAGACCCCTGACCCGGCTGCGAAGGGCGAGTCGACCGCGTCCCCGTCGCCGACGGCTCTCACCGCGACGATCTCCCCCGCCGACGGCGCGAAGGACGTGCCGGTCGACAGCATCGTCACGGTGACCGCGACCTCGGGCGAGTTCACCAGCGTGAAGGTCGCCAAGCCCGACGGGCGCACCGTGCCGGGATCGCTGTCGGCGGACAAGAAGACCTGGACCGCCAACGACCTGCTCGACCCGGCGCTGCGCTACACGGTCACCGCCACCGGTGAGACCGGCGAGGTCACCAGCAGCTTCACCACCCGCTCGCTCTCGCTGGCGCAGCAGACCTTCGCGACCATCGTCCCCGTCGACAAGTCCGAGGTCGGGATCGGGATGCCGGTCGCGGTCTACTTCGACGTACCGGTCAAGGACCACGCCTCCTTCGAGAAGCGCATGCACGTCACCTCCACCCCGGCGCAGACCGGCTCCTGGCACTGGGTCTCCGACACCGAGGCCCGCTACCGCCCGCAGCGCTACTGGAAGCCCGGCACCACCATCAAGGTCGACCTCGACATCAACGGCGCCTCCGCGGGAGGCGGCGTCTACGGCCAGCACAGCCGCACGGCGACCTACAAGGTCGGCGACGCGCACGTCTTCAAGGTCAATGCTCGTACGCATCAGATGAAGGTCTTCAGCAACGGCAAGCTGCTGCGTACGATCCCGATCACCACCGGCAAGCCCGGGTTCACCACGCGCTCCGGGATCAAGGTCATCTCCGAGAAGCACCGCGTCAAGGAGATGCGCTCCGAGACCATCGGCATCTCCGACCAGAGCTCGAGCGACTACTACTCCCTCGACGACGTCGAGTACGCCATGCGGATCAGCAACTCCGGTGAGTTCATCCACGCCGCGCCGTGGTCGACCGGGTCCCAGGGCTATGCCAACGTCTCCCACGGCTGCACGGGCCTCTCCACCGCCAACGCCGCCTGGCTCTACGGCCTGGCCCGCATCGGCGACGTCGTCGAGACCACCGGCACCGACCGGAAGATGGAGTGGGACAACGGCTTCGGCGACTGGAACCTCTCCTGGGCCGACTACCAGAAGGGCTCCGCGCTCTAGCCGGATCCGACCGCGGCGGCCAGACCCTCGCGGCAGCCGTGCATCATCTGCCGGTGGTTCCAGGTCAGCACCGGCCTCAGCAGCATCGAGGCCAGACCGAGCAGGCCGTCGACGACGACCTCCTGCTCGAACACCGTCCGGCTCCCGCTCGGCGTCGGCGTCAGCGTCCATCGCGCGAACCCGTCCAGATCGCCGCCCAGGCTCACCTCCAGCGTCGGCAGGTCGCGGCTGACCGCGTGGAGGACGATCTCCAGGTCGTACGGCAGTGCCGAGCGGCACACCAGCAGCGCGTCGTCCTCGCCGAGCCTCGCCACCGCCCGCACCTGGGGCCACCACCGCGGGTAGTGCTCGACGTCGACCAGCACGTCCCGCACCGCCTCCGGCGACAACGGCAGCTCCCAGGTCTCGGCGAACACGTAGCGCGCGGGCATGACGCCCAGTGTGCCCCGGATCCGGTCAGCCCAGGAGCGTCGCCACGGCCTCGCGGCCGAGCGCCGGGGACAGCGCGCCGAGCGCGGCCTCCGCGGCGTCCTCGCACAGCCCGGCGCTCACCGATCCCAGCCGCGCGCCGACGGCAGCCACGGCAGCCGGCGCCATCGACAGCGAGGTGATGCCGAGACCCACGAGCACGGGCGCGAGCAGCGGGTCGGCGGCTGCCTCGCCGCAGATCCCGACGGGCTTCCCGGCCGTACGTCCCGCCTCGGCGGTGATCGCGATGAGCTGCAGCACCGCGGACTGCCAGGGATCGGTCAGGTGGGCCAGGTCGGTGGCCAGCCGGTCGGCGGCCATCGCGTACTGGGTCAGGTCGTTGGTGCCGATGGAGAGGAAGTCGACGACCTCGAGCATCCGGTGGGCCATCAGTGCAGCCGCCGGCACCTCGACCATGACGCCGGGCTTGAGACCGCGGGCGCGGACCAGTGCGGCGAAGTCGGCGGCCTCCTGGACGGTGGCGACCATCGGCGCCATCACCCAGGTGTCGGCGCCGGTGCGCTCGGCGGCGATCGCGATGGCGTCGAGCTGGCGCTCCAGCAGGCCGGGGTTGTCCGCGGCGAGCCGCAGACCGCGTACGCCCAGGGCCGGGTTCTCCTCGCCCTCGTGGGTCGCGAAGGCGATCGGCTTGTCCGAGCCCGCGTCCAGGGTGCGCACGACGACGTGCCCCCGGCCGGCGAAGGGCGCCAGCACCTCGGCGTAGACGTCGGCCTGCTCGGCCACGGTGGGTTCCTCGCGGCGGTCGAGGAAGCAGAGCTCGGTGCGGAAGAGACCGACGCCCTCGACCTGGCCGGCGGCGGCATCGCGGGCGGAGGACCCGTCGGCGACGTTGGCGAGGAGTGCGACGGGATGGCCGTCGGCGGTGCGGCCGGGACCGGTCCACGCGGCGACCGCCTGGCGCCGGGTGAGGTCGGCCTCGGCTCGGGCGGCGGCGTCCGGGCCCGGCTCGAGGTCGATGGTGCCGGCCTGGCCGTCGACGAGCGCCAGGGTGCCCGGGGCGATGCCCGTCGCTCCGGCCACGCCGACCAGGCACGGGATGCCGAGCTGGCGGGCGATGATCGCGGTATGGCTGGTGGGGCCGCCTCGCTCGGTGACCAGAGCGACCACCCGGGCCGGGTCGAGGGCCGCGGTGTCGGAGGGGGCGAGGTCGGCGGCCACCAGGACGCTGATCCCCTCGGGTACGTCGACGCCGGGCTCGGGCTCGCCGGCGAGGTGGGCGAGGACCCGGCGCTCGATGTCGCGCAGGTCGGTGACCCGCTCGGCCATCAGGCCGCCCATCCCGCTGAACAGGGTGGCGAACTGCTCCACCGCCGCGCCGACGGAGGCGACCAGACCCTCCCCCGCGCGCAGGTGCTTCTCGACGGCGACGCGTAGCCCCTTGTCCCGGGCCAGGCCGGCACTCGCGCTCAGCACGGACGCAGCGGCTCCCGAGGCGGTCTCGGCGCGGCGGGCGTACCCGTCGGCGACGGCGGTGGCGGCTGCCTCGTAGGCCGCCAGGGCGTCCTCGGGCTGATCGAAGCCGCGCCGTTCCAAGGCCTCCAGCGCGGCGGGGTCGACCTCGGTCCGCACCACGTGGACGGGCGCCAGCACGATCCCCGGGACCACCGGAGTGCCGGACAGAACAGATGAGTGAGACGTGACCATGGCCACAAATATCTGCCCTAACCCCTTGACGAGTCAACACATTCGGGCATAAAACAACATATGTGGGCATTCACAAGCCCGAAATCAACTCGAAACCACACCGATCCCTGAAGGAGGCCGCGATGTACGCCGAGGAGCGACAGATCGCGACGGCCCGTCTCGTCGCCGAGCGCGGGCGGATATCCGTGGCCGACATCGCCGAGCGGTTCGAGGTCACCACCGAGACCGTGCGCCGCGACCTGTCCACGCTGGAGCGCCGCGGCCTGGTCCGCCGCGTGCACGGGGGTGCGGTGCCGGTGGAGGCGATGGCCGTCCTCGAGTCCGCGCTCGGCGAGCGGGAGCAGAGCTTCACCGCGCAGAAGGACCGCATCGCCCAGGCCGCGCTCGACCTCCTCCCCACCGCCGGCGGCACCATCGCGATCGACGCCGGCACGACCACCAGCAGGTTCGCCCACGTGCTCCCCCGCGACCACCAGCTCACCGTGGTGACCCATGCGGTCCCCGTCGCCGCCATGCTCGCCGGCAGCCCCCAGATCGAGCTCCACCTGCTCCCCGGACGCGTGCGCCCGGCCACCCAGGCAGCGGTCGGCGCCGAGACCGTGGACGCGCTCAGCCGGCTGCGGGTCGACGTCAGCTTCGTCGCCACCAACGGGCTCACCCTGGCCCACGGCCTCTCCACCCCCGACCACGAGGAGGCCGCGACCAAGCGGGCGCTGGTCAACGCCGCCCGCCGGGTCGTGTGCCTGACCGACTCCAGCAAGATCGGTGTCGAGACCACCCTGCGGTTCGCCGCGCTCGGCAACGTCGACGTGCTCGTCACCGACAGCGACATCGACGACGACGTCGCCGACGAGCTCCGCGAGAGCGGCCTGGAGGTGCGGATCGCATGATCGTCACCCTCACCGCCAACCCGAGCATCGACCACACCGTGATGCTCACCAGCCCGCTGCGCCGCGGGGAGGTGCTGCGCGCCACCGCGACGAGCTCACAGCCCGGCGGCAAGGGCGTGAACATCTCCGGGGCCGCGTACGCCGCTGGGGTGCCGACGCGCGCCGTCGTCCCCTGCCCCGACCTCGACCCGATGGTCACCGAGCTGCGGGCCACCGGCCTCGACGTGGTGACGGTCGGGCCCGCCGGCCGGCCGCGGATCAACACCACCGTGACCGAGCCGGACGGCACCACCACCAAGCTCAACGGCCCCGGCGCCACCGCGACCCCGGCACTGCTCGACGCCCTCGCCGCCCGGCTCGTCCAGGAGGCCGACCACGCCAGCTGGGTGGTCCTCGCCGGGTCGCTGCCGCCCGGGGCGCCGGCCGGCTGGTACGCCGAGGTGGTGAGCGCGCTCCGGTCCACCGGGGCCTGCATCGCCGTCGACACCAGCGAGGCACCTCTCGAGGCACTCGCCGCGGGTCTCCCGGCCGGCGCACCCGACCTCCTCAAGCCCAACGCCGAAGAGCTTGCCTCCATCACCGGATCCGACTCCCTCGACGACCCGGCCGTCGCCGCGTCCGCGGCCCGGACCCTGGTCGAGCGCGGCGTCGCCGCTGTGCTCGCGACCCTCGGCGAGAACGGCGCGGTCCTCGTCACCGAGGAAGGCACCTGGCACGCCACCCCGCCACCCACCGAGGTCGTCAGCACGGTCGGTGCCGGCGACAGCTCCCTGTTCGGCTATCTCCTCGCCGACCTGCGCGGACTCTCCGCCCCTGAACGTCTCGGGCTCGCCGTCGCGTACGGCAGTGCAGCCGCCGGCCTCCCCGGCACCACCCTCCCCACTCCACCCC